>QWHC01000004.1:38696-288523 GCA_021404685.1 Chloroflexi bacterium CFX4 | reverse complement strand
CTTGAGCCGCGCATCCTGATCTATGCCGTCGGTGACCGTGAGACGCTGCTGGGCGATCTGCGCTACCGCAATCCCTACCGCGCTGCGCTGCCCGTCGGCACGTATGATCTGGTTGTGGAACTCGATACAGACTTGCGTCAACCGCTCTCGCACACCTTCACCAATGTGCAGATCAGGGCGGGCGAACTGCTCACGCTCAACCACACCTTCCCGACGGGGCAGATCAGGCTCACTGTGGTGGATGGCAACGGACAAAATATCGGAGCAAGCGCACTGGCTATAGATGTGCTGGCAGCTGGCACCACGGAGCCGATCCTTGGGCGCGTCGCACTCGATAATCCGCTTACGTTCACCTTGCCCGCAGGAACCTACGACTTGCACCTGACCGTTGGGCAAACAACCTACATCCTTTCTGCCGTCACGGTGAAAGCAGGTGAGCTTATCGAACTGCGGCAGGTGGCAACCCCTTAGCACTTTGAAGCGTGGTGAAAGTAGGATCACCACTAAAATCGCTTAGCACAGAGCAGGCATATCCATACACGCAGTTCGCCTTTCGTATGGATATGCTTCGCTATATTCAGCGGCTTGCTACCTGGATGCATCCGTGCATTAGGATAGACTAGCCAGCCCCCTATCCCTAGTCCTTTCCCCGCCAGCCGAGATAGGGATCAGAAAGCATGGGTAGAGATGTTTCAGACCACCGTTACCCAAAGGCATTCCACAGGCACCCTATTTAGGCTATACTGTGCGGCATGTTTAGCGGCTGAGAGGAAGTAAAAAATGAACCCACAACGTCCCTTTGGGCATGTGCCGCGCCGTATCCTGAATATCGTTGTGATTATTGTCGGCGTGATTGGTATTTTCATCGCCAACAGCCTGAATTGGTCGGGTGTGCAGGCGTTCCTGCTGGTCAGCATCATGATCATCGTTGGTCTGTTCATCATTGCCGGTCTCTACCCAAAGAAAGGCTAAAGCACCTTTGCCACACCGCGTCATCTTCATGGGTACACCCGATTTTGCTGTGCCACCGCTGCACGCCTTGCTCAACGCGACGGATTTTCAGGTTGTGTGCGCCGTCACGCAGCCAGATCGCCCTTCGGGGCGTGGGCAGAAATTGCAGGCATCACCAGTGAAGCAGGTGGCAGCCGCGCACGGCATCCCGCTTTTGCAACCGCAAAAACTGCGCGAGGCGGGCATTTTTGAGCAGCTTCAGGCATACGCGCCCGATCTGATTGTGGTGGCAGCCTTCGGGCAGATTTTACGGCAAAATGTGCTGGATTTGCCGCGCTACGGCTGTATTAACGTTCATGCCTCGCTGCTGCCGCGCTGGCGTGGCGCGGCGCCGATTCAAGCAGCCATTCGTGCTGGCGATTCCGAGACGGGCATTACCATCATGCAGATGGATGCTGGGCTAGATACCGGCGCAATGCTGCGTGCGCGGTCGGTTCCCATCGCGCCCAACGAGACAGGGCAAACGCTGCACGACAAGTTAGCGGCACTGGGTGGCGATCTGCTGATCGAGACGCTGCGCGACTACCTAAGCGGCAGCCTGACGCCGCAGCCGCAAGAGGATAGCCGACACACCTACGCGCCAATGCTCAAAAAAGAAGATGGGCAGATCAATTGGGCAGCGCCCGCCGCCGAGATCGCCCGTCAGGTGCGCGCTTACTACCCTTACCCAATTGCGTATACCTTTTGGGACGGGCAACTGCTCAAGATTTTGCCTGATGGCGCACCCGATTCGGTGACGGTGCAAGCGGGCAGTGCTGCCGTTGGGAAGGTAATCGCGTTGGCGAATGGCATCGCGGTTGGCACGGGCAGCGGGCTTTACCTGCCGCAGAGAGTGCAGCTTGCAGGCAAAGCCGCGCAGCCGATACGCGCCTTTTTGAATGGACACGGTGCAATTCTCGGAGCGCAGTTGGGCTAGGCTATTTGTTAATCGCCTTGATGGTGTAGATAATATCGCCGTCAGGTGCTTTGACGGTCACCTTATCACCAAGTTTGCGCCCAATGAGCGCCTTGCCAAGCGGACTCTCGTTGGAGATTTTGCCCTCACGCGGATTCGCCTCTGCCTGACCAACGATCTGGAAGGTTTCCTGAGTGCGCTTACCCTTCTCTTGAATGGTGACGCGATCACCGAGTTTGACGACGCCTTGCGGTGCATCCTCGTTTTCCTCGATGATCTGCGCGTTGCTCAGGATGTTCTCAAGGCGCAGTATCTCACCTTCAAGGAACGATTGCTCGTTCTTCGCATCATCATATTCGGCGTTCTCGGTCAGCTCACCGCCTTCCGAAAGCGCCTGATGCAAGCGTTCCGCCACAGCAGGTCGCCGCACATTCCGCAGGTAGGCGAGCTTTTCTTCAAGCTCGCGTAAGCCTGCTGCCGTCAGATATTGCGGTTGATCGGACATGATGAGACTCCTTTAGTTTGCTTCAAAAGAGTATTAAACGCTTAGCCCTTCGGTTCAAAACAGGACGAGGCTTAAGCTGTTCAAAGTGTTGGTGCAGAAAACAAAACTAGCATTTTACGGACACGCCATCCGAGAAAATAAAATCGCCTCCGATGTGGCGATAGCATGAACCAATATAGGGTGCAGCCTTTGATGAGGATGCGCGCTGCATGTCTATACTTGTAATTCTATGCAATACAGGCTAAAAATCAAGTGCAAATGGGGTGCGTTTGCGCCTCGCCGCCAACCGACTTAAAAGCGATGGCGGCGAGGCGGCTACTGTGGGAAGAAACGAACAGTGCCGAGATGCCTGTATGAAGGCTATTCGTCTAGGGTGGCGGGTGCTACCTCGTCGGCGGCGCTGCTGATCAGGCTGGCGGGCAGCGCGGCGCTGTTTTCGCGGATGAGCATCTCAATCTCATAGGCAACCGCAGGGTTTTCGCGCAGATACTGCTTGGCATTCTCGCGCCCCTGCCCCAACATGCCCTCCTTAAAGCGGAAGAACGCGCCGCGCTTATCAATGATGCCCATGCTCACGCCCAGATCGAGAATATCGCCAGATTTGCTGATGCCTTCGTTGTACATGATGTCGAACTCCGCTTGGCGGAAAGGCGGCGCAACCTTATTTTTGGTCACCTTAACGCGTGTGCGGTTGCCAACCACTTCTTCGCCCTGCTTGATAGCCTGAATTTTGCGGATATCAAGGCGCACGCTGGCATAGAACTTCAAAGCACGCCCGCCGGTTGTTGTTTCTGGAGAATTGTGAACAACCACACCATCCACCAAGTAGCAGTGATTGCCCTCTACTTCAATATCAAAGCGCAGCATACCTCTGGTCTTTGGCTTTTCATAGATTTTGAGGATGGGCATTGGCACCGGCGCTAGGCGTTCGCACGGATCAAGTTCAAATGGCACAAAGCGTCCGCGTTTGTTAGGCAGCAGCTTGTAATCCATAGAGGGATGGATATAACGAGCAATCATCTCGTGGAACTGCTCCGTTGCTACCACACCAAAATTGATCAAACCGCGCTCCGTCAGTGTAGGATAAATGCCATGTTTTACAAACCATGCTACTAACCGTTCACGGGTTTCAAGGGGAAAACCTACCGCACAGATTGAACAGCGATTCTGGCGATTTGAGTCGAATGATCCGTCGTCCATGTACCAAATGGCAATTGCTAGTGGTGTAAGCTGGTCAATCATTTCTGGCGTGGGATTTTTCTTGCCAGCCTGATAACCTAGCCGATGGAAGCGTGCCAATTCATACATTGGCAGTGTGTCGAAACTATGACCGCCTTTGCTGTTTCTACCACGATAGCGCACTAATCCCTTTAGTAGAGACTCTTTCCAGAGGGCATATTCCGTCTGTATCTTGCCATGACCAATCCGCAGCGAGACGTTATAGTCACTCGCATAGCGCAGGCTGCCATCACCGAGTATTGATCCCATAACGATTTGCTCGTGTCCCGGCGTTAGATAGTGCTTCACGCCCGTCATTAACTTATCGCCCACCTTGTACTCACCAGCAGGTGAGTAGCCTGACTCGCCTAACAACAGGTGATTTTCGGTAACGCCAAATTCGCGCCGTCCGCGCCCTTCATTAGAATCCACAATGAACTGAAGGAAACGATCTGTTTTGCCGTTGTTAAACCAGTTCTTGATGCGTCGCGGCTCAAACTGACCTGTTTTGACGTTGTAAGACTGTACAAGGACATCCATTCGTTGGTTAACGATTTTGCCAATCTTCTCGGTGCGACCATCCGCCAAAAGAATGCGTGCATTGTAATGAAAGCAGCCGAACATGACGCCGATTTTCTCACGAAGCTGGTTGGTGAAGATCATCGCGGTATCGGTATTCTTGATCGCACCGACTAATTTCCGCAATGCCTGGCTCATCAAGCGCGCCTGCAACCCAACGAATGAGTCGCCCATCTCGCCCTCGATCTCATTTTTTGGCACCAGTGCCGCCACACTATCCAGCACCACCACATCCAGCGCACCAGAGCGCACCAACGCCTCTGTGATCTCCAGTGCCTGTTCTGCCGTATCCGGCTGGGCGATATAGAGATTGCCCACATCCACGCCGATGCGCTCTGCATAGACAGGATCAAGGGCGTGTTCCATATCCACAAAGGCGCAAATGCCGCCGCGTGCTTGTGCCTCTGCGATGGTGTGCAGGCAGAGCGTGGTCTTGCCGCTGCTCTCCGGTCCGTAAATCTCGGTGATGCGCCCGCGTGGCAAGCCGCCAATGCCCAGCGCTAAATCCACGGCGAGTGAGCCAGTCGGCACGATGTTCACGCGCAGATGCTGAGCATCGCCCAAGCGCATGATGGTGCCTTCGCCAAAGCGTTTGGTCAGCTCTTGCAGGGTCTTTTCAATCGCCTGATCGCGTGGGCTGGAATCTTGGGCATCCGCCGACGGCACGGCTGGTTTTTCTTTAGGTTGTTTAGGTTCTCTCGGCACGGTTAGCTCTCTCGCAGTCACTCGCAATTGTGGAACGAACGTTCTATGAGGATAGCGCGAATCGGGCAGAAAGTCAAGTGAATGGAAAGGGAATCAGACGGTGCATCAAGTCCCGCCCTGCACACGGGGCGAGATTGCGGGTTGGGCAATCTGTTGCCCGCACCCGTGTGAGCTATCCACTTTTGCCAATTGTGCCTTCTCTTTGGCATAATAGTGCGATTAGAATAGCGTTTGGCTGAGCGCCCTCAGCTCAGCGACGCCTAACGACATTTTCGCGCACAACTAAGGAGCAAATTTTAGCTATGGAGTTCTTCATCGAAAACGCACGGTGGATTGTTGCCATCGTGGCTGTGGGCGGGCTTGCCTTTGCCTTCCGCCAGCGCGCATGGGTCATGCAGCAAAATCCCGGCAACGACACCATGCAGAAAATCGCGGCGGCGGTGCAGCAAGGCGCCGCGGCGTTCTTGCGCCGTGAATATTTTTACGTGGCAATGTTCGTGGTCTTGGTCAGCGCGCTGCTGCTCTTGATTAGCAGCGTGCCAGAATTCGACCTTAGCCCATGGACGGTGGTTGCCTTCGTCAGCGGCGCGCTCGCCTCAGGCTTGGCGGGCTTCTTCGGGATGCAGATCGCGGTGCGCGCCAACAGCCGCACCACGCAAGCTGCCTCAGAAAGCCTTGATAGCGGCTTGCGCGTTGCCTTTGCCAGCGGTTCCGTCATGGGGACGACCGTCGTCTCGCTGGCACTCTTGGGCATTGGCGCCCTGATCATCATTCTGGGCAACGTCATTGATAATCCGCAATTGGCAGCCAGCGCGCTGACGGGCTTCGGCTTCGGCGGCACGGCAATCGCCATTTTTGCCCGTGTGGGCGGCGGCATCTTCACCAAAGCGGCAGACGTGGGTGCTGACCTCGTTGGCAAGACGGAGGCGGGCATCCCAGAAGACGATCCGCGCAACCCTGCCGTGATTGCCGATAACGTCGGTGATAATGTGGGTGATGTGGCGGGCATGGGTTCGGACTTGTTCGAGAGCTATGCCAGCTCGATCATCGCCTCGATCTCGTTAGCGGTGCTGGCGGGCAGCGGCATCGAGGCTGCCAAGTCCGGCGCCGCACAGGCATATCCGCTGCTGATTGCAGCGCTTGGCTTGGTGGTAAGCATCGGCTGCACCTTCCTTGTGCGCGCTCAGGAAGGCGCCACGCAAGGGCAGCTTTTGGGCAGCCTGCGCCGTGCTGTGTACGCCGCCAGCGGCATCATCGCCGTGATCATGGTGGTGTTGGCGCTGCTGTTCGATCTGGGCATCGGTGTGGCAATCGCTGCCATCGCGGGCTTGGTGGCAGGCGCGGCAATCGGCTTCTCAACCGAATACTTCACCAGTGATAATTACCGTCCAACGCGCTACCTTGCCGAAAGTTCGGAAGGCGGCCCGGCAATCGTGATCATTCAGGGCATGGCGCTTGGCATGTTGAGCGTGGTTGTGCCAGCGCTGATCGTGATCGTGGCAACCTTAGTCGCACATACGGCTGCCAACGGCTTGTACGGCGTGGCAATCGCAGCAGTCGGTATGCTCTCCACACTGAGCATCACGCTTGCCACCGACGCCTACGGTCCCGTTGCTGATAACGCCGGCGGCATCGCGGAGATGTCCCATTTGGGCAAGGAAGTCCGTGAGCGCACCGACGCGCTCGATTCGCTTGGTAACACGACGGCAGCCGTCGGCAAGGGTTTTGCCATTGGCAGCGCGCTGATGACGGCGCTCGCCCTGATCGCCGCCTTTGTCAGTGTGACGGGCATCAGCAGCATCAACATCCTTGATCCGCGCCTGATCACGGGCTTCATTCTAGGTGGTATGCTGCCGCTGCTGTTCAGCGCGCAGACCATGACCGCAGTCGGTAAGGCAGCGCGTGGCGTGGTGGTGGAAGTGCGCCGCCAATTCAAGGAAATTCCGGGCTTGATGGAAGGCAAGGCAGACCCTGACTATGCCCGCTGTGTGGCAATCAGCACGGACAGCGCCATCCGCCAGATGATCCTGCCCGGCACTTTGGCAGTTGCCATCCCGGTCATCCTGATTGTAGGTGCGCGCTTGGCACGCGGCACAGACTTTGCGCGCTTCATCAGTGCCGAGACCGTGATCGGTATGTTGATCGGCTCGCTGTTGGTGGCGTTCATGGTCGCTGTGCTGATGGCAAACGCCGGCGGCGCGTGGGATAACGCTAAGAAGTACATTGAGCGCGGCAATTTGGGTGGCAAAGGCTCGGACGCGCACAAAGCGACTGTGGTGGGCGATACGGTCGGCGATCCCTTCAAGGATACGTCAGGACCGTCGCTCAACATCCTCTTGAAATTGCTGGCAATTGTGGCGCTGGTCATGGCGCCGCTGCTCGCCTAAGCAAGCTGCTATAGCAGGGGCGGGAAATATGACCGTCCCTGCCTAACTTCTTGTCATAGGTCGTGATCCACGAACCGCGCCTTTCCCACACCCCAAAATACCCGTTTCTAGCGCAAGTGCGTTTAGTGTAGTTACCTATACTTGCTAGACTCCGCCGCTGTGCGGTATGGTAGTGTGTGGATAAGGAAAGGTAATAGGTAATGTCCGATTCACCAACGGTTGCCGCACTGCAAGATGTGTGGGCAGAAAGCACCTGCTATGGCTGCGGACCTGCCAATACACGCGGACTGCACATTAAAAGCTATTGGGACGCCACCACCAACGAGGCGTACTGCACCTTCACCGCACAGCCCTACCATAACGCAGGCTTTCCAAATGTGCTGTATGGCGGCTTGCTTGCCTCGCTGTGCGATTGCCACTCGGTTTGGACTGCGATTGCCCACACCTACATCGTTGAAGGGCGTCCGCACGGCTCCCTGCCTGCCATCAGCTACGTGACGGGCAACCTGAACGTCAGTTTTCTAGCACCAACGCCGCTGCTGCAACCGATTGTGCTGCGCGCCAAAGTGGAGGAACTCGCTGGGCGAAAAGCGATTGTGGTCTGTGGTGTGTATGCAGAGGCAACTAAGACGGCAGAGGCGCGGGTGATTGCTGTGCGCGTGGCTGCCGATAAATCCGTAGGCTATGCCGAAGGCAGAGGCTGAGCTGTTTATGCTTTAGGCGAATGCCCAGAACGAAAAGTTACCCTTAGCGTTGCATCAAGTTGTATAATAGACTTTGTAATTATAGCACAGCAGCGAAGCCAATCGGAGTATCTGAGCGTGACTGAGCAAACACTTATTAGCTCGGTAGATTTGAGCCAAGATGAGCTGGCATTCATTATGACCCTCTTTAGTTTGAGTGAGATAGGCGGCTTTGCTGTGCCTGCCACCTTTGACGATGCACGCGCTGTTGCCGCTGGCGACTCGTTAATCGCACGCGGACTCACATCCTTTGACGAGAACACGCCCGCCATCGCCGCGGATGTGGTGCGCCTTGTAACCGCTGGCGCCAGTTACTCCGTTGCATTGGGCATTAGCCAGCAACCCAGCGGCGTCACAGAGCGCTTCTGGTGTTATCACCAGCCCGATCAGATTGTGCTGCACAACCGTGCCATGCCCAACGTAGAGCATTTCGAGCTGATCGAAAGTCCAATTGCGCTTTCCGCCAAACTGACCACACTCATCAGCGCAACCACACTCGGCACGCCCGAAGGCGCGGCTTTTTTCGTTCCAAAAGCCGCCCTCGCCCGCACCGAACAAGCCCGTGCGCTGAACGGCGCCCGCGCTGCCCAAGACGCACTGCGCGAGCTTGGCTACCCTGATTCATTCGCGGTGAACGTGCTGGACGAAACGCGCCAAATCGTCGTGGTGGCGATTCGCCTGCAAGAGCTAGATGGCCACTTTCAGGCAGAGACGCGCACCACCATGCTCATCCGTGCCGCGCAAGGCTATTGGCTGCTTGAAGAAGACGCCGTGAACCCTGATCAGCTCTCAGCACAGCCCATTGATGCCAATGCCGCCATCCGCCACCTGATCGAGTCTCTTCAGCTTTAGCCGCACGTGCCAGAGATTAGCCTATCCCTTCTGTTGCCCGCGTCTGAGGCGTTCGCTGTTCAAATTGTAGATAGTGAGCCTATTGGCAACGCACTGCCAAGCCTGATGCGCCTCGATCAACGTCTGCGCGCTGATGCCCTGCAAAATAGTGCCGTGATTGTTGCCCAAGCCGCCGAAATTGGCAGCGCCACCCTGCATGATCTCGGTGCGCGCAGCGGCGACTGGCTGATCTTGTTGGCGCGCCGCTTCACGCCTGTGCAAAATGCCGCCACGCTCGCCAGCAAAACCGGTGTTATCTTCACCGCCCTGCCCGATGACGCCGAGAGCTTAATTATCTCTGATAATGTGCCGCTTGCCAGCTTGCTGCCCGCGCTTTTGGCGTTGAATGCGCCGCTTGCCAAGCTGACGCCCAAACAGGTCATGCTTGCCGTTGGGCGCAGTGTGATTGATCTGGAGCGCCGCCCGCGTGAGTTGGGCATCAAAAGCGGCGATCTGCTCGGTGTGATGCCGATCACGCCCATCACGCGCCGCGTGCGGCTCAGGCTTGCCTCACCGCGTGCGCTGCATCCGCCCTTTGTCGTGGAAAATTCGCCCGCCATTTTAGGGCGCTACGACAGCCTGCTCACCGAAAAAGCACCCGATATTGACCTGACCGACGCCCTGCCATCCAACAAGGCGCGTGCCATCTCGCGCAGGCAGGCAATTTTCACCGAACAGGACGGCGTATGGCGCGTGATGCTGCACCCTGAAAGCGGTGTGCCAATGTTTGTGGATAGCCGCCGCCTTGCGCCTGACCGCCCGATGATCCTCGCTGAGGACAATGTGATCTCGTTCGGCGTCAGCCCAAATCGCCCTGATTTTCAGCTTCTCGTGCGGTTAGAAACGCCATGACTGCGCTGCTGGTTGCCATCCTGTGCCTGGCAGCAGGTTTAGCGTTGCGCGCCGTTCCAGAACTGAGCGTGCCACGTGCCGCGCTCTATGCAGCTGGTGCGGCAAGTGCTGCCTATTGGCTGCTACGCCGCTTGCCGCCGCGCCTCATCACGCCCACCGAACCTGACGCACCGCCTGCCCGCCTGATCGTCGTGGACGGCGCGCCGCGTCTGCTTGGCAAACGCCTGCCCATCGCAGAGGGTAGCACGCCGCTTGGTAGTGCGTTTGGTCTGGCGCTGCGCGGCACACCAACCCTGCTCAGCCCAACACACTGCACCCTTCAGCACACCGCCAACGGCTACACCCTGACCGATCATGGCACACCTAATGGCACCTACCTCAACGGACGCCGCTTGTTGCCTGCCACGCCTGCCACGCTGCACAGCGGCGATGAAATCACCTTAGGTGACCCACAGCGCGGCGGCGTTGTGCTGCGTTTCTATGCGCCGCTGTTCAGCAGCACGCCCGCCACGCCCGCGGAGACGCTCCAAACTGCGCCCGCCGTCGGCAGCACGCCCGAAACACTCGCCGCACTGGCCGAAAGCCTATTTGCGAGCAATATCACGGCGATGAGCAGCGCCCGCCGCACCAGCGTCATGCCGTTGGTGCTGCCCAGCCCTGCGGAGCAAGCCCCGCCGCCCGATACTGCACCTAGCGAGGAGCAGCCACCCCATGCGCGCTGATCAAGAGCAAGTGACGCGCCTTCTTTTCGAGGGCGATAGGGCGCAGGTGGTGCGCCTGCTGCGCGACTATGCCCAGACGCCTTATGAATGGTGGCTGCTGGCGTGCGCGGTGGAAGACGCCGACGAACGCGAGGCACTTTTGCGGCGCGTTCACAGCAGCGGCGAACAGCCTTATGCGGATCTGGCGTGGGCAGCCTTGCGGCGCGAGTCGGCGTTTGCGGCGCAGTTGCGGCGCGGCGCATGGTGGGCAGCACCGCGCTTCTGGCAAACTTTGGCAATTCTGCTGGTGGTTTTTGGGATGGTCTTTGTGCTGGCGCTGCTGTTGGGCGGCTAAAGCAACGGGACGGCAGGTTGCCGTCCCGCTGTGGATTGGCTTACGCCAGATAGTCTTTCAGGGTGTGCGCCAAGCGCGGATGCCGCAAGCGGCGTAAGGCTTCCTTCTCCAATTGGCGGATGCGCTCACGGCTTAAGCCGAACTTATTGGCAATTTCTTCCAGCGTGTGCGGATCGCCACCCCCTAGCCCAAAGCGCAAGCGCAGAATATGGCTTTGGCGCGGCGTCAGTTCGCTCAGCACTTCCTCAATCGTCTCTTGCAGCAAGTGCTGCGTTGCCGATTCAACCGGGCTAGGCGTGTCTTGGTCTTCAATAAAATCGCCAAACTCGCTGTCGCCATCATCGCCAACGGGGCGTTCTAGGGCGATGGCATGTTGGCTGGCATCCATCATGCCGCGCACATTCTCGGCGGGAATATCCATCTCAGCAGCAATTTCTTCAGGTGTGGGGCGCCTGCCCAGCGATTGCTCTAGCGATTGTGCCGTGCGGTACATTTGGCGGATGCGCTCTGTCATGTGCAGCGGGATGCGAATGGTGCGCGTTTTCTGCGCCAACGCACGTGTGATCGCTTGCCTGATCCACCATGTGGCATAGGTGCTGAAACGGTTGCCGCGCTGATAGTCGTATTTGTCTACGGCGCGCATCAACCCAACGTTGCCCTCTTGGATCAGATCAGGGAAGGGCAGCCCTTGCCCCATATAGCGCTTGGCAATGCTGACGACAAGGCGCGTATTGGCACGCCCAAGATGTTCACGGGCAGCTTGCCCATCGCGGATAATTGCCTCAAACTGGCAGCGCTGTTCGGGGTCAATGCGGCGCATACTTTCCATTTTGAGGGCGATTTCTTTGCCAAGTTCAATGCGCTTGGCGAGGTCAACTTCTTCATGGGCGGTTAGCAGAGGTTCTTGTGCCATTTGGCGGAAGTAAAGCCCAACGGGATCATCAGCCGAGACGGCGTTTATATCCCCGATCTCCTGCACCTCTTCGCTTTCAGCGTCATACTCATCGTCGAGTTCGTCCGCCTCATCGCGGTGCAGTTCATCTTGGCGCAGTTCAATTCCAAGCTCATCCAGTTCGTCTAAGACCGATTCAAAGGTGTGGGTGTCTTCTCCATCATCTTCTAGCAGTTCCATTACATCATCGAAGGTAACATATCCCCGCCGATCAGCTCGGTTCAAGAGTTCCTGAATCACCTTGCTTTTGCCTCCTACATAACCTGTTTCTAGAAAGGTTGTTTCTAGAAACGCTGGACTCGTGCTTTGCCTGAACAATAGCCCTCAGACGCGCCAAGCCTGTGCCATATGGCGCAGGCTGCCGATAAGCATTATATGGGAATTGACATTGAGTTCAATGGGATTTTAGAGGGAATGCTCATGGAGCTTGTGCTGCTCATTAATGCAACCACTATGGCTTGGCGCTTACCTAAATAATCACTATGCCTAGCGTAGTGCTTTTTTAAGAGCGTGTCAAGTCCTAGAATCCTCCCAGCCCTTCATTCGCCTAATCTGCGGCAGAGAGCGGCACACTTGGCACCTGCCTGCCATCGGGCAATTCAAAAAGCGCCGACTCGCCCCGCACGCCATCATACAAACCAATTTCAACCCGAAGTGTGCCTTTGGCAGCCGCAGGCAGCCGTAACCGCACCCACTTCTGCTGCACATCGCCCAAGCGCCACGCCCAACCCGGCGTGACAGCCCCATCGGCGATCAGGATACGCCTGTTATCGGCGTCGTAGACGTGCGCGAACGGCGTAAAGAGCCAATCCGCACGGTCTGGCAGCAAGGCATCCACCCTGAAAGTAAGTTGTAGCGTGGCAATCTGCCCCGCACGTAGCGCTCCCCTGATCTCTGCACCGATCAGGGTGATGCCTTTATCACTGCTCAGCAGCATTGTCCGCGGGATGGATGCAGCACTTTGCACAAAGAACGCCTCGACGATGCCACCATCGGCAAAGGTATAGCGCTCGCGCTCATCCGAGACGGACGGTACGGGCTGCGTCCGATCCGCCGCTCCAAAGAGCAGGTAAACACCACCGCCCTGCGGATGATAGCGCGTCTCGGAGATGTTCACATCCCGATCCACTGCAAAAAGCCGTCCCGCAAAGCTGTTCAGAATCCAGCCGTCAATATCCGCAAACACAACTGCCTCGCCAATCTTTTCAGCGCTGAGCAGTTGCTGCGCCATTGGCACGCCTTCTGCCAGCGGCAGCGCCGTTAAGCCATCTATGCTCGGCGTGCTGAGGCTTTCCTGAGCGTAGCGCAGCACATTCAGCGCGCACAGCACACCAAACGCCGCAAGGCACAGTGCTAAGGCAGCCCACCTTACGGATTGCCACCGAATTTGGCGTGCCGCCGCTGCTAAGCCAACCCCTGCCAGCAGGTGCAGCGCGGGCAGCGTCAGCAGCAGGTAAAAGGGATGCACCGCCTGCGAGACGTAAGACATCATCAGTGGCGGCAAACCGCCCCAGATCAAGACGATCACAGCCGCCGAACGCTTACGCCGCAGCATGATGACAACGCCGCCTAACAGCGCCACAATCAGCAGCCAATGCGCCACCTCTGAAAGCTGAAAGCGCAGCAGCGCATCTTGGATAGGCGCCTCCAGCCCGCGTGCGGCTGCGTAGTCGCGCCCTGTCATCAAGCGCAGCGCATGGCTAAACGCCTCTGGCGAGAGCGCCGCCCTGCCTTGTGTGAAACCTTGCAAACGGCGGAACGTCTGCGCGGAATCGCTGAGCAAGCCCACACCATAGATCGCAGTCGGCATCAGGATAAGCAGCGCGCCGATCCATAAAGCGCGCCACCCAACGCGCCGCCGAAAGATCAGGCTGAGCAAGCCAACAGGGATTAGTGCCGCAAACGCCAAAAGATAAGTTTGAGTCATCGCGGCGAGTGCCAAACAGCCTAACCAAAAACGCTGCTGTGGACGCTGCGCTTGCCCAAGCCAAACCGCCGTGAACAGCCAAAAAGTGAGGCAGGCAAAGAAGGGCAACAGCGCCTGCACCCACGTGGTGCGCGAATATTCGACCACCCAAGGGTTGACCGCCAGCAAAAACGCGCCGATCAGCGCGGCAGGTTCATCCCACAAGCGGCGCAGAGCGCGGTAGGCAAACCAAACTGCCAGCGTGTTCAGGGCGATCACGAATAGGTAAGGCGCGTAGGGCGAACGGACAACTAGCAAAGCAGGGATATACAGATAGCCGGTGAGGGCAGGGTTGGCAAACAGCACGCTGGTGCCTTGCCCAACTAAGGGCAGGCTGCCCTGCTCTAGCGTGCTGAGCGCTTGCCAAATCGGGTAGGCGTGATCAACGTTATGTTCGATGGCGCCCAGATTTTGCAGGCGCAGGGCTGCCGCAATCAGCAAAAGGCTGATCAGGCTGAGCTGTGAGGCTGAGAGTCGCACGGATAGAGAGACCTCCAAGCGCGTTAGCTTGATTGATTCGGCGTGGCATGGTCGCTGATGAGCGGCACAAAGCGCACGCCGCACAGTTTATCCACACGCAGCCGCCAGCGCAGCCGCCGCACACAAACCAAGACCTGGTCATCAGGTGTTTTGCCATCGCGCACGGGCAAGATCAGCCGTCCGCCTTCGGCAAGCTGCGCCACCAACGGCGGCGGAATGCGCGAGGCAGCCGCGCCAACCGTAATCGCCTGATAGGGCGCGAATTGTGGCGCACCAAGCCAGCCATCGCCCACGATGAGCGTGAAGTTGGTGAAGCCAAGCGCTGCCAAGCGTTCGGCTGCCTGTGCGCTTAGGGCGGCGTGGCGTTCAAGGCTGATCACCTCAGCCGCCAGCAAACATAACAGTGCTGTTTGGTAGCCGGAGCCTGTGCCAACCTCTAGAACGCGCTCATCGCCCTTCAGCGCCAATGCCTGCAACATATAGGCGACGATATAGGGCTGGCTGATGGTCTGCCCTTCGCCAATCGGCAGCGGATAATCGGCGTAGGCGTACGCTTGATGCGCTTCTGGCACAAAGCGTTGGCGCTCAAGGCGTCCCATGGCTGCCAACACGCGTGAGTCGGTAATGGCGCGCCCTGCAAGCTGATCACGCACCATTGCGGCGCGCAACGCCTCAAAATCAGGTGAATCGGATTCAGTGTCCATGTTGGCAGCTTGCCCTTCTGATTACCTATTGTAGCATAGCCGCCCTTGCCCTTATAATTTGCAAAGCATTCAGGTGAGGCAATAACGGTTGATTCGGTTCTGGGCAATTGCAGATACGCACCTTTCCTTCAGCAAGGCGCGTGATATGGCGCGCTTTGGCGAAAAGTGGCGCAATCACACTGAGCGCTTGGCGATGGCTTGGCGCGCTTGCGTGGCACCGCAAGATGTGGTGTTGATCCCTGGCGATGTCTCTTGGGCATCCTCTACCAAGCATGTGCTGCCTGACCTGGCGTGGCTGACCATGCTGCCCGGCACAAAGGTGCTGCTGCGCGGCAACCATGACCATTGGTGGGACAGCATACGGCAGGCGCGCCAACTGGCGGAGCCGCTCGGCTTCCACCTGATCGAGGGTGATGCGCTCCGCTTGCATGGTGTGACGATCTGCGGCGCAATGGGACACATCGCGCCCAATGATCCGTTCTACGCGCCCGACCCCAAGAAAGACCGCTACACCCGTGAACTTCAGCGCCTTGAGTCGGCGTTGCAGCACGGGCAAACCATGCGCCAAAACGGCGATCCGCTGCTGCTCATGATGCACTATCCGCCGTTCACCTCACACGGGCAGCCAACTGCCTACAGTGCGCTCATCTCGCGCTACAAGCCAACACTGTGCCTTTATGGGCATTTGCACCATGCTAAGGAATGGTTGGTGGCGCAACAGGGTATTTATGAAGGTGTGCAGTATCACTTGGTTGCCGCCGATTTTCTCGAAATGACGCCGCGCCTGATCTGGCAAGTGCCATCGGCGCCTTAGTGCAGAGGAAAGACAACCTGCCATGGGTTTAGCATACTACCGTCTAGACACAGAGACTTTCCAAACCTTGCTGCCGCTTATCCAGCAGCATGAGGCTGATATGCTCGGTCCGCGTGCGCGTGGCTACTGGTTCGATCAGCCCGATGAATACGACTATGCAGGTGTGCGCGCTGTTGCCGCCGAATTGGATCAGGCGGGGCGCGCTGCTGCCACCGAAGCGCTGATCTTGCCCGAAGTGGAAGCGCACGCGCTGGGCTTGCTGGAGATCACGCTGCCCGGCGATGGCGCGCCGCTTGCACCTGCGCTGTTTCTGTGCAGCCAAGCGCTGGAAGGCGTCCAACTGCATTTGAAAGCAGCGCGCAAAGTGCTGGGCGCTGATGCTGAACGCGCCGCACGGCATTTCGCCGTCAATGTGCGCGATCCGCGCTTGCTGGGCTATCTGAACAAGCAAATGCGCCACCTGCGCGAAGGGCTGCCGCGTGTTTGGCAGTTTTACGAGCGCGCTGCCGCTGCCAAAGAAGCCGTTTTGGTGGTGGATTTGCGCGCACGGGACGTCTTTACGCCGGATGCTGTTGAGCGTGAAGGCGCGCTCTATGGCTGAGCCGATCACGCACACTGTGAACGTCATCACCGCTGAGCAAACGATCACCTTGCACGTCGCAGAGGGCGAAAATCTGCGGCGTGCGCTGCTGGCAGCAGGACTTACGCCCTACGGCACGCTTTCGCGGCGCGCCAACTGCGGCGGGCGCGGGCTGTGTGCCACCTGTGGCGTGTGGGTTGAGGCGAATGTGCCTGCACCGCAGCATTGGCATGATCGGATTGGTGCAGCGTTCGGCTATCCGCGCCTGTCTTGCCAAATCACGGTGCGTGCGCCGCTGACTGTGCGCCTTGTCCCGAACAAGATTATGTGGGGCAAACCTGAGAAAGCGCGCCGCTACCGTCCCAAGCCTGCTGAGTGAGCGCCGTATTTAAATATGTGACAGCGCACATATTCCGCTTTATGAGCGAATTCGTTATAATGGCTGCCATCATCAGAAAGGTAGTCATCTTTATTATGTCACTTCTACACGCAATTCTGGGCATCCTCAACCTGACTGAGGCAAGCGGCTATGACCTAAAAACGCAGATGTTTGATCGCTCTGTGGCGCATTTTTGGCAGGCGGATCAGGCACAAATCTACCGCACCTTAGAGAAATTGGCGGAAAACGGTTGGGTGGAGAGCCGCCTTGAAATTCAGACCGAACGCCCTAACCGCAAGGTCTACCGCATTACGGAGGCAGGGCGTGCCGAGTTGATCCGTTGGCTAGGCACGCCGCAAGCGCTGCCCACACACCGCGAGCCATTCCTGATTCAGCTTTTCTTTGGCACGCTGCTTTCTAAGGAAACGCTGATCAACCTTGCCAAGCACCAACTTCAGCAGCACCAGCAAAAGCTGGAAGAATACACACAAATCTTGCTGCCGCAGATTGCCGAAGAGACGGATCGCGCTCACATGCTCATGCGCCTAACGCTGGACTTAGGCATTGGCAGCGAAAAACTTTATGTGGCGTGGTTGCAGCAGGTCATCGAGGCATTGGAGCGCCTGCCAGAGGCGTAAAGGCGGCAAGGGCAAGCACTGCTGCCCTGCCTCTGTTATACTTGGCAGCCGATAGCGTAGCGTAACGCTTAAAAAAAAAGGGTGTTGTATAGGTATGACTGTTCCAAACGCTGAGGAATGGGCAGCGCTAGAGGATGCGACGCTTGTTGAGCAGGCGCGCACAGACCAAGCCGCCTTCGGCGCGCTCTATGAACGCTACGTGCAGAAGGTGTATAACTACATCTACTATCGCACGGGCAGCCATGAAGATGCTGAAGACCTGACGGCGCGTGTTTTTCACCGCGCTATGGCGCACATCAAAGGCTATGTAGAGCGCGGCGTGCCGTTTCAGGCATGGCTCTATCGCATTGCACACAACTTGGTGGCGAATTGGCATCGGGATCGCAGCCGCCATAAGGTGGTGCCGTTGGATGAGTATGTGGCGGCGCGCCTTCGCAGCGAAGCACCGGAATCAAGCGCCGAATCGCAAGATGAGATTGAGCGGCTGACGCAGGCAGTGCGCGCCTTGCCCGAAGAACGCCAACAGCTTTTGATCCTCAAATTTGTGGATCGGCTCTCTAACCAAGAGATTGGCGTGATTATGGATCGCAGCGAAGGCGCCATCAAGTCGCTCTATCACCGCACTTTGTTGGCGCTGCGCGAGATGCTCGGCGGCGGGGAGGAACAGCCAGAGGCAGACGAAAGCACAGGTATGCCGCGCTCTGAGAAGCGCCGCTAAGGAGTAACGGATAGGTGAGGCATTTTTCGCAAGACGAGACACCCAAAGCGCCCAACACCGCGCTTGAAGATTTGCTGGCAGCGCAAGCAGACGCCCTGATCAGCGGCGCCCCTTTTGAGGATTCCTTGCCAAGCCTAGCGCCCGCCGATCAAGCCGCCGCACACAGCTTGATGCTGCTTGCCAACCGCCTGAGCGCCGGACTCGCGCCCGTGACGCCCGATCCTGCTTTTGTGGCACGCCTGCACGCCGAACTTGCCGCGCAAGCATCCACCGCTGCCCCTGCCAATGTTGACCTCATGCTGCGCTGGCGCAATTTGCCGCAGCGCTACAAGGTTGCGGCGCGCATTGGCGGCTTGACGCTGACCGCGGGCTTGGCGCTGCTTGCCAGCCGCCGTGTGCTGGAGGCACTGACGCGCTTTCAGCGCCGTGAGCGCACCGAAGATGCCGACCTATCGCTGAACGCTGCCGGCTGAACCCGATTATCACACTGACAGAGGAATCGTAAAGAAATGCCCGAACGTTACGCAAAAATTACTGGTTGGGGAAAATACGTCCCAGAGCGCGTGCTGACCAACGCCGACCTCGAAAAAATGGTGGATACTTCTGATGAATGGATCACCACACGCACTGGCATTAAAGAGCGCCACATTCGCGGGGAAGATGAGCAAGCCTCCGATTTTTCGGTCAAATCGGCAATACCTGCCCTCGAAATGGCGGGCATCACCGCCAAAGACCTCGATCTGATCATTGTTGCCTGTTCCTCACCGGATTATTTGGTGCCGGGTGTGGCAACCATTGTGCAGCACAAACTCGGTGCAAAATGCGGCGCTTTTCAGCTTGCCTCAGGCTGCTCAGGCTGGGTGTATGCTTTGGTCACTGCCAGCCAATTTATTCAATCCGGCGGCATGAACAACATCCTGGTCATCGGCACGGATTTGGTCTCCTATGGCGTGGACTATACCGACCGCACTACATGCGTGCTGTTCGGCGATGCCTCTGCCGCCGTGGTGCTTCAGCCAAGCGAGGAGCCAGCCGGCGTGATCACCTACGAGCTTGGCTCGGATGGCAGCGGTTTTGAACATCTCTACGTACCCGGTGCTGGCTCGGTGATGCCTATTGGCAAATATGGCGAGCGGCTCATCAACGAACGGCTTGGCTACTTGAAGATGAACGGCACCGAGGTGTTCAAGTTCGCCACGCGCACGCTCTCCAGCTCCATGAAGCGCGTGATGGACAAAGCGGGCTTGCTGCCTGAAGATATTGCGCTGTTCATCCCACATCAGGCGAATTTACGGATCATCGAGTCCGCAGCGCGCATGATGCGCCAGCCGCTCGATAAATTCATGATCAACCTGCAAAAGTATGGCAATACGTCGGCGGCTTCTGTGCCTTTGGCGCTGGTCGAGGCGATTGAGGAAGGGCGCTGCAAGGTTGGCGATAAGGTAGTGATGTGCGCCTTTGGTGCAGGCTTAACGTGGGCAAGCGCGGTGGTGCTGCTGGGCAGCGGCGAAGTGAGCTTGGCGCATTCGTGGCTCTCGGTTGGGCGCATTGCCAAGCGCACGGTTGGCTCTGTGCGGGATGCCGTGCAAAACTTCTTCCTCAACATGCAAATTCGCCGCTACGAGGCGGCAAAACGCAAGGCGAATCGGTAACACAGCACGCTAGGACGCGCCAAGGCGCGTCCTATTTCAACTCGATCAAGGCGCGGTCGATGCCAATCTCTAAGCAGCGCGTGATCAGGCGCTGCACCTCAAAATAGCGGCGGTATTCTTCAGGGGCAACCTGGCGGAAACTCAGCACATCCATCGTCTGCGTGATCATCGCCAAGCCTTCAGGCGTTGCCACGCTTGGAAAACGCTCGACCAATTCACGAGTCTCTTCGGTATCCTTCGCCATCGGCAGCAGCAGCAAGCCCATTTCGGTCAACATGTACCGATCATCGCCTTCCGCCGCTACAGAGCGCGCATGTTGCATTGATCCCTGCTCCATGCCCAGTTCAACCACTTTGCGCCACAGATCAGCGCGCTGGCGCACACGGCGGTAGCGCGGTACATCCGCGGCACGCGCTGCCTTAATCAGTTGTTCTTCTAAGAGCGCGTCTACCGTCTCATCGGCAAGGAAGGCGGGATCAGCCTTTAGGAAGGCAAGCGCTTGGGCAGGTGCGGCAGTCCTAAGGTAGGCAAAGACCTTGCCAAGCGTTTGCGCGGCAGCCAACACACTCTCGTAGAGGGCGCGCATTTCGGCAGCGTGAGTGCGTGCGCCTTCTGCGCCATGCTCGCGGGCGACCATCAAAATCGCGGATTTATTCGCCACATTCCGCACAGCGGCAGCGTCGTTCGTCTCGACAGCACGGGCAATCTCATCATCCAGCCAGCCTAACAGCGCATCATTGCGCAGCAAGTCAGGCTGTTCGGCAAGAAAGCGCAGCGCTGCATCAAGGCTTTCGGCGGCGGTGAAGGCGCGCCACCGCGCTGTATCATCGTGAGTCATCCGCACGCCGGATTCCTTCAGCAGCAGCTTGGTGAGCGCCTCAATGCGCCCTTCATCAAGGGGTTCGGTGGTTGGCGGTGCAGGTTTGCCGCCAAACAGACCTTTGCGTGGCGGCTGCGGTGCAGGGCGCGGCACAGCGCGGGCTTCTTCCTCAAGGATTTCTAAGCCCGTCACCCAGTCCCAAGCACGTTCGCGGCTGAGGCGCGCCTTCAGAAAGCCGATCACGGCGAAGAACATATTGTCGAGCGCTTCTACGGGCAGTTGGGCAAGCCGCCCTTCGCCCTGAAAAATGGCGCTGATGTTCTGGGCAATGCGCGGCGCATCCTTAACGGGCGGTAAGGCGGGCAGGCGCATCAAGCTGCGGGCGGTCTGCCAGAGCGTAAGGGCGCGTGTTTCGCCGTGTTCGCGCAGCGCAGCCAGAAATTGGCGCAGACGGCGCACCTTGCCACGTACATTATAAAGCGGCGTGGTGCGCTCTTGGTTGGCAAGGAAGGCATCAAAGGGCGGCGCCAGTGCCTCTACCTTTGCAATAATATCTATAATCTGATCGGCGCGTTCGGCAAGCAGCAGCAGTTCAAGCGTCTCGGTCATCCAGCGCTGCTGGCGCGGATCGTTGGCGCTCATTTCGGCGGTGATGCGCGCTGCGCTGCTGTGGCGGCGCTTGCTGCCAAGCGCAAGGTAGCTGGTCTTGGGGTCGCCCGTGTTCACCAGTTTGAAGTAATCCGCCTGTTCGGCAGCGCGCAAAAAGTCGCGCAGAGATGCCAATCCGTAAGCGCTCAGGGTGAAGGTTGGAAATTTGAACTGGAGGGCGGGCTGAATCAGGTTGAGGGTGAACGGTGAATCTGCCTCGCGCTCGCTAATCAAAAGGGCAAGGTATTCAAAAACAGTCTCTAGGCTTGGGCTGCTCATCAGGTTTTGCTGCCTATGAATTTAAAAGGCTCTTTATGACAGCCTCTATTCTACCACTAGGCGGCAACTTTTAAGCACCGTGTAGTGTGCGGCAGCCTAGCAAATCGCTAGCCTTAGCCCTTTCCCCGCGGGCAGGGAAAGGGAATCAGTGCGTGTGTCAGCCCCTGCTCTGGTTGTGATCCGCACAATTTTGGCAATCCATAACCCTGATCTTCACCACGCTCAGTTCTATTGCGCCAAAACCTGCACACCGCCGTTGATTAGCACGACAAGCGCCACCGCATAGACCGTGATGCTGATCAAGCCCGCACCAAGCAGCACGGCGCCTTTCATACGCAGCGCCTTTGCCGTCACGCCCATCACCCAGACGCCCGTCCACGGCGTGAGCAGCAGCACGACCCAAAAACCATACCGATCAATCGCACGCTTGGCGCGCTCTGAGACTAGGTTCTCCAGCCAACGCCGCAGACGTGGCAGGCGCAGCAGGTTGTTATACCCAAACTGGATGAGCAGCAGCGGTGTGAAATTCCCAAAGACCGTCCAGAACACAGTCGAGAGGTGATCGAGACCGACGGCAAGCGCAGCCGGCACCGCCACGTAAATTTCTGCCAATGGGAAGAAGCCAACAAACCATGCGCCCAAAGCACGCGCCAAATAATCAGCCATGTGGTTAACCTTCCGCAACAAGTGTTCGCAGCACAGCACGCACAGGCGATCCGCACACACCTGCGATCTTCAGCGGCAGTGCGATCAACTCGTAGAACCCTTCTGGCACCTCGCGCAAGTAGAGCGTCTCTAAGTTACGGATGCCGTGCGCGGCAAGGCGCTTGTGTGCGTCCAGGGTTTGGCTGGTGTAGGCATCCACCGAGGGCATATCCACGCCCAAGAGCAGCACGCCGCGCGCTGCCAGCCAGTCCACGAGGTGCGCCGTCGGGTAGGGAAATTCGGTCGGGAAGGTGTGGTCGGGCAGGTCGCTGCACCACGTCCGCAGCAGCAAGCGCGGCGCATCGGGGCGGAACTTCGGTGCGATCTCATCAGGCAGAATGCCGCCTTCGCGTCGTGTCAGGTGAATGACTTGCGCCCTGCCGAGATAAGGGTCAAGCGCTAATGCGTCGGGATGCGCGCCATCAGGCAGATAGTGATAAGGTGCATCGGCGTGGCTGCCCGTGTGCGCGCTCATGGTCAATGTGAACAGGTTGACCGAGTCACCTTGCCCAATGTGCAGCTGCTGAACGGCAGAAAAAGGCGTATCGCCCGTCCAAACTGCCAGATCGGGCGAGATGGTGCGGCTAATATCGTAGAGCATGGCGCCTCTCAGGTGACGAACGACTGTGCATCGGCATAAGGTTGCCATTCGCCGCTTGCCAAAATGTCGGTGATGGCATCCAATGCTGCCTGAACTTCGGCATCGCTGTTGTAAAAATGCGGCGAGAGGCGAATGCCTGACCCTTCACGGTAATCAATGACGATGTTGCGTGCCAGCAGCGCACGCGAAACGGCATAAGCGTGCGGCGGATTAACCGTCACAGAGCCGCCGCGCCGCTGTGGATCGCGGACGCTGTTCACTTGCCAGCCTTCCGCCGCTGCCCGCGCCATGATCAGGGCAGTTTGGCGCATGGATTTCTGGCGAATGGCAGCCACGCCAACCTGCTTGATGATCTCCACACCGGGCAAGTTGGCATACAGCGAAGGCAACTGCGGTGTGCCGTTCAGAAAGCGGAAGGCATCCTCACGGAAGTCCATTTCGCCAACCTCAAAGGCAAAAGGGTGCTTGTGCGCCATCCAGCCGGTCAGCTTCGGCTGCATCGTCCGCAAGTGGTCAGGGCGTGCATAAAGAAAAACGCCACCCGCGCCGCCGCACAGCCATTTCAGCACGCCACCTAAATAGAAGTCCACATCCAGCGCCGTCACATCCACCGGCACAATGCCAGCGGCATGGTAGCCATCCAAAAGCACGTAAGCGCCAACCTTATGCGCTTTCTCGATAATGGCAGCTACATCCAAGATGTAGGCGCTGCGGAACAGCACATGCGAGATCGGCACCAAGAGCGTGCGCTCATCAATGGCGTCTATGATCGCCTGAACATCCACCGTCACGCCGTCGTAGCCGCTTGCAGTGTGCAGTTCAACGTGCGGCGGCAGCATTCCGCGCAGCACGTAGTAGACCGATGGGAAAATGCCGCCTTCAATGACCACTTTGTTCCGCGCACTGTCGTAATCGAAGCAGGTGAGCAGGATGCCCTGCGCGATAGAGATATTCTGGTGCATGGAAAGCGTGCCGCTTGGCGCGCCGATGATTGGTGCGATGGCATCACCGACCCGCGTGTTGAAGTCCCACCAGCCTTCTGCCCAAGCGCGCACGCCGCGGCTCGCCCATGTGTCGGCGTATTGGCGCAACGAATCATAGACGGCACGCGGCATTGCGCCCAGCGAGTTGCTCACAAGGTAGGTGCAGGTGCTGAGGATCGGAAATTCCTCACGCCAATGCAACAGCGGATCAACCTGATCATAAGTCATAGAACGCGCCTTCTTCTGGATGCGGCGATTATAGCCTAAAGCGCCTAGCGCGGCACAATTTGCACGGTGTTCAGGCGCAGCCAGCCGCCTAGCGCCTCACCATCGCGTGTGATGGGCAAGCGTGCGCCGCTGATCGGATCATACATGCCGATCCGCAGCTCGTATTGCCCTGCTGGCACGTCCTCTGGCACAGGCACGCGCCACTCATCCTTGATGATCTCGCCCGTTTGCCATAGGCGCGTTGGATAGGCTTGTGTGAACTGTTCGCCGCTGACGCCATACCAGACCTGCCAAGCGCCCTCCATTGGCTGCCCGCCAAAGATCATCACAGCGCGCTGATTTGCCTCATCCCACAGGTGGATGAACACGCTGTATTCAAGGTCGGCGGCGCGCAATGCCTCCCACCACAGCACGAGGTGAATCGGCTGCCCGGCGCTGAAGGTTAGGTTGTTCAAATCCCAACCATGCAGATAGGCAAACTCGCCCACTTGGACGCCGAGTTTGCCGTTCGGCTCAGGCTTTTGAAAGCGGTTGAGGTTGTTCACCTCATAAGCGGAAAAGCGGAAAATGCCGTCGTCCGTCGTAAAGGCGCGCCATAAAACTTCCATCCGCGTGCGCGAGGCGATGATCTGGTTGTAGAACTGCCCACGAATGGTATACAGGCGGTGGCTGACGCTGCTATCAATGTAATAGTCCACATCGGCAATTTCATCAAGCGTCGTAGGGAACCAATCGCCGCGGATAGCATCTTGTGGGAAGAAGAAATTTAGGCGCAGCTCACCTGGAGAGACCACTGTTAGCGGTCTGCCGAGTTCAGCGCGCCGTTCGCGTAGGAACGTTACCAAGTCCATCAGGGCAGGGTTGCCCGCCGCAATTTTAGCGTCATCCGTGGGCAGCGCGCCGGTAATCGCTGTGGGCAAGGCGGAAAGCACGCTCCACCAACCGACGGCGGCAAGCGCAACGATCACGATCAGGCTGGCGGCAACCTTTACACTGCGCGCCACATGCGGCAGACGCACCCGCTTCAAGAGCGCATCAGCTTGGGCGGCAAGCACCCAGCAAAAATACGGCACAAGCGGAAAACTGAGCCGAAAGTGATAGGAATATGACCAAAACCATGTGATGCCATAGGGCAGCAGGAAGGCGGCGATCAGCCCTAGCGTCCCACGCTGCGCACCGCTGAGCGCCCGCCATTTGGGCAGCACACTCCAGAGGATGAGCGCCGCGCCAAGCCCAAGTATGGCATAGTCCAGCACGCCTAAGCGCGTCGGCAGGATGCTAGTCGCAATCTGCCCAACCGCCATATGTTGCAATTCGGCAAGCGTTGGCAGCCTGCCGCCAAAAGCAGAGGGCAGCGCGCCCACACACAGCAGCGCGAAGCCGATCAGGGCGTAGGGCAAGCGCCGCGCCGCGAAGGGTAGCCCCAAGAGCGCCAGCAAGAGCAGCCAGCCGAGTTCTTGCCCACTGCGCTGTGCCGCCGCTTGCCAATAGCCATCTGGCAGCACCAACATCGGATGCCCATACAGCACATTCCGAATGTACCACATGCCGCCGAGCGGAAAGGCAACAATCAGCGCCAGAATCACATAGCGCACAAGGCGATTTTGCCAGATGGCCTGCCATGCGGCGCGCCAATGTAGACCGCGCAAGGCGATCCCTTGCCCAAGCACCGCCACAGCACCGATCAGGATCAGGCTTTGGATGAGCGCACCGCCTGTTGGTTTCGTCCAGAGCGCTGCTGCCAACAACAAACCGCTGATCACTGCATAGCGCGGCTGTTTTTCCCGCCATGCGGCGATGAAAAATGCGGCTGTGCCTGCAAAATAGCCCGTCACGGTCACTTCAAGGTCGCCGAACTGGCTCCAAACGGCGTGCTGCGGATAGAGCGTCCAGAGTGCGGCGGCGATCAGCCCTGTGCGCCGCGAGAACAGCCGCGCACCACCCAAGTACGTCAGCAGGATGCTGTTAAGGGCGAAGTAGGGCAGCACGGTGCGCGCTGCATGGTCGTTAATCGCGCCCCAGAGGAGCTGCCCATAGGTATAGGCAAGCGCCACCTGCTGCGGATAGTAGCCAATGCGCGTTGGAATGCTGCCTTCAAGCAAGAACAGCCGCGCATTATAGCCATATACCCACAGCGCGTCATAGGTGGTGAAGCTCCAATAGGCGGTGTTCCAAAAGCGCAGCAGCACAGCAATGCTGATCGCAATAATCAGCCCGACTTCAAGGGCGCTCAGTGATGGCGCTTTCGGCGCTTCAGGACTAGGTTGGCGCGCACGGCGCAGCGCCAACGGCACGCCAAGCGCACACAGCGCCGCCGTCCCAATCAAGACATTCAGAACGCTGAAGCGCCCAAAAGTGCCGATCATAAACATCACGGTTGTGCTGAGCAGTGGGCTGATCGCTAAGCTGAGCGCAGCAACCAGCAAGCGGTTGTGCCAATCAGCGCGTGGCAGGAGGATCAGCGTATAGGGCAGTCCAACGCCTAAGAAGAACCACAACAAGGCAGGCGCAAGGGCAAAGGTTGGCAAAAGCCATTCAGGCATAGCTAGGGATGTACCTCAAATCAGTGTACACAGTCAATTTGCGAGAATTTTGCAAGATTTTTTCAAGTTGACCCGTGAACTCTGCAAACAAGAGGCGTACAATACCACAGACAATGTGTTTATTCCAACGGAGATGTCAAATGAAACGCTCAACATGGTTATGGATGGTTGCCCTAGTGGCATTGGTGGCGGCAAGTTTTGGCGCGGCGGCGCCCGTCCAAGCCCAGAGCAGCTACGTTGCTTCTGCCAGCGGCTGTACGATTACAATCAGCATTGTGGATAACGATGCACGCCCTGATGAATATACAATTGGTGCGGTGACGAGTTTTTGGCCCTATTCCCCCGAAACTGAAGACCCTCTGCCAAGCGTCTCGGCTACCATGCCCGCCAGCGGCACTTACCTCGCTGAGGTGACGGAATGGTTCGGTGAGTTTCCTGTTGTTGTGTTCCGCCAACTGGTGACGGTGAACTGCGGCGGCGATCTGCCTGCTGAACCGCTGGATGGCGCTGACGATGGCGATCTGGTGGTGGATACGACCGTCTTAATCGTGGATACCGACGGCGTGATTCGCGAAGGGCAGGCCTTTGCGCGCCTGCTGCGCCCCACCTATCTGGGCAACCGCAGCATCATTCTGCCTGCGTGGGCAGGGACGGCTGCTGTTTGCCAGCGTGCAAGGGCGTCCGCGCCAGTTTGCTGATGCAGTGCTTGCGCCGAACACCGGGCGCAGTGCCTTTCAGTGTGCATGGGTCAGCGAACCGGGTACACTTGCGCTGGTCGAACGCCGTTAACGCTCCAATCTGCTGAGCATAGCTGGTGCTGTCAGAGGTATTGGCTACGCTTAGCCCAGTCTAATCCCTCTGACCAACATCCGCAATTTGTCAAGTCAGCGTAGGGCAAGCGTTTGCTATTTTTTGCAAAATTTTTTCAGGCTATTCACATAATGATCGTATAATAATATTGCAAATATCCCATAAAGGAGTGATTCCTAATGAAAGCAATGCGTTTTTGGTCAGTTATTTTGGCTGTTCTGTTCATCGTGAGCGTGAGCGCCACACCAACACAGGCACAGGCAGGCTATTCCATCACGCTTGGCGATTGTTCGATCACCGTCAATCAGGTTGGCGAACGCCCTGATGAAGTCTATGTGAACGGCGTCGGCACGTCTTGGCCCACCATCGGCACGACAGGCATTCGCGTGCCAAGCGTCACCATTCCCGTAGCGTCCAGCGGTGCATACCTTGTGGAAGTCTACGATTACAGCTTCAGCGATGCTGAGCCAATTTTTACCCAACTCGTCTTGGTGACTTGCGGTGCGCCGCCGGCAGAGCCGCTCGATCCCGTTGTCGGGTTGGATGATCCCGATCTGGTGGTGGATACGACCGTCTTGATCGTGGATACCGACGGCGTGATTCGCGAAGGGCAGGCCTTTGCGCGCCTGCTGCGCCTGCCTGCGTGGGCAGGGACGGCTGCTGTTTGCCAGCGTGCAAGGGCGTCCGCGCCAGTTTGCTGATGCAGTGCTTGCGCCGAACACCGGGCGCAGTGCTTTCCAGTGTGCATGGGTCAGCGAACCGGGTACACTTGCACTGGTCGAGCGCCGTTAAAGGATTTTGAGGAAAGGTGCCTGCTTTTTTCACCGAAGCTGACGCTGATCCAAGTGCGCTGAAAGGGCTGGCTGTTGCCCTGCTAGGCTACAGCGAGCTAGGCAGCGCCGCAGCGCACAATCTGCGGGAAAGTGGCTTGACGGTTGTCATCGGCAGCGATGAGAGTCGTCAGGCTGATTCTGCGCGCATGGCAGGCTTTGAGGCAATGCCCGCCGCCGACGCCGCAGCCCGCAGCCCGATCATCTTGTTGGCAGAGCCAGACGAGCGCCTGCCCGCTAACTATTTCGCACAGGTGGCGCCCGGCTTGCGCGTGGGCGATACACTCATCTTCCTTTCCGGCTACTGCCTTGCCTTCGGCTTTATCGAGCCGCCACCGTTTGTGGATGCTGTGTTGATTGCGCCGCGTGGCAGCGGTGCCGCGCTGCGGCAAGCCTACCAAGCTGGCACTGGCACGCCGAGCTTTATCGCGGTGGAACAGGATTCAAGCGGTAAGGCGTGGCAGCGCGCCCTAGCGCTTGCTCATGCCTTAGGGGCGTTGCGCGGCGGTGCGCTGGAGGTGACCGCCCAACAGGAGGCAGAACTGCGCCTATTCACCCAGCAAACTCTGCTGCCCTCGCTGCACCATTTGATCACGGCGGCGGCAGAACTGCTCATCCGTGAAGGCTACCCACCAGAGGCAAGCCTGCTGGAGCTTTACCTTTCGGGCGAGCTGGCGCGCTTGCTGGGCGAAAGCGCTGAGTATGGCATTTTGAATGCCCTAGAGCGCACTTCTCGCACTGCCCAATATGGCTTACTCTCACGCTTAGAGCGCTTCACCGATGCCAAGCTGGTGCGCGTGCTGGAAAATGCCCTTGATGAGGTTCGGCGCGGCAAATTCGCGCAGGAATGGTCATCGGAGTATGCCAACGGAATGCCACGCCTGAACGCGCTACGCACCAAACGCGCCGCGCTTGCCCTGTGGCGCCATGAAGCACGCGCTCGCCAAATGCGCGGCGGGCCGCCCCATAGCGAATCATGAAACGCATCCTGCTGATCAAGCCGTGCTGCATTGGCGATGTCATTTTTGCAACGCCGCTGTTGGCAGCCCTGCGCCGCGCCTACCCAAACGCACACATCACTTGGGCAGTCAACACACCGATTGCACCCATGCTGAGCGAACACCCACACCTGAATGCAGTTCTAGCAGTTGGCAACGTGGCAAACCCTGCCGCGCCGCGCACACTGCTGCCCTTTGTGCGCCAACTGCGTGCTGTGCGTGCTGAGGCTGCCTTTGTGCCAGATCGTTCGCGTTGGCAGAGCATCGCGGCGTTTTTGGCAGGCATTCCAATCCGCGTTGGCTTGAACAGCGGCGGACGCGGCTTTACCTATACGCACAAGGCGACCATTCAGCCGCGTGAGGTGCGCCACGAAGCACACATTTACCTTGATCTGGCACGCCTGTTGAACCTGCCCACTGATGATCTGTGGGCATTTGTGCCGCCAACAGTGGCAGCCTCTGTGACGGCGGAACATGCCCTGCACGAGGCAGGTTTAAAACACGGCGCATTCTTGATGGTGCATCCCGGCGGCGGCGTGAACGCGGGCATGAGCATGACTCAGAAGCGGTGGGCAGCCGAGCATTTCGCGGCACTTGCCGCACAGCTTGCCGCACGGCTTGGCGCGCAGATCGTCGTCATCGGCACTGCCACTGATCAGGACGCTGTGGCGCGCTTTAAGGCAGCCCTTGATCAGCCGTGCCTTGATTGGACCGAGCGCTTTTCGCTGCCAGAGACAGCCGCGCTTGCCGTCCGTGCCGCGCTCTATATCGGCAACGATAACGGCGTAGGGCATCTGGCGGCAGCCGCCGGCGCCAAGGTGTTGATGATCTTCGGCCCGAGCGATCCGCGCCGCTATGCGCCGTTCGTCCCGCCGACCCAAGCGCGCTATGTGTGGCGTCCGATTGCGCTGCCCGAAGGCGGCGTGGCAGGCGGTGTGCCGCATGGCTTCGACTGGGCGCAAGACGGCGTGAGCGTCGCGGAGGCGTGGGAAGCCGCTTGCGCGCTGCTGGGCTTATAGGGAAGCAGGCGAGCGACTGTTCGCTCACCTGCTGTGCTGAGGCTATTTTAGCGCCTCGACAATGGCAGCCACATTGTGGCGCACCTTGCCAATATACGTGGCTGTCTCGCCTTCGGCGGTCAGGGCATCGGCAATCAGCGCCTTGCCAAGCGTGGCGCCTGTTTCGCTGGCGATCAGTTCCATCAGGCGTGGATTACTAGTGTTATCGGGAAAGACTGCTTTCACGCCCATTGCCTTCAATTCCTCAATCAGCTCCGCTAGGGCGCCTGCCGCCGGATCAATCTCGGAAGTCGTCACACCGAGCGGACTCACGGTCTTGAAGCCGTAGCGCTCTGCGAAGTAGGCAAACGCGTTGTGCGGCGTGACCAACACACGGTTTGCCTCTGGAATTTGCCCGATTTGCTCACGGACAAAGCGATCCAATGCGCCGAGTTCGGCGAGGTAGGCAGTGGCAGCATTGCGGTAGGCAGCGGCATTCTCCGCGTCGGCGGCAACCAGTGCATCGCGGATGGTACGCACCATCACTTGTGCGTTGGCAACATCCGTCCAGATGTGCGGATCAAACATGCCGTGTTCGTGATCATGGTCATGATCGCCTTCGGCATGATCGTGATCTTCTTCTTCCATCTCCAGCACACCAAGCACTGCCAAGCGCACGGGCTTGCCCTCCGTCACAAAGCGACGGGTGACGACCATCGCCTCAATGTCCACTTCCACCACTTCGCCTGAAGCAGGGTCAGTGACGTAGGCAAAGTGGCGCACCACCGCCAAGCCGGGACGCGGCACACGGTTGCGGAACACGAAAGGCGTCACTGCCTCGACGCTCGCCTCGATCTCGCCGCTGATGGCGTCCACACGGTGCAGGTTGCCATCAGCCGTCACCACGATGATCTTCTCGCCTGTCTCGGCGTCAAGGCGGAAGGCAGAATAGCGCATTGGCAGCGTGATAGGCGTCAGCGTCTCGGCGATAGGATCAATCCGCACCAAGCCTGTCTGCCCAAAGTTGCCGATCAGGAAGTTCTGCTTCTCGTGACCGACGACGGTGCCAACACGGGTGCCGCTTGGCGTCTCTGGCGCGTAGCGCAGGCTCTTGACGCTGAAAGCATTCCCGTTGCGCTCCAGCACCAGCACGCGGTCTGTGCAGCCAAATGCCACAAAGGCGCCACTGCTTGCCTCACCATGCAGACCGGGGCATTGGTCGGGGAAGCTGGCAACGATGTTATCCTGCATATCGCGCACCTCAATGCCGAGTGGCAGCGCGTAGTCAGCGTTCTGGGTGTCTGGCACACTGACGACGATTCGATCACCAAGCGGCACTGCCACGCCGTGATGCCCGCGTGCCGTCTTGAAGGTGAGCATCTCTGCCTCAGCCGATTCAAAGTTGCGTTCGGTGAGCAGCATCGCTTCACCGTTGCCGTCGTTAAAGATGGCGATCTGCCCGACGTGCGCCACATAGTGGATCGGCGTGCTGCCTTGTGCTTTGAAATCAGTCAGCTTGGCATCGCGCTTGTAGGCGTGCATGTGATCGCCGTGATCTTCGAGGGCGATGCCGCTATCCACAGCCGTGATCAGGTTGGCGTTGGTCTGAATTTTCACGCCAAAGCGCCCGCTTGGGCTGGTGTAGGGATAGGTTGGTGCGTCCACAGCATAATGGGCAATCACCTTGCCGTTATCAAGGTCAATCAATTTAGTGGCGGCGGTCTCATGGTCAGAGACGAGCAGGCGCAGCATGGTGTTGGTTGCCAAAGGTTGAATGCCGCTGGCGAGCGCGATGCGTTTCGCCTGTGAGCCAGACGCTTCATACAGATCGTCAAGCCATTCTTCAAAGCCTAGCCCGATCTCAAAGATCAGGGCTGCCTCTGCCAAGGCAGCGCTATCGGCAGGGCTTGGCTCAAAGGTGTGTGCGTCGCTATCAGCAGGCACAAGGGTGATGATCTCGGCATTCTGACCGACGACGTTCTTGACCAAATCAGCAACGATGCTGGTCGTCGCCACGATCTTCAGGGTTGCGGCGCGGGTGGGTAGCGCCGCTAACGGTGCAATTAGGAGTGCCAGCACTAGGAAAAGCGCCAGCAAAGCGCCGCGACGGCGCGCAAAGAGAGAGGTACGCATAAACTGCCTTTCATCTAAACGATACGGAGTATCGCAGTAAATGATACTTTGTATCATATTAAAGATCAAGGGCAGTTTGGTTAACACATAAAGGGCGCAAGTTAACCTGCGCCCTTAGGTGTGTGTTTGGGATAAGGTAGGCTTGCCGCCTCGGCTAATCGCCGCTGACGCGGATGGCAGCCAACCGATCTGCGGCTGCCTGCAAGGTTTCATCACGCTTGCAGATGGCAAAGCGCGTTAGGTGAGCAACGCGGTGCTTATCCTCAGCGCGGTAGAAGGCACTAGGCGGAATAGACGCCACGCCCACTTCACGGATGAGCCACTCGGCGAACTGAACATCGTCCTGAACATGCTCAGGTGCAACGCCGCGCCAATCCGCCATGATGAAATAGCCGCCTTGCGGCGTGAAGGGCTGAAAGCCTGCGCCGCGCAGCATGGTGAGCAGCCAATCGCGCTTGCGCTGGTACTCGGCTTGGAGCGACTCGAAATATTCCGAAGGCATAGCAAGCGCCGCCGCCGCCGCCGCTTGCAACGGCGTTGCTACGGAATAGGTGATGAACTGATGGGCGCGGTTCACGCTTTCCACCAGTTCAGGTGCGCCCATTGCCCAACCAATTTTCCAGCCTGTGGCGCTGAATGTTTTGCCCAAACTGCTGATGGTGAGCGTGCGGTTTTCCATGCCGTGCAAGGTTGCCAAGCGTGTGTGCAGCGTGCCATCGTAGGTGATGTGTTCGTAAACCTCATCCGTGATGGCGATAACGTTATGGCGCAGGCACAGTTCCGCGATGATCTCCAACTCTTGGCGCGAATAGCACTTGCCGGTTGGATTATGCGGCGTGTTGATGATGATTGCCTTCGTGCGCGGCGTGAAGGCGGCTGCCAGCTCATCAGGGTCGAACGACCAGTGCGGCGCGTAAAGGTTCACGTAGCGCGGCGTGACGCCTGCCATGCGCATATTTGGCACGTAGCTATCATAGACGGGCTGAAAGACAATGATCTCATCGTTCGGATCGCTCAAGCCAAGAATGGCGGCAAACATCGCCTCGGTTGCGCCTGAGGTGATCAGCACTTGCTCAGGCGTTAGGCGCTGCCCATAAAAACGCTCAGCGTGCAGGGCAATTGCCTCACGCGCTTGTGGCAAGCCGATGTTGGGCGCATATTGGTTCAACTGGCTGTTCACAGCGCGCACGGCTGCCTCAAGGACGGGTGGCGGCGCATCGAAGTCGGGCGCACCTTGCCCAAGGTTCACAGCGCTATGCTGGCGCGCAAGGCTGTTGATCGCTGCGAAAATGGTCGTGCCGAAAGCGGCAACACGCTGAGCCATAGCAGGCATAGGCAACCTTATTCCTCACACAAGTTCACACAAATAGGCGGTGCGGCAAGTTTAGCGCAAAGCGCAGCGCTTTGCACGAAAAGGTAGGGACGGCCTGCCCCTACCTATCACACGCAGTCTTATCGCGTCGGAGGTTGGCGAGCGCTACACACTCAGAACATGCACAACGGCTGTACCGCCCAAGCCGCCGAGCGTTTGCGTCATGCCGACTCGCGCTTCTGGCACTTGATTGGCGCCCGCCTTGCCGCGCAACTGCAAACCGACTTCGACTGCCTGATAGATGCCTGTGGCACCCAGCGCGTTGCCGCGTGCCTTCAAGCCGCCAAAGGTGCTGATCGGCAGTTCGCCCGTCAAGCCGACCTTGTTCTCGGCAGCCAAGCGCCAGCCTTCGCCAACAGCGGCAAAACCGCTTGCCTCCAACGCTAAGGTCGTCATAATCGTTGCCGAGTCGTGCAGTTCCAGCACGTCAATCTCGCTTTGTGAAAGCCCTGCTGTTCGGAGTGCTTTGGTCACGGCGTGTTGCACGGCGCTTAGAAAGAGCGGATTAGCCCGATCATGCACGGCAAGCGCGTCTGTGCCAACGGCGCTCGCCAGCAGGCGGATCGGCTGCGGCACAAGGTCGGCGGCGCGCTCGCTGGTGGTCAGGATTACGGCGGCGGCGCCGTCTGCCTCCGGTGCTACATCGAACAAGTTGATCGGCTCAGCAACCACGGGTGCAGAAGCAAAGCGATCCGCCTTGATCAGGTTGCGGTACATGGCATTCGGATTCTTGCTGCCGTTGGCGTGCGCGTTCACGCTGAAATTGGCAAAATCTGCCACGTTCACACCATACTGGCTCATATAGCGGCGCATTAGCAGCGCCATGATCGCTACCGGCGTTGCGCCTTGCGCTGCCTCATACTCGCTATCCAGGAAGGTCGAAAGCGCGGCTGTGCGCTGGCTGCCAACGATGTCGGTCACCTTCTCCACACCTAGCACCAGCACAGTCTGTGCCGCGCCGCTGGCAACCATCAGTGCGCCTTGCCGCAGCGCTAAGGCGCCGCTGGCGTCCGCGCCTTCGACACGGAACGCCTCAATGCCGCGCAAGCCTGCAAAGTCGGCAATCAAGGCGCCAATGTGGTGCTGATCGCTGATCGCACCGCTCAACGCGTTACCGATCACCAGTGCGTCCAGCGTTTCTGGCGCAATGCCAGCATCCTGCACTGCTGCCTCAATCGCTTGAAGGCTCAAATGGCGCAGCGAAGTTTCCCAATGTTCACCGGTTGGCGTTTGCCCAAGCCCAATGATAGATACGTTCTGCATAGTGTTCACTCCCAATTACTCGACGTGCAGCTTGTTGCGATAGCGCGTATAGACGGCGTAATCAATAGCGGTGCGGCGGGTGATGTAGGTGCGCGTTAGCGGCGCAAGGCGCTGCCGTTCGAGGATTCTATCGGTCACGGTCAGGTCAAAGGCATCCGAGCCGGCGCCGCTGCCATAGCTGACGCACAGAATGCGATCACCGGGCTTTGCCTCGTCCAGAACGGCACTCAAGCCAAGCAGGCACGAGCCAGCGTAGACATTGCCAACCTCATTCGCCAACAAGCCCGTCTTGATTTGTGCATCGGTGAAGCCGAGCGACTTGGCGGCGCGCTCTGGAAACTTCACGTTCGGCTGATGAAAGACGGCGTAGGCATAGTCGCTTGCTTGTGTACCCATCAGGCGCAGCAGCGCCTCTGCCGCTTGCTGTGTATGCGCGAAGTAGGCAGGTTCGCCGGTAAAGCGGTCACCGTGCGAAGGATATTTGACCTCAGCGCGCCGCCAGAAGTCCGGCGTATCGGTCACATAGCTATAGGAGCCGTTGAAGATGGCAATCGCATTCTCGGCGGCACCGACGATATAAGCCGCGCCGCCGCTGGCAGCGGTGTATTCAAGCGCGTCGCCGGGGCGCCCTTGTGCCGTATCCATACCGATGCTCATGGCGTAGGCTGCCATGCCGCTGCCCACAAAACCAATGGAGGCTTGCAGCGCTTCTGAGCCAGCTTTGCAAGCAAATTCCCAGTCGGCAGCCTGCACGCCCGGCACCGCACCGATTGCCTCTGCTACAATGGTGCTGGTCGGTTTCACCGCGTAAGGGTGGCTCTCGGAGCCGACCCACACAGCGCGCAGCTCAGTCGGCGCAATCTGGGCGCGGGTCAGGGCGTTGCGCGCTGCCTCAATCGCCATCGTGATCACGTCCTCATCCAGCCCGGCAACTGCCTTCTCTTTGACCGGCGAGCCGCCGAGTCCATTCGTCCAGACGCGGGCAACTTCACTGCCCGGCAGCCGAAAGCGCGGCACGTAAGCGCCATAGCCAATGATGCCAACCGCTTGCGATGGCTTCAGCACGCCACGCGGATCAAAGGTGTTAGGTGTTCCATTTGTCATGTGTGTTACTCCACTGTTAGGTTAGTCTAGCCCATCGAATAAGGCGGCGACGGGCAAGGAAAATTCGGGCAAAAGATCGTCGGCGCGCAGGGTTTGCCCCTTGTCGAAAGACTCGACGCGCAGCGCACCATCAGGCTGCGCCTGCCAAACATCCACAATTTGCTCATCGGGATAGATAATCCAGACCAAGCGTGCGCCATGCGCCAAATAAGCGCTGATCTTGGCGCGTATCTCGGTGTGGCGCTCGCTTGGCGAGATAATCTCCACCGCTAAATCAGGGGCGCCCTCAAAAACGCGCGCCGTTAGCGTTGGCGCACGTTCCTTAGAAAGGAAAGCGGCATCAGGCTGCACCAACATAGCTTCAGCCAATTGGTAGCCGCCATCAGGGACAGTTACCCAACCAAGCCCGCGTGGCAGCACATACGCCAACAAAAAATAGATTATTCGCCCTGCGAGCGCGCTGTTTTTAAGGCTAGAAGGCGGCATTTCAATGATCTCTCCCGCGATGAGTTCCCAGCGCTTCTCGGCATTTTCGGGCTGCGTTACGAATGCCCAAAATTGCTCAACATCTTGCCGAATCTTGGTTTGGACTGCCATCCCATCACGCTCCGCTCAAAATAGTTGCCATACGCGCTTGAATACGGGCTTGATCCTCAGGCGCGTAGCGCTCAAAGGCGCTGGGCAGCACGCTGTAATCTATGACGCGCCCATAGGTTGGCGTCTGTTCATAGGTTATGTTATAGACCGCACCGAGATCGAAAGCGTGCAGATATACACCGAATGTCAGCGGTATATCAACGTGCGGAATCGGCGCATCAATCCCAAAGACGTAAAGTCTTGCAGTACCCTCGTGCAGTGAAGGACGTGGATCGCTGACAATGACAGCATAGGGATAGGCGTTGGGATGCTGATCAGCATAGCTTGCCAAGTCTTTAGCAATGGGTGGCGATTGATGCAGGTAATCAATCTCCACCAACGGCATACCGCCACGCAGCGTGGCATTACGCTTCTCACGGTATTGCGCGTAGCCTGCACCGCGTGGTTTGTTCGCCGGTGAGAGCAGTTCTAGGCGTGTGATTGGCGTCCCAAAGCGGGCATCGCCCTGCACCTGATAGATCACAACTGCGCTCAGGAATGTTTCTGAATCGATATCCATCGTCTCAAGGATGGTTGCTGTGAGTGCTGCGGATGGCGCACCTAGCTGTGTGCTGCGCCCTGAAGCTACTCCTACCCCAAAAATTGTGGCGTCAGGCTGCGGGCGCTGGCGGCGCACCTGTTCTTCACCCTCAACAATCGCCACCTCACGAATTTGCAACGAACGTTCGGTGCGCGCCTCATAGCCTGCTGGCAACTGCGCGTTCAAGGCACGGGTCAAGTCTACGATATGGGTGGCGTGGAAGCTCTCCCATTCGCCTGCTGTGTTTTGCAGCAAGCTGTTCAGGTTTGCATTCACACCACTATAGAGGTTATGCCGTGCTTGGACTGCCATCTCATCACGCTCCGCTCAGGGTCGCCACAATTTGCTTCGCACGCTCTAAGCGCACACTGCCTTCTGCCAAAAGTTGCGCCACCACTTGCGCCACCTGCTCCCCTGTAGCACCGGCGGCAATCGCCATTTGGCGCGCATGAAGGCTCATGTGTCCGCGCTGAATGCCCTCAGTTGCCAAAGCGCGAATCGCCGCCAAATTCTGCGCCAAGCCAACACAGACCATCACCTCCGCCAATTCATGAGCGCTGCTCACGCCAAGCACCTTCAGCGCCGCACCTGCTGCGGGATGGACTCGCGTTGCGCCGCCAACGGTGCCAACTGCCAACGGCACGCGCAGTTCGCCGCACAAATCGCCGTTTTCGGCTTGCCACCAGCGCGTTAGGCTGGTGTAGAGTCCAGCGCGTGCCGCGTAGGCGTGCGCGCCTGCTTCCAGAGCGCGCCAATCGTTGCCAGTGGCAAGGCAGACTGCATCCATGCCGTTCATAATGCCCTTATTGTGCGTCGCAGCACGGTAAGGGTCAAGCTCGGCGAACACGGCGGCTTCCACAATAGCACGCGCCACCTGAACGCCCTCTAGGGTTTGTGTGGCAAGTTCGGCGGCAGGGATGCGGCAGCTTGCCCAGGCTTTGCGCTGATCGGCAAGGTTGCTCAGGATGCGTAAATGAACGCGCCCACCGCTAATTTCTGCCAAAAGCGGCGCGATCTGCTCGCAGGCTGTGTTGATGGCATTCGCGCCCATCGCGTCGCGCACGTCGTAATGCAAATGCACGATCAGCATCTCGCCAAGCGGTGTGTTCGGGAAGGGACGCACGATCAAATCACGCGCACCGCCGCCGCGCCGCACGATGGACGAGGTCGGATCGTTGGCGGCGGCGATCAAGCGTTCGCGCTGCGCCAGCACCTGATCGGCAGCTGCCTGTGCATCAGGGATATCCAACACCTGCAACTGACCGATCATGATCGGTGCATCGCTGCCTGCCGTAAAGCCGCCGCCGGAACGGATCAGCTTGGCGGCAAAGCTGCACGCGGCAATCACGCTCGGTTCTTCCACCACCATCGGCACAAGGTAATCGCGCCCGTTGATCAAGAAGTTGGTGGCAATGCCTAGCGGCAGCGCATAGATGCCGATGGCATTCTCAACCATGTGATCGGCGTGCGCGGCATCCAAGCCTGCCGTTCCGCCAAGCGCGGCTTGCTCTGCTTGGCTTAGGTCTGCCCATGCCGCAATGATCGCCAAACGCTCCGCAAGGCTGCGTTGGTAGAAAGCGGGCAATCGGCTTGATTTTTGGCTGTGTGTTTCGCTCATATCTCCGATTCTGAAGGGTTGGCGTCCAAATGCCTAATGTTTAGCAGGCATGATAGCCGTTGAAAGCTCTCAAAAGCTATCAGATTTGTGAAAAGTATCTCAAGCAGAGGCAGGTTTCCCTATTGGCAAGTTCCCCTAAGCACATTACGATCATAAAGATTTCAAGACCTCAGGAGGAAAAGATGCCCGCTATTGGCGAAATGGCACCCGATTTCGACGTGCTGAGCGACGAAGGCAAGCGCGTTAAGCTCTCCGATTACCGTGGTAAGAAGGTGGTGTTGTATTTTTACCCAAAAGACTTTACGAGCGGCTGTGAATTGCAGGCGTGCAGCTTCCGCGATCACTACCCACAGTTTGAGGCAGCCAATGCCGTTGTGCTAGGCGTTAGCCCTGATGATGCCGAGAGCCATCGCAAGTTCCGCGAGGCGCTCAACCTGCCTTTCCACTTGCTGGTAGATAGCGATTTCAGCCTCTCGCAAGCGTGGGCAAGCTACGGCACCAAGACCTATGCTGACGGCAGCACGTTCACTGGCACACAGCGCAGCCACTTTGTGATTGATGAAAACGGCGTGATCATTGACGTGCAAAATCCCGTCAGTGCGCCGGAGAGCGCCAAGCGCGCCCTTGCGGCGGTGAGCAGCTAACGATTACAAAAAAGGCGGCTGAAATTTCAGCCGCCTTTCGCTTGCTATCCTTTGCGGAAGCGCTCTAAAATTTCTGTGACGCGCTTCACCAACTCTTCAGGGGCAAACGGCTTCAGGATGTAATCGTCCGCACCGACTTGCAAGCCGGTATCAATTTCCGATTCTTGCCCTTTTGCCGAGAGGAAGACCACGGGAATATCTTTGACCGCCTCAATTTGCTTGAGCGCGGCACATGCCTCGTAGCCTGTCATGCGTGGCATACGCACATCCATCATGATCAAGTCGGGCATGATCTGCGGTGCCATCTCAACAGCCTCTGCGCCATTGGTCGCTTTGAACACTTCGTGCTTTGCAAAATGCGTCAGCACAAGCTCGATTAGCTCACGAATATCGCGCTCATCTTCCGCAATTAGGATACGTGCCACGTTCTGCCTGCTTTCTGCTTGGCGCCCATTTCAGAACTGCCCGTGGTGCTACAAGCCGAAAAGTTCTTCACAGCCCTGCTCAAGTTCTGAAACCGCTTCTACTGACAATGATAGTGTGCTTATATCATACGCAAAAAATTGCTTTTTTGTGCATGAATTTTCTTTGAATGTTCGTAAGCTATTCCTCTTGAGCCTCGCCTGCGTCCTCTGCGCCGAAGGCAGGAATGCGGACGTAGAATGTTGTGCCGCGCCCGACTTCGCTCTCCAGCCAGATTTCACCTTCGTGCATCCGCACGTATTCCTTCACAATCGGCAGCCCTAAGCCTGCACCTGACGACTCGATCACGAGGCGTTCATCCTCATCGCGGAAGAAGCGCGTCCAGACGTTTGCCTGCTTCTCAGGCGGAATGCCAACGCCCGTATCCTGCACGCTGATCACAACCGCATCGTTTTCGCTCTGTGCGCGGATGGTGATGGTGCCTTCGCTGCGAGTGTAGTTGAAGGCATTGTTGACAAGGTGCGTCATGATCTGCGCCATTTTGTCAAAGTCGGCGCGCAGCAGCGGCAGATCAGGGGCGATCTCGGTTTGGACGGTCAGTGCTTTGCGCTCATTGCGAATGCGATCATCAAGGTGGCGCTGCGTCATTTGCAGCACTTCTTCAAAGTTGACTGCCTGCAAGTTCAGCTTGACCACACCGCGATCAATGCGCGAAATATCAAGCAGTTCATTCACCAAGATCGAGAGCTTATCGGCGTTCGTCTTGATGGTGCTGAGGTAGCGCGCCTGAGCATCGTTAAGCTGCCCTGCTGCGCCAAGCAACATCAGATCAGCATAACCCTTGATTGAAGTCATCGGCGTGCGGAGTTCGTGGCTGACCGTTGCCACAAACTCGGTCTTCATGCGGTCTACCTCAATCTCGCGGGTGATGTCGCGGAAGACGGACACCGTCCCTAAGAATTGGTCGCCCATGTTCACTGGCGAAAGGATGACGCTGATGATCTTGCCGCTTTCGAGGGTGATCTCGGCGCGCAGCTCGTCACCGGGACGGTGCGTGGTTGGGTCTTCCGTCCACTGCTGCATCGCCTCTAGCCAGTTCTGACCGCCAACTGCCGTATACAAGCCTGAAAGCGCGCTAATGTGATTGCCGATCACCTGCTGGCGCGGCAAGCCAAGAATACGCTCGGCGGCACTGTTGAACTGCGTAATATCGCCGTCTTGGTTGGCAACCATCACACCATCGGCAATGGATTCAACGATGGAGAGGTTCTTGGTGCTATCCACTTGTTCGCGGCGCACCATCGCACCCAGACGGTCTGCCTGTTCGCGGATGAGCGCGTAGAGGTCAGCGTTGTTGAGCGCGTTGGCGATTTGCGTTGTGGCAGCCATCACCGAAGGTAATTGTTCGGGCGTGAAGTGGTTCGGCGTGCGGCTAAAGAGCATTGCCACGCCCTGAATTTCTTCGCCCGCCTCCAGCAGGGCAACAATGGCGGCGCGTGGCTCGTTATCCGCCTCGCTCAGGCGCAACCAACGGTAATCTTGCTGCACATCTGCCACGACAATCGGCTGCTGCGATTGGATGACCCAGCCTGCCAAGCCTTCATATTGGTTATAGCCTGTGGTTTCGCCTTCGCGGTAGGGCATGTTCACCTGAGCGCGCACCAAAAGGCTATCGGAGAGGTTATCAATGCTCAGGATAGCGCCCATATCAGCATCCACTGCGCCAATCAGCTTGATGAGCGCACGGTTGAGCGTGACATCAATATTCAAGCTGGAGGTCAGGTCTGCGGTCAGCTCATACAGGAAGTTGAGGGCGTCACGCTCACGCTGAAGTTCACGGGTGCGCTCATTCACGGCGCGCTCTAGGCGTGCGGTGAAGCGCCGCGCCTGATCAAAGAGGCGTGCGTTTTGGAGCGCGGTTGCCAATTGCGAGCTGATCGTCTCGAGAATGCGCTGATCGTTCAGGCTGAACGCCTGCGCGTTTTGCGAGTCGGCGGCGATCAGTGCGCCGATGACCTGATCAGAGGAGACTAGCGGCACGCCGATGAAGGCGCGTGTCTGAGCAAGCCCAAGCTCGCTCTCATAAGCGCCCAACACATTGGCAACCTCATCGCCGATCAGCCGCTGCGTGCTGCGGCTAGACATCACAAACAGCACCTCATCTTTGCGGCGCGTGTGCGGCGCAAGGTCAAGCCGTTCGCCGCCGCGCAGCGCAATCGGATAGGTAATCTGTGTGCCTTCTTCGTTCACCACTGCAATCAGGAACGACTCAGCCTTGACAAGGTCTGAGAAGCGCTGCTGTGCAATCGTGTACACTTCTGTCTCATCAATGGAAGCTGCCAATGCCGTCGAAAGTTGGCTAAGGTTAAAGAGTTCGCTTAGCTTGGCGGCTGTTTCGGTTTGCAGGCTGGCGTTTTCAATGGCAACTGCCGCTTGTGCCGTCAAGGTGCGGGCAAGGCGCACCTCAGGGCTGCTGAAGGTGCGGAACGGATTATGGATTTCAAGCGTGATTAAGCCAATTGCCTGCTCACGCACAATCATCGGCAGGGCAATCAGGTGCGAGGCACCACGCCGTTCAAGCAAGGCGCGCTCTGCCTCGGAGAGGTATGACTCTGTAGAGCGCAGCAAGATGGTTTGGCGTGTTTGCAAGGCGCGTTCTAAGGTTGGATAGTTGGCAAGGTCATAGCGCGTATCGGGTGCATCCACCGCTGCCTTTGGCATTGCCAGCATCTCGTGGTTCACCTTCAGCATACGCGCATCAGCATTCCATGTGCTGATCTTGCAGCCATCGGCTTGCAAGGCAACGATCATCTGCATGGCGATGTTGTTCAAGACCTGCTCAAAGTCCAGCGTGGCAGAAATGGATTGTGTTGCCTCGAAAAGCGTCTCCAATTCACGGGTACGCGCTAAGGATTGTTCAAGCAGATTCGCGTTTTGGATGGCAATGGCAGCCTGCGAGGCGATGGTTTGCGCCACCTCAAGCTGATCGGGACGGAAGGCAATCGTTTGGCTGACTGCGCTGTGAATCATCATACCGATGCACTGTCCGCCAAGCGCTAGTGGCACAATCATCTGGGAGAGTACCCTCTGCGCCTCTAAGGATGGCGGCACAAGCGGCGTGCGCGAGTCGCGTGCGGCGTCCATGATCGAGACCGGCAGCAGCGTGCGGCGCACATCCACCACCAGTGGATTTTGATCAAAAGACAGGGCGTTTTCAGGGCTAGGCGGCTGCGCGCTGCGCGGATATTCAATAATCAGCTTGGCGGACTGTTCTTCAAAGTCGAACAGATAGGCGCTGCCATGCTCTGTGCCGAGCATCTCTTGCGATTCGCGCAGGGCAACCTCGAAAATATCTTCAAGGTCAAGCGTCTGCGTCAGCGCGTTGGAAACACGGTAGAGCAGCGAGAGGCGCTTTGCCTGTTGATCCAGCTCTTCGGCACGTGTGGCGGCATCTTTATAGAGCGCTTCGGTCTGGCGGGCAATCTTGCTCTGCTGTTGGAACAGTTGCGCGTTCTCAAAGGCGACTGCCACCTGATTGGCGTAGGTTAGGGCGAGTTGTTCCATCGTGGGCGTGAAGAAGCCAACGCTGTACTTTTCCAGAACCAGCAAGCCAACCAGGCTGCCACGCGACACCAGCGAGACGCCTAGCCAAGAGCGCGTTGGCTGCTCAAGGCTCATTGGGAAGCGCGAGTCTTCCCGAATATCGGGAATGTTCAGCACCTGACCGCGTGAAGCGATTTCACGGAACAGGTCGGAGTCGGCAATGTCTGCTTCAATGCCCAACAAAGCGTTGTTTTCGCCAAAGCCACTTGCCGCACGGATGACCAATTTGTCATCGCGCCGCAGCCAGAGCGTAGCGCGGTCAAATTCCAAGATGCGCGTGAGCTGGGCAAAGACCATCTCAGCGAGGGCGCTTGGTTCCAGCACGGTGGTGAGCTGACCGGAAATATCGGTGAGCGTGGAAAGCTGCGCCGCACGGCGTGCCACGTCTTCTTCAAGGGCGGCGCGTTCGGTCATATCTTCGACGAGGATCACGCTACCGCTGATGGTGCCGCCTTCCCGAAGTGGATAGAGGTAGTAGTTGCGGATTGTCTCGTGTTCGGCGTCTGGCACGTCAGGCGTCCGCACGTCGAGGATTTCTTGCGGTTCGCCGCTTTGCAACATCTTCTGAAGCGGCTCAGCCAGCAAATTCTCTAAGGCGGGGCGGTAAGCAAATAACGGCTTACCTGCTGCTTCTTGCGCGTTCCAGCCGAAGGTGTTGTGCATGAAAGCGTTCACCGTGCGGATGTTCAGCGCCTGATCCACCACGATGATGCCCTGCTGAATAGATTGAATGACAGCTTGGTTGAAGGACGTTAAGCCAAGCGTCTCCTGATAAAGCTGCGCGTTCTGAATGGCGATGGAGGCTTGAATGGCAAAGGCTGCCGCCTTCTCCACGTCGTTACTGGTGAAGGGACGGTTCGCGTCCGTCTTGATGAAGGTGATCGCGCCGATGGCTTGCTGTTCACGCAGCAGCGGCACGCTCAGGATGCCACCAACCGTTACATTTTTGAGCAGGTCAATGGTCGGAATTGGCGCATCGGGCTGATCAATGGCGTTTAGGTAGATCGGCGCGCTCTCGCGGATGGCACGTGCGGTCAGCAATGGCGAGTCGTTTAGCGGCAAGCGCGTGCCGCTGAACTGCTCAGCAGCAGGGCCGCGGGCGGTGATGCCGAGCATGTGGTCGCCTTCCGCCAGCCACACATAAGCGCCGTCTACACTCAGAATCTCGACTGACTCAGCGCAGACCGTATCCAACACGCTGTTCATATCCAGCATGGCGTTGACGGATTGACCAACGCGGCTGAGCGCTACGGAGAAGCGTTCACGCTCAATGGTTTGGCGCAGCAACTGCGCGTTTTCAAGGGCCACAGCCGTTAGGTTGGCAATACGCGAGACAAACTCCAACTGCTCTCTGAAGCCGAACGCCTCGTTTAGTTCACTGCCCATGTGAATAGCGCCGATAGCGCGCCCGCCGGCGATCATGGGTACCACTAAGGCGGTGCGTTCACCCATATCGCGCCAGGCGCGCAAATCATCCAGACCCGCCACCTGTTCAGGGTCGGTCAGGTTATAGATTTGCGGCGAAGGCTCGCTGACTGCCATGCCAACGGCGGTGTTTTCCACGCGCAAGGCGGGCGCTAACGCCACCCGTATCTCGCCACGCGGCGTAATGATGACGCGCCGCACCTCAAAAGTGGCGTTGTCATCGCGCAGCAGGGCGATGTTCATGCGCGTGAAGGCGATCATCTGCTGGAAGCCGTTTGCCACACCCTCAATAATCTCATCGAGATCAAGGGTGCTGGTGACCGTCTCCATCAGTTCGTTGATGCGCGTCTCTTGTTGTGCCGCACGGGTCACATCTTGGTAGAGCCGCACATTTTCAAGCGAGGAGGCAGCCTGCACGGCGAACAGTTCAATTGGGCGCAACGCGCTCTCGGTCGGTGCTAAGCCGTCCGAGGGCGAATCTAGGGTGATGATGCCGATCAAGCGCGAGCGATCCAGACCGTAAAGCGGCAGATAGACGGTATCGAGTGGATGCCACTGCTCAGAGGGACGCGGCGACATAACTGGTAGGCGGAGCGTGGTGGCGCCGCTGAGGGACTCTTCATCAGCGCCACCCACCACGCCGGCGATCAGCTTGTTTTCCGTCACCCACGGATCGTTATAGCGCAGGTAGTAGGCGCCGCCAACGCGGTAGTTACGCAAGTCAGGGTCGGCAATACGCTGCGACCAAACGGCGCCAGGCAGCAGGTTGCGCCTGAACTTTTCGGCATCCTCAGGTGTGAAGCCTGAAAGCGCCGTCTCCAGCGGCTCTAAGTTATCGTCGCGCAGCGTGATGGCAACGCGCTCCCAGCCTAAGGCGCGGATGCTCTCCGCAATGACCAGCAAGCGGGTCGGAATATCTGGCGCACGTTGCACTTCGCCCGCAGCCAAATAGAGCTGCTCCAAGCGGTCACGCTCGCGGCGCGTGGCGTTTGCTTCCGCCTCATAGGCGCGCAGCAAGTTGTAGTTTTCAATGGCAAAGGCAGCCTGATAGGCAAAGGTTTCCAGTGCCTCAACGACGCGCACATTCGGACGCAAGGCATTGCGCGGATCGTCCACGCTGATCAAGCCGATCAGCTCACCTTCAGAGCTACGCAGCGGCACGATCAAAATATCTTCGGGATGCCATTCATGCGCGCCAACACGCGGCGTTTCAGGCTGCGGGCCGGGAATGAAAGGCAGGTTGAGGTTGCGCCAATCTTGCTGTTCAGCAGGGATGAAGTACGAGTTGCTCAGGCGATACTCAGGCTTGAACAAGTGGTCAAGGTTGCTCAGGGGCGGCGTAACGCGGCGTGCTTCTTCCCACTTTTGCAGCGTCATGCCGGATTGTGCCATGCGGCGCGTCACTTTGGCGCGGTTATCCACAAGGCTCATCACCACGATGTTAAAGCCGATGGTATCGCTGATGGCGTGTGCAACAGCCTCTAGCACATCTTCGATGTTCTCGCCGCTCGTCACCATGCGCCCTAGCTCAAAGAGCTGGTTAAGCTGATCGGTACGCTGTTTGAGCAATTCTGCCCGATCAAGCTGATCGCGGTAGCGTTCTTCGTTGCCAATGCTGATGGCGATTTGGTTGGTGATCGCCTTCGCAAAGTCCAGGGTTTGCTGCGTCAGCAGTTCTAGCTCTGGGCTGGCAAGGTGCAGCACACCGACCACTTCTTCGCTGTAGAAGATCGGCGCGGCAATCGCAGCGCGCATATTCTCTGGCACTGCCGCAAGGCTGACCGCATTATAATCCTGCACAAAGAGCGCTTCACGGCGCTCAAAGGCGATCTGCTCAATCGGCGCCAGTGCCTCTAAGTTTTTGGCTTGTCCATGCCGCAGTTGCACCTCAGGCTTATCAGCGTCTGCCCATGTGCTTTTCGGCTTAAAGAGCGCAATACTGACGAAGGGCGTGCCAAGGGTGCGCTGCGCTTCGTTGCGGATCACCTCAAGGATGCGGTTAAATTCGGTAGTGCTGTTCTGCTCATTGCTGATGCGCGTCAGCGCGTCCATCTCGCGGATGCGCTCGCGCAAGTCAGCATCGGTTGCCTGATAGAGCTTTTGGCGGTCTACTGCGGCGGCAAGCTGCACGCCAATCGTCTGCAACAGGCGCAGATCATCTTCGGTGAACTCGCGTGCGGTGCGGCTGGCAATGGTCAGTTCGCCAAAGCTGCGCTCTTGGACAGCCAACGGCACTTGCACCGCACTGTTGAAGCCGAACCGATCCGCAATTTCGCGGTAGGCAGGCAGCAGGCGCGCATCGCTGCGTAGATTGTTGCTGAGGAAAGGACGCTGTGAGAGCGCCACGCTGTTCTGGAAGCCGGGACGGTAGGTATCAATGATGAAGGCATCCTGCAAGCCAATTAAGCCGACCGTGTATTCAGGTTGAATGACCAACGCGCCCGTCTGATCATCCAGCACGCCGACCGTGCAAATCTCGCAGCCGAACATGGCAGCCGTTTCGCTGACCACTTGGCGGATGATCTCTTCAATACGCAAATTACTGGAGGCTAACTCCGCAATGCGGCGCAAGCCTTCGGACTCATCAGAGCGCTCGCGCATTTCGCGGTAGAGCCGTGCATTATCAATGATCACGGCAGCCTGCGCGGCAATAATCGAGAGGACACGCGCCTGATCTTCGGTGAACTCGGTGCCATCCAGACGATTGGAAATTTGCACGACACCTAAGCGCCTGCCGCCGATCACCAATGGCACCATCATCGTTTGGCGCACGCCGATCAGCATCGCCAGCTTATCCAAGCCGCTATCACGCAGCGTTTGATCAGCGCGCAGTTCGTTGCTGATCCAAAAATCGCCTTCTGTGTAAATACGGTAGAAGGTGGTGCCGGGCGTAATGGTGATGCGATAATGGCGGATCAGGTCGTCATCCACGCCGTAGAACGGCGGACGGCTGACCAACTGCCCAAGGCTCGGATCATGCAGCAGGATGCCGCACATTTGGCAGTTCATTAGCTTGGCGATCTGTTCATTCAAGTAGCCGTACATCTCGTCGGCAGAGCGCAGCACGCCAATGGCTTGGCTGACCTGCTGCAAACCGCCAATCTCTTCCGAACGGCGGCGTTCTTCGTCATAGAGGCGTGCGTTTTCCACCACAATTGCCGCTTGCGAGGCAAAAACGCTCAGCAAGCGCATATCGTTCTCGGTGAAGCCCTTGCCATCGCGCTTGTTGGAGACTTGAATCACGCCAAAGCGCCGATTGCCAACCGCCATTTGGACAAGTGCCGTCGTGCGGACGCCAACGGCTTCGGCAAGGCTGGTTAAGCCGGCAGCGCGCACGATGTCATCGCTCAGCACGTTGTTGGAATACCACCAGTCACGCGCCTTGTAGAGGACGGCGCCAATGCTATCCTCCGCCAGCGAAATGCGGTACATCGAGACAATCGTCTCTGGCACGCCGTAGAACGGCGCATGTCCGACGAGCGCCTTCTGATCGGAAGACTCCAGCAGCACGCCGCACATCTCAACATCGGCAAGCATGGCGATACGGCTGGTGAGCTGTGTATACATCTGGCGCGGATCGCGCATAGAAGTCATCACGCCGGCAATCTGCTGCAAGCCGCTTAGCTCTGCTGCACGCTCCGATTGCGTCTGTTGCAAGCGCGTATTCTCAATGGCAATGCCAAGCTGACCTGCCAAAATTTGCAGCAGTGCCATATCCTCATGATCAAAGGCGACGCGGTTGCGGCTGCCCAGCTCAAGGGTGCCGATCAGCCGATCACCAACCATCAGCGGCGCGCCGACTAGCGATTGCAAGCCATAGCTGCTGATTTTGGTGCGGACATCCGGGCGCAGGCGAATATCTGGCACAAGCAGTGGTTGGCGGTAGCGCACTAACCAACCGCTACAGCTATCCTGCAAGCTATAAAAGCCTTCAGCGGCGTCCAGCGCATCAAAATAGTTGCGGTCGCCGTGCTTGCCGTGCGGCGTTAGGATTTGGAGTGAGGCGTCCCACAGGTTCACCTCTGCCACATCAAAGGGGATGACGTTCTCAATCAGGCGCAGCACTTCATCAAGCGCCTCCTCAAGCGGCATGTTGCTGCTGAGCAGTTGAACGGCATCGCCCACCAAGATGAGTGCGTGCGTCGGATCGAGCATTTCGCGCCCGGCGTTGGGCGAGGTGAGTTCGCGCATCACCACAACCATTTGTGGCACGCCCGCGTGCGGCACATAGTGCGAGGATGCCTCTACGCGCCGCGCACCAATGCGGAAAGAGGCGGTACCTTCCTTGCTGAAAAGCTCCAAGAACGTTTCAGCAGGCTGCACACTATCGACCATGATTTCCAGATCAGGTTCACCGCCGCTTAAGCCGAACCAGGCTTGCGCCCGCGCATTGGTGTAGACGAGTTTCCCACGCCCTTCCGCCACGACGACCGCATCATCGTTATCCAGCAGGTTGACCTGGACAACGGACTCCGGCAGGTTTTCGGCTTCCGAAACGCGCTCCAAGCGCAGGCGCGCCAGCATAAAAACGGCGCCAAACATGCTGAACCCGACAACCAGCAATAGCAGAACAAACCCGTCCATGCGCTATCCTTTAACAACCTATCTGCGGCTGTTTTTCCCTACCACGATGTTTCGATTGGCTCGACTGAATCGCCCGCCGGACGGCGACGCGCCTCAGCCGCCAGTTCAGTAATCTCACGAATATCGGCAAAGCGCTGTGTGGCGTTGGAGACCATGCCAACCCCAAGCGTCATCAGCGGTTTGCTATCGCCACTTTCCACCACGATATGCCCGCGTTCACGGTCAATGAAGGTGTAGTGCTGTTTCACCTCATCATCAAAGCGTTCCGCCAGCCGATCCTTGAGGGCTGCTGCACGGCTGCTGTAGGTGATCACCACAAAATTATCGTTGCCGGCGTGTCCGATGAAGTCGTCCGGCGTGCCGAATTCGTCTGCCACTTCGCCAAGCAACAGCGCCATAAAGCGCAGCACTTCTGTGCTTGCCAGCACGCCGTAGACCTCTTGGAAGGCATCGAAGTGGTTAATTTTGATGTCCATGTAATACCAGGTGTCGGTTGTCCGCATTAGCTCGCGCAGTTGTTCTTCGATCAGGCGGCTGGAAGGCAAATTCGAGCGCGGATCCATGCTCTTTTCACGATCCACACGCTCAATCGCATTCTTCACACGCAGCTTAAGTTCTTCAATGTCAAACGGCTTGGTGATGTAATCATCCGCGCCAAGTTCCAGCCCGGCGATGCGATCTGAGCGCTCGTCACGCTGCGTCAGGAAGATGATCGGAATGTGGCTGGTGCGCGTCGTCTGGCGCAATTCACGGCACACGGCGTAGCCATCCATATCCGGCAGCATGATGTCCAGCACAATCAACTGCGGCAATTGTTTGCGCGTGAGCGTGAGTGCATCGCCGCCGCGTGGCGCAACCTGCACGTCATAGCCTTGCCCGGTGAAGTAAATCCGCAGCATGTTTGAAATATCAAAATCGTCTTCAACAACCAGAATACGTCCCTTGCTCACCGTCTCACCTCGCTTATTGGATGGCTTGATTGTGTGGCACGTAACAACGCGCCGAATAAACTCGCACTGATTGTAACGCACTTCGGCACAAGGCGAAAAGTTTGCTTGCAGAAAGTTTAGCGCAAGCACAAGGCACTTGCGGTTGGGAGAGTGTTTGTACCATTTGGCAGTTTTTACGCCCCTAAGGGCGACCAGGTGCGCCGTGTGGTGTGGGCGCGTTCCAACACCTGCAAAATGTGATCATCGGTCACCGCACGCTCAAAGCTGCGGAAGCCTGCCAAGCGGAAGCCGTGCCGTCCCGCGATTGCCGCAATCTCGTTCGCCTGCGCCGCCGTCAAAGACTTCCCGATGCTGTAGTCTTCGTAGCGCCCTTCCATCGCCAGCGCCATCGTCTCTGCCATGCAGGCGAATGCCTTGCCCTTCGGAAAGCCAAAATCAAAATGGAAATCCACTGCGCCCGGCACTTCGACCATACCACCTTCAATGACCAACACATCATCCCGTTCTTGCGCCACGCGCACCGAAACATCACGCGGGCGCGCTACATCGCAGACCACTGCGCCCGGCTTCAGGTGTTTCGGGAAGATGATGGCATCTACGGCACTGGTCACCGTCAAGATCAGATCAGCGTCGTAAATGGTGTTTAGATCTGTGCTGGCGATGATCTGTGCCTTTTTGCCTGCACAGCGCGCCTGCACGGCGTCCAGGGCAGCGTCTCGCCTGCCCACGATCACCAATTCTGCCACGTCGTCCGCCAGAATCTCGGCGCACACGCTGCCGATGGCGCCCGTCGCGCCGACCACTGCCGCTTTTGCCGTGCCAAGCGGAATGTGCATCTGCGCGGCTGCCTGGCGGACTGCTTCTACCGCGATGGCGATGGTGTAGCTATCGCCCGTAGTAACTGGCACTGCCAAACGGTCGGCGATGGTACGCCCAGCATCACCAACCACGCTCGTAAAAGCGCCCAGACCAACGATCTTTGCGCCGAGTTGCTCACCCTTGCGCGCACTCGCCGTGATTTTGTCGTAAACGTGCGCGACGGGCAGCTCTAACATCCGCTTGGGCGTGAACGGGCAAGCGATAAACCAACCCTTGATCTCGCGCCCTGTGCTTTGGCTGCGCGCACCTGTGATCTCCGAGATATAGACGGGTGGAAAATATGCCGACAGAAAATCCACCTGCTTTTCGGTCAACACTTTGCCCAACAGCGGAAATTTACGGCTGACATCCCGCTTTGGGTGAATGGGATGGATGATGAATGCGAAGGTATCGGTGACACGCTCAGACATAGGTTATTCCCATTCCTCAAGGAAGCTCGTCTCATCCTGACGTTCGGCAGCCCGCGGGAATTTCTGGCGGTGCAGGGCGGAAATCTCGCCGCGCAAGCCATGATGATCGCTTTCCTCAAAGGCGATGTTCTTCCGCAGAATGCGCCGATCAGGTTTGGCGAACAAGACTGTATCTGACTCAATCATGCGCGCGGGATAGATGACCATGCCTGATCCAATACGGCAGTTATTGCCAACACAGCTCCCTAGCACCTTCTGCCCGATCTTTTCGCGCCTGCCATCAATGGCGTCCACTTCCAAAGTCTTGGGCAGCAGATTGAAATCCGTGAAGGTGCTGCCAGCACCAATAAAGCTGCTGCGCCCAACCACACACATTTGCAAGCAGGTGTTCTGTGCCACAATGCAGTGTTCCATCAGCACGGTCAGGTAGAGCGAGGCGCGGAACGGCAAAAAGCAGTTATCACCGACCACGCTCAGCATCAACTGCGCGCCCTGATCAATGTTCACCCGATCACCAATGTAGCAGTTCTGAATGACCACGCCGGGACCGATGGTGCAATCGTTCCCGATCCAAGCCGGACCGTGAATGACGGCTGAGGGATTAATGCGCGTGTTTTTGCCCACATGCACAAGGGAAGAACTCTCCAGAACGTGCTTTTGCTCTAGCAAAGCGCGCAGCAGCACGCCGATCAGGGTGAAGTTGCTGTATTCAGGGTTGCGCTCTTTGCCCTTCATCGGGATGATGCGGTTTTCAAAGCGCTTGCCCAACGAGAAAATGCCCATCGGCACGTTGGCAAAAAAGACATGCACCCAATTCTCGATGCTGAGGATGCTGCGCTGTGTGACGTAATGCACCAGATCGCCGCGATCCGACATATAGTCGGGCAAGGAATAGAAGCCGACCTCATCCCAGCCCGTCTCCACGAAGAGCGGCACGGTGCTTAGGCTTGGGCTGTAGCCGCGTGGGTAGTACCACAGGTCAAATTCGTAGTGGTCTATTTCTTCGCGCCCACGCGCATCTTTAATCAGCTTGCCATCGGCAGAGCGCTTGTAGACATGCTGCACGCAGCGCGCCAGCGGCACGGCGTAACTGACCAAGGCCTTATCTTCGGGCTTGAAGGCGGCGCGGCATGGCACGCCCATCTTGCGCGCTTGCGTCACAAACGCCTTGATGTACTCACGGTCAAAGTAGAGGTTATCACGGTAGATGAGCGTTTCTTCAGCGGCGGGCAGAATATCCGTGAGCGCCGTGATTGAGATTTCAGGATCGCAATAAGGCGAGAGTGCATCGCGCTGCACCAACCAAAGCGGCTTGTTCAGCACATTTAGTTCGCGTGCAGGCTGATTAAACGGCAAAATGTAGCGCGTATCTTGAATTACGTAATTTTTGAGCTTTTTCATGCGCGTTTCCGTTAAGCTGTGGTTGGCTTCAGCTTCATTGTAGCGCATTTTGAAGATACGCGCTGTAGAAAGGCGTGTGCTTTGGCTGCCTCACACAAATTGGTGCGAATCAGGCTGCATGACGATCTCGTTGACCACAGCAGGGCTAGGTGCATTCAGCGCATAGAGCGCGACATCCGCCGCCGCTTCCGCCGTCAGCAGCTTGGTGCGGTCTACGCGCATCTCAATCGTGTCCCAGAAGCCTGTGTTCACACCACCCAGATAGAGCAGCGTGAAGCGTATGCCGCGCTTGTTGAATTCTTCGCCCAGCGCCTTCACCCAGCCAACCACCGCAAACTTCGAGGCGCTGTAGCCCGCAGAATTCCGCATGACGTGCCGCCCTAAAATGCCAACCGGGATCACGAACTGCCCGCCGCCGTTGGTTAGCATGTGCGGAATGGCTGCCCGCGTCAGGTGGAACAGCCCTTTGAAATTCGTCGCCCACATCCGATCAAGGTCGGCTTCTGTGAGGTCTAAGGCACTGCTGAGCGCGCCGACGCCCGCGCCGTAGTAGACTGCATCAAGACGTCCGTAGGTAGCGTGTGTCTCGGCAATCAGGTTAGCCACCTCGCGTTGAACCGTCATATCGGCAGCCGTGGCAAGTGCCTGTCCGCCGAGCGCCTTCACCTCATCGGCAAGCATGGCAAGTTCGGGATAGGTGCGCGCACTCAGGGCAAGTTTTGCGCCCTGCGCGCCAAGTTTGAGCGCCAAGGCGCGCCCGATGCCGCGCCCTGCGCCTGCGATCAAGATGACTTTATCCTGCACAGTATCCTCATTCTACTCGTAGGACGATCTTTCCGATATTTTGGTTGGTCTCCATGTAGGCATGGGCAGCCGCAGCCTCTGCCAGCGGAAACACACGATCAAGGACTGGCTGCAAGGCACCGCTGGCAAAGCGCGGCAAGGCGAACGCCTCAAAGGCGCGAGTCAGAGCAATTTTTTGCGGCAGCGGCGTGCGGCGCAGTGTTGTGCCAGTGACGTGCAGGCTCTTGGTCAGGATCGGCGCAAGGTCAAGGGCAGGTGCTTTAGAGCCGCCCAAAAAACCGATCAGCATCAGGCGCCCGCCAAGGGCAAGCGCTTCAAGGTTGGCTGCCCAGTTCGGCGCGCCGATGAAATCCAGCACGGCATTCACACCACGCCCATTGGTAGCGCTTCGCACAGTGGCGGCAAAATCCTCTTGCTTATAGTTGATGGCGAAGGCAGCGCCTAGCTCGCGGCACTTGGCAAGTTTTTCGGACGTGCCAGCCGTCGCAAAGACGCGCACGCCCGCTTCCCGCGCAAGCTGAATGGCTGCCGTGCCAACACCGCTGCCGCCGGCATGGATCAGGACGCTCTCGCCTGCTTGCAAGCCGCCCAACGTAAACAAATTCAGGTAGGCGGTCAGGAATACTTCAGGGATTGCGGCTGCCTGTTCCCAAGTCAGCGCCTCTGGCACGCGCATCGCCATGCCCAGCGGCACGGTGGCATACTCAGCGTAGCCGCCGCCGATTACGACTGCCATGACGCGTTCGCCAACAGCGAACGGCGCCTCAGCAGGCGCGTAGACCACTTCGCCCGCCACTTCTAAGCCCAAGATCGGTGAAGCATCCGCGGGTGGCGCATAAGCACCCCGCCGCTGAAGCAGATCGGCGCGGTTGAGCGCCGTAGCGCGCACGCGGACGAGCATCTCATCAGCGGCGGGCTGTGGATCAGGCGCTTCACCGAGGTACAGCACGTCAGGGCTGCCAGTCGAGTCGTACAGAATCGCCTTCATGCTGCCCTATGCCTTAAGTGCGGCTTGCGCCTGTGCTTTGGCATCCTGCATTTGCGCGATGTGGTCATCCCAGTGGCGCAGCCCTAGCAGCATATTGGCAGGTGCGTTCAGCTTTCCGAAGTGTTCTGCAATGGATTCGGGCAGTTCACGGTAAACATCAAGGTGCGGCGGCTCTGGCAGCGTATCAAGGTAGGCGATACATATGCGGCGGCATTCTTCCAAGCGCGCTATGACTTGTGCGCGTGTGGTGAACGCCCGCCAATCTGGCTCGTAGCGCAGCCTGCCGCCAAGCGGAATGCCACGCCCAAGCACTGAACAAAAAGCAGCACCTTCTTCAAGGCTGGCTGTCACATGCAGCACAAGGTGCGCTAAGTTCCAGCCAATGTGCTGCTCTGCCTCGGCGGCAAACGGATCGTATGCGCCTTCGTCGTGCGGTTCGTGGGTGAGCATTGCATCGTCGCAATCTGCCAGCAGATCGAGCGTTGCATCAAGGTAAGCGTTGATGGCAAGCCGCAGATCGTGGAAGGTGAACTGCTTTGAAAACGCCAGCAGTTTCATGCCGCCCTCACGGACGGGCGAAAAATCAATGAGCATGTGAAGCGATCTCCATATGGGAAGCCGTGATTCTGAGCCAATTATCGCAAGGTGTGCGCCGAATGCCGAATAGCTGCTGATCTTTGCTAGAATCCGCACCGAAAGAAAATGCCTTGTAACGTTTGGCGGCTGCCATTGTCTTTGTGGGTGTACGCAGAAATGCAAGATGGAGGGCAGAGCCATTGGTACGTTAGCCTACCCAACCATGAGTGACGCAGCACACAGCACAGCGCTGGATGCCACCGCCGAACGCGCCGTGATGGCTGCCGCGCAGGGCGATAAGCGCCTGTTCGCACCGATCTACGAGCGCTACGTTGCGCGTATCTATGCCTACTGCTTGCGCCGCGTGGACGATCCGCAAGAAGCGGAAGACCTGACCAGCCAAGTCTTTACCAATGCGCTGTTGGCGCTCAGCCAATATCGTGGTGGCAGTGTGGCGGCGTGGCTGTTCCGCATCGCGCACAATGCCGTGATCAACCATCTAAAGCAGCGCAATCATCAGGCGCGGCACGCACACTCACTCGATCAATCGCAGTTCGATCCGCCTTCGGACGCGCCAGAGCCTGCCGAACGGCTGATCGCGGCTGAGGAAGCATACGCCATTCAGCAGTTGGTGGCAAAGCTGCCCGCCGAACAGCAAAACGTTGTGCTAATGCGCGTCGTGGGTGGGCTTTCGGCAGCCGAGATCGGCGCGGCACTGGGCAAGCGTGAAGGCGCTATCCGCACCATGCTGCACCGTGCGCTGCGTTGGCTGCAAAATGCCTATCAAGCACAGGAAGGAGAGGATCGCCGATGAAGCCTGATCAGATCATCGAACACTTTTTAGAGGTGCTGCGCCACGATCCGAACGCACCTGCACCGCCACACATGGGCGAGGAAACCGCCGCCTTTCTGCGTGCTTTGGTGCGTGCTGAAAGCGCTGCGCCAAGTTCTGCCCAGCGGGCGCGCATTTGGCAGCAAGCGCTCAACGCTGCCCAACGCGCCGAATCCGATGTACCGTTACAGGGAGAGAGAACCATGTTTCACGTTGAACCGCTGCGCGCCAAGCGCACCATGCACTATAGTTGGACAGTTGCCGCTGCGATGGGCGCAGTGGTGCTGATGATCGCCGCCGTGCTGATGAGCAGCTTGCCGCCTTCGGGCGAAAATACGCCTGGCAGCGCACAAAACAGCACCGCCACCGCGACCGTGACAGCCTCGGCTACGGTTGTGCCATCTGCTGTGCCGCTTATCGCCACGCTTTGCCCAACCGTGATGCCGCCTTTTATCACGCCACCTGCCAACCCACTGTGGACAGCTACGCCGATTGGTGGCAGCACACCTTCCGATTGCGTTGAGCCAATGCGCTTTGAAACGCCTTCCCAGCTTGAGCTACAGCCAACGGTGGTGCCGCCGTCGGACTTAACGGCAACACCGACACCGCTTGCGATTGATGCTTCAGCACAGATTGAATCAGTGCGCCAAGATAGTGAAAAAGAGGCGTTCGTGATCACGATTACCACGCAGAACAGCGCTAAAATTGCCCGCTACCGCCTGGAGGTTATGCTGGCAGATACGGGACGGCTGCTTAGCATCTTCTTCTTCGATGTGCCGCCGCACGATGTGATCCAACTGCCCTACGCTGCCTTGCAAAGCAGCAGCATCGGAGATCGCCCATTGCGGTTCATCCTCTACGGCTTGAATGAGCAAGATCGTGCCATTACCGCAGCCTCAGGCGCCGTGATCTTTATGACGATCCCTTAGGCTGCGCTAAGCGCATACAAGATGTATCAGTACAAGGCGCAGTCTGCACAGGCTGCGCCTTCTCGTGTTGTGCGCTATAATCAGGCGCACATCTCACTTTAATCGGAGCAAAGTTCATGAGCCGTGTGATTAACCCTGAAAATGCCGGCAAACTTCGCAACCAACACATGCGAACTGCCGCTGAACTGCTGCGCCGCCTTGGGCAAAAAAGCGACGTGGACGCTGAAGCACGCGATATGGTTGCCACCCTGATCTACTGCTTCCGCGAGATTGAAGACGGCATTGAGGCCTCGATGTTGGCGTGGGAAAAGCGCAACTATTGGAACAAAGTTGAGCAGTTTCGCGCCCAATGGACGTGGCTTGGCATTGCCTGTGCGCGCCTTGAGGACTTGGTGCGAACCAACGCATGGGATCAGCTCCCTATGCAGATTTTGCCGCTTTTGCCGCATTTCGTGGAGATCACCATCACCAAATACACGCGCAACCCTGAAACATGGGCAGGCGCCTATGATCGTCTGCTGGCGGAGTTTGGTCGGCAAGGCGGCGCATGAGTGGTTATCCCGTCCCCGCCGCAACGGTGCGCGCTGAGCATGAGGTGAGCCGTTCGCGCTTCATCGCCACGCTTGGCTATGCCGAAAGCGTGCCAGAAGCGCGCCAATTCATCGCAGCAGTGCGCGCCGAAATGCCCGATGCCGCTCACCATGTCTATGCGTTTCGGGTCGGCTATGGCGCAAGCCTGCATGAAGGTCTTTCTGATGATGGCGAACCAAGCGGCACTTCAGGTCCGCCGATTATGGCGGTGCTGCGCGGCGCGGATGTCGGTGATATAGTGCTGGTGGTGACGCGCTATTTCGGCGGCGTGAAACTTGGCACAGGTGGCTTGGTGCGCGCCTATAGTGAGGCAGCGCGCCTTGCCCTAGCCGCCATGACCACACGCCCTAAAATCACGTTGGCTCGCTTGCGCTTACAAGTGCCGTATCCGCTTTATGAGCGCGTGAAGTTATTGGCAGCGCAGCACACTGCCCAGATAGATGCAGAGACGTTTGCAGAAGCAGTGACTCTTGAAGTCACCTTAGCGGAGGATGCTGTTGCCGCATTTGGCGCTGCACTGCGCGATTTGAGCGCCGGCAAGGTCACACCGCAGCACGTTTGATGCAACCTTTGCCGCTTGCTTGCGTAGTTTCACTGTAAGGATGGATAGTGTGTCTATTGAGCAAGAATCAGCGTGGCTAATTAGCGCTCGGCAGGGCGATCAGGCTGCCTTTGGCGAGCTAGTGCAGCTTCATCAGAACGCTGTGTATAACCTTGCCTACCGCATTCTGGGCAATCGTGTTGAAGCGGAAGATGCCGCCCAAGAGACATTTCTGCGTGCCTACGCCAACCTTGAACGCTACGATATGGCGCGCCCATTTCGGACGTGGTTGCTCTCGATCACCTCTAATTTCTGCATAGATCGCCTACGCCGCCGCCGCCTGAAATGGCTTTCGATAGATGAGCCGCTGCCACCGCGTACAGTGCTGCACAGCGAAGAAATAGAGCCAGAGGCAGCCGCCATCGCCAGCGAACGCACCGCCCTGATTCAAAGCCTGCTGGCGGAACTTTCACCTGAACATCGCGCCGCTGTGGTGCTGCATTATTGGTACGACTATTCCTATCAAGAGATTGCCGAAATGCTCCGCACCACAGAAAGCGCCATTAAAAGCCGTTTATTCCGTGCGCGGCAAACGCTTGCCGCCAAGCTGACTGCCCTTCAGCCTGATATGCGGCAGGCGGGCATTTTTGAAGATGAATAGTAATCCTGCTTTAATGATGAATGAGGTGACCTAATGAGCGCAGAGCATGACGACGCAAGAAAGTTTGCCCACCAAGATGACACACAAGACGAAGCGGCAGAGCTGGCGGCACGTCAGGCGGCTGAAGAAGCTGCTGCCGAAACAGAGACGGCACAGGCTGCGCCGCTGAGCAACGCGGAACGCGCTGTGGAGCGTTTATTGGTCACTGCTGAACTAATTGGCGCACCGCCCGGCTTCACCGAGAAGGTGCTTGCAGCCATCCGTGAAGGGAAGGCAGAAGGCTTCAAGCGGCGGCGCTGGTTCAGGTTTTTCTAGGTGTGGCGGTTGCTTTTCAATCTTGTGATTCTGCGCGGGCAAGCCAAGCCTGCTGCACCCGTTCAAAATGGGCGATGCGCTCGGTGATTTTGCCAATTTCGCGTGGGTAAAAGCGCAAGACATGCTCACACAGGCTCAGCATCCATGCCCGCCGTGAGTGTGGGCGTAGCCTCACCTGCTGCATTGCGTTCCCAAAATACGCCGTCCTCATAACCCTGTATACGCCGATCACTGCTTGCCATATGCAGCCGTTTTTGAGCAAGACAGCAGTAGGTTGTATCTATTTCGACGCCAACAAACTGCCTGCCTAGCTTTTGTGCAACGACGGCTGTTGTGCCAGAGCCAAGAAAAGGATCAAGCACAAGCTTGGCAATCTCTATCGGTTGTAGTTCGCGCCGAAGATTTCCACCAGCAGGCTGCCAATCACGGCGCGGTTTGGCGAAAGCACCGACATGCCGTTCCACATCATCGCCTGCACATAGCGCCCATCAATCACGCCAAAGCGAATGTTCTCGCTAGGAATATCTTTGGCATACAAGGCGAGCTGAATCCACTGCTCCAGCGCCAAGCCGCTGCGAACATGCCCACTCAAGCCTGACCATAAGTTCGGCGCACGCACGATCAGTTCAGGCAGCATCTCAAAGCGCACGATGCGCTCACGCACAGCGTTGATGACTTGCTGTTGGCGGCGCGCACGGTCAAAGTCGCTGCTGCCATGCCGCGAACGCGCATACTTCAGGGCAAGCTCGCCGTTCATCCACTGCCTGCCAGCAGCGATATAGAGCGGATCGTAACCATTCGTATACATATCGGGATATTCGCGGTCTATGATTTCGCGTGCCACGTCAATCTCAACGCCGCCGATAGCATCAATGATGTTGATCACTGCCTGAAAATCAAAGACGACATAATCATGGACGCGCACGCCGAGGTTATACTGCACAGCCTGCATTGCCAGCAGCGCGCCATAGCCTTCTTGCACGCGCTCGCCCAGAAAGTAGGCGGTGTTAATGCGTTGGAAGCCGTAGCTTTGCCCAACAACCGTATCACGCGGGATTTCGACGTACAGATCGCGTGGGATGCTCAGCACGCCAATGCTGCGCGTGGCAGGATCAAGGCTGACCAGGATCATTGAATCGGTGCGGAAAGCTGTGCCGCGGTCATTAGGACGTTTGTCCAAGCCGAGCAACAGCACATTAAAGCGCTCCGTGCCGTTCCAGGCTTGAATGAGCAGTTCGGGCGGTGTGGTGGCGGGCGGGAAAGTCGCAATGGTCAGGGTCGGCGTGGCAAGCTGCGCCGCGACCACACGCGAATCGTCGTTCAAGGTGCTGCTGAAAAGCTGCCAGCCCATAAAGAGGGCAAAGATCAGCGCGGCGGCAAGGCTCGTCAGAATGCCGACAAATGGCAACAACACGGACTTTCGGCGTGGTGGGTAGGCGGGCAGTGCGTACAATACCTGCGGGATAGGCAGCGGCATGGGCGCTGAATCCGTCATCGTTTCAGGGTGCAGTGGGCGTATTGGCTGTGTGGCAGGCAGTGTGGGGCGCGTCAACGCGGGATCGGTGGCGGCGGCTTCAGTGAGCGGCGCAGCGCGCTGCACCGAGGGCTTCCACTCGGAAATCGGTTTGGGTGCAGCGCGCACAGGGCGTTTCGGCATATACTGCTCGTATTGCAGTTGATCGGTGTCTTCGTTGTTGGGCAAGTGGTGAGTGTTCATCCTAGATCACAACCATTCACGGCTAAAACTCACCACCATTGTATAGGGAAAGGACGCTTTTGACCTATGCGCTTAGCAGACGCTTGCCAAACGCTCAGCGTCCCGGCGTTGCCACAGAGCCAAGCCAGCCCATCTCCAGCACGCCGCGCAGCAACACATACACCATGCCGATGCCAACCGCCAAAATGCCCCAAATGCGCGATTTCTCGGTCTTGGTAACGGCAACTGCCAGCAGCGGCAGCGAGAACACACCAACGCGCAAAAAGAGCGTGATCAGCTCATTGTTGCGGAAGATGGCACCGGGCAGGTTACCCGTGGCGACCTTATCAATGAGCGCTAACATCATTGCACCAACCAAGAAAAGCTGCACGGGCATTTGTGGTCGGCGTTGAACAAAGAGCATGATCAAGCACAGGAAGAAGACCGAGTAGAGCGAGATGCCCCAAATCAGCGTGAACGGGTCATTGGAAATCGGATTAAGGTTGTTGATGAACTGCTCAAGAGTCAGGTTGCCCATCGTTGGTTAGGACTCCTCAATTGAACGGGATAGAACTATCCTTCATTGTACACCAAGAGCGGGCGTTGATTGCAAGAGGCGGGTATCTTAAAAAGATCAACTTAAAAATATCAAACTGCCAGCAGGGTGAAGGGGGTAATCACCTGCCGGCAGTTGGAATTGACCCCTTTTAACCAACGCGGCGACGCGCACCTCCGCATGGGCAATTGGGTAGCTTGCGCGTGCATTCCATCTCATGCTCAATACGGCACGGCAAGTTGATTACAGTATGCGCCACATGGCTGAGCCATAGCTTAAGCGGACATTAGCGCGCTATGAGTTGAACCCTACGCTTCCCCTACGCTCCCAACCGAATCCACTTGAAGCACCACCACGCTGACGTTATCTTCGCCGCCGCGTTCGTTGGTCAGCTCGACCAGATCAAGGGTGGCTTCGGTCGGATTTTCAGTTTGCAACACAATCTCGGCAATCTCGTGATCTTCAAGGTGGCGCGTCAAGCCATCCGAACAGATCACAATCCGATCACCGCCGCGCAAGGTGTGCCGATACAGGTCAATCTCCAGATCAGCCGACTGCCCAAGCGCACGGTATAGCACATGCCCCATCGGGTGATAGCGCGCCTGATCGGCGGTGAGGTGGCCGGAGGCGACCAAAGCCTGCACAAAGCTGTGGTCATTGGTAATTTGGCTAATGGTGCGGTCGTGTGGGTCAACCAGATACAGGCGGCTATCGCCAACGTGCGCCACAAAAACGCGGTTGTTCCGCACCAACGCGAGGGTGGCAGTGGTTCCCATCCCGCGCCGCGAGGCATCGCGCTTGGCACGATCCACAACGGTGCGGTTCGCCTGATCAATGGCGGCGTGCAGGCGCTTGCTCAGCTCATCCTCGCTAAGTGCCACCAGCGTATCACTGCCGCGCTCTGTGCCGGCAAAGCTGGCTTGCACCGCCTCCACGACGAGGCGGCTGGCTTCTTCGCCAGCGGCGGCACCACCCATGCCATCGGCAACCAGCGCCAGCGCCAAGCCATCCACAGACCACAAGGCAAGGCTATCTTCATTGTTGCTCCGCACCTTGCCAACATTGGTGCGCGCACTCAGGCGCAGCAGCGTGCCAAAATCTTCATCAGGGATCAGTAAAGGCGCATTACAATGCGTGCAGTGTGTGGCAGTTGGTAGGTTATAAGTGCCACAGCTTAAACAGGTGAGCGGTTCGCCGTTTAGATTTTCGGGTAGCACTTTTGACCTTGCCTTTCGCAAGCGTTCGATCCGTCCCGGCTCAAATAAGCTGTGATCGCGTTGGCGAATAAAGCGCAGCGCACCTTCGATCAGGCTGCCGGTGCCATCTAAGCCATTCACCACAGGCGCATCATTCAGGTGGCGGTTACAGCGGAAACAATAGATCGCCTGCGGCACATTCTCATAGTTGCAGCGCGGGCATTTGCGCGTAGGCGTCTTCACACCGATCATTCCCTTCGTGTCGCCTGAGCAGAGTCACATGATTGCTGTAGATTGTACACACAAATACGCTGAAACTGTAAGAAACTGCCCTGAGGTGCGCCATATTCAAACTTTTCATCGTTAAAACACTTTAAGCAAACAGAGGGCAGCCCTTGCGGCGAGAGGTGCTGCCCAAACGGAACACAATGCGCGATGCCTGCTAGGCGGTCGAGGGCGTGAACGCGCTCCGCAGCACCTCTTCTTCAAAGAACTCGACCTTCTGATCGTGCGCGTAGTGGTAGAGCGCCACGCGGTAGATGCTGTTCAAGGCGCCACCCACAAGGCTGATGCCCGCCACTAGCACAATGATGACCAGCACAGCAAGAAACAGCAAGAAACTTGAATTGGTTGCGGCTGCCAACAGGAACAATGGTAGCCCAATCACCAAGAAGGCAAGAAAGGCAATCAAGCCGAATACAAGCCCAATGCCGCCGCTGCCCACAATTTGGCTGCCCCACGTATCCCGCAGCAACTGCCCGCTGCGCTTCACAGACTCCAACGCGCCCTTGCCTTCGCGCACCATGACCGGCACCACGAGGAAGGTCACGACTGCCCATGCCGCGTCAATGATGCTGGCAAGGATGCTTGCGATGATGCGCCCAACCACATTGTTGCTATCCCGTCCGGCGTTGCGGATCAAGGTGCTGATCACGCCCACCGTCGCGTTCATGGCGGCAAAAGTCACAATGGCAGCCAAGTGGCTGTTGGCAATGGCAAAGCCATCGCTCAGCTTAGGGTCTTTGCCATCAAAGCGCATGAACACAGCACCCGTCAGGGCTGCGTTGCTATAGGTGACGACAATCGAAATAGCAAGGTAGTAGAAAAACAGGATCACGATGCCGATGATGTAGGAGACGAAACCAGAATCGCCATCCCCTGCCACGGATTGCAAGAAGCCTGATCCCATCAGTGGGATAGCGAAGACGAGCGAAATGACAAACACGCCGATCATAGACATGAGCGGAAACGCCAACAGTTCCTTATCCTTTTGCAGGATAGCCCACGAAACTTTGGTCAGTTCCCAACTGCGCCGAAAGGTCTTAAACATCGAAGTAACTCCTTCCAAGCCGATAAACAAGCCCTGCGCGTGCTAGAAAGGGAGTGTGATATGCCACAAAGCACCTCAAGGCTACCACATTTACGGTGCGGTTGTCGAGGAAGGGTTAAGAGGGTGTAGCAATTTGTGAAGATGCACAGCAGCTTTGTCGGGATGGCTTATAAGACCATCCCGTGCCTGCTTAGTCCTGTTTGCGTGCGCCGAAAACGTGCGCTTGATACTCAGGATGACGGCGGATATACGCCGCAATGAACGGGCAAAGTGGCTGAATTTTCAAACCATTTTCTACTGCATAATCGAGGGCGTGCTTTGCCAAGCGGCTGCCAACGCCCTGCCCTTCCAGGGCTGGCGGCACTTCGGTATGCGTAAAGACAATGTTCGTCCCAGCGGGAATGTATTCCACCAGCGCCAAATGGTCGCCGATGGGCAGCTCAAAGCGCTTCTGTTCTGGGTTATGCACGACTTCGGAACTGTTTAAATCGTCGCTCATAGCGATCCCCTAATCTGCCTTGAAGCCATTTGCCCGATGGCTGCCATCGCAAAAAGGCTTATCCTGAGAGCCGCCGCAGCGGCACAGCCATGTTTCCGTGCCGCTGAACAAGGCGTTACCCTGCTCATCATAGAGCGTGAATGCGCCTTCGATCCGCAGCGATCCGTTCGGATTGACCGTGATCCGCAGTGTGCCGCCTTCTTCGTTTGGCACTGCCTGTAACGGCGCGCCTAAGCTGCCGTCAAAGGCAATATCTTTGTGGCTGTTATCGCAAAAAGGCTTGTTATGAGAAGCACCGCAGCGGCACAACGTGGCGCGTGTTTCGTCCTGCACGTCTACGGCTGCGCCTTCAATCCGCAGATCGCCACTGAATTGCAACGGCCCGTTCTGCCAAATAACAATGCGATTGGTGTTGGGTGTGCGTTCACTGCTGCCGCCATCTTTGCGTTCATAGTGCAGCGCACCGGATGGACAGTGTTCGACCGTTGCCGCGATTTGATCAGCGCTGGCGGCGTCGGCTGTGATCCAAGGGCGGCGCTGTGTGTTGAACACTTCCGAAAGACGCTGAACGCACTCTGCTGCGTGAATGCAGCGCTTCAGGTTGTAGGTGATGTCTACCGCCTCACCGCTGTAGCGCCGATCCATACCCTTGCCGCGATATTTATCTGTCATCAGGCGGATCACCTTTGCTAACTTATTCGGACTGTCGTCCGATCATAGCATACCTATAGGCGGTTTCAAAAAGGGACGAAACACAAACAGAGCGGTTGTTGCCGCTCTGCTTGATTTGGTTTATGTGCGTGAAGCTAATTTACCTCAGGTGAAGAGGAGGCAATATCCACAGCACCTTCGATCAGCGCACTCGGCGGATATTCAATCAGGGCGTGATCATGTGCGCTGCCGTTCTGGCTCTCGATCATCTGCATGATCAGTTCGCCGTCGGCGGCATCCACCAACACGGTGCTGGCAATCTTGAAAGTGCCAGCCAGAATGCCATCTGAGAGGCGATCTTCAACCATGTTGGTGATCACGCGGCGCAGTGGACGCGCACCATACTCTGGATCATAGCCTTTTTCGCCCAGCAAGCCTTTGGCGGCATCGGTCACTTCTAGGGTCAGGGCGTGTTCGGCAAGGCGTTCGCGCACCTTGTTGATCTCCAGATCAACAATCTCCATCAGTTCATCACGGGTCAGCGAACGGAACACGATGGTGCCGCTGACGCGGTTCAAGAACTCTGGACGGAAGGCGCGGCGCAGTTGATCCATCACCTTCTTACGCATTTCGTCGTAGTCACGGGCTTGTTCAGCGCTTTCATCACGCGGCAGGTCAAAGCCGAGCGTATTGCCGCGCTTGATCACATCCGCGCCAACGTTGCTGGTCATGACGATGATCGCGTTGCGGAAGTCTACCTTGCGTCCGCGTGCGTCCGAAAGGCGCCCTTCCTCCATGATCTGGAGCAGCATGTTGAAGGCTTCAGGGTGTGCTTTCTCAATTTCGTCAAAGACGACGATTGAGTACGGTCGGCGGCGCAGCGCTTCGGTAAGCTGACCGGCATCTTCGTAGCCGACGTAGCCGGGCGGCGCACCAACCAAGCGTGCGACGGTGTGGCGCTCCATAAATTCGCTCATGTCAAGCTGAATGAGCGCGTCCTCGCTGCCAAACATGAACTCGGCAAGCGCTTTGGTCAGTTCCGTTTTGCCGACGCCAGTTGGGCCAAGGAAGATGAACGAGCCAATGGGACGGCGTGGGTCTTTCAAGCCGGCACGCGCACGGCGAACTGCCTTCGCAATCGCCTCGATTGCCTCATGCTGCCCGACAATGCGCTTGTGCAAAAAGTCTTCCATGTGCAGCAGGCGCTCGGATTCATCACCGCTGATGCTGGTGACGGGAATGCCCGTCCACATGGAGACGACTTCTGCCACGTCCTCAGCGGTCAGGCGCGGCTTATTGGTCTCAGGGTTCCAGCCCGACTTCAGGGCAGTGAGCTGTGTGGAGAGTTCAGCAGCGCGGGCGCGCATCTCTGAGCGCTGATCGTCATCCAGCAGTTCGCCGCTCTCCTCAAGTTCCTCATTGATTTGGGCAAGTTCTGCCTCAGCGCGGCGCACGCGGATCGCCTCTGGCGATTTATACATGCGGACGCGGCTGGCGCCTTCATCAATCAGGTCAATCGCCTTATCGGGCAAGAAGCGGTCTGGCACGTAGCGCGCCGAGAGGTGCGCGGCTGCCTCGATTGCCTCTTGCATGATCTCAAGGTTGTGGTGCGCTTCATATGGCTCTTTGATGCCCTGCAAAATCTCGATGGTTTCCTCGATGGTCGGCTCATCCACGAAGATCGGCTGGAAGCGCCGTGCAAGGGCAGCATCGCTCTCGATGTGCTTGCGATACTCATCAAAGGTTGTGGCGCCAATGCACTGCAATTCGCCGCGGGCAAGGGCAGGCTTCAGGATGTTGGCGGCATCTACACTGCTGCCAGCTGAGCCTGCACCAACCAGCATATGCACTTCGTCTATGAAGAGGATGCTGTCTGAGGATTTGAGTTCCTCAATCACGCGCTTCAGGCGTTCCTCAAACTGACCGCGATACATGGTGCCTGCCACAAGGCTGCCCACATCTAGCTGCAACACGCGCTTATCCAGCAGCGTGGCGGGCGTTTCGCGGTTGATGATGCGCTGTGCCAAGCCTTCCACAATCGCAGTCTTGCCCACGCCCGGCTCACCGATCAGCGCCGGGTTATTCTTGGTGCGGCGGCTCAGAATCTGGATGACGCGCTCAATCTCGACCTCGCGCCCAATGACGGGATCGAGTTTGCCTTCTTCGGCAAGGGCAGTCAGATCGGTTGCCAATTGATCGACCAACGGTGTTTTCACGTTTTGGCGGCGCGGTGCGGGCGGCGGTGTGGGCGTGCTGCTGCTGGTCTGTGGCTGTGGCGGCTGCGGCTTGTTGGGCTGCACGGGGCTTTCTTGCAGCACACGGCGCGTCTGCTTACGAATATCATCCGGCTTGATGCCGAGCTTCTTCAGCACTTCAATGGCGATACCCTCTTCTTGGCGCACTAATCCCAAGAGCAGGTGTTCCGTGCCGATGTAGTGATGCCCCATACGGCGGGCTTCCTCAATAGCGAGTTCAAGCACACGGCGCGTACCGGGCGAAAGGTCTAAGCGTGCGTTAGGCGGGCGCTGACCAGCACGGGTCATGCGCTCAACCAGTTCTTCGACCTTGCGCGGTTCGACACCAAGATCGCGCAGGACGCGCCCTGCGACGCCACCATCTTCACGCATCAAACCGAGCAAGAGATGCTCTGTGCCAACATAGCTATGTTGCAGGCGTTCAGCTTCCTCTTGCGCCAGACTAAAAACTCGTCTTGCGCGTTGGGTAAAGCGTTCCATTTTATCTGCCACGTCGAACTACCTCCATCGCCCCAGCTTCCCCACGATAATTCATAACGAAAGGCTGTTTTTTCCGCACTTCGGGCGATTGTGCGCCAAATAGACATTCGGGACGCGGCGCAAGCTGGAAAACAAGCCGTTTCGAGCGCTGTAACTTGAATCTAGCGGAGCGCAGCGCGGCGCTTAGCGCTAGGTTACCCATAATTATACGCATAACCATGCGCCCTGACGAGTCCCCTACATCTATACGTTTTATAAGAATTGGTAAAATCGCACAAAGTTGGCGCGGTTCAGCCGCCTTTGAAAGCTGCCGTTTAGGGCATCAATGCGCCTTCCGCGGTTTGGTCTGCGCCGCCAGGCGTGCTATAGTTAGCAAACGCTAAGTTTGCCCCGAACACATTTTGGAAAGCCTTGATCAGCCATGCGCCTTGTCGAGTTTTCACCCAAATTCCCAAACGAACCTGATTATCCGCGCTTTGGCGTGCTGGCACGCGATCAGGTTATCGAGGTGGGCGAGAGCGCCCGCGGCAGCCTCTCTGCCTTCATCTGGCAGGGTGCGCCTGCCCTTGAGGACGTTCGCGCCATGTATGCCGCCTATCTGGATGGCGCGCCACCTAATCTGCGCGGACGCACACGCCGCACGTTTCCATTGGAGGCGGTGGTCTTGCATCCGCCTGTTCAGCCGCGCACCCTGCGCGACTTTTACGCCTTTGAGCAGCACGTCGTCACTGCCAACGCTAACCGCGGACGGGAAGTGCCGCCTGAATGGTATCGCTTCCCCGTTTTCTATTATACGCACGCAGGCGCCTTGTGTGGTGATGGCGATAGCCTTTCGCATCCACCTTATACGGCTGCCCTAGACTATGAGCTAGAGATCGCGGCGGTAATCGGCAAGGCAGGGCGCGATATTTCGCCCGAAGCGGCGGCGGCGCACATCCTTGGCTTCACCATTCTGAACGATTGGTCGGCGCGAGACGTACAGCGCCTTGAGATGAAGGTTGGCTTAGGTCCTGCTAAGGGCAAAGATTTCGCCAAATCGCTCGGTCCGTGCATCCTGACCTTAGACGCATTGGCAGATCGCCGCACAGAGCGGCACGCTGTTTTCGATCTGAGCATGGTCGCCCGTGTGAACGGCGTAGAGCGCTCACGCGGGAACATGGCGGATTTATATTGGTCGTTCGGGCAGATGATCGCCCGCGCTTCTGAGGCGGTCACCTTGCAAGCAGGCGATGTTATTGGCAGCGGCACGGTTGGCACAGGCTGCCTGCTAGAGCTAACACGCGGCGAAGGACCTTGGCTGCAACGTGGCGACGTGGTGGAGCTGGAAATTGAGCGGATTGGCGTGTTGCGGAATGTGATCGCCTAAAACCAACTTCTAAGCATCCACCAAGCAAAGGCGGCTGTTTCGCGGAACATATTCCGCAGTGCCGTTTGCCACGTCAGCGTGCCGCTGCTCATTTGGGCGGGACTGCTGCTAACCGTCAGTCCGTGCGTGCGGAACATCGCCTCGGCGCGGAATAGGTGATAGTTATCGCTGACGATGAGGACGCTCTGCCAGCCGTTCGCCGCCATGATCTGGTAGGTGTACAGTGCGTTTTCCTCAGTATTGCGGCTGCTTTCCTCATAAAAAATAGCTGATTCGGGAATGCCGTTAGCACGCAACATATCCGCACAGGCAGCGCCCTCGGATTTAGGGCGTTGCTGGGTGTAGCCGCCGGTGCAGATCAGGCGCGGTGCATAACCTTGCCTGTAGAGCGCCAAAGCGTGCCGAATGCGGCGTGCGTAGCTGAATGAGGGCGTCCCGTCGTAGCGTGTGCCGGCGCCAAGAATGACGATCACGTCAGCAGGTGCGGCGCGGTCTACCTGCCCATAAGCATAGATGACCGTCGCGCCCAGCAGCGGCAGCCCGACGGTAAGCACTGCCAAAGAAAAGAGGAGGTATCTCAGCGTTCGTGTCTTCATGCGTGCAATTATGGCAACAACGGTCACATCTTAGCAAGGTATGCGCGTTTAAGGCTAGATGAGTGTTGCCGTGTTGCGCTCTAGCGCATCCTACGTAAGATAGAAGGAAAACGCTCAACTGCTGGGCGCAGCCGCTTTATTCAAAAGGATTTTTAAGGATGACAGACTCTTTTACGGGCAAGGTGGCCTTGGTGACGGGCGCGGGCATGGGCATTGGTTACGCGCTGTGCCGCGCCTTGGCAGAGGCGGGCGCAGTGGTTGCCCTGAACGACCTAAACGCTGAGCTGGCTGACCAAGCGGCGGATACGCTTAACCGTGCGCTGGGCGTAACGCGGGTGTATGCCTATCCGGCTGATGTGGCAGATGTGGCAGCAATGCGCGCTTTGGTGGAGCGCCTTGCCCTGCGCTTGGGACGCTTGGATATTGCGGTTGCCAACGCTGGAATCACGCTGTTTGGGCGCTTTTTGGAGTATGAGCCAGAAAACTTTGATCGGCTGTTGGCGGTTAATTTGCGCGGCAGCTTTTTCACAGCGCAGGCAGCAGCGCGGGAGATGGTTTCACGGCAGATCAATGGGCGCATCATTTTGATGTCTTCCGTGGCAGGCGTGCAGGCAATTGGCGGGCTTGGCACCTATGGCATCTCCAAAGCGGGCTTACGCATGATGGCGCGCACGCTTGCCTACGAGCTAGGCGCTTATCACATCACTGTGAACGCGGTGGCGCCCGGCGCCACGCTCACCGAGCGCACTGCCCAAGAAACTGCCAACTATGAGCGCGACTGGGGCAGCATCACGCCGACGCGCCGTGTTGCGCATGTGGAGGACATTGCGGCGGCGGTTTTGTTCCTATGTTCGGCGGGCGCGCGGCATATTTCAGGGCAAACACTGATTATTGACGGCGGCTGGACGAACTACAGCCCATTGCCACCAGATTATTAAACCCATGACTGCACGGCGATTTTTTGGTATCATAGGCTAGGCGTAGCCTAAGCGTAGGTTGCCACTACCGTTGTCGCAGCAGGAAAAGAGATCGTGCCTTTAATTGACCAACGTATCTTGATCGCCGCCGCCGCTGATGCCATCTGGACATACCTAACCAAGCCGGAATACGTGACACGCTGGCATTTGGGCTGCAAGCAGCTTTCGATGCTCACCACGCACACGCAAGGCGTTGGTGCGCGCCGCCGCTGCACAGATCAGCGCGGCAAGAGCATTGTTGAAGAAATCACGGCATGGATCGAGAACATTGGCTACGAATATAGGGTGGTAGATGGTCCTTATCGCGCTTTTCGGGCGCGTTTTCGCCTGCAACCGGCGCCGGAAGGCACCATTGTGAACTGGGTCGTTGAATACCGTCGGCGTGGTGCTTTCAGCGGGCTGCGTGAAGCCTTCGGCGGACGCCGCCGCACCGAAGCGCGCATGGTGGAAAGCCTGCGTGCCTTGCGGAAATTGGTGGAGCGCAGCGGCGCACGGCTAGACCCTGAGCGCCAAGCGCGTGTGGCGATGCAGGCGGCGCCCGATGCAGCTGCCCGCGCTGCCCGCGGCGCAGAGGTCATCCGCACCCAAGAGCTGCTTGCCCAACAGGCAAAGCCAATCGTGATCGGTGAGGACGATTTGCCCGAACCGCTCACCAGTGCACCAACGCTTGTTCATCAGCCGCAGCCTGTTGCCGATCCATCCTTTGTGAGCAAGCTAAGCGCAGTCGAGATGCCGGCAGTCGCTGTTCCGCCGCCATCCAGTTCCGCCCAAGCCGATACCAAGCCGCGCAAACCGAAAGGCTTGGCAGAAGCGCTTCAACAAACGCCGTCGCCTAAGCCCGTCCGTCCGACCGATGATGACATTGTGTGGGATTCATCCGCACGCACCGTGCCAATCTCATTGGTTGCGCCGCCGCTTGCGCCTGCCGAACCGACCCAAGCCTTGGAAGCCACGCCGCCCAAGCCCACGCCAGCACCGCGCACCTTGCCAGAGATCGCGCCGACGCCCGCCGCTGGCTTGCCCTTGCCCAAAGTGCCTATGCGCGAAGGCGATACGCCGCCCGCCAAGCCAACCACGCCCTTGCCCAACCGCGAAAAGGCACCCTCTGGCACACTGGCAGCCGTTGAGCAAAATACGCCTGCCCCACAGCCTGAGGCAGCCGATGAATCAGCTCAGCCAACCACCATTTACGATACGGGTGAGGTGAGCATTTGGGATGTGTTTGGCGTGCCGCGCCCCAGCGAAAAAACGCGCACCGACCTGCACGCCATTGTTGCCAGTTTTATTACGCCTGCTGAGGAGAGCCGCCCGCCTGAGCTGGATAGCGCGCCAAGCGCCACAGCTGCATCGGAGCGCGTGCAGCACCCGCCGCGCCGCGCAACGCTGCGCCGTAAGGCACATTTGCGCGTGCGCCAGCTGCCCGCCGCCACAGAGCGTGTGAAAGCGCGCTTGGCACAGCGCAGCCGCCTAAAAGTGCGTTAGTCGCGCTGCCGTTTGCGGCGTGGCACTTCTTCCTCGTCGAAGTTGTCTTCATCTTCGTAGATCAACTCGCCATCCTCAGAGAGCGCCACACGATCACGCTTTGGCTTTTCCGCCTCAAGATCGGCGGCTGTGTAGCCCAGCTTTTCCATCTCACGCCGAATGGCGCGTTCACGGCGCAGCGGATCATCCAGAAAAACATCAGCAGCGTGGAAAGCCAACCCAATGCCCCAAAAGAAAGCAACAGGCAGCGCACCACCGCTTGAGGCAATTATCAGGATCAGGTTAACGCCCACATAGGCAATAAGGTGCTGGTAAAATTCCGTGCGCTTCTTGACGCGCTTTTCAGCCGCACGGCGAACCTCCTCATAGTCTAGTCTACTCATCAGGTGCTGCTCCTAGCTGCGCTGCCGCCTACGGCGCGGTGCTTCTTCTTCCTCGGGATCGTCGTCATCTTCCTCATAGATCAACTCACCATCCTCAGAGAGCGCCACACGCTCGCCGCGCTTTGGCTTTTCCGCCTCAATGTCGGTCGCAGTAAAGCCTAGCTTTCGCATCTCGCGCTCAATGGCGCGCTCACGGCGCAGCGGATCATCCAGAAAGACCTCTAGTCCGTGAATAATAACGCCCAGTCCCCACCCAAAAATCGGAAAGATAATCCACCATTGATCGCGGAAGGCAAGCGCAAGCATCATATTGATGACGACATAGGCAGCAATGTGCTGATAAAATTCCACACGGTTCTTAATGCGCTTTTCGGCAGCCTTGCGGGCTGCCTCGTAACTCTGATTGCTCACGGCATCTCCACACTTTACATTGCAACGATGGGATATATCATAGCCTTGTGCGCTTCAATACGCTAAAGGTTGCTGGTGTGTTGCGCCCTGAGGATGGTGTAGAGCATAACGCCACAGGCAACCGCCAGATTGAGCGAATCGCCACGCCCAAGCATCGGCAAGCGCACAAGGCTGTGGCAGGCAGCCTGAAGCGCAGCAGGCAAGCCTTCGCGTTCGCTGCCCATCAGCAAAATGAGTGGTTTGGTGTACTCGGCTGCCTCGTAATCCGTGCTGGCGGCGCCGGAAGTGCCAACCAGCCGCGCCGCCGACGTGGCAGCCCATGCCAAGAAATCGCTGTGTGTGGCGCGCACCACCTTCAGCGAAAAGATCGCGCCCATGCTGGCGCGCACGCAGCTTGGATCATACGGATCAGCGGCTTTGCCCAGCAAAATGACGCCTTCCGCGCCAACAGCATCGCACGTCCGCATGATTGTGCCGATGTTGCCTGGGTCTTGCGGTGCGTCAAGGGCAACCCAACACAGCTTGTTTGCCGAGAAGGTCACTTCAGGCAGCGGCAGCCAGCGTTGACGCACCACTGCCGCCAGCCCTGTCGGATTTTCTTTCGCGGCAAGGCTCTCGAACACTTCGGCGGTCACCTCAAGGGTGCGGATGCCGCCTGTTCGCGCTTCTTCCACAACCTGCTGCCCAAAGGGACTGGTGAGCAGATCGGGTGCGTAGATGAGCGCCTCTAGCGGTGCGCGGAGCTGAACTGCCTCTGCCACAAGGCGAATGCCTTCGACAAGGAACAGCCCACTTTCGGCACGTTCTTTGCGCTGGCGCAACGCACGGTACGCCTTGATGGTGGCGTTGGCAGAGCTGCTGATGCGCGGCACGGCTCAGCCATCCAGCGGCGTGAAGTGTATATCCACATCCGACCAATCATCATCGCCCATGTGTGGCAGCGCCAAGCCGTGCCGCGCTTTGTCGTCTTTATCATAGCGCGCCACTGTGCCGCTGCTGCGATTGTTGACGATGTGTGTTGCCACTTCGCGCACTTCGATCAGATCGCTCGCCAAGCCGTCGCTCAGGAAAGCCTCGCTCTGCTCAACCATCAGGTTGACGGCGACATGCAGCGCGTGCGCCTTCACCTCAGGATCAGGCTCACCATAGTAGGCAGTTTCGAGCAATGCCTCTGCGCGTGGATGCCGCACCCATGCCGCCAGCCACACCGCAGCGCGCCGCACTTCAGGCGCAGCGCTATGAAGCGATTCTTCAACAGCGTCCAAGAGGGCGCCGCTGGCGTCATCTTCGGCGATCTCAATGCCCAGATAATTGGTGGCATGGAACAGACCACGCAGCAGCGCGGCACGCGCCGCACCCTGCGCTGCACGAATGGCAGCAGCCAGCTCTGCCAAGCCATTTTCACCGATCAGCTCTAGCAAGGTGAGCGCCGCAGCATACTGCACTTCGGGATCAGGATCGTTCAATGCGCCGCGCACCAGTGGCACAGCGTCGGCGGTGCCGTTGGCGCCAAGGGCTTCGAGTGTTGCCGAGCGCACATCCGGATCGGTAGCGCGCAGGGCAGCCGCAAGGGCAGGCACAGCGGCGGAATCCTGACAATCGCGCAAGCCGTAGGCAGCCGCCGCACGCAGCAGGTCGGGCGCAGTGTCCAACGTCTCCGCTAACAGCCGAAACGCCTGAAGATTGCGCATGTCACACAAGGCATAAACGGCACCTTCGCGCACGCGCAGATCAGGATCGGCGAGTGCTTGCCGCAGCAGTGGCTCAGCGCTGAACCACGAGAAAGCGCCCAAATGTCGGGCAACGCTGGCACGCGATGGCGCTTCGCCATCCGCCAGCACCGCACCCATGATCAGCCGTGCGTCACGGTCAGCGCGTTTGCCAAGCATCTGCGCGGCGTGATAACGCACATAAAAATCTTCGCTGCGGAGCGCTGCCTCCGCCACTTCTAGGGAAATCTGTTCCGGCGGCAAGGCGTGCAGCAGCGTTGCCAAGCCGCGCAGCGAAAGGCGGCGTGCGCCATAGGTGCTGTGCTTGGCGGAAAGGCGCGGCTCACGCCCACTGATCTGATCGGGTCTATTGCCCATAAAGCATCTCCAAAGGCGCAGCTCAGCGCAGCGCAACAACAACCATGTCTTGCAAAAGCGTGCGGTGCGTCTTAAGGTCGGTCACGGTCACGCGCAGGCGTTTTTCGCTGTCTACACGAAAGGCGGCACGAATGCGGTCTTCGCCAAGCGTTGCCGGCGGATCAAGCGGCACGCAAATTGGTGGCGCAAATTCGTTCAAGGCGATCACGCGGTTGGTTTCGGCATCAGCGCGTGCAAGGAACACAGCGCGCCCGTCCTCATAGCCGATCTCGACCATCGCAGCCGATTCAGCGTCAATCATGCCGATCACAAACTCAAGTTCAGTCTGTCCATCGTGGGCAGCGCCAAGCAGCACCTCATAGGGTCTGGTGGAAGGATAGCGGCTGCCCATCGGGATGATTTCTTCGTAGGCGTGTGCGCCTGTCTGTGGATCAAGGTGGCGCAAGCCGTAGCTGTTCACCAGAAAATCTTCAAGGCTGATGCCCTGTGCTGCCTCCAGCGCGCCTTCCACCACAGCCGTGAACGGCTTATCAGCATAGAGTTCTGCCTTGCGGAAGTACTGGTGCAAGGCGCGCCGCACCGATGGAATCAGGGCAGTGCCGCCAACGAGCAGCACATGCCGAATGTCTTCGGTGAAAATGCCTTCGCGCCCTGCCTCGTGCATCACCTTGTCAATCAGGTGGCGCAGCGTGCTAAAGAAGCCGTGCTGATCAAGGATGCTCTCGAACATGGCGCGTGTGATCGGCACGTGATAGGCTGTGTCGCCTACCGTGAAGGCGATGGTGGTCTGCTCCGTTGTGGAGAGCGCGATTTTTGCCGTCTCGCAAGCGGTGAGCAATGCGGGCATGTCCTCACCGAGTGTTGCAGCGTCAAGGTTGGCAAGCCCCAGCACTGCCTGCATCAGCCACTGATCAATATCGCTGCCGCCAAGCAGCCTGCCGCCTTTGGCAATCACGCGGGCGGTGTAATTCGCCGTCTCGCCGCGCCGCAACACGTTTAGCAAGCCGCCAACGCGCTCACGGCGCTGCGGAAGCTGAACGAGCGACAGATCGAGCGTGCCGCCGCCGAAATCCACCACCAAGAGCGGCGCACCCGGCGAACGCACCGCATAGCCGAGCGCCGCGGCTGTGGATTCATCCACAACACGGACGCGCTCTGAAGGGAAACCGAGCGACTCTAGCGCGTCGCGCAGCCAATCTAGATAGTGGTCAAAGGCGGCAATGGGCGCGGTGATCACCAAGTGATCAACCTCAGCAGCGGAAAACGGCAGCGCATCGCGGAGCGCGCCTAGGAAAGCACGCCCTGCTTGACGGTCGCCCCAGGCGGTTTCATCCAGCAGGCGCGGCGGTGGTACGGGCAGCGTCACGACGCCGCGCTTAAAGTTGCGGAACAACCGCCGATCACGGCTCTTATCCAAGCCTGCGGCGCGCACAGCCTGCCCAATGACAAGATCAGGCGGCGCGCCCTGCCGCACATAAAGCAGGGATGGGATCAGCGGCGGCAGGGCAGCGTGATCTAGACTGAGCGCGGGCAAAGCCAGCAGATCGGCACGCCCTGCTGCCGTATTCCATACCGCCAAAGCAGAGTTGGTCGTCCCAAAATCGAGCGCGAGTGTGTAGCCCATTAGCTGCTCACTGTGAAAGTGCCATTAAATGCATGACGCAGTGGTTCGCTGAGTTTGACTGCCTCAGGATCGCGGCAGAGCGCCAAACCACGCGCCAGCACGTCGGCATGAGGCGTGCCGTGCAAAGCTGCCGCGCCTGCCTCGCCAATTGCCATTGGCAGAATGGGCGCAAGGCTATTGGCGACGACAAAGGCTTCCGCGCCGCGTTCGACCTTTTCACGGCGCGCCACACCGCCAAAGCCAACGAACAGATCAACAACTGGGCGCGTGTGCATATCGCTCACACCATCGCCAATGAACAATTTGCGTCCCCACATGCCGCGGGAGAGGTCGCGCACAATATCAGGCTTGCCGGCAGAGATCGTCAGGGGACCGTGTTCATAGGCAAGGTAAGCGGCACCGCCAACCGCCGCTTGATCGTAATACTTCCACCAGGCGCCGCTCAGCTCATTAAATTCTAGCTCGACGGCGCGCACTTGCTGCGGCGGAATGCCAAGCCTTGCGCCGAGTCCGCGCACGGGCGCCGCCAAGCCGCCGCTGATGATGAACACGCGCTTGCCCAGATAGAGCAGCGCGGCAATGACTGCTTGTGCATCTGGCACAAGGGTATCCCAGTAAAGCTGCTCTATGGCAGCCAGTTGGGCGCGGGTTGGGCGAATTGCCTGTAGGCGCTTGCCATAGACTTCGGCAAGGTCAAGGTCGCCATCCATTGCCTTTTGGGTGAGCAAGCCGACGCGCAAATCCTTGCCCTTCATGCGCGCCAATTCATCTACGCCTTCAATGGCAGAGAGGGTGCTATCGCAGTCGAAAAAGATCAGATCGAAGCTCGTCCAGCGGGTGTTGGTTGCCACTGCACTTGTCCTTATGCATTTGCGGATTATGCGTATGCTGCACGCACTATTGTACTCGATTTTTGGGGTAAGGGTGTAGGGCGTGCTTTTAAGGGGCAGAGCAAGCCCAACACAATTCGGCTCTCAAACGAAATAGGCGTTCTATTGCGTTAAAAAACGGCGTGTTGTTAGAATGATCAGCGTGCCATATTTTCAGAAAGGGAGGACGGTAGAATGCCTTCAAAAGTAATCCAAGCTGATTACGACTTCCTCAAAAACACCTCCAAAACATTCGCACGCTATACCGATACCACAGCAGCACTTACCTACCAACTTGAAGACCATTACAATAAGCTCTATGCGGGTGGCTGGCAGGGGCGTGCCGCTGAGCGCTTTTTTGCGGAGATGAAAGAACTCATCTTTCCGGCACTGCACAGATTGGAAAATGCGCTTCAACTCGTCAGCGACGAAATAATCAGAACGCATGATACTTTCAAAGACTACGAAGAACAGGCGGCAAGGCTCTTTATGGGCGAATTAACCGACATCGAAGCAGATGGAGGCGCCTCGGCGGCTGAACACGAATATTTGCTTGTTTCAAATGGGTTCGCAAAACCCGCTATCATGCAGATTGGAACAGTTACGCCTACACCAGAACCAACGCCAATATCTGGGCAAGATAGCGTGTATTATCCTGTTCTGCAATCCCTTTTAACCTACGATTATCGAAATACGCGTCTAAATTCAGAAGGCGTTCCTTACGTTAATATCAACAACGCACTTAACGTCGCCAACGGTTTAGAGCAAGCCATTGCTGAGGGGCGTATTGATCGCACTTCGGTAGATGCTTTGATTGCCAGCGCACAACAAGGCAATGCTGGCGCGTTAGCAGCGCTCTATACGATTGCGTTTGCCAACGCCCAAGGCACTAATTATCTGGCTTTCGAGAACGGGACGGGATTTGCTTATTATGGGAAAAGCAATCCTTATTTGTCAAATTTGACAGGTGCGCTTGATGGTGTCGAAGTAGATGGCGGCAACTGTGCTATGTTTGTCTCAGTCGGGTTATTTATGTCTGGGTTTCCGGTTATACCCCTTCCTAATGTTACATCCATTCCAGGTGTTGTACCCCCTGGTAGTGATCAACTTTGGGGGCCTGGTCGTGTCTTGGATTACTACCGCAACTCCGACTCTTACTCGCCCGAAGAGCAAACCCACGATGGCATTGAAAATTTCTTTCAAGGCACCGATGCGTTTCGTGGCGTCACGCCTCTCTACAATGCCTTGATTAATGTACACGGCACAACGCGTGTTACGCCTGGTGAGACAGGTTGGGAATCCAACATTGCGCCAGGCACGCTGGTTTTCAGCTATACAGGAACAACGCTCACAGCAGCTTCGACCAATCACGTCTCGATGGTTGTTGGTTGGGGTCCGAACGTGGCAAATTACAGTCCGCCGCCAACGCAGCCATTTTTCCCAACCCAGCAAGAGGCACAAGCCTATTACGGGACTAACGTTTCATTAACTCCGTGGGCTGTTGATTCCGGTGGTGAGACGCCAGCAGGCTATCCGAGACCCTATACTGAAACTGTGCCATCAGCCAACGGAACGGTGGTCATGGTCACCGTCCCCATCCCTGCGTTGCCCGTAACGCCCACCCAAACACCAACACCGACGGCTACGCCAGCCGCTTAAAACACCTGAGAGGTCATGATCTGCTGATGAAAAACAAAGCTTCCCAATCTGGCGTGGTGTGGCTTGTTGGCTGCCTATTGATGCTTGCTATATGGAGCGTACCCAAAGCAGAAGCACAATCCGCTGTTCGGTTAAAGCCCGTGTTGCAACTTGGCTATGGACAAGCACAGGACAGTGCATGGAGCCCGATTGGCGATGCTTTTGCCGTCTCCAGCAGCAGCGGCTTATGGGTCTATTCGGCGTGGGATCAGCCGCCCGTACAGCTCGTTCCAAAGCCTATAGATGCATTCTTTTGGAGCAACAACGGACAGTTCATCCTAACCCTCAGTGCCACCGAGACGGTGGTGTGGACGGTGCGCGATGGAACGGCAATCTCCCTGGATCGCGGCGGCATGAAAACAGCAGCCTGGAATGCCGACGATACGGTGATTGCCTTGTCCGATGCATCCAACCGCATCTGGACATGGCTGCCGCAAACAGGGCGCACTTTTCGCCTGACGCCACGCACCGCGCCCACAGATATTCTCAGTTTGGCGTGGCGGGCGCCGTGTACCCAGCCGTGTTTGCTCAGTTTGGATGCAAGCGGCACGCTTAAGCAGTGGGATGCCAGCACCGAAAGCGAATCGGTGGCACTGCAAGTGCCGCAGGCGCTGCGAAGCCCGCTGATCGAAAACTTCCTCCGCATTGCATGGAATGCCAACCGCACACAGGTGGCACTGGCGCCAACCGATACGTTGGTCAATAAGCTGTATGTTTTCAATGTGGACAACGGCGCCTTGGACGCCGAGGCAGAGAGCAACATCCCGCTCGGCAAATGGCTGAGGTCGCTCGATTGGAGCGCGGACGGCACAACGCTTGCCGCCATGGATGATCAGGAGACCATCTGGCTGTGGGACGCCCAAACCTTGAAGCCGCTACGCAATTTTGGGCTGCCCTCAGGCAATGATGCAGCAGTGGCTAACGTCACTTGGCACCGTGATAGCCAACGCCTGCTGATGAATACGCCGGGCATGGTGGTGATCTGGGATAGCCTAACCGCAAAGCCCTTGGCGCGCTTTGCCGAGTTCATGACTGCCGCGAATGCTGTGGCATGGAGCGCGGACGGGGCGCGCATTGCGACTGCCCACGGCGCCAGCGGCACCGCCGATTATCGAATTCGCTTGTGGGATTTTCCAAGCGGCAGGTTGCGCTGTGTGTTGGAAGGACATCGCAGTTCAGTCAACGACGTGAGTTGGAGCCCTGATGGCAGAAATCTTGTCAGTGGCGCGGGCAGGTTGGATCGGGATGACCAGATGGTGCGCCTGTGGGACGCCACAACCTGCAAGGAAGCAGGGCGCGCAGAGACGATGCAGATCGGCATTTTCACAGCGCAGTGGAGTCCTGATGGGCGCTATATCGCTGTGCCGATTGCCGGCGCCATGTTGGTGTGGTCGGCGGATTTACAGGGCAAGCCTCAGGTTTTTACCAATACACTTGGCGGCACCTTGGCTTGGAGTCCCGACAGCACCAAGATTTTAAGCGCGGCAGGGCTTGATTTTGCCCTAATTTTCGACATCACCGGCAGCAGTCCAGAGGTTAAATTGCCAAGCCGCCAGCGGATCACCGCCCTGAGCTGGCGCGCCGACGGCAAACAGGTCGCCACGGGCGGCGGCATCCCGCAACCCAGCCAAACGCCTACGGCGCCTTCGTCGGGCGCGCTAGACTATGGTGTGCAGCTCTGGGACGCTGCCTCTGGAGCGCTGCTGGCTACTCTCGCTGGACACACCGATTGGGTATACGCCCTATCTTGGCAAACAAACGGGACGCTGTTGGCATCTGCTTCGGCGGATGGGCAAGTCATTATCTGGGACACAGACGCCTATCAGCCAGTCGGGAAGATGGTGACGGATGGCAGCGCGGTGCGTGCGGTGGACTGGCGTGCGGATGGGAAGCATCTGATCGTCAGCACGGCGGCGAATACGGTGCTTATTTTAGCCTATCCCTAGCCCTTTCCCAGCAGGCAGGGACAGGGAAGCGGAGGGTAGCAGTTGCCCTGAGGCGCGCTTCACACGGCAACCCCTGCCGCTGATCTTCGCCACGCCCGCAGGCAGCACTGTGCAGCACGCTAATCATCACAACCGCATATCAATTGCTTGCCCTTGTACAGCAGGCTTAACAGGATATGACATATACTTATGATGGCGCATGCGCTATTTGTGCAGTCTTTGTGCAGTTTCACAGCACACACTGAGGGACTTTATTTTGGGCGTATTCGGAACACGGGTGAACAGCCTTCTTCACTATGCAACCTTGATTCCTATGCTGCTGCTGGCGTTGTTCATCGCGGTGCAGGGTGTGAATGTGCCGTTTGGTGATGAATATGCCGTCACTGCGCCTGTGGCAGTTGCCACCGCTGAAGGGCTTTTGCAGCCAAGCTACTTTTTCCAGCAAGAGAGCAATCATCGTTTGGTGTTCACCAAGCTAACCGTTGCATTGAACACGCTGCTGACAGGCTGGGACTTGCGCGTTGAGATGTGGGTGAATTTTGTGCTGCTGGTTGCCAGCTTTGTGCTGCTGCACAATGCCTGGAAGCGTGTGCATCCGCCAACGGCAGCGTGGTTGGTGCTGCCCTTTGCCCTGCTGCTCTTTGCGCTGCGCCAGCGCCCAACCTTTGCCCTGTATCTTGGCTTTTACTGGGGGCAGCTTTTCATGTTTGCGGCGCTGTGGGTGCTGGCTGCCTTAAAGGTCAGCCGCCAGACCTTACTGCTCTTGATGTTTTGTGTAATCGGCGCGACGTTCAGCAATGCGGGCGGCTTGCCGTTGTGGATTGCGCTGGTGCCTGCGTTGTGGCTGCGCGGCTACCGCGACTGGCGCTATTTCGCGGCATGGCTGGCTGCCACCGTGATCTTTATCGGCATTTTCTTCCTGAACTACGATTTTACAGTCAGCTTTTCAGGTGTTGAAAAGCCTGAGGTGCCGTTGCCGATTTATCTGCTCTATGTGTTGGCGTTTCTGGGCGCGCCATTCGCCTTAGAACTTAACGGGCTGTATTTCGCCAGCATTCTGTGTTTTGGGATTGGGCTAGGTGTCCTGTTGTTCAACACACACTTCTTGCTGCGAAAGCAGGTGCCGCTTTCTTTCTTTGCGCTGCCAAGCGTGCTTATCCTAATGGCAGTGGGCAATGCTGTGATCGCTGCCGCAGCGCGTGCAGATATTATGTACTATGTGTTCGATTCTCAGCCGTTGGCGGCGCGCTATGCTGTCGCTGCCAATTGGTTTTGGTTGGCAGTGCTGATGATCTCTGCGCTGGCGCTCTGGCACGCACCCAAAACACGCCGCCACAGCGCCCAAAAACTTAACCGTGCCGTGTTCATAAGCCTGCTACCAGTGTTTATCATCGTCAATGCTGCCTCTTGGCAGGTGGGTAGCGAATATTATCCGGTAACGTTGACTGAGCAAGACCGTTTGTGTATGTTGAATTACTTGAACGCACCCGATGCGCCATGCCTGAACCGCTTCTACGAATCGGTATGGCGGCATGTGGATATGCAATACCTCGCCCATCACCGCCTAACGGGATTCAGAGATTGGTATGCGGGCTTGCAGCCTGCCGCACAACCAGTTGATGCGCCTATTCAGCACCTAAACGGCGTAGCCGGCGTGCAGCCAACCTTCGTCAAACATAGGGTGGGCGATTCCGAAGTGGATGCATTCGCGCTGCCTGCGCCGATCACCGTTGAGCAATATGTGCAGTTGCCCGCTGCGCCATACATCTTTTTTGAGGCAGAACTCTACGCCGAGCCGCTGCGAACGGCTACCTTTCGTTTCGCTGTGCGCGATGGGCGCACCATCAGCCCGTTGCATGAAGGCAGCCTTGAAGGTGGCGTGGCGCTGCCAATCCGCGTTGACCTAAGCGCGTGGCGTGGTAAAACCATCTTGTTGGTCTATGAAACGCGCTCGTCTGAAGGGGCAGTCCAAGTGCTGTGGATTCAGCCGCGCCTCACTGCCAGCGACTAAGTTTCGGTTAGCAATACACCTACAATTAAGGTAGGCTTTCGAGGAGAAGTGAGCCTGAGCCATGCCAAACGCGCTTTCGATTGTTGTTCCTGTCTATAACAGTGAGCAGAGCCTGCCTTTGTTAGTGGCAGCCCTGAGCGAGGCATTCACGGATTACGGTGCGCCAATTGAGCTAATCCTTGTGAACGATGGCAGCCGCGACCAAAGTTGGGCAGTGGTGCAAGACCTTGCGGCGCGCCATGCGTGGATCACAGGCATTGACTTGATGCGAAACTATGGGCAGCATAATGCGCTGTTGTGTGGCATTCGCGCAGCGCAGCACGCCATCATCGTGACGATGGATGATGATTTGCAGCATCCGCCCGCCGAAATTCACAAACTTCTGGCGAAACTTGAGGAAGGCTATGATGTGGTCTATGGCACGCCGCAAAAAGAACACCACGGCTTGCTGCGCGATCTTGCCTCTCAGGTGACGAAACTTGCCCTGCAAAGCGCGATGGGCGTTCAGAGCGCCCGCAATGTGAGCGCGTTCCGCGCCTTTCGGCAGGAAGTGCGGAAGGCGTTTGCCAACTATAACAGTCCGTATGTTTCGATTGATGTGCTGCTAACATGGGGGACGACGCGCTTTGCCGCCGTCGCTGTTGAACACGCGCCGCGCCGCTACGGCAAGTCCAACTACACGCTGCGAAAGTTGATCGCACACACCTTCAATATGGTGACGGGCTTCAGCGTCATGCCGCTGCAACTTGCCAGCCTGCTTGGCTTCACCTTCACAGTTTTTGGCATCTTCATTTTCTTATTCGTCATTGTGCGCTATTTTGCTGAAGGGGGCAGCGTGCCGGGCTTTCCGTTCCTCGCCTCAATCATCGCCATTTTTTCCGGTGTGCAGCTATTTTCATTGGGCATTATTGGTGAATATTTAGCGCGGATGCACTTCCGCAGCATGGATCGTCCAGCTTATGCTGTGAAATACCAAACTAACCCGTCGGAAGGCGAAGTGTCATGAAAATAGCTTTGTTATGTGCTACGCAGCGCGGCTTGCGTGTTTTGCATAAATTGGCAGCAATTATGCCACCACACACAGAGTTATTGGTGATCACTTTCAAAGAAGAGCAGTGGGAACCACCCTTTTTCGAAGAAATCCGCGCAGCAGCGGAAAAGTTAGGTGCAACATTCATCGAAACCAAACAAGTAGGCGCGCCACAATTGTCCGCACTTTGGGAGTCTGTTGATCTCATGCTCGTGGTGAGCTGGCGCTTTTTGATTCCTGCGTCAGTTTATGAGCGTATTCGGCTAGGTGCTTTTGTCTTTCACGACTCACTGTTGCCAGCCTATCGAGGCTTTTCACCGACAGTGTGGGCAATGATCAATGGTGAGACGCAAACAGGCGTCACCTTGTTCAGAATTGCTCAGCAAGTTGATGCAGGCGAAATATTGGCACAATACTCAGTGACCATTGAAGCTGATGAGACAATCTCGATCGTAATGGAACGAGTCACCCTCACTTATCTGAGGTTGCTTGAAGAAAATCTGCCCAAGCTGATCTCTGGTCAGGTAGTCTACTATCCGCAAGATGTGACACAAGCCACGTACACCTGCAAGCGGCTACCTGAAGATAATCGGATTGATTGGCAGTGTCCATCGCGGGAGATTTTCAACTTGATTCGCGCTGTGACACGACCTTACACAGGCGCTTATACGACTTTGCACGGTGAAAAACTCATCATCTGGCAAGCAGCCATGATCGCGGATTTTCCGCGTTATGTTGGGCGTGTGACAGGGCGAGTTATCGAGGTAAAAAAAGGTGTAGGAAGCGTTATTCTAACTGGTGATGGCGGTCTGCTTGTTCAAGAAGTTCAATTAGGGCAAAATCCACTGAAGGGCGCGGATGAAGTTCTCAACAGTCTGTCACTTACACTAGGAAGGTAGCAGCTATGACCATCACCATCCCTTTTAACCGACCCTGCCTGCTCAGCAATGAGCAGGCGTACATCTTGCAGGCGATTGCCAACGGTCACGCCTCTGGTGATGGCAGTTTCACCAAAAAATGCCACGCCTTCCTAGAACAAACCTTTGGCGTGCCGAAGGCACTGCTGACGACCAACTGCACCCATGCCCTTGAAATGGCAGCGCTGCTGCTCGATCTGCGCGCAGGCGATGAGGTCATTTTCCCGTCCTTCACCTTCGTTTCGACGGTGAACGCCTTCGTGCTGCGCGGCGTGCGCCCCATTTTCGCCGATGTGCGTTCGGATACGCTCAACCTTGATGAGCGCCAGCTTGAGCGCTTGATCACGCCGCGCACACGCGCCCTTGTGCCTGTCCATTATGCTGGCGTTGGCTGTGAGATGGAGGCTATCCTAGCGCTTGCCGCGCACCACAACCTTGCTGTAGTGGAAGATAACGCGCACGGCTTGTTCGGCAAATATCGCGGGCGCTATCTCGGCACCTTTGGCGCGCTGGCAACGCAGAGCTTCCACGAGACGAAGAATTTCACCTGCGGCGAAGGCGGCGCGCTGCTCATCAACGATCCGCAGTATGCCGAGCGCGCCGAGATCATCCGCGAGAAGGGGACGAATCGCAGCCGCTTCTTTCGCGGGCAGGTGGATAAATACACGTGGGTAGACGTTGGCTCAAGCTATTTGCCCTCAGATTTGCTGGCGGCATTCTTGTACGCACAATTCGAGGTGCATGAGCGCATTCAGGGCATTCGCCGCCGCATTTGGGAGACCTACGCGGCACACTTGAGCAACTGGGCAGCCGAAAATGGTGTGCAGCTGCCGCATGTGCCTGAACACTGCGAACAGGCATACCATATGTTCTATCTGCTCATGCCTTCCTTAGAAGCACGGCAGGCGTTCATCGCGCACCTAAAAGCGCACGGCATTCTGGCTGTCTTTCACTATTTGCCGCTGCACCTTTCGGAGATGGGCTTGAAGTTTGGCGGAAAACCTGGCGATTGCCCTGTGACGGAGCGCATTAGCGACCAGCTGGTGCGGCTGCCTTTCTTCAACGATCTGGATGAGGCATTGCAGGGACGGGTGATTGAAGCCGTGTTGACCTTCAAGGTTGACCGCACATGATGCCTGAAACGTCATACGATCCGACCTTTTTCGCCAAGCTGTGGCAGGTGGAAGATCAGCACTTTTGGTTTCGGGCGCGCAACGCTGCCATTCGCGGCACGTTGCAGCGCGTGGTTAGCCGTCTGCCCAAAGGCTACCGCGTTTTGGAAGTTGGCTGCGGCACAGGCAATGTGCTGCGCCATGTGGAGCAGGTTTGCGCGCAAGGGCAAGTCGTTGGGCTGGATTTATTTCTGGAAGGGCTGATCTATGCGCGGCAGCGCGTAACCTGCCCTTTGGTGCAAGCGGATATCCACCAGCCGCCCTTCAAAACGCGCTTCGCACTGATCGGCATCTTCGACGTGCTGGAGCATTTGCCCGATGATCGTTCAGTGCTGCGTGCGCTCCACGCGCTGCTGGCAGACAACGGGACGCTGCTGATCACCGTTCCCGCCCATATGAGCCTGTGGAGCTATTTTGATGAAGCCTCTCACCATTATCGGCGCTATCAACGGCGCGAACTGCACCAAAAGCTGACCGAGACAGGCTTTGAAGTCACCTTCCTCACACATTATATGGCGAGCATTTTTCCGTTGGTCTGGCTGGGACGCCGCCTGGCAACGCGCAAAGACGCTGAGTCGGCAGCGCTTGCCGAGAACGAGTTAAAGATTGTGCCGATTCTGAACGGTATGCTGACAGCGGTTTTAGGCTTAGAAGCGCGCTTTGTGGCTGCCCGCCGCCGCCTGCCAATTGGCACTTCGCTGTTGGCAATCGCCACCAAGAAGGCAGCCGATTAGCACAGCCCTTTCGCAGCAAACTGTGCTAAAATTCCAAACATCACCGACTATCCACACAATCAGGAGCGTTTGCTGTGCGTTTCCCTCGCAGCGTGCTATTTCGGGCAGTGCTAATCGGGCATTTGACCAACGACATCTTCATGAGTATGGGTCCTGTGCTGCTTGCTTTTGCCGGCGCACACTTCCTGAACGCGAACGCCGCCGCCATTGGGCTGGCGATCAGCCTGCGCGAGCTGATTGGCGCTGTTTCGCAGCCATTTTTCGGCGTGCTGACGGATCGCAGCGGCGGGCGCTGGTTGGCAGCGCTGGGCGTGGCATGGACGGCGCTCAATATGTCGGCGGCGTTGGTTATGGCGCTTTCGGGCAATGGTTTGCTCACCCTGCTTTTCTACTGCTCGGCGGCGTTGGGCAGCGGTGCTTTTCATCCCGTCGGCACGATGTACGCCTCCAACATTGAAAAAGAGAACGCTGCACGCAACAGCAGCTATTTCTTTTTGTTTGGGCAGATTGGCTTAGGCACGGGACCTGCTTTTGCTGGCATATTGCTGGCGGCGCTCACCTTCAAGCAGGGCGAGGTGGTGCGTTTGCAGCCAACCATTGAGGGCAACCTGATTGGCTTGCTGGCGCTTAGCCTTGCCGCTTTGCCGGCTGTCTTTTTGATGGCGAGGCACATCCCAAGCCAACGCACCGTGCGCGCCGCACAGAGCGCCGCGATTGCCACGCCGAAAGCGCGCCAACCGATCACGCGCCTGATGGTTGGCACCTTTGCCTTGTTCATGGTCGTGCTGCTGCTGCGGAGCATCTCACACATTGGCATTGTGAACTTTGTGCCAGTCCTCTTTGAGCGGCGCGGCTGGTTGGTGAGCGACTATGGCTTTGTGACCAGCCTGTATTGGATCGCCTCTGCCTTTAGCGGTGTGCTGCTGGGCGCGCTTGCCGATAAGCACGACCGCCGCCGCATGGTTGCGATCAGCGTGTGGCTAGGTGCGCCGCTGCTCTTTGTGCTGCCCATCGCCGAAGGTCTCGCTGCGCCCCTGCTGGCGTTGGCATCGGGTGCGCTGCTCGGTGCAAGTTTCCCGTTGATTGTGGTGATGGCGCAGAGCCTGCTGCCGAACGCCAAAGGCTTTGCGGCAGGGCTAACGCTGGGCATGATTTTCGGCGCCGGCGCAGTGGGTAACACCTTGATGGGCTTTCTGGCAGACGGCGTCCAAAACACTGGGTTTGCAGGTATCGGCATCCAAGCGACTTTTCAAGTGGTGGCAGTTGGCGCGGTCATCGCAGGCTTCTTGGCGCTGCTGCTGCCGCAGCATCTCAGTGGGCAGACCAAAGCAGCACCCGCCCCAGAGGCTGTGCCACAAGGCGCCGATTAAACGGGCGGGGGAAATATGGGTCGGTTCCTGCCGACCCACACACAACGTCTTAAGCGCTGAACGCCGCGATCTGCTCTTGCAGCTTATCGCGGGCAACCTCTGGATACTGCGCCAAGCGCCTGTCGAAATCCTGCATGATGGCGACAATATCAGCCTTTGTGCGTGCCTCAAAGCGCATGGTGACCGCCGGCTGCGTGTTGCTGGCGCGTACCAAGCCCCAGCCGTGATCAAAGGTCACCCGTGCGCCGTCCAGCGTGATCACCTCGTGTTCGGCGGCGAATTCGCGCTGAAGTGCCTCGATGATCTCGAATTTGCGATCATCTGGCGCGGAAACGATGATCTCAGGCGTGGCGACCAACTTCGGGATCGTGTCGAACACTTCGCTCACGGTGCGCGTCTCTTTGCTGAAAATCTCCAGCACTTTCAGCGAGACCAGCGGCGCATCATCAAAGCCGTAGTAGTCCTCACCGATGAACAAGTGACCGCTGACTTCGCCACCGAGCGGCGCACCTTCTTCCGCCATCTTCGCTTTCATCAGGCTATGCCCCGTCTTCCACATGATCGGAATGCCGCCGTGCCCGCGGATTTCATCATCAAGGGCTTGGCTTGCCTTCACATCAAAGACGACTTTTGCGCCCGGAAGGCGCGTCAGCATATCACGTGCTAGCAGCGCCAACAGCCGATCCGCCGCGATGTGATGCCCATGCTCATCAATAATGCCGCAGCGGTCGGCATCGCCATCAAAGCCAATGCCCAAATCGGCACCATTTTCGACGACGGCGCGCTCCAAGTCTTTGGTCGTCTCAGGGTCTTCCGGGTTGGGCAGATGATTCGGGAAGGTGCCATCCGGCTCACAGTAGAGGCAGATCACCTCAATGCCAAGCTGTGCATAGACGGGCTGCATATACAAGCCGCTGAGGCTGTTGCCAGCATCCAGCACGATTTTGAGTTTGCGGCTGCCCATCGTCACCTTGCTTGCAATGGTCTGCATGTGCTTGGCAACAAGGCTTGTGTCATGCGTCAATGTGCCGCTGCCACTCAGAAAATCATCCGCCTCGATCAGGGCGCGGATTGCCTGAATCTGATCGCCATAGAGCGCGAACCGATCATATGCCATCTTGATGCCGTTAAATTCTAGCGAGAGGTGGCTGCCGGTGATCTGAATGCCGCCCGCCCGTGCGCCGTGCTGCGCGCTGGCATAGTAGACGCTTGGCGTCATCACATCGCCAATATCGGTCACATCTACGCCCGTGCTGAGCAGCCCTTCAATGAGTGCCTTTTTCAAAAGGGGCGAGGTTGGGCGGTTATCACAACCAACGTAGACGCGCTCTGTGTGATGGGTGCGCTGCATATACGTGCCATAGCCCTTGCCAACCGCATTGGCGAGTTCGGGCGTGATCTGTGGATTATCACCTGCCACGCTGCCGCGAATGTCATACTTGCGGAAGATTGCACTTGGAAACTGCATAAAAGGTACCTTTCTGTTTATCTGAAAGAACGCTAGAGATGAATCGGCTCACCACTGACGCAATCTACAATATCAATCGTCGGATTTTCTGTGCCGCTGGCAGCCGCAACCATGCCGCACAAGCGCAACGCGCTCTCGATGACCTGCTGCATAGTGTTCTTGGCGCCGCCTTCCACCATAGCGCGCAGCAGGTTCGGCTCTGTGCCGCTGAAGCGCAGATTGACGCGCCCGCTATGCTCAAAAAGGGCGTGAACAGCCTCCACTGCTTCGGCAAGCCCTTCCACAGTGGCTAGGTCTACCCGCGCTTTCAGGTGTGCAGAGGCAATCACCTGTGGGTAGCGCGGAATCTGTGTGGCAATCGCGCTAAGGCTGCCAAGCCCTTTGGCTTTGCGCGCTGCGGCAAGCGCAGCCATCAGCAAGCCGACATAAATGCCATCGCCGGCGCCATGCACGCCATCCAAGATGATGATATGCCCTGCTTGCTCGCCGCCAAGCGTGAACAGCCCTTCGCGCAGGCGCTCCATCACGTAGCGATCTCCAACTTTGGTGCGGCTGAGCGCGATGCCGTGTGCGGCAAGGTAGTCGGCAAGCCCACTGTTGCTCATCTCGGTGGCAACCACGCTCTCGCCCGCTAACTGACCGCGCTCTTGAAGCGCAACGGCAAGCATGCCGAGCATGTGATCGCCATCAATCAACATACCGTCCGTCGTGACGCAGATCACACGGTCGGCGTCGCCATCAAAGGCAATGCCCAAATCGGCATTATTTGCCCTGAGCATTGCCAGCATCGCCGAGCGATCACGGCGCACATGCTCACTGCCAGCGTTCACATTGATGTTCACGCCGTTCGGTTCTGCATTCAGGACGAATACTGTCGCGCCACATTCGGCAAACGCCTGCGGCGCTACGGAAAACGCCGCACCGTGCGCGCAGTCCAGCACGACGCTTAGCCCTTGCAGTGCTTGTGCAGGCAAACTCTCTACCAAATGTTTCACATAAATATTTCGGGCATTCAATAATTGGCAAGTGCCTAACGTCGGCGCGCTTGGTGTGCTGTCCGTTTGGGCAGCGATCAGCGCTTCAATGGCTTCTTCGGCAGCATCGGGCAGCTTGAAGCCATCCGCGCCAAAGAGTTTAATGCCGTTCTGTTCAAACGGATTGTGGCTGGCGCTGATCACAATGCCCAGCCCAAAGCCGCCTTGCTTGGTCAGGAAGGCAACGCCCGGCGTGCTGATGACGCCTGTATCCGCCACCTGCACGCCCTGCGCCAACAAGCCCGCTGTGAGCGCACTCGCCAACATATCGCCGCTCAGCCGCGTATCGCGCCCGATCAGGACGCTTGGCGCACCTTGCACCTGCGCCGATAGCCACTGCCCAATGGCGCGCCCAATTCGCAGGACTGTGATCGGATCAAGTGGGAAGACGCCCGCTACACCGCGAATGCCGTCCGTGCCGAACTCGATTGTGTTAGGATGTTCCATGCTTTTCCCCGTGTTGTGATTCTGCACTGCTTAATCATACCGCAAGTCGTAAGCGGGGCTGCTACTGGGCAGCATTATACCATGCCACTGGCTCAGCTTGTGGTCTTGGCAAGCGGGAAAGGGGACTCCCACACGCTGAACAGCCTGTAATTTACCACGCCGTCTGCGCCCTCCACCTTGACCAATACACCGCACACGGTGTACAATACGCACCAGAGTTGGGCGCTTAGCTCAGTTGGCAGAGCACTTCGTTTACACCGAAGGTGTCAGGGGTTCGAGTCCCTTAGCGCCCATGTGTTCATCCCCGCCGCGACGGGGATTTTTCGTTTGAGAGAAACGACCTCACCGTTTTGAGGAGGTAGGTGATGCGGAAACCGATTGTTGCCCTTGTGGGGCGCCCCAATGTTGGTAAATCCACCCTGTTTAACCGCCTGATCGGTGAGCAACGCTCAGTGACCAGCGATATTCCCGGCACCACGCGCGACCGCGTCTATGGCGATTCGGATTGGCGCGGCGTTGTCTTTACCATTGTGGATACCGGCGGGATTGAGATGTACGAGGCGCATATGGACGCCGCGCCGCTTTCGGAAGCAAGCACCGATTTTGTGCCACAAATCCGCGCACAGGCGCTGATCGCCATTCAGGATGCCGACGTGATCGTGATGCTGGTGGACGCCGCGCAAGGCATCACGGCTGCCGATCAAGAGGTGGCGGAAATTCTGCGCCGCACCCAGAAGCCGATCATCATCGCTGCCAACAAGGCGGATAATGAAGCCCGCCGCACAGATGCCTTTGAGTTTTATGCGCTTGGGCTTGGCGAAGAAGTGTTCGCCATCAGCGCGCTGCACGGCACAGGCACGGGCGATTTGCTGGATGCAATCGTAGACGCCTTCAAAAAAGCGCCACCCGAAGACCCTGACGCGCCCGAAGACGAGAGCCTGAAAATTGCCATTGTTGGGCGCCCGAATGTGGGCAAAAGCAGCTTGCTAAACCGACTGCTTGGCGAAGAACGCGCCATTGTCAGCCCGATTGCCGGCACCACCCGCGATGCCATAGATATCAAGCTGACGTGGGAAGGCTTGCCGATCACACTCATTGATACGGCAGGCTTGCGGCGGCGCGGCAGCATTGCGCCCGGCATCGAAAAATTCAGCGTCATCCGTGCGCTGAAGGCGCTCGAACGTGCTGAGGTTGCCTTGCTGCTGATTGACGCCACCGAAGGCGTCACCGCGCAAGATACGCACATCGCCGGCATGGTGAAAGATGCCCACCGCAGTTGCGTGATCGTCGTGAACAAGTGGGATGCCATCGAAAAAGATGACCAGACCATGAACGAGTTCACGCGCATTATTCGCCACCGTTTCGATTTCATCAGCTACGCGCCGATCTTGTTCATCAGCGCGCTAACCGGTCAGCGCATTCATAGCGTGCTGCCCACGGCTGCCCGCGTGCAGGAAGAACGCCTGACGCGCATCCCAACCAGCGCCTTTAACAAGCTGCTGCGTGAGGCAGTCCTGAAGCACGCACCACCAAGCAGCACCGGGCGCCGCCTGAAGATTTACTATGGCACACAGGTGCGCGTTGATCCGCCTACCTTCCTGATGTACATCAACAGCCGCGATCTGCTGCACTTTAGCTACGAGCGCTACCTTGAAAACCAAATCAGAGAGGCTTACGGCTTCCTCGGCACGCCGCTGCGGCTCAGCTTCCGTGAGCGCGAACGCGATGGCGGCGCACCGGAATAACCGTAGGTGCGTGCGGTCTGCCAGTGTGGCGAAGCGGGTATGCCAAGTTCCCCGCAGGCAGCGAAAGGGAATCGGAAGCGGGCGCGATCAGGCTTTCCCCGCTCGCTGAAGCACATGGCGGGACGTGGTACAATAGGTGATTGAAACGTATTCCTAACGGCTTCTGCGGCGAGAAAAGAGCTTCTCATGTTCGATGCGCCCGGTCAGTTGTGGTGGCAGCACGCTGTCATTTACCAAGTTTATCCGCGCAGCTTCCAAGATACCAACAATGATGGCATTGGCGATCTAAATGGCGTGCTGCAACGCCTTGACTATCTGAGCGAAACACTCGGCGTGGATGCGATCTGGCTCTCGCCCTTCTACCCTTCGCCCGATGCCGATTTTGGCTACGACATCACCGATTTCAAGGCAGTTGATCCGCGCTTAGGCACGCTTGAGACCTTTGACGCCCTGCTCAGCGAAATTCACGCCCGCCGCATGAAGCTGATCATTGATCTGATCGTCACCTACACTTCTGATCAGCACCCTTGGTTCGTCGAGGCGCGCCGTTCGCGCCAGAGCGCCAAACGCGATTGGTATATGTGGGCGAGTCCTAAGCAGAGCGGCGCACCGCCCAACAACTGGCAAAGTGCCTTTGGCGGCAGCGGTTGGGAGCTGGATGCCACCACCGGGCAATACTACTACCATTCGTTCACCAAGCACCAGCCCGACTTGAATTGGCGCAACCCTGAAGTGCGCGAGGCAATGCTGGATGTGGCGCGCTTTTGGCTGGCGCGTGGCGTGGATGGCTTCCGCATAGATGCTGCCCACTGGATTTTGAAAGACCCTGATCTGCGCGATAACCCGCCCAACACAGCGCCACGCTCACCCGTGGCACGCGCACTGGGCGAGTATGACTCCCAACTGCACTTGTACGACAAAGGGCATTCGGATTGCCATGAGGTCTTTCGCGCCTACCGCCAACTGATCGACTCCTACAGCACCGCTGATCAGCCGCGCTTTGCCGTTGGCGAAATTCACATCTTCGACTGGCAGGAGTGGGTGAAGTTCTACGGTGAGCGCCTAGACGAACTGCATATGCCCTATAACTTCGGGTTGGTGGGCGCGGCATGGCAACCAGAGGTTGTGCGCGGTGTGGTGGAAGGCATGGAGCGTGCGCTGCCTGCTGGCGCCTGGGGCAACTACGTGCTGGGCAACCATGATGAGCCGCGCCTTGCCAGCCGTTTGGGCGCTGAGCAAGCGCGCCTGGCAACCTTGCTGCTGCTGACGTTGCGCGGCACACCAACCCTCTATTATGGTGATGAGATCGGGATGCTCAACGGCGAGTTCACGCCCGACCAAATCCGCGATCCGTGGGGCAAGAATAATCCGTTGTTTGGGCGCGACCCTGCCCGCACGCCCATGCAATGGGATGCCTCGCCCAACGGCGGCTTTTGCGCGGAAGGCGTGGCGGCGTGGCTGCCCGCCAATCCCGACTACGCTACGCGCAATGTAGAGGCGCAGCTTGCCGATCCGCGCTCGATGCTCAACTTTACGCGCCACTTGCTGCGCCTGCGCCAAAACAGCCGCACCCTGCAACAAGGCGCTTACCGCACGCTGGAAGGTGCGCCGCAAGGCTGCTATGCCTACTACCGCACCACAGCGGGCGAACGGTTGGTGGTGGCGCTCAATTTCAACGGGCGCGAACAGGTGCTGCCGCTGCCAAGCGGCGGGCGCGTGCTGATCTCTACACACATGGATCGTGGTGGGCGCACCGAGCGCGAGCTACGTCTGCGCGCCCATGAGGGCTGCCTGATTGCGCTCGGCTAGGGTAGCTAGTGGCGGGCTTCCCACTCGCGCATCATCGTGGCGAGAAACTCGCGCACGTCGGGATCGATCACTTCGGCAACGCTATCGTAAAAGTGACCGTCCACCTCAATCCGCAAGCCATGATCGAGGGTTGGGCGTACGTGAATGCTGCGTGCCGCAAACTCTGGTGAGGTAAGCAAGCGCGCCTGCAAAAATTCCTCAATCTGGTTGGCAATGCCGCTCGGCTGCTCAGGCTCGGTGGGCTTTGCCTTTCCAAACAGACCGCGCTTAGGCGGCTCGGCAGCGGGTGTGCTGAAGGATGGGCTGCTTGGGGCTGGCACAGCCTTGCGCGGCGCGGCGTTCGGCAAGCCGATCATGCCGCTGAGCGTGCGGACGACTGCCTCAAAGCGGCGCTTCTGCTCAGGGTTGCCAATGGCGGCGCTGTGGCGGTAATACTGGTCGCCAAGCTGAATGATCAGGCTGCCATCGCTCACGTCCCGCCACAAGCGCATCACTTCAACGGCATCTTCGGGCAGCGTGATCGGTTCGTGGGCAGTTGTTTCAGGCATAGGGATGCTTTCTTCGTAACGCATTGCTAAAGGCGGCGTCAGCAAGTCCTCTGGCACAGGCTCAGCCGCAAAGGTGGCGGCAGGTTGAGTCGATTCGGGCGCAGTGCTGCCAACCAACAAATCCAGATCGGGTTCGGGCAGCTTTGCCGCCTCTGAAAAGCGGTTGAGGCGCGAGGGCGGCGGTGTGGCAAGCTGCGGTGCAGGTTGGAAGCCTGCTGTCTCGCCAAGTGCCATGCGTGCCTTGCGGCGGCGTTCTGCGGCGCGCCGAAAGATCATCGTCATCAGAAAGAGATACAGACCGCCGAAAAACAAGACGGTTAAGGGCAGCCATGCCGCTTGCGAGAAAAGCTGCGAGAAGAAATCAAGTTCGCTTGAGCCAGACATTACAGATTGCCGTCCTTTTCTGCGCCGTTAAGGCAATTATCAGGCATTTTTATGGCGTTTGGCAAGTGGGACAAAAATGCGTGCCGCGCTGCCCAACCCGAATGGTGCTGATGGGCGTGCCGCAGACAGGGCAAGGGCGCGCATCACCACGCCCACGATAAGCGCGTAGGTGATTTTGTGCCTCGCCACGCTTGCCATCTGGTTGGCGGTACCAACCGATGCTGGCGCCCATATGCGCCAGACCGTCGTTGAGTGCTTGGCGCACCGCATGGTAGAGCCGTTCGCATTCTGCCGCGCTCAGGCTATCGGCACGCCGCAGCGGATGCAGCCGCGCAATATGGAGCGCCTCATCAGCGTAAATGTTACCCACACCGGCGATGAATGCTTGATCGAGCAGCAGGCTTTTCAGCACGCCGCTGCGCCCTTTCAGGCGCTCCTTGAAGGCTGCCAGCGTAAAACTCTCCTCCAAAGGTTCAGGGCCAAGCGGCGGCAGCACATCCGCCGGCTGCGCCGCCAACAGCACACGCCCAAAGCGGCGCGCATCCGAGAAGCGCAGTTCTGTACCGTTATCCAGCGGAAAGCGCACGCGCAGCCAACGATCCATCGGATTTTCTTGTGCGGCAGGCAGCACATAAAGATGCCCCGTCATTTTGAGGTGGATGATGAGCATATCGGCGCTAAGCTGAAAGAGCAGATATTTGGCGCGGCGCGCCACGCTGTGGATGGTCTGGTTGGCAATGCGTGCCGCGAACGCCTCCGCCTCAAGGTTGATCATGCGGCGCGGCGGCTTCGGAAAGTGCGCGCTGAGGATGGTACGTTCGGCAAGCGGCGGGCGCAAGGCGCGCACCGCAGTTTCGACTTCAGGTAGCTCAGGCATTGGGCTGTTGTTTCCAAGCAGATTGCTGCATTTGTGTGTCAATTTCAAAAAAAATGAATAATGGGTACGGGCGCAACAGTAACATTTACCCCACCCTAAATCCCGCCCCGCACGCAGGGCGGGACTTCACACAGGCTCTGATTCCCTTCCCTCGCTGCGGGAAAGGATCAGGATAGGGGTGGACAGCGTCATTCATACGCCTCATCACACTTACCTTGCTTTACTAATTGTGCCGCAAAGAGGCTGCCCCTGCTGTTACAGTTCCATCAGAATTTTTTATACGATTTTTGCAACTTGCCATAAGAATTTGTGATATTATTCACATACAAGGCTATCTCAATTGTTCTCGATCCTAAATTTCAGGTCAGAAGGTAGGTGTATTATGGCATCCCCTCAGAATGTGCCGCCCGGCCCCGTCTACCCGATGTGGGTCATACGCTTGATGCAAGCCATGCCCTTCAAAACGCGCCCGGACTCAATGCAGGTTGCAATGGACACCTTCAAGCGCTTTGGCGATTTTGCCTGTATGCGTGTCGGTCATAAGCTGGTCTTTCAGATCAGCAACCCAGAAATCGCACACCAAGTCTTGGTGACGCAAGCCGATCAGTTTCACAAGGACGATTTAATAAACCGTTCGCTGCGCCCGATCACTGGCAATGGGTTGCTGCTCAGCGAGGATGATTTCTGGCGCAAGCAGCGCAAACTGGCACAACCCGCCTTTCACCACAAACGCATTGAGGCATACGCCACCGCCATGGTCGAAGAGACAGAGCGCGTGCTTGCCACCTGGCAAACCGACCAGCCCTTCAACGTGATGGCTGAGATGACCAAACTCGCGCTGAACATCGTGGCGCGCACCATGTTCAGTGCCGATGTGAGCGATGTTGCGGCACGGGTAAGCCAACTGGCAAGCGTTCTGCTAGAGGCTGCCAACAACCGCGTGGCGCTCTTTACCACACTGTACGACTTGCTGCCGACTCCCAACAAGCGCCAAGAGAAACAAGCCCTCCAAGAGATTGACGCCCTGCTCAGTCAGATCATCCGCAAACACCGCGCCCGCGGCACCGATAACGGCGATCTGCTCTCGATGCTGCTTGCCGCCAAAGATGAGGACGGCAACAGCATGAGCGACCAACAACTGCGCGATGAGGTCATCACGATCTTCCTTGCCGGGCATGAGACAACTGCCGTTACGCTGGCATGGGCATGGGCGCTTTTGGCGCAGAACCCAGACGTTGAGGCGAAACTTTGGGCAGAGCTGGACAGCGTGCTAGGCGGACGCCCACCCACGCTGGCAGACTTGGCGAATTTGCCCTACACCGAGATGATCATCAAGGAAGCCATGCGTTTGTATCCGCCGGCTGGCGGCCTAACGCGCACACCGCTGACCGATATTCAAGTTGGCGAGTACGTGATGCCCAAAGGCTCGAATGTGTTCGTCAGCACGCATGTCATGCACCGCGATCCGCGCTACTTCCCAGAGCCAGAGAAGTTCATCCCAGAGCGCTTCAGCAAGGAACGCGAGGCAGATATTCCGCGCTACGCCTATATACCGTTCGGCGCAGGCCCGCGCATTTGCATCGGCAATGCCTTCGCCATGCTGGAGGCGCGTTTGCTGCTGGCAACCATCGCGCAGCGCTTCAAATTATCGCTGGTGGAAGGGCATCCGATTGTGCCTGAACTGCTGTTCACCATCCGCCCGAAATATGGCGTGCAGGTGGTGGCAAAAGTGCGCCAGCCCGCCCTTGCCCCTGCCTAAGCTGAATTGCGCCAAAAACACACAAGGGCAGCATCTTATCGAGCTGCCCTTGTTGTGTATCAGTTTGGCAATGCCCCTGTGACTGTGCTGTAGAGGTTGCCCACTGTTGCGCCGAAAACGGTCAGGATGATGATGATTACTATGGCAACGAACACGAGAATCATAGCATATTCGACCAAGCCCTGTCCGCTTTCGCTTGGTAGATACAACATAGCGACCTACCTTACTTAAGTGCGGATGACAGCTTAAGCGTACTCTGACTCAGGGCAGGTTGGCAAGTTTTCTTAACAATTGCTTGTAAATCTATATTGTAGAAAACTCATGCTAGGCTGATGTAAATACGCTTGTTGATCTTGCCTTTGCTCTTATAATCCGCGACGCGGATATGCCCAACCTCGGCGGTGTTCCGCACGTGCGTGCCGCCATCCGCCTGCAAGTCCAGCCCGTCAATCTGCACAACGCGCACTTCAGTAATGCCTTCGGGCAACAGGTTGATCTTGGTGCGGATCAGGTCAGGGATTTGGAACGCCTCTTCACGCGGCAGAATGCGAACGCTGATTGGGCGTGCGGCTGCCACTTCCGCGTTGATGGCTGTCTCCACAGCGCGCACAAAATCGCCTTGCAGCGTCTCGAACTCGAAATCCATGCGTCCTTCGCCGGGTTCCATGTTGCCGCCTGTCACCTGTGCGCCGTAATCACGGAAGATGACCGCGCTCAGGATGTGCATCGCGGTGTGCGTCCGCATCAGGCGGTAGCGGCGTTCCCAATCAAGCTGACCGACCACCGCCGCGCCGACTTCAGGCAGTGGTGACTCAGCCTCTAGGCTGTGGGCAACCGCACCGCCTGCTTTTTGCACCTTTACCACGCGCAACGGCACGCCATCCATCATAAGCGTGCCAACATCGCAGGGCTGCCCGCCACCGCCGGGATAAAAGGCGGTGCGGTTAAGCAGCACGGCATGGTTTGCTGCATCAATGTTGGTCACAAGCGCATCAAAGGTTTGGATGTAGCTGTCTAGCGGATAGAGTAATTCGGTCATGCTCAGTTCACCTCACGGTTTGGGACGCGGCGGCATAGGTGTGTATGGATTAATGCCGTCTAGGATAGGCGGCAGATAGGTATCATCACTATAGCGCGGCGCATTTGCCAGCGCAAAAAAGGCAGGGCGCATTCGCGTCTCAAAGCCAGCATCGTTTAATGCCCACCAATATTCCTCATTGTCAGGCGTCCATTCAGGATCGGCAAGGTAGAGGACGACCATCAAGCTGATCCAAGGACGCCAGTGTTGGGCAGCGTATTCATAGGCAGCCACGATATATTCTGCCTGCTGTTCTTCCGAGACGGCGTGCCAGCGGTATGGGTTGGGCTGCTGCGATCCGTCGGGCGCTGTGATCGTATCGCGCTGATCGGTTGTCCAGCCCATTTCGAGGATGGCAACCTGTTTATGCCCTTCGCCGTTGGCAACCTGCAAAGCACGCATGACTTCCACATGCCGAAAGACCTGCCAGCTATGCCCATCCAGGCGCGGATCATCGGGTGCGGTTTCTGGCGGCAGCGCGTAGCCGGGCGCGTTCAGCCCTAGCACGTCGTAGTAGCGCCCTGCACCCGCTTCATACATCTGCTGCAAATAGAGCGTATCCGGGATGACCTGCGGCGAAAGGCTGCCCGTGGGCGCCAAGCCCGCCGTGATGATGATCGCGTTGGGATCGGCGCTGCGGATAGCATTCGCGCAGGCTGCCAGCGCCTTCACATAGGCAGCGGCGTTCGGTGTTTTGTTCAGCCATTCGCGGTCTAGGTTTGGTTCGTTCCAGACCTGATAGCCGACAATGCGCCCTTTGTAGCGCGCCGCCAGATCGCCGCAGAACTGCCCAAATGCCACCTCATCAAAGGGTGGCTCATATGGGTTGCGATCAAGGCGGATCGCCCAGTCGGGCGGCTTGCCCAAGCGTGCGATCAGCTTCACACCGCGATAATTCGCCTCTGCCACCACCTCATCGGCGTGCGTCCAGCTATCAGGCAAGCTCAGATCAGGGCGGATGTCCTTCCAGCCAAAAATCTGCTTGGCATATTGAAAGCGCATCAGGCGCACAAACTCAAGGTCGCGGGCGCGAGCCGTGTCATTCCACCACAGGGCGGTATGCACACCATAGGCGATGGAGGGCAGTTTCTTGTGGCGGATTAGCTCTGCGCCGAGTGGTGAAGGCGGGCGCAAGGCGGTGAAGCCGATCAGGGCGGCGGCAAAAAGGCTCAGGGCAAGGGCGCTGAGCAGTAGGCGGTTGCGTGTGCGTTTAGGCATAAGTGTTCTTTGGGCAAGGCGGGAAGGCATGATCCTTTCCCGCCCTGTGTGGTAAGGTGTGCTGTTATTGTTCGCGGCGCGGACGGCTGCGGAAATCAAGGTCTACGATGCGCTGCCAGACCGGGCGCGGCTGAAAATCGGGACCGAGGATTGACCAGGGGACGTTATCGCCCACAGCGCCACCGATGTTCCAACCCGCTTGCGCGCCATAGTTCAAATTCCAGATCATGGCAAGGCGCACAAAGCCCCACTGCTGCATCAGCTCGATTGCCTGCACGGTGAAGTTCGCCTGATCCTGCAAGGTGTTATCGGCAGCGAAGCCGAAGCCATCGCGCAGTTGCCCGCGCCCTTGCAAATCCTCCACGCTGGGCCAGCCGAACTCGGTGACGCACAGCTTTTTATCGCTGCCAGCGGCGCGAATGCGGTTGGCATAGCCTTCCAGCGTGCTTTTGAATGCCCAACTGTGGTGCGGATTTGACCATGGGCCGCGGAAGCGCGCCGGTGGATTGCGCTCCGGCAGGTTGTTCCAGTCCTGATTGGGTGGCACATTCAAGCCGTTGTGGTGCGCGCCGACGCAATCTACGGTGTTCAGCAAGCCGGCGGCGATGAGCTGATCCATATACACAAAGTCATCGGTGACGGCGCCGGGAATATTGGCGCCCGTGGGCGCTAAGCCTGCTGAGATCACGATGATGTTCGGATCAATGCTCTTGATGGTGCTGTAGGCAACCTGAAGCAGTTGCACATAGCGCTGTGCATTGATGGCGGGCGGATTGGTCGTCCATTCGCGGTCAATGTTGATCTCGTTCCAGACTTCAATGGCGTGAATCTTGCCCGGATAGCGGCGCAGCAGCGCGCTGAGGAAGTCGGCGTAATCCTGTGGGTTGGCGGGCGGTCCGTCGTTCACATCGGCAACGATGCGCGCACCAGGATCCCGCGCCCAGTCAGGCGCTTTGGTAATGCTCAGCAGCACCTTCACGCCGGCATCGCTCAGCAGCGTGAGGCTGGTATCAAGGTCAGACCAATCAATCTGCCCCTTCACCTTCTCGGTATCGCGCCAAACCACTTGGGATTTGACCCAGTTCAGGCGCAATTGATCGCGTGCCATAGCCACCCATAGCCCATAGACGTTGGGATCGGCGTTCTTCTGCACGGCAATGCCCAAGTCAAAGTCAAGGTCGCGGATAGGTGCTACGGTAGGCAGAACGCTCGGCGTCGCCGTGATCACAATTGGCGGCGGCGGCTCTTGGGTGGGCTGTGCCTGATCAGGCGGTGGGAAGGTTGGGAAGGGTGTTGCGGTAATCTGGGCGACCACCACACCATTTTCGGCGGCAGGTGGCGGCAGGATGCTGCTGCCGGTGGGCAATTCGGCGGCAAGTGCGCCCGTTGCCGCATAGACGGCGATAAAGGTTGCCGCGCCAAGCAGCAGCGTAATGCCCGTCCAAGCCATGGCGAAATAGCGCACTTGGCGTCGGTGCATTTGTTGGCGCTGCCGCAGCGCACCTATGTTCATCGTCTCTCGAATGCTGCTCATAAGGTTGTATTTCTCCCTAGGTGTTCGCTTGAATGCGGCGCCTTAGTCTTCGTTGCGCGCCACTTGCAGCGTCGTGCGGGCAAGTGGATAGCCCACTTCGTCTAGCACGGCGCTGATCTGAATATCACGATAAGTGCCATCCGGCGTGAAAGTGAACGGTTGCCCGATCCCCTCGATCTGCTCGGCAAGCGTCAGCTCGCCAGCGCTGGCACGCCAATGAACGGCGAGATCGGCAGGGATCGGCACCAGCCATGTTTGCCCTGCCCGATAGGTTTTATACTGCGCTAGGATAAGCGTCCCTTGCAGGTACGCGCCGCTGGCGGCAAAGTCTGGCACTTGCGCGCCTGCCCAGTTGCCAACCAAGAGCGCGCCAAGTCTATCACGCAAGGCGCTGCTTGTCATTAGCCAGATGGCGCGTGTGAAGCTGCCTTCCACCGATTTATAGCGCACGACGGGCATATTTGCCTCAATGCCGAAGGCGGCAACCTCCGGCGCAAGCTGGAGTTGCACAGGTGTATTGGCGGCAAGCGTCCCTTCAGGCGTCACGCGCAGCGTGGACAAGGGCGCCAAGGCCTCTTGGTAGCTGATAGGCAGCCATTGGTTGCCTTCCTGCTGAACGCTGCGCGCACTGATGACGGCGTGCAGCTTGGCGCGGCTGATCTCGCCAACGGCCCAAGCCAAAGCACGGCGCACCGTGCCCTCAGGCAGATAGTCCCGCGGATCGTGCGGCAGAATCACCTGCACCGTATCGGCAAGCGCGCCAAGCTGCCGCCAGTCGTAGGCGCCCGTCTCAAACTGAGCGCCGTCCAGGGCAGGGAATGGCAGCACAAGCGTGAGCGTGCGCTGCTCTGCACGCAGTGCGTCCGCCAATGCGCTGACGAATGCCGTGTAGCTTTGGCGCATGGTGGCAGGCAGGCTGAGGTATTCAAGGGCGATGCCGCTGTAGGGTTGGCTGACGGCAAACTCGACCAAGCGTGCGATGTGCGCGGCGCGGCGGTCAGGATCGCTGACGAGTGACTCGATCAGGGCAGCGTCCGCCGCAGAGTCGGCACGGTAGTTGCGAATAAGCGGCACGACCGCATAGCCGCGCCCAAAGGTGATGCCTGAAGGCAGCGCGCCATCCAGGGCGCCTTCTGCGTTGGGCAACAGCCCGGCGGGATGAATCACATTGGCAACGGCAGCGATCTCGGGCTTGAACGCCTGTCCCGCCTCGATCACCGCGCTGACAATAGGCGCTTGCGGCGCAAGGCGTGCCGCGATCAGGGCATCCGGCAAGCGTTGCGCACCATTTAGCACTGCCACTAACGAGAGTTTCTCATCAATTAGGGCGCGTTGGGCAGGGATGAACTGCCAGCGGCGCGCCTCAGCATCATAACCGTATAAATCAGCGTGGGAAGGCTCAACGCTGCTAGGGATGGCAAGGGCAAGCGTCAGTGCATCGGGCGGTGTGCCGCGCTGCTCCAAACGGTAGACGGCGCCAAAGGGCGCCAGCGCCTTAGGCAAGGACTCTCGCGCTTGGCGCAGCAAGGGATCGCTTGGCGCGGGCAAGCCGCTAAAAGCAGCCGCTTCAAGGCGGCTGAGGCGGATGTTCAAGCTATTGGCAGAGGCAGCGGTCAGCGTCAGATCACCAAAGGTCAGGCGGTTTGCCAGCGGCGCGAAGGGCGTGCCGAAAAGCTGCTCGCCAAGCGAAAAAGGCGGCAGCAAGAGCGCTAAAAAGGTCAGCAGTGCCGCAAAGATCAGGGCGAGAACGCTCAGCGCGCAGCCAAAGCCATTCTGTGAACGGCGCAGCGGCTGCGAAAGCGTTGCTGTGCGCCGCTTTTCTTTGCTCACCTTTTCCGCTGAAGATGCCATATGCGCTGCGAAACTTCCTGAACCTTGACGGGTTTTTTACAGGTACGAAACAATATTGTAACACTCAGCGCGAACTCTGCAAAGCGTTGGTGGGCTACGCTATGCCTACGCTGCCCTACAGAATGCGCTTGCCAAGCAGGCTGGCAGCCAGTTCGACGGCTGTCTCCGCCGTTTGGTTGCGCTCATCAAGGATCGGGTTGATTTCCACAATGTCCATGGAGCGCACCTTGCCGGATGACGACAAAATCTCCATGAGCAAGTGTACCTCGCGGTAGCTGATGCCGCCGCGCACTGGTGTGCCAACGCCGGGTGCATCGTCGGGATCAAGGGCGTCCATATCAAGGCTGACGTGCAGCGCGTCCAGGAAGTTGAGGCGGTCTAGGGCGCGGCGCGTCACTTCGGCGATGCCGTGTTCGTCAATATCGGTCATGGTGAAAACCGAGATGTGGCTTTGGGCAAGGCGCGCACGCTCAGGCGCGTCCAGATCGCGCACGCCGATCATCACAATTTGCGAAGGCTGCACCTTAGCGCCTTCATAGCCAATGTTTACCAAAGCAGGCGCGCCCTGCCCGATCAGCGCTGCCACGGGCATCCCATGCACATTGCCTGAGGGTGAGGTTTCGGGAATGTTGAAATCGCCGTGCGCATCTACCCACACAATGCCCGTCGGGCGGCGGCGGGTCATGGCGGAAATGCTGCCCATGCTAATGCTGTGATCGCCACCCAAGATGATGGCGAAGTCCTCCTCAGGGATACATGCCAAAATCTCGCGGTAGATGGCGTTGCAGACCTCCGCCACCGTCTCGACGTGGCGCGCCCGTTCATTCTCGCTGCGCGCCACTTGTTCGCGTTCGGTCACTTCTTCGACCACCGGCACATCAAGGTTGCCGCAATCATGCACGGTGCAGCCCAGCCGCTGCAAACGCTCTTGCAAGCCCGCGTAGCGCACCGCGCTCGGTCCCATATCCACGCCGCGCCGCTGCTGCCCCATATCCATAGGCACGCCCAAAATGCGTACTGTGCGCGAAACACTCATAAAATGCACATCCAAACTTTCTTTGTTGCGAAAAATTACGGTGTGGCTCACCCCAGCAGGAAGCCATCCCAAGTGCCAGTCAGCGCGAAGCGCACAATGCTGATCGCGCCCAGCTCAATCAGCGCCAACGTGAAGCCTGCCAGCAGCGGCACCACCAGATCGCGCCAGGTGCGCGCCTGCCGATCTCGCCGCAGCACCGAGACGAACAGCGCCGCACCGATCAGGCTGAGCAGGCACAGCACGCTCAGGCTGCTCAGCACGCCAAGCACCCACAGCAGCAGCGGACGCCCACTCAGCACCAGCAGCGCCACGCCGCCCGCCACAGCGCACACCGCCGCCAGATCGCGGATGCCGTCCAAACTGCGGACGGGCAGCGGCTGCGCCCACAATGTGCTGTTGAAGAATGGCACCACCAAATGGGCAACCGCGATGCCCGTCAACAACCCAGTGATCAGGCGCAGCGGATTGGTGGGCGTGTAGACAGGTTCATAGTTGGGAAAGAGCGTTAGATAGCTGTTGAGTCCATCAATGCCAAGCAGCCCGATGAAGCCAAGCAGCACGCCCACAATCAGCGGCGGCGGAAACCGATAGCCGCGCAGCCTGCCGCGTGCCGTCAGCAGCAGGTAGCTGAGCAGCACGCCCAGATAAATGCCCGTGCAGCGCGCACACAGCGGCATCAGCAGGTTTGCATCCACGTCAATCGGGAAGGTGCGTTCGGCAATGCGGTGGCAAATGGCATAGCCAACGGCAACCGCTTTGCCAAGCACACCCTCTGGCGTGCCGAACAGCCACAGCGTAAAGGTCAGCAGTGCGCCAAAGGCAACGATCAGGGCAGTGCGCCGCGAAAAGATCGGCTGGCTGGCGGTGGGAAGGTCAGGTGTTGTCATAGCGGCAGATCGTAGCGCGCCACAACAGTTTGGGCAACCTTCACTACGCGCCCGTTTGCGTGCAGCGTGGGCAGGCTCACTCCGTTTTGAGGGCGATGACCGGCGGCAAGTTGGCGGCACGCAGCGCCGGGAAAAAGCCTGCTGCCAAGCCAACACAGGTTGCCAAGCCAAGCGCAAACACCATCAACTCGGTCGGGATGATCACCAAATTGCCGCCGATCTTGCTTGGATCAAGCGGCAGGAAGGCAGTCACAGGGCTATCCGGCGGCACATTCTGCACAGCATTGTTAATCACATCCCGCAGCAGCATTGCCACCAACACGCCCGCCACACCGCCTAAGAAGCCCACTAAGCCTGACTCGATCAGGAAGACGGTCAGGATGTTCCGATCCGTCGCACCGATTGCCTTCATCAAGCCGATCTCTTTGGTGCGCTCCAAAATTGCCATCGTCATGGTGTTGGCAACGCCGAAGGCAGCCACCAAGAGTGCCACCGCACCAATGCCACCCAACATGATCCGCATGGTGCCAAAGAAGCCGTTCAGCATATTCAAAAAATCACCGGCGCCACCCGTCTGATAGCCGAGCTTTTTGATCGCCTCTGAAACCTCGTTGGTCACGTTTCGATCTTTGGCACGCACAATGACCTGATCGTAGCGGAAGGTCTTTTCGTCATACTTCTTGCCCATCAGCCATTCGTTCAGCTTGATCACTTCGGGCAGCGCCATGAAGATGGTGTTCTCAAAATTGCCGCCGCCTTCCAGCACCGCCACAAAGCGCGCATCCACGCGGCGCGGCGTAGCGGCATCCGCGCCATACTTGGTCACGCGCAGGCGCGGTTGTTCTTTCATCAGATCAACCTTGACGGGCGCGTATTCCGTGGCGGTTGGATCAAAGAACATCTCGCCAACGCGGCTGCCCGCGATCATATCTGTGCCATTGAGCGAGAGGGCGCCTTCCCGAACTGTCAGGTTTAGGTAGGGCAAAATGGCGGGATCAATACCGAAAATCTGTGGATAGCCCTGCAATTTGCCCGCGAACAACTGCGGATTCTGCAAATTGATCATGGGAATCACAACGGCAACGCCGGGGAGGCGCCAAAAGGCATCTATGGCTGCCTGATCCAACTGTGGGATGTTAGTTGTCTGTTCGCGCCCATAGTTCGGGAAAACGTACATCTCGGTGAGCGAGGCAGCGCTGCCAATGCCCGCCTCTGCAACGGTTTGCAAGCCGATGGTGAGCGCGACTAACAGGATCACCGCCGTTGTGCCAACCAAGACGCCGCCCGCCGTCATGATCAGGCGTGCGCGTGCGCGTAGCAAGTTACCAAACGCCAACTGTGCCAATTCGCCAAACATAGCAAGACTCCACACTTTCGCTGTGTGGAGTCTACCATAAACAGATGGGCTTTTGCTCTACGCCTTGCTGACGCTTGGCGAATGCTTAATTCAGCCGCCAGAGCTGCACATTATCAAAGCTGCACAACTGACTAGATCCCTTGGCGCCGCGGATCATGAAGTAGCCTAAACCGCCACCTTCGGCGAATTGAGGATCATCGTTTTGAGCGATCAGCACACCGTTCACGTAAATGGTCAGCCTCCCTTCCACCATCACCATGCTGAGACGGTTGATCGCACCGTTGCTCTCACGAATGACCGCATTAGAACCACGCGCAAGCGGCGGCGTTTCCCAGTCTCTATTTTGGCGTTTTTCAAGAAAATAGTCTCGTGTGCGATAGAAGTGAAACGCGCTCAGATCAGCGTCGCGCAGTTGGCTTACACCATACATCTCGTTGGTGGCAGCCACATAGATACCACATGAGGTGAGATTGCGGGCATTCTCAGTCGTCACAATAATCACATCCGCCGAGAAGAAAAAGTCATAGAAGCGCGCACGGCTGAATGGCTCTATCACAAAGACATTTTCTTCTTCTTCATTACCCGTCATATTGGGCGGCTCAGTCACCACCGGCACTGCAATGAGGTTGGCGCTCTCAGGGATAACGCCTTGGGCGCGCAGCACATCAATGGCGCTGAGCAGGTCTCTAGCGAGCAGCTCAGGAATTTGCTCACCCGGTGGCAGGGCGGCAATCGGTGTTGGCGTCAGCCAGATGGCTTCAGCGGTCAGGGTTGCCAGTGGATCAAAGCGCGGCGTGGGCGTGGCTGTTTCGGTTGGGCGCAGCGCAATGGCGGTTTGGGTGCGGGCGATGTTCTCCGCCTCTGCTGTCAGCAAACGGTCGGCAGCCTGAATGGTGGCGGTTACATTCGCAATGGCGGTGTTCTGAGCGGCTACGGTGGCAGTTATGCCTAGCTCAACTGCTTCCGCCGTTTGTAAGCGCCCGGCAATAAAAGTCGCTGTTGCACCGGCCATAGCTTGCGCGGTGCCAGTGGTGATGAGTGCCTCAGCGGTCTCAGTTGCTTCTATGGCTGCTTGCGTCTGAAGCGCCTGAGCGGTCTCCAGCGCCTCTGCCGTGGCAAGGCGTGCCACTACAAAGGTCTCGGTCAGGTTGGGTGTGGGTGTCTCGCTTGGCGTAGGGCTAGGTGTTTGGGTGGGTGAGGGCGTTGGTGTTGCCGAGAGTGCAATCTGGGTTTCTTGCGCGCTGGTGGCAGCCAATGCGGCGCTGGTGCTTGTCCTCTCTTGGAAGGCGATTGCCGTCTGGGTGTTGGCGGTCTGCGCGGTGCTCTCATTCTGGCTGTTCAGCAGTAAGAACACGCCACCTATCAAAGCCAAAATCACCACGCCGAGGATGACGATCAGGGCGGTGGGCGTGCCGCGCTGGGTGGCGGCAGGCGTTTGGATGGCGCTTTCGCCTAATGGCGAGCCAACTGCCACTGTGCCGCCGCGCCCATGAGCAGGTGCTGCCTGTGGGTTGGTGAAATCAGGCTTTTGCGGCATTGTGGGTGGCGGCGCGCTGGACGCATCGCCCACAAAGGTTTTATCTGTATCCGAGGCGATGCCGACAGACGGCACTGCCTTTGAAGGTGTGCTGCGAATGCCGAGCGCCTGCGAAAAATCGCGGGCGAATTCTTCCGCCGTGCCGTAGCGCATCTCCGGCGCTTTTGCCAACACACGCATAAAGACAGGCTCCACCGCCTCCGGCAAGCTCGGATTGATTTGGCGCGGCGAGGGCGGCATTTCGTAGACGTGATGGAAGATCAGTGCCGCAGAGGTATCTGCCATAAAGGGCAGTTTGCCGGTTGCCATCTCGTAGAGCATGACGCCAAGCGTGTAAATATCAGAGCGTCCGTCAACGGGTCTGCCCATTGCCTGTTCGGGCGACATATAGGCGGGCGTTCCCATCACGCTGCCCGTGGCGGTCAGTTTGCGTTGCTCACCGCCTTCAATACGGGCAATGCCAAAATCGGTCAGGTAGCAGTTGTTGGCGCGATCCAGCAGGACATTGTTCGGCTTCAGGTCGCGGTGAACCACGCCTTTTTGGTGTGCATAGTCCAGCGCCGAGGCGATCTGATCAAGGTAATGGGCAACCTCTTCAGGTGGCAAGCGTTTTTGGCGCATCAGATCATCAAGTGAGCCGCCATCCATGTAGCGCATCACAATGTAGTAAGTGCCATCTGATTCGCCAAAGTCAATAACGGGCAAAATATGCGGGTGTTCCAAGCGCCCAATGATGCGCGCCTCACGCTGAAAACGCTCTACAAAGCCGGGATCGTTGGCGATCTCAGGCGTCATGACTTTGATCGCCACGTAGCGATCTACGCTTGCTTGATGTGCGCGGTAGACCGATGCCATGCCGCCTTTGCCAAGCGGCGCTTCAAGGGTGTATTGACCTAGCGTTCTTCCCACAAACCGAGAGTATTCCATGCACGCACCTGTTTCTTTGCAGCACTGCTAACTTTATCACCGAACTGCCCATGAGACAACCACTTTTTTACGCACGGAAAACCCTGCCCTTCAAAGTGCATAAAAGCGCTGTCAAGCGCTTGACGATGCTCGCCTGTTTTTTGTTCCCTACCCACAGGGCGGCGGAGGGTGAGCAGCCTTGAGGGGCGGAGAATGACGCCACGAACAAATGTTGGAATTCTAGCGCCGCGCTGCTAAAATTAAGGCATATCTTGAACTTACAGAGAGCCTCTGCTGCCATGTCTGCCAACAAAATTTGGGTGCGCGTTTGCGATCTGAGCGATTTGCCCGCCGACCGCGCCGTTAATGTCCACATCAACAACCAACGCCTTGTGATTGCCCGCTGCGGCGAAGGCGCGCATATTGTACAAGGCTATTGCACGCATATGCTCTACGCTTTGAAAGATGCCGAAGTGAGCAACTGCCTGATCACGTGCAGCCTGCATGGCAGCCAATTCGATCTGCGCGATGGCAGTGTGCAGAGCTGGGCAACGCCGCTCACCGAGGACATCAAACAGCGCAAGGCATTGCGCGTCTACGAGACCGAAGTGCGCGATGGCGCCCTCTATTTGGCGTGGAACGCAGAAAGCGCCGAGAAAGTGCGTGTGCGGCTCTCATGATGCAAAGGGTGGAACAGCCAATCGGCGAGACGTTCGCCTCCAACCTTGAGATATGTTACGAGGTGCTGCTCTACCTTGCCAGCCGCATGGCGCGCCTGCCCGCTGGCGAGGCACTCGAATACCTCAGCGGCGATCCTGAGGCTGCCGCGAAGATTAGCGCCTGGTGCGAAGCCCGTGAGTTCACCCTCGTCTGCTCTGAACGCCTGCCCGATGACCGCTGGCGCTTTGTGATTAAGAAAGGCTGATTGCCTGAATGTCTGACCACCGTGAGCCGTTGCCGAAGGGCACGGCTGATCCGACCGAGAGCGGCAAGCCATTCCGCCGCGAGTGGCTGGTGCTGATCGCCGTTTTTACGACCCTAACCCTGATCAGCATGTTGGCGATTGAACACTATGGCAGGCAGAGCCTTGCCGCCGTGCCGACGCGCACCTACGCCCAGCCCGCTGAATTGCGCGAAATCACCTTAGCGCAGTTCGGCATCACCCTGTTGGCGCCGTCCAATTGGAGCGCGCCGACCATCCTTGACGGCAACCGTTTTGTGCTATCTGCCGATGGCAGTGGCGATACACGCACGACTGCCGCACCGTTTCTGTATGTGGTGGTAGACGCGCTGCCCGTCTTCAGCCGTCAGTTGAACTTCCGCACCGACCTCGACCAACCCACCGAACAGCTGGATGCCCTCGTAGACGCACTAAACCGCAACGGCCCGCGCTTCAAAGAGTCCACGCCCTACGGCGGCTCGCCTTATCCTGCCGCCATTGTGCGCGGCTTTGAGCGTGGTAACGAACTGACCATTGTCCTGATGCGCCTGCCTGATAAGCGCTGGCTCTACATTGGCGCACAAGCAGAAGCACCGTTCTTCCGCGCCTATGAAGCGAGCGTGTTTTTGCCCGTCACCAACGCCATCCGCCTGATCGAACCTTAAGACTGCACGATGCGCCTGCTGCACCTCTCGCTGACCAATTTTCGCGGTTATGCGCGCCTTGAACTGCCCATGCCCGAAGGGGCAGTGCTGCTATGCGGCGCAAACGCGCAGGGCAAAACCAGCCTGCTGGAGTCGATCTACTACCTTGCCACAGGGCGCTCGCCGTGGACGACCTCTGATCGGCAGTTGCTCAATTGGCGCGCCGAAGGCGAAGTGTTGCCCTTCATCCGCGTTAGCGCTGAGATATGCAGCCGCCGTAGCGACCTGACGCGGCTAGACATCACCATTTACAAAGAGACGGAAAACGGCGGCTTCCGCAAAGAAATTCGTGTCAATGGCAGCAAAAAGCGCGTGCTGGACTTGATGGGCGTCCTAAACGTCGTCATGTTTTTGCCGCAAGATTTGGCGTTGGTGGAAGGCACACCCACCGACCGCCGCCGCTACCTGAACATCACACTTGCCCAGACCAACCCAAGCTACGCGGCTGCCTTGCAGACCTTTGATAAGGCGCTGACACAGCGGAACGCCCTGCTGCGCCAAATTGCGGAGCGGCGCGCCACGCTGCGCGAACTTGCCTATTGGGATGAACAGTTGGTGAATGCCGGCAGCGTCATTGTGGCGGGCAGGCAGCACCTGCTGCGCGATCTGGAACAATTGGCGAGTGATGTGCATCGCCAGCTCACCAACAATGCCGAACGCCTTGAACTGCATTATTTGCCCAGCTTTTTGCCAACTGCCCGTGCCGATGGTCAGCTCTCGTTTGACCTTGTGGGCTTAGATTTGCACCGCCAGTTGACGCCAAGCGAAATTGCGCCTCAGCTCCGTAAGGCGCTTGCCGAAAATCAGCGTGAGGAACTTGCCCGCGGCATCACCTTGATCGGACCGCAGCGCGACGAACTGCGTTTCTCTGTGAATGGGCGCGATCTCGGCTTATATGGCTCACGCGGGCAGGCGCGCACGGCTGTGCTTGCCCTGAAACTGGCAGAGTTGGCATGGATGCGCGCTACGACGGGCGATGAACCAGTGCTGCTGCTGGATGAATTTATCGCCGAGCTGGACTCTGAGCGGCGCGCCTTCCTGCTGGAACGCATTCACAGCGCCTCGCAAGCGCTGCTCACCACGACAGAACCTGATATTTTCACGGCGGACTTTCTGCAAAAAGCGGCGGTCTGGCAAGTACGCAGCGGGCAAATTACAACCTCATCACATTGACGAAAATTTCATGAATTGACGTTCCATAGAATGCCTATCTTCGGTTAAGCTATACAATTAGGCGAAATGCGCTGTCCGCCTGATTTGTTTCGCCCTGTTTTGCCCGCAGCGCAAGGCATTCTATATAGAGTCATGAGGCATTCCGCTATGTTCAAATCATCTTTTGCAAAGGCGTGGCTTTTGCTGGTCTGTGCAGCATTGGCACTAGTGGCAGTCAACACGCCGATTGCCCAAGCCCAAAGCGGTGCTGATCTCAGCATTACCCTCAGTGCCACGCCGAATCCTGTTGCTATCGGCGGCGATATTACCTACACAGTCACGTTGACCAATAACGGTCCTGAGGCTGCCACCAACGTCTTGTGGCAAGATATTATTCCGCTCGAAACGGGCTACCGTTCGCTGAGCGCGCCGAGCGGCTGGAGCTGCACCACACCTTCGATTGATGGCAACGGCACAGTTTCCTGTTCACGCGCCAGCTTTGCCGCCAGCGCCAGCGCCGTTTTCACCGTGGTGGTGCGCGTTAAATCTACAGTGTTGGGCGGCACGCCGATCACCAACTCGGTCATCACGGTTGCCGATCCAAACAATGATCCTGATGAATCGAACAACACTGCCCAAACCACCATCACCGTCAATAACACCGCAAACTTGGGCATACAGATGACGGCTGCGCCGGATCGTCCTATCTCCGGTGACGAACTGACCTACAGCATCACGGTCAGCAACGTCGGTCCTGATGCTGGCACGGATGTCACGCTGAGCACCTCTGCACCTACCAACACCGGCTTCGTCTCCCTCACTGCGCCCATCGGCTGGAACTGCACCACGCCAAGCGTCGGTGCGAGTGGCGCAGTGAGCTGCACACGTGAGCTGTTCGAGGTTGGCACCGCCAACTTTACGCTCGTCACGCAGATTTTGCCCGGCGTGCCAAACGATACGCTCATCACCAACACCGCCAGCGTCAGCGGCACCTCGATTGACCTTGTGCCGGCCAATAACACGACGGGTAACGTCGAGACGATTGTTCGCAGCGTGGCGGATTTGGCGATGAGCCTTAGCGCCTCGCCGGATCCTATCCTAGGCGGCGGCGTGCTAACCTACCTGATCAATTTGGTGAACAACGGACCTGACCGCGCTGCCGATGTGGTATGGACATTTACAATCCCAGAGACAACCACTTATCGTTCGCTGAATGCACCTGCCGGTTGGGCGTGCCAGACTCCCTCCGTGGGCGGTACGGGTGATGTCGTTTGTGCGCGCCAGAACATTCCTAGCGATGCCGATTTGCTCTTTATCCTGACGGTGCGCGTAGATGTGAACGCTGTGGGCGGCAGCACTATCAGCAACCAAGTCTCAGTGCAGACGACCTCGCTTGACCCAGTGCTTGGCAACAACACCTCTAACGTGGCGAGCGTGACCGTTGCCACGCCCATCATGCTGACTGATCCCGAATTGCCTACCACGCTGACCTTCACCGCCAATTTGGGTGATGTGAGCAGCGCCAGCTTTGATGTGGCAAACATCGGTCAGGTCGGCACGACGCTTGTGCTGAGCCTTGAGAGCAGCACCAACAGCGCGATCATTGTGGACGGCTTGCCGCTGGCTGTGGTGGAAGGCGACCCCGCCGAAACATTCAGCCTTGGCTGCACCCACGCCAAAGCGCCGATCATCGGTACGGTGACGCTCCGCACCAATGAGCTTGGGCAACCGACCTATACCATCGCAGTCACCTGCAAGATGCCGCCGGATACGATTGGCATTCGGCGTCCCTCAAACGCCACCTTCTACCTCCGCAACAGCAACACGACCGGCGTTTCCGATATTGATATCCTGTTCGGTGATCCAAGCGATCTGCCGGTGGCAGGTGACTGGAACGGTGACGGCATCTCAACCGTTGGCCTTTACCGCCAAAGCACCGGTGAGTTCTTCTTGAAGGATGAAAATTCCTTCGGCGCACCTGTGGTCTACAGTTTTGTGCTGGGCAACCCGGGTGATGTGCCAATGGTTGGCGATTGGGATGGCGATGGCAAAGACTCGGTCGGTGTATTCCGTCCAAGCAACGGCATTGTCTACCTCAAAAATGCCCTGACGACAGGCTTTGCCGATTTCGGCATGGTCTTTGGCAATCCCAATGATCAGCCGGTGGCAGGTGACTGGAACGGTGACGGCAAGGACTCAATTGGCATCTATCGTGGGGATACATTCTTCCTGACCAACCAGACCTGCAATGGCTGCGTCCCAACGGCGGATTACATCTTTATCTTGGGCGTCACGGGCGATGTGCCATTTTCCGGCGACTGGAATGCCGACGGCATCAATGGTGTTGGCGTGTTCCGCCCAACGAACGGCATCACCTACTTCAAAAACGCTTTGGAGACAGGCTTCGCTGATATTGAGATCATCTACGGCGTCGCAGCGGATAATCCGATTGCTGGCAGATGGGCGCCCATCACGCCGCCGCCAGCCGCGCCAGAAGTTGCACCAACCTTCGTGCCGCGCCAGTAAAAGGCAACGCACCCAATGCAACGGGCGGGAAAAATTCCCGCCCGTCTGCTTCTCGATTGAAGGCACTTAGTTGCCGGGTGTGACGGAGACCACCACCACAGGCGAAGGCGGTGCGACAGGCGCAGCAACCGTCGGTAGTGGTGCGCCGCCACGTGCAATGGGCAGCGTGATGACTTGCTCAGCATAGACGGTCTCATTGATCAAGTCCACCACGCGCAGGCGCAGTTGTACGTTCGCTGCGTCGTTATCGGGCAGGATCGGCGCGACTACACCTTCGCCGCTAGAGGCAATCCAGCGGTTCAGGCGCGGCAATTCGACGGAGACAGCGCGCCCATCGGGCAGAATCTGCTCAAAGATCAGGTTTGCCGTTGGCACACGCCCACGCACGCGCCAGACCACAGGCACACGCGCCCGATCCTGCGCCAAATCCACGAAATCTACACCGCCAACCGTCGCCTCAAAGGTCACGATTTGCGGTGTAGTCGGTGTCGCATTGGGATCAAAGGGCAGCGTCACAAAGTGCTGGTTGATCAAGCGCCCTTGCCGATCAAAGATGGCAAGGCGGTAGGTTGGTGGGCTGAAATCGAGCGATGGCTGCAAGGGAAATGTTACCGTAGCTGTTGGCGGCAGGTCTTGATCCACTAATGGCACCCACTCACTAACGCTCAGGGCGAATAGGCGCAGCGAATAATCATCAGTCAGCCCGACCGTGTGCCACGCCAACGAAATGCGCGCCGCGCCCGACTCAAGCGCCTCAACGGTGATCGTGCGTGCATCGGACGTGAAGCTGAGGATTGCAGGCGGCAGTGTGTTGGTTTGCGCGCTTGGCGCGGCAAGTGCCAGGCTGCCCACACCAATTGCCGCCACGAACGCGAGCATCAGCAGCCCGCGCAAAAACCATTTGGAGATCATGGTAAACCTTCCTGTGAAAAAGCCTAATTCCCACTGATCTAGCGATCTAGTCGGCATCTGCGTCGGCAGTGCTGCCCGCAAAGGCAACGCCTTCTAAAAAGCCGCGGGCGCGTTCTGTGTATGGAAAACGGGCAAGGTATGCCCAAAAAGCCGCGCTGTGATCGGGATATTTGCGGTGGCAAATCTCGTGGGCAATCACATAGTCCAGCACGTAAGGCGGATAGCGCCGCAAGACCGTACTGATACGTATATCGCCATCGGAAGCGCCGCCGCTGCTGCAACTGCCTAAGCGCAGCCGCATATTTTCTGCCCAACGGATGCTGCGCCACGCCAGCTCACCTGCAAAGTATTCAGCGTTAAGCTGTGCAGCACGCGCCATCAGGTCTTGATCAGTTTGCTTATCGGCGCGGGCGCGGCTGCGCTTGATGCGCGCCGCAATGCGCTCGATCATCACATCAACGGCTGCGCGTGGCATTCCGTTCGGCACGCGCAGCGTCACAGTATCGCCATGCAGAGTCCACCGCCCGTTGGCACGCAAGCGTGCATCTGGCTGCACTATGAAATGCAGCCGTTCGTCGCCGATGGGCAGCTCAACGCGGAATGGCTCTGCCCGTTTGCTCATCGGTACTGACCGCTGCTCCACACATAGACCCATGTATCGGCAAAGAAGTTATCCGTCCATTCGTAAAGCCAGCGCGCATCGCTGATCGAGAGATTTACGCAACCGTGCGAATGGCGATAGCCGAAGCTATCGTGCCAATAAGTCCCGTGCAAGCCAATATCGTTATCAAAGTACATCACATACGGCACGGCGGGCAGTTGATAGTAGTCAGCGCGCCCGGCACCGCCGCTCATGCCGTCCGAACGGAAACGCGCCCAAATGCGGAACAGCCCTTCATTGGTAGACCATTCCGGGCGCCCTGAAGAAATCAGGGTCGTAAAGACCATCCGATCATCCTCATAGGCAGTCAGCACCTGCTCAAACAGGTCTACCGAAACCCAACGCCCTTTGACGCCTTCAGGCTTCTCCACTTTGGCAATGCGCGCCACGCGGCGCTGCTCAATCCACTGACCGGGCGCGATCAGATACCAGTCCCATGCACCATCGCTGACAGTAGCGTAGATGTTCACCCGTGTGTAGCGATCTAGGAAGGGCGTGTTGGGATCGGGCTTGGCGCCGGGATAGCTGCTCGGCTTGGTCGGTTGCAGAATCCACGCCATCGGGTAAGCAAAGGGCATATCCACAATCACACCGCTATAGCGCGAGGCAGGCACGCCCGTCAGCTCACTGAGCGGCGTCCACTGACCGGGGCGCACTTCTGCCCAGCCGTCTTGCCGCTGGCGCATCCCGACGAAGATGAAGCCGGGCGGAAGGCTGCCAATTGGCGCACCGTTCGGCGCGTTGTAGAGCGTAATGCCGTTGCGGTTGATCTGATACAGGCTGTGGCGGTAGATCGCATACTGATCAACCTCCACAAGGCGTCCGTTGGGTGTAGGGTGCGCCAGCATCTGTGCCAGCAGCAGTTGATATTGCGCGGAAGGCAAGCCGTGCGTGCAGCCGAGAATATTTTCGCCCAAGCACGGGTTGGCAGCCTCTCTGCCGTCGCTGGCGGCAACGGGCGTTCGGAAAGCGCCGAACAGCAGCGCGCCCATCAGCACGAACATAAGCAAACGTCGCATAAGTCTCTCTTTCTAGCGGCTGCGCCAGACGTAGACTGGCGTGCCGACCTCTGCAAAATTATACAGCCACTTGGCGTCGCTGATTGAAAGATTCACGCAACCGCGGCTGTGGCGATAGCCAAACCCATTGTGCCAGAATGTGCCGTGCAAGCCAATGGAGCCGTCAAAGTAGAGGATATACGGCACGACAGGGATATTATACTGTTCGGGCTTGCCCTCAAAGCCGCTCATGCTGCCCGTCCGCAGCTTTGCCCAGACTGCAAACATGCCTTCCCGCGTGGGTGTCTTTGCCAAGCCGGACGAGATCAGCGTTGCAAAGACGGGCGTGCCGCCTTCATAGGCAACTGCCACCTGCTCATACAGATCAACCGCGATCCAGCGTCCGCCATGCTTTTGCTCAACGGGCTGGAAAATGCCCATGTTGCGCTGTTCCACCCACAAGCCATCGCCCACCAGATGCCAATCCCAATCGCCCACGCGCACCGTCTTGAAGATGTAAAGCGGTGTGTGCTTGCCAAGCGCGGGCAAGCGGCGCAGCATTTTACCACCCGGCACCTCTGCGGCATGGACGGAATTTGCCATCCATCCTAACGGGAACGGCGGATTGCCACTCAGCAGCACGCCGCTAAAAGCAGAAGCACGCGTGCCGCTGAGCTGATCGGCGGGCAGCCACTTGTTCTCATCCACGCGCACCCAGCCTTCCTGCTGTTCCTTCACGCCGGTGAAGGCATAGCCCGGATTGGTTGTCTCGGTCGGGTTGCCATTAGGCGCATCGTAGAAAGTGACATCGCGGCGCGGCAGTTGGTACATGCTGTAGCGGCGCAGTTCGTCGCCATCCACACCCACACGCGGCAAGCTGCGCGGCGAATGGGCAAGAATTTGCGGCAGCAGCGCGTCATATTCCCACGACGGCAAGCCATATTTGCAGCTTTCCGAAAGCACAATGCCTGCACAGCCGTTATCCGCTTGTGCAGTGCTTGGCAACGCGGTGAAGCCTGCTAACAGCAAGGTGATCATCAAACCAACATGGAAAAATCGCTTCATGGCACACACTCTCCAAAGTAGAACGTTAGCTAGATTGTACAGCACTCTACCAAAGGACTGTGCGCGCCTGCCACACCGCCAACCTGACGCTTACCCAACGCTCTGCCGCCTATGGCATATGCAGCGCACCAATGCCAACTTGCTGCCCTGTGCCATTTACCAACATGGGTTGGCGCGTTTGCACGTCAATCACCGAGAGGCTGAACCACCACGCGCCACGCGGATCGGAGTCGGTCAGTGGCAGGCGCAGGCTATCCATGAAGGTTTTGTGCGGCGTCCAGCAGCTTGGCGGATAGTTGCGCGCATGTGGTATCCAATTCAGGCTTGGGCGCGCTGATCCATCAGGCGGCAGCGGGACGAGCGCTAACTGGTACAAACGGCGGACTTGGCGCTCTGGCACTTGCCAATACAGGTGCAGCGTCACACCTTCGGAATCGGTTTCGGCGCGCCAGCCAAGCAAGTGCAGCGTATCGCCGTTTAGGCTGAACACCTCGCGCAGGGCAACGCTAGGCGGCGCGTTTGGCGGCGGCGGATCGGGAACGGGCGTGAGGATGTGAAAGTTGGCGCGGAAGGTGCTACCCATGCTCAGCAGCACAAGCACTTGCAGCGCGATCACGCTTTGGCGCGTCCGCAGTGCTGTGCGCCCTAAAACATCGGCTGCCAGCAGCACCCAGATCGGCGCGAAAAAGAGCCAAACTCGCGCCGTCTCGCCGCGTGCGGTGCCGCTCAGCGTGATCAAGAGCAAGCTGAGCGCGCCTGCTGCTGCGAACAAATCGGCGTGGCTGCCGAGGTGCCTGCTGCGCCCGATGCGCCACAGTGCCAGCCCTGCAATCGGAATGCCTGTGAACAGGAACATCTCGTAAGGATGCCAAAAGAGGTAGATCAGGTAGGGGCGCTCTAACGCCAAGTGCCGATCAAACGAGGCGCGCAAAATCTCGAAGGGCGTGATGCCCGTCAGCAGCGCGTAGATCAGCCAGATCGCCGCTGTGCCAAGCCCGAACGCTGCCATATGCACCATTAGGCTGCTGGCGCTGCGCCGTTCGCGCCACCACCACAGCAGGATGCTAAAGCCGCCGATCAAGCCGAGTGGCACAGCCGCAAAATTCATAAAGACGCCCATGCCTGCCACAAAGCCACCCAAGCCGATCAGCCACGCCCGATTCCGCAGCAGCCCTTCCCAGACCAACACCAACAGCACGGCGCACAGCAGCGCGTAAAAGGTGTTGAAGCGCGGCGCAAAGATGGCAAGGCTTGGCAGCAACGGATAGAGCGCCACTGCCCACACTGCTGTTTGGCGGCTGAACAAACGGGCGCCCAAGCGGTAGATCGGCGCGATGGCAAGCCCTGACCACAGCGGCATGAACAGCGCAGGCAGAGCGCTTGCCCATTGCGCGTCTGACCATTGGAGCATCTCCGGGTTTTGGCATTGCAAGCTGCGGAACAGAGTCCCAAAGGACTCTGCCAGTGGTGGCACTAACTCGAAGGCTGCCGCGCTGACGTGGAACAAAATCGGCAAGCCCGGCGGTGCGAGGGCGATGCCGCCCAGCGGATAGGCTGCCTGATAGCGCGCTAGGAAGCCGAGCCAATCGCGCAGCATGGTGCCTAAATCGCCGCTGAGGGCAGCCGCCGTGATGTAACCGCCCAAATCCGGCGAGGCGATCCGCGCAAAGAGCGTGAACAACGGCGCACCTTCCATGCCCATCAAGGTTAAGGGCAAGAGCGCCGCGCCGCCAAACGCCCATACCTTCAAGTGAGTCAACGCTGCACGCCGCACCAAATGCCACGCGCCAAACGCATATATGCCGGCCATGCCTATGCTGATCAGCACCCACACAAGGCGCGGATTCAGGCGCAGCCATGGGAAATACCACGTTTCAGGCAAAAAGGGCAAATGCCCACGCGCTATCGGGCTGAGATCTGCCACCAACAGGATGCAGTAGAGCGCACAGATTCCGATGAGCGCGTAGATCAGGCGGCGGCGCGCCATTATTTGCCTTTCAAGACGTCCACATTCACCACACTGCGATAGTCGCCCTTGAACAGCGCGTCTAGTGTTTGCTGCGCGATCTGCACCGCCACTTCATCCTGCGCTTCAAGCGTGCTTGCGCCCAAATGCGGCGTATGGATCACGCCTGCCAAGCCGATCAGGGGATTATCGGGCTTGGGTGGCTCTTCCTCGTAAACATCCAATGCCGCGCCTGCCACTTTGCCGCTCTTGATCGCCTCCGCAAGGGCAACTTCGTCAATCAGCGCGCCGCGGGAGTCGTTCACAATCCGCACGCCGTGCTTCATCTTGGCAAGGCTCTCGGCGTTGATCATGTGGTAGTTTTCTTGCGTGACCAGTGCGTGCAGCGAGATGAAATCGGCGCGGGCGTAGAGTTCATCCAGCGTCACCATCTGCACGCCATAGGGTGCGGCAACTTCGGCGCTGATGTAGGGATCGTAGGCGATGATCGTCATCTCGAAGGCGGCGGCGCGCTTTGCCACGGCGCGTCCAACGCGCCCAAAGCCAACCAAGCCGAGCGTCTTGCCGCGCAGTTCAATGCCCATATACGCCTTGCGCTCCCACTGACCGCTTTTCAGGCTGCCGTCGGCGGCGGGAATATGGCGCGCCAATGCCAACATCAAGCCCAGCGCTAATTCGGCGGTGGCAACCGTGTTGCCGTCCGGCGCATTCATGACGATCACGCCGCGCTCCGTCGCTGCCGCCAGATCAACGTTATCCACGCCAACGCCGGCGCGCCCAACCAGCTTCAGTTTCGGCGCAGCTTCCAGCATGGCGCGGTCTACTTTGGTGGCGCTGCGGATGATGAGCGCGTCCGCGTTGGGGATGGCTGCCAGCACCTCTTCGCGGCTCATCTTGGCGGCTGCCTGCACAGTGACGCCTTCGGCTGCTTCCAACAGCTTCAAGCCCGCTTTATCCAGATTATCGGGAACCAGAATGTGGTACATACTTGGGAATTATCTTTCGCAGTTCGGATAGGTACGGCACTTTATTTTGCCCATTTGTGATGAAAGGCGCAAGGGTAGCGCATCGCACATCCCTTTGGTATGATTGTGGCGCACAAGGTTCGGAAAGCAGGCGGCATGTATCGGGTTCGGTTTCGGCGCAGCGCACAAGATCGCATTTTAGCAGGCTTATGTGGCGGCGCGGGCGCGTGCTTGGGCATCAGCGGCTGGTGGGTGCGGGCGCTGTTTGGCGTGCTGCTGCTCACGGACTATTCGTTTGCGCTGCTGCTGTACCTACTGCTCTGGCTGAGCGTCCCGCCGCAAAAGATGATTGACCTACCGCCGATCACGCGCCCTGACGAGCCGCCGCCACGCCGCTACAGCAGCCCTGAAGGCGTGTTGACCTTAGGCGGCTTGGCGATTTTGATCGGTGTGGTTGTGCTGGCAGAGACGACCGGCGTGCTGCGCCTGAGCGGCGGCGGCGATCTGTTGGCGCCGATTATGCTGGCGCTGATCGGCTTCACCCTGCTGCTGAAAGCGCTGAGGAACATGTCATGATCACCCTTGAACGCCTCGTCGCACCGCTACTTGTGATCGCGGCTGCCGCCTTGTGGATCGCGCATTTGCTGGGTGCAATTTCACCTGCCCTTGCCGATCTGCTGGGACGCGCCGCGCCTGCCCTGCTGATCGCGCTCGGCTTGGCGCTGCTGCTTGGCAAGCGCGCCCGTTATGGCAACCTGATCGCTGTTTTGCTGACTGTTGGCGTCGTAGGCGGCGTGGCGGCGATCAGCTTCAACCGTGAGGCAAGCGCCTTCCGTGAGGATTACATCGAGCCGCTGGACTACAGCCTGCCGCCGAACATCACGACGCTGCGCCTGAGCGCCGAACTGCGCCGCACGCTGGTTGAAGTGCGCCAAGCCGACTCGCGCAGCATCAGCGGCGAATTTCGCGGCAGCCTAGAGAGCTTGCTGACACCCAATTACCGTGTGGAAGGCAACATCGCCATCCTAGATATCCGCGAGACGCAGCGCGATGCGCTCAGCACGCTTGCACAGGTTGGGCGCGGACGCCTAACGCTGCGGCTGCCACCTGAGGTGACCATTGAAACGCTGACGATCAGCACCGCAGAAGGCGACCTAACGCTGGCAGCCACCGACCTTGCCTTGCGGAATGTCAGCCTCACAGCGGCGAATGGCAACCTAGCGGCACAGTTCAGCGCGAACGCCGGCTTGATCGCGGACTTGAGGGCAAGCGGCACGATCACCGTGCGGATTCCGCCCGAACTGGCAGCCGAGATCGCGCTGCGCGGCGGCGGCGCCAACGCACCGCGCTTTAATGAAAGCGCCTACACACAGCGCATTGACAATGTGCTTGTGCCAACCGGTGCAGCCGAGCCGCAAGCCCAGCTCACCCTAGAGGCAGGCGGCACAATCACCGTTGAGTAATCCCAGCCGCGTAATCACGGTCAAGCAATCACAACTGCATAGCGGCAAGGTATGCCATGATCGCAGCATAGTCGTCGGCGCGATTGCTCGGCGCGGAAGCAGCGGCTGTGTGCGGCGTCAGCAGCAAGTTATGCTGCGGATCACGCGCATACAGCACTAACGGATGTTCATCGGTCAGCGGCTCATACTCAAAGGTATCGAAGGCTGCGCCTGCCAGCTTGCGTGTTTGTAGCATGTGCAGGACTTCCGTCTCATCCACCACGCTGCCGCTGCCTAAGTGGATGAGGCACGCCGTAGGTGGCAGGAGTGCCAGCTTAGCTGCTGTTAAGCCGCCGCCTAGCGCGTAATCGGTCGTGGGTGCGTAGGGCAGCAAGCTGATCAGCACGTCGGCGCGCTGCAAACAATCCTCAAGGGTGGCAAAGTGCGCGCCAAGCTCCGCCTCAACGGCGGTTGGATAGGGCGTGCGCTTGTTGTAGCAGATTGCGCCAACGCGGAACGGCTTGAGCAAGCGCGTTAGCTCTACGCCGATCTCGCCCATGCCGATGATGCTCACCGTCTTGCCGAACAGCGTGCCAACATCCGAAAAGTTCAGCCAATTGAATGAAAAGGTATCTTCATCACCGCGTTGCGGCGAGAATGGCGCGGGCGTATAGAGCGCCGCGTGCAGCGAGCGCCCAAGCCGCTTCAGGCAGGCAAGCGTCATCATCAGGGCGTGTTCGGCGCAATAGAGCGTGCCAATGACCGCTTGCACCACCACCTGAACGCCACGCGCCGCCGCGGCTGCTCGATCTATATCGTAGGCGAGCGAGCCAAGCCGCACAATCAGCTTGAGGTGTGGCGCGGCGGCGATCATCTCGGCAGTGACGGGCTGATTGCGCTCTGAGATGATGAAGTGCGCTTGGGCAAGGGCTGCGGCAGCTTGTTCAAAGCTAGGCGCACGCAGCATCGTCACCTTGAGTTCAGGCGGCGCAGCACGCAGCGCAGACTCTTGGTGGCGCAAGCCGCGATCCGTCAGGAACAGGACATTATACATGCTATGGGTGCGCTTTCTGGCGTGCGATCAGCCCGTCATGCCGCGAATATCTTCCATCGTGATCCAGCCAGCGCGCAGCGCCATCAGCGCCGCCTCCGAGCGATTTTTCACGCCCAACTTATCAATGGTGTTTTTCAGCAAGCGCGGCACGCTGCCTTCGTCAATGTTCAGGCGTTCGGCAATCTGATCATTTTCCTCGTAGCCGGCGGCAATGCAGCGCAGCACAGCATGTTCTTCCTCGTTCAGCGGATCGAGCTGGCTCATGCCGCGCAAGCCTTCCACGATGCGTTCCGCCACGCCTTGCCCAAGCACTGTGGTGCCGGCGTAAACATCCTTCACGGCGTTCACCACTTCTTCTTCGGTGGCAGTTTTCAGGATGTAGCCGTTGGCGCCGCTGCGGAGGGCGCGCATGATGTAGGGCGTCTCGTCGCGTGCGGTCAGCACCAATACCTTAATAGTCGGGCTGAGGTGCTTAATCTGCGGCAAGGCATCCAAGCCGCTCATGTTGGGCATGTTGAGGTCAAGCAGCAGCACGTCTGGTAAATGCTCGCGGCACATCTCGATTGCCTCTACGCCGTCGCTTGCCTCTGCCACCACCACAATATCGCCGGAAAGCTCTAGGTAGGCAGCCAACGGCGTGCGAAGGCTCGGATGATCATCGGCAAGCACGGCGCGGATGCGCGGTTTGGCGCGCAGCTCAGCGGCAGCGGCAACAGGGCTGGTTGCGGTTGGTGCTTGCAAGGCAGCGTTTAGCGCGGCTGCCATTTCAAGGGCATTCGCAAAGCGGCGGTCGGGCTGTTTTTCAAGCGCCTTTAGGATCACCGCCTCTAGGCTGGGTGGCAGCGTGCCGACCAGATTGCTTGGTGGCGTGGGCTGCTTATTCACCTGCTGGATCAAAATAGAGGTGATGTCATCGGCATCGAAGGGTAGTTGCCCCGTCAGCATCTCGTATAACACAATGCCGAGCGAGTATAGGTCTGTACGCGGATCAAGCGGTTTGCCTTGTGCCTGTTCAGGTGAGAGGTAAGCGGGCGTGCCGATGATCGAACCATGTGCGGTCAGGCGCTTTTGGCTGCCATCCAGCGGGATCGCCAAGCCGAAATCCATGATCTTGATGGTGTTTTCATGGGTCACATAGATGTTGGCGGGCTTAATATCGCGGTGAATGATACCGGCACGGTGCGCGTAATCCAGTGCAAGGCAGATTTGGCTGCCCAGCTGAGCAGCCACTTCAGGGTTGCACGGAATGTATTCATAAAGTGGCTGTCCGCGCACCAGCTCCACAACAAGGTAATAATCATCTCGATCGCGACCGCGGTCAAAGATGAGCATGATACCGGGATGATTTAATTTGGCAGAGGCTTGCGCTTCTTGCTCAAAGCGCTGCCGCGTGGTGGCGTGGACGTGCGGATGTAGGACTTTGATCGCCACAGCACGCTTGAGCAGTAAATCTGCGCCGCGGTAAACGGCAGAGGTTGCCCCCTCACCGATCATTTCCTCGACCAAGTACCGATCATTAAGTTTTTGCCCAATCCTGACCATAAAATAATGCCTCGCTGTGCAAGCGTTCCAATGGTAATAGCGTGCAGAGAAAAAAACATCTATATAGTTATAGAAAACGCACGCGGCAAGCTAACTTATAGTCTAGCCCTAAAAGTTGTTTCTGCCTACCAACAAATTGCACAGAGGATGCCGATAATCTGTGAAAAATTCGTGAAGGGCAACCTGAAAAGGAAACCTCTCGGCTGCTTGTTGCGGGCGCTACACTCATTATGAAACAGCTTCTTAGTAAATTTTTTGCTTAGCATGGTTAACAATTTACAACGACTGCCATTTTAGGTTATACATAGGGTGGTATGGGGTGTGTGTTGTCAGGAGATATTCCATGTTCTATGAGATTCACCAACTGACTGAGCAACTGCTCTACATTCGGTGGATTGCCCAAGCACAGCCGAATTGCCATCCCGAAGGCGAATACATTGCCGATCTGCGCCACCGCTTTGATACTGCCACGCAACCGCTTTATATCGTCTCGGATTTGCGGCACGGCAAAATTACCAATGTGCGGATTTTGCAACAGCTTGGCAAGCTGACCTTCCACCCAAATTTTGGCGGCGGCACTGCCTTCACCGAGAACTTTACAACAACGATTTATGTGAGCATTTTTGCCCGCTTTTCCGCAGAAGCTAAGCGCGAGAATGACATTTTTTCGAGCTTATCTGAAGCATTGGCGCACCTTGAGAGCCTAAAGGCGGGTGTCACTGAAGGTGTGGATTGGGAGGCCTTCGCGCAAAGCCTAACCGATCCTGCCTAACCGTTAAACGGCGTGGTGAGGCGCTCTGAGGCATTGTACGCCATTTCAGCAAGGGCACAGGCGATGATCTTCACCACGCCACTCAGTCACCGCTCAAAAGATCAGCATAGGGCTAACGTAGGTTAAGCGATTAACTCATTTTGGTTAAAGTGTGTTACCCTGTCATAGTGAAGTCTCTACTGTCTGTGAGGCGCAAAGCAATGCGGTGATGCAGGCATATACACACAAACAGGGAGCGAAAGATGTTTTTTTTCAAGCGGATTGCTGTTAGCCTCATTATTACGATTATGGCTGCGCTGGCGGTCGGTCTGTTCGGCGCCATCCGCGTACAAGCGCAAGGCGGTGTTCTCAGCTATGGACAAGTGGTCAGCGGCAACCTCACCGAGCAAAATCCGTTGGCAATCTATGCCTTTCAGGGCGTGGAAGGGCAGTTGATCGCCGCACAGGTGATCGGCATTCCACCCGCCATGAAACCGACCCTTAGCCTGCTCTCGCCAAGCGGGCAGCCCATCGCCAACAGCGCTGAGCAGGCATATTTGTTCAGCACAGATGCTCAGGTCTCAGCGCGTTTGCCACAAAGCGGTTTGTACTCATTGGTCATCAATGATGCTGGCGGCGCAGTTGGGCAGTTTATCTTACGTTTGGCGCTGCGTGGTGAGGGAACATTGCCCGTCTTGCCTGCCAACACACCTACACCGGTTGAACTCTCGGCGGAAGCACCCAGCCAAGCCTACCGCCTGCAAGCCGATGCCTTGAACCCTACCCAACTAAGCGTTACCACGCTTGACGGTGCGCTATTCGGCGTGGAGGTGCTGAGCAGCAGCGGGCGCAGCCTTGCTCAAGTTGATGGGCTATCCGAAGTGAATGTGAAGCTACCCGCCGCTGAATACTTCTACCTGATCCTGACTCGCCTTCAGCCTTCGACAGGCAACATCTTGATCGTTTCGATCAGTGGTGCAGGCGTTGCTGCACCTGTTGTTCCGCCGCCACCGCCGATCATCCCACCACCACCCACAGTGCAGGCGCCCAGCGGCAGCACAGGCACTTGCCAGGCCTTTGCCAACGGCACGGTGAACGTCCGCGCCGGTCCCGGCACGCAGTACGCCACCCTGACGCAGCTTTCCGCTGGGCAGAGTGTGGTGATCACTGGCGTGAATAGCAATTGGTATGCAGCCAGCATCCCTAATGTTGGCACGGGTTGGCTTTCGGGCAGCGTAGTGACCTTACAGGGCGCGTGTGGCAGCTTGCCCTTCACGCCCTTCACCGCAAGCGGTGGACCAGCTACGGCCACGCCTTTGACGGCGCTCACCGCCACGCCAACCAGCCTTGTTGTGGCAACCGCTACGCCGCCCACAGGCATAGAGCCAACTGCCACCCTGATGGGCATTCCGCCCACCGCGACGTTTATCCCACCAACGGAAACACCACCGCCACCCACCGCCACCTACACCGTCGTGCCGGTGCAGACCGCACCGCCTGACGCCAATTTCAATAGCGCCTTGACTATTCCGTTAGATGGCACCGCCACCTCTAGTGATTATGTCTCTTACCCACTTGGCGACCGTGAGGATCGGGTGCGCTTTAGCGTTTCGGGCATGAATCCTAACACGGCAATGTCCGGCGGGCGCGCACGCTTGATCATTGTGGTAACATGCAGCGGCACAGGAACGCAGCATGTTCAATTCACAAGTGGCACGCGCACAGTTGGCTGCGGCAGCACAATCGTAGATCGCATCGTGACCGCTGATAGCGATACTGGCACGGTCATCATTCTAGCCACAGGCGGTGAAGGCACTTACGTGCAATGGACACTGACCGGTAGTGCTACCCGCGAAAATTAGCAGGCAGTTGGCATGAAGCCTGCCGCCCGCCGATAATGCAATCTTCTATGGGGTCGGAGGTGTCCGACCCCCTGAACATTTCCAGAACGGCGGCGCCTAGCGCGGTGGCGGCACTTCCCACACAATGAAATCTTCCAAACGGGTGACGCTGCCGACAAAGGTTGTGTTGCCAAAGGTGGCCGTCAGCGCATAGATGCCGACGAATCCACCACTTGGGCGCAGCGGAATCTCAGCTGCCAGTAAGTCGTTGACGAACAGGAAGGCAGTGTTGCCCGCCATGATCAGGTAGAGCAGGTTATTCTGCCCGCGCCGCACATTCAAGTTGGCAATTCTGCCGTTGGCGCTGCCCTCAAAGTTTACATAAAGTTCCCACGTGCCATCTGAAATAACGGTTAGCTCATACTCGTCCTCTTCGGTGAAAAAGCGGAAGCCATAATCAAAATCGCCCTCAAGGGCATCGTAGCTGTTGAAAAAACGGGCTTGCACAATGAAACTATCAAAGGGCGTGCCGCTGTAGCCGATCACGGCGGATGTGCTGCGGATGTGCGGCAGTTCGGCGGCACGCACGATCAAGCGCTGCACGGCACCTGTGCTTGCCACAATCTCGCGGATGGCGCTTGAGACCGCTGTTGCAATGGGTGTGTTGGTGCGGGTAGGTGTGGGCGTTGCCGTTGGTGTATGGCTGGGCGTGCGCGTGGGAGTCTTGGTATACGAGGCGATTGCCTGAGCCGTCTCGGAGGCGCTGATCAGCACTTCGGCGGTTGCGCCGAGATCAGGCGTTGCGGTGAAGCGCGGCGTGCGGCTGAGCGTTGGGCTTGGCGTGCGGCTGAGCGTCGGCGTGCGCGTCAGGGTCGGGATGGGTGTGTTGGTCGGTGGGCGGGTGCGCGTTGGGATAGGCGTGCGGGAGGCAGTTTGCAGCGCGCTGAGCGTTTGGGCAACCACAGTCTCAATGTTCAGGGCGAGCGTTGGCGTGCGGGAGGGCGTGTGCGTGTGGGTTGCTGTGAACGTGCGGCTGGGCGTTGGTGTGCGCGTGCGGGTGGGTGTGCTGGGCGTTCTGGAGGGTGTGAAGTTCCATTGAAGGGTGCGCGTCGGCGTGGCGGTGTTGGTCTGGGCATCGGTGGACATAGGTTGTGCCAAACTGAAGATCAGCAGGGCAAGGCTGCAAGGCAGGGCAATTTTGAAGGCGGTGAGGCACTGCCGAGCGCGTGAAGTCAGTGGGCGGATCAATCGCATGAGCCTGTGCTTTCTGTGCTATTCGGCAAAAGACGCGGATAAAGCCTTTCAAGCGTTGATCAGGGAAAAGCGCGGCGATCCTTGCCCTATATCCGTTTTTGAAGCGGCTTTCTCACATTATAGGGGCTTTTTGCCTTTGCGCGAATGGAGCGCCGCTTCAGCGCACGGACGCGCCAAGTCGCCTCCCTACACAGGTTCTGGTCGGGCTAGGCTATCACCATATAATTCACCCCTCCCGGCATGTCCGCCCCTTTGTCACAGAGAAAAGATATGCTATACTTTGAACAAGTGTTCGGATTGTGGGTATTGATAGGGCATTATGCTCCCGATTGACCAAGTGATCAACGGCGATAGCCTAAATGTGCTTGCCCAAATTCCCGATAATACTTATAGATGTCTGCTTTGCCGATCCGCCCTTTAACCTTGATAAGAAATACACATCCTACAAAGATCGGCGCGCTGTGGATGAGTACTTGGCATGGTGTGAGCAGTGGCTGCGCGAATTGGTGCGTGTGACCAAACCAAGCGGCAGCATCTTGGTTCACAACATTCCGAAATGGCTCACCTATTATGCAGACATTCTGAACGAAATCGCGCATTTCCGCCATTGGATCGCATGGGATGCTATGAGCGCACCGGTTGGCAAAACGCTTTTGCCCGCCCATTACGGCATTTTGTTCTATAGTAAGCAGGCGAAAGGCACCAAGTTCTTTGAAGTGCGCGCACCGCACAAGACCTGCCGCGAGTGCGGCGCCTTTCTGAAAGATTACGGCGGCAAAAAGGATCAAAGGCATCCTTTTGGTATGTTGGTGAGCGATGTGTGGACGGATATTCACCGCATTCGGCACAATAAACGCCGCGATCCGCATCCCTGCCAGCTGCCCATTCACCTGCTCGAACGGCTGATCCTGATGACGACCGATGAAGGCGACTTGGTGCTTGATCCCTTCCTAGGCACAGGCACAACGGCAATCGCCGCCAAACGCCTGAGCCGCCACTACATCGGCATTGAACTTGATCCAACCTATCATCAGGTTGCCCTAGAGAAATTGGCGCAAACCAAGCCCACGCGCTACGAAGGCTATCCTGTCTCGCTCTTTTTGGGCAAGATTCAGAGCATCCGTGATTGTGATGCTGCCCATATCTTCCCGCCGCAACTGACCAAACAGCAAAAGCGCCGCCAGAAGGCAGCCGCGCAACCCGTCCCTGAACCCTTGCCGTTGGCGTTCTTGCCTGTGGCGGCTGAGTAGAGGCATGGTGAAGTATGGGCTGCCAAAACTGTGCGAAGCACGCCGATAGCCTTTCCCACGCCCTCCGATCCCCTTTTCCTGCGGGCGGGAAAGGGATAGGGATTCTTCCTCGCGTGCGCCTTGTAGAAAGGCGGCTTGTCCCCTATAATGCAGCCCATAGCGTTGCATCTGAAGGAGTGTCCCCTTGAGCGAGTCGCGTCCCGTGCGTGTCCGTTTTGCGCCCAGCCCAACCGGCGATCTGCATATTGGCGGCGTGCGGACGGCACAATTTAACTGGTTATTCGCCCGTCGGCATGGCGGCAAATTCATCTTGCGGATTGAAGATACCGACCAAAAGCGCACCCAAGATCAGTCGCTCAGCGGCATTCTGGACGGGCTGCGTTGGGCGGGCTTGCTGTGGGACGAAGGTCCTGATATTGGCGGCGACTACGGACCTTACATCCAGAGCCAGCGCTTGGCGCACTACCAGCAGTGGGCGCATTGGTTGGTGGATCACGGCAAGGCATACCGCGCCTACGAGACGACGGAAGAACTAGAGCTAATCAGCGCGGCACGCAAGGCAAACGGCTTACCGCCCGGCTATGATCGCCGTGCGCGCCAGCTCACACCTGAGGACTGGGCGCGCCTGGACGCCGAAGGCAAGCCCTATGTGATCCGCCTGAAGGTGCCGCTGGACGAAGAAACCATCTTTGAGGACATGGTGCGCGGCACGATCCGTGTCAAGAACGATACACTCCAAGATGCCGTGCTGCTCAAGGCGGATGGCTTCCCAACCTACCACTTGGCGCACATGGTAGACGATCACCTCATGGCGATTTCGCATGTCATCCGCGCCGAAGAATGGATTCCCAGCACGCCGCTGCATGTCATCCTCTATCAGGCGTTTGGCTGGCAAATGCCGCACTTCTGCCATGTGCCGGTCATCTTGCACCCAAGCGGCGGCAAGATCAGCAAGCGCAAACACCCAGAGGCAGCCATTTCCTATTTCATCACGGGCGGCTATCTGCCAGAGGCGGTTACCAACTTTTTGTGCAACGTTGGCTGGAATTATGGCAAGACGGATGACAAAGGCGAGGAAATTCAAGTCTTTACCAAAGAGCAGGCAGCCGAAATTTTCGACATCACACGGGTGACACAGACCGGCACCAAGTTCGATGTGGTGAAGCTAAAGTGGCTGAACGGCGAATGGATTCGCACCTTGACCGACGAGGACTTGGCGCGCCGTATGCTGCCTTTCTTTGAGGCGGCAGGGCTGGCGGTGACCCTTGACGTGCTGCTGAAAGTTGCGCCGTTGGTCAAAGAACGCATGAAGCTGCTGACCGAAGCGGTGGAGATGGCGGGCTTCCTGTTCCGTGAAGATGTGCCAACGCCCGCGCCAAGTGTGCTTATCCCGAAGGGCTTGACGGCGGAGACGACACGCGCCGTCCTGCAACTGGCGCACGACTCGCTGGCAGCGCTGCCCGATTTCGCCGTGCCAACCCAAGAGGCAGCCTTGCGTGGCGGCGCGGAGCAGCTCGGCATTAAGACGGGGCAGTTTTTCAACCCGATCCGTGCCGCCGTGACCGGACAAACCGTCTCGCCGCCGCTCTTTGAGGTGATGGAGATCATCGGGCGGGAAAAGGTGCTGCTGCGCCTTGCGCGGGCAATCGCCACCTTGTGAGGCTTGCCCTCTCTTCGCCCTCAGCCTGAGGTTGCCTATAGGGATCAGATCATCCGCTCCTGAAATTGGGAAGGGCTGGCAGCCGATGCCTGCGTTTTTTTCACCATGCCCTACCCAACGCGGCACAGCAAGCCTTTCAGGTAAAAGCCTTCTGGGAAGGTGAGGGCAACGGGGTGGTCGCCGCCTGCCGTCAGCCGTTGGATGATCTGCGCCTCGCGCCCTGAATCTTCCAACGCGCCAAAGACCACTTTCTGAAACAGATCGGCAGTCACCAAGCCCGAACAAGAAAACGTGGCAAGGCAGCCGTTGCGTTTCAGCAGTTGGAAGGCGAGCAGGTTAATATCCTTATAGCCGCGTGTAGCGCGCTCAATTTGGCGCTGTGAGTGGGCAAATTTGGGCGGATCAAGCACAATGCAATCGAATTGGCGCCCCTGTGTGCGGAACTGGCGCAACACTTGGAAGACATCGCCGCACAGAAAGGCGTCTTCAGGTGTGGGCAAGCCATTGAGGGCGTAGTTGCGGCGGGCAAGGCTCAGCGCATCGGCAGAAGCCTCAAGGTTCAGCACGTGCGCGGCACTGCCCGCTTTCAGGGCTGCCACCGAAAAGCCGCCTGTGTAGGCAAAGCAATTCAGCACATCCGCGTTCGGCACATGCCGCGCCAAGTGGGCAGCAAGGGCGGCGCGGTTCTCGCGCTGATCAAGGTAGAAGCCCGTCTTATGCCCATGATAGACATCTACGGCGTAGCGGCAGCCCTCTTCCACGATTTCGATCAGCGGCGGCGGCGGCTCGCCCAGCAACACACCGACTGAGGGCGGTAAGCCTTCCTTCTCACGGATGTCTACATCGCTGCGCTCGTAGATGCCGCGCACCTCAGGAAACAGCTCCGCAAGCAGGGCGGCAAGTTCCGCCTTGCGCTGATCAATGCCCAGCGTGAGCGCTTGCAGCACCAGCCAATCGCCATAGCGATCCACGATCAAGCCCGATAAGCCGTCGCTTTCAGCGTTGATCAGGCGGAAGGCAGCCTGTGGCGCGGCGAAGGGCTGGCGCAGTTGGTGCGCCCGAAGAAACCGATCACGCCAAAAGGCGGGCGTGATCGGCTCGTCCTGCCATGTCAGCATATGCACGGCAATTTGGGAACGGCTATGCCAATAGCCACGCCCTAAGAACACCGCACTTGGGTCAGCGCTCCGCAACGCCACAATGTCGCCGTCGTGCGGCGCGCCTTCCACCGCCTGCACCGCACCACTAAACAGCCATGGATGGCGGCGCGAAAAGGTTTTGGCACGCTCTGCCCGAATGCGGATGGTTGGCTCGCTCATGCGCGCTGTTTCGGCAGTGCCTTGCGTGGTTTGCGGCGCGGCTTACGGCGCACCAACCAACCAAAGATCAGCACACCGATCACCGTCAACCAGCTGAGGTCAGCTTCTAAAGGCGGCGGTGTATGGGCAGTCGTTGGCTCAAAGGCAACCATGTGAACGCGCTCCGCGTGGGCGGGCAGATCATCAGGGAAGCGCTGTACGCCGCTTTGGGAAAGGTAGAGCGCGGCGGCGGTTGGGCGGTGCTGTTGCAGGTGGGTGAAGGCATCTGTGAGTTCAGGGATCGCGGTGACGCGCCGCACGCTGACCGATTGTGTGCCGTAGGCGCTCTGGACGGTTGCCAGCGGGCTGGCAAGCGCATTCTGATACCACTGGTCATCTTGGGTGGCAAGCGCATACATCTTGCCGTTCACGAAGAAATATGGCACGCTGGCGCGGCGCGGCAAGCCGCTGCGCTTACCGGTTGTGGTCAGCAGCAGGTTAAATTGCCCGATCAGCACGCCCAGACCGAGCCGCCAAAGCATGATAGGCAGCGGATCGAGTGTTGGGTGTGCGCCAGAGACAGTTGTATTTGTCATATGAAATCACCTCATCAAGGGTACAAGCAGGCGATCAATTATCATTGTAGCACCTCTTAGCGGGCGGGTAAATGGGCATTGGGCAGGGCTTCATCCTGTGTTAGGTATACCCTTCACGACGCGCTCAGCGATCACGACGTGCGCTACGCTGCGCTTGGCAGCCACTTCGGCAAAGCGCAAGTGAAAGCCTGCTGCGGCAAAGCGTTCCGCCAGATTGTAAGGTGCAGCCTCGCGCTGACCCGTGGCACGGTAGGCAAGTTCGATGCTGCGCTGCGCCGCGCCCTTGCCCGTCAGCGCCGCGTTCGGCACGATGATCAGGCGTCCGTGCGGCTGCAAAACGCGGTGAACCTCGTGCAGCGTCTCTGGTGCAAGGATGAACGCCGTTGGAAAGGTGCTGATCGCCGCTGAGAATGCCTCAGCGCGGAACGGTAACTGCTCGGCACGGGCGCGGATCAGGCGCGCTGGCACGCCTGCTCGCCGCAATTTGCGCGCTGCGATCCTGCCCATGTAAGGACTCAGATCAATGGCAAGGCTTGGAATGCCCGCCGCGTGCAGGTCAAGCTGTAGGTTGCCTGTGCCGTGCGCCAATTCTAGGATGGGTGCTGTGTGTGGCGGCTGTAAGAAGTTGAGCGCGGCGCGCTGCCACGTCCGCCATTCGCCCAAGCTAACCGCCGTGCTGACCATATCATAGGTGAACGCCATCTCGTTATAGAGCAGGCGAAAGCCGAACTTCACCAAGCGCCACCAAGCGCCTTTTTTCTGCATGCGCGCTCCTGTGCAACAAAAAACCTCTGGGAAGCAACCCAGAGGTCATTTGAGCGGGCGACGAGATTCGAACTCGTGACCTTCTCCTTGGCAAGGAGACGTTCTACCACTGAACCACGCCCGCATTTGTGAATAAGAGTATAGATCGCTTTTCACGCTTTGGCAAGAGGGAATTTTTTGAGCAAGCGCGATGAAGCAGGTGTGGATAGCTCTAACCGTTTCCCCGCCCGCAGGGAAAGGGGATCGGAAGGTGGGGAAGCCCTGTCGGTGCGCGAATTGGTGCAGAGATGCGCCAAGTCCCGTCCGCACAGGGTATGAGGCGTTCCCCAATTCTGCACAGCGCCCCTCTCGCTATTCACCAAACGCCGCTTATACCGTTAATCATGTGCCATCCGTCTCGGATTTTTCGGCAGCCGTGGCGTCGGTTGGGCGGGCGCTGTCGGATTCGTCCGTTGGTTTCTTAGTGCGCTTGCGTAGGTCGCTGATGCGGCTCTGCAAGTGCTGGAAATATTCCGATTCGGTGATGGCGGCAACCTGCTTGGTCTTTTTCGCCTCGTCAATCTCGATGCGGAGTTCCTGAATCTCTTGGCGCAGCTTTGCCTCACGCACTTGCACCTCTTGCGCGTTTTGCAGGGCAACTGCCGCCTGCACTGCCACACTTTCCAGCACGCGCAGATGATCAGTGGATAGCCCGTTGACGCGCCCGCTGATCATCTCGATCACGCCGATGATCTTATCCTTCGCCTTCAGCGGCACGCCTAAATAGGCACGCGGCTGCAACCTGTCCCACTGCCTGCCGCTTTGCCACACCGCACCTTTGAAGGTCGCAATATCTGCCACACACACGCCGCTGCCTTGCGTCAGCAGATAGCTGAGATAGCCTTGCATGGCGTTGATCGGCTGCGGATCGGCGGGCTCGACCGAGTCGTGATCGGCGGCAACCTGGGCGATGATCTGCTGCCTGTGGGCATCGTAGAAGCTGATCTCTGCCCAATCATAGGGAATGACCTGCCGTAGGGAAGTCACCACATAGTTGAGCGTCTCGTTCAGGTCAAGGCTGCCGCTGATAGTAGTGCCAATGTTATAGATGGTTTGCAGTTCTTCGCGGCGGGCATTCAGGGCGCGCACCATATTGCCAAAGATGCGCGAGAGGTCACCCAGTTCATCGCCGCGCCGTGCCACATGGGCAATGATCGGCTCATTCAGAGGCTGACCGCGCTCTACTTCGGCAGCCACTGCCGAAAGGCGGCGAATCGGGCGGGCGATGGTGCGCGCCATCAGCACGGCAACAAGGAACGCCAACGGCAGCACAAAGGCGGCAATGGTGAATCCACTGACGCGCTGCTCAGTAACTGCCTCTAGCACGGCGGATTCTGGCACTTCCGCGATGACGACAAACCATGTCTCGCCTGTCAATTTATTCTGCATCGGCGCATAGCCAACCAAATACCATGTGCCGTTGCATTCATCAGTAGCAGGTGCTTTGTTTAGGTCGTCAGGGCGGCAGTAGCGGAAGCTGCCACGTTCAGGCTTGGCGAAGACTTGGCGAGTCAGATCAAGTATCGGCTGCATTGCGGGCAGCGTTTGAAACGTGGTGCGCGGCGTAAGTTGATCGGGTGGGCAGTCTTGCGAGCCATCCCAATTTTCGGCGGTGCAGATCATGCCGAGCGCGCCTTCTGCGCTGTACTTGGCAGCAACAGCCTCTGAGGGCGCGCCAAGCACGCTGTGCAGCCATGCGCGGTCTTTATCGCTATCAAACAGGACAAGCCCTTCTTCATTCACGGCGTAAAGGCGTGCGTCGCGCAGGGTGCGAACGCTGCCTTCGCCCTGCTGAATGAGGAGCGTATCGCGCAGGAGGAAGTCGAAAATGTTCAACCTGTAGTTGAAAACCAACACGCCCAAGATGTCCGCTTGATATTTCAAGGGGATGGCGGCTAAAGCGTGCGTAAAGGTCGAATCCGCCGTCAAGTAAGGTTTTGTAGTGCTGAGTTCACCTTGCAAGGCGCGCTGAATGTGTGGCGTATTAGGCTGTTCGCCAACTCGCCTTTCATCTAAGGCTGCAATGATGATTCCATCCGCGTCCGTGATATAAATATCTTGAATAGCAGGGTATGTATTGTAGATTGTTTCAAGGAGCGCATCGGCGTAGTCCGAGGCATCTTGATTCAGAAACTCGTCTAAAGATTGCGCCTGTAAGGCAATTATGCTTTTCAGCGTAAACTCGTCGTCATCCTGAAGCACCCGCGCACTGCCAAATGCCATACTGTCCAGCCGCTGGCGCATCTGCTGCGTGAGCGACTGTGCCGCACTCTGCGTGATGAAGACCGTCACAGTCAGTGCCGTCAGCAGGGAAACGCCGAGCAGCAAGACGGTGATCCGCACTATAATTCGCCAATTGCGAAAGCGCAGTGATTGCCAAATGCTCAAGGGTTGCTTTGGTTGCAGTGCGCGCATATGCCCCTCATACTTTCTTTTGCCCGCGCACAGTATAGCTTACTGTCGGCAAGGTGGCGAACCTTCCGACGTAAGGGGATGTTGCTGCTGTGTGAAGCGCCGCGCCCTCTGCTCCCCTTTCCCTGCGGACGGCGAAAGGGGCAGAGAGTAATCACGACGCCAAAAATCAAAGAGGGGCGAGGTATCGCCCTTCTGCTAAAGGTTGCTAGGCAGTGGTGGTGGAACGCTGGAGAATTTCCTCGATTTGGCGCATTTGATCGGCGTTCAGCGCGCCAAACGCCAGCGCGCCGCAGTTTTCTTCCACTTGCGCCACCGTGCGGAAGCCGGGAATGGGTAGATTCTTGCTGCTGCGCGCCCACAGCCACGCCAACGCGCCTTGTGCCAGCGTGCGCCCGTTGCTGCGTAGGACTTCACCGACCGCGCTCGCCTTGTCCAGCCACTCTGGGTTAGGCTGCCCATTTTTGAAGTATTTCATCCAATCAGGCGCATTCGGTCCGCGCACGTCATCCTCAGGCAGGCTGTGGCGCGGCGTGTATTTGCCGGTCAGCAGACCCATCGCCAAAGGACCACGGTTGATTGCGGCGAGATCAAACTCTTCGCAGACTGCCAGCACGTGCGGTGAATCGTCAATCACGTTCAGCTCTACCTGAATGGCGGAACAGTGCTTGCCCGCCGCAAAGATGCGCGCCCGATCCGCAAAATCCGTACTCCAACCATAGCTGCGGATTTTGCCCGCCCGCACGAGGTTCTCTAGCACTTCGCGCACGTTCTCCGCACCGTCTGGTCCGTAGTCGTTCCAGTGGAACTGATACAGATCAAGATAGTCGGTTTGCAGCCGCCGCAGCGATGCTTCACAGGCTGACCGAATGTAGGCAGGGCTGATGTTTGGTCCCGTATCGGTCTGTGTTGCCTCGTCCCACGTCCACGTGAACTTCGTAGCGATGACAGCCTTATCACGGCGACCGACCAACGCCTGCCCTAGCACGCGCTCGCTATGCCCAAAGCCATAAACATCCGCCGTATCAAAGAAGTTCACGCCCATATCCAGCGCTTTGTGAATGCCACGGATCGACTCTTGATCGTCGGCGCCGCCGCCCCAGCCTCTACCACCCATTGCCCAGCAACCCACGCCTAGTGCCGAAACTTCAATGCCAGAGCGCCCTAAAAATCGCTTATCCATGCTGCTTGCCCCTCAAGAAAATGCTTAACACACATTCAGCATTCTACAAATTAGAGCGCGCTCGAAGTCAAGCCCTCAAAGATTACGTTTTAGCGGTTGCTTTTCACCATAGGTTAGGCTGCGCCATGCCCACTCTATTAGCCCGAAACGGAATGCCCGTAACCACGCATGGCTGAGGGCGATCTGCGCGCCGAAAATGACAAAGACCAACGCTGTGCTTAGCGTCGGCGAAAGCTGATCATACAGCCCAAAGCCGTACCCATAAAACAACGTCGTGGCAAGCAGCGACTGCATGAGGTAGTTGGTGAGCGCCATCTGACCAACCGGCGCAAGCACCCGCAGACGCTCCGCGTTTAGCAGCACGGCACACAGGTAGACAAAGCTGAGGGCAGGCGCACCCACATGCACACCAAAGCTGACCCACCACGGTGCGTTCGCAACATAGCCGACGATGAGCAGCCCGTTGCCCACCAAGCCAATGGGCAGCGCCCACTTCCACCAACGCCGCAAAAAGGGCGTGTAGCGGGCAGGATCATCCAGCAACCCCGCACGCCCAACCACCAACCCAAGCAAGAACATCACCAACACCATCGGGATTTGCATATCCACCGCTTGTGTATGTCCAAAGCGGTAAACAACCAATTCCCAGTATGTGCCATTCATAAAAAGCGGCACAGCCTGCGCGCCAACCACAGTACTCATCGTTTCCAAGCTGTCCATGCTGCCAAAAAAGATCAATCCACCAAGCACGATAGCGAGCGCCAGCCCTAACAAAAGCGGCGTGGCAAGGTGGCGCACCAAGAGCAGCAGCAGCCCTGCCAACGCATACAGCCGCAGAATATCGCCATCCCACACCAAGATGGCGTGCGCCAAGCCAATCACAAGCAGCACCGCCAAACGGCGCACATAAAAGGCGACGAACGGGCGTCCGCTGCCTTCCACACGGCGCATCTGCACGGCGAAGCCAACGCCGAAGAGAAAGCTGAACAGCAGGTAGAACTTGACGACGGCAAACATCACGATCAGCACATCTACAAGCTGATCGAATTCGCTGCCGCGTGTGCCTAGCGTATTCGCACGCAGCGCCGATCCGCTGTAATCAAGCATATTCACGAACAAAATGCCAAATAGCGCAAAGCCGCGCAGCACATCTAGCCCAACAAGGCGCGCTTGCAACGGGCGTACTTCAGATGAGGTGGACATCGAAACTCTCCTGACAACAAGCAACACAGAACAGACACCAACACAGATCAGGTTGGCGCTCAGGGCGAACGCTCGAAATGTTAGACGGAAACGCGGCAACTAGGCTTTGGCGATAATCCCGCCTAGCAGGCTTTCTAGAACAAGGTGCGCCGCGTCACGGCGGGCGATGTTTCCATCGTAAATGGCTTGCCATGCCGCAAAGACTGTGAACTCAAGCGTATACATGATCCAAGCGACGGGCAGATCAGCGCGCAGGCTGCCTTCTGCCTGCCCGCGTTGGATAAGCTGCATGATCGGCACTTCCGTCGCCTGCTCGGCAGCCACAAGATCAGGGTGAACATTCCAGAGATGTTCGTTGAGCAGGAAGTAGAACTTATCGCCGAGCGGGATGAGCGCTTCGATGAGCCGCCTTAGCGCGGCGGGCGCAGCACCTTCGCTTAGGCGGCAGTCTGCAAGGGCGGCTGAGACCAACGCCAGTGCGCGGACTGCCAACGCGGTGAGCAGCGCATCACGGCTGGCGAAATAACGGTGCAGCGTTGCCTTGCTGATTCGCGTGTGTTCGGCAATCTCTGCCAGCGAGGCAGTAGGACGCTTGGCGAGTAGTTCTGTCGCCGCATCCAGAAGTTGCAAGCGGCGTTCCTCTTTAAGGTTGAGCGGTTGCAGGGCATCATTCATAAACAATCCTTATCTCATTTGAGACTATTTTATCTCATATGAGAGATTGATGTCAAGAGGGGAGAGGTGCAGCGGGCGAGCTATAGCTCGCCCGCGATTGCAGGAGTAGGGTTGCGAAGCAGCTTTGATCAGCGGCGCGCCCGCCGCTTGAGCAGCTCAATCAGCGCGAAGGTGAGGAGTCCTGCGCCAATGCAGATCACCAACTGCCCAAAACTTAAGGGTGCAACTTGGAAGAAATCTGCCAAGAAGGGCGCGTAGATCGCTACCAGTTGCAGTGCAACGGTGCTGATGACCATGACCAGCAGCGTTTTGTTGGAGAACGGGTTGAGTTCAAAGAAGGACAGCACATCCGAGCGCGACGCCAAAGCTTGCCCAATCTGCATGAAGGCAATTGCCGTGAAGATCATAGTTTGCCACGTGCGCGCATCAGGCGCCTGGCTGTGGTAGCCATAACCGAGCGCCAGCGCCACCACGCCCACAAACAGCCCTACCAAGATCACATAGCGCAGGATGGTGCGGTTGAAAAAGGGCGCATCTTTGCGGCGCGGCGGGAACTGCATGATGGACTTATCCGCAGGTTCAACGCCCAAGCCAAGCCCAAGCAACCCATCAGTCAGCAGGTTCAGCCACAGCAATTGCAGCGGTTGCAGAGCAACGGTGATGCCGAGAAACGGCGCAAAAAGCATGACCAGCACTTTACCGATGTTGCCGGCGATGGAGAACTTGACAAAGCGCCGAATGTTCTCATAAATAGCGCGCCCTTCCTCAACAGAGGCAACTATCGTCGTGAAGTTGTCGTCCAGCAGCACCATTTGGGCAGCCTCTTTCGAGACATCTGTGCCGGTGATGCCCATTGCCACGCCAATATCCGCCTTGCGAAGGGCAGGCGAGTCGTTGACGCCATCGCCGGTCATCGCCACGACGTTGCCCTTGCTTTGCAGCACCTCTACAATCCGCAGCTTATGTTCAGGCGTCACCCGTGCATAGACCGAGACATCCTCCACCGCCGCCGCCAATTCCTCTGTGGACATGCTGTCTATGTCCTGCCCCGTTTTCACGCGCAAATTCTCGCTGATGCCTAATTCATAGGCGATGAAGCGCGCCGTGAGTGGATGATCGCCGGTGATCATGATCGGGCGGATGCCCGCCGTGCTGCAAAGGCGAATGGATTCACGCACCTCCGGGCGCGGCGGATCGATCATGCCGACCATGCCGATCAGCGCGATGTCCTGCTCAATCTCTTGCGTCACATTGGTCGGCACCTCTGCAAACTGCCGCACTGCCACAGCCAGCACGCGCATTCCGTTAAGTGCCAGCTTATCGTGGGCAGTTTGGATATGTTCGCGCCATTCCGCATTGATCGGCTCGGCGTGGTCGTTTATCCAAATATGGCTGATCAAGTCCATCATGCCATCCAGAGACCCTTTGGTCAGCGCCACATAGGGCGACTCAAGATCGGCTAACGACTCCAACAACGGCGGTAAGTCGCTGCGATTGGCGGGCAGCTCATGGACAGTGGTCATCCGCTTGCGAACGGAGTCAAACGGCACTTCGGCAATGCGCGGCGCGTAGCGCTCCAAGTCTTCCTTTTCCAGCCCCGCTTGGGAAGCCGCCACCAAAAGCGCGCCTTCCGTCGGATCGCCAATGGGCAGATAGCGCCCTGTGCCGGAGTCAGGCGCTAATGAGGCATCGTTGCAGAGCGCGCCGCTGACCAGCAGCAACCCAACCGAATGTGGTTGATCAGCCAAGAAGGATTTATCGTGCTTCACGAGGTTCGGGGCAGGATGTCGGGCAGTGCCGCTCAGTTCGACAAAGCGCCCGGCAACGTCAATCACAGTCACCGTCATCCGATTCTCGGTCAGGGTGCCGGTTTTATCCGAGCAGATCACGCTGACCGAGCCAAGCGTCTCGACGGCGGGCAATTTGCGGATGAGCGCTTTGCGGCGTAGCATTCGTTGTGCGCCCAGCGCCAAAGTCAGCGTGACGACAGCCGGCAAGCCTTCTGGCACAACTGCCACCGCCACACTGACCGCCGTCAGGAACATATCGCTGAGCGGCTCGTTCCGCAGCACGCCCATCACCAACACCAGCGCGGCAACAATCACGCCGGCGACTGCCAACAGCGTGCCGACCTGTGCCAACTGGCGCTGCAAAGGCGTTTGCTGCGTCTCTACTTCCTGGATCAGCTCGGCAATGCGCCCCAGCTCCGTCCGCATCCCGGTGGCGATCACAACACCAACGCCACGTCCATAGGAGACGGACGTTCCCATGTACGCCATGTTGACCCGATCACCAAGCGGCAAGTTCGCCTTCTCCAGGGCAGCAACCTTTTTGTCCACCGCCTCCGATTCACCGGTGAGGGCAGCCTCTTGGATCATCAGATTGCTGCTCTCGATGAGGCGCAGATCGGCTGGCACGGCGCTGCCCGCCTCCAGCACCACAATATCGCCCGGCACCAGCTCCCGTGCGCTGTGTTGTTCGCTGTTGCCGCCGCGTATGACGCGCACCATCGGCACTGCCAATTGCTTCAGCGCGGCGATGGCACGCTCAGCGCGGTATTCCTGCACAAAGCCTAACAGCGCAAACAGCAGCACAATCGCAGAGATGGCAATTGTCTCCAACGGTTTGCCCAAAAAGCCCGAAATGACCGCCGCCGCGATCAGGATCAAGACCATAGTGCTGGTGAACTGTTCCCACAGGATGGCGAGCGGATGCTTGCCGCCGCGCTCCTCCAATTCATTCGGACCGTACTGCGCTAGGCGTTGGCGCGCTTCTTCAGCGCTCAGCCCGTGCCGTGCATCGCTGCCCAGTGCTTGCAGGACGCCCTCAAACTCTTGCGTGTGCCAACTCGGTTGTGACTCTTGCGTTTGCTTCGCTAACATGGCAATTGATAACCTTTGCGTCGCCCGACTTCTCAGCCGTGTAGCATTCTAACATGGCAGGTGGCACACGGGATGGGAAAACCACCAAAAATGCGGGTGATGCCTGATCGCAGTGAGCGTTCAAAGCATTTCTAGCCAAAAGATCAATCGAGAAAAAAGATCAACAAAGTGTGCCAATCCTGTATAAAGGCGCGCCCGCAGAATGCGCCGCCGCAAGGCAGCTTTGTGCGTCCCCATGCCAGAGCGCGCCTTCCCACAACGCGCAGCCAGCCTCCGTGCCAAATTAGCACGTTTTGCAACAGGCGCGCTACACTAGACGTATGTGCAAACGCATCCTGTGGAGGATTTGTGATGAAGAACGCCCTCTATTGGCTCATTTTAGTGTGTGTGGCACTCGCCCTGATTGTGCCGAGCATTGCGACGACAGCGCAGCAGCCGCCTGCCTCTTTTAACGATGCCCTTGCCGATCTTGGGCGGCGGCTTGGGCGCACAATCACCCTTGCCGACTTTGACAACCCAACCTCCCGCTGGGAGTGGCGCGGCGTGGATTTTGCCGATAACACGCTGGAATGCCCACGCGCTGGCGAAACGGTGACCGTCGGTAAGGTGATCGGCTATCAATTTATTTTTGTGCTGCGCGGCGTGAAGTATGATTATCGCGTTGCCTTCAACGATCCGCAGTCGCTGCGCCTTTGCACAAATCCAACCGGCGCCATTTACGACGTGACGCTGCCGCCGCGGGCAACTGCCAACACCGAGCCGCCCGCCGTCATCAACGACGCCCTGGCAGACTTGAACCGCCGCCTTGAACTCAACCTAACCTTTGACGATTTCAACGCGCCGCGTTCACGCTGGGCATGGCGCTACCGCGAATTCACCAACTCACAGTTAAACTGCCCACGCGCAGGGCAGGCAGTGGATCGGATTGTGACGCCGGGCTGGCAGTTCACCTTTGTTTATCAGGGGCGCACCTTCGATTACCGCGTGCCGCTGAACAATCCTTCAGGGTTGTTCCTGTGCAGCGGCAGCTAATAAACAGTCATCCCTAAAAATCATAGTGGGCGGGATTTATCCCGCCCCTACACCACCCCTATCCCTAACCCTTTCCCCGCACGCAGCGAAAGGGAATCAGAGGGTAGAGGCTGCCCTGCGGTGCACTTCACACACCTTTGGCAGTCTATAGCCTTGACATTTCAGAACACATGAGCTAAACTGAAGGCTTCCCAAGTGGCAGAAGGCTTCCCTAAGGAGCGAATCGTGTTCCAAGAATATATTGAAATTCGAGGCGCCCGCGAAAACAACCTCAACAATGTGTCGTTACGCATTCCGAAACGCAAGATCACAATCTTCACAGGTGTCTCCGGCTCAGGTAAGTCATCCATTGTCTTTGATACCATCGCTAGTGAGGCGCAACGCCTTCTGCACGAGAACTTCAGTTTATTCATTCGCAGTTTTTTGCCGCGCTACGCTCAGCCTGATGCCGATGCGATTGAAAATTTGAGTATGGCGATTGTCGTTGACCAGAAGCGGTTGGGCGGCGGCGCACACTCAACGGTAGGCACCGTCACCGATATTTACAGCGTGCTGCGGCTGCTTTTCTCGCGGATAGGGCAGCCCTATGTGGGACACACCAACGTTTTTTCATTCAACGATCCGCAGGGCATGTGTCCGAGTTGCAACGGCGTGGGTCGCCAAATCGGCGTAAATCTGGATGTTTTCTTGGATTTCTCGAAATCGCTTAACGAAGGGGCAATCCGCTTTCCAGATTATGAGGTTGGCAAGTGGGACTGGGCGATTTGCACCCAATCCGGCTTATTCGATAATGATAAGAAGCTGGCGGACTATACTGAAGCAGAGCTGACACAGCTTCTTTATGGCAAGCCTTATAAGGTGAAAACACAAGTTGCCGGTAAGCCATTCAACTTGACCTTTGAGGGCATCATTGATAAGTTCACGCGCAAGTTCATCACACGCGATGTGACGACGATGTCTGAGCGGACGCAGCGCATGGTAGAGCCATATCTCGCTTATGGTGCTTGCCCGCTCTGCAAAGGCTCTCGCCTAAGTCAGGCGGCGTTAAGTTGTAAGATCAATGGCTATAATATTGCCGATCTCAGCCGTATGGAAGTGGCAAGCCTGCTTGAGGTTATCCGCACGCTTGAGGACGTGGCAGCAGCGCCTGTGCTTGCCGTCCTAACCCAGCGCTTGCAGCACTTGGTAGATATTGGGCTTGAATACCTAACGCTTGATCGTCCAACGGATACCCTATCCGGCGGCGAATCACAGCGCGTCAAGATTGTTAAGCACCTCAGCAGCAGCTTGGTAGATGTGATGTACATCTTTGATGAGCCGAGCATTGGTCTACATCCGCGAGATGTTCATCGCCTTAACGAACTGCTGCAACGGCTGCGCGATAAAGGCAATACGGTCATTGTGGTGGAACATGATCCCGACGTGATTCAAGTTGCTGATCATATCGTGGATGTCGGTCCCTATGCAGGAAAGCGCGGCGGACAGATCGTCTATGAAGGCAGTTTTGCAGGCTTGCTGCACAGCGATACGCTGACGGCGCAGCACATGCGGCAAAGCCTGCCCATCAAGGAAAACGTCCGCACTGCCAAAGGCAAACTGCCGATCACGAACGCGAAGATCAACAACTTACAGAACGTAAGCGTGGCGGTTCCCGTCGGTGTGCTGACTGTTGTGACGGGCGTTGCCGGCTCTGGCAAAAGTTCGCTGATCCTTCAGGCTTTCCTACAGCAGCATCCACAAGCTATTGTGATTGATCAACAGCCTATCGGCACCTCAACGCGCTCTAACCCTGCCACCTATACCGGCATCCTGGATGATATCCGTAAAGCCTTTGCAACGGCGAACAACGTCAGCGCTTCTTTGTTCAGCTTTAACTCGGAAGGCGCTTGTGAAAATTGCCAGGGTTTAGGCGTCGTTTATACCGATCTGGCAGCACTGGGCGAGATTAAATCGCCCTGCGAAGTGTGTGAGGGCAAGCGCTTCAAAGATGAAGTGCTGGACTATCGGCTGAACGGCAAGTCAATCACAGATGTGCTGGCGATGACTGTGCAGCAAGCACTCGATTACTTCAACATCAAGAAAATATTGAGTAAGCTGCAAGCCATGAGCGATGTCGGCTTGGATTACCTGACGCTTGGGCAGCCGCTCAGCACGCTTTCCGGCGGTGAGTGCCAACGCATCAAACTCGCCTCTGAACTACACAAGCAGGGCAGCATCTATGTTATGGATGAACCGACCACAGGCTTGCACAAGTCCGATATTCGCAAACTGCTTGCCATCTTGGATCATCTGGCGAATGCAGGCAATACTGTGGTTGTGATCGAACACAATCTGGATATTATCCGAAACGCGGATTGGATTATTGATATGGGACCTGAAGGCGGCACACGCGGCGGCAGGGTAATGTTTGAAGGCACACCCCAGCAACTGCTGAGCGCCAAACACTCGATCACCAGCGCCTACCTAGAGGAAAGAGTCTATGGTGCGTGACCTACCAATCCTATTGTTCGCCACCCAGGCGGACTGGCTACAGTGGCTTGAAGAACAACACGCACTTTCGGCAGGCATTTGGATGAAAATCGCCAAGAAGGAGTCAGGGCAAGCCTCAGTTTCTTATCAAGAGGCGTTGGATGTTGCTTTGTGCTTTGGCTGGATTGATGGTCAGAAGGGCAAGTTTGACGAACAGTTCTGGCTGCAAAAGTTCACGCCGCGCCGCAAAAAGAGCGCTTGGTCGCGCATCAACCGTGAAAAGATCGAAGTCCTCATCGCGCAAGGCAAAATGCGGGAAGCAGGGCTGAGAGAGGTTGAAGCAGCGAAGGCGGATGGGCGCTGGGAACGCGCCTATGCTTCCCAACGGATGATGACGATCCCTGAGGATTTTCAAAAGGCGTTGGATGAACATCCAGAAGCGCAAGCGTTTTTCGCACAGCTTAACAGTGCAAACCGCTACGCCTTCCTCTATCGCATCACGACTGCCAAAAAATCGGAGACGCGCCAAAAGCGTATCGAGACGTTCATCGCCATGCTGAGCGCCAAAAAGAAACTTCACGAGTGAGGCGCAATGCGCTTGCGTGGGCAGTAAGGGCTGCCCACGCGCAGGCGAGGCTGTGCTAGTTGCTCAGCACCATTTTGACGATTTCAGGCGTAATGCGCGACTCTACCACCGCACCCATCAACAGCAGCGGCATGACTACCGCCACGCCGATCTTAATCAGATCGGCAAGGGCGCGCAGCCAGGCTTCCCACACACCCATCGCTTTGGGTGGGCTGGTGACCAACGCGCCAAGCCGTGTGGCAGCACCCGCACCGATCAGGACGGCAGGTATCTCCAAGATGGCGTGCGGCAGCAAGGCGGCTGCCACCACACCGTAGCCCACCACACCGATGATCGGCTGCGCCAGAAGGAAGCCTAGCACGCCAAAGGTGAACGACGAGAGGACGATGCTCATCACGCCGAAGGTGAAGACAGCCAGCATGGCAGCGCCAAGCAGCACCCGCGCATTTTGGATGAAGATGAAGCTAATGCCAAGCGGCGTCTGGTTTATGGCTGAAAACTGCGTGAAATTCTGCAACAGATCGCCGCGTTCTCGCGCCAGGTCTTCCGTCAAACGCCATTCAGGCATCGCTTGCGCTGCGATCATGCCGCCGATAAACAGCGCAACCATCGCAAAGCCGACCGCCAACATCCCGTTGCGGCTGCTGCGTAGGGCAGGCAGCACGCTGTAGCGATACCAGCTCAGGACGCCCTTCACGCGCTCATCACCGCGCAACTGCGAGACGAACACGCGCCATGCCCATTTTAGGTTGATTGAATCAATGGTGCGCCCAAGCAGTTCCTCACGGTTAAACAGGCGCGCACCCATGCGGAACAGCAATATATCAGCGATGATCAGCGCCACCAAAATCCACCACAGCAAGTGGCGCAGGTTGTTGACCATAATCAAGCCTTCCACCAGCACCAACAGTGAAGTTGGGATGATGATGAAGCTGGCGAGCAGGTTCGAGGCGCGGGTTGAAGTCGTCTGGCTGCTGACGACCACCGCACCGGTGACCATCACCAACGCTTGCGCCGTGGTCAGCAGCACCACTTGGATGACCAGCTCTGCCTGTGGACGCCACTGCTGCTCACCGAAGATCAAGCCGCTCAGGTAGATGCCGATGCCAACGTAGGCTGCCAACAGCGGCGGAATCATGGCGGCAAGCGTTTTGCCGATGTAGAGTTCAATGTTGGTCAACGGTGTGGAGAGCAGCGGCTCTAGGCTGCGGCGCTCTTTTTCGCCGACGAACGTCTCCAGCGCGATGACCAACGAAATCGAGACAGGGAAGAAGCCCACAATCATCGGCAGCAGCGGCAGAAACACATCAATCATCGGCTCAGCGCCGTTGGCAATGAAGAAATTGGTGAAAATTTCCGTCATGCCTTGCGCCAGCAGCGGAAAGAGCAAGGTCAAGATGAAGATCGGCACCATAATGCGCCAATCGCGGAAGCTATCGCGCACTTCGCGGCGCGTCACAATCAGAGCATTCCGCAAAGAGACTTGCCAGCCCTGAATAGAGGTTGGCATCAGGCTCTCAGTTGCCGTGTTTAGCTGCGGTGAGTCAATTGTGGTTGCCATTTGGCGCGCCCTCCCTCGGCGTCTCATCCTCACTAACAATTTGTAGGTAAACTGCCTCTAGGCTGCGCGGCACTTCGCTGAGTGTGATGACCGAAACGCCTTCGCTCACCAATTTATGCAGCAAAGCAGGGTTTTGCTGGCGTGGGTCGCCCGTGCGGAAGCGCAGCCAATCCTCGCCGTGCGAAACGACATCCAGTTCATTGTGCAACCACCTGCCAGCGCCATTCAGCGGCGCACCAAAGCGTATTTCCATGATGGGATCGCCCACAAAGCGCTGCGAAAGCGCCTCGAAGGTGCCGTTGGCAATCAGCTTGCCGTGCCGAATCACACCAATTCGGTCTGCCAACTGCTGCGCTTCGGGCAAGTTATGCGTGGTCAAGATGATGGTGCGGTGGTCGCTTTTCAGCTCTAGGATAGCATCGCGCACTTGCTTGGCGCTTTGCGGATCCATGGCAGAGGTTGGCTCGTCCAGCAGCAGCACAGGCGGATCGTGCAGCATGGCGCGCACCAACGCCAGCTTTTGCTTCATGCCCTTTGAAAAATCGCCAACGCGGCGCTGCAAGGCATCGGCAAGCCCGAAGCGCTCCATCAATGCCTCAGAGCGTTTGCGCCGCACCTCACGCGGCAAGTGGTAAATGCGCCCGAAGAAATCTAGATATTCCAACGCCTTCATGCGCTCATATAAGCCGTGTTGTTCGGTCAGCACGCCGACGCTGGCACGCACCTTTGCTGCATCGCGCACCACGTCTAGCCCGCTGATGCGCGCCCAACCGCGTGTTGGCTCTAGGATGGAGGTCAACATGCGGATGGTGGTCGTTTTGCCCGCGCCATTCGGACCGAGAAAGGCAAAGACGCTGCCCGTCTCCACGCGCAGGGAAAGGTCGTCTACGGCGGTGAATCCGTCGAAGATTTTGGTTAAACCGCTTGCTTCAATCATTGGTACCTACCCAACTGTTGATTCACTCTTGCCAATTGTAAGGGAAAAGCATGACAATTGGTGTTAAGTTGCTATAACAGCGCTAAACTGCTGAAAAATGCCTGCGAGGGTTTGCCATGCACACAGTCCCTTCCCCACTGCCGCGCTTTGCCGTGCTAGCGGCATTGCCTGAAAACTACCAAAGGGCGCGCCACATCACCATTGACTCGCAGCAAACGCTCGTGTGGCTGAATGTGGTTGGGCTAGGGCTGATGATCGGCGCGATCTTCGCCTACAATGCGCTCTATCAGCTCATGCGGGCGATTGGTTTGGCGCAGGGCGCTAATCCGTTGGCGGGTGCTAGCTCGTTAGCGATGGCGCTGCTGACGTTGCCTGCCTTGTTCCTGATGTTGAGCGTGCATGAACTCATTCACGGCATGATGTTCCAGTTTTTCGGCGCAAAGCCGCGCTATGGCTTTGATCTGAAAAAGGGCGTTGCCTTTGCAGCGGCAGATCGCTACTACCTGACGCGAGATGCCTACCTCATCGTCGGTCTAGCGCCGCTGGTGCTGATCACGCTTGGCACGTTGGCGCTGATGACCATCACCAGCGGCGAACTCAACACGCTCATCGCGCTGATCGGCGCGGCGAACATTGGCGGCTGCGTGGGCGATCTGTGGTTCTATCTGATCTGCCGTCGCTATCCACCTGATCTGTTGGTGCGCGATTTCGGCGATGGCGCGGAACTCTACGCCCGCGCCGCCTGAGCTACTCGACGTTATAAGTGATGGTGACGACGTTGTTCGCCTCACCATTGGCACCTTCTGCCACCTCATTTTTCACGTCTAGGGTGAGTGTTCCCGTCAGGTTTGTGCCGCGCTCACGGAGCGTGACGTTTAGCGGTGGCAGCGTTACCGAAGCACCTGCCGCCAAGGCAGGCACTGCCATCTGGCTGCGCTCGCTGCCGGGCTGGAAAATACCTTCCAACAGCGCTGAACCAGCATCCACCGTCCCCTGATTCTTGACCCTGATAATCACCTCAAAGTTTTCGTTGACTTTGGGCGTGCCGCCGCGAATTGCCCACGATTCGATGATCAGATCGGCTGTGCCAGTCACCGTGCTGGTTGGTGCCAAGCCGCCGGGCGGCAAGGGTGAAGGCGTGGCGGTGGCGAGGGCGTCGGCGGTGGTGGCAAGCGGCACGTCGGCAGTGGCGCCGCTGATCTGTATCCACTCGGCGTTGTTGATGACCCAGCCGCGCAGCGTGCCGCGCTCAATCACCCACCAGGTGCGTTGTTCGTTGCGCCCAATGATGATCGCCTCGTCGCCGCGTGCCAATTCGCCAATTTTCTCAGAGCCAGCATCAGGGCGGGCGCGCACGTTCAAATAGTCGAAGGTGACGCGCAGCGTAGGTGCATTCGGCGGCACAGCGGGCGCGTTAGGCACATCCGCCGTTGGAACGGCTGTGTTCAAGGTGATGGGCGTCGCGTCAAGCGCGAAGGTGGGCAAGGCTGTGGGCGTGGCGGTGCGCGGCGCTTGGGTAGGTGCTACAGTGCTGAGCAGTGCCGCCTGTGCCGTCGGCGCGGCGATGACCTGCACGGCAACGCCTGCCTCGCCGATGCTTGTGCCATCAGCGCGGAATGCCTCAGCCGTGATCAGGTAGCCACGCGCTTCGGTTGGCTGCCAGGCTTGCTGTGCGCTAAAGCGCGTCTGTCCTTCGCTGATCGGCGCGTTCTGGCTGCCGATCAGGCTGCCATCTACGCTGAAATCAATACGTGCAACGCCGCTCAGCGCGTCCGAGGCGACGGCTGCCAGCGTGATCGTCGTGCCAGCCACGATCAGGCTGTTGTTGTCCGGCGCGATGAAGTCGAGCGACCAAGTCGGCGTGCCGATGGGTGTGCGCGGCGCACCGCCAAGCTGAAAGTTACAGGCAAGCGCTGCACTTGCCAAAGCAAATATCACGAAAAGAGCGTGCAACGGCACGCGGGAATTGTTACGCAAAAGAGTCACCTCGTCCATTGCACCGTAAGGGCGCAAATTGTGCCGCGACTCTAGCAGATTTGGCGGCAGGGCGCTAGGGGTACCTGCAAAGGCGTAGGGAAAGCGCCTTGTGGCAGACGCCACATCCAACGGTCAATGGTGCGCCGTGTGCTGCCGCGCCGACTGGTTGACTCGCCCTTAGCCTTGTGCTATTATCCACACAGAGTAAATCGTTTCGGCGCAAGTGCCGACCAGCAATAACGACTCAAGCGTGAGAGAGGCATCTATGGCGAAATCTCGTACCGAATTAATGGTGGAACGGCTGCGCGACCTTCAGTATGGCAACTCGGATATTGAAGCCTCCGCCGTCGTCAGTGTGGATGGGCTGAGCATCGCCTCTGTGCTGCCCGGCAACGTGGAAGAAGACCGCGTTTCGGCGATGTCTGCCGCCATGCTTTCGCTGGGCGAGCGTATTTCAGGCGAGCTTGGGCGCGGCGGCTTGGAGCAGGTCTACATTCGTGGCACGGCAGGGCATGTCGTCCTGATCTCCGTCGGTGCGGATGCCGTCCTCACCTCAATGGCACGCGAGAGCGCCAAGACCGGCTTGGTCTTTTTGGATATGAAGCGCGCCGCCAGCGACCTTGAAAAGTTGGTCTAAGCGCGCCTTTTGGCAGCGGTTAGCACAAAGCGGCGGAGAGGTGCAGCAGACGCGGCAAACCTCTCCGTCGCTTTTGTGTGGTACACAAAAAGGATTCCTGAACCGTGGTCTCACTCACCGATGTGCAGGCTGCCCGCCTGCGGATTGCCCCGCATGTGCGGCGGACGCCCATGCTGCACGCGGCAGCGCTCAAAAATGCGCCAAACGGCAGCACGCTCTGGCTTAAACTGGAACACCTGCAAGTGAGCGGCTCGTTCAAGGCACGCGGCGCGGTCAACAAACTGCTCAGTACGCCGATGGAGACGCTTCAGCGCGGCGTGATCACTGCCTCTGGCGGCAATCATGGTTTGGCAGTTGCCTATACGGGCTGGCTGGCAAAAGTGCCTGCCTATGTTTACCTGCCGCACAACACACCGCCCAGTAAAGCCGAAAAATTGCGGGCATGGGGCGCAGAGGTGGTCATGCACGGCGAAGTCTGGGACGACGCCAACGCGGCAGCGCAAGCACGCGCCGCACAGGAAGGCATGACCTATGTGCATCCCTTTGCCGATCCCGCCGTGATTGCTGGGCAAGGCACCATCGCGCTGGAAGTGTTGGAAGACCTGCCAGCGGTGGATACGCTCTTGGTGGCTATTGGCGGCGGCGGCTTGATCAGCGGCGTTTCCCTTGCGGCGAAGGCACTTAAGCCCACTATGCGCGTCATCGGCATAGAGCCAGTTGGCGCGCCAACCCTTAAAGAAAGCCTTGCCGCCAACGCCGTGATCAGCCTGCCCACCATCACCACACGCGCTAACACGCTTGCGCCGCGCCAATCGGCACCCATCAACCTTGAGATCATCCGCCAAAATGTGGATGAGATCGTCTTGGTGCGCGATGAGGACATGCTCAATGCGGCGCGCTGGCTGTGGTTTGAGCTAGGTATTGCCGCTGAACTAAGCGGCGCGGCAGCGATGGCAGCCGTGCTAAGCGGTGCGCTGGCAGTGCGCCCCGATGCGCATGTCTGCGTCTTGGTGTGCGGTGCTGGCACGGATGGAATCAGCCTCTAACGGCGTAGGATCGAAGGCTTAACACAGGAAACTAGCGCATGACTCGGTATATTTTCTGCACAGGCGGCGTGGTGAGTTCGGTCGGAAAGGGCGTCACGGCTGCCGCCATTGGGCGCATTCTGAAGGCGCGTGGCTTGCGCGTCGCTATTCAAAAACTTGACCCCTACCTCAACGTTGATCCCGGCACAATGAGTCCATATCAGCATGGCGAAGTGTTCGTGACGGTGGACGGCGCTGAAACCGATCTGGACTTGGGACACTACGAACGCTTTATTGACGAGACGCTCTCACGCGGCTGCAACGTCACCAGCGGTCAGATTTACGCAGACGTGATCGCACGCGAACGGCGCGGCGATTTTCTGGGCGGCACCATTCAGGTTATCCCACACATCACCAACGAGATCAAGCGGCGCATTGTGCAGGTCGCACGGGATAGCCGCGCCGACGTGCTGATTGTGGAAGTGGGCGGCACGGTCGGCGATATTGAAAGCCAGCCGTTCCTAGAGGCGCTCCGCCAGCTACGCATTGATGTTGGGCGCAAACGCGCTATGTATGTCCACGTCACCTACCTGCCCTACATCGGTGCGACGGGCGAACTCAAGACCAAGCCGACGCAGCACAGCGTGCGCGACCTACGCAGCATGGGCATTCGCCCGAACGTGATCATCGCCCGTGCCGATTATCCCGTCCCGCCTGACTTGCTCGAAAAAATCTCGCTCTTTTGCGATGTGGATAAAGAAGCGGTCATCGCGCTGCCAACCGTCAAGACGCTCTACGAGGTGCCGTTGATCCTTGAGGATGCCCACTTGGGCGATTACATTGTGAACCGTTTGCGCCTTAAGACGGTTGATCCCGATCTGAGCGAGTGGCGCAGCATGGTGCAAAGCCTGCAAAAGCCGCGCAAGCCGATCACCGTTGCCATTGTGGGCAAATATGTGGAGCTGCACGACGCCTACATGAGCGTGAAAGAGGCGCTGAGCCACGCCGCGATGGCAGCAGAACGCGACGTGCAGATTAAGTGGGTCTACAGCGGCGATCTGGAGAAGGGCAAGGGGTGGGATGCCCTTGAAGGCGTTAATGGCGTTGTGGTGCCGGGCGGCTTTGGCTACCGCGGCATTGAGGGTAAGGTCATGGCGGCACGCTTTGCCCGTGAGCGCAAAGTGCCATACTTGGGCTTGTGCTTGGGAATGCAGGTCATGTGCATTGAGTTCGCACGGCATGTGCTGCACATGGAGGATGCCAACAGCACCGAGTTTGAGACGCCTACCGAACATCCCGTGATTGACCTCATGCCCGATCAGCGCAATGTGGTGGATCGCGGCGGCACCATGCGTTTAGGCGTTTATCCATGCGTGCTGGAAGAAGGCTCGTTGGCGGCGCGCCTCTACGGTGAGCATAAGGTCGAAGAACGCCACCGCCATCGGTTCGAGTTCAACAACCACTTCCGCGGCGCCTTTGAGGCGGGCGGAATGCGCCTCAGCGGGCTAAGCCCTGATCGGCGCTTGGTCGAGATTGCCGAGGTGGTCGATCACCCGTTTATGGTGGGCAGCCAATTTCACCCAGAGTTTGCCAGCCGTCCCAACCGCCCACACCCCTTGTTCAAAGGCTTTGTGGAGGCAGCCATTGAGCATGAGCGCAAAGGCAAAAAGGCATAGCACACAGCATGGCTAGGCATGGCACGGCACAGCCTTTCGGGCAGCTTGCAATCAGCCCTGACGATCTGCCGCTGTGGATGCGTCCGCGCCGCCGCCTGCCCGATTTCGGCGCGCTGATCGTGCTTGCCTTCGTCAGCCTGATTGCGGTGCCACTTGTCTTCCGCAGCGGCGTGCCGCCACATTCTGCCGCGCCACTGCACGCCTTGCGCGCCGCCGAGTCCGCGCAGTTGATGCGGCAAGGCATTCTGTATGCGCGTTGGGCAAGTGGCTTTCACTTCACCTATGGCGCGCCCGTGCTGAACTATCTGCCGCCCTTGCCGCACACACTCGCTGCCCTCCACCAAATCATCACGGATGCCACACCCACGGATAGCGTGAAGCTGGTGATCGTGGCGGCGTGGCTGAGCGCGGGACTGGGCATGTATGTCTTCGGGCGCGGACGGTTCGGCGTGCGTGGTGGCGTGTTGGCAGCCATCACCTACCTGTTCAGCGCGCCGCTTGCCTTCAGTGTGCCGTATCAGCTTGGCGAGGTGCCGTACATGCTGGCACTTGGCTTGCTGCCTTGCGCCGCCGCCACTCTGGATGCGCTGTGGCGCGCACCCAGTCGGCGCACTTTTGCGCTTGCCCTGTTCTTTTGCGCTGCCTTTGCGCTTTGCGATGGGCGCTTAACGTTTTTCGGCGGTGTGGTGTTGTGCTTCGTAGCGCTTAGCGGCAGGCATTCCGCGCCACCTGAGTTAAGGCGGCAGGCAGCGCGTGTGGTTGCCCTGCTGCTGCCGCTGTTGGTGGGGCTGACTGCCTTCTATTGGCTGCCTGCCCTTGCCGAGCGCGATGCCGTGCGCTGGCTGAGCGCCGCACCGCCGTCCTACGCCGCGCCGCTGCCGCTCACCGAGAGCCTTCTCAGCCTGCCCTACTATGATCTGAGCGCGCAAAATCCGCCGCTGTTTCGCGGTGTGGGCATTGGCGGCGTGCTGATGGCGTGCATCGGCTTGATAACGGCAATCCGCCAGCAGCAAACAGGACGAGTCGGTGTGTTCGCTGCGCTTGCTGCTGCCTTGCTGGGCTTGGCAACGCCCGCCTTTGCGCCTCTGTGGCAGGCAGAACGCGCTTTTTTGCCCATTCTGCCTTACCATGCGCTGTTGGGGGCGACCTTTTGTTTGGCAGCCTCAGCAGGCGGTGCAGGCTTATCAGCCATGCAAGGTTGGCGCGCTGTGCTTCGGCTTGGTGGGCTTGCCCTGCTGCCAATTTTGCCCATGCTTGGCGCGTTCTTTCCGCCGCTGTGGGCAGAGAGCAACACGAACGCACCTTTTGCCAGCCTTGCGGGCGAGCTTTCCGGCTACCATGCGGCAAGCCTGCGCGAGGGTGTGCTGCTGCCTGCGACCGTCACTGAAGTACCGCGCCCACTGCCCAACCTGATCGAAAACCTGCAAGCAGGGCGCCCTGTGGATCGTGTGAATCGCGCTACGTTAGGCGGGCGCGGGCAAATTTCGCCGCTGGATGAGGGCGGTCTGACGTGGCGCTACATCGTCAACACGCTGGAGAACAGCCTGATCGAGTTCTTTGTACACAGCGGGCTTGGCTGGCGCGCACGGCTGCAAAATGAGCCGCTGCCGATAGGTGTTTCGCCCAACGGCTTCATGCAGGTGGCGCTGCCTGCCACCAACGCCGAACTTACGTTCACAATGGGCGGCACGCCTGCCCGTGATTGGGCATGGGCAGTGACAGCAACTGGACTGATCGGCGCACTAGCGATGCTTTGGTGGCTGCCCAAAGCAGAAGCGGCGAAGGCAGAGATCACCAAAGGGGCAGCGCGGGCGTATCTAACGCGCCCTGAGCAGGGCATCCTGCTGGCAGTCTTGCTCGTGGTGCAGGGTGCTGCCTTTGCCGTGCGCGCCCAACCAGAGCTGATCTTGCCGCGCAGCGGGCGCGGTGAGGTGTTGGGCGAAATGACGCCTTTGCCGCGCTTTTCGCAAGCAGGCATTGATCTGATCGGCTACCATTTGCCGCGTGAGCGGCTGCGGCGCGGCGAACGTCTTGACCTCACGCTCTATTGGCGGGCAGCGCGCCCACTCTTGGAAAACGACCAATCCGAAATGCGCCTGATTGATGTGCAGACGGGCGAAATCGTGGCAAGCAGCGCCAATCGGCATATAGGCGGTGTGCCAACGCTCTTTTGGCGGCTCTCCGGTTACTTGCAGGACGATTTATCTCTCACCCTTCCGCGAGAGGTGCCTTCGGGCAGCTACCTGCTGAAGGTGGTGCTTGGCGCTTGCGCTGCGCCGTTGCCGCTGCCCTGTGATTCGCTGCGTGCGGTGGATGCCTACAACGCCTTAGGGCGCGTGGAGCGCGGCGGCATCGTCATCCCACACATCATCCGCCTTGAATAGGCGCAACACTCATCAAATCTTCACCGCGTGTTTATCCAACACTTATGTGCAAACCTGATCGCAAAACCTTATATTTGTTTTAGAACTTTCAAAACTTTGTGAAAGTTTTGAACAACCTAAACAGATGTTACAAGGCATGTTTACAGGAGATAACACCATGCCCTCGCTATCTGTAAGTGAATACAGTCTGGTCTACAACGCATTCTCGTTCACCTTCGCCGCCATGTTCGCCACTTTCATCTACTTGGTGCTTTCGCGTGGGAACGTTGCGCCGAAGTATCGCACTGCGATCACCATGTCGGCGTTGGTGGTCGCCATTGCAGGCTATCACTACCTGCGTATCTTCGAGAGCTGGCAAGCCGCCTTTGTGATTGACCCAAACAATGCGGAGGCATACATCGCCAGTGGCAAGCCCTTCAACGATGCCTACCGCTACATTGACTGGCTGCTGACCGTGCCGCTGCTGGTGGCAGAGTTGGTCGCCGTGATGAGCATTGCCAAGGGCAAGGGTTGGCTCACCTTCCGCTTGGCAACCGCCGCGGCGCTGATGGTCATCTTGGGCTATCCGGGCGAAATCGCCGCTGATACCGGCACACGGGCGCTGTGGGGCTTCCTCTCGACGCTACCCTTTGTCTACATCCTCTACGAACTGTTTGTCGGTCTAGGACCTGCCATTCAGAATGAGAAGGGCGAGGCAAAGGTGCTGCTGCGGAACATCCGCTTGCTGCTGCTTGCCACGTGGGGCTTCTACCCAATCGTCTACCTCATCCCGATCATTAGCGGTGGTGCGGCAGCGACAGCAGGCGTGATCATGGCTGTGCAGGTCGGCTACTGCATTGCAGACGTGGCAGCCAAGTGTGGCTATGGCATTATGATTTACGCCATTGCGAAGGCAAAGACGGATGCCGAGCCTGCCGCCGCGCAGATGCCTGCTGCGGCAGCCCTCGCGGGCGACTAGTTCGCTAAAAAATCTTAGGTTAAGCAGGCGGCGGGGCAGAGTCCTCGCCGCCGCTTCCTTCCCTTTCCCTGCCCGCGGGAAAGGGCTAGGGTTAGGGGTTCACCACAAAATTCGCCACGCCCGCACAGGCTGGCGCTGTTCAATCTGCCAAGCTGCGCTATACTCTGCCTGTGTTGTTTGGGCGGAGTGTGCTAGGTAATGCTTCATAAACGCGCTTTCCTGATTTGCCTGTGTGTGGGCTGCCTGCTGTGGGCGGTGCTTTCCCTGAATGCCCGTCTGACGGCTTCCGCCCAACAACCACCGACTGCCGCACCGACCAGCACACCGCTTGATGTGCCGGAAGTGCCGCTGAACGGACTCTTTGAGCGCACATTGCCCATCAGCGGCGGCTACACCGACCCAACCGACACCCGTCAGATCGCCGTGACCGTCCGCTTCACAGCGCCCGATGGCAGCGCCTTTGACCTGCCCGCCTTCTGGATGCAGCCGCAGCAGGCTGCCTGTGATGAGAATTGCGCCAATGAAGTGATCACGCCGACGGGCGCCGCCGCTTGGATGCTGCGTTTCCGCCCGACTCAGGTCGGTGAATGGCTGTATACGGTTGAGGCGCGCACGCCAACCAACAACCAAATCGTGACGGCGGGACGCCTGCGCGTTGTGCCTGCCAGTCAGCGCGGCACCATCCAGCTTGGGCGAAACGGACGCTACTTCAGCACAGGGGAAGGCAAGCCATTTTTCCCGATTGGCGTCAATTTAGCGTGGTCGTGGAGCGGTGCCGGCAACACACGCGGCTACATCGCCTGGCTCGATCAACTGGCGCAGGCAGGCGCGAACTACGGACGGCTCTACGTAGACGTGCCATGGTTCATTGGCTTTGGTTGGCACAGTCCAGCAGGCAGCATGGCAGCCGCGCAAAGTTCGGCGTGGCGGCTGGATAGCGTGCTGCGCGCCGCCGAAGAGCGCGGCATCGCCCTGCAATTGGTCTTGGTGTGGCATCAGGGCTGGATCACCTACAGCGATCCGCCTTATAATCCGCCTGCCACGCCGTCACGCGCCACCACCAACGCCGATTGGTCAATTAACCCGCACAATTTGCGGCGCGGCGGTGCCTTCTCGACGGCAGCCGCCTTCTTCACCACTGAGGACGGACGCCGCCTATTCCGTGATCGGCTGCGCTATCTGGTTGCCCGTTGGAGCTACAGCAGCAGCCTCTTTGCCTGGGAATTGGTTGATCAGCTTGACCGCCTGACGCCAAGCAACAACGCGCTTGCCACCGAATGGGCAACCGCGATGATCGCCTATTTGCGCGAGGTTGATCCCTACCGCCACCTGATCACGCTTGGCGTGCGCGATGCAAGCAACATCGGCTTGGCGCGCACCCTGAACCCAGATTTTGCCCAAGTGCGCTACTATCAGCGCCTGCCGAACGAAATGCCCGAAGATCAGACGCTTGGCACGCTCAACCTGCTGCGTCCATTGTTGGCAGAAAGCGGCGCGCCGCTGCTGCTCAGCGAGTTCTCGCTCAGCCCGTGGTTCGAGCCAGCCGAAGCAGACCCAGAGGGCATTCATGTGCGTGCGGCGCTGTGGTCGGCGGCGTTGAGCGGCGCGAGTGGCGCTGCCAACAGTTGGTGGTGGGACACCTATTTCTTCCCGCGCAACCTAAGCACCATGCTGACGCCGCTCAGCAACTTTGTGCGCGGCATCCCGTGGGATACGGCGAATTTGCAGCCAATTGGCGTTACGCTGAGCGGTACGCCGCCCTTGAGCTATGCGCCGCTGCGCCTCAATGGCTACAACGCACAGCTTGGCAGCGAAACGCCGCCCAACACGATCTTTCGCCTTTCGGCGGAAGGTGCTGCGCCACCATTGAGCATTGCCACAGGTTTTCTATACGGCACGCGCTTTAACGCGCAGCTCAGCCGCCCTCAGCAGTACATCGTCACGCCACCGATAGATACCACCTTGCGGATCAATTTGGCGCGCAGTGGTGATCGCGGCGGTGCGCGCCTGGTGGTGCTGGTCAACGGCGTGTTGGCGGCTGAACTTGCCCTTGCGCCCAACAGCCCGCCGACTGCCCTCGTGGTGCCGTTGCGCGCCGGCGAACAGCTTATCACAATGGATAATCTGGGCGAGGATTACGTCCAGATCGACTCGTTGGAGCTGACCGACTATGTGCCGCCGTTGCACGCCATTGCCCTTGCAGACCGCGGCGGTGGCATCTTCTTAGGCTTCTTCCAGCATCAAGGCTACACTTGGCAGAACCGCGCCAATTTTGGGCAAATCACGCCGATTGAGGCGACCCTCAGCGCTCGGAATATGCCTGCCGGCGCTTACCGCGCTGAATTTTGGGATGTGTTCAGCGGCGATGTGATCGGCGTGGAAGATGTGTACGTCAACGGCAGCGTGGACGGCGATTTGCACCTGAGCTTGCCGCCCGTTGGCAGCATGTTGGCAGTGCGCGCCGTGCGCTACGCCGAACCAAGCGACCGCCGCACGCCCACGCCGACCTATACGCCAACGGCGCGCAGCACGCCGACCGAGACGCCAACTGCCACCTTCACGCCAAGCGCCACACCCACCGAGACGCCGACCTTTACCCCAAGCCCAACGCCAACGGCAACCTTTACGCCCACACCCGCCATTGTGATCAGCACGCCCAGCACGCCGATCACACCCACGCCCACCCAACCCGAATCATTGGAGGTGGAGCCGCCACCGACCCTTACGCCGAGCGCCACGCCCTAGCCCACCGCCATGCCCAAACGCCGATCAAGAGCCAGATCGGCAGCATGTATGTGGCGGTCGGCAGCAAATCTCGCCATGGGATGGGCGCTAGATTGCCCGGACGCAGCGTGATGTAGTTATAGAGCAAGCCTTGCCACGTCACGAGGTAGCTAAAGAGCAGGGCAGCCTGCCGCAAAGGCGCCCGCCTGAACAAAACGGCAAAAGGCAGCAGCCATAAGGCATACCACGCCATGAACCACAACGCCGCAATCAATAAGTAGGCGAACAAGGCGCATAGCATGGCGTGCAGGACTGCCCATAGATCACCACTGCTACGCTGGGCGCGCCACAGTTGCCACAGGTAGACCGCCGCAAAGAGCGCGAGGGTGCTGTTTGCCAGCAGCGCGTTGGTGTTCGGCGTTGGGATGACCCATGACTCGGCATTTTTGCCATCCAGCAGCGGCGCGATGAGCTGGCGAACCACGGTTGGGAAAGAGCCGCTGTACATGGCGGAGCAGCGATCAGCGCGCAGTGTTTCCACGCCAAACCAGAACGGCGCATAGCTCACAACGCACAGCGTGCCGCCAAGCACGGCGCTCAGGGCGAGATAACGCAGGCGCTGCCTGCCTGCGAGTGCCTGCCAAGCTGCCAACGCCACAAACGGAATCAGCATGAGTGGGATGAACTTGATCAGCGCGCCCAACAACAAGCTGAGCGTACTCGCCACATACCAGCGGCGCAGCAGGAAGGCTGCCGCCCACGCCATGCAGGCGATCATCAGGCTGTCGTTATGCGCCCTGCCGGCTGCCATATAGAACAACAGCGGATTCAGCGCAAACAGATACATGCCGCCTGCGGCGCGGTGTGGCGCGGTGTGGCGCAGCGCGGCATACACGCCCAAAGCACCGATCAGCGTGCCAAGCGCAGCCAGCACCTTGAAGGCGATCACATTCAGCAGCAGGTCGTCACCAGCAAGGCGTGTTGTGAAGGCTGCTAAATGCTCCCACGCGCCGCCATAGGCAGACGGCACATCCTTCCAGCCCACAAAGCGATAGAAAGGATCGTCAGGCAGTTGGCGCGGCACATCACGCAGTGGATTCATGCCATAGATCGCCGTCATGCGCGCACGGATGATGTAATCATAAACATCTGTCGCGTCTAGTGGATACATCGGTAAGAGCGCGGCGTGTGCCAACCCTGAAAGGCATAGGATCATGAGCCAAGCGCGGCGCTGCCGCAGGCGGGAAGCGCCAAAGCGGTAGCCGCACCAATACAGCCCAAAGGCAGCCGCGAAGGTGATGCCATACAGCCACGCCCCTTCGGGCGCAAAACGGCTGAGTGTGGCAAAACTTTGAAAGGGCTTGGTCAAATGTGTTACAAGGCTGTAACGCACGCTAAAATTTAGATAAAATAGCAGGCTAAGCAAGACGCCGCAGCCAACCAACCCGCTTGAAGGTGGCAACTTAAACACCCAACGCCAGAGTTGATGTATCATAGGATGAAGCGATATGAAACCGAATACGCCGCCTGACCGCGCTGCACCGGATGAGGGGCTTCAACCAAGCGCACGCACCGATGGGCGTGCGCGCGCTTGGCTGATCCTTTTGGCAATGTTAGCTGTTGTGTTTTTCGTGGCATGGTTGCTTGGTTTTTTCAACGTGTAATCCATAAGCGCAAAGGTGATGCCGCTATGACGGGTAAACTCTCTCAGGCACAGCGCTTGGTGCAGGCAGATGCCGACCAAGCACCGCTCTTTGATACCCTCAAACGCCAAACTGATCAATTGTTGGCGATCAATAATGTGATCACGGCGGCTGCCAGCTCGCCTGACCTCAAACACACACTCAATGCAGCGTTGGAGGCAGTGCTGAAACTTGTCCCGTTAGATGCCAGCGGCATCAGCCTGATTGATCGCAGCACCAACGAACTGGTGATGTATGCTCAGCGCGGCTGGCGGTACGATTTTACCTCTGAGCCAATGCGCGTGAAACTCGGCGAAGGCTTATCGGGTTTGGTGGTGAACAGCGGACAGCCCGTCATTACTGGTGAGCTAAGTGAAGACCCACGCCTGAGCGTGCCAGATTTCGTGGCGGAGCAGGTGAAGGCGATGGCGATGGTGCCGATGCACGCACGCGGCAAAGTGGTCGGCGTGCTGAGCGTGATGAGCCGTGTGCCGTATGAGTTCAGCGGCGCAGAGATGAGCATTTTGCAGGTGATTGCCGATCAGGTAGGCTTGGCGATTGATAATGCGCTGCTGGTTGAATCGGTGCGCGCACAGCAGCAGCGCCTAGAGGCAATCCTGCACGCCACAGCCGATGCCATCATCGCTACCGATGGGCGCGGCGTGATCAATCTGGTGAACCATGCCGCCCAGCGCTTGTTCAACGCCAAAGGCAACCTGTTGGGCAAGCCGCTGTGCGATGCAGATTTTCTGCCCGCCATCCGCGAGCGCTTGTGCGAGGCGCTCCGCCCAGATTCGACCGAGCGCCTTTTTGAAGTGCTGCTGACCAATGGGCATTATCTGATGTGTGAAGTGGCACCGGTCGCCGCGCACGCAGAGGACACCGAGCCAAGTTGGGTGGTCGTCTTCCGCGATATTTCCCATCAAAAGCAGGCAGAGCAAGCCCGCCTAAGTTTCATTCAAACGGCGGCGCACGAACTGCGAAATCCGCTGGGCGTGACCTTGGGCGCGCTGCATATGCTGGGCAGGCATTGGGAAGATCGGCTGACTGAGAGTGATAAAGAGATTTTTGAAATAGCCTTTCGCGGCATTGGGCGGATGCAAGATTTAATTGATGATCTTTTGAACCTTGAACATATCGAATCTGGTATTGGGATGCGCTTTGAGCCGATCAACGTCTTTGAGATGCTCTCGCGCTGCGCTGATGATATGCGCCCCATGCTGGCGAATAAGCGCCAAGCCCTGATCCTTGAGATGGAAGAAGGGCTGCCCGCCTTCTCAGGCGATGAGCGCTGGCTCTCACGGGCAGTCATGAACCTGATCAGCAACGCCTACAAATACACGCAAGAGGGCGGTCAGATCACGCTGCGCGCCTTGCTGCGCGAGACAGACGCGCAATATGAACTGGTGCTGCAAGTGCAGGATAACGGACCCGGCATCCCGCGGGAGGCACAGCGCCGCCTTTTTGACCGCTTCTACCGCGTGCGGCACGCCGAGAACAAAGCAGTTGGCACCGGGCTGGGCTTGGCAATTGTGAAATCCGTGGCAGAGCAGCATAAAGGGCGCGTCACCGTCTATAGCGAACTGCCCTTATTCAGCACGCTTTGGCAGAACAAAGGCACCACCTTCAGCCTGATTTTGCCCTATCGCAGCCAGGCAGGCGAATAAGCGCTATAATGGGTGGTGTGGCTGACTGATTTTCTGCTGGGAGCAAGTGCCATGTCTATTTCACCTGAGCCAACCGCGACGCCACCTGAAGGCAGCGAGGCGCTTTCCGCCGTTGGATCGGCGGGCATTCAGCGCGTCATGATCGCGCCGAACCCTGTTATTGAGGAGGCGCGCCTCAGCCGCCTGCGCGAACCTTTTGCCGTGTTACCCTTCTCGCGCTTGCCGGCGAGCCAGGTTATTACGCCAAGCAAGCCCGGCAACCCTGAGACGCAAAAGCGCTACGTGAAAGAGAAAGACCTTGCCGACCTGTGGGCAAAGATCACCGAATTGCAAGAGCGCGTGGTGAAAAGTGTGCGCGCCGACCGCACCAATACGGATGCCTACCAAAAAGATTTGCTCTATGCGCGCACGCTGCTGCTTGATTCAGATTCGAATTATGAGGAAGCGCAGCAGATTTATTACCTGATCAGCGCTGATCTTGCCCGCGAGGAGCGCGTGGTTACCGATGTGCGCCGTTATCGCGGTGTTTTGGTGTTGTATCATCTGGTTTGGTTGGTGGGAACGGTGCTGGCAATCGGGCTGGATAGCAGCTTCCGCGCCCTGATCCCGGAGAGCGTCTCGATCATGAAATTGGCATGGCTGCCTATCCTGAGCGGCGTCTTTGGCGCAGTCTTTAACGGCATGATGGCGCTCCATGAGCATACCACCGTCCGCCGCGACTTCGATCCGATGCACATCACCTGGTATTTGCTCAACCCGATTATGGGCGGCATGTTGGGCTTGGTCGTCTTTGTGTTCTTTGTGGTCAGTGCCTCAACCTTCACCGCGAACATCATCACGCGCCCAGAGAGCGAGCTGCAAAGTTCGCTGGTCATCTGGCTGTTGGCGTTCATTGTCGGTTGGCAGCAGAACATCGTCTTCCAACTGCTCAACCGCTTCCTAAAATCGCTGACGCCGGAGCGCACCGCGAACCGTCCCAATGTGGGCGAGACGCCGATCACTATGGAGCAGCCGCCGCGCCAACCCTAAGCCTGCTATAATCTGAACATCTCAGATTGCAGCAAGGAACATGCCGTGAGCAGACGTTGGCTCTCTGTTATCTCACCCATCCTCTTGATTGTGCTATGGGAAGTGGCGGTGCAGCAAGGTTGGCTGAATCGCCGCTTCATTCCGCAGCCTTCCCAAGTCTTTGTCGAGCTGCAAAAACTTGCGGAGACGGGGCAGCTTTGGCGCGAGCTAGGCGTGAGTCTGCTACGCATCACGCTTGGCTTCCTCGTCGGCGCGCTGGCGGGCGTTGGGCTTGGCTTGCTGATCGGCATCAGCCCAACGGCAAGCGCCATTTTGCGCCCGATCATCACTGCCATTAATCCGATCCCCAAAATCTTGCTGATTCCGTTCGTGGTGCTGGCGCTTGGCTTTGATGAGCGTGCGCGGGTGCTGTCGCTCTCGTTCAGCGTCATGCCGATCTTGTTGTTGGATACGGCGGCGGCGGTCTACCGCATTGATCCGAAATATTTCGAGGTGGCGCGCAGCTACGGTGCTTCGCGCTGGAATGAGTTTTGGACGGTGGCGCTGCCGGCTGCGCTGCCAAGCATTATGAATAGCCTGAAGCTCGGCTTGGCATATAGCATGACGCTGATCGTCGGTGTGGAGTTGTTCGGCGCGCAAAGCGGCATTGGCAAATATGCGTGGGATGCCGGGCAAATCTACTCTGTGAACCGTTTGGGTGCGGGCATCGTGGCGATTGCGATCACAGGCTGGCTGCTCAGCTTGCTGATTGACCTGATCACGCCAAACCTGATCGCCTGGCAGCCGCGCCAAGCCGAAGTGCGCCCTGACGAGTCGCCTGTGCAGCGCTTCGTCCGCATTTGGTGGCGTGCGGCGCGCCCGTTCAGCTTTACGGCGGCGGTGGTGCCGGTGCTGCTTGGCACGGCAATTGCCGCCTGGCAAGGCTACTTCAATCCACTGCTGTTCCTCTTGGCACTGATCGGCTCCGTGGCGCTGCAAGCTGGCACGAACCTGATCAACGATTACTACGATCACGTCAAAGGTGCCGATAACGAACGCTCGCTGGGTGTGGGCGGCGCCATTCAGCGCGGCGAACTGACGCCGCGCCAAGTCTTCATCGGCGGTATGGCAGCCTTTGGGCTTGGCTCAGTCATCGGGTTGTACATCGTCAGTGTGGCGGGCGAGTTCATCCTGATCTTGGGCATTATCAGCGTTTTGGCGGGCTTTTTCTACACAGCAGGTCCGGCGGCGCTTGCCTATATTGGGTTGGGCGAGATCACAGTGTTCATCTTCATGGGTCCGATCATTGTGATCGGCGCGTACTATGTGCAGGCGGGGCAAGTCAGCCTAGCGGCACTGATTGCCTCGCTGCCGATTGGCTTTTTGGTGGCTGCCATCCTGCACGCCAACAACCTGCGCGATCTGGAGAGCGATAAGCAGATCGGCAAGCGCACCCTTGCCACGTTGCTTGGCAGAAAGCGCGCCAACTGGGAGTACTACCTGCTCATCGGCGGCACCTATGCGGCGCTGATCCTAACGGTGCTTTTCGGCATTGCGCCGTTTTTGGCGCTGCTGGCGCTCCTAACCTTTCCACAGGCTTATGGCTTGATGCAGCGCGTTGCAGTTAACACAGAGCCTGCCGCCTTAAACCCAGTGCTGCGGAAAACGGCACAGCTTCATGCGCGCTTTGGGATGCTCTTGGTGGGCGGTTGGGTGCTGGCGCTCATGCTCAGCTTGCTGGGTTAAGCGCGCCCCAACACCAACCGTTCTTCCACAACGGCGGCAATGGTGCCTTGCACCACTGCCAGCGGCTGATCAGCGTCAATGCGTACCCAACGCTGTGGTTGGGCGGCGATCAGGGCAAGGTAGCCTTCGCGCACGCGCTGATGAAACGCCAAAGAGAGCGCGTCCAAGCGGTTAAGCGCGCCCTCTTGCGCGCGGCGCGCCAAGCCTTGCGCCGGATCAATATCGAGGAAGAAGGTTAGATCGGGCTGCAAGCCGCCGGTGGCAAAGGCTGTGATGTGCTGTAAGGCTGCCAGATCGAGCCCGCGCCCGTAGCCCTGATAAGCAAGGGTGCTATCGGCGTAGCGGTCGCTCAGGACGACGGTGCCTGCCTGCAAAGCGGGGCGGATCAGCGCGGCGACGTGCTGTGCGCGGTCAGCGGCGTAGAGCAATAATTCGGCGCTTGGCTCGACCTGACTCCGCACGTCCAATAACAATTCGCGCAGCTTTGCGCCAAGCGGCGTGCCGCCGGGTTCACGGGTGGTCAGGCTGCGGAAGCCGCGCCGTTCCAGCCATTCGCGCAGCAGGGCAATCTGCGTGGTCTTGCCGCTGCCTTCGCCGCCTTCAAAGGTGATGAACATAGTACGTCTCTATTCGATGATCCGAAAACACGCCTCAATATCCGCCAGCGACTCAGCACGCACCAATTGATCGCGCAAGGCGGCGGCATATTTTGTGCCAAGCCGATACTGTGTGAGCTGTCCGCGCAGTTCAAGGCAGGCTTGCCGTTCGGAAAGCGCCGTGCGCGAGAGCGCCAAGCGGGCGTGTTGAAGCGCCAACTGTGCAATTTCGTGTGGTGAGGGCGGCGGCAATTTCTCGCCCGTGCGGATTTCATGGGCAATGTGCTTAAACAGCCACGGCTTGCCCATCGCAGCGCGCCCGATCATGACTGCATCGCAGCCCGTCTCGCGGAACATGCGGATCGCATCTTGCGCGTTGCTCACATCGCCATTTCCGATGACCGGAATTCGCACAGCTTCTTTCACCTGCCGAATGACCGACCAATCGGCGCTGCCGCTGAAGCCTTGCGCTGCCGTGCGCCCATGCACCGCAATCGCCTTCGCGCCCACGCCTTCCGCAGCGCGTGCGAAAGGCACCGCCGTCAGCGTATCGGCGTCCCAGCCGGCGCGCACCTTCACCGTGACAGGCACTTTCACGGCACGCACCACTGCTTCCACAACCATTGTCGCCGTGCAGACATCGCGCAGCAAGGCAGCGCCGGCGCCGCTCTTGGCAACCTTTGGCACCCAACAGCCCATGTTAATGTCTACGATGCTGGCGCCGCGATCTACCACGAAACGCGCCGCCTCTGCCATCACGCTTGGCTCGCTGCCGTAAAGCTGCACGGCGAACGGAAATTCATCGGGCGACCAATCCAGCATATCGAACGTTTTGCGGCTTTTGTAGTGAATGGCTTGGCTGCTCAGCAGTTCCGTGCAAACCAAGCCGCAATCGCCTTGTTGGCGGCACAAAGCGCGCAAGGCGTAGCTGGTCTGCCCTGCCATGGGCGCAAGGGTCAGCGGCGTTTCAATGCGGATGTTGCCGATCTCGAAAGGCACAAGAGCGATCTGGTCGGCAGATTGGGTTAGGGGCGGCGCAGAAAGCATGGTTCACTCGCACACACGGAACGTTATAAGGCATTATAGCAGAGCCGCGCCCCAAGTCTAGGTGCGGCGGCGCAGCCCCCCCTTTCCCCGCCCGCAGGGAAAGGAGAGGCGGGACTGGGGTAAGGCTGGCAGTGATAGGGAAGCGGAAGGTTTGGGAAGGGCGCTTGGCACAGCAGCGCATAGCCTTGATGTTCACCGCGCTCGCCTGTGCAGCGAAACGCACACAATCTGCTCGTAGCCTGCTATAATTGCGGCTGACCTTTCAAAAAGCCTTTTAGAGATTGTGGTTAGCCATTATGAGCCAAGCAACCGACCCACAAGCCTTTACAGCGCGCCAAATGGCTGTGCTGCGCCTGATCTGCGATACGTTAGCGCCTGCCCTTGCCATTGAGCAGCCCGATCCCTATCACCTGTATGCGCGCCCTGCCAGCGCCATAGGGGTGCCGACCCGCCTCGCCGAAATTCTGCACAGCGTGGCGCCAGAGCGCGTAGATCAAATTCGATGGGTGCTTGATTTGTTGGCGCAGCCCTTTGCAAATGCCCTGCTTGGCGGCGATGGGCGCTCTTTCCTGGAGATGGACTTGAACGGGCGTACGGCGCTGCTACGCGCTTGGGCAGATAGCCGCTTTGATTTGATGCGGCGCGTCTTTATGACTTTCAAGCGCCTGACGCTGCTGCTCTTTTACGCGGACGCGGACGCGAACGGCGGAAATCCGAATTGGGAAGCGCTTGGCTACCCAAAACCTGCGCCGCCGCCCAGCCTGCCCAAGCCGATCCATCCACTGGCGTTTAGCGAAGCGACCACCCTCACGACCGATGTCGTGATCGTGGGCAGCGGTGCGGGCGGCGGTGTGCTTGCCGCCGAGCTAAGCGCCGTCGGGCTGGATGTGATCGTGCTGGAAAAGGGCGGCTACTACGCCGAGCCTGACTTTGACGGCTATGAGGTGCGCAGCCAAGCGCGCATGTTTGAAAAAGGCGGCTTCATGGTCAGCGAAGACCTGAGCATGATGATCTTGGCAGGCAGCACGCTGGGCGGCGGCACAACTGTGAACTGGTCGGCGGCGCTCCGCACGCCTGAGCATGTGCTGGAGGGTTGGGCGCGAGACTACGGCGTAGATTTCACCGATGGCACCTTTCAGAGCGCGCTCGACGCTGTTTCGGCGCGCATCCACGTCACAGAGGCAGAGTCGGACGCCAATCCGCGCAATGCGGTCTTGGTGCGCGGCGCACAAGCGCTCGGCTATGCGATTAAGCCGATTCCGCGCAACGTGAAAAACTGTGCCGATTGCGGTGCCTGCGGCTTTGGCTGCGCGCATGGCGCTAAGCAAGGGGTCCTCAAAACCTATTTGCAGGACGCCTGCCAAAACAATGCGCGGATTGCAGTGGGCGTGCAGGTGGATCGCATCCTGATTGAAGGCGATTCGGTGCGCGGCGTGGAAGGCACTGCCCAAACAGCCGACGGGCGGCGCGTGCCGCTCACCGTGAAGGCGCGGGCGGTTGTCTCGGCGGCAGGTGCGCTGCATACGCCCGCGCTGCTGCTGCGCTCTGGTCTGACCAATGCACATATCGGGCGCAATTTGCACCTGCACCCAAGCACGGGCGCCTTCGGCTTCTATCCAGAGCTGATTAATGGCTGGTCGGGCGTTATGATGAGCCACTACGTCCCGCACTTCAACGATCTGGACGGGCGCGGCTATGGCGTGACGCTCGAATCCGCACCGGGACATCCCGGTTTGGCGGCGGTTGCCATGCCATGGCAGGACGGCTTGCAGCACAAACAGGCCATGGCGCGCTACGCCAACCTCGCCAACATCCTAATCATTGCCCGTGACCGCGACGGCGGCAGTGTGCGGCTGAAAAAGGACGGATCGCCTGCCGTTTTCTACAAGCTCTCGGCGTATGATCGGGCGCATTTGCTGCGCGGCGTGCTGGAGGCACTTCGCATTCACCACGCCGCCGGCGCTGATTGGCTCGCCGCGCCCTATCACCGCGTCCCGATGTATCGCCGTGACGCGGGCGATTTTGAGGCGTGGTTGGCGGCGGTGGCGGCAGCCGACCTGCCAAGCAACAGCTTCATCTTGGGCAGCGCGCACCAAATGTCCTCCTGCCGCATGGCAGCCAACCCGTCACGCGGTGCAATCGCGCCCAACGGCGAAACCTTTGAGGTCGAAAATCTGTTTGTGGCAGACGCCAGCGCCTTGCCGACGGCGTCCGGCGTCAACCCGATGCTGACGATCATGGCGCTCGCGCACATTGTGGCACAGCGCATCAAAGAAAAGCTGTGCTAAGGCGCCACCTTAGCCTTTGGTGGCGCCCGCCGTCAAGCCGCGAATGATGTAGCGCTGCACAAAGAGCGTGATGATCAGGACGGGCAAGGTGATCACAACGGCGGCAGCCATCAAGCCGCCCCAGTCTACGCTGGCATAGGTGAGGAAGTTAAAAATGGCGATGGGCAGCGTGCGCGTTTGATCATCCGCCAGCACCAGTGAAAACATGAAGTTGTTCCACGAGAAGATGAACGCCACAATGCCCGCCGTGATCACGCCCGGCATGGAAAGCGGCAGCGCCACGCGCAAAAAGGCGCCAATGGGCGTTGCGCCGTCAATTTTGGCAGCCTCCTCCAGCTCAAGCGGCAGCTCCTCATAAAATGAGATCATGATCCAAGCGATGAAAGGCATCCCGACCAGCATGTGGCTGAGGATCAGCGGCGTGAGCGTGCCCGTCAGGCGCAGGCGGCTGAAAATGATGAACCACGGGATTAGGAAGGTGATGCCCGGCACGATGCGCGCCGTCAGCAGCACGACGCCCAACCACTGCATACGGTAGCGCGCAATGGCATAGGCAGCCGGCAGCCCTAAGATCAGCGAAAAGAGCGTCGAGAGCGCCGCCACCGCAAAGCTGTTCAGCAGATAGCGCAAAAAGTCGTACTGCTGAAAGACGTTCTGGTAATTTTCCAGCGTTGGCGTGAAGTTGAAGATGTTCTGCGCGTTGGTGATGTCCACCTGAGTCTTGAACGAGCTGAGCAGCATCCACAGAAACGGCGCAAGGAAGATGAACAGCACCACAACGATTGCCGCATAGCGCAGCGTTCCCCAAAGCAGGCGGCGTTGGCGGCGTTGGGCAAGCTGGCTTCGCAGCAAAGGCTGCGAAACAGACGAGGTATAACTGCTCATAGGGCGGCTCCCCAGCGGCGGCGAATCCGCACAAAGAATAAGCTGACGGCAAGGATCAGGGTGAAGAAGACAATCAACAGGCTGGAGGCTTGCCCAAGCTGGAAATATTCAAAGGATTGAATATAGCCATAGGTATTGATCGTCTCCGTGGCGAAGCCGGGTCCGCCGCGTGTCATGGTATAGATGATGTCGAACGTCTTGAGGGCATCAATCGAGCGCAGCAGCACCGCCGCGATCATGGTTGGGAACAGCAGCGGCAGCGTGAGATGCATGAAGCGCTGCCAGCCGCTGGCGCCATCCACCCGCGCTGCCTCGTAAGGCTCTTCGGGCAGCGCCGTTAAGCCCGCCAGCAAGATGAGCGCCATCAGCGGCGTCCACTGCCAAATATCCACAACTGCCAACCAAAAGAGCGCTAAGCTGGCGCTGCCCAGAAAATCTTGCGGCGGCAGCCCTAAACCACGCAGGAGCGCATTCAGCGCACCGATGTTCGGCTCGTAAAGCAGCAGCCACGCCATGCCGATGGCAACGGGCGTCGCCACCATCGGCAGCAAGATGAGCGTCTTTACGATGTTATGTCCCATGAACTTGCCGTTGATCAGCAGGGCAATGCCAAGCCCAAGCGTCAGCTCTGCGCCGACTGCAATCCCGGTGAAGATGAAGGTGCGCGCCACAGCATCACCAAAGCGCGGATCGCGGGTGAGCAAGCGCGTATAGTTATCCAGTCCCAGATATTCCGGTGCGCGGCGTGCCGAGCCATTCCACGCGTGAAAACTGAGGTAGGTGGTATAGATAATCGGCACAATCATCATCGCTATAACGAAGACCAGTGCCGGCGCCACAAAGGTGGCACGGATGTGGCGGTTTAAGAAGTTCATGGCAAGCTCTAAGCGATCTTGTGGCACTTAAAGAAGGTGCGCCCTCAGCGCACAAGGCAAGGGCGCACCGTGAATGAACGAACTAGTTATCTTCTTTGAGGAAGGCGTTGAACTGATCGTGCGCCTCTTTGAGGGCAGCCTCAAGGTTGCCACCTTCGATAGCGGTCACAATGGGCGCTCCGACAATATCGCGTGCGCGCCCAACGCCGATCACGCGGGGACGATCATAGCCGACGCCGCGTGTGGATTGCAGCTTGGCAACTTCGGCATATTCTTCGGGGAAGCCTGCCAAGCCATCCGCCGATTCCCACACTGAAATGCGCGGGCCGGGATTGCCGCTCTTTTGCAGCTCAGCCACCACTGGGGCGCTGGTCGCCCACTTCACGAACTCCCAAGCTGCCTCGTGATTTTCGGAAAGCTCGTTAATGCCAAGCGCCCAAGAGGTGATGTTGTAAGGCTGCGAGCCAGCAGGGCCTGCTGGGAAGGGCGCAAAGCCGATCTCGGCTGCCACGCTGGAGCGCGTTGGATCAGTGGCGTTTAGGAACAGGCTGTCGGCGTCAATCCACATGGCAGCCTTGCCCTGCTGCAAGATCGCCACAGCTTGGGGCCAGCTCATGTTGGTGGTGCCTTGCGGACCGTACTCGCGCAGCAAGCGCCCGTAGTACTCATAAGCGGCGCGTGCCTCTGGTGAATCAAGCGCCGAGACGCCATCCTTCACCCAATCGCCGCCAAAGCTGTACAGGAAGCTGCTAAACTGCGTGACGGCTGCCGCACGCTGACCGCGCATCACAATGCCGGCGATGCCGTTGGCAGGATCGTTGAGCGCGGCTGCGGCTGCCTCAAGTTCCTCTAGCGTGGTTGGTGCGCTTAGCCCTTTGGCAGCGAACAAGTCTTTGCGATAGTAAAGCACTTGGCGCTCAGTCACAATCGGCACGCCAAAGATCATATCCTCAAAGGTGACGGTGCCACGCGCTGCCTCTTGAAAGTCGTTCCAGTTCCAATCGGCATCTGCCGCCGCAAATTCCTTCACATCGAACAGCCAGCCATTCTTGGCAAACAGGCGCCCTTCCTGCAAAGGACGGAACATGAAGGCATCGGCGGTGCTGGTGCCGCTGGTCAAGCCGACTTGCAACTTTTGGGAGAGCTGATCTTCAAAGTAGCTCTCAATACGCAGCGACATGCCGCTCGCCTGCTCAAAGGCAGGGATCAGGCGCTGAATGGTGTTGTTCCAGGGATGGTTGGCGAAAATGAGGCGTAGCTCTGTGCCGGCGAACTTATCGCTCACACCTGCCGTCAGCGGATTATCCTGTGCGGTGGTAGGTGCGGCGGGCAGCAGCGCAGCAAACGCGAAAGCAATAGCAAGGGTAAGGCTGATCGCCTTGAGAAAGGGAGCGTTCTTCATTGGGTCAAATCCTTCGTAATGGTAAATACTTTAGAATGCGTTAACGTCCTTTTGAGCGTGCGCTCAAAACACACCTTAAAATATAGATCATTTCGGGCAGAATGCAAGTGCGGCAGGTGCGTTGCGGTGTGGTATACTCTGCGGAAACTTTTCGCAACTGGTGAGCCGCCATGCCCGACGTTTTCAGCATCAGCGCCCTAAACGCTTATATCCGCCGCCTGATCGAGCGCGATCAGCCCTTGCAAGCGCTTTGGGTCGAGGGGGAGGTTTCCAACCTGCGCGCTCAGAGCAGCGGGCATATGTATTTCACCCTGAAAGATGCCCACGCCGAACTGAGAACTGTGATTTGGCGCGATAAGGTGCGTGCGCTGCGCCACACGCCGCACAATGGCGAGAAAATCCTCGCGCATGGCAAGATCAGCGTTTATGAACAAGGCGGCATTTATCAGCTTTATGCTGATGCTGTGCAGCTTGCCGATGCACAGGGCGATCTCGCCGCGCAGTTCCGCGCCTTGTGGGACAAGCTGGAGGCAGAAGGCGTGTTCAGCCCTGATCTCAAACGTCCGCTGCCCTTTTTCCCGCAGCGAATTGGTGTGGTCACCTCTGAAAGCACCGCCGCTTTTCAAGATGTCTGCAACGTGCTGCGCCGCCGCTATCCACTGGCAGAGGTTTGGCTGAGCCATACGCCCGTGCAAGGCGCCGATGCGCCGCCGCAGATCATTGCGGCGCTGCGCCGTGCGGATGCCTTCGGCGTAGATGTGATCCTCTTGGTGCGCGGCGGCGGCAGCGCTGAGGATTTGTGGTGCTTCAACGATGAGCAGCTTGCCCGTGCCTTGCGGACGACTCGTGCGCCCGTCATCAGCGGCATTGGGCATGAGATTGATACGACGCTGGTGGACGGCAGCGCGGATCGGCGTGCGCCGACGCCTTCGGCTGCCGCCGAACTTGCCACGCCGGATATCGCGGCGCTCAGCGCTGAGCTAGATCGCTTGGCAGGGCGCGCTGAAACGGCGCTGCGCGAACGGCTGCAAGGACGGCTGGCTGCCCTTGCCGATTCCGCGCACAAGCTGCGCCTTGTCTCGCCGCGCTCCCACATTCAGGGTGAACGGCAGCGCCTTGATGCGCTCAGCCTGCGCCTTGAGCGTGCGGCGGCGGCGCGCCTGCAACGGGCAAGCGAAACGCTCGGCGCGCAAGAACGCGCCCTTGAGCGCGCCAGCCCGCTGAGTTTGTTGGCGCGTGGCTATGCCATCCTGAGCGATCCGCAGACGGGCAAACGCCTGACCAGCGCGGCTGAGGCTGTGCAAAATGCTGATCTTCACGTACAATTAAGAGATGGGCGTTTGACTGTTCGTGTGCAGGAACGGACCTTGCAGCCTGATTCAACCGAGAGCAACTCCTGATGAGTACTTTGCCCACCATCCAAACCTTTGAAGAGGCCTATCAACGCCTGAGCGAGATCGTTGATCAGCTGGAGCGTGGCGCGCTCAGCCTTGATGAGTCCGTCTCGCTTTACGAGCGCGGACGCGCCTTGATCGCCTTCTGCGAGGCGAAACTGAACGCTGCGGAGCTGCGTATTCAGAAGATCAACAGTCCCAATGACGCATCCGCTGCACCCGACTCGGATGCGCTACCCTTCTAAGTAAGCCTTGGCACAACCCATATAGGAAGAGAGAGCATGGCGGATATTTTAGCCTCCTCGCGGCGCATCGCGTGGAGCCATCCACACATTGATCGAAAATGGACGGACGGCGCTGGCTTTTCGCTGGTGGCGGCTGCACCGATCAGCAAGGGCGAACTCTTGGTGGTCTGGGGCGGCATCATCGTGGATACAGCGACGCTGGACACACTGCCTGAAATGGCACAGCACCGCTCGATTCAGGTTGAGGAAGACCTGCACCTGACCAGCGGCATGGTGGACGATCTGGCGGACTGCGCCAATCACTCCTGCAATCCAAACGCCGCCTTGCAAGGGCAGATCACGCTCATCGCGCTGCGCGATATTGCAACGGGCGAGGAAGTCTGCTTTGATTACGCCACCTGTGATGGCAATCCGGACTTCCGCATGAACTGTTTGTGCGGTCAGCCGAACTGCCGCGGCGTGATCACGGGCGATGATTGGCGCAAGCCCGAATTACAGCAACGCTACAAAGGCTACTTTTCGCCATACTTGCAGCGCCGCATTGATCGCCTGAGTGGGAACAGCTAGGCAGGTTTGCGCGCCTTCAGGGCAAGGTTCACGGTGGTGCGCCCGTCTGGCTCATTGATCTGGTTGGGACGGTCAAACCAGTTCAGCACCGCCAAGCCGAGATTAATTGGGTTGAACAGGCTGCCGCTGTTCTGATCGAATGTGGTGCGGTCGGCAGCCTGCGCCATGCTTTTGGGCAGCGCGCCGCTCTCCAGCAGCGGCTTGCCAATGCCATACACCACGTTATGAATGAACGGGAAGCAGTAGTGGGTGAAGGCGCGTTCTTCTTCGACAAGGAAGCCCGCCGCCGCCACCGCTTGGCGCAGTTGTGCTTTGGTATACAAGCGCACGTGATTCGCCCAGATGCCCGCGAACACGCCGCGCTTAATCGGCGGCAACCCGGCTGACTCCAATGTCTTGTTGATCGGATCCCACCAGAACGGATAGTTGGCGTTCGGCACGGTGATCGCCACTACGCCGTTTGGCTTCAGCACACGGAAGACTTCCTGCAAGCCGCGCACGTCATCCTCAATGTGTTCCAGCACCTCAGAGAGGATCACACCGTCAAAGCTGGCGTCTTCAAAGGGCTGCTCGTAGATGCTGGCGCGCACCAAGGTAATATCGGGCAAATGCGCCAGGTTTTGGCGCGTTTTGGCGATGATTTCAGGGTCTAGCTCCAGCCCGTAGAGCGGACAGGCGCTCACCGCACGGATCATGTTCAGGTAGAAGCCGCGCCCACAGCCGCAATCGAGGATCGTCTTCTCGGCGGTTGGTTGCAGCCACTCAAAAATGCTGCGGACGCGCTTCTTGAACGCCATATCCGCTTCGTTGCGCGTCAGGCGCAGAAATGTTGCTTCGTCAAGCATGGTTGCTTAGGAATCCTTGCCGTTGCGTGTGTGAAAATCTGCCACTTTGATGCGGCTGTGGTGCGCCGCTTGCCGAAAGAGTCCTTCGTAGGTGTCAATGGTGCGCTTGAAGCTGAAGATCGCCTCAATGTCGGCGCGTGTTTTGAGGTAGCGCGCACGGTTCTCGATCACCTCACAGATCGCCTCACCAAAGGCGCGCCAATCGCCACGCGGCGCAATCTTGCCCATGCCGGTGACGCTGACAGGCACTCTGCCGCCGGGCGTATCGCTCATCACGACGGGCGTGCCGCACAGCATCGCCTCCACTTGGGCAAGGGCAAAGCATTCGGTGTCGCTTGGCAGCACCATCACGTCCAGCGCGGCGTAGAAGTTTGCCAATGCCTCGCGGCTGGTGATGACGCCCAAGAAGATCAATTGCTCGCGGTATTTCTCCACCAAGTCCTGATGGCGTTGCCAGGTATCTTCGTAGGGAATGTTGTACTGCCCGGCAAACACCACCCGTGCATTGGGATATTTGCGGTTGACCACCTCTAAGGCGCGGATCAGGATGTCCGGGCGCTTTTCCTGAACAAATCTGCCCGAAAAGCCGATGATTGGCGCGCCGTCTTTTTGCCACTGGGCGCGCAGTTCTTGCACGCGCTCAGGGTTCGGTTGTGGAATCCGCACAGGTGGATAGTTCGGCACAACTTTCTGCATATAGGGGCGCAGATAATAGCTGTTATCGGCATAATCTTGGCTGTAGGCAACAATGCGGTATGCCTTGCGCGCCATGATCTTATAGAGCTGGAAGGTGACGAACTGAATGAAGCGGTTGGATAGGCCGGGCGGCAGCACCAGATCGCCGTGATGGGTGTTGATCACGCTCTTGCCCGTCAGCGCTGCCACCAATGCCACCATCCACGTTTCAAACATCGGCGTGTTGGAGAAGATCAGGTCATACTTCCGCATGAAGGCATAGAGCGCCACAGGATAAAAGGGCATGATCATGGCGCGGCTGAGTTTGATCGGCGCCCACAGCCGCACAATCCGCACGCCGTTGATCGTCTCGTCACGCGGCAAATCTAAGTTGTGCCGCGCACACAGCACCGTCACTTCATGCCCACGTGCGGCGAGCGCCTCTGCCACATCCTGCACGTGGATGGTGTAGCCAGTGTAGTGCGGCACATAGTAGAGCAAGCTGATCAGGATTTTGAGGGGGCGGTTCTCAGCAGTCTCAGACACGGTTAAGGTTATCCTTCTGTGGTTGATGCGTCTAATGCGGTTGCGGGTGGTGCTTTGCGCGCTACGGCGGCACGCGCCGCACGGAAGACCTCACCGAGCGAGACGCGCTCTTGCAGCAGCCCGATATAGCCCAAAATTACGTAACAGGCGGCGTTCACCAAATGCAGCACGACGGCAAAGGCAAAGGCGCGCTCTTGTGGCAAGCCGTTGGCAGGGTCTACCAAGCCGCTCAGTTGCAAGCCGACGATCACCGCCGCCTCGAAGGGTCCGACGCTGCCAGGGACGGCGGGCAGGGCAATCGCCAACGCTGCCGCCGCGATCATCAGCAGGGCAGCCGCCCAATTCGGCTCATCATAAAAGGCAAAGAGCATCACATAGCCGGCGATGATCGAGGTTGCCCACGCCAAAACCGACCATAAGAGCGAATTGCTCACGCCGCGCACCGAGCCTAACGGCGCGATGCCATCCAGCACTTTATCGGCAAGCCCGCGAACGCCCAAACGCTCTAGGAACGGCACAATCTTCAAGACGATGTTCAAGAGGGCGTGGGCAAAGGTGCGCCGCGCCGCAAAGATCGCCAGCACAACCATGCCCAGCACCGAGACCACGCCGATGATCTGCGCGCTGACCTGCACCTCGTTCGGCACATCGGTGATCAGCACCGCCAACACCACCAGCACGACCACCATCAACAGATCGATCAGGCGCTCCACCACGACGCTGCTCAGCGCGGTGAACATCGAGATTGGCGGCTTGAGGCGCGTCACCAAATAGGCGCGTGCCACCTCGCCCAAGCGCAGCGGCAGCCACGCATTCAGGAAATAGCTGATGTTGGTGATGTGAAAGCTGTGCATTGGCGTGATGCGCTCATTGAGCAAGAAGCGCCAGCGCAGACCGCGAAACCACAGCCCTAGCGCAATCAGCAGGGCGCAGGGAACTGCCCACAGGTAGCGCGCACTTGCCAGTTCATCGCCAATTTTGGAGAAGTCGTTCCCGTTCAGGGCATAGGCAAGGGTCGCCACACTGACGACTAGCCCTAGCAACACGCTTTGCCAGCGTTTCATGGATTCTACGCCTCATCTGGTGTGGATAACTGCACCCTACATACACGCATGGCGTGCCAAATGCTCACTTGCCTGTGCATGAACGCACACACCTTCGCCATTGTATCATATCCGCTGTGTTTCTGTCGCTTTCTTTAGCGGATTTGTGCGCCTCTTTACAGATTTTAGACACCTACCAAAGACTAACTGCCCTAGCGTGCGGTTTGCCCTTATAATGAAAGCTACAAGGTTAATTAGGAGATTTTTCAATGGGCATTCATATCACGTGGCTAGGGCATTCTGGATTCGCGCTGAAGGTGAATGGCGCGCACGTCTTGATCGATCCATTCCTCACCGGCAACCCATTGGCAACTGTTGAACCTGAACAGCTTGAGGCTGATTTTATCCTGCTCACCCATGCCCACGCTGATCATGTTGGCGATACGGTGGCAATTGCCAAGCGCACCGGTGCGATGGTCATCGGTGTTTGGGAAGTTCACGCTTGGATGCAAAATCACGGTGTGGTGCATACGCACGCGCAGAACGTCGGCGGTGGCTACGCGCATCCCTTTGGGCATGTCAAGTTTGTGCGCGCTGATCACAGCTCATCTTTTCCGGATGGCAGCTATGGCGGCACTGCCTGTGGCATCGTGCTGACCGTTAACGGGACGCGCCTCTACTTTGCGGGTGATACTGCCTTGTTCAGCGATATGCGCCTTGTCGGTGAGCTGGGCATTGAATTTGCCGCGCTGCCCATTGGCGATAACTTCACGATGGGTCCGAGTGAGTCGGTCGAGGCGACCAAACTTATCCGTCCGCGTGGTGTGTTCCCAGTCCACTACAATACCTTTCCCGCCATCCAGCAGGATGCCGCCGGTTGGGCGCAGAGCATCCACACCCAAACCGACGCACGTGCCATCATCGTTGATCCGGGCGGCAGCTTCAGCGTCTAGGGCAAAGGCGTGTAGAGGCATACATAGCCGCGCCTGATCAGCCGCAGCCGCCGATCAATGGCAAAATCCGTGTTGCTGATTAACCATGCCGCCGCTGCGATCCACGCCGTGCGGCGGCTGCGAATGCCCATGCCGCGCACAACGGCAAAAGCGCGCTGCCATGCCGCGAAGAAGGCAACAGGCAAGGCATCCTGCATGTGGTGGATCAGGCGTTTGGGCAAAATGGTCTGGAATGCGGCGGGCAAATCAGGTATGTGAAAATTCGTGCCGAAGATCAGCCCTTCATGCTGCAAACTGCCGCCCTGCTTGCGATAGACATCAAAGGCGGCAATGCCACCACTTGGGTTAGAGGTGCCTTCGATCAGGATGCCGCCTTCGGCAAGGGCGCAGCTCATCCTGTGCAAGGCGGGCAGCACGTCTGCTTCTTCGTATTGGCGCAGCACGTTATAGCAGCGGATGAGGTGCGCCGCCTCTGCGCCGATCAGGTCGGTCAGGTTGAAGCCACCCACCTGAAAGGTAATGGCTGGCGGCACGGCGTAGGGCTGTGCAGCTGCCACGCGCTGCGGATCGATCTCCACGCCCAGAACGCGCAGCGTTGGGTTCAGGGGCTGCCAACGCGCTGCCATTTCAAGCGTCGTCCATGCCTGCGCGCCAAAGCCAACATCCACCACAAGGGCGTTGGGCAGGCGTACTAGGTTGGTGTATGCCAACGCCACATACACATCAATGCGGCGCAGCCGATTCAGGGCAGTTTTGCCGCGTGTTGGCTGCCCTTGTGCCTTAGTTGGCTTGGATGGCTTGGTAGGTTGCAGTTTGGCGGCGCACATCATAGCGCACACGCTCGATTGGCAGCGCGATTGTCCATTCTTCCAATAGATTAGCCTGATTATCCATCAAAAGATAGGTCGGCGTCGTTGTGGCGCTGAACTGCTCGACGAGGCTGCGTCCCGGCTCGCTATGAACGCTCAGGCGGAACACGCGCAAGTTTTCTTCATGCTCCAACTGGTGAATGCGCTTGCCAACCGTCATGCAATAGGCGCAATAGTCACTCTCCAGCGAGATGAGCGCCGGCGTATCGCCTGAGCGGATCGCCTCAAAGAGCGTCTCGGTGCTGGAAGCAGGCGGTGACAGATGCCGCAGATGTGGGCTGTTCCGCAGCCAAATCACAAAGGCAATCACGGCAAAGGCAGCGCTCAGGGTCAGCGGCAAGGCAAGGCTGAGGCTGAATAAAAGGGCGATCAAGAGCGCTAGGGCAGACAAGGCTGCCCAGGCCATCACTGCTATCGAGACATAACCATAGCGATTGAAGATGATCCGCCACAGGGTGTTGCGTGGCTTTTCGGGTGTTGTCATGGTAGGTATCCTCGCTTTCTTATAAGATATACGATCACTGTGTGGCAATTGGGTAAGCTTTGTGCGGCATTCTCAGCATTCTCTGATGTTTGTGTTCGGTTTGTGCGGCAGATTTGCCCGAAGGCTCTATAATCATGTGCAGAGTTGAGGATTGCACCAAAGCAGGATTGCCCTATGCCTGTTGATTCAAATGCACTGCGCGCCACAATGCGCCAGTGGGTGACCGGTGTCACCGTCGTGACGACCGCCTTTGAAGGCGTGCGCGTCGGAATGACGGTCAGCAGTTTCACGTCTGTTTCGCTAGAGCCGCCAACAGTCTTGGTCTGCCTGAACAAAAATGCCTTCGCGCACGACTATGTGAAGCGCGCCGCTGTTTTTGGCGTCTCGCTGCTTGCCACAGGGCAGGCGGATCTCTCGCAGCGCTTCGCAGGGTTCGATCCGACGGTGAGCGGAGATCGCTTCGACGGCGTGGCATATACGACAGCCGAGACGGGCGCGCCATTGTTGGTGGGAGCGGTTGGCGTGCTGGATTGTGTGGTGCGCGCCGCGCATGATACACACACGCACACCATCTTCATTGGCGAGGTTGTCTATGCGCTCAGCGCAGCGGAGGGTGCGCCGCTGATCTACTACAATCGCCAATATCAAAACCTTGTGCCGCAGAGCTGAATCATGCGCCGCTTGTTTGCCTGCCTCGCCTTGTGCGCCCTGAGCGCCTGCTTGCCTTTGCAAGAGCCAGCCATCTTGCCAACGCTGCCACCAGAGGTGACGCGCATCCCGCTTGAGCCGGCGATCACCTATCATGGGGCGCTGCTGGATGCGGATGGGCGCGCCGTAGGCGTCTTGGCGCTGATGGTCGGTGCGGAGAAGGCGCGTGCCTTAGCCTGTTCCACAGAGGACGGCTTATGGCAAGCGATTAGTGGCTGGCTGGCGCGCAGCGTGCGCGAGGGCAACCTCTGGCGGCTGAGCAGTGCGGGCGGCGCAGCGCTCAGCGCACAGGCGGCGGCTGATGGCTATAGCGGGACGTTCACAGCGCGCAGCGGTGAGCGCTATACGTTTCAGGTCAGCCCGTTGGTGGATGCGCTGAGCATTCAGCAAGGCGCGCAAGAAGGCGTCTATTGGCGTGATTTGGAACACTTCCCTCAGGTGGAAGGCGGCGCACGGCTAAGTTTGCTTGTGCAAAGTGCCAGCCCGCTGCCGGATGAAAGTGTGTTGTGTGGCTTTGTGGCGCAGGGCGAAAACGTGCTTTCGCGGGTGCGTTTGTTGGGCGTTTGGTTAGGTGGCTTCAGCGTTTTCCGCCTGCTTGATCAGACTGATCAGCCGCTGCTGGAACTCGTCGGCGTGTTAGGGCATGTTGATTCGATTGCGCCCAGCCGCGCCGAAAATTAAGGAAGCGTTTCAAAACCGATATGCGATTAAGATACGTCAGCTATAGCGATTGCGTCGGAATGTGCCATAATGATATGTGAGGACGAGTACGGAGTCGGCAGCGGGCAATTTCCCTGAAAGGTGAGCCTTGCCAAGCAGGGCATGGCGTGCTATACTATCGCACACTGAGGGCGCATAGCTCAGTTGGTTAGAGCGCACGGTTCACATCCGTGAGGTCATAGGTTCGAGTCCTTTTGCGCCCACACTGTTTTGATAGCGCTGCACGCCGCAATGGATAGCCTTGCGGCATTTTTGCTTTGGTTGGCTGAGCATGGTGGACGACGTGAACGACCGAAGAGCGATGATTAGAAAAGCACGGTGCATCCTATGCTTAGAATGATTATGATCCTTGCAGTGACGCTCGGCGCGTTTATTGCAGGGCTGGCAATGGGCAGCGGCATCACCAGCGGGATGTTGGTTGGCGGTGCGGTGCTGCTTATTACAGCGGCAGTGCTAGGCTTTCTGAGCCGCCGCACGACCTTTGTGCAGCAATCGGCTGCCCGTCAGGCGCAGGTCGAGAGTGTGCTGCAAAGCGCACATGACCGTGCGCGTGCTTTGGCGGAGATCACCAACGCGCTAGGAGCCTCGCTTGACTATGAAAAGGCGCTCAACACTGCCTTAGATATTGGTTTGCTTGGCTTGCGCGTTGGCGCCAGCGAAGCACGCCTGACCAGCGCAGTGCTGCTCTTTGAAGATGACGATAAGCTGCATGTGGCAAGTTCGCGTGGGCTGCCGCCGCGTGATCAGGCGTTGGTGCTGGCTGGTGAGGAAGGCTTGCTCGCCCAGACCTTGCAGCGCGCTGAGCCTGTTTTTGCCGATGGCACCGGCAACGATGAGGAACTCATCTACTTTGTGGCAATGCACAGCGCACGCTCCGTCATGCTTATTCCGTTGCGCGTCGGCTTTGAGACGTATGGCATCCTCATCTTTAGCAGCACACGCACCAACGCCTTTTCGCCTGAGCAGGCATCGCTGCTAACTGCGATCAGCACGCAAGCGGCAATGGCAATCCAAAACGCCATCCTCTACACCAATCTGCGCCAAGAGCGCGACCGTCTGATCGAAGTTGAGGAAGAGGCGCGCAAAAAACTCGCCCGTGACCTGCACGACGGACCGACACAGCAAGTCTCCCTGATCGCCATGCGCCTTGATTACTGCCGCCAGTTGGTGAAGAAAGGCAAGGCGGAAGACCTTTCCGCCGAACTGCACCAGATAGAGACCACTGCCCGCGAAACGATCAAGAATCTGCGCCACATGCTCTTTACACTGCGCCCACTGGTCTTAGAATCGCAAGGCATTTTGCCCGCCCTAGAGCAGTTTAGCCAAAAGATGCTGGAGACGCACAACCTGCCGCTTCATATCTCCGCCGAAGAAGGCGTTGCAGAGCTGATCGAGCCACACCGCCAAGGCCCCTTGTTCTACATCATCGAAGAAGCTGTTGGCAACGCCCGAAAGTATGCCCAAACATCGCACATTGATGTACGTTTTCTGCGGCAGGGCAGGCATGTGCTGGTCGAAGTGCAAGACTACGGCGCCGGCTTTGATGTGGCCTCCGTCAACGGCAACTATGAGGCACGCGGCAGCTTAGGCATGGTCAACATGCGCGAGCGCGCTCAGGCGATTGATGCACAACTGCGCCTTGAGAGCGCGCCCGGCAAAGGCACAAAGGTGAGCATCTTATTAGCGATGCGCTACGCCGCGCCGAACGCCGCACCCAAGAGCAAGCCAACCAAAACGTCGTTGGGCAGACCGAGCGGCGCAGCCGTGCATACCAATTAGAAATTTTTCACAAACAGTTCAGGTGCAGGGCTGCCGCCCTGCTCAGTTTTTGGAGTATAATGAGTAGGTATTCCCTAACGTTCATCAAAGCGACGCCGCATTCTGGTTTGATCGCCCAAGCTACTGGTAGGTGAAGTATGTCTACAAGCAGTCCAAGAATTATCGTTGTTGACCCGCAGCAGAAACTCTACCATCTCGTGCGTGCTGCGATGGAACTTATGGATCGCCGTCCACGCCTGATCGAAACCTACAGCGGCGATGACGCCATGCTGGAACTGCGCGCCGTGGCGCCCGATTTGCTCATCAGCAGCCAGACGCTGCTGGAGGCGAGCAGTGGCACTATCCTCGCCCTGATGGCAAAACGCGAGATGGCAGCCTTGCCCGTGATTGTGGTCGGCGAAGAGACCGATCCCGAACTGGACGCCGAGACGATTGCCCAGTCGCCCTTCCAATACCTGCGCCGTCCGATGGCGCCTGAAACCTTCATCCGTGCGCTGCGGATCGCCCTCGATGGACCTGAGGCTGCCCCACGTGATGCCTCGCCTGAGGAAATCATCCCCGTCCCGCCGCTTGAATACACTGATTCGCTCCAGAAGATTATGTTTGATCTGATGCGGAATGTGAATGCGATGGCTGTCATCCTTGCCGACCGTAACGGTAAAGTGATCGGCTATGATGGCGCGGCAGGCTACGTTGACCGTGACCTGTTTGCGGCTGCCCTTGCGCCCGGCTTTGGTAATACCATCAAGATGTTGCCCGCGCTGGGCGACCAGCCGCGTGTGCTGAAATATTACGATGCAGAGCGCAGCACCGTCTTCGGGCTAAGTTTAGGCTTGCACCACTTCATCATCTTAGTCTTTGACCGCAACGCGCCGCCCACCGCACTCGGCAACGTTAAGCGCTATGGCAGCACCGCCATCACCGAGATGTTGGAGCTGATCGGCGAAGTTGCCTTTGATCCGAAGCCCTCATCGCCAGCGCTGCACCACAAACCCGAACCGCACGCCAAACGCAAAACCAGAACACAAGATATGCGCGCTGTGACCTCAGCGGCAGCTGCACCCACCGTCGAGAAGCCCGTCATGCCGAGCAGCGTCGTCACCCAACGTCCCGCCGCCCAAAGCCCTGCTCCCCAAAGCCCCGCCGCGCAGCCTATCGCCGATTTTGATCCGAGCCTATTCGATGGCTTGGACAGCGTAGATTTGCAGCAGGCGGAGGCGATGTTTGATCCTGATAAACTGGCAGAGAGCGCCCTTGCCCTTGCGCCGGAGAGCCGCATCACCTTTGACGATGCGCTAATGCAGGGTATTATTGGCGATATAGACGAATAAGCGAAAAAAGCCGTGAGCAGCAACCTGTGGCAACTTCCCAAAAAAACTCCGCACCCACAGCCGACCCGCTGATCGGAACGCGGTTAGGTGACTATGAAATTCGGCGCTTGATTGGGCGCGGCGGCATGGCGCGTGTTTACGAAGGCTTTGATGCCAACCTGCACCGCAGTGCCGCCATTAAGGTTATCAACCCGCAATCTGAAGATAACGACGAGATGAAGCAGCGCTTCTTCCGCGAGGCGCGTGCCGTGGCAAACCTGCACCATCCCAATATCGTCACCGTCTATCAGTTTGGGCAGGGTGAAAGCCTGTACTACCTTGCCATGCGCCTTCTGGAAGGGCAAACGCTGCTCCAAAAGCTGAAGCGCCTCCGCACGCAAAAGCGCCTGATCGAAACCGACCAACTGCTCAGCGTGGTGGATGATGTCAGCGCTGCGCTGGACTATGCTCACAGAAGCGGTGTTATTCACCGCGACATCAAACCTTCTAATGTGATGCTCAGCAGCGATAGGCACGCCATCTTGATGGATTTCGGCCTGCTGATGGAGACCAGCGGCGATAATACGCTTGGCACTGCCTTTGGCACGCCGCGCTACATTGCACCAGAACAAGCGGTTGCCTCTGATCGGGCAGTGCCACAGAGCGATATTTATTCGCTCGGCGTGATCGTCTATGAGATGGTGACCGGGCAAACACCCTTCGACGCCGACTCCGCGATGAGCCTTGCCCTGCTGCACATCTCTACGCCGCCACCGCCGCCGCGTAGCATCCGCCCTGACCTTCCAGAGGCAGTTGAGCAGGTCATCTTAAAAGCGTTGGAAAAACGCCCCGAAGCGCGCTGGCAAACTGCCCGCCAGTTTGCAACTGCCCTGCGCGACGCATTCAGCGGCAAGCCGCAAAATATCAAACTCAGCGGCGATGTGCTAACCACCGCCGAGCTTACCGCAGCCGACCCAAGCCCAACGCCTTTGCTCTCCGCCAGCCAAATGGCGAGACCCGCTTCCCTACCCAAGCCGCCTCTGCCCGCCCTTTCCGAAGACCCAACCAACCCGAGCCGTTCGGTGCATACAGCGCGGCTGGCAAAAAAGCGTGCCTCACGCCTTCAGGTGTTGGCGTTTGCCCTCCTGGCGGCGCTGATTGTCGGCGTCGGTGCGCTGATGTCCTATTTGTTGACGCCGCAGGCAACACCGCCCTTGCTGCCCGCACCCAATGGTCAGTTTGCGTTACCCACTGTGCGCTTTGTCTATAGCAACAATACCTTTGTGATCTACAATCTCAGCCGACAGACACTGCCCTTGGGCGAACTGCGCTTTGAGCAAGGCAACCGCACTGCCAGTTTCCAGAGCAACGCCACCCTTCTGCCCGAACAATGTGCCGTTATCCGTGTGACAAGCACCGCTGCCCTGCCGGATAACTGCGCCAATCCCGATCAAAAGATTGAACTGCGGCGCGGTGAGGCACCTTTCTGGACGCCCAGCGCAGGCATAGATGTTTTCCGTGTGCTGCGCGCTGGGCAAACCCTTGCCACTTGCTCCACGCGCCTGAATGGCTGTGAAATTGTGGGCGAGATCGCCGCCCCGTAAGATCATTCTGGAGTGAAAATGCCATGCCACCTAATGTTGAGGCAATGCTCCGCAGCGCCATTGACGCAGTGAAAGCCAACCGCAAGGCAGAGGCGCGCCTGATGCTAGAGCGCATTGTGCAGGTTGATCAGATGAATGAGCAGGCGTGGCTATGGCTGAGCGCTTGCGTGGAGACGGCGGAGGAACAGGCAATCTGCCTTGAGAACGTCCTCGACATCAACCCGAACAATCAAAAGGCGCTCAAAGGCTTGCAAGCGCTCCAGACGCGCCTTGCCGCAGCCGATGATCCCTTCGCTGCCTCGCCTTTTGGCAGCTCATCCGCAGCCGACGATCCCTTCGCCGGATCGCCTTTTGGCGGCGCACCGCAGCCACCGCGTCCCTCTAGCACGCCAACCAGCGTGGACTGGGGTGCGGATTCAACAAGTGTGCCGGCGCATGGCAGCGGCGGCAGCGTGCCTGCCTTTTCCGATGAAGATTATGATGCATGGCTGGAAAACTTGCCGTTAGGTACCGCCAACAGCGTCTTTAGCGCCGCGCCTGTTGATTCGCCGTTTAGCGTGCCAACCGATCCGCTAGAGGACTTAGATAATTTCGATTACGGCGGCTTGTGGGCAGGTGATCAGCGCAGCGCACCGCCGCCAAGTGTGGATGCTGAGCCGTTCAGCTTCCGCGCTGATTACGCCTCAACAGGCTATGCCGACGATGCCTTGTTCTCCGACGCTGCGGAAGCATCCTACGGCGGCACCGCTGCTGAAGGCGTGTTTGATCAGGCGTTTGCTGACGATGAGCTGATCGAGGACTCTCAGCCCGATTACTCATTGTATTCACCTGAGTCCACCGACGCGACGGACTTCGGTGAGGACGCCTTTGATGATTCACCGCTAACGCTGGAAGACATTCAGGGCTATGCCGAGTCGGGATCGGCTGCGCCTGCCCATCCGCGCAACGTGCCACAGAGCTTAATGGGCGGTAAAAGGCGCAGCACGTTCAGCGGCAGCGGACGTGGTAAATACAGCAGCGCATCCGATCCATTCTCGCGCATTCCCGCTGAGATTGAAGCGACAGGCGCGGCAGGTGGATCGCCGTTTTCCGCAGGCGTCTTGGTGCTGGCAGGGCTAAATGTGATCGCCCTCGTCTTCTTGGTGATCAACCTGCTTGGCTGACGGACGGCACGCTTGGCTAATCATCCGCCCTGCCAAGCGTGCTGCCATGCTTTCGGACTGTTTCCTCGCCCAGCTTTTCCACCAGTTTCTTACGCAGTTTGGGCGTTTCTTCTGCCCATTTTGCTTGCAGTTCTTCCTTGCTGGCGCTGCGGCTGGCAAGGGCAGCCATGCCTTTCAGCAGGCGCGGCGTGGTTGTGATCAGGCGCTGCACCTCAGAATGCCCATTTGGGCAAGGCGGCGGCGGATCATCAAAGCCGTGCTTTGCCTCAAACACAACCTCACAGACCAAACAACGGTAATCGTAGCGCGGCATGGCAGCACCTCAACTAAACTTCTTCATGGAGCGTGATCGTGTTCCACTTGGCGCCGAGGATAGCAGCACCACGATCTAGCGTGATGAGCGTGTTATCGCCGCGCACCGAGATGATGATCGGCGTGCGGCGTCGCTGCGCCCACAGCAGCAGTGCCGTCATCAAAATTGCCAAAAAGATCAAGCGCGATTGCTGCGAAAGGGACTGCGCTGCGGCGGCGGACATCGGTTAGCTCCAATTCTCCAGTGTATCTTTGAAAACGCGCATGAAGGCATCGCCCAGCGCACCATCTGCCACACGGTGATCAAAGGTCAGTGTGGCGTAGAGCATCGGGCGAATGGCAAGCATGTCGTTACCGTCTGCATCGGTGATGACGACAGGGCGCTTGGTGACGGCGCCAACGCCCACAATCGCTGATTGCGGCTGATTAATGATCGGCGTGGCGAACAAACTGCCCGAAACGCCGTGGTTGGTTAAGGTAATTGTACCACCTTGCAGATCGTCGGGCTTAAGCTGCTTAGCACGGGCGCGTGTGGCGAGATCGGTCACTTGGCGCGCCAAGCCGACGAGGTTCAGGTCTTGCGCGTTTTTGATGACAGGCACAATCAAGCCGTCTTGCAAGGCAACCGCCATGCCAACGTTCACGCTTGGCGGTATGAGCAATCCGTCATCCGTCCAGCGGCTGTTAAGCGTTGGCTGCGCTTGTGCGGCGCGCACCACCGCCGCCACAAAGTAGGCAGTCAGCGTAAGGCGCACGCCCTGCGCGGCGAAAGGCGCTTCGTTCGCCTTCCAATGTGCCATGGTGCGCGCCATGTCCACCTCAAAGACGGTGGTCACGTGCGGCGCGGTGTGCAGTTTGCTCTCGACCATGTGCTTAGCAATGCTGCGGCGTATGGCGCTGTGCGGCACGAGTGTGCCATCTGGCGCAGTGCTTGGCGGAAGACTCTGCGGTGCAGCAGGGCGTGGCACGGCGCTTGGCTGCGGCGCCGCGGCAACCGGCTTGGCGTTGGCAGCCGCATAAATCTCATCGGTCGGCTTGAACAGATCGCCGCCGCCAGGCTGCTCCCATGGCGCAAGCGGCGCGGCAGGTGGGCTGGTCTGCGCGGCAAGGTATGCCTCAACGTCTTTCTTGGTCACCCTGCCGCCTAGCCCCGTCCCGTGAATGCGCGCTAGGTCTAGGTTATGTTCGGCTGCCATGCGCGCCACCACAGGGCTGTAACGCTGTGCGGCGGCTTGTGGCGGTGTGGCTGCCACTACGACAGATTGCCCATTGGCGGCGTGCGCTTGGGCAGGTGGCGCGCTTGGTGCGGTGGCAACCTGCTCATTGGGCTGCCCGATCACGGCAAGCAGCGTGCCGCGTTCGACGGTCTCACCTTCGGCAACGTGAATTGCCAAGACGACTCCGCTGGCGGGCGCGGGGATTTCGGTGTCCACTTTATCAGTGGTCACTTCGGCAATCGGCTCAAATTCCTCAACGCGCTCACCGACCTGTTTCAGCCAGCGGCTGAGCGTGCCTTCAACCACGCTTTCGCCAAGCTGCGGCATAATCACATTGGTTGGCATGGTCTCTCCTTTAATAGGCAGCCAAATCGCGCATGGCGGTGGCGATTTTGTGTGGGTTCGGCATGAATGCCTCTTGCAGCGGATGGCTGAATGGCACAGCCGGCACATCTGGCGCGCCCAAGCGCCTGATCGGCGCGTCCATATATTCAAAGCCCTCACCGCTCAGGATGGCGGCAATTTCCGCGCCGTAGCCCATCGTCAGGTTATCCTCATAGACGATCAGCGCTTTCCCTGTCTTTTTGAAGGACGCTAAGATCGACTCTTTATCAACAGGCAGCAGCGTGCGGAGATCGATCACGTCACACTGGATGCCATCTTCACGCGCCACTTGTTCAGCCGCCTGCACCGCATAATGCGCCATCATACCGTAGGCATAGACCGATAGATCGCTGCCTTCGCGGGCGTGGCGCGCTTTGCCCAATGGCACGGTGTAGTCCCCTGCTGGCACCTCGCCTTTGATGCTGCGGTAGCCTTTCTTCGGCTCAAAGAACAAGACAGGGTTCGGATCGCGCACGGCGCTTTTGAGCAAGCCTTTGGCGTCGTGCGGCGTGGAAGGGATCACCACCTTCAGCCCCGGCACATGCGTGAAGAACGCCTCAACGCTCTGGCTGTGATACAAGCCGCCGCCAATGCCGCCGCCGTAAGGCGCACGGATGGTCATGGGGACGTTCCAGGTGCCGCCGCTGCGGTAGTACATCTTTGCCGCCTCGTTCACGATTTGGTTAAAGGCGGGATGGATAAAATCGGCAAATTGTATCTCGCAGATGGGCAGCAAGCCGGCGCAGGCTGCGCCGATGCCAATCGCCACGATGGAGAGTTCGGCAAGCGGCGAGTCAATGATGCGTTTCTCGCCATACTTTTCATACAGCCCCATCGTGGCGCGGAAAACGCCACCGCGCTTACCAACATCCTCACCGGTGATGAACACACGCGGATCGCGGGCGAGTTCTTCGTCCATCGCCTCACGCAGCGCGTCAATTAAAGTCATTTCAGGCATAAATATCCTCATACAAAGAAGATTCTTCAGGGTAGGGCGCATTTTCAGCGTAGCGCTGTGCCTCATCCACCATTTGCCGCGCCCGCTGCTCGTAGTCTTGCTTCAGCGCGTCGCTCAGGATGCCGCGTCCCATTAAGTGCTGCTCATAGCGCAAGATGGCATCGGTGCGCTTGGCTTCTTCCACTTCCTCACGCGGGCGGTACGAGCGATCATCATCATCGGAGCTGTGCGGCGTCAGGCGGTAGCACTTCGCCTCGATCAGCGTTGCGCCTTCACCGTTGTAGGCACGCGCTACAGCGGCGCGCATCACATCGTAGAAAGCGAGAATATCGGTGCCATCTACGGTGACGCCCTGCACGCCATAGGCAATGGCGCGCTCTGCAACGTGGCTGACTGCCATCTGCTGTTCAATCGGCACGGAGATGGCGTAGTTGTTATTTTGCACAATGCAGATGAACGGCAGCGTATGGACGCCTGCCCAATTCATGCCTTCGTGCCACTCACCTTGGCTGGTCGAGCCTTCGCCCAAGCAGGTGAGCGCCAAGCGCGGCTGTGCTGCGTCGTTCGGATCAAGCAAGCCGTTTTCGCGCTGATATTTAATGGCGAAAGCCATACCGGCTGCCTGCGGCACCTGCGTTGCCACCGGGCTAGAGGTCGAGAGGATGTGGTGCGCCTTGCTGCCCCAGTGGCTGGGCATTTGGCGCGCCTTGCTGCTGATCTCGCCCGCTTTGCCAAATAGGCTAAGCATAAAATCGCGTGGTGTGATGCCAAGCGCCATCACCAACGCCAAATCGCGGTAATATGGCACAACATAATCCACACCGCGGTTGATGGCGAAGGCGGCGCCGACCTGTGTTGCCTCATGCCCCATGCCGCTGATGTGAAAGGCAATCTTGCCCTGCCGATGCAGCACCCAAGCACGCTCATCGGTGCGGCGCGAAAGCAGCATGTGCCAATACATATCGAGCAGCGTCTCGTTGGAAAGCTGCTCCGAAGGGCGTGAAAGTTGCGTTTTGGTTAAAGCAGACAAAGATAAAGTTTCTCCTTCAAAAGCCTATGCTCATTATACCGCCTGTGGCAAGTGCCTAACAAACACTTGTTTGGGAAGCACCGCCTGAGGCATAACAGGCTTGTAACACCACGTCACAAAAATACAACTGGCATTCTGCGCCATTCCGACTAAAATAGCAAAATTCTACGCACGGTTTTTCTGCGTTTGCATAGGAGGCTTTATGCGATGCTTTATGCAGTGGAACTGGTTAACCTCAGCAAAGCCTACGGCACCTTTCGCGCAGTAGAGAACATCTCGCTCCAAATTAAGGACGGCGAGTTCTTTTCGATTCTCGGTCCAAGTGGCTGCGGCAAAACAACGACGCTGCGCCTGATCGCCGGCTTTGAATCACCTACTAGCGGCGAAATTTACCTGCACGGGCAAGCCGTTAGCGAAACGCCTGCCTTTCAGCGCCCGATCAACACCGTTTTCCAGAATTACGCACTATTCCCACACATGACCGTTGCCCAAAATGTGGCGTTCGGCTTGGAAATGCAGCGCCTGCCGCGCAAAGAGATCGATCTGCGTGTGCGCGAGGCACTGGCAATGGTGCGGATGTCTGAGCGTGCCAACAGCCGCCCCGCTCAGCTTTCGGGCGGGCAGCAGCAGCGTGTGGCATTGGCGCGTGCCTTGGTCAACCGTCCCGCCGTGCTGTTGTTGGATGAGCCACTGGGCGCGTTGGACTTGAAACTACGCAAGGCGATGCAGTTTGAACTCAAGCAGATTCAGCAAGAGATCGGCATCACCTTCATCTACGTCACGCACGACCAAGAAGAAGCGCTGACCATGTCGGATCGGATCGCTGTGATGGGGCATGGGCATGTGCTGCAATGCGCCACGCCGGAAGAAATCTACGAGCGTCCGCAATCGCGCTATGTGGCAGATTTCATCGGCGAGACGAACTTTCTTGAAGGTGAACTGGTCAATGCGAATGGCGTGGCAGAAGTCATGCTAGAGCCTTCGTTGAGCATCGCGGCGGCGCCTAGCGAGCGCGCCTTAGCAGACGGTGCGCGGGTGACGGTTGCCATTCGCCCTGAAAAAATTACCCTGAGCGCGACCAATGGCGATCCCAGTGCGCTGCGCGGCAGCGTGCGCGAGGCGGTCTACATCGGCACGGATATGCGCTATGTGGTGCAGCTTGGCGAGCGCACGCAGGTGGTGGCGCGGGTGCAAAATTTAGGCGCCAGCCGCGATCAGCGCTTTCGGCGCGGTGATACGGTCTATGTGACGTGGGTGCTGGAAAATGCTCGCGTCCTTGTGGATTAGCTGATTTAGGCATGGTGCCTAGTTCTATCGTTCGGAAAAGCACTGGAGACAGTTCTCAACTGATGAGGTGACCGCTGGGAAAGAATGACGACAACAGCTTCAACGGGTGTGGGTAGCAAGGCGGCAGTGGCTGCCAAGCTGCCAAGGTGGGCGGCGGCGCGTCCTTACCAACGCCGCTACGAACGCTGGGCAGGTTGGGCGGTGCTGTTAAGCGCCTTGTACGGAATAGCGCTTTGGGTGCGCGTTCCACTGTTGGGGCAGAAAGAGTTTCTGCCAAGCGAGACGGGACTTTATCGGCTGGCAGAAAGCCTTTCGATGGGTGGCGTTGCCCTGTTGTTGGCAACCTTGATCGGGCTGGATGGGTGGCTTGGGCTGCGCCTGCTGAATGACAAGGCGCAGGTCGGGCGGATTGCGGCGGCGCGGGCCTGGGCGGGCATTGCGCTCAGCCTGCTCTACTTTGGCGCCACCCGTGATTTCGGCGGTGCGCTGCTCATCGGCGCGCACAGTGGTGCCTTGTTGGCGCTGCTCTCGCGCAACAGCGGCGCCTTGCTGGCATACCCAAGCCTTGTGTGGCTCGGCATCTTTTTCGTGCTGCCGTTGGTTGGCGTCTTCGCGGCAAGTTTAGGGCGCACCACCGAATTAGGCACGCTTGACCTCAGCACGCCAAGCCTAGAGAACTACCAACGCCTGATCACGCCGATTGGCGTTAGCGGCTTAGTTTACCTCAACATCATCATTCGCACGCTGTGGATCGCCTTCCTCACGATGGTCATCTGCCTTGTGATCGGCTATCCGTTCGCCTTTTGGATCGCACGCCAACCGGAGCGCTGGCGCAACATCTGGCTGCTGTTGGTCATGATCCCGTTCTGGACGAATCTTCTGATTCGCACCTACGCATGGATCATCATCCTGCGGCGCGATGGCGTGCTAAACAGCGTGCTGATGGATGTGTTAGGCGTCATCAACCGTCCGCTGGACTTGCTAAATACGCCGGGCGCGCTGCTGCTTGGCTTGGTCTATGGCTACCTGCCGTTTATGGTGCTGCCGCTTTATCAGAGCATCGAACGGCTGGATAAACGCATGGTGGAGGCAGCCAACGATCTCTACGCTGACCCTGTGCGCGCCTTTTGGCGTGTCGTCTTCCCGCTGACGCTGCCCGGCGTGGTGGCAGGCTGCATCTTGGTGTTCATCCCGACCGTTGGCAGCTACGTCATCTCCAACGTGCTGGGTGGCGGCAAATTCTTCTTGATTGGCAACCTGCTGGAGCAGCAGTTTATTGGCGCATCGGGCGATAAAGCCTTTGGTGCGGCGTTCGGCATGGTGCTAACCGTGCTAATGCTCATTGCTACCCTTGTTTACTTCCGCTTAGGCAGAAAGGCAGCCCTCACATGACCACAGAATTCACCCGCCTCACGGTTGCGCCGCCGATTGTTGCGCCCCGCCTAGGCGATACGCTGCGGCGGCAAGCGCGCTCTGCCACGCGGCTTGGCTTGCCGCTGATCAGCCTTGCGGTGTTCGCCTTTCTCTACCTACCGATCATCGTTTTGGTGATTTTCTCGTTCAACAGCGGCACGCGGCTTGGCACGTGGGAAGGCTTCAGTGTGCAGTGGTATCAGCGTGTGTTCAGCAGCCGTGAATGGATCAGCTCTTTGAGCGTTACGCTGTGGATTGCCACCTTCTCAGCGCTGATCTCAACAGTGCTTGGCACTTTGGCAGGCTTGGCGTTGGAGCGCTTCCGCTTTCGTGGCAAAAATGCCTATGATGGAATGCTCTACTTGCCGGTCATCATTCCTGATATTGTGATGGCGCTCTCGCTGCTGCTCTTTTTCTCGGCGGTCAATGTCTCGCTCAGCCGTTGGACGGTGCTGATTGGGCATGTGGCGTTCAACACGGCGTTTGTGGCGGTTATCATTCGGGCGCGGCTGGCAAGCCTTGATGCGCGCTTGGAAGAGGCAGCTGCCGATCTGTATGCCAGCCCATGGCAGGCGTTTCGGCGCGTGACGCTGCCCTTGCTGCGCCCTGCTATCTTGGCAGGCGGGCTGATGGCGTTCACCATGTCCTTTGATGAATTCGTGATCACGTCTTTCGTCGGCGGACAAGGCGATACAACGCTGCCCGTCAAGATTTACTCGTCCATCCGTTTCGGCTTAAAGCCTGAGATCACAGCGGTTGCCTCGTTGGTGCTGCTGCTCTCGGTCGTCTTGGTGGTCGTTTCGCTGTTGATGCAGCGCGGCGGCAAAGCACAGCCTGTTCAATCGTTCAATCTAGAATAAGGAAGCAAAACCTGATGGCAAAACGTCTTGTTGTTCTGGCGCTGATCGTCGCCTTAGTCGCCGTGTTCGCGCCGCTGGGCGCGCCTTCACGCGCACAACAACTGGATAGCGAACTTTACGTTTACAACTGGGGTGATTATATTGACGAAGCGCTGCTGATCGAGTATGAGCAGCAGTTCGGCGTGCGCGTCACCTACGATAACTATGCCACCAATGAAGAGCTGTTTGCCAAGCTGCAAGCAGGCGCCGAATATGATGTGGTTTTCCCGTCTGATTATATGGTGGCACGCATGATCGCGTTGGAATTGGTCGCTAAGATTGACCGCGCCAACGTGCCAAACTGGGAAAACCTGGATCCGCTGAACCTTGATGCCTGGTACGATCCTGATGGCTTCTGCCTGCCCTATATGTGGGGGACGACGGGCATCGCCTATCATGAATCCATCGAGACGCCGCCTGATTCGTGGGCTGCCATTTTTGAGCCTGAGCAGGTGGAGAACTACACCATGCTCGGCGGCATCAACGTCTTTGATGATCAGCGTGAACTGCTTGGCGCGGCGCTGATTTACCTCGGTTATTCGCCGAACAGCAGTGTGCGCGCCGAACTGGAGCAGGCACGCGATCTGCTGCTGCGCGTCGTGCCGCAGTACCGTTACATCAACAGCGCCGATTACCAAGAGACGCTGTTGCCTGCCAAAGAGGTGATCCTCTCGCAGTCGTGGAATGGTGCGACGGCAAAAGCTGCCCTGCTAACCGCAACCGAAGATAATCCCGAAGGCGAATGGCGCCACGTAACGCCGAAAGAAGGTGCGCTGCGCTTCCAAGAGAGCGTGTGCGTCACTGCCAAGAGTCCGCGCAAAGGGACGGCAGAGCATTTCATCAACTTCCTGTTGGAGCCAGAGAATACGGCGCGCATTAGCAACACCATCGGCTTTCTGAGCGCCAACAAGGCAGCCCGCGAATTCACCGATCCTGTGCTGCTCAAATTCCTGCCTTCTGATGAGGAAATTGCCAAGATGGAATGGATTCGCCCGCTAGACGACGCAGCGCGCCGCCTGTGGGATGAAATCTGGGCAGAGGTCCGCATCGGCGGCTAGGCAGACTGCCACCCATTCAAGCGAAGCCACGGACGGGAGAAATCCCGTCCGTGCTGTATGAACCACAACCGCACCTTGACTTATGCCCCTGAGTCAGGCTACACTTCCGCCGATTTAACGTAAGCTAACGGCGGAATGAATGCACGCACTGCCCGTCCGAAAAACGCAAACATCCCTCAGCCTGCCCTTGCACGGCGCGCCCTTAATCCTTGCAGTTGCCTTTGCCCTGCGCTTAGTGTTCGTCCTATTCACACCACCTAACATCAGCGGTGGGGATACGCTTGGGCTGATGCAGTATGGGCTAGAGTTGGTGCGTGGGCAAGCCGCGCAGGCGGTTACCCTTCCGCCGCTCTACCTGATTTACGTCGGTGTGGTGCAGGTCATCTTTGGTGAGGCAAGCCTGACCGCCTTACGCCTGTTGAACGTGCTGTGGAGTGTTGCGCTGGTCGGGACAATCTACACAGCGGCGAACGCCTACTTTGGCAAGCGCGCCGCGCTGATTGCCGCGTGGTTGGTGGCAATCAACCCGATCTTCATCATTGAAGCAGGGCAAGTGCTGACGGAAAGCGTGTTCTTGCCGCTGATGATCGGCGCGCTGGCGCTGCATGGGCATCTCACGCAGCGCGGAAAGCCCCTCACGGCGCGCCAGGTGGTCTGGGTGGGCGTGCTGCTGGGCTTGGCAAGCCTGACTCGCGCTATCGCGCTCGCCTTGCCAATCATCTTTGCCGCGCACTTGGTATGGTGCTATCGGCGGCGTGCGCTGCGCCTGATTGCGGCGCTCATGATCACCTATGCGCTGGTCGTTCTCGCTTGGACTGCCTACGGCTACGTGCGCTGGGGAATCTTTATGATCGGCGGCGCGGGCTTGGCAGCCAATTTCTATCTTGGCACCAATGAGGGCTGGTGCGGTCCTGAATGCGTGGATCAGCGGGCGGGCATTGGCGTGGAGGATGAGGGCAAAAACGACCAAATCTACACACAGCTTGCCTTTGAAGCGATCCGCAGCGATCCGCTTGGCTATGTGGCGCGCCGACTGGGCAACCTGCTAGAGGCAAGCCTGCAACCACACAACACCGTCTTTTTCGGCGGCGAAAGCCTTAAGGAATTGTTCCTGACGTGGTGGACGACAGATCGCAGTGTGGTGGGCTTTGGCAGCGTGCTGAACGGCGATGCCTTCCTGCCCAAGCTAACACTCTACATTTTCCATTTTGGCGCGCTGGTGTTGGGCGCGTTGGGCAGCGTGTTGGGCATGTTCCGTTGGCGGCTGTTCTGGCAAGCGCTGCCGCTCTATGGCGTGCTGCTCTATTTTTATGCGCTGCACAGCCTGCTGACAGCTATTCCGCGCTATCTGTTCCCAACGGCAGCGCTCTGGCTGATCTTTGCCGGCGCGGCACTCGCCGGGCGCAGCCTCTCTGAAAACCGAGATGATCAAACACTTTAACATTCCAACGAACTATTGGCTGCCTGCGGTGCTGGCGCTCTGCGCGGTGGCACGGCTTGGCGTTCTGCTTGTGCTTGGGCAGCAGCTCACCTTTGAAGGCGACGTGGTGCATGGCGAAGGCGCCTATGATGTGCGCGCTCAGAACTTGCTGGCAACAGGCGTGCTGGGCTTAGAGGCAGGTCAAATTGACGTGGAAGGCTCTAGCGTGCTGTATCCTGTGCTGCTGGCGTTCGCCTATGCCATCGGCGGGCGCACGTTGGTTGCCATCAGCCTCCTGAACCTCCTCTTTGATCTGGTGACGGTCTGGGCAATCTTTCAGCTCGGCAAGCGCTTATTTGGCAAGCCTGCCGTTGGCGCGTTGGCGGGCGTTTTCTTTGCGCTCTATCCTTACCTGATCTTTCAGACGCTCAGCGTCGGCTACACCTCGCTCTTGGCGATGCTGATCAGCCTGACAGCGCTCAGTTTTGCCACGCTGCGCGAGCGCAAACGGCTTGACGGCGGCACCTGGGCGGTGATCGCTGCCTGTGGCGTGGCAATCGGCTTGTTGGCGCTCACGCGTCCGCCAGCCGTCCTAATTGCCTTCGGTGGTGCGCTATGGTGCTTGTTTCGGCTGAATATCTGGCAGAGTGCAGCGCGCCTTGTGCCTGCGGCGCTCATTAGTTTGGTGGTGGTGTCGCCATGGCTGTGGCAGACCTATCAGGCGTTCAATCGCTTCATCCCAATCGGCGGCAACTTGGGCGTTGCGCTGTGGGGCGGCAACAGTCCGTATACTGTGCCGTTCATCCAAGCCGGCTATCCGCTGCTGTGGATGCCTGAGCATTTGGATGTGCAAGCCGAGTCGGGCGAGCTTGCTCTGCGCCTTGTGGAGAACAGCGAACGCCTCACACGCCTGACGCTTGAGTACTTGCGGGAGACTCCTGAGCAAATTCCCGCTTTGCTGCTCTGGAAGGTCTACGCACAGTGGACGCCTGATGTTTTCCCGACCCGCAATCCGATCAACGGCGTGATCCCGTTCGTGCGCGAAGCGGACGGCAGCATCCGCGCCCTGACCGATCCCGAAGAAATCCGCGCCAATGGCTTCAGCGCGGAAGGTGATGTTTACGCCGAACCGCTTTTCAATGTGATCGGGCGTTGGGTGCATCGCTTTTACTTCGGCGGCTTGCTGATCCTTGCCCTGATCGGCATGTGGCAAACGCGCCGCGCCTGGCGTGATGTTTCGCTGATTGGGCTTGTGCTGCTGAGCCTGACCGTCTTCTACGTACTGACGACGCCTTGCACACGCTACCGATCACCCAGTGATCCGTTGCTGTTCTTGTTCTCCGCTTATGCCCTGCTATACTTTGGGCAGCGGCGGGCTGACTTTTTCAAACCTAAGGTGATAAACGCATGAAAAACATTCTAGTCACAGGCGGCGCAGGCTTCATCGGCAGCGCCTTTGTACGCCATATGGTCGAGAAATATCCGCACTACACCATTATTGTGCTGGATAAGCTGACCTATGCTGGCAACACCGATAACTTGCTGCCTGTTCACGACGAGCCGAACTACCGCTTTGAGCGTGGCGACATCGCCGATGCGGTGACCGTCAAGCGCGTGTTGGAACACTATCAGGTGGATGCAATCGTCAACTTTGCGGCAGAATCGCACGTTGACCGCAGCATTATGAGTTCGCACGCCTTCCTCGATACGGACGTGATCGGCGTCTACGTCCTGCTGGAGCAGGCACGCGCACTTGGCATCACACGCTTTCACCAAGTCAGCACGGATGAGGTCTATGGCTGGTTGGCAGAAGGTGACTTCAAAGAGACGGACACCCTTCAGCCCAACAACCCCTACTCCGCCGCCAAAGCAGGTGGCGAGATGATGGTGCGCGCCTACCACGTGACGCACGGCATGTACACGACCATCACCCGCGGCAGCAACACCTACGGACCTTACCAATATCCCGAAAAGATGATGCCGCTGTTCATCACTGAGGCGATTGACGACCGTCCGCTGCCTGTTTATGGTGATGGCAAGCAGGTGCGCGATTGGTTGCACGTGGATGATCACGCCCGTGCCATTGACCTTGTGCTGCATGTCGGTGCGGCGGGTGAGGTCTACAACGTGGGCGGCGAGAATGAGCAGCACAACATTGATGTGACGCACCGCCTGCTGCAACTGCTTGGCAAGCCGAAGACGCTCATCCGCCATGTGGCAGACCGTCCCGGCCATGATCGGCGCTACGCCGTGGACTGCACCAAGATCAGGGCGCTTGGCTGGCAGCGCAACGATGATTTCGAGTCGCTCCTTGCCCAGACCGTCGCATGGTATCAGCGCAATGAATGGTGGTGGCGCAAGATCAAGACGGGCGAATACCTAGAGTTCTATAAGCAGCAGTACGCGCAGCGCTTGGCAGATGCACAGGCATAAGGTGAGGAATCAGCAACCATGACTCACATCATTCACCGCTATGGACAAGGCTTATGGTTCGAAGAATTCGTCGAAGGGCTGCCGATCCGCACACGCGGACGCACCATCACCGAATCCGATTTGGTGGCGTTTGCGGGCTTCAGCGGCGATTTTAACCCAATGCATACCGATTCCATCTACGCGGAAGGCACGCAGTTCGGAGCGCGCATCGCACATGGTGCGTTGGTCTTTTCGGTGGCAACCGGGCTTGCTTACCAGCTTGGCGTGTTAGAAGGCACCGTGATCGCCTTTCTGGGCTTTGAGATGAAACTGCGCGCACCGGTCTACATTGGCGATACGATCCGCGTCGAGGCGAGCGTCAGCAAGCGCCGCCCAATGCCTGCCGCAGGCGGCGGCATCGTCACCTTGGATGTGAAGGTGCTGAACCAAAAAGATGAGGCAGTTCAAAAGGGCGAGTGGACAATCATGGTTCGCAGCCAACCGAGCGCATCCAGCACGGAGACGGTGACCGAGTCCGATAGCCACAGCACCGAGACCGATGCTCACTAAAATCACACCGCACTGCCACGAAACTGCCCTGAATGGCTTGTATGCGATCACGCTGCCTACGCCGTTTCCGGTTGGCGATGTCTTCGCTTACCTTGCGCTAGGCGGCGGTTCGGCGCCACTGACCCTGATTGATTGCGGCGTCCGCACCGATGCAGCACGCGCCGCCTTGAAGGAAGGCTTGGCAGCCTGTGGCGTCACTTTTCGGGATATTGAGCGCATTATCCTGACGCACCATCACACCGATCACATTGGGCTGGCGGGAGAAATCGTCGCGGAATCAGGCGCGCAAGTCTTAGCCCATCCCTTGTGTGTGCCGTGGCTGGATTTTCCTGCGGCAAAGCGTAGCACCTTTGATGCCTACATGCTGTCAATCTTCCGTGAAGGCGGCGTACCGGAGGATGTCATCGGCGGCATTGAGCGCGTCTCTGCCTATTTGGGCAGCTTTGCCGAGCCTGTTCGGGTAGAGGATACGCTTGTGGAAGGCGATCAGATCGCGCTGCTGGGCAGGCAGTGGCAGGTCTACCACACGCCGGGACACGCCGGCGATCTGCTGTGCTTGTACCAGCCTGAGGCGCGCATTCTGCTCTCTAGCGATCATGTCCTGCGCGCTATCAGCTCTAATCCGCTCTTAGAGCCGCCTGAATCACCTGAAATGCCGCGTCCGCAACGCCTGCTGGACTATCTGCGCGAGTTGCAGCGCATCGCACAGTTAGACATCCACATCGCCTATCCCGGCCACGGCGAGCCTGTCACACAGGTGCCGCAATTGGTGGAAGCGCGGCTTGCCATGCACGCTCAGCGCGCCGAAAAGCTGCGCGCCTTGTGCGCTGAGCAGCCACGCACGCTCTATCAACTGGTGCGCGCCATGTTTCCGCACCTGCGCGAGCCTGAGATGTTCCTCGCTATCTCGGAAGTGTTAGGGCATCTCGATCTGTTGGTGCGCGATGGCAAAGCCTTCACCGATCTGCGCGAGGGTGTGGCGTTCTGGCACGCGGCGTAGCGCCTTAGGGTGCGTTGGGTGTGGCTTGCAGCGGTGCAAGCACCTGCGCCGCCTGCCGACACAAATTGACGCCACCCGCGTTCAGCCAGCTTTGGAGCGCCTCACTCTGTTGGGTGGTCTTGCCGGCAAGTGCATCCATGTAGATGAGCGATCCCCAGCGGTAGTAATTGCGCGTCTCGGTCACCCAGCGTCCCCAGCCACGCGGAATGACGCCCCAACCGCCGTTATAGCCCGCCATCGCCAAGCCGATATGCCCATCGGCGCGCTGCAAGCCACCGATCAGGTAGTTGATACCGCGCTTCGCGTTCGTCTCAGGGTCGAGCATGTTTTCGCCTTCGGCGAAGTGGAAGGGCATCACCTGAAACAAGCCTTGCGCGCCCGCCGGCGAATTGACAAGGTAATGTCCGCAACTCTCGATCTGGATGACGGTTGCCAGAATGTCAGGATCAACACCATACTCACGCGACCATTTCATGATCCACGGCGACCAGAACTGCACTTCAGGTGTGAACACAGGCGCGATCCGATCTCGCGTCAGGCGGGCGTGCAATGCCGCTTCTTGGGCAGGGTTAGCCGCAGAAGCAGCCGTTGGAATACCGCCGCGCAACAGCACCACGACCAACGCCGCCATCACACCCGCCGTCATGCCCACCGCACCAATGATCATCAGCAGTTGTAACGGCAAAAAAGCCACCCATAAGCGATACAACATCCGCACTGCGCTACAACCTCACTCAGAAACATTCCGTTAATTGTAGCACAGGCTATCGCGCTTGTAGGCTACGCTTGCCCAACGCTCATCAGAACAGATCACGCTCTCCCTATCCCCGCGGGCAGGGCAAGAAAGCAGAGGGCGCCCTGCCTAAAGCGTCTCCAACCACGCCTTGAAGCGCGCTTCCAGCCCTTCCCGCACGCTGCGAAAGGCCTCTGCTTTGGCGGCATCGCCTTCAACTGCGGCAGGATCAGGGAAACTCCAGTGAAGGCGCGTCGCTCTGCCGGGAAAAATCGGGCAGGTTTCGGCGGCGGCATCGCAAACCGTGATCACATAATCAAACGGCTGCTGAAGGAATTCGTTCAGGTGCTTGGAAAACTGCCCGCGAATATCAATGCCGCGCTCGTCCATCGCCTGAATCGCAAACGGATTGACGCTGGTCACGCGGCTGCCTGCGCTGAATGCCTCGATGCGGTCGGCGGCAAGGTGGCGCAGCAAGCCTTCCGCCATCTGTGAACGCGCCGAATTTGCCGTGCAGAGGATAAGTACGCGCAGTTTGGGTTGAGCATCACGCATAAGAGCCTATCCTTTCTTCTAGCTAGGCTGCCTGAAGCGCGCCATACGGAACAAATGCAGATCGTGGCTGCTGCTGCCCGAAAGTGCCATCTCCGAGAGCAGCTTGCCGATCAGATTGCCAAACTTGAAGCCATGCCCGCTAAAGCCGGCACCAAAGACGATGTGTGGGTAGGCAGGGTGTGCATCTATGATAAAGTGTTCGTCAGGCGTCATGGTATACAAGCACACACGCGCCTCTTTCACCTCGCCAGCGGCAAGCGGCAGGTGTTGGCGCGTCCACTGGCGAACCGTCTCGATGTAGGCGTCATCAGGTGTGCGGTTCACCTGATCAGGATCACAAGCATCATTGTTGGCGTGAATGCCAACCTTCACGCCGTTGCCATCCACATTGGGCAAGCCATAAAACCAAGTTGGGCTGTGGAAGATGAAAATCGGGCAGCGGTCAGGCGCATACATATCATGATCGTAAGGCTCAAAGAACACGATCTGCTCACGGGTTGGCTGCAAGGGCAGGTGAAGATCCAACTGGCTGAGCAGTTTGCCCATCCACGCGCCGCCAGTGATGATCAGCTTGGCAGCCTCATAGGTGCGCGACTCTGTGTGGACGCGCACCGAGTCACGCAGTGGTTCAAGGCGCTGCACGGGTGTATCAGGCAGCAAATCCGCACCCAGCACGTGCGCCAGTTCTGCTTGCGCCAACACACAGGCAGAGGCAGCCAAATAAGCAGCATCTGCCTGATAAATGGCGCGCATGGTTGGCGTCAGTTTGAACTGCGGAAAGCGCTGCGCCGCCTCGTTGGGCGTCAGCCACTCAAAGGGAACATTGGCAGCCGTTAAGGTTTGGCACGTGTTTTGCAGGGAGGGCGAGTCTTCCTCACCAAAATCGAAGCCGCCGGTGCGAACCAGCAGGCGCTTGCCGCTGGCCTGCTCTAGGGCGCGCCACAAGGTGAACGCCTCACGCGCCATTTGGACGTAGGTTGGGTGTGTATAGGCATAGCGAATGATGCGCGATTCGCCGTAGGAGCTGCCTAAGCGGTGGTCTATCGCAAATTGTTCAAGGGCAAGCACGCGCTTGCCTGCTTTGGCAAGATGATAAGCAGCCGCGCTGCCCATCACGCCCAGCCCGATCACGATTGCATCGTAAGATTTGCCCATGAGTGACTCTGCTGCCTATCTTGGTGCGGTTGGCTTGTCAATCCTGTCAATTGTGGCATAGAGTGGGCGGTTAGGGCAAGTGGGCGGTGCTTTCGGCAGGCGTTTCTAGAGTTTCCCAATCCTCAAGTTGCAAACCTACAACACGCCCAAACTGACGGACAGTGTATTACCCCAAACAAGGCGGGTGTGCTGCTCACCTAGCACAGCGCACCCATCAATGGGCTGTCGTTAGCCTTCGACACGCACCCGCCCGTCGCCTGCCACCACATGCCCAACCGACCAACCCTGCACGCCGCGTGCCGCCAACTCTGCCAGCAGCGCCGGCGCACGGCTCGCCATCACAGCCATTAACAAGCCGCCGCTGGTCTCCGGGTCAAAGAGCAGCATCCGTGCGGCGTGCGGCAAATCATCAGGAAAGGTGACCCATGCCTCGTAGTAGGCGCGGTTGGTGTGTGCGCCGCCGGGAAAACAATCAGCGTCTGCGTAGCGCTGTGCGCCGCTGAGCCAGGGCAGCGCGCTGTAGCTAAAGATGAGGTCTGCGCCGCTGAGAGCTGCCATTTCGCGGGCATGACCCAGCAAGCTGTAGCCCGTAATATCCGTCATGGCGTGGACGCCAACCGCCTGTGCGGCTTGCGCGGCGGCGCGGTTCAGCGTCATCATGCTCTGGATGGCTGCCTGCACATCGTTGGGAGCGGCAAGGTCGCGCTTGAGTGCCGTCGTGATGACGCCGACGCCCAGCGGCTTGGTCAGGATCAGCACATCGCCGGCTTGGGCGCCGCCCTTCGTGATCACGCGCTGCGGATGGATGATGCCCGTGACTGCCACACCATATTTGGGTTCAGCATCTTTAATGGTGTGTCCACCGACGATGGCAGCGTTGCCCGCCCGCAGGCTATGCGCGCCGCCGCGCAAAATCTCGGAGAGGATTGCTGTATCAAGGCTTTCCGGGAAGGCAACAAGGTTAATGCCAAACAGCACCTCGCCACCCATCGCATAGACATCGCTCATGGCGTTGGCGGCGGCAATGGCACCAAACGAGAAGGGATCATCCACCACCGGCGGGAAGAAATCTACGGTTGCGATAATCGCCTGATCGGCGCTGATCTGGTAAACGGCGGCGTCGTCAGGCGCTTCCAAGCCCACCAGCATCGCGGGAAAATCGGCGGCACGGAAAGTGGCTGCCAACGGTTGCAGCACGTGCATCAGCGCTCGCGGAGAAAGTTTTGCCGCGCAGCCAGCACAAGCGGCAAGTGCGGTCAGTTTTACAGGTTGAGAAGATTGATCGGACATTGCCAAGCCTTATCGCTAAACCATTTTGGGGCAATTATAGCGGTTGGTGAGCGCTTTTTGGCAACAATAAAAAAGACCCATCAAGAGGTTATAAAAATCCTGTAAAAATTCGGGGGCTTTGCAGGGGAGTTTGTTTCGGTTTGCTTGACTCAAGCGACCCAATGACCGTAAACTAAAAACATCAAACGCCGAGAGCAACCTAACAAAACGGTGCGCGAAATGGCGGATGAAAAGTGAAAGTTCAATGTCTAGGTAAGTGGAGGGTAAGCAATGGGCGCTCCAAAAATTCAGGCGGATTACAGCTCACTGGAGCAAATTTCCGCCAACTTTAGCAAAGAGTCGGATCAGACTCGCCAGTTGTTGCAGACCGTGAAAAGCTGTGTGGACGCGCTGAAGGGCGGCGGCTGGATCGGCAAGGGTGCTGATAACTTCTATAAGGAAATGGAAGAATTGGTGAACCCGGCGATGGATCGCATGATGCGTGCGCTCGCGGATGCGGCTTCTGCCACCAAGCGCGTTGCGGATGCGCTGCGCCAGGCGGAAGAAGAAGGCTGCGCGCTGTTCGGTTAATCAGATCAAGCAATCAAAGATAAGAAAACCTAAGGGAGGTTGGCTATGTCCGGTATTGATGTCCAGATGGACTACGAAGTTGTTGAAGACATGATCAAGATTTTCAACGGCGGCGCACAGCAGTTGACCGAAACGGCTCAGGCTATGCAAGCTGTTGCTCAGAAGATGCGCGGCGGTGCGCTGCTCGGCTTGGGCGGCGATGACTTTGCCGAAGCGCTGGACAAAATCCTTGCGCCACGCATCCAGAAATTGACTGAAAAGTTCAAGGAACTGGCGGGCGACGTGAAGTTTGCCAAGGACGCCATCCAGCGCGGTGATAACACGGCACGCGGCAAGTTCCTATAAATCGTAGCGAGCAAGGGGAGGAGTAATAATCATGAGTGGTATTTTCACATTCATTGCGGGTGAGATCGAAGAGAACATCCAGCAATTCAGCCGTCAGGCAGACACCTGCGACCGCGTGGTGGGCAATATCCGTCAGGGTGCCGCACCCATTCAGAACGGCGCATGGATCGGCAAGGGCGCCGAGGCCTTCAAGCAAGAGCTGGTCACCCGTGTGTTCCCGCAGATGATGGAGCTGATCGCAGCCATCACCGGCTTCGGTGGCAAATTGGGCAACGCGCTCAACATCATGCGGAATGCTGACAAGATGGTGCAGGGCATCGTCGGTCAAGTGTCGGGCATCTTCGAGAAGATTTTCTAATTCGCGTGAAATTCGGCAAGATAGGCTAGTAAGGAGTAAGGCACGTGGCAGACGTTGCAATGGATTATGAAGTTGTAGCACGTATGGCGAAAGTGTTCGGCACCTCTGGTGATGTGCTGAAGACCGTCGGCACGGTGCTAGAGATCGCCGCGAAGGCACTCAAGGCAAGCGCAATGTTCGGTATGGTCGGCAATCTGGCGCTGGCATTCTACCTCGATAATATCGCCACCAAGTGCAAGACACTCTCGGCGACCTGCATCGAGATGGACGGCGACCTGAACGGCGCAATCAAGGCACTGCGTGACAGCGACTTCAGCGGCTCGACCCGCTTCGTATAAAAAAACATCCGCGCCCGCGCAAGCGGTGTGGCTAAGAACTGGAAGCGACAGCGCCCGTTCAGTTACGGGCGCTGCTTTTGTGTGCTTTTAGCGTATTCTACGCGCCGCTGCTGAGCGCCTCTGCCACGAACTTGCGCGCCGCGTTAAGCGCCTCTGGCAGTTTGCCCGCCTCTTTGCCGCCGGCTTGCGCCATGTTCGGTCGCCCGCCGCCGCCGCCGCCCACAATCGGCGCGATGTGCCTGATTAGGTTGCCGGCGTGAATGCGCCTGGAGAGATCGTCGGTCACCGCGGCGATCAATTGTGGCTTTTCATCCCCACTCAGCGCACCGAAGACCACCACGCCGGATTTCATCCGATCCCTGAACCAGTCGGTCATTTCGCGCAGCGTCTCTGGGGAAGCGGTGCCAACTTGCGTCACCAAGACGTTGACACCGTTGATCTTCTCCGTCTTTGCCAGCAGCGAATCAAAGACCATCTTGGCAAGCTGTGAGCGCAGCCGTCCATTTTCGCGGCGCGCCTCGGTAAGCTCTGCTTGCAAAGCATCCACGCGCAGCAGCACACCTTCAGGCGTCGTGCCGAGTTTGAGTGCCGCTTGGCGTAGTGCCTCAAGCTGGCGGGCGATGTGCTGCTGCGCGGCTGCGCCCGTCAGCGCCTCGATGCGGCGTGTGCCTTGCGAAACGCTGCCCTCCGCCGTGATGATGAAGGTGCTGATGACGGCTGTGGATGGCACGTGCGTGCCGCCGCACAGTTCATAGCTGTATTTGCCGTTCATGCTGCCTTCGCCGTCAATGGTCACCGTGCGGACGCGCTCGCCATATTTCTCGCCAAAGAGCGCCATTGCGCCTTCTTTGCGCGCCTGCTCTAGGCTCTTTTCCTCGATCAGGACGGGCATGTTGGCTGCAATCGCCGCGTTGATGTTGCTGTTCAGCACGGCGAGTTCCTCATTGCTGAGTGCTGCATCGTGGCTGAAATCGAACCGTAAGCGGTCGGGCGCAACCAGTGAGCCTTTCTGTTGCACATGTGTGCCAAGCACATTCCGCAGCTGCGCGTGCAGCAAATGGGTGGCGGTGTGATTCCGCATAATGTTCAGCCGCCGCGCCTCGTCCACCTGTGCCACGCCGGTATCGCCCAGCACAGGCTGCCCTTCCACCACCTCACCGATATGCACAATCAAGCCGTTGACGGGACGGCGCACATCTTCGACATCAATTGCCCACGTTGCGCCGCGCAGCACGCCCGTATCGCTGACTTGTCCGCCTGCCTCAACGTAGAATGGCGTTGCCTGCACCACCACCTCAACCCGATCACCCACTTCGGCGCGCTCAACGGACTGCCCATCGCGCAGGATGGCGAGGATGCGGATGTTCTTGGTTAGGTCGCCATACGGATTGTAGATCACACCTTCCGTCTTCAGTGCGCCGATTGCCTGCAATTCGCGCAGCAGCGTTGCGTAGATTTCAGCGCTCTCGATGGTACCCATCGCCTGCCCTGCGCCGCTGGCAAGGCTATGTTTTGCCTCTTCTTCGGCGTAGCCCGCCTCGTCCACATCAAAGCCCTTCTCACGGACGACATCGCGAGTCACCTCAAAGGGCAGCCCAAGCGATCCCTTCAGGAAGAAGGCATCCGCGCCGCTCAGTTTTGCGCCGTGCGGCAGGTTGGCAAGCATCTCATCAAGCTGCTGCAAGCCGCGCTCTAGGGTGCGCCCAAAGCGGATTTCTTCCTGAGTCAGCGCCTTGCGGATTGCCTCACGGCGTTCGACCAACTCTTTGTAGTGACCACCCATCACCTCGATGACCGACTCTGCCACCTCTGCCAGAAACGGCTCGGTGAAGCCGATGCGCCTGCCATAGCGCGCCGCCCGCCGAATGACCATGCGGCAGACCGATCCGCGATCCTTCGGGCCCGGATTTACGCCGTCGGCGATCAGGAAGGCAGCCGCACGCACATGGTCAGCGATGACGTGGTATGGCACAGGATCATGATGATAATCGTTCGGTGTGCTGCCGTTCAGCTTTTGCACACGCGCAATGATCGGCATGAACAGATCGGTGTGATAGTTGCTCTGCACGCCTTGCAGCACGCTCACAATGCGCTCTAAGCCCATGCCGGTATCCACGCTGGGCGCGGGCAGCGGCTCGCGTGTGCCGTCAGGTTTCTGGTTATACTGCATAAAGACCAGATTCCAGACCTCAAAGAGGCGCCCTGTATCTTCGGCATGTTCGCGGGCAATCGTCTCATAGTCTGTGCCGCGCTCAGGGTGCCAATCCCAGAAGATTTCGGAGCAAGGTCCGCACGGACCGACATCCGCCATTTGCCAGAAGTTGCTTTTATCGCCCAAGCGGTGAACGCGCTCAGGCGGGATGCCGATCTCTTCCGTCCAGACGCGATATGCCTCATCATCGCTGGTGTGGATGGTGAAAAAGAGGCGGTCGGCGGGCAAGCCGTAGACTTTGGTCAGCACATCATAGGCAAAGCGGCACGCCTCAGACTTGAAGTAATCGCCAAAGCTGAAGTTGCCGAGCATTTCAAAGAAGGTGTGGTGGCGCGGCGAGGGACCGACGTTTTCAAGGTCGTTGTGTTTGCCGCTGACGCGCATACACTTCTGGGAGGTGGTGGCGCGTTTGTAAGGGCGCTGATCCAAGCCTAGAAAAACATCTTTGAACTGTACCATACCGGCGTTGGTGAACAGCAAGGTTGGGTCGTTGCCCGGCACCAGCGAGGAGGAGGCGACCGGCTGATGATAATGTTCTTCAAAAAAATCAAGGAAGGCTTGGCGCGCTTCAAAGCTGGTCATGCGTTTCATAGGTGGCTGAGTATTCCTAAATCCTAGCCCGAATGTCTTAGGCACTATTATGCCGCCAAGCCCGCCATTTGGAAATGATTGGTTTAGGAAGGGCGCCCACCCCTACTTCCCCTGCAACGCTGCTGCGATGGCGAGCAAGTCCGCCGCGCAGGCAGGCGGGATAACTTCCATCGGCAAGCCGCTTACATAGGCTGACAGCCCTGCCAGACTTTCCGAATCCGCTTTCGCTTGCAAGGCAGCTTGTTCAGCAGTGTTGGTGATGCACACCGAGGCGATTGCGTTAAACTGCTCCAGCGAGGCAAACGGCACAAGGATTTGCAGATTGTTGGCAGCCAGCGCATCTTGAGCATCGCCCTGCGGCGGATTGAGCAAATCCACCACCAACTGCGCGCCATAGGGACTCCACGCGGCGGAGACAATTGGGCGGGCAACCTTGACCTCTGAGAGAAGCTGACCTGTTGCCAAGTCCCATGAACGGATCGTGCCATCTGCGTTAACCGCTTGCACAGAGCGCCCGTCGGCGCTGAAGCGTGCCTTGAGTGCCGCGTGTGTGTATGGATCACCAACCGTAATGTCCTCAACCGCTGCGCTGTGGAAGGTATGAACTAGCTTTTGATTGTCTACCTCCCAAACGAACACCCGCCCATAGCCATCGCTGCCAAGCAAGTAGGCGTCATCTTTACTCCAATCAAGCGAAACCAGCAGTATTTCGGGATGTATTGAGTCAAGTACAAACAAGCGCTCAAAATCAACATCAACGGTATTATGGATTGCAACACTTCCTCGCAAATGTCCAACAGCAAATAACCTACCGCTCGGACTCCATTGTGCAGTGCTTGCACTCCCAACGCTTGCAAGTTGTCTCGGTCTGCCTAAAAGGTCCCAGATGGATAGATTAGGGTTCCCTTCGAAACGAAGGGTTGCTATCCTATCACTAGTTGGAGACCAAGCGACCGCGCCAATATTAGGAGAGTTAGCTGTACCGGAACTGTAGAGGATTGTAATATTAGATAATGATAAACCGCTAAAAAACCACAGCTCGACTCAGTCATCATTGCCAGCCGAAAGAATCACATTTCCGCCCCACTTCAGTGCTTTTACCCCGCCTAAGTGTGCTTGAAATTCGCGCATGAGTAGCTTTTGATGCGCCATAAAAATCTTCAAAACACCTTGCCGCGAACCGAGTGCGATAAACTGCCCATCGCTGCTCCAGTCCAGCACTGTTCGCCTTTCATAGGCAATTTGGGCAAAAGCGACTCCCGATAGGCTCCAAACTGCCAGCCCTAAGCAGACCAGAACAAGGCTCAATCGTAGACGTTTCATAAATCACCTCACCAAGCACGCGATCTGAAAATTTCTGCCATCTGTCGTTCTAGCCAAGCAAAGCGCATATTGTCGGGCTTTGCTTGCAAGTTAGGGCAGCCCGCATTCGATGAGGCACATGCTCCACTTGCAGGTAGCCAACTGCGGTTCTGAAAGCCGTTCCACAAATAGGCAGGTGCCGTTGAAGGCGGTGCGGGCACCACCGCACACCTACTTATTCAATTGCTAACAACGGGCGATGGAGGAAATCCTTCAGGCATGTTGCATACAAAGAACTGTGAATCGGTCTCAAATACAACATGCCTACCATCAGGAGAAAACTGCCCAGAAAATTTTTCCATAAACAATAACTCTCTTTTCTTAAAGGTAAGAATATTATATTCAAGTGGATACACTGCCCACGGCGCAGGGCGCTGGATTGGGTTGCTAATAGGTGGATCGAGCAGCTTAGGCGTCAGTAAACTGCACGAACCAGAGACCAACGAAACACGACCATCGCCTGTGTCTGCCCAGAATCTTTGTTGTGGAAGGCTGGCGATACCGATCTCAGTAATGCTTTCATGGAGTTCAGAACGGCTATAAACTTCCACAACATTACCTGCTTGAATAATTCCCGCAAATCCATTTGACAGGTCTGCCACAGCAGCGGAGCGCATATCTGCATAAGCCTCTAGTTGTTTTCCTTGGGTAACGACGGCCTGACAGGTACCCGGCACCATCGTCGGCGTTGGCGTGGGAGTGCTTATGATTTGCCATTTGCCCGCCAGCGGCACATCGCTCGCTACACCGAACAAACTGGGTGAAGTACAACCCGTGCTGCTGCTCTCAGGCTTGATGGAAAAACGGCTGTCCCGAAACACAGCCGCGATATGATGGGCGCCCATGAACACAAACGGTTTATCCAGCGCACTGCCAAAGGTTTCCGTATAGGTTGGCGCTGTAAAAGTCAAAGCGCTGCCTGAAGATGGCAAATTAACCAACTTAAACACACCATTTTCCACGATGCCCACACCATAGCCGACACTGGGCGCCCAGCGTCCTGCTACAGACACCGCCTCGGCGCTTTACCCAAAGTTTAGCGTGATGGTGCGGTCGGCAAAGCCTGTGCTGAGGCTGTTGCGAAGGTAGAATGTGCCTGAGCCATTGGCGGGACGGTAGACCCCTACGGTCTCTATGCCATTATTATTCCAGTCGCCAACCACTGGTTTGTCACCCACTGCGCCAAAGGTGAAACTATAGGCGGCTTGGGGTTGGTCTGTGACGGTTTGTGTAAGAAACCATTGCCCCGCACGAAAAACGCCAATGCGATCTAACCCATCGCCTGTCCATTTGCCTGCAATGGGCATGTCGCCAGGACTGCCGTAGGTGACTACATGCGTGGCTTCTAGATCGCCTAAGCGCATTTTCAAGAAGAACTGGCTTGTGCTAGGGCGGTAAAGTCCAACGCTATCATCGCACGTTGGGCGTGGGATGAATGTGGGCGCAAGGGTAAGTGTTGTCTGTGGTAGCGGTAGTGGCGTTTGCGTGGGTGTTTGGCTTGGCGCGCAGGGATCGTAGGGCAGCGGCGTGCGTGTAGGCTGTGGTGTGCTGCGGCTGTCGCGTGGCAGGAAGGTCGGTGCGACGTTCGGCGTTTGGCAGGGATCATCGGCTTGGGCGGCAAAATGTTAAGAGAATACTAAAGGCAACTGGTAGCCGTCTGTGCATTGTGGCGCGCTTACTTTCTAAAAACTGCACCGCCTAATGAGCATACACAGGTCGGCAATCCTTGTCAATCAAGCGTAGGGCAGGTGTAGGCGATACGTACACCGCCCTCACCGCGGCGCATTGCCCTACAACCCTCGAAGTGTACAAAACAGCCGTTCACGGCTACAATCTAAGCACGCGAGACAGACCCTTTTCCAATGGGATATCCATGTTTGATAAGCTAAACGGTATTGAAGCCCGCTACCAAGAGATCGAACGCTTGTTGGCGGACAATGCAACGCTGAGCGACTACAATAAAGTGACCGCCCTTGCCCAAGAGCGCGCCGAGCTTGTGCCGATTGTAGATGCCTATCGGCTCTACCAGCGCGCCAAGCAGCAGCGCGCTGATGCACAAAGCATGTGGGAAGCGGAGCGCGATCCCGAACTGCGTGCCATGGCGCGTGAAGAACTAGAGAGCCTTGAGGCGCAGATCGAAGGGCTGGAGGCAGAATTAACGCGCCTGCTGCTGCCCAAAGACCCACGCGACGATAAAAATGTGATCCTGGAGATTCGCTCTGGCACAGGTGGCGATGAGGCAGGCTTGTTCGCTGCCGACCTGCTCCGTATGTATATGCGCTATGCTGAAAGCAAGCGTTGGGAGACTGAAATCATGAGCGCCAACGAGTCGGGCATTGGCGGCTACAGTACTGTGACAGTCTTTGTGAAAGGGCGCGGTGCCTTCTCACGCCTGAAATATGAGTCCGGTGTGCATCGGGTGCAGCGCGTGCCTGCCACCGAAAGTCAGGGACGCATTCACACTTCCACCGCAACCGTCGCAGTCCTTGCCGAAATGGATGAAGTAGATGTCCACATTGATCCCAAAGACGTAATCCTTGAAGTGCGCCGTTCGCAGGGCGCCGGCGGACAATCCGTCAACACGACTGACTCGGCGGTGCGCCTGACGCATGTGCCAACCGGCATTGTGGTAGACGTGCAGGATGAGCGCAAACAGCTTCAAAACCGCATCAAGGCGATGAATATCTTACGGGCGCGCCTGTATGAGATGGAAGTTGAGCGCCAGCGCCTAGAGCAAGAGTCCACACGGCGCAGTCAGGTTGGCAGCGGTGAGCGCAGCGAGAAGATTCGCACCTATAACTATCCGCAGAACCGCGTCACCGATCACCGCATTGGCAAGACGATGTACAACCTGACTGCCTTTGTGGATGGTGACATTGACGATTTTATAGATGAACTTGCCATGCGCGAACAAGCTGAGAAGCTCGGCATGGGCGCGCAGCCTGTCAGTGCCGCCGACGATGAATGATCCAGCGGCGGCACGCACCATCGCGGCAGCGCTAACTGCCGCAACGGGCATTCTGATGGGTCACAGCGGCGCACCACGCCTAGACGCGCAGTTGATCCTTGCCCATCTGCTCAGCACGACCCGCGAACATCTGATCGCGCATGATGAGGCATCGCTAAGCCCTGAGCAAGCTGCTGCCTACGCTAAACTGGTTGGACTGCGGGCGCGCGGAATGCCCACTGCCTACATTGTGGGCAAGCGCACCTTTTTTGACCGTGAGTTCACCGTCACATCGCATGTCCTGATTCCGCGCCCTGAGACAGAGCTAATTGTTGAGAAGGCGCTTGGATGGGTGCAGGCGCAAGGGCGGCAGTCTGATCCGTTGCTGCGCGTCGTAGATGTTGGCACGGGCAGCGGCGTGATTGCGCTCAGCTTGGCGGCGCATTTGCCTGCTGCGCGGGTGCTGGCAACCGACCTCTCGGCGGCGGCGCTGCAAGTGGCGCAGCACAACGGGCGCGATCTGCGAAATGTGCGCTTTATGCAGGGCGATTTGCTGGCGGGCATTGGCGGTCAGTTCGATGTGATGTGCGCCAACCTGCCCTACATTGCAACGGCTGAGCTAGACGTGCTAGAAGTTGCCAAGTTTGAGCCTGCCATCGCCCTTGATGGCGGCAAAGATGGCTTGGCGCTGGTGCGGCGCTTATTGCAACAAGCGCCAAGCCGTTTGGCAAAGCCCAGCATTCTGCTGCTGGAGATTGGCGCAGATCAGGGTGAGGCAGCGCTGGCTGCCGCGCACGAGGCATTTCCACACGGCGCGCAGATCAGCCTGCACCAAGATCACGCTGCCCTAGACCGTGTGCTGGAAGTGTTGCTCTAGCGTTGCACAAGCGTCGTGCCGCTGGCACGGTGCTGCGGCGCATTCTTGACATGCACGGCAAGTTCGCCGTCAAGATACGGCGTTTGTTCTAAAATTTCAAGCTGTTCTACCTCGCTCAGCAAACGCCATCCCATGTGATACAGCACATTATTGAAGCCATCATACTTAAAACGGCGGTTCATCCAGCCATAGGATGGATCGTTGTAGACAAGGTTGAAGATGATCGCATCCTCACGCGGACGAAATTCCTCGTAAACCAACCAGATCGGCGCGAGTTCGCCAAGCGTTTCGCGCACTTTTGCATCACGCTGTGCGGTGATTTGCTCCTGAGTAGAAGGCATTGTTCAACATCCTCAACAGGCTTGTGGATTGCATTATTGGCTACATTGTAGCCTATTCTAGAGGTGTCAGGTAGATTGTCAAGCGCGCAATGCCCGCCAGTCCGTGCCGCACTTCAACCCAGTTTGCGACCACGCCTTAACAGCTAAAGCGAAATTGTTTAGGTTTGGGTGTCAGTACGCATCCGTTCTATTAAAGTTCTATGGCATAATAGAGGTACTTTTGAAATTGATCGAAAACGCAAACGAAACTCATTGTAGAAGGTGTTCATGCAAATTATCAATTTTTCACATCCGCTCACCTCTGAGCAGGTTGCACAAATTGAGGGGCAGTTGGGCGGTACCATAGACGGTATACGCAATATTCGCGTTCAGTTTGAAGTAGACCAACCTTTCGTGCCACAGGTGGTTGCCCTGATGGATAGCTTAGGCATCACGGCGGAGCAGTGGCAGACCGAAGCGTGGCTGATCGTGCCACCTTCCCTAAATTTCATAACAGCGATTTTGCTGGCGGAACTGCATGGGCGCAGCGGACGCTTCCCAACGATTGTGCGTTTGCGTCCGGTTGCGAATGCGTTGGTTAGCGCTTTTGAAGTGGCAGAGATTATTAATTTGGACAATGTGCGGCACACCGCACGGGAAAGGCGATAGCCGAACTATGCAGAATCGTTTGATTAGCACTGTAGGAACGAGTGTTATTACAAATATTAAAAATGAATATCGCGCTGACAGTGGTGTCTCCCAAGAAGTTCATGCTGAACTACAGAGATTTCTCGGTGAGAAAAACTGGGGACAGCTAGCGCGTGTCTTGGCACAGGTTGAGCCATCAGCACGTATTTGCGGTGCAGAAATTAATTCAGTTGCCGAACTTGTCAAACGTGGGCGCATTGAACTACGGCATATCCACTTTCTTGTTTCTAACACGGACGACGGACAAAACGTCGGCGACCTGCTAGAGAGCTACTTTACTGAGCGCGTCGGGCGTGATCTGCCCGATCTTGAGACGGTTGAATATCACATCATAGAAGGATTGCAAGATGCACAACCAGCGCGCTTCAAAACGGACGGGCTCCGCAACCTTGTCCGACAAATCGGCGATCTTGTTCAGCGCTACCAAAGAGAAACTATCCTCATTGATGCAACCGGTGGCTATAAGGCGCAGATTGCAATTGCCGTTGTCTTTGGGCAAGCGCTAGAAATTCCTGTGCTATATCGCTTTGAGCGCTTCTCAGAGATTATCAACATTCCACCAATGCCTATCGCCTTTGATTATCAGGTGCTTGGCGAGAATGCCGATGTGCTTGCTTTCTTTGAGCGTGGTGCGACCGTTACCCTTGCCGAAACACAAGATGTAGACGATAAGCTGCGTATTTTGCTCGAAGAAGTTGAGATTGATGGTGAAGTGCATGTTGGGCTAGGTGCAGTCGGTCAGATTTACCTGACAGGCTTCCGTCTGCGCTTTCCGAGGGATTTAACCCTCTCGCCCGTTGCGCCGTCTGAAAAGCGTCCGCCTTCTTTCCGCGATGATCACTATCCAGATGGTTTCAAAGAGTTTGTCCAGAGAGTTTGCGCTGAAGTGCCATGGATCAAGACGGCACACAGTCTGCCTTATGATAGGCAGCGGACAATCCGAGGCACAACTTTTTACGTCTATCAGGGCAAGCTCATTGGTACCTATCAAGATCGGAATCGGTTCGGTGCGCGCTTTGAAATCTTAACCAATGCGGCAACACTAGATCAATTGGCTTGGGCTGCCGATCAGCTCAATCAATTCTATGGAAGCGACTAAACCCATGCACCACATCTACCTTGCCACTGTTGGGCAGCGCCCACAAGCAGTGACCGTTGCCTTCGACAACCTACGCATCAAGTATCCCTACCAACGGATCGGCTTGCTGCACACGGATCCCCTCCAGTCCGGCATTGCCGAACCGCTGCGTGCGCTGCAAAGCGAGATCAGGCGCGCCTATGCCGAGCTGCCGCTCGAACTACGCGAAATCCGTGCGCTGGACGACTCGCCACTGCTGGATATTGAGGACGAAAACGCAGCAGAGGCATATTTCTACGGCGTGCTGGATGCCCTGCTCTACTACAAACAGCAGGGTTACAGCGTGCATCTGATGGTTGCCGGCGGACGCAAGGCAATGAGCGTCTACGCTGTTTACGCTGCCTCGCTGCTGCTGGATGAACACGACGCCGTCTGGACAGTGCTGACGCCGAAGGACATCATGGAGCATAACCTGTGGCATGTGCCGTCTGCGGATCGGGCGCGTGTGCAGGTGACGCCGATGCCATTCCTGCCTTCGCGCTTCGCACCGACCACCTTAGAGTCGCTGACGCGCCAAGACATCATTGAGCATTTGAAAAAGCGCTTGAATCGCAAAGAAATGCTGCTGGCGCGCCTGACGGATGCCCAAAAGCGCGTGGCAAACGTGCTTGCTTTGCATGATGACTACAGCGATACGCAAATTGCCGATCTGTTGGCGCTCTCGGAGCGGACGGTGCAGCGGCACTTGCAGGATATTTACGAGCGAATGCGCGATGTATTCGACTTTGGAGATCGAATCCGTGACCCGCGCTTGGCATTGATCAAGATCATGAAAGGCTGGGAATAGTGACGGAATGAAAAAAAAGACCTTTTCGTTGGAAGTGATCAGCCCGATGTTCAGTAATGGCGCTGATCCTAAAAGCAAAGATAGCCTCGAAGTGCGTGCTGCCTCTGTGCGTGGGCAACTGCGCTACTGGCTGCGTGCTATCATCGGCGCAAAAACATCAGATTTGAAGGAACTCTGGGAGCATGAGTCCCAAGTGTTTGGCGCAACAGATCAAGGCTCGAAAGTTGCCGTGCGTGTTTATCCAATCACTGTTAATGAAGACTACACTCGCAAGAGCGAGATGCTGCCGCACAAAAACACTGAACATGAGCGCTCGCCTTCCTGGGCAATTCAGCCTGAATGGAAAGTCAAGCTAGAGTTAGTAACGCGACATGGCGATCTGCCTCAAGAGGCACTGCACGCACTGCATGTCTGGGCGTTGCTAGGCGGGCTCGGCAAGCGCTCACGGCGCATGTTTGGCGCGTTCAAACTGAGCAAAGGCGGCGCACCCAACTATGACTCACCTGAGGCGCTGATCACCGTCATCCGCCAAACGTTGGAAGCGGCAGGCTGCAACGCCAGCACTGCGGTCGGCGTGCCAGATTTTCCGACGCTGCATCCGAAACATTCGTGGATCATTGTTGGCAAGCGCGGTTATGAAGACTACGAAGAGGCTGTGGTGAGCCTGTTCCGCGATCTGCTGCGTAACAGTACGTTTCGCCCAAAACAGGACTCGTTCGGCAGCGCCAATCCGCGCCGCTCTTCACCACTAATCGCGCAACTACGCCGGATCAATGGGCGCTACTATCCGGTGTTAACTGCACTGCGCGCCAAGCCTGATCGCAGAATTGATTGGAACACAGTGCGCGACTTTATGAACGCGGCAGCACAACGCTTTAATGCCGAAAAAGTCTGGGGAGGCTGGTGAACGTCATGACCAAACATTTATTCCTCTTCACCATCGGTCCGGTGCAGGCATTCATCGCACAGGCGCGCCGCACCCAAGACTTGTACATCGGCAGCCGTATGCTCAGCGCGCTCGCGGCAGCAGGCGTCCAAGCAGCAACAAGCAGTGCAGGCTTTCAGCCGATCTTCCCTGCGCCGCAACAAGGCACCCAGTTATCTGAAGCTGACCTGAAAGGCACACCGCATCGGTTCGCCTTCCTGAGCAATGAAGCGCCTTACACACTTGCGGAACGCGTCGAAAAAGCGATCCGCGATCAATGGCGCATACAATTTGCCGAAAAGGTCGAGAAATGGCTGCGCGATAGGCTCGGCGATGGCAAGTGGCTGCAAGTTTTTCAGCAACAGGCATACGATTGGCTGGAGTTTTACTGGGTCGCCTTGCCTTATAATGAGAGCGAGCACACTGATCTTTTGGGGCAAGCTGGCGGCGCGTTGGCGCAGCGCAAATATGCGCGCCACTTCCCACAGATTGAGGCAGCCGGTGACAAATGCACCCTAACAGGTGCACAATCTGCGCTGCCTTTCACTGAAAATCAGCGCACGCGGCTGGTTGACGCGGTGGGCGATATTGTGCTGAGTCCCAATGAGCGGCTCGGTGCGCTGGCAATCATCAAGCGTTTGGCAGGGCAGCATCACGCTAAATGCTTTGGAGATAAAAAGTTTGAGATACGCTCAACGACAGCCATTGCCTTTGATAAAAAGGAAGACTCCGAAGAGACCGAGCGCCGCACCGGTCGCAAAGACTCCGGTAAAGAGGTTGTCGGCTATCTCGCCGTCCTGCACATGGACGGCGATAGGATGGGCAAGCACCTAAGCACGTTGAAGAGCCGCGAAGAACACATCGCCTTCTCAGCTAAACTCACTCGGTTTGCTACTCAGATTGTCCCAGAAACTATCAAAAAGCATGGCGGCGCTGGCGGCTTATTGGTCTACAGCGGTGGCGATGATGTGTTAGCGCTCTTGCCATTGAAGCACGCTCTAAAGTGCGCTTATGAACTCTATAATGCATTCCATGCGCTGACGGGCTTGACAGCCAGCGCCGGCATTGCCATCACACCGCACGATCTGCCGTTGGATAACGCGCTAGAGATGGCACGTGAGGCTGAAGAAACTGCCAAAGACAACTACGGGCGTGATGCTGTGGTCTTCACAGAAGCGCACGGCACAGGGCAGATGCGGAGTGCCGGCGCCAACTGGAAAGTTGTGCCGTTCCTGCAACGGCTGCAAGAACTCTTTGAGCAGGGCAAAATCTCTAGCAAGCTAGGCTATGAGTTACAGGCAATTGACCACGATTTGCACGCCGCAGATATGGTTCAACTGCGCCAAGCCGAGATTTTGCGTGTCGCCAAGCGGCGCACTGCCGAAGGCGTGGACTTTGAACGCGAAGTCAAGCCGATTATGGAGGAGATGATCTGTTTGGTTGAACCTGTCCTTGATAAGAAAGGTGAGCCTAAAAAGCCCGCCATCCCAACTTGGGCAGATATGGCAAATTGGGCGATCCTGACGCGCTTCTTGGCAACTGATCGAGCAAAGGAAGGGCAAGCATGAGCGAACAATGGCTCTTCATCGAACCGATTGATGTGTGGTTCTTCCGCGATAACAAGCCGTTCACGGCAGCGCAGAACTTTGTGGCGCGCAGCCTGTTTCCGCCATCGCCACAGACTGTGTTAGGCGCGCTGCGGACTGCCTACCTTGAACAGACCGACACGGACTGGGCTGAGTTTGGGCGCGGCGCCGTGCAGACCGAAGTCGGCACGCCTAACGATCTGAACGGGTTACGGGCGCAGGCACCGTTTGTAGCAAAACACGCCAACGGGCGTGTGGAGCGCTTCTTTCCAGCACCGCTCGATTTGGTCTACAACAAGGAATCGCGTGCGTATCGTCTGCTGACACCTGCTGATAGCCTCACTTGGCACACCAACAATCCATTTGAGGGATGGCGTCCTTTGCAAGGCAGCGGTGAAGGCTTCAAAGAGGCAGAGGGCTGGCTGAGCGACGATCAGTTTATGCGCTATCTAGCAGGCGATCTAAACTTAGGCAATCTACACTGTGCCGAGAGCATCTTTGAGCGCGAGGAGCGCGTTGGTTTGGCGCTCGATTACGGAAGGCGTGCCAATAAGCAAGGGCATTTCTACACTGCGGAATTCATCCGTTTGCGGGAAGGCTTTGGGCTGCTGGCAGGCTTGAACAAAACGCTCTTTCCGGAGCAGGGCGTGATGGACATCGGCGGCGAGTCGCGTGGCGCACGCTATCGAGTGCTGGCACAGCCACCGCAGTCGTTGCAAAAGCATACAGGCAAGCGCGTGCGCGTCACCTTGCTAACGCCTGCCTACTTCAGCGATGGTTGGCAGCCTGCCTCAGGCGATTGGTCGCCTTGGGTAGGTGGCGGAAGGCTGATCTCGCACGTTATTGGCAAGCCGCAGCCGTTCAGCGGCTGGGATATGGCACGTAAGCAAGCGCGTCCGCTACGAAATTATGTGCCTGCTGGCAGTGTTTTCTTCTTTGAGGATGTTGATCTGCGAGGCATTCCATTCACCGAGACGCCCAACGGCGCGCTTGATCACGGCGCGATGGGCTTCGGCATCTTTGCAACTGGCACATGGTAAACACACAGAAAGCGAGCGTTTAAGACTATGTTGAGCATTCCACTCTTTATCTATACGGAAACATCCTTGCACGCCGGCGTTGGCAGCACAGTTTCGGCAATTGATTTGCCCATTCAGCGCGAACGCACCACCCAATTTCCGATTGTGCAGGGCAGCGGCATCAAAGGCGCGCTACGCAGTCAGGCGAAGCAGGGCGAAAGCGTTTTGAAGGCTGTCTTTGGTGACATCTACGAGGTAGAAGAAGTTGATGAGAACGGCAAAAAGCAAAAAAAGCAAGTCTCGTTTGCCGGTGCGGTCTCTGTGGGTGATGCGCGCATTGTGCTGTTTCCTGTCCGTTCGTTAAGCGGTGTGTTCGCCTACGCTACTTGCGCGGCTGTGCTGGCGCGTGTTGCCCGTGATGTGGAGGGCTTTCCGTCGCTTAGCAGCAGTGTGGTAGGCGAAAATGCGCTTGTCACTAGTGGCAGCGCCCTATCAGTTACAGGCAGAGCAGTGCTAGAAGAATTCAGCTTCGAATGCACATCCGATAAAAGCGTAGATGCCATTGCTAAGTGGCTGGCAGAAAATGCTTTCCCGACTGATCAGGCATATGAGTATTGGCGCAAGAAGGTGCAAAACAGCCTGATCGTGCTGAGCGATGAGTCCTTCCGCGATTTTGTGCAGAACAGCACCGAGATTGTGACACGCGTGCGCCTTGAGCGCGTGAAAAAGACTGTGGCACAAGGCGCGCTCTGGACGCAAGAGGCGTTGCCTTCAGACTGCCTGCTGATGAGCGCAATCTTGGCGCGCAGCACGCGGGACGGCAGCAATGGCAGTGACGAGGAAGTAGCGAACTGGCTGCGCGACGCTGAGAATGTGCCGCAGCGTATTCAGTTGGGTGGCGATGAAACCACAGGTTCGGGTATGGTTGCCTTGCGTTGGGCGGGAGCATAATCAGCATGACAGACAAAACACAATCTGCACAACAGACGCTGCAACAGCGCCGTGCCAAGCACGCTTGGAACAACATTGAGTATATTGATCGCAGTGTGCCAGAGAAGACGCAGAAGAAATACGGCTCCCTGGTGCGCGGCTTGCCACAGTTGATCCAGACCGATGGGCTTGGGCAGATGTTGGCGTTTCTGCTGGCAAAGGCAGGCGGCAATGAACAGAGTGAACATGGGCTTGCTTACGCGCACATCGCCGATTGGATCAAGCAAGAGTTCAAACTTACTGATAACAAGCTGATAGAATGGCTGTTGCGGCAATCCACTGCCGATTATCGGCGCACCACAGCCGAAGTTCTCGCCTACATCAACTGGCTAAAGCGTTTCGCAGAGGCAAAAGGCTGGAAGAGCGAGGATAACGGCGGATGAGCTACACCTATCTTGTGCCGAAGGACGCGGCAAAACTGATTCACCAACACGCCGCTAAGTGCCAGAATTTTGGCTTGCAGCTTGGGCGTTATGCGCCGCAAGAGGTGATTGAGCAGACGGATCGCCTCGATGATCGGGATAAAGTTATCGGCAAAGAGCGTGGTTTCTGGTTGTGCGATCTTTGCAAAAATTTCAAACCTGACGAGGCGCTCATCAAAAGCACCTACCAGCGCTGGCGTGCCATGACCGAAGGCGGGGCACGTTTCAAGGCAACGCTGCAAGGGCGCTTGGTGGTTGGGTTGGGCGGCAAGGGCGCCTTGGAATTCGGCATCACACTGCACCGTGTTACCGGGTTGCCCTACATTCCCGGCAGCGCCCTGAAAGGCTTGACGCGCAACTACTTCTTGCTTTGGCTCGCTGAACAATCAGGCACGTCGCTCAATCTCGACAAATTTGATGAGCTACTAAGTGAAGCAGAACCTGAAGAGGTTTTTGAGGCGTTACCAAAACTCGATAGAGAACACATCACGCTCTACCGCAAGATGTTCGGCTCGCAGGGCGAAGCAGGCACATGTGTCTTCCACGATGCGGTACTGGTAGAAGCACCGCCCCGGCGACTCTTCACAGTGGATGTAATGACGCCACATTTCGTTAAATACTACCGCGACAGCGGCAAGCAAGCGCCTGATGATAGCGACAGTCCAAATCCTGTTAGTTATATCACCGTCAGTGAAGGGGTGTGCTTTGCCTTCGCCATTAGCAAACGGCGCACAACGGGTGAATTACATCTAGGAGATGCACGCCATATGCTGCGTGAGGCGCTGAATATGCTCGGTGTCGGTGCCAAAACTGCCGCAGGCTACGGCGTGTTTGAAGCGGCACCTGAATCCTAAAGGCATGAATACCTTGCAACAGCGTGGCTTTTCAAAGGTTATCACGCTGTTGCAGGATATTTACGAGCGGATGCGCGATGTGTTCGACTTTGGAGATCGAATCCGTGACCCGCGCTTGGCATTGATCAAGATCATGAAAGGCTGGGAATAGTGACGGAATATACCTTACTCACCGTGGAATGCGGCGGCATTCAAAGCTACGTTTTTGGTAGCAACCGCCTGAAGGAGAACGTTGGCGCTTCCTACCTTGTGGCGCAGGCAACGGAGGCATGGGCGTTTGAGGCGCTGAAAAATGCCAAATTAACACACAACATTACCGATCCAAAGGCGAAGAAGCCGTTTGCGAAAGGTCACATCTTTGATGAAGGCAGCACGCTTGACGCCGAAGTAATCTACTTTGGCGGCGGCAACATCACAATCTTGTTCCGCAATAAGGATCACGCCAAAGCCTTCACAGAGCGGCTCTCGAAGAAAGTGCTGTGCGAGGCACCCAACTTGCGTTTGGAGGTTCACAGCATCACATGGGACAGCACAAACGAAAAATGTCCGCTTGGCAAGGCAGTTGGTGAACTACGCCGCGGCATGAAAGCGGCGGTGAGCAGGTTGCCTGCCAATGCACCGCTGCTCGGGCTCGGCGTAACTGCCATGTGCCAAGAGACAGGCTTGCCGGCACTTGCCCGTCGCCACATCGGCGATGATAGGCGCTACCTTTCCGCCGAAGTGCTTGCCAAGCAGGATATTGCCGGTGCAGCCAAGCACGCCAAGCAAAAACTTGAGGATTCCTTGCTCGAAGAACACAGTGGTTACACCTTCCCAGATGATCTGGATCATCTCGGACGCTCCAGAGGTGAAAGCAGCTACATCGCTATCGTTCACGCCGATGGCAACGATATGGGTGATATTATCAAGCAGATCGGCACTGAAAGTGCTGATTGCAAATACATTGATAACATACGCGCTTTCTCTCAGGCAACCAAGCGCATCTCACTGGCGGCAATGAAAGCCGTGATCGATCTGCTGATCGAAAAAACTGTTGAAGGCATGGAAATTCTCGGTGTTGGTACCGTCCCTGATCTTAAATTTACGCTCAGTGATCAGAATCACATGAATCTGCCCATTCGCCCGATCATCTTCGGCGGCGATGATACGACCTTCGTCTGCGACGGACGCATCGGCGTGGCACTGGCAGTCGAATATCTGCAAGCCTTTGAAAAGGCAGCGCAAAACGATGAAGAACTAAAGAAGCTAGGGTATTCAGATAAACTCACGGCGTGCGCGGGCGTGGCGATTGTCAAATCGCGCTATCCGTTTGCGCGTGCCTACGCGCTCAGTGAAGAACTGTGCAGCGCGGCTAAACAGTTCCGCCGCAGCGCTGGTTTTAAGGGCGGTGCGCTGGACTGGTACTTTACTGCCGGTGGCTTGTATAGCGATCTCGAAGAAATGCGCAAGCGCGAATACACCGTATCACAGGGCAGCCTGACCCTGCGTCCAGTGGCGCTGGGCGATGAAGCAACTGTAGGTGTCCATCGGTGGTCAGTTGTGGAGAAACTCACAAGCGCGTTCCAAAACGATGTATGGGCAAAGAAGCGCAACAAGGCGAAGCTGCTGCGCGATGCACTGCGCCAAGGTCCTCAGGAAGTTGAGCGTTTCCGCAATGTTTACATAGAAAAAAAAGGTAGCGCCGAGGACTTACCGCAACTTGATGGTTTTGCCAACGGTTGGTGCGAAGGCGTGTGTGGCTACTTCGATGCGCTAGAACTGATGGATATTCACATTCCGCTGCGGACGGATCAGAAAGCAGGTGAGTGATGACAGCTGAACTGACGCTGAAGATCAAACTGCTCAGCGATACAACTTTTGGGCGCGGCGATGGCGTGGTCGGCTTGGTGGATGCGGAAGTGGAGCATGACGCCAGCACGGGCTTGCCGATCATTCGCGGGCGCACGCTGAAAGGCTTGTTGGTGGAAGCCTGCGCGGACATCCTCTACGCGCTCGGCAATCCTGAAGATTTGACAGCGGCGGCGAAATGGCTGTTTGGCGTAGGTGGCAGCAACTTGGATAGCCAAGCGCATATGCGCGTTGGGCGCGCCGAACTGCCGAGTGACCTTGTGGCATACGTTAAGGGGCAATCTTTCACACCAACCCAAATTCTGGAGTCGCTGACCAGCATTCGCCGCCAGACGGCTGTGGATGAGTCGAAGTTTGGCGTGCCGCAGGAGGGCAGTCTGCGCTCGGCGCGTGTGGTGCTGCGCGGCTTAGAGTTCAGTGCGCCGCTGCACTTTGATAAAGAGCCAGAGGAAACACACCTTGCACTGTTGGCGGCGTGTGCGGCAAACCTCAAGCGCGGCGGCAGTGGGCGCAATCGTGGGCGTGGGCGCTTGAAAGTGTGGCTGGAAGGCACAGAAGCGCAGGATACATTGCTCAACAAGTTTGAGAAACGGATTGGAGGCGTGCGCGCATGAAGATCATCACCTATCGCCTGACTTTAGAAGAGCCGCTTTTGGTAACTGCCCTTGAGGGCGATCCGAACAGCGCGGTCTCTTACGATTACATTCCCGGCAGTGTGCTGCGCGGCGTCTTGATCGGCTTGACATTGCGTAAGGAAGGGCTAGTTGAGTTAGACGCTACAGCAGAGGCAGCACGCCGTTGTTTCTTCAGCCCTAAAACGCGCTTCCTGAACGGCTATCCCGTGTTAGGTGGTAAACGCTGCCTGCCTGCGCCGCACACCTGGATGAAGAAAAAATACGGGACCCCCGCAGAGAAACGCGAGATCAAAGATGATGCCTTCAAAAGCGAGGGTGATTCAGAGGATCAATCTGACGAGAAAGACAAGAAGCAGAACAAGCCGAAGTCAATGCGCGGCGCATTCGTCGCCTTCAATGGCGATGGGCGCGTTCTAATTGCTGATTTACAGCGCACCATCAGCGTGCATACGCTGCGAGATCGCAAAGCCGGGCGCAGCCGCGGCGAAAACAACGGCACCATCTATCAGTACAACGCGCTGGCAGCCGGACAAGTCTTCGAGGCGGCGGTACTGTGTGAAAACGACGACGACGCTGTTTACATGGAAGGTCTGCTGCGCGAAAACAAGACGGTGGTCATGGGCGGCGCACGCAATGCCGGCTATGGGCGTGTGACGATCAGCGCTGTGGAAAGCTCCGATGCCTGGCAAGAGGCGGACGAGGCGTCACCGAGCGGCGATAAGATTGTGATCACCTTGCTCAGCGATGTCATCCTGCGTAATGAACATGGTCAGCACGCTGCTGATTTGGAATCGCTGTGCCGTGCATTGGGCATTGCGCCTGATGCTGTTGAGAAAGCCTATCTTGGGCAGGGCATCGTCGGCGGCTTCAACCGCAAATGGGGACTGCCGCTGCCGCAAATGCCGACGATCAGCATGGGCAGCGTACTGGTTTTGAAGGCAGGCACAGCACTTAGCATTGATGGGCGCGGCATCGGTGAGCGGCGCAACGAAGGCTTTGGGCGGTTCGCTATCGGCTGGCAACGCCCTGAGCGGGCTGTGCTGAATGGCGATAAGAAAAAACCAGTGCGCGATACGGGCAAAAGCGCGTTGGGCGCCTCCGAGGAACTTTGGAAGGAGATGCACAAGCGCATTGAGCGCCAACAGACTGAGCAGAAGGCGCTAGACAATGCGAAAGGACTGAGGCTGAGTGTATCCTCGATGCCCAAGAGCCAGATCAACCGTCTGCGGCAGATCGTCCTCAGTGAGCGCCTGAAGCCTAAGCATGATCGCCAACTGAGCGAAGCAATTAAGAAGTTTTTTGAGGAAATTAAAGGCAAGCGCGCCGATAAGCATTTTGAGAAGGCGCGTGTGAATGGCAAGTCAATGAAAGCATGGCTGACCGAGACTGCTGAAAAAGATGAAAACGCACTCATCTTGATTGACGCCGTATTAGAACGCGCCGCCAAAGAAGCAGGCAAAGGAAAGGAAGATCGCAATGAGTGAAGCACTGCCAAACGACAAAAATTTATTAGCGCAAGCAATGTGGCATGGCGAAAAGTCGCGCAAGATCGTCAAGCGCGTGGTGGTGGAAGGCACGTTGGTCTTGCAGACGCCGGCGCACTTCGGCAGCGGCGATGAAGCAGGCGCGCTCATGCCGCTCATTGTGGATGAGCGCGAAGGCAAACCACTCCTAACAGGCGCTTCAATCGCCGGCGCGCTGCGTAGCTATGTGTGGTCGCTTGAAAAGGGCTATGGTCACGCCCAATCAGGCAATAGCCACGCTGCTGCGCTCTTTGGCGGCGTGCGCGAAGATGCCGAAGGTGCCCAGAGCCGCTTGATCGTAGACGACGCACTAGGTGACAACGGCACGGTTGAACTGCGCGACGGCGTGCGGATTGATGGTAAATCGCGCACAGCCTCTGAAGGTGCGCTCTACACTTTCGTGGTCTGGCAGGCAGGCACATCTTTTCCGCTGCGCTTTGAGCTGATCCTGACCGAAAACGATAATGAAAATCAACTGCTTCAGTTGCTGGCAACGGCACTGCACGGGCTGCAAGCAGGCGAGATCACGCTCGGTGCGCGCAAAGGGCGCGGCTACGGTCGGGCGAAGGTTGACGAGTGGCAGGTCCGTATTTACGACATGCATAACGAGACTGACCTCATGGCATGGCTGCGCGGCGACGCGCTAAGTGATACCAGCAAAGACCTGTTCGCAACATTCGACGTTGAGCCGCTGAAAGATGCGCGCCAGGTGTTCACGCTAGAGGCAACCTTCACCCTTCGCAGCACGCTGCTCATCCGTTCCGATAGCACGGTTGCCGATATGGGACACTTGCGCTCAAACGGCAAATCAGTGCTGAGCGGCACCAGCCTCGCCGGCGCCATTCGGGCGCGTGCGCTGAAAATTGCCAACACGCTTAATCGCGCTGATGCAGGGGATTTTATCAACAAGCTATTCGGCGCCTTTGGCGATACAGATGGTGATAAAAAAGCACAAAAAGATCGGGCTGCCAGCCGCATCACCTTTGAGGAACATGCCATTGACGGTGGTCAGTTTGACATGGTACAGAGCCGCGTCAGCATTGACCGCTTCACCGGCGGCGCGCTGGATACTGCACTGTTCAACCAGCAGCCACACATCAGCGGCACGGTCACGCTGAAATGCCGCATCAAGAATCCGAGCGATGCTGAGATTGGCTTGCTGCTGCTGATCTTGAAGGACTTGTGGACGGGCGATTTGGCGCTGGGCGGTGAATCGAGCGTTGGGCGCGGCAGATTGGCGGGCAAGGAAGCGACCATCAAGCACAATAACAAACAGTGGCGCGTCGAAGATGCTGGAAAAGGCAAATTGAGCATCACGGGTGACCGTGAGCAGTTAGAGGATTACGTCAAGGAGGTGAGCGCATGAAACGCACAATTCAGGGAACAACCACCTCTGTCAGTGTAGAGCCTTCTCCCGTAGCCGTTGATCCTATAGACCCTGTGAAATGGCTGCAAGAGCAGGTTGGGAGCGCGGGAAATGATGCACTTTTACTGGCGCACGCCGATGATGGTGTGATCTGGGGCAAGGTGGTGAACAACGAACTGATCCCCAAGCCACAAGAATTAAAAACGGAGACGCTCCAGCAGGCGCGCCTCTTCAATGAAAATGCCGAATACTTCGTGTGGCGGGATAGCGATGGAAACTTCCATGCGCGCATTATCAAGGATGGCATGGGCGAAGGCTGCGAATACTTCGATGAGGATCAGATTTTGTGGGGCGATCACGCCGAAAAGTCTGATAGTGACGGCTTCACCAAGATGAGCGACGGCGCGCAAGGCTTGGTGCATCACGTGCCGATCAACGTGACGAAAGCTAAGCCTGATTGGCGTCCGCTGCGCCTGACTGTGCGCCATTACTTGAAAACAGATGATAATGGCTTTGTCTATGTGGCATTCAGCCGCTTGGTTTGCTTGAAGGAGGTGGGCAATGGGTAACAAGGGAAGACAAGGCGGACAATCACAGGGTGGTGGGCGCGGCGTGGCACACGCGCCCTACAACTTCGTACCGCTGCCGGATAAGGTCGTGCCTGCTGAGCCGTTGCCCGATCACGACCGCTACCACGCGGATCAGCACAGCGGACATTTCACCGTCACGCTCACCACCGAGACGCCGCTCTACATTCGCGGCATGTTGACCGAAGCTGAGGCAGCAAAAGCCGAGCAGCACAAAAACAAGTCTGATTTCTTCCAGCGCAATGGTAAGCCTGTCATTCCGGGCAGTTCGCTGCGCGGCATGTTGCGGAGTCTGGTGGAGATCGTGGCGTTTGGGAAGATGGGGCGAGTCAGTGACAAGCCGAAAATCTTCTTCCGTGCGGTGGCTGCCAGGTCAGATGATCCGCTCGGTGAAAATTACAAAAACACGCTTGGGCCGCTTGGCAGATATGTAGAAGCAGGCTTCCTAGAGTGCGACGGCGATAAATGGTTCATCCGCCCTGCTGCCAAGCAGCAAGGTAAAACATTCGCCAAAGTGCGGGATTTGGACGAGAGAGGTAATGTGGCTGAAGCGGTCAGTCGGCTTCAGGGCATCATTCACCTCAATAGCGCTGATTACCGTGTGCAATACCTTGATGTCATGCTTGCCGAATCGCTTCAAAGCGGACGTGCGGGCTTGCGCGCCAGTGTTCGCACGCCGAGACAAGGTGAGCAGCGAGATGGTGTGCTGGTCTGCACCGGTAACATGGCAGAGTCAAGCGGCGAGTCACGTGGACGCGTTCAAACAGGGCGCAAGAACTTTGTGATCGTCTTTGAAGCGGATGCTCGGCTGCCACGCGTGCAGATTGATCCACAGGCTGTTAAGGACTACCGCGATGGCTTGACGCCTTTCCTGAAGGAAAAGCCCTTCGACGAAGAATTTGGCTGCCTCGTGGCTGGACGACCGATTTTTTACATCCCGCCGCGCTCCGGTGAAGGTGAGATGGTGATTTACTTCGGTCATGCACCATTTTTCCGCATTCCCGCAACCCTGACCGAGACAAAGGGCGGCAAACGGACGATCCGCGCTGTCACGCCGCGTGATTTCATCCCTGAGGCACTGCGAGAGCGTTCCGATCACTATGATATAGCAGAGGCAATCTTCGGCTACATCGGCAAAGCGGAGGAGGCGAAAGATATTAAGCAAGGCGATAAGCGCCGTGCTTATGCCTCTCGCGTTAGCGTTTCAGATGCTGTTGTCGCAGATGATAGTAAAGACTTCTATGAGCGCGAATTCATCCCGAAAATTCTAGGCGGACCAAAGGTCACGACTTTTCAACACTACCTTGAACAGCCAGAAGAAGCCTACCGCTCTAAAGCTGAGCTGCACCACTATGCTACCACCAAGCCACGCCGTCCAAACCTGCGTGGACACAAGCTCTACTGGCGGCAGCACGGCACAACCATAAACGATGTTGAGCAGAAAGACCTAGAAGCACTCAAAAAAATTCAGCAGGGCAGCGATACACAGCACACGCGGATGAAGCCCGTGAAAGAAAATGTGACCTTCAAGTTCACTGTTCGCTTTGAGAACCTGAGCGCGGTTGAACTTGGTGCGCTGGCATGGGCGCTTTACTTACCATGCAGCGCCGAGCATCGCCATCAGCTGGGCATGGGCAAACCATATGGTATGGGTATGGTCAAACTGACGCCAACCTTGCACCTGATTGACCGTCAAAAACGCTACGTACAGCTTTTCGAGGGTGACGGCTGGGCAACCGCAGAGCGCCGAGAAACAGCGGACGAGTACATCAAAGCCTTTGAGGAATATGTGGTGAGCCAGCTAGGTATCAAGCACGATTTCCGCGCCATTGATCGCATCCGTGAGTTGTGCGTCATGCTCACGCCGCAGGAACGGCGCTTCGAGTACATGAAGATCGAGAAGCCCGATAACGAATATACAGATCGCCCTGTGCTGCCGCGTCCGTCAGAGGTAAAAGACGTGTAAGGTGTGCCTGCTGCGGTCGTTCAGTCTCAAACCTCTGCCTTCAATATTAGCGATGTAGTGTCTGGTGTGGTTGCTGGGAAATTTCCAGCTAACACGCCCTTCAAAGTAAAACTAGATGCACGATACGGGGGTCAGGTAGTGACCGCACAAGGTGACAACACAGCCCGTAACGACCGCAACAATGTCTATTTGGAGTTTACGGGAGGCGAGCCACCTTTCAAACCCATTTCTGCAAAAGAGGCAAAGAACCGCCTCAAGCAGTCCTAACATTCCTCAAATCGCGTTTTTCCACAGCGGGTCGGCTCCTCCCGACCCGCCCCCTCACCCCTCTAGACGCCTCCGAACTTTTGTGCTAAACTATCCTCATGCAAAGGCTTTTCCAATATTCAGGAAAGGGAATGCCATGTCTGACCCTGCTGTGCGCGTCGAACTTGAGGGCTTGTTGAACAGCCCCATCTCTGATGCGGAACTCGTCCGTGCCCTCCTGCGCCTTGCCCAAACGCATCCCGAACCCTTCAGCACCCTTGCCGAGCTGTGGGCAAACAAACTCTATGAGCGCGATAGGCACTTCTTTCACCGCTTTCTGATTGACCACCTAAACAAAAAGCAGCATTCCGAAGTCCTTGAGGCACTTCTGGCGCGTGCCGAGGCAGACCAGGCAGAGGATCTATGGCGCGATCTCTACCATCTGCGCGAAACAGGCGATTATTGGAAGGCACAAGTGTTGGCGCGCGCCCAGTCAGGCGATCTCGAAAGTCTGAGACGCTTCCTAAACGCCACCCCCAGTGATCACGATGATGAAACGGCAGTAGCCGTCTACCATGCAGAAGGTGACGCAGCCCTAGAGCGCCTCAGAAATACCCTTCGGTATGACAGACCTTACCCACAGTTGACAGCACTGGTGAACGCGACGGCGCCTGAGAGCAGATTGGCTGCTATGCTTTTTAAGTGGAACGCCACGCCCGACGCATGGTATGAGCGCGTGCGCCAAATATTGGCGGCTGAAACGCCTGAATCATCCAGCGATAAAGTAGCCTTATTGCACCATTGGCAGCCTGAGAAAGCGATGAGCCTGCCACCAGACCTGATCTACGAGATCAAGGCACACTTGGGCGCGTCGGGCGAATGCTACCTCTTAGAGAATGTGGATACCTACGCGCTTGCCTTTCTGGAAGCGGAGATCGCTGCCCTTAAAAAAAGACCGCCCAATGCGGAGGCAGATAGGGATGCCATCCGCAAATGGCAAGATAAAATTGGTTACCGAATGTTGCAGCACCTCACCGCGCACTGGCTTGAATTCGTCTTTGAGCGTGCGCCGCATGTGTTTGTGGAGATGTTCCATTATGCACACAACGACCGCCCGTTATTGAAACGTCTTGCGGAGCGTGCGCACCATCGGCACGCTGGTGCATATAGAGCATTGATGCGCTACCTTTCCGATCATGAAGCCTGGCATGCAGATGTATTGAGCGCGCTGCACAGCAACCAGCCGCTTGATAATGCGCTGGAAGGCTTGGATATTTACGGAATGCGCCTGACCGATGAGGTGGCGACTGCCCTGTATCGCCAAGCATCTGCCCAAAGCCTGCCGTTCATTGAACGCCACATGCTTGCCGCACGTGGGCGGTATCCCAACTTTTTGGCAGCGCTAGAGGCAGCCGCCGATACCAACTATCCGCGCTTCTTCCGCAAATTTGCCACAGATGAGCAGTGGCGTGCAAAACTGAGCGAACTGTTGGCAGCCGATATGCCCGCTGATGAGATTGTGGCAGCCTTAGAGATGTGGCACCTGACCGACCCAATCGGCAAGCCAACCATTCTGGCAGACTTTTTTGCCAAATACGGCGAGGCGGTGCTGCCCTACATGGAGCGCTATCTAAACTGGGCGAGTGAGGCGCGCCTGCGTGCGCTTTTGGCATTGGACATTGATCGCGGTGCGCTGCTGCGCGAACTGAGCGCCATTGCACGCCGCCAGGCAAGCGATTTCAGCGCACAGGCGGATGTCTGGGCGCGTGAACTCTACAGGCGCGGCGGCGATTTCTTCGCGCCGTTGTTGATTCGCTATCTGAATCGCAATCATGAATACCTCATCCGCGAACTGCTGCCTGAAATTGCCCAAAATGGACACACCCAGCTCTACACACGGCTCTACGCGCTTATCATCCGCGACGATGGCTGGCGGGCAGAGCTTGCCCGCTTGGCAGCCGAACTCCGCGATGATGAGGAACTTGCCAAAGCACTTGAACTGCGCGATGTGCGCGGTTTTCAACTGAATGACGCTGTTGCCAGCGCGCTCTACAGCCGCAACCCTGAACGCTTTGGTGACTTTGTGCGCGCCCATGTGCAGACGCGGCATTGGTGGAGCTGGGGCGACCAACAGTTTAACAAACTGCGTGATTTAGCAAAAAGGCGCGGCGATCAGGCACTGTTAGATGCCTTTGTGGATGAGCGCCCCAACACAGCCCATGTGTGGAAGGTGAAGCTGGAGGCACTTTGGAAAGAGGCTGTGCCTGCCGATCAGATTGTGGCGCGCCTGCGCGAAATTCACCCGCGCAACACTTGGGAAGTTCAAGATTCCAGCCCGCTGCTCGCCTTCATAGATCGCTATGGTGAGGCAGTCATGCCCTATATCCTCCAGCACACCCATTGGATCAAGCCACATGAGGCACTTCTGAAAGCTGTGGAGCGCCATTGCACACACAGCACCTATTGGCAAGTCGTTTTTCAGGTTGGCGATGTTCGCCTTTGGCAAAAAGCGCTCGAAGAACTGCTCAAGGGCAGCCACAGTGAGGCGCAGTTTTTGGCGGAAGTCGCGCCGATTTTGCCCGATGTGCCACAGGGATGGTGGGGCAACCGCTGGCAAATTAGTGCGGACTTCGCCGAGAAACTTTACCAACGCTTTGGCAGTGCCGTTCGCCCGATCCTTGAAACCTATCTGCAACTACCAAGCCATGCTTTGTTCAAGCAAGCAGTCCAGCGCGAAGACACCGACTTCCTGATTTATCTCACCTTTCGCCTGTTGATCGAAGTTGGGCAGATCGGCGGTCAGCTTGCCTCGCGGTGGTATCGCGGTGATGCCACAAAAGATCGGCAGAAAATCACGCAATATTCAGAGGATGTTGTTGCCTACCTCAGCAAGCTGCACGCCGCCGATCCGCTCGGCTATGTGCGTTTTGCCGCTGCCGTCCTCACCCAGATGCGCGCCTTTCAGATTAACCGCTGGAACAATTTGCGCCAGAACAATCGGATTTGGGACTATCTGACCACGCAGCACCGTGAAGTATGGCTGCATGTGCCAGAGGCGATCAGTGAATTGCTTGAATCGCCCAGCATTTATGTGATCTTGTTCGGGCTTGAACTGCTGAACATTGGCGATGCCTTTGCGGCGGCGCGTGTGGTGGAAAACCTGCCAACGCTGCGCGCCTTCTTGTTAGGGCGCTTCCGCCGCGAGACGAAACACCTTGTGTTGGCGGCGCTTGAAGCGGCAGCCGCCCACGGCGCTTACTTTGCCCGCCAAATTTTGCCCGCCCTCGATGCCGTTGCCGATTTCCGCGCACGGACGGCAGTGCCTGATGATATTCTGGCGACATACGTGCGGCTGCAACAACAGATCGCCGCGCAGGAGGCAGTTTAACCATGCTCTTTACACTTGCTTATGATCGCACCACCTCAGTTCATACATCCCTCAATGGCTCGCAGGTCGCGTTTGCCGCCAACACGCGCCGTGCGCCCGTTAGCTTTAGCGGCGTGCTGCGCGAGCCTGTTCTGATGCGCCGCCTGATGACCGCCCTGCACGAAGTGATCTTGGGCGATTTCCGCGAAGGCTTTCGCGGCTTCGTGCTTGATCCTGTCATCACCGTGCATCCGGATGAGGTCTGTTTTGAGGCGTTCAGCACTGATCAATCTGCTTATGTGCGCCTTGCCGCCGCCACGGACGCCTTTGAGATCACCAACGAGCCAACCTACGGCACTACCAACATTGATTTCACCTTTGCCCTGCGAAACAGCTTAGAGGCACTGCGCTCCAGCCGACGGACGACTTTCAATGTAGGCGGCGGTGGCTTTGGCGTGCAGACTCAGGTTGGCGCAGCAGGCAAGGCGCACTTTGAACACAAAGTGGAGCTGCCGGAAAGTTGGGTGAAGGGCTTCCTTCAGGTGCAGAGCGCGCTTGCCATGCGCCCGTTCACCTTTGAGGTGCGCCCTGCCGATCTGCTGAGCGCCATTTGCTACTTCATGGAGAACAATGCGCGCAAGCCGCCGCGTGGGATGCGCTTTGAGTTCAAGACCAATCAGGCGATTGCCCTTGTGCTGGAGCCGTGGGATGAGCGCTTCTGGCTGACTGGCACGGGCTACGCAGGCTATGACCGCGTGGTGCGCTTATGGGGCAGAAAGCGCCTTGAACTGCTGCGCGACGTGCTGCCCTTCGCCGATAAGGTGACGGTAGGCGTGCTGGGGCGCAGCTTGCCGCATTTCTACATCTGCCACATTGGTGATTTCACCTTCACACTGGTGCTGAGTGGCTGGGTGCGGAACGATTGGTCAAGCAGCAGCGCCCTAGATTTGCTGGCGCCGCAAGCAGACCTCGACGCGGAACAGATCGCCGCCGTCTACAATTTTCTGAACAGCCGCTACACTGCCACACGCGCTGAGGTCGAGGCGCACACGCTGCTAGGCGCAGCAGAGGCAGAGGCGGCGCTCTTTCGGCTGTGCCGCGAAGGGCGCGCCATGTACGATCCTGCTAAGCGGCGCTACCGTTCACGGGAATTGTTTGGCGAGCCGCTGGACTGGGAGACCTTCTTTGCGCCCGATCCGCGCCTGAGCCGCGCCCGTGCGTTGGTCAAGAGCGGCGCGGTGGAAGTGCAGAGCCATGGTCCGTCTGAGGTTCGCAAAGGCGAGACTCGCGTATATGTGAGCGTGAACGATGGCAACGCAACCTACAACGTCATCATCGCTGTGGATAGGGAATCACGGCTGCGCTACGCTGAGTGTGAGTGCGCCTTCTTCAAAGAACACATCATGGCGCTGGGTCCGTGTGAGCATATCCTTGCGGCGCGTGCTGCTGCTGGCGATCAGGGCTTGGTCTAGCGGTTTAGCTGTGTGGTGAGGCGCTCCAGCGCGGCGTGAATGCGCGCTGCTTGTTCAGGCGTAGCAGGGCGTGGCTGCCCATAATTTCCGATCACAATCGGCAGCCATTCGTAGCCCTGCACGCCGTCTGCCGTCACGCTCAGGCGCAGTGCCGCCGATGTATCCACTGCCATATCGAAGGCGAAATTGCCCAAGCTGTAGGCAATGATGCCGCCTTTATAGCGCTGCACACCTTGCAGCACATGCGGATGTGCGCCGATGACCGCCGCCGCGCCTGACTCTATGGCGGCGTAGGCAAGTGTCCGCTGCACAGCATTCGGCGTGCGCGTATATTCCGTGCCGGCGTGCAGCAGCACAATCACCACATCGGCAAGCGCTTTTGCAGCGCGCACGTCCTCCTCAATCATCGCCACACCTTCGGGATCGGCATTTGCCCACGCCACGCCTGCTTGGGTAGCTGTGGCAGCCGTCAGGTCGTTCCGAAAGTAGAAGGGTGCGCCGTCTTGCGGCACGTTCACATAGCCCAGAAAGGCAATCCGCACGCCGTTGCTGAGCAGCACGGCAGGCAGGCGCGCTGCGGACAGATTCTCGCCCGCACCCACTGTGGCAATACCTGCAACGCGCAGGCGGTTGATCATATCTAAGAGCGCTCCCTCGCCAAAATCCATGGCGTGATTGTTGGCGAGAGAGAGAACATCAAAGCCTGCCCAACGCAGTGCTTCCAGCCCTTCGGCGCAGCGCAGCGCATACGCCTTGTGGGCAGGCGCGCCCAGATCGCTCAGTACGCATTCAAGGTTGCCAACGGTCAGATCGGCGCTTTGGAGCATATCTGCCACACGCCGAAAAGCAAAGAGCGGATCGTTGGCGGCGCGCGCGGCTGCCTCAAGGCTGCGCCCAAGCATCACATCACCTGTGAACAGGATCGTAACGCTCGGCTGCGCCCCAGCGCGCCCAGCCACGCCCAAGAGCGCGATCAGGAGCGCACACAATAAGCGCGCCGTTCGTCTTGTCCGCTTCATGCCTTCGCTTCAACGCGAAAGGTCAGCTTATCAGCATCAGGCGCACCATCAATGCTGATCGCTGTGCCAAAATCAGGGTTGGCGGAGAGCAGGAAATCCGCCAGCGGATCGCGCACGCTGCGCGCAATGATCCGCCGCAGCGGACGTGCGCCCCATTCAGGCGTGGTGTTCTGTGCCATCATCCAATCCTTCGCCGCCTCTGTAAAGGTCAGGTTCAAGCCGCGCTCTGCCGCCAACTTCGCCTCTTTCTTCAGCATCAGGTTCAGGATGGCGCGCAAATCGGCTGTGCCGAGCATGTGGAAGATCACAATCTCATCAAGGCGGTTCAGGAACTCAGGGCGGAAGAAATTCCGCACTTCATCCATCACGCCTTCGCGGTCTTCTTCGGTGATGTCGGTATCCTGCAAATATTCATGCCCTAAGTTACTGGTCAGGATGATGACTGCCTCGCTAAAGTTAGCGGTGCGCCCTTGTCCATCCGTCAGGCGACCTGCCTCCAGCACTTGCAGCAGCACGTCCATGACGCGGTTGTTTGCCTTTTCTACCTCATCAAACAGCACGACGATGTAGGGCTGTTGGCGGACGCGGTCGGTCAGCTGACCGCCGCCTTCGTAGCCGACGTAGCCGGGCGGCGCACCGATCAGCTTGTTGACGGCGCTCTCGTCCATGTATTCGCTCATGTCAATTTCGAGCATAGCATCTTCGCTGCCAAACATGAACTCTGCCAGTGCTTTGGCAAGTTCGGTCTTGCCGACGCCGGTCGGTCCCAGAAAGAGGAAGCTGCCAATGGGACGCTTTGGGTCTTTCAAGCCGACGCGGGCAGTTTTCACGGCGCGGCTGACGGCAAGCACCGCCTCAGATTGTCCGATGATGCGCTCATGCAGATGTTCAACCATGCTGGCGTAGCGCGTGCGCTCATCTTGCCCAAGTTTAGCAACTGGAATGCCCGTCATCTGTGCGGCGGCAAGCGTCACATCTTCGGCATCCACCTCATCGTTGGGCGAGGCGCCATCGGTTGAAGCTTCGGCATGGCGGCTGACGTTCACCATAGCAGCGGCGCGGTGCAGGATGTGTTCGGCGCTGCGCGGCAAAGGTGTGCCGGGACTCATGTATCGGCGGGCAAGGCGAATGGCGCTTTTAATGGCGTCATCGGTGATCTGCACCTTGTAGTTGGCGGCGATGTGCGGCGCAAGCACCTTGATGATGGCGGACGCCTCATCGTCGTTTGGCTCTGGCACGCGCAGCAACTGCACACGCCCGGCAACGCCGCTGGCATTGGCAAGCCGTTCGTCATACTCGCCCTGTGTGCTGGTCGCCAAGATGACGGTATCATCCGCCAAGAGCGCCTTTTGGATGTTGGGCGTGGCGCGTGGGAACTCGGAGCGGACGGGTCCGCCAAAGAAGCGCTCTAGGCGCGGGACGAACAAAATGCCGCCTTTTGCCTGTGCCAAGCCATTGGTGACTGTCTGCACGGGATTATCCAGCAGGGCAGCCTCATCAATGGTGACCAGCTTCTTCAGCCCAACGGGACCCTTGCCCTCAGCGATCAACATGCCCAAGCTGTAGGCGAGTGAGCGCTTGCCAACGCCTTCGGGACCGATCAAGATCACATGGCGGTTGATGCGCTGCGAGAGCATGTTGATCAGCTCTTTGAGCAGCCCTTCGCGGAAGTAGATCGGGCGCAGATTGCCGCGCTGCACTTCGGCAACTACATCGGCAGTGGCAGCACCTTTCTGAGTCACCATGCGCTCTGCCATCAGGTCAGTCATGGCGCGTGGTGTCAGCCCGAATTGGCGCATAATGCCGCCGGTGCTGAGCTTGCTCTCCGCCATGACAGCCAACAGATGATCGGTATCCACCACCATCTCGTTGCCCGCCTGCGCCACACTAAGCGCCTCATCAAGGGCGATGATCATCTGGCGGCTGAGACCGATTTTTTCGCCGCTGGCAGCGTTAAACAGCAAATCGCCGTCAACATCACGGCGCGACTCGACAGCAAGGCGCACGGTGCGTTCAAGGCGATCTAGATCAAGCCCGCGCTGTGTCTTGTAAAAATCCAGCACGCGGCGGGCAGCCGTCTCTTGGGAACGGATCAGGGCAAGCAGTGCCGCCTCTGGATAGATCGTCTGCCTGCCATAAGACTTGATAATATCAACCGCGCTGTTCAGCACAGCGGTGCTATCTGTCGAGAGTAATTTAGGATTTAAGGTTGCCATACATCCGCACCTAATCTGATGTTGCGCTTACCACCTATTGAGGATGCCCTAAGGGTAGCCTAAAAGCGCCGATCCGACAAGGGTGGCTGAGGCATAGCTACGCCTCATGAGGCGGCTCAGCCTCTGGCTTGGGGAAAATTTCAGCGATGGGTAGCGCGAAATCAGGCAGCAGCGCGCCACCCTCTAAGGTTTCGCCTTCCACCAATTGGCGCACATGGACACCTTGCGCCGCAGGTGTGTAAACACGCACCATGCGTTGATCAGGATAAATCACCCAGACCACCTGTGCCTGATGCGCGAAATAAAGCTGCACCTTCTGCAACATCTCGCGTTCGGTGTTGCTTGGCGAAACAACCTCCACCGCCAGATCGGGCATGATCTGAAAGGTTTGCGGCAGGCTTGGCGCGCGCTGACGGGAGACGAACGATACATCCGGTTTGACGATGACGCCTTCGGCTGGCTCGTAGTCAAGGTTATCGCCAAAAACATAACCAAGTGCTGCTGGCTCTAGCCATTTGCTGATCAAAAACACAAGACGGGCAACAATCCACTGATGTAACGGGCTGGGCGAAGGCATCTCGATAAGCTCTCCGTTGTGCAGCTCAAAGCGTTTGTGCAGGTTGTGCGGCAGTCCCTCAAAGTGGCGGAATGCCGCATTGCTCAGCCGTGTTTGCACGTTTTCCATTGGTTACACCTCTCCGCATCCCTAGCTTGCCTCATTTTAACACAGCACACCCACCGCTTACCCATCGTTTTGCCAACACAGCGCTACACGCCCTTGTCACAATAGGATATAATGGCAGGCATGTTTTCTGCACCACTTGGCGAGAATCATTAAAAGATGAAGTATTTGACAACAGTAAACGGGCAGACCTTTGAGATTGAACTGGACAAGGACGGGCGGCTGACCATCAATGGTGAGGAACGCCACGTGGACTTCTACCACATCTCAGAGGCGCTCTACTCCGCGCTGATCAATAACAAAAGCGTGGAGGCATTGGTTGAAAACCAAGACGGGCGCTATCAGGTGCTGCTGGCAGGCGATCTGTACGATGTTGAAGTGCTGGATGAGCGCCAACAACGCCTGATGAGCGCTTCCGGTGGCTTTGGCGTGGCACAAGGCGAGATCGCCATCCGTTCGCCGATGCCCGGCTTGATCGTGGCGGTGCGCGTCTCTGAAGGGCAAGAGGTGGAGAAAGGGCAGCCGTTGGTCGTCCTTGAGTCCATGAAAATGGAGAACGACATCAAAGCGCCACGTAGCGGCAAAGTGGAGCGCATTCACGTTGAAAAAGGGCAGACCGTCGAGCAGAACAAGGCATTGATCACCCTCGTCTAAGATGCCTTCGCTTGCCATTCACATCGTCACGCACAACAGCGCATCAACGCTGAGCGCTTGCCTTGAGTCGGCGCTCAGCCAGCAGCTTGACACACCGCCGTATGTGCGCCTGTTTGATAACGCTTCCACAGATGCGACCTGCCAAATTGCCCGCCAATATCCGCTTGTTGTGATTGAATCACCCATCAATCTTGGCTATGCAGCTGCTCATAACCGTTTGCTAGCAGGCTGCACCGAAGATTACGTGCTGACATTGAACCCTGATGTGCGCCTCTCGCCTGATTTTTGCGCGCACCTGTTGGCAGCGCTTGAGGCAAATCCGCAAGCTGGCATGGCAGCCGCCTGCTTATTGCGCTGCGAAAGCCTAGAGTCGCCGCCACACGCTGTAGATGGCGCAGGCTTGTTCATGCGGCGCACACGGCGGCAAGGGCTGATTGCAGACAATGCGCCACTGGATCAGCGCCCCAGCCAGCCTGGTGAAGTGTTCGGCGTGGATGGTGCGGCAGCCTTCTATCGGCGCGGCATGTTGGCAGCTATTCAGATAGACGGCGAAGTCTTTGATGAGGATTTCTTCATGCACAAGGAAGATGTAGACCTCTGCTGGCGCGCTCAACTGCTGGGCTGGCAGTGCCTGTATGTGCCAACGGCGCAAGCGCAGCACATTCGCACCTTTCGTCCCGGCAGGCGCGAACGTGCGCCAACATGGATGCGCCGCCTTGCCGTGCGAAATCGCTATTTGCTGCTGCTCAAGAACGATTTTCCGTCCCACCTGCTGCGCGATATTGTGCCGTTCCTCGCCTACGAGATCGGCATTTTTGCCTTCATGCTGCTGCGTGAACCACGCTCGCTGCCTGCTTATGGGCAAGCCTGGCGGCTGCGCGCCAAAATGCTGCACAAACGGCGGCATATCAGCACCAAGCGGCGCGTAACGTGGCAAGCACTGCGGCACTGGTTTCGCTAGAACGCTACCTAACGCGCTATACTCTCTCTACCGTACTGTTTGCTTTAGGATTATGATCGCATGAAAACGCCTATTCGCCTTGCAGCGCTAACTCTGCTGGCTGCCTTCTTGTTTGCCGCCTTTATCCTAAGCGCGCCGAACACCGCCGCCTTCAGCGCACAGCCAACCTTCCCGCCCACCGAGACCGCCGCGCCACTCACCACACCGACGACTGTTCCCGCGCCGCCGCTGCACGATTTGCCCGAAGTAGACTGGCAAGATGTGAGCGCCCACAAAAAGGCGATGAAGCCCGCCTTCGCCAACGATGTAGACCGTTTTGTAAATACTAACCGCTATTTTATTGTTGCCAACCTCAGCTTTGAGCCAGACGCCGTTTTTCGCGGCGCGCAGCGCGTGCGCTATACCAATCGCAGCGGCGAGACGCTTAATTTGTTGGTCTTTCGGCTGTATGCCAACACGCCATCGCTTGGCGGACGTATGAATGTACATTATGTTGAGGTGAACGGCACACAGGTCGAGCCGAGCCTTTCGGAACTGCGCTCTGTGATGGGCGTGCCGCTGCCCGTACCGCTGCAAGATGGCGAGTCCGTTGAGGTGCGCCTCGATTTCACAATGGTCATGTCGCGCGGCTTGAATACCAGCTATGGGCGCTTTGGCTATGTGAACGATGTTGTCTCTGCCACAGCGTGGTATCCAACACTCTCCGTTTATGAGCCGCAGGTCGGTTGGTGGACGGATTTACCCTCACCACAAGGCGATCCTGCCTACACCGAGACAGGTCTGTATGACGTGCGCCTGACGCTACCCGCCGATTTGGTATTGGCAACCAGCGGCACGATCATCGAGACGACGCGCAATGCCGACGGTACAATCACTTACCGCGATGTGACCGGACCCATGCGCGATCACGCCTTCCAAGCAAGCAAGCGCTACACGACCACCAGCACAGAGGTGGACGGCACCCGCATTGTGATGCTGCACTACAAAGATCGTGCCAATTCCTCCACAGACGGCACAAAAGTTGCCATGCAATACGCCGCCCAATCCTTAAAGATTTTCAACGCCACCTTTGGCGAATATCCCTATGCTAAGTTAGTCGTCGCGCAGAATCCCACGCCCAGCGGCGTAGAGTTCCCCGGCATTATTCAGATTGCCGAACGAGCCTGGATACAGGGCAACCGCTACCTTGAAGTGGTCATCGCCCATGAGGTTGGGCATCAGTGGTTTTACGCACTGGTTGGCAACAATCAGGTGGCGCTGCCGTGGATTGACGAATCGCTGACCAGCTACACCGAGTTCGTCTACTTCCGCGCTGCCTACGACGATCCGAAGGTTGGCGAGGATTATGTAGATAACTTTCAGCAGCGCTATACGGGCTACCTTGCGCGGAGCTTGCCCGATCTGCCGCTGGAACTGCCCGTCCGCAATTATACAGGTATCGCCTACGGTGCGATCATCTACACTAAGGGACCGCTCTTCTACGTGGAATTGGAACGCCAGCTTGGGCGTGAAATAGTTTACGCGGCGCTGGCGGAATACTTCAGGCGGCATAAATATGGTATCGCCGTGACGGATGATGTGCAGCGCGCCTTTGAGGACGTTTCCGAGCGCGATCTCTCGTCAGTTTTCAACCAATGGGTGCGCGGCAGCGAGCCACGCGCCAACACGAGCAACTGATGCGTGGTTGACGGGCTGAAGCAACGGCAGCAAAGCTAGAGCGGCGGCGCCACACCGACCCTAATTCTGCCAGCTCATCGGGAAGGCGCCGCGTGCCAGCTCTTGGCGTGCGCCACTGAGCGCATCCAGTACAAAATTGCGGATGATGCCGTCCGCTTGGCGCGTCTGCACATAGAGCGCCAGCCGACTCGGACTCCACTCCGCACGGATGACCTCACCTTCCAGCGGTTGGCTTAACTGGTAAGGACGCTCTGTCTCATAGCCCACGTAGAGGCTCAGATTGTTGCCGCCTGCGTAGTTGCGACCATCCGGCGACGGTCTGCCGAGGAAGGCGTAGCGTCCGTCCGGCAGGCGTGCGCCATCTTGCAGCCACAACCCAAGCGCCGCGCCATCAAAGATGGGTGTGAAGGCGGCGGTGTAGCGATCCACAATGCCAAGCTGCACGCCGCGCTCAAGGGTTGGCAGCGTGGTGGCAACCCAACCGACTCCATTGGGCAGCCATGCTGTGCCGTTGAAAGGCAGCACGGCAAACAAGCCGTCCATGCGTTCGTTGGCAAAGCGGCTGCGCCCAGTCAGGATGCTTGCCGCAATGCCGCCACCTGCCGTCACATTGATCAGCAGCGCATCTTGATCGTCTGCCCAAGCCAGACTGCGTGCCACACGGAAGGGAAATTCGTTAGAGCCTTCCACATAGTGATTCCGCAGCACATGGCGCGCTTCGCCGCCAAGTGCCACCACCCAAACGCCGTCATCATTGGCGCGGATCGGATCAAAGCGCAGCGCCTCAGCGTTGGGCGTCTCCACTACATAGGCGAGATACGCACCATCCGACGACCAACGTGCTGCCACGAAACGCTGATTAACGTGTTTGCCGCCGCCCGTATACAGCGCGCCATCAATGAACAGGCGTCCGTCTTGGTCAATTAGGGCGCGGCGTCCTGTGGCGCTCACATCAAAGGCGCGGGTGGTCTCGCTGGGCGGCAGCAGCAGCGTATCGCCGCCGATGATGGCAAATTCGCCCTCGCTGCGTGCAATCACAAAGGGCGTAGGTGGTGCGGCAGTGGCAGGCGGCGGCTCAAATGGGACGGGCAGCGGTGTGCCAGTGCTAAGTGGCGCGGCGGTTGGCAAAAAGGCGAGGATAGTCGGCGGCGGCGTGTCGGTGATGGGTAGAGTCGGCGGCGGCAAGATAATCAGCAGCGCGGTGGGTGAGGGTGAAGCAGTTTGCGTGGGCGGCGGTGTGGCAGTCACAAGGCGGATGGTTGCGGTCAAGGTGGCGGTCGGCGCGAAAGTAGGCGTTTGTGTTGCGGAAACGGTCAGGCTTGCTGTTGGCGTGGTGGTTTGGGTCAGTGTGGCGGTTGCTGTGAAAGTCGCAGTCAGCGTTGGGCGGGACGTGGCGGTGCGCGTCGGCTGATCGGTGGGCAGATCAGTCAGGGTAGCCGTTGGCGTTAGGGTCAGCGTCAGGGTGTGTGTGGGTGTAAGGCTTGGCAGATCGGTAGGGCTGGCGGTCGGCGTATGGGTGAGTGTGGCAGTTGGAGTGTGGCTTGGGCTTGGTTGCAGCGCGATGGCGGTTGGGCTTGGCGTATAGGTGAGAGATGGACGCAGCGTTGGTGCGATAGTCGGTGTGATGGGAATGCCGGGTGTCAGGTTGCAGGCAAGCGCTGCTAGGCACAGCGCACTCAGCATGAGTCCGAGCGCGCTGCGCGTAGGCGGCTTAGGCGTCCTGCGGCTCACGCTGCGGGTAAGGTTCTTCGGTGACGATCTCTGCCTCGATCTGGGCCAAAACTTGTTCATAGAAAGCCAATCGCTGCGCGCCGATGCGCTGTCCGGTCGGTGTAACAAGCGTTTGATACCACAGCCGCGCACGCTCTAGCGGAAAGCCGCTCACCAATTCGCGGGCAGCATCGTTGACCTGCATGTTGCCTGCCCTGCCCAGCGTCAGCAGTGATTGTACGATATTGCTGGCGCCGATCTTATCGAGCGTTTCGGCATCCATCAGCAGGCGTGCCTCGCTGCCAGCGTTGGCGATGATATAGCGCATTTGCTCAGCAATCGGCACATCATCTTCCAACTCGTAATGGTGACGGCGCACTGCTTCTGCCACGCGCTCCACAAACTGCGGTGCATAGCCCTCTTCCATCAGGAATTTGGTGGCAGTTTCGGCGCCGCGCAAGCCGTGATATTCATAATCCACCGTATAATGATCCACATCATGGAACAGGGCAGCAAGATCGCAAACCGCACGGGAATCCAACGGAATCCCTTCGCCATCGGCAAGGGCGCGGATGTTCTTCTGGACATTCAGGCTGTGCTGCCAGCGGTTCTCGGCACGGAAGGCAGCATTGTGGGGTGAGTCGCATTCGGCGGTGCGGCGAAGGTAGCCGCGCACAAAATCGGCGGCGCGCTGCATCTGCTGATCGGTAAGGCGCATCTCAAAAAGCCCTCAAAAGAAGATTTTGTATGTATTACAGATTGTAGCGTGCGGCAGCGCGCAAAAGCAAGGTTTTCGCCAAAGGGTCGTGGTGAAGATCGCGGCTATGGGCTGCTAAAACTGTGCGAATCCCCTGTAATAATACGAAGAATTGACCCCATCCTCAACCTCGCCCGCACGCAGGGCGAGATTGAGGTTACACCTTCTGATTGCCTTTCCTCGCGTGCAGGCTAGGCATCTATGACGACGGTCACTCATCCTCACCATCACGAATGGCACGCAGCATCGCCACACCATCCACGGCACGGCCGGCGCGCCCCTACCCTTGCCCGCCCGCCTAACTGCTGCCGCGCACCCGACGCAAGTCCGCAAGGCGCTGGCGCAGTGCCGCTTGCACCTCAGGCGGCTGCTGCGGCAGGACCGCCTCCAGCACCTGCTCCAGCATATCCAGCAAAGGTGCAGGGACTTGGGCAGCAAACTGCACCATTGCCTCTGAGTCGGGCAGACTCATGAAGGCATTCAGCAATTGCTGAAGCATCTGCTACGCGCCTTCGTCCTGCCCTGATCCCATCTGTGCATAGGCTGCCGCGATGCCTTCGCGCCGTGCCGAGCGCAATAGTTCAAGGTGCCGCACTAATTCAGGATGATTGTTGTTGCCCTGAACCAGCATTTCCATTGCCTGTTCTGCCTGTTCTGTCAGGATGTCCGCCTGATGTGCCTCCAGATAGGTGCGTGAGGCAGACCAATCCGGTGTTTGCACCCACGCGATGAGCAAACCTTGCAAGCGATCTGTATCGTCATTGGCTTGCAACCATGCTGGCTGCGGCTGACCGATGACCTCTTGCCAGAGCGCATCGAAACGCGCACCAAGCTGACCTTTGAATTGCCCCAAAATACGCTGGCTTTGCTCGATGTATGGCGCGTGTTGTGCTTGCACGAAACCGAGATATGCTTTCCACATGCAATCAAGCGCCTTGCTGTAGTCTTCCAGTGTATTGTAGAGATTCCCCATATTTCCTAATGTCATCGCGTAAGCGAGCGGCACGTCGCGTCTCAGGTCGAGCGCGGTGGTGTAGTCGTTCAGCGCCTGAAGCAAGCGCGCCCGGCGGTCTTCGCCCGGCAGCCCCGCCAAG
>QWHC01000004.1:0-38677 GCA_021404685.1 Chloroflexi bacterium CFX4 | reverse complement strand
GTCGTTCAGCGCCTGAAGCAAGCGCGCCCGGCGGTCTTCGCCCGGCAGCCCCGCCAAGTCACTCAGCAGGTTAGCACGGTTGTTGAGTGTGGTCGCGTAAGCGAGCGGCACGTCGCGGCTCAGGTCGAGCGCGGTGGTGTAGTCGTTCAGCGCCTGAAGCAAGCGCGCCCGGCGGTCTTCGCCCACCACCACGGTTGCAGCGGATTGGTAGGCATTCCCACGTGTTCCCAATGCCGCACCCAAATCACCGCCATGTGTCTGCACCAACACCACCAAGCGATTCGCCCAGTCAAGGTATTCCTCGCCCAAGTTGAGCATCCGCAGCAGGTTGGCGGTGTTGACCAGAATGCCTAGCGCTAAGTCAGGTTGTTGAGTTTGTTCTGCCCAACCAAAGGCAACCCGCAGTTGGGGCAGGTCATCGCGCATGGTGTAGTAGGTTTGGGCGTCATTCGCGGCGCGCATGTGGGCAAGGTAGTAGGCAGCGTGCCGTTCGGCAGTGTCCTCCAGCGCATCTGCTTCGCGCAGCAAGGCGCGGGCATAGGCGCGCAGCAGGCTGTGCTGGCTGTAGCGTTCGCCTTCGTCACGGGCTGCCAATTCAAGGTTCACCAGCAGATTGAGCTTGGTCTGCGCCGTCTCCAGTGGCTCATCCCACACGGCGGCTACGGCTGCCACATCGAACGTCCCTTCGGGCGCAAAGACGCCTAGCAGCCTGAAACGGCGCTGCATCTCGGCGTTCAAATCGCCGTAGGTCAGGTTGAGCGAGGCGGCAAAATTCTGCTCAGGCTGGTTGGCATCGGCGTAGGGATCGTCAGGATCGGCAAGGGTCAGCTCACCAAGCGGATTCTCGGCATTTTTCAGGCGCGCCAGGTAAGCCTCAGGTGTCAGAGCGTCGTTCTTGATCTTGGCAGCCGCAATGCTGACGGCAAGCGTTAAGCCGTTCAATTGGCGCGAGACTGCCTCGCAAGCAGCGCGCTGGTCGTCTTTGAGTTCGGCACGCCGCACGATCAGGTCAGCGCCTTCCTCAGGCAAGAGCAGGTCTACACGCACACTGCGTCCGAGCATGTTGGCAAGGTTCACCAAGCGCGTGGTGACGATGAACTTGACGCCTTCCGCACCAAAATTGGCGGCATCTACGGCGTGCTTGTTCCAGACGTTATCAAGGATGATCAACATCCGCTTGCCGAGAAAAGCGGCACTCAGCAGTTGGCGGTTGGCGTCTAGGTTTTCCTTGAATTCTGCCGCTTCCAAACCAACCAGCTTGCCAAGCCGTGCTTGGAGTTCCGTCAGGTTCGGCTGCTTGCCGACCTCAATCAGGGCGATGCCATGCGGAAACGTGCGCCGTATTTCGCAATCATGGGCGACCATCGCCGCCAGCACGCTCTTGCCGACGCCGCCTAAGCCGTTAATGGCGCTAATGGCGACTGTGTTTTCGCGCCCTAGCGCAGTCAGCGACTGGATGACTTGGCGCTGCGGCGCGCTCCGCATGATGTACCACTGCTCAGGCGCTCGGACGTTGGTCAGCGCGCCAAGCGGCAGCGGCTGATCGCGCACTTGGCGCAGCAGGTGGGCGAATGTCTCGGCGTAGGTGGCGCCATCGCGCATATCAAGGGCATCCACAGGATTAACGCTGAGTTGGTCGAGGATAGGCGGCGGAAAGTCGCCCAGCCGCACGACGGGTAGGATCGGCTTGCAGTGCGCTAGGGCGTGCTGCCATTCTGCCTGCACATAGCCCGAGCTGTAGACGGCGGGACCGCAAACCAGCAGCAGGTGGTCTGCTCGCTCAATGGCACGGGCGATCTCAGGCGCAAAGCCAAGACCACGGCTAGGCATACTGACGCGGTCAAACCAGACGTTGAAGCCGTGCGCCTTCAGGTCGTCATACAGGCGGCGGACGAATGGCTCATCGTCGGCGCGGGCGTAGCTCAGAAAGAGCGTCAGGGGCAGGGCGGGCAGCGTGCTGCCTTCGGGCAGGGCATCAATGTGTGGCAGGAGCGCGTCAATCTGCGCTTGAATATCCTCGCCGTACTCGCTCTTGAGCGAGACGAGCAGCGTCCGCAGCGGATGCTCACCGTTGTAGCGGTGCAGCGTGAGCAGGGTGCGTAGCAGGTGCGCTACATAGTCAGTGGTGGTGCCTTCCCAGTTAATCTGGTTGTGGAAGGGCGCGTTACTAAAGGCGCCGTAGAAGCAGGTCTGGCGAGCGGCAGTGGTTTGCATGTGCGGCGCGCACAGGTCAACAATCTGGCGAAATTGCGCGGCGGTTAAGGTCACGGCGAAATCCTTTCGGGCAGCAAGGACGCTTCCGCTTAGTGTAGCACGAAAAGCGGTATGATAAAAGAACGTAACAGGGCGGAGAGAGGTGGAGGTATTGGGAGATAATCACCCTGCCTGAATCAGCAATCTGACCTCACTACCACAGGCGAAACGCACCGCGGCGTAGATTATGAGCAAGATAACCACAGCCCAAAAGGCAATGCTGCGTGCTTGTAGCTTTCACTCTGTCAGCGCGATGGCGCGCATGGTCTGCAAATCATGAGGTAAGTTCTGCATGACGCTCACCTCAGCAGGTTCAGATAGGCATCTTCAAGCGTGTGCAGTGCAGGTTGCATCGGCCCGCGATCCAGCACGATCACGCACTCTGCTGAGCGCACGACATCCTCCACTAAGTGCGTTGAGAGCAGCACGGCGCGCTCGGCGTCACGGAATGGGTACGGTTACGTAGAGGGCAACCCGACCAACCTCACCTTAACAACCTAGCGAAGCCACCTTCCTCACCCGCGACGCGCATGAGGGCGTGTCGGCACGCTCCGCAGCGCGGCACAACCGTTTTTCAGCCCTGCGCCACCTGACTGACTCCGAATGACCACCACTTAAAAGCGCCTAGCACATACCGCTAGGCGCTTTGGTTGCCCTTTCTAGCCAATTGACTTTGTGTCGGGGCTTTGTCTGAGATAACAATGTGGCGTTTGCCCTGATGAATGGTGACTCCGAGAGGACTCGAACCTCTAACCAATTGATTAAGAGTCAACTGCTCTGCCAATTGAGCTACGGAGCCAAACTGCCTCGTATTATAGCCTGCACCGCTTGCTTGTCAATCCTAAATTTTGCAAACCTACCTCTCTAGCGCAATAATAAGCGCGCCTAAACGCCAAAATGGAGGCTTGTATGTTTAGAAAAATCGTGATCTGGGGTGTGCTGCTGTGCTTAGGCGCAGTGCTTCTTGGGCAAACGCTGTTCGCAGCGGCACAAGAAGCCACACCAATTGCCTACGGCGAACCTGCCATCGGCAATTTTACCAGAGCCGGTGAAATGCGCTTCACCTTCACGGGCAGCGCACAAGATGTGATCTACATCTTTCCACTAGGGACTGCCGTTTTTTCCACATTGGCATTTGACATCAAACTAACTAACAGCAGCGGAGAATCAATCGGCAACGTCTATAACAAGGAGCGCCTAAAGCCTGTGCTGCTGGCAGAGTTGCCCGCTGATGGCACGTACACCATTACTCTGACGGGTGATAGCGCCGGCGAATTTTCCCTGCTGCTCCAAAAGACCGTAAATCTGCTGCCCGGCGTTCAAGTGACCAGCACAATCGAGCCAGAAGGCTTTCATTTTTACCGCATTTTCAGCCCACAGCCACTAACCATAGAGCTTGACTATCAGCGCCTAGAAGGTACCTTCAGCCCTGAACTACGCATTGAAGATTTCACGCAGGGTATTCCGCGTGAAGTGGCAGCTGTCTCAGGGCGTGCCATGCAAGAGGCACGCTTGCGGTTGGTGCTTGATGCCAACGTCGAATATCTGGTGACGATCTCCCCAAAACCCTTTGATATCGCCAGCATCCTAGAAACGGTCACCCCGCTCAACTACAGCCTCGCCGTGCGCGCCAGCCGCGGACAATAACTTGTGAGGCAGGGCGTGCCGTTTTAGGCGCGCCCTAGCCCTTTCGCCGCACACAAGCTACAATTGCCCTTAATTGTTATATCCGCAATCGGAGATTCTCAGCATGGCAAAAGAATACGATCTCGTAGTGCTGGGCGCAGGTCCCGGCGGCTACGTTGCCGCCATTCGCGCATCCCAACTCGGACTCAAAACAGCCATCATTGAAAAACAGTGGTGGGGCGGCGTCTGCCTGAATGTAGGTTGCATTCCCTCCAAAGCGCTGCTGCACAACGCTGAACTGGCGCACATCGTCAAGCACCGCGCCGCCGAGTTTGGCTTCAAAATGCAAGGCGAGGTCGAACTGGATTACAGCGTTGCCTTTAAGCGCAGCCGCCAGACCAGCAATCGCTTGGTGAAGGGCGTGCAGGGCTTGATGAAGAAGAATAAGATTGACACCTACGATGGCTGGGGAACGTTCACCGCGCCCAAAACCCTGCAAGTGACGCTCAACGACGGCAAAACCGAGACGCTCAACGCCCAAAATGTGATCATCGCCGTTGGCTCTGAAGTACGCCTTCTGCCGAACACACAGATCGGTAACCGCGTTCGCACCTATCTAGAGTTCATCATGGATGACAAGCTGCCGCGCAGCGTGATCATCGTCGGTGCGGGCGCCATCGGCACCGAATTTGCCTACGTAATGCACAACTATGGCACTGAGGTGACCATGGTGGAATACATGCCAACCATGCTGCCCTTAGAAGATGAAGAGGTCTCCGAAGAACTCAAGAAGCAGTATACGCGCATGGGCGTGAAAGTGCTGACCAACGCTAAGGTTGAGCGCATTACCGAAGAGGCTGACGCGGCGACGGTCACCCTGAGCATTGATGGGCAAACGCAAACGCTGCGCGCTGAGATGGTCTTGCAGGCGGTTGGCTGGAAGCCGCGCACGGGCTACGGCTTGGAGGCAACCGGCGTCAAGCTGGACTCACGCGGTTGGATCGAGGTGGACGAGTTCATGCAGACCAGCGTCCAAGGCGTCTACGCCATTGGCGATGTAACCGGCAAACTGCAATTGGCGCACGTTGCCAGCGCGCAAGGCATCATCGCTGCCGAGAAAATGGCCGGCGCAGAGACCATGCCGCTGAACTACATCATGATGCCGCGTGCCACCTACTGCAATCCGCAGGTTGCCAGCTTTGGCTATACGGAAAAGCAGGCACGCGAAAAAGGCTATGAGGTCAAGGTTGCCAAGTTTCCGTGGCAGGCGAATGGCAAGGCGCTCGGCTTGGGTGATTACGCGGGCTTTATTAAAATCATCAGTGATGCGCGCTATGGTGAATTGCTGGGCGCACACCTGATCGGTCCCAACGTCACCGAGCTGCTGCCCGAACTCACCCTTGCCCAGCTTTGGGAACTCACGCCCGCCGAGATTGCCCGCAACGTTCACGCACACCCCACCCTCAGCGAGGCAATCATGGAAGCCGCACATGGTCTTGAAGGACACATGATCAACCTATAAGCTGAACACCTTTTCCGCTCTGCCACAGCGCCGCTCACCCGTGGCAGAGCGCCTACCCAAGACAGGACTGCTCAACCTATGCGATTTGATCGGAAAGACACCCGCGCCTATGCCTTGATCGGCTCTGCGGTGCGCGCCGCGCCCGACCTGCTGCGCCACGCCCTTGATGCCTGCCAACGCATGAACATCGCGCCGCAGCTTGCCGAGCCGAATGCACCACGCCAAATTGATGATGCTGGCTTGTTTATTGGCATTTACCCCGAACCGCCCACGCCCGAAAGCGCCGCAGAATACAGCCGCGCCACCGCCCGCAACACGCCCTGCCTGATCTTTTTGCGCGAAGGACTGCCCGAAAGCGAGGCGCTGACCACACTGCGCGCCGCGCCTGACGCAATCACCTTCCGCGAAGCCGCCGACCTGCGCGCCGCTTTGGTGAACCGCCTTGCCGCCCTGCGCGATCTCAAGCTGGAATCGCTGCACTACGTCGGCGCTATCCCAACCCCGCCCGAAGTGTACATCGCGCATCCCTATACGCTGCTGCCCTCAAGCCAGATGATCGGTCGGCGCACACAGCTCGAAGTCCTTTCCGACTGGGTGACCGAGACCAACCACAAAGTGCGCCTGATGAATGTGGTTGCCATTGGCGGCATGGGCAAAAGCGCTATGACCTGGCATTGGTTTAGCGAGATTGCGCCAACGCTTAGCGACTTCAGCGGACGGATGTGGTGGAGCTTCTACGAGAGCGACGCCTACTTTGAAAACTTTGTGATCCGTGCGCTTGCCTACGTCACAGACTCACCAGAGGACGAAATCCGTGAGATCAGCGCCGCCGAACGTGAGCGCGAACTGCTCGAAATCCTAGACCGTGAGCCGTACCTGATCACGCTGGACGGCTTGGAGCGCATTCTGATCGCCTATGCACGCATGGACGCCGCACGCATGGACGATGACTCGCTGGATGAGGAGACGGCGAACGTTGTGGCAGGTGCGCTTGGCATTCCCAAAGAGGCGCAAGGCACCATCTTCACGCCCAACCGATTGCGTAAGACGGCTGATCCGCGTGCCGGCGCATTCTTGCGAAAGCTGGCAGGCGTGAACGCTTCGCGCATCCTGATCAGCACACGGCTTTACCCTGCTGATTTACAGCACGCCAGCGGCTATCCAATACTAGGCAGTTTTGCCATGTTCTTAGGCGGCTTGGAAGATGCCGAAGCGCTTGCCCTGTGGCGCGCCTACGGATGTAGTGGCGAGGACTCTGAACTGCTGCCGATCTTCAACACAGTCCACAACTATCCGTTGCTCATCCGTGCGCTTGCTGGTGAGGTTGCCGCCGCTGCGAACGGCGATTTTGCTGCATGGCGGCGTGCTAATAGTGGCTTTGCGCCGCTGCGCCAAAGCGCGGACTCCGTGCGCGCACACCTGATGAGCTACGCCTTGCGCGGGCTGGACGCAGGCGCACGCCGCACCTTAGAGACGATTGCCGCCTTCCGTATGCCTACTTTCTACGAATCGCTGGCGCCGCTGTTGATGAAACCTTCCGAAACGTCCGACGCTGCCCCAAAGGCGCAAGGCGGCTTACGCGGCGCACTCGGTGGGCTTTTGGGCAAGAAACCGCGTGAGGCATTCAGCGGCTTCAGCACAGAAGCGGAACTTGACGCCGCGCTCAGCGTGCTGGAAGGGCGTGGCTTGGTTGGTTGGGATCAGCGCGCTAACCGCTATGACCTGCATCCGATTGTGCGTGGTGTGGCGTGGAATGCGCTAGACGCGCAAGCGCAACAAGGCTTGTATGCTGCCCTGAACGCGCACTTCAACGCCATGCCTGCCGTGCGTGTGGAAGACGTGCGAAGTCTGGAAGACCTGACGCCTTCCATCGAGCTGTACAACACACTGATCGGCATGGGCGAATATGATGAGGCATACGCGCTCTATGATGCACGCTTGAACCTGCCCATGCTGCGCCGCCTGAGCGCCAATTTGCAGCGCGCTGAACTGCTTGAACAGCTCTTCCCTGAAGGGACGGAGAAAGCGCCGCGCCTTACCACCAAGATTGCCCAAGCACGCGCCATCAACGATCTGGCGCTTGCCTACCAAATGTCTGGGCAGCCTGCCCGCGCTGCGCCGCTTTATCTGCGCGCCGTGAACATGGCAGAGTATGAAGGCGTGCCGCGCAATGTTGCCATTGGGCTGATGAACTTCGCCGAGTCGCTGCGGCAAATTGGCGATTTTTACCCTGCGGCAATGTCTGCCAACCGCGCCCTGCTGATTGCGCGCACCGTCAACAATGTGGGCGATGAGGCAACTGCGCTGGGCGTTTTAGCGCTGACGCGCATGGCATACGGTGCCTATGCAGATGCCGAGACTGCCCTCCAGCGTGCCATACGCTTACAGGCAAGCCAGAACAATCCGCAAGGGCAGAGCGTGATGTATGCCTTCCTTGCCCAACTTGCCGTGTGGCAGGACGACGCAGAGCGCGCCTACCAATACGCTGAGCAGGCATGGGAACTTGCCCAAACGCTTCAGTATGAGGCGGACTTGGTGCGGGCGCGGCGTTTTCAGGGTGAGGCGGCACTGCTGATGGGCAACTTAAGCGCAGCGGAGGCAGCCTTCACCGAGACGCTAACCCGTGCGCGGGCAGCCAGCCTGACCGAGCATGAATTGGCGGCGGTGGTCGGTCTGGCGGCGGTGCGCCTGCAAGATGACATGCCCGAAACGGCGCGCACCACACTTGAGGATGTGTGGGAGGCAGCCGAGCGCGGTGGCTTCCGCATGGCGCAGGCAGATGCACTAAACGTGCTGGCACACGCAGAGCGCGCCATTCAGCGGGATGAGGCAGCCGTGCAAGCGGCACAGGCAGCCGTGCAGATTGCATGGTGCAATGGCGAACCTTACGCCTACGCGTACGGCATGGCACAGGCACGCGCCACACTCAGCGCGCTTGGCGCGGGCTTGCCCGAAGGCTTGCCCACCCTCGATTTTAGCCAACTCGGCACGCCTATCGAAGTGGAAATTGATCCACCACAGGCTTAGGTTTGCTACCCTTCCTAACTACTACTTGCATCTGTTTGTGAAGCGAAGTACAATGAAGTTTAGATCGTTCAAAACATTCTGAACGATCTAAACTTTGTGCAGCGTTTGTACTCCAAAGGAGATCAAACCTTATGAAACACTTTGCGCGCCTTTTGGCGTTTAGCCTCGTTGCGGCGCTCAGCCTGAGCGCATTTGGCACCCTCACCGCGCAGGAAAACCGAACTGTGCGGCTTGGCTACGTGCCAGTCATGATCTACGCGCCGCTCTACATCGCGGCAGAGCGCGGCTATTTTGCGGATGAAGACATCAGCGTGGAGCTAACGCCATTACAAGGCGGCTCAGACTCAGTGGTGCAGCTTGCCGCTGGCAACTTTGATGCTGCCGTTGGTGGTGTGGGCGCCGGCTTGCTGAACGCCGCCAAGCTCGGCTTGGAGTTCCGCATTGTGGCACCCATGCACACCGAACGTCCGCCGATTGCCAGCCCCTTGGTGATCGCCGCCAGCCGCGCTGATGAACTCAAGAGCGTTGCCGATTTGAAAGGCAAGACCGTTTCGATCAATGCGACGGGCGCTGCCACCGAGTATTGGGTCTACCTTGCCCTGACCAAAGCAGGCTTGACCATGCAGGATATTACGCTGACCACGGTCGCCTTCCGCGACGTGCCAGCCGCCCTTGAGAGCGGCGCAGTGGATGCCGCCATTCTGGGCGAGCCGTTGGTGACTCTTCAAAAAGATCAAGGTGTGATCAGCGTGCTTGCCGATGATTTTGTCGAAGGCATCACCGTCACCTACCTGTATATGAGCCTGCCGCTGCTCAATGATCGCCCTGAGGTTGCCGAAGGCTTTGTGCGCGCCTATCTGCGTGCGCTGCGCGATCTGGACGACGAAGGCTGGCTGAACACTGAAACTGCCGCCATCATCGAGAAATATACCAACGTGCCTGCCGACGTGGTGCTGCGCGCTAACCGTCCCTACTACGATCCGAATGGTGTGATTCCCATGGCGGATATTGAAGAGCTTCAGCGTTACTTCCTTGAACGCGGTGTGCTGGAATACACCGAAGCCATTGATTTAGCGCCGTTTGTAGATACCTCGTTGGTGCAGAAAGCTATCGAAGTGTTGGGCGAATATGCGCCAACGCCTGCTGCCACGCCTGATAACTAGCGAGGGTTGCTATGAAACGCCTGCTTTTGTCAGTTTTTGTAGCGGCACTGGCTGCCCTTATGGTGCAGCCGCCTGTCCACGCCCAAACCGAGAAGGTGCGGCTTGGCTACCTGCCCGTGATCACCTATGCCACCTTCTTCATCGGCATCGAGCGCGGCTACTTTGCCGAAGAAGGCATCGAGATTGACCTGCTGCCGCTGCCAAGCGGTGGCGGTGACTCCATCGTGCAGCTTGCTGCCGGCAACCTTGACATTGCGGCAACTGGCGCCGGCGCGGCACTGTGGAACGCCATTGCGCTTGGTTTTCCCGTTAAGATTGTGGCACCGCTGCACACGGAGCGTCCGCCCTTAGCCACACCGTTGGTCATTGCTGCCAAGCGCGCCGATCAGATCAAAAGCGTTGCCGATCTGAAAGGTGGCAAGATTGCCATTAACGGCGTCGGTTCAGCCGTTGAGTATTGGGTCTATGCTGCACTGAAGCGCGAAGGAATCAGCATGGATGAGGTGACGACGGTTGCGATGCCCTTCCCGCAAATGGCAGCGGCGCTGGATGCTGGCGCTGTGGATGCGGCTGTCATCACTGAGCCGCTGGCAACCTTAGGGCGCGATCAGGGCTTGCTGACGGTCCTCGCCGACGATTTCATTGATGGCATCACTGTCACCTACGTTTTCATGAGCGAGTCCATGCTCACGGAGCGTCGCGCCGTCGCAGAGGCGTTTATGCGTGCCTATCTGCGTGCCGCACGCGATCTACAAGGTGAGATTGATGAGTCCACGGCGTCCATCATTGAGAAGTACACCAATGTGCCTGCGCCTGTCGTGCTGCGGATGAACCGTCAATACTACGATCCGAACGGTGTGATTCCTGTGGCAGACCTTGAAGAAGTGCAACGCTACTTCAAAGGGCGCGGCTTATTGGAATACGCCGATCTGCTTGAAGTGCCAGCACTGATAGATGGAACACTGGTCGAGTCTGCTTTGGCAGCCATCGGCGAGTATGTGCCAGCGCCTGCTGCTACGCCTGATAACTAGACCTACGCTCGCTGCACGCTGCCCAAACAAAGCAGCGTGCAGCACGCTTAAGAGGAAGGTGGCTATTTTTCCCTAGCGCGCTTATCAGTCTGGATGATGGTGAGTGCCTGCTCAAAGGTCTGCACAAAATGGGTATGCGCTAAGTGGCTGAACATGCGGAAGGCACGCAGGGCAACCTCTAGAAGAGTGTTGAGTACCTCGCTTTGGCGCACAAAGATGAGCAGCCTTTCATTCGGCACATTGACGGAGATCATACGGCGCAGCGCACTCAACGCACCGCGCCCTTCAGGAAAATAGCGTGTGCGGTGATGGTAAATGCTGTAGATAGGCTCTGGCGCACGCGCTTGAATAGCAGGGTTCACAACTTCCATAATCACAACAAGTGCTTCGTCCCACGTCCAGCCTTGTTCGGCTTCCACCACAAGGATGGTGCGCTCTGCGTCGTACCAGCCAACCCGAATAGTTGCCGTCTCAAAGAGCGTTTCCACAAACGGACTCACGCTACACCTCGCTAAGATCGCAAGCCGAACTCGACAAAAGAATGTTTTCATCATAGCACAAGGTCTGCTTGAAGGGGTCCAGCAGCGGGCGAATTACTTTATATTAGACCTTCTTCACGGCAATCTATGCTAACAGCGTAAATTATATACTTATCCCTATTGACAAAGAGTCTACACTTGCCTTATGCTTTCAATTGTAAGTTGTTGAGGAGGTAGTAAATGACACAGCACATAATAACCAAGACACGGCAATCTCAGGCACGGGCAATTCTTGAAGCGCCAGTGGCGGAAGTGCCATCGGTGGGCAATTGGCTGGCTATGACACAAGCATTCAGTTTACGTGCCAGTGTAAAAGAACTACCTGTATCAATTGATGCACGCCTCATTGATCGCTATCATGAGACGAATGATCGCGTAGCACAGCACAACTTATCCGTCTATTTCATGGGATATGCGCCTACCTTTAGTGGGTGGTATATCCACCGCGGTCAGAACAGTGACTGGGCGATTATCAACCTTGCACAGGATGTTCTATTTACGACGCCGCGTGGATTCTTCGGGCGCAAAAATCGGTTAATCGTGCCACAAACCGTTGCTAAGGACATTGAAGCAATTCGGGCGGCGGGCATTAATATGGATGCGCTGTTCATCGCGCACGAAATTCCCGCTGGTGTGGTTCCTAATGGTTCACCACCACCCACAGCGCTAATTATGCCGCCCCCACCACGCCGCGCCCAAGCACGCATTCACACCGCTCAACGCTTTGCAGAAGGCTTGTGGAAGGCAGGCGCCTTCACAGCGGTAGCGGGCGTTGCCGCGCTGGCTGCCACTTCTGCGTTGTTGCTTGCCAGCTCACCGATGCTCCTCAGTGCGTCCTATGATCCAATCCTCTTTGGTTTACAACTCGATCCGCACAATCGTGTGAATGGCTTGCCAGTAGCAATGTGGTACTACCTAACACATTGGTATTGGGAATAGCCGGTGTTATTGCTTGGCATCCTCAATTTCTCGCATAGCTAAGTTGCTGCCCTCGGAACGTTCATGCATCGCTCAGCGTTTCGAGGGGACGCGGTTCAGTTTTGCTTGGAGTAATGCTGTATGCATAATTTAGAGTATGTATCGCTTGGCGCGCTGAAGTTGGATATTTACGAGCGATTGCCTTTGCCTATTCGCGGCTGGGTGCGTCACAGCGTCTTTTGGACTCTGCTTACAAGCACTGTATCGCTCGTGATTCTGCTTTTGATACCAGACTCAGCTCTTTACAATCTGCGTCTAGAGGGCGGCTTTTTCGAGCCGACCAAAGGGATTGTTTACTGGTTATTCGGCATTGGTCTCCTTTTGTATCCCTACTTGATTGTGTTGAATGCTTTTAACTTGTTATTGACGATGGCACTTCTCACTTTTACATTAGGGACTTTACGTGGAGGCAGCGCACCTGTCCAAAGCCTTATCGCTGCCAATGGCATTCCAGCTGTGTTAAGTTTGGTTTCGCTAGGCGTTTTCATAGGGTTGTTTCTGCTTATCACTATCGTAACTATTATTATTTGGATTGTAATTATCACTATCGTACTCAGCGTTATATTCGCAGTCTTAGGTGGTGTGGCAAACCAATGATAAATGATAAACGCAAACGCTGAAGGACGATGCTATGGTGGAGCAACCCTCTTGGCTGTTACGTATTCTTGCAGTTCTCTTGCTCATCTGCGGTTGGGGCATTGCAATCTTCCTTACAATCCGTGCTTTAGAGCGTCTGCGCTGTTTGGGCGGTTGGGAGCATTTTCTGGATGGCATTCCGACTGCTCCCTGTTACTATTGGCAAGGAAGCACATCACTTTTTTCGCCAATTGAATTGTCCCGTTTCACCGCACCGCGCCCTGAGAGTCGTTCCCTTCCAACAGCACGCCCTATCCAACCCACACAGCCAGCAATTTGGATAAGCCCTACAGTACGTTCCGTCCAATCTACACTACGCCCAACCCACACCGCGCAGCCAACATCCCTACCTTTAATTGAAGTGTTACCTGTTATCACAGCACGCCCTATCCAACCCACCCTGCAACCAACACAAGCCGCCCAGCCAACCGTTTTGCAGTGTAGGAATTCTCTGCCCACCCGCCTGTATGTGGGTGCTACAGCGCGCACGCATCATCAATTTAACGTTCGCTTACGCAATGCGCCAGCGGGAGAGTCAGGTATGCGTCTAGCGCCTAATACGCGTTTTGAGGTGATTGGTGCGGCGCGCTGTGCAGAACTGGGCAGGCACGAGTTGATGTGGTGGCAAGTGCGGCTTACCAGCGGCAGCGCCAGAGGGCAAGTGGGTTGGATTGCCGAAAGCGGACTCAATGATAGTGGTAGAATGCTTTACAATCTCTTTCCAAACTGAACGTTTTGCGATGCCTTTTTGTGTGTAGTCTTCCGCCGCCCGCCTGATTGCCTGTGCATTTTCTGCCCTTCCTGCTAGGATTAGGGACGGATTTTTGAAGCAATCAGGAAGCAAGATACCTCACCATGACCACCTTTGAAGGAACTGTGCTTGTTTTGGGCGCCAATGGCGAAACCGGACGGCGTGTTGTGAAACATCTGCATGACAAGGCAATCGCTATCCGCGCTATGGTGCGCGCTGAAGATCGCCTTCAGACCACACCCGAACTGACGCTAAGCGGCGTCGAGACGCTGATCGGTTCAGTGCTGAATGTGAATGATCTGCGGCGCGCCATGCACGGTGTGCGCGCCATCATCAGCGCAATCGGCTCGCGCATTCACTATACAGATGCTGAAATACAAGCGGTCGAAGCCACTGCCTATATGAACATCGTGGCAACTGCCATTGAGTGCGGCGTTGAACAGATTGCTATGTGTTCTTCGCTTGGCACGGAAACGCCAGATGCAGTACCGCACCTTGCGCGCATTCTGCGGCAAAAGCGGCGTGGCGAATTGGCGGTTGCAGAGAGCGGCATCCCGTTTACCATTGTGCGTCCCGGCGGCTTGACCAATGCACCCGGCGGCGCAGAGATTGCCATTGCACGCCACATCAACGCTTTTGGCATGATCAGCCGTGAGGATGTGGCAGAAGTGTTGGTACAAGCGCTGCTTCAGCCCGAAGCACGCGGCAAAATTGCCGAGATCATCACGCAAGCAGGCAACGGCAGGGCAGACCGCGACAACCTATTTGTGTTTTAGGGAAGATCAGGCACGCAGCGTCAGCAACCAGCGATGCCGCAGCCAGAGCCGCACTTGCGAAAGGCGTGCCGTGTGCAGCAGCGCACGGTAGCGCACATCACGGGCAGAGCCGCGCAGCCAAGCCTGTTCTGCGGCGCAGAAGGTGCGCGGATCAAGGTTGCGCGCTGCGAACAGATAGCGCGAACGGTGATAGCGCCACAGGTACTTTAGCGAAGGTTTGCCGCTTAAGCTGTGGCGCTCATCATGATAGGCGACGGCAGTCGGTACATAGCGCACGGCATAGCCCAAGCGCCGCGCCTGCGCGCACAGTTCGGTCTCCTCGAAGTACATGAAATAGCCCGTGTGCAGATAGCCAAGCGCAGCGGCAAGGTCGCCGCGCACCATGAACGCCGCACCCATCACATAATCCACCGCACGCGGCTGATCGTGCTGTCCTTCGTCGCGTTCGCCTGTCCCGATGTGGTAGGTTAAACCGTTTGGACGCACACCAGCGCCCGCGTGCTGCAAAATACCGCTTTCGCCAAAGAAAATCTTGCTGCCTGCCACGCCTAACTGTGGATCAGACTCGAAGGCTGCGGATAGCGCCTCTGCCCAAGCCTCTGCCAAGCGCACATCGGCGTTCACCAAGCCAAAGTACGCCGCTGGGAAGCGCTGCATGGCTAAATTGTTGGCTGCCGCAAAGCCCACGTTTTTAGGGTTCACCAACACTTGCACTTGTGGATAATAGGCAGTAATCAGGGCAGGCGTGCCATCTTGCGAGGCGTTATCCACCACCACGACACGCATTGAAAGGTTAGGCGGCAAGTGCAACGCCAGGGCTGAATCGAGCGCAGCGCGGATGGTGGCGGCGCTGTTGTAGGTGACATAGATGAGCGTCAGGGTTGGCATTGGCTTTATCTTCTGCTAAAGCAGCTATCTTCTAACCAACCAATAAGGGAAACACCCTTGTTGATAAAAAATGTAAATAGTACATTTAGCATGTTGAGTTTGCAGAAAATATGGCATACTGTATAGTCAGTTGTGATTTTTTTGTAACGCTTTTGCAACATGCGTTTTTAGGGTTGATCATCCGATAGGGAGTGCATTCAGCCGAAACGCATGGCGTCCCGTCCGCCTAGCTTGCGGCGCACACTGCGCCAGATGTGATGGAATTGTAATGCCGACGGACACTGAAACCCTGATCCACCTGTTAGAGACCCTCGTCAAAGAGAAACTGCGCGCCGCACCACCGCCGCCGCCCGATGAACGCACCCGCCTGATGGAACTGCTCGGCTTTGTTGGAAAGCTGAGCGGCATTCAACGCCTGCGCGAACTGCTGATCAAAACGCAGCGCGATCTTGAAGAAGCACGCAGCGCGCCGCTTGAATATGGCGTGTTCTTAGGTGTTTGCCCGCCGCGCCCCAAGCCGCAGATTGTAGACGAAAACGGGCAGATGGTCGAACTGGAAGGCGACTATGACCTGATCTGGGAGATGCTGGCAGAGGTGCTGAATGATGCCATTCAACGCAGCATTACGCCGGATGACCGCCAGCGCCTAGAGACCCTGCGCGACGAACTGCACGGCATCCTTGTGACTGGGCGCGACGTGATCGTTGGCTATAACGGGCAGCGCCTAGAGGTGAAACTTGCCGCGCCCGATCTGCCGATTGACCAGCTGCGCGAAGGGCAGCAGGTTGTGCTGAACCGTGCGCGAAATGTGGTCGGCATTCGGCAAGACTTTTTGCGCGGCGAAACCGCCGAAGTCCTCGCCATCCTCAGTCCAGATAACGCGGCGCGCCTGCTCTCTGCGCCTGAGGGCGTCAGCTTGCGCGTGCAGTGGCTCAGCGGCGAAAAGTTCAGCGTGCTGTGCGATCCTGCCCTTGCCGAGACGCTTCAGCGCGGCGATATTGTCCAAATTGATCCGAGCGGCAAGCACGCCATCGCCAAGATTCGTCCGCGCTTACAGGTGCGCGTTGGCAACACAGAGGCTGTTGTCGAAATCAGCGATCAGCTTTTCCACAGCACGGTTGAGATTGGTGATGTGGTGCGCGTTGATCCGCGCATCGGCATCGCTTTTGAGAAGCTGCCCGCGCAAGAAAGCGGCAGCCTAACCCTTGAACAAGTGCCAGACGTGCGCTACGAAGACATCGGCGGCTTGGATGATCAGATCGTCACCATTCGGGACGCCATTGAGCTGCCCTACATCCACCGCAACCTGTTTGATGAGTTCCAGCTAGAGCGCCCCAAAGGCATTTTGCTTTACGGACCGCCCGGCTGCGGCAAAACGCTGATCGCCAAAGCGGTTGCCAACTCGCTCACGCTCAGCATTCGCGCCTACTTGGGCAAGTTGGCGCAGTTGATCGAAATCTATTTGAAGTTGCGCGCCAATCCGCAGGATGCAGAGGCACTGGCAGCGTTCCGTACGCTGCGCGGCGGCGATGCCGTGCCGAACTTGTTCGAGATTGCCGAAGAACTGCGCCTGAACGAGGTGGATTTAGACGATCCGAGCGCGGCGTTGGCGCGCATTAATGAAGTGGTGCGCCGTCAGGATGGCATCCGCAGCTATTTCTTGAACGTCAAAGGTCCTGAACTGCTCAACAAATACGTCGGTGAGACAGAGTCGCGCATTCGTAAGATTTTTGAGGACGCCAAGGCGCGTGCTTCTTTCTACACGCCTGTCGTCATCTTCTTTGATGAGATGGAAGCGATGTTCCGCACACGCGGCAGCGGGCGCTCGTCGGACGTGGAGACGACCATTGTGCCGCAGTTCCTTGCCGAAATGGACGGCGTGGAAGGCAGCGAGAACGTCATCATCATCGGCGCCAGCAACCGTTCTGATATGATCGATCCTGCAATCTTGCGCCCAGGTCGCCTTGATGTCAAGATCAAGATCAACCGTCCAACGCAAGAGGCAGCTTTGCAGATTATGTCGCTCTACCTAACGCCTGATCTACCCTTAAGCGATGCTGATCTGCCGCAAGCGCCAGAGGCATACGGTCGGTCAATCACTTTCAAGGCGGCAACAACGCGCCGCTGCATTGAACTCTTTGGCGCACTGCTGCCCGAAGGCACACGCGCAGCACTGCTTGCGGCACTGCCGGACAAGCATGATGCGCGCAAGGCACTTGATCCGCGTGAGGCACACGGCGCACCTTTACGCGCCCTGATCGCAGAAAATGCTGACGCGCACGCACTGATCAGTGAGGTGGCGCGCCGTGAACAACTGGCAGAGGCGCTCATCATCGAGACGCTTGCCGTGCTGTACAGCGCAACCAGCCGCCTCGAAACGTCCGTGCGGGCGCAGAACGGCTCGGATGAGCGTTTAGTCTTTCCACTGCGTGATTTTTCCAGTGGTGCGGTGCTGATGAGCCTAGTCTCTCGCGCTAAAAAGACTGCCCTCAAGCGTCAGATCGCGGCGGGCAGCGGCAAGGTTGGCATCACCCTGCCCGATCTGCGCGCAGCACTCGCCGATGAATTCCGCGAGAATGCTGAGCAGTTCATTGCCCACTGGCTGAACGAAAATGTTGGGATGGGCGCGGCGCGGCAGGGCGATATTCGTGCCGTGAGGGTCTTCTTAGAGGCAACCGAAGAAGACCCGTGGGGCATGGAAAAGAGCAAGCCGTATCAGGCGGCACAGCCGCACGCGCAGCCTAACGGCGCGTAGTAAGTGCAGAACAGGTAGGATGGAGAAACTTTTTTGACGACGCCAAAACTGATCGGGATTGAGACGGAATACGGCATTTTTGTGCTGAACGCGGCGGCATCCAACCCGTTTGTTGCCTCGCGCTTGGTGCTGGGACAATGTGAGGAGGCAGGCGCGCTGCTGCGCCGCCATAAGCTCAAAGAGGCGCGCCTGCGTGAGGTGCGCCGCGCACAGCAGGCTGCTTATAACCTGCCCGAAACGCAAGATATTCGCCTGCTGGACTCCGGTGAGCCGTTGGTGGAAATGCTCGATTCTGGGCAGCCCGTCCGTGCCGAAACCTACATGGCAACCTACGGTTGGGATTATTCAAGCCTGATGCTGCCGAACGGTTCGCGCTTCTATATTGACCACGCCCATCCCGAATACTGCACGGCGGAAACACGCTTGCCGCGCACTGTGGTGGCTGCCGATAAAGCTGGCGAACTGATCGTAGAGCGTTCGCGGCAGCGTGCCAATGCGCGTGCTGTGCTGGGCGCCGGTGAGGAGATCGCCATCTATAAGAACAACAGCGATCACAAGGGCAACAGTTACGGCTGCCACGAGAACTATCTGCTCTCGGCTGCCCTCTACGAAGACCTGATCATGCGGCGCTTTCACCGCACGCTGCGCGTCCTGATCCCGTTCCTGACCAGCCGTGCCATCTTCTGTGGATCGGGCAAGGTTGGCTCGGAAAATGAGCGTGCGGCGAATGGCTATCAGCTCACACAGCGCGCCGATTTCTTCGAAACGTTGATCGGCTTGCAGACAACGCACAACCGTCCGTTGATCAACACCCGTGATGAGCCGCACGCCGCACGCGATGAATACCGCCGCCTGCACGTCATCCTGGGCGATGCCAACATGGCGGACTACGGCACGTTCCTGAAGATTGGCACCACGCAGATCATCCTGATGATGCTTGAGGACAACGCAATTGCGCTCAACTTCACCCTTGATGATCCGATTGATGCCTATCAGTTCATCTCCCGCGATTTGACTTTCAGCCAGCCGCTCCAACTCGATAGCGGCGGCAGCATCACCGCGTTGGAGATGCAGCGTCAGTTCTACGCTGCTGCGCGTGACTATGTGGAGGCAAAGGCGAGCGAATTTGCCGATGACGTGCTGGCAGCCTACCGCGAAGTGCTGAGCGTGTGGGCAGATACACTTGATAAGATCGGGCGCGATTGGCGTCTGCTCAGCACGCGCTTGGACTGGGCGATCAAGCGCAACCTGCTGGAGCGCTACCTGACCAGCCAACGCGCTGATTGGTCGCAAGTGGCACTTTGGGAATTGCCCATTGAGCTAACACTCGATCAGACTCGTGAGGTGATCGGTGATCGCCCTGAGGCTATTCAAGCGGCAATCAAGCGGCTGCATGGCGTGCGTGGCACGTACATCGAGGACTATATGGCGCGCCACAAACTCAGCTATGCCGATTACTGGCGGCAGCGCGAGATTTACTTCAGCCTGCGCCGACTCGATCTGGAGTATCATGATATTCGGCGCGGCACGGATGCGCGCAGCAACGGCATTTTCTACCGTTTGCAGGCAAGTGGCGCTGTAGATCGCCTTGTGAGCGATGCCGAGATCGAACATTACATCAGCACGCCGCCAGCAGATACACGCGCCTATCTGCGTGGCACGCTGCTAGGGCGCTTTGGTGAGCATGTTGCACACGCCGACTGGTCGGAAGTCAGCTTCCGCGAGCCATACATGACACAGGATGTTTACCTTGCCATGCCCGATCCGATGAGCGGCACACGCGCCGAGGTAGAGGCGCTCTTGGCAGATGTGACCGACTTACAAGGGCTAATCCGTACCTTGAAGCCGATTACGCAGCCATACTATCGCAGTTATGGCACCTACGATAGCTATAGTTATGGAGGGTACTAGAGATGAGCGATCAAGATCAGATCACACGCGGTCAGCAGAGCATCAGCAGCGAAGCGGGCGGCTTGGCGCAGGAGCCTGCCGCGCCTGCCCGTGACGTGATTGATGACGTGCTAGGCGACTTTTTCGGCGGCGAAGATGTGCCTGTCGAAACGATTGGCGGCGAGTCTGAGCAGCGCCCAGAACTCCGCACCACCAACTCTGAGGAATTTGTGCGCCGTTTCCGCCAAGAGACGGGCGAATAACCGCACACCAAACGGGACGGCATCACCGCCGTCCCACACCCTGATCAAGCCATAGCCAAAGGGAGCGCCATGCGAGAGCGAATCTTCAGCCTAGAGACGGAATACGGCGTGTCTTTCCTTTCCGAAAAAGGCACCAGCGACCCGACGAAGGAAACCCTCGTTAGTGCGCTGCGCCATGCCCTCACAGAGGCAATCGGGCTGAATGAGAGCATGTATATCGCCAACGGTGCAAAGTTCTACCACGATGTTGGTCATGCGGAGTGGGCGCACCCAGAATGCCGCAGCGCACGCGAGATTGCACTCTACGATAAGGCTGCCGATGCGCTGATGGCGCTGCTGCTGCCCAGCGCACAGGAATCGCTGCGTGTGGATGGCTTTCGTGGGCGATTCCTGATCGTCAAGAACAATGTGGATGTTCACGGCAACACCTATGGCTGCCACGAAAACTACATGGCAGAACGCGAGACGGCATGGCTGGATCATGAGGACTATCTGCGCCTTTCGATTCGCTACCTTGTGCCGTTCTTGGCAACGCGCCTGATCCTTTGTGCGCCGGGACGGGTTGGCTTAGGGCGGCGCGGCGAGCAAGGCTTTGCCTTTCAGCTTGGGCAGCGCGCCGATTTTATGAATGCCGTCGTCTCGCGGGATACACGCGATATGCGCGGTTTGTTCAACTTGGGGCGCGAAAATGAGCCGTTCAGCGAAGGCGGCTACCGTCGCCTGCATTTGATCTTGGGCGATGCCTGCATGTCCGGCTATGGCACCTTCCTGAAGGTTGGCACCTTTGGCTTGCTGCTGCGCCTGCTGGAAGACCTTGAGATCGGCGCGATTCCGCACTTGAAAGACCCTGTGCGCGCCATGCACGCCGTCTCCCGCGATCCAAGCTGCACGGCGCTGCTGCCGCTTTACGACGGACGCCAGATGACGGCGATTGATGTTCAGCGCCTTTACCTAGAGCAGGTGCTGCGCTATGCCGAGCGCTACCCAACCTCTGAAGAAGAGCGCGAACTGATCGGGTTGTGGTCAGAAACGCTCGACGCTTTACAGAACGCGCCTTCGCGGCTGTTCGGCAAAATTGACTGGATCACCAAGAAAAGCGTGCTAGATCGCCTCTTGACGAGCAACGGGCTAAGCTGGGATACGCCCGATCTGGATAAACATCCAATCCGCTATAAGCTGCAAGAACTGGACATCCAGTACCACAATGTTGATCCGACCCAGAGCCTGTTCTACAAACTGCTGAGAAGCCAACAAGGCGCCGATGCGCTGGACACTTTATGGGACGTTGAATCGGTGCGGATAGCGCAGGCTGCGCCACCGCCTTATACCCGTGCGCGGGTGCGCGGCGAGGTGATTGCTTCTGCGCGGCGGACGAGTGGGCGCGTTGAGGTGAAAAATTGGAATGAGGTGCGTGTAGGCGGTCAGCGCGTGGAACTGCATGACCCATTCGCCTTCTTCTCGCCCGATACCTACGCCTTGCTGAATGATGGGAAGCTATCTAGCTGAGCTTTGAGAGGTGCGCTATGACTGACCGCCCCACACCGCCCAACCCAGAAGACACACCACCAGAGAGCCAACGCGGTGGCGCTGATCCGATGGAATGGCTGGCATCGCTTGCCCGCCGCCGATCCCAAACGCCTGCCGAGCCGAGTGCGGAAGAGCAATCGGCTGAGTCTGCTTCGCCAGAAACTGTGCCACTGCGCCAAACAAGCATATTTGGGCGTGCGCCGCGTGGTATCCCTTCGCCACCTTCGCCGCCATCATCAGCAAGCAGCGCGGCAACCTATCGCTTCGGGTCGCCTGCCTCTTTAGGCGCACGCCCACCCATGGGCGCATCTTCGCCCGCTTCCGAGACGCCCGAAAATACGCCACCGCGCCCATTTGGTCTGTTTGGCGGCTTGTTCGGGCAGCGCCCTGCACCACGCCCAAACACAGACTCGCAAAATGTGCAGGATCAGGATGCTGCTGCCGAAATGCTGGCGCACCTGACCCAAACGCTGCAAAACTATGAGCAGCACAGTCCTGCCATCGTGCGGCACGCCCTGAGTGGTTTGGGCAAAGTGGGCAGGGCGGATGAGCATTTGGGCTTGGTGGCGCATTTCCTTGATTCAGCATGGGAACAGTCGGTACGCTTGGCGGCGGTGAGCGCGCTTGGCAACTTGGGCGGCGAAACAGCCATAGATACGCTGATCGGTTTGCTGAACGATGCTGATATTGTTATCCGTTGGGAAGCGCAAGAAGCGCTCGACAAGCTGCTGACCGCGCCTGAGGATCAGGTTGAGCCGCCTGTCAGGAAGGCGGAAGCACCGCCTGCTGCACCGCACCCAGAAGGCGACGCCCGCGCCGATGCGACATCTTTTTGAGGATATTCCCTTTTAGCAGACTGTGAGGTGTTGTGATGCCCGTCCTGACCTTTCAAAACGCTGATGGCACGCTCGGCGAATACACCTTCTCGGATGCTGATCCTGTGCTGCTGCGCGTTGCCGAAAACGGCGGCGCACGCTTTGGGACGGGCGAGGGCAAACCACAGGCGATCATCACCCGTGCCAAAGTTTACCAAGTGCCGCTGCTGGTCAACCTGCGCGGCGATCCGCGTGTGCGCGTGAACGGACGCCGTGTGGTTGGTCTGCGTGTGCTGCGGCAGGGCAGCCGCCTGCAAATCGGCGATATGGAGATGCTCTTTTGGGAGATGACCCTGCAAGAAGTTGCCGTTGGGTCAGCGCTGATCGGCAAGCGCTGCCCAGTCTGTCGGCTGGACTACCGCAGCGCGGACGAGGTGGTCATTTGTCCGCGCTGCGGCGTGCCGCACCACAAAGAGTGCTGGTTTGAGCATGAGTTCTGCTCTAATCCCGGCTGCCTGTACCCGATTCGCGCCACACTCAAGCGCCTGTTGGCAGGGCGCGGCATCCTGATCGAGCAACTTGCCGCCAATAGCCCTGTCGTCACACAGAGCAAACGCTGCGCTGCTGGCACGCCCGGCGTAGATGCACAACCTTTTCAGGCGGGGCAGCATGTGGCATACTGCCCGAACTCTGCGTGTGGGGCAGCCTTTCACCTTGAATGTTGGGTGAGTTTGGGCAACTGCCCTGTTTGCGGCAAGTATGATGTCGGCAAACTGCTGCGCTCTGTGTTCATGCCTAACATGCTGCCCTATCTGGGCGAGGAAAACGGTGAGTTCGACGAGGAAGCGGCGCAATGAGCGACCTGATTGCGTTGACCGAGGGCGACGGGCTGATTGAGATCAGCGCGCCCAGCGCCGACCGCTACGCGGCGCTCAAGCTGATTGATTGGTGGGATCAGGCTAAGCTGCGGAATGCTAGAGTCATGGTGGTGGGCGCCGGTGCGCTTGGCAACGAAGTGCTGAAAAACCTCGCCTTGTTGGGTGTTGGGCATATTTTATTGGCAGACTTTGACAGTGTAGAGGCGGCGAACCTCTCGCGTTCGGTGCTATATCGCGCTGAGGATAGCGGCAAGCGCAAGGTGGACGTTGCCGCGGCGCGCCTGCGCGAGATCAACCCTGATGTGCGCGTGGCAACCTTTCACGGTGATGTTACGCAAGCGCTTGGGCAAGGTGTTTACCGCCGCGTGGATGTCGTGATTGGCTGTTTGGATAACCGTGCGGCGCGCCTTGCCGTCAACCGTGCCTGCTGGCGCTATGGCGTGGCGTGGATTGATGGCGCCATTGAGGTGCTGATGGGCATCGCCCGCGTCTTTGTGCCTGATCAGGGCGCGTGCTATGAATGCACCATGACGGAGGCAGATTACGATCTGGTCAATGTGCGCTACCGCTGCCCGCTGCTGCGCCCTGAAGATTTGCAGGACGGCAGGCAGCCAACCACGCCGACTAGCGCTTCCATTGTGGCGGCGTGGCAGGTGCAAGAGGCTGTGAAGCTGCTGCATGGCATGGCAGTGCCAGCCGGCAAGGGCATTTACGTGAATGGACACACCTACAGCACATCGCTGCTGACCTACACCGAACGCGAGGATTGCTTCAGCCATAATCAAGGGCGTGCGCTTGTCACAGAGCTGCCTTTGCGCGCTGCTGATCTAACGGTGGGCGGCTTCTATGCGGCAATTGCGCCCCTACTTGCCGCTGAAGGCGCTCAGAAGGCTGCCTTGCTGCCCGAATTAGAGATCGTCAGCCGTTTTTACTGCCCAACGTGCGAGGTGACCACGCCCGTTTACCGCCCTTACGATGCCGTGATGCCTGACGGCGCAACCTGCCCAACGTGCGGTGTGCCGCGCCTGCCCAGCATTCTTAGTCGGTTGGCGCTGAGCGCTGAATCGCCTGCTGCTGCTGTACCGTTGGCGCAGCTTGGTGTGCCGCCGTTGGCGGTGCTGCAAGTAGCAGCCACCCTGCAAGGCGCTGAGTGTATTTTTTGGTTCGAGCTAAGCGCTGATGCTGATGCACAATTTGCTGCGTGGTCTCGTTGAGTAGAAGCAAGAGAGGTAAACCATAGGATGCCAAGCTATACCGACCGCCGCAATAACCGTTTGAAGCACGAATTTGAGCGCATTCAGTCCGTGCGCGGTTCAAAGAGCCTGATTGAGGTCTATTGCGCCGACCTGAGCGCTGATGAGGCAAGCGCCTATCTTGGGCGTGCCATGACGCGCCAAGAGTTCAACCAAACCATTAACGATGGTTTGCGCGGTTTCATGACGCCAGAGCAATTCAGCCAAAAATTTCCGAATCAGCCGCCGGAGAAATACCTGTTGGTCTTTAACTGCGTTGGGCTACGCCAAGATCAGGCGGGCAACATCGTGGAGACGACCAACCACGCGATGGAAGTCATCTTCAATGTGGATTATCCTGTGAAGCCGCCGCGCTTTGTGTGGCTGACGCCGATTTGGCACCCGAACATCTACGCGCCGTTCATCTGCAACGCCGATCTCGCCTTCCCGATCTCTGCCACGCTCGATCAGATCGCGGTGATGACGGCGCGTATGGTGCAGTATCGGCACTATAACATGGATGATCCGCTTGCCATGACGCATAACGTGGTGGCATGGCTGAAGGCGCAGCCCGAAAGCCGCTTCCCCGTGGATGCGCGCGACGTGCTGAGCGGTGAAGCACCCAGCACGCCGTTGGTTATGCGGCGTGTGGGCGGCTTTGTGGAATGGGTGGACGGCACACCGAACGACCGTTCAGAGGCACTTGGTAACTTGATCGAATTGGTAGATAGCGAGTAAGCACCATGGATGAGTTACAGCCGATCAGCGCCGCGCTCTCTGCGCTGGCAACACAAGGTTGGCAGATCAGCACGGCGGAGCAAGGCTGGCAGCTTCAGCGCGAGGGTCACACGCTTTACGTCGGCATGAACACGCGCTGGCTATACTTCACGCTGCCCTTGCCACAAACCCAGCCTGCAGCGCACTATTTGCAGGCGGCGCGGCGGCTGTATCTGTGTAAATATGCCTACGATTCGCAAGGGCAGTTGCTGCTGCAAGCAGAGTTGCCCTTAGCAGAGTTGGAGCGCACCTACATCCACATGACTGTAGAGGCACTCTGGCGAGCAGCTATCCAGCATGACCAGCCTGTGATGCCTTCCCAACCTGCCGAAAGGGGTGAGACGCTTGAATACTTTCCGCGCCATACGCTGGATACGTATTTCAAGGCGCTGAAACACGAGGGTTGGGGCTTCCGCAAGCCGCTGAGCCTGAACGATTATCACTTTCACTACAAGGCAGCCGAGCGTCCCTTTGAGGTCTATCTTGCCTTCAATGCGGCGTGGGCATATTGGCAAGTCCCAATCCTTGATGCGGCGGCTGCGGCGGATTGGTGGCAAGGTGGGCAGCACGAGGCGCTCTGCCGCTATCTGCTGGCGGTGAATGAACAGCTTTATTGGGCGCGCTTTGTGTTGGATGAGGAAGGGCGTGTGGTGCTGCTTTTGGATGCGCCGCTGACGCTTTTCACCTTAGAGCGCTTTCGGCTGAGTGGGCAGGCGGTGGTGCAATACGCTGCGGACTATGCTTATGAAGTGCAGATCATGGCAGATTTAGGGCGTGATGCTGGGCTGGCACGCTTGCTCACGGCGGACTCTGGCGAAAGGTTGGCGTTTCACAACTGAGCGGGTGGGCGGGCGCGGTGAAAGCGTGGTAAGGGGTACCCTTTACGGCATGGAAAACACGCGACCTTGCCCATATCGTGGCAGCCAGCGCTATCTGTGCCGGCAGTTTGGACGGCGCTGCGCAAGTAGGCAACATGCATCCCGCCCGCACGATCTTCACCCTAACTAGCCACACCCACCCAAATGCGCTAGACTCCGCCCGATAAATCGGAACGCACACGGAGCAGTGTTTACCATGCCCTATGGTCGCAAGATCACACCTAAGCCCCTTACGCCCAACCTGACCGTTCAGGCGTTAGTGGATGACTATTTTAGCGCCTATAACGCCGCACGCCTGCGCGAGGCGTGCCACGTCCTCACCCAGAAAATCTTTCAGCCCGAAGTGACCGTCGCCCTGACCATCACCGGCGCGCTGACGCCAACCGGCATGGGCTACTCAACCGTTGTGCCACTCATCGAAAGCGGCTTGGTAGATTGGATCATCAGCACCGGCGCAAACCTCTACCACGATATCCACTTCTCGCTTGGCTTTGAGCTGTTCAACACCACGCCCAATACCAACGATCTGGAACTGCGCGATCAGCACATCATCCGCATTTACGACATCCTCTTTGACCAAAAAGTGCTGCTCGAATCGGACGCCTTTTTGCGCCGTGTGATGGTCGCGCCTGAATTCCAGCGGCGCATGGGAACTGCCGAGATGCACTACCTGCTTGGTAAATATGTGCGCGCCATTGAGGATGAACTTGGTGTGGCGCACCGCTCGATCCTGAGCGCTGCCTATGCCAACGGCGTGCCGATTTACACCTCCAGCCCTGGTGATTCGACGCTGGGCATGAATGTGGCAGCACTGCGGCTGGAAGGCAATGCGCTGCAAATGGATGTCGAACATGATGTGAATGAGACGGCAGCCATCGTCTACGATGCGAAGGCAAGCGGCGGACGCAGCGCTGTGATCATCCTTGGCGGCGGCAGCCCAAAGAACTTTGCCCTGCAAACCGAGCCGCAAATCCAAGAGATTTTGGGCATTCCTGAAGCAGGGCATGATTATTTCGTGCAGTTCACCGACGCACGCCCTGATACCGGCGGCTTAAGCGGCGCAACGCCCTCAGAGGCGATGACGTGGGGCAAAATTGATCCCGACCAACTGCCCGATAGCATCGTCTGCTATGCCGACTCGACCATCGCCTTCCCAATTGCGGCTGCCTATGCGCTTAGCGCGGGTGTGCGCCGCCCTCTGAAGCGGCTCTATGAACGGCGTGAGGCACTACTGGAACGCCTGATCGCCGCCTACGAAAAGCACAAGCCCATCGGCGCGTGAGGCTGCCATGTTTGATGTCGTAACACTCGGTGAAGCGCTCATGGATATGGTGGCGACGGCGCGCAACGTCTCGCTTTACGAGGCACCTGCCTTTGAGCCAAAGCCCGGCGGCGCGCCGACCAACGTGGCAGTCGGTGTGGCGCGCTTGGGCAAACGTGCCGCCTTTGTGGGCAAGGTTGGGCAGGATGCCTTTGGGCAAGGCTTACGCGCTCTATTGGCAGATGAAGGCGTGGACGTGCGCGGCATGTTGCTCGACGCGGCGCGCCTGACAACGCTTGCCTTCGTCTCCCTCTCGGACGGTGGCGATCCATCCTTCGCGTTTTTTGAGGGCGCACACGCTGCGCTCACGCCTGATGATCTGCCCGCAGCCGTGATCGAGTCAACCTACCTGTTCCATTGCGGATCAGTCTCGTTAGTCAGTCAGCCATCGCGCAGCGCAACACTAGCTGCCATGCAGCGCGCTAAGGCAAGTGGCGCGCTCTTTTCCTATGATATTAACTGGCGCCCTGCCTTGTGGCGTACCGCCGACACGGCGCTTGCCGCTGCGCCGTTGGCACAGGCAGACGTGATCAAGCTGAGCGAGAGTGAACTTGCCCTGCTGACAGGTAGCCGTGAGGTTGAGACCGCACTGCGCGGCTTGCCCTACAGCGCGCCGCTGATCCTGATTACGCTTGGCGCGCAAGGCTGCACCTACCGCTATAACGGCGCGCTCTACCATGCGGATGCACCCAAGGTCGATCAGGTGGTGGATGCGACCGGCGCTGGCGATTCGTTCACGGCAGCGGTGTTGGCAGGCTTGTGCGATCTGCGCGATCAGGGCTATGCGCTCACCGCGCTGCCAACTGACTCGCTGGATTGGTTGGTGCGGCGTGCTTGCCGTGCCGGCGCGTTAGCGACTCAGGTGCGCGGCGCGATCCCTTCGCTGCCATACGCGGCGCAACTAGCCTAGCCGCGCTGCGTCAAGCGCACCAATCGGCGCGCCGTTCAGCAGATGATCCACGGCACGTTCGGCGGCTGCCGCACCAAACGATAAGCCATGCCCGGTAAAACCAACCGCAAAGCCGACATCTGGTTTATCGGGCAGGCAGCCCACCATCGGCAGCCCATCGCAGCTAAAGCCCATGATGCCTGCCCAACGGCGTTCGATAGGCGCTGTCACTTCGGGAAAGTACTGATGCAGGTATGCCTCTAGCGCTACCTGAACCGCCTCAGTGGTGCGGTCATCGTGCGTATCCTGCTCTTGTGGCTTGAACAGGTGGCGCGCACCGCCTAAGAGCAGGCGTCCGTCAAAGGTTGGGCGGAAATACATATAGCCATAGTTGCTATAGCCGCATGTTTCCAGCACAGGCTGCGGCAGTGGCGCGGTTGCCAGCACTTGCCCGCGTGTCGGGATGACCTTACCGACGAAATACGGCTCGATCAGCGCGGAATAGGCATTGGTGCAGAGCAGCACCTTACGCGCCTGAAAGCGATACAAGCGCGATTCGACCAGCACGCGCTCAGGCGCAAGCTGCCGTATGGCGTACACCTCATTGTTGGCGATCAATTCCGCGCCACTTTGGGCAAAGATTGCCTGCGCCAACGCCACTGGCTGCACCATACCATCAAACGGCTGGAAAATTGCCGCGTGATAGCCGCGTCCGAGTGGATCGCTGCTGTGGAACTCTACAGGGATGCCGTCGGCGTTCAGCGCACGCGCTGCCTGCTCCAGATCGACGGCTTCTTCGGCGCTCTCTGCCAGCAGCAGCGCACCGCACTCACGGATTGGCACCGTGCCATCTTTGGCAAATTCGCGCCAAAAGCGCACTGTGCGCGTCGAGAGCGCCCACAATTCACGCGCCATTGCCTGCCCATAGCGTTCGATTGCCTGATGATAGTAAACATCCAAGCCGGTGATCATAAAGCCGGCGTTGCGCCCGCTTGCCCCAAGCGCAATGTCTCGCGCCTCTATCAGCACGACATTGCGCCCTGCTTGCCGCAAAAAGTAGGCAGCCGCGCAGCCAACCACACCCGCACCGATCACCAACACATCCACCTCACGGATCGGCTGTGTGCCATCCGCCTGCCAAACCGAAACCGACATTGTTCACATCCTCACAAGATTAAGGTTGCGTCTCCCAGACTGTAGAAGCGGTAGTTTTCGCGCACCGCTGTTTGGTAGGCGCGCAGGATCAGCTCGCGCCCAGCAAAAGCGCCTACCAACATCATCAACGATGATTTAGGCAAATGGAAGTTCGTCACTAAGGCATCCACCGCACGGAATTGAAAGCCATTCATGATAAATAGCTCGGTCTGCGTTTGGAAGGCGCTCAGCGGCTGCCACGGGCAGCGATCTGCCGCTTCATAGCCCGCTAAGTGTAGGCGTTCGGGTGGCGTGCCAAGCGCACAGAGCGCCGCAGTCTCTAGGGTGCGTGCTGTGGTCGTGCCGACTGCAAAAATGCGCCCGCCGCGCAGCTTGACCTCGTTCAATGCACGGGCTGCCTCCGCCGAGAGTTCGGCATATTCAGGGTGCAGGCGCCGCGCCGCGATTTGATCATCGCGCAAGGGCAGAAAAGTGCCTAAGCCAACATGCAGCGTGCAGTAGAGGATCGGCACGCCCAGCGCACGAATGCTCAGCAGCAGTTCGGGCGTGAAGTGCAAGCCGGCAGTTGGTGCGGCAGCAGAGCCTTCCGTGCGGCTGTAGACGGTCTGATAGCGCTCAGGGTCGCTCAGTTTTTGGTGAATATAAGGCGGCAATGGCATCTCACCAATGGCGTTCAGATGCGGCTCAATCGGCGCGCTGAATTGGATCACACGCTGCGCGCCTTCGCGGACTTCCAACACTTCCGCCTCAAGGTTGGGTGCGCCTTCCACGCTCAGGCGTGCGCCAACCGTCAGGCGCTTGCCGCCAAGCAGCGCTAACCAACGCTCCCCGTCCAGCTTCTGAGCAAGCAAAATTTCCACCGCGCCGCCGCTTGGCTGTTTGCGGGCGTGCAGGCGCGCCGGGATGACTCGCGTCTGGTTGAGGACGAGCGCATCGTTGGGCGTTAGGTATTGGGGCAGATCGCGGAAGGTGCGGTGCTGCAATTCGCCACTACTGCGGTGAATGACCAACAGCCGCGCCGAATCGCGTGGTTCTGCCGCCGTCTGCGCGATGCGCTCTGGCGGCAGTTCATAGTCAAAGTCTTCAGGATGAACTGTCGGAAGGCTCATGTTTGGATGAACTGCGAGGCATTCAACACAAAGAGCGTGGCAGCGTGAACATCGCCCTTGCTGTGCGGCGCGCACGCTTCACGGATGATGGCGGTGACGGCTGCCACTTGCCCTTCATCCACACCGATGACCAGCGTCGTATTGCCGCGCCGCAAAAAGCCGCCCACGCTGGCAATCTGCGTGACGGGAAACTTCTTTTCGACCAGAGCGCGGGAAACAGCCTCGACTGCATCTGCCATGATGATAGCGAAAATGAGTTTTTTCATAAGGAAATGCTTCTACTGTTAGATTTGTTCAAAGTGATCAACATCCAAAACGAAAATGGTGGCACCGCCGACTTCTACCTCAATGTAGTTGTAGAGCGTCATGCCGTTGGGCGTGGTGCCAGTTGCCATTGGCATATAGCGCATACGGCGCTGGCTGGAGGCAGTCAGCAGGCTGATCACCAACTCCACATACTTATCTTCCACACCCACCAGCAGGGTTGTGTTGCCTTGCCGCAAAAAGCCGCCCGTGGAACCGACTTGTGTTACGCGGTAGCCTTTCTCCGTCAGCTTACTAACCACGTAATCCGAGTCTTGATCCTGCACAGTCGCCACAATAAGTTTCATAACGTTAATAATCTCCATAAGGGCTTGCGCGCCACATGATGAACAAGTATAGCATATTTGCGCGCTTATTCCTCAGGTGGGCGTGTGGCAGTTGGCATAGGTGTCGGCGTTTCGCTGCCGGGTGGTGCTGGCGGTGCATCTCGCGAGATGTTCGGCACTTGGATAGCGACGCGGTAAGCGCTGTTGTTCTCAATCCACTGAATGCGCCCTAGCGTCTGCCGTTCATAGTTCCAAAGCTGGGTGAGCGCCACGCCCGTGATCCAGCGTGCCTCGCCAGAGGCAGCCGCCTCTGCAAGGCGGAAGGGCGCCGCCAGAGACCAGCCAATTTCGGGCAGGGCAGGGTTACGTACATCCTCGTAGACTGTGATCCACGCGCCGAACGGCACAAAAAGCGCACGCTGCGGATTGATGGTGCGGCAGCGCGTCAGGATGGCGACATAGGCATCGTTTGCCCAACTGCGGTAGCTGCGAATCGTCCGCAACCCACGCGAGACGTTCAGGGTAAGGCTCTCTTGAGCGGCGTCCTCACTGGGTGGAAATTCTTGTGCGGCAAGATCGGGCAGTTCGTAGAAATTCAAATCGCGGATGATGTATTCAAGGAAGCCACGCATGGTCACTTCATCAAGGTACGTCTCGGAGACTTCCTCGCCGCTCGGCGGCACCGCATCCACCCAAATCAGGCGTCCATCGCCGTAGAGGGTGCAGCTTGGCAGCCGATTTAAGCGTTCGCGTGGTGTCTCGTTCAGGATGATGCGATCAAGGCGCATCACCAGCGTATTCGGGCTGCGATCCCAACCAATAACTTCGCCTTGTGGCTGTGGTGGCGCGGTCTGTTCTGGTGCTGGTGCGCTGCCACACGCTGAAAGCAGCAGCACGCCACAAATGAAACCGACTAGTTGCCGCATGGATCATTCCTTCCGCCTGAGCGCATTGCGCTGCCATTATACCACTGCTTGCGTGTTGGGTGCTGTTAGAGATTGTTTGGGCAAGTCGGCTGGGACATGACAGTGGAACCATAAATGAACGCCCATGTGTTGTAGCGCAAGCCCGCCACACTTTTTGACGCTGCACCGCCTTGCGTGCTAAGCTACACGGCATGGCAGAGCAAACCGCGCACAAACCTATCCGCACGCGCCCAGATGACACATGGCGCAAGTGGCTAACGCCGGGTCTTGGCATCAAGCGTTGGCTCGTCCTGCTGGCGTTCGGCTTTTTGGCAACCAGCCTCTCGTTTGCGCTGCTGATTGTGTTATTTTTCCCCGCCCTTGCCGATCTATTCACGCTGCGGCGTGCTGTGCTGCTTGCCCTGAGTGCTGTGCTGGGTGCGTTGGGCAGTGCGGCGCTCTATATTGGCTTTGTGCGCCTTAATCGCTCTATCCTTGCGCCTTTCGCACGCGGGCGCCGCCAACGCTTCATTGACGTGATGGTAGACCATGCACGGCAGGCAAACGGCTTACGCCTTGTGGCGCTCGGTGGCGGATCGGGGCTGCCTTCGGTGCTGCGCGGCTTCAAAGGGCAAACGCAGAATATCACTGCCATTGTGACCGTAGCCGATGACGGCGGCAGCACCGGCAAACTGCGCGAGGAATACGGCGTGCTGGCGCCCGGCGACCTGCGGCAAAACATCGCGGCATTGGCAGATGACGAATCGCTCATCACGCAGTTGTTTCAATACCGCTTCAACAGCGGCGGCTTGCAAGGGCACAGCTTCGGCAATCTATTTCTGACTGCCCTTGCCGATATTACCGGCAGCATGGATCAAGCAGTCATCGAGGCGAGCCGCGTTTTGGTCATTCGTGGGCGCGTGCTGCCTTCCACCTTGCAAGATGTACAGCTTGGCGCAGAAGTTCGCACCGCAGAGCGCGGCTTGCGGCGCGTGATCGGCGAGTCGCAGATTCCGAGTGCAGGCGGCAGCATCGAGCGCGTGTTCCTCATCCCGGAGAATGCCCGCGCCTATCCTGATTCCATTCGCGCCATCCTGAACGCTGAGCTGATTGTGATCGGACCTGGCAGTTTGTTCACCAGCATCCTACCCACACTCTTGGTGGATGGCATTGTGCAGGCAGTGCGCGCCAGCAGCGCCTTGGTCGTCTATGTTTGCAACATCGCCACACAACACGGCGAGACGGACGGCTTTAACGTTGCCGACCATGTGCTGGCAATCGAGCGGCACATTGGGCAAGGCGTGATTGATGTGGTATTGGCGAACAATGCCTATCCGCAGCATAATGCCGGCGAAAATACGCACTATGTGGCGCCGCTACCAGCCGATCACGCCTTGCGCTACCGCTACGACCTGATCGAGACCGATCTGACCGATCCGCAGCGCCCTTGGCGGCACAGCGCCGAAAAGTTGCAGCACGCCATACATGATGTGCTGGCTGCCCGTGCGCTTTACACCGAGACTGCCACCAAAGCCTGAGCCTGCTAATGTGCAGCATTGCGCGTGGTCAAGATCGCAGGTAGGGGCTGTAGCGCGCTGTTTGCAGCGCGTCTTCCACAAGGACACACCCTGCTAGCACACCACAGACCAGCAAGGCAAGGCTGCTCAATGTACGTTTCATTTGAAATCCCTCCCGATCTGCGGCTGCGCGCTTAGCATACTAACGAAAGTGTTTGTTGAAAGCAACTGCGCCCCAATACCCAATGGGAAACTTCTCCTCAAATCGGCTAGAATACCCAGCATGACACACCTAATGTTTAGGCGTGCGAACGCCTGCTGTGAGGGAGAAAATGACGAAAACCGCGGAACATCGGCGGCTTGCCCAGCGGCAGGCAGATTGGAAGCACTGGGGACCTTACCTTAGCGAACGGGCATGGGGAACGGTGCGCGAGGATTACAGCGCAGACGGCAACGCATGGCAGTCGTTTCCACATGATCAGGCGCGCAGCCGTGCCTACCGTTGGAATGAAGACGGGCTAGGTGGTGTGTGTAACCGCTTCCAAAACCTGTGTATGGCGGTTGCCCTGTGGAACGGACAAGATGCGATCCTCAAAGAGCGCTTGTTTGGGCTAAGCGGCAAAGAGGGCAACCACGCTGAGGACGTTAAGGAATACTATTTCTACCTCGATAGCACGCCAACGCATTCCTACCTCAAAATGCTCTACAAATATCCGCAGGTTGCCTTTCCCTACCGCGATCTCGTCGAGGAAAATCGGCGGCGCACCAAACATCAACCTGAATATGAATTGATTGACGCCTTGCGGCAAGCCTTTGAAGCAGGGCGCTACTTTGATGTATTCATTGAATACGCCAAACTGGATCAAGAGGATATTCTGTGCCGCATCACTGCCATAAATCGCGGCGCACAGGCGGCGCCGTTGCACATTTTGCCGCATTTGTGGGCGCGCAACACTTGGTCATGGGGACACAATCCCGAACGTCCTGACTTGCGCGCAGAAGGCAACCATACGGTGCGCGTGCGCGAACGGCACTTGGGCGAACGCTGGTGGTACGTGCGGGCAGACGATCTTGAACCGACTCTGCTGTTCACCGAGAATAACACGAACTTTCAGCGCCTTTACGGCGTACCGAACGAGTCGCCCTATGTGAAAGATGGCATTCACAATGCGGTCCTGCTAGGTGATCTAAGCTATGTGAATCCTGAACAGCACGGCACAAAAGCAGCAGCACACTTTCAGAGAATGGTTGAGGCGGGCGAGGCGTTCACGGTCTGGACGCGCTTTACCAACCAGCCGCAAGAGGATCCTTTCGCAGCTTTTGAGTCAACCTTCGCGGCGCGCAGCCAAGAGGCGGACGAATTTTACGAGACGATCCACCTGCCGCAGCTCACCGAAGATGAACGGCGCGTGCAGCGGCAAGCGTTGGCAGGCTTGTTGTGGTCAAAGCAGTTTTACCACTATGCCATTGATCTGTGGCTGGATGGCGATCCTAAGGGTCCCAAGCCGCCCGAAATCCGCAAAAAGGGACGGAACGCCGAGTGGCGGCACCTCTATAATCTTGATGTGATCTCCATGCCGGATAAATGGGAGTATCCGTGGTACGCAGCGTGGGATTTAGCGTTCCACACGCTGCCCATCGCCATGGTTGATCCAGAATGGGCAAAGCGCCAACTGATCTTGCTGCTGCGCGAATGGTATATGCATCCCAATGGGCAAATTCCTGCCTATGAATGGTCGTTTAACGATGTCAATCCGCCCGTTCATGCGTGGGCGGTCTGGCGCGTCTACAAGATTGCGCGCAATGTGACGGGACATGCCGATACAGTCTTTTTGGAACGCGCCTTCCACAAGCTGCTGCTCAATTTTACGTGGTGGGTGAACCGCAAAGACCCTGACGGGCGCAACGTCTTTCAGGGCGGCTTTCTGGGCTTGGATAACATCGGTGTGTTCGACCGCAGCGCCAAACTGCCCAGCGGTGTGCAGCTTGAACAGGCGGATAGCACGGCATGGATGGGCATGTATTGCCTAAATATGCTGGCAATTGCCCTTGAGTTGGCAAGCACGCAGCCTGCCTATGAAGATGTTGCCACCAAGTTCTTTGAGCATTTTATCTACATCGCCAACGCCATCTACGATATGGGACTCTGGGATGAGGAAGACGGCTTCTTCTATGATGTGCTGCGCTCGACACGCGGTGTTGCCACACGCCTTAAGACGCGCTCGTTAGTCGGCTTGATTCCGCTGTTCGCCGTAGAGACGCTTGAGCCTGATCTGCTAAAAAAACTGCCTAACTTCACGCGCCGCCTTGAGTGGTTCGTCAAATATCGTCCGCATTTGATCGAGCGGATCGCCTCCCTGACGAAACATGGCGAACATCACCGCCGCCTGCTCTCGCTGGTCAGTGGTGAAAGGCTGGCGCGTGTGCTGCGAACCATGCTAGATGAGGATGAATTTCTCTCGCCCTACGGCTTGCGTTCACTCTCCAAGCGGCACGAACGCCAACCTTACACCATCATACTGAATGGCGAAAGCTATCAGGTTGCCTATGAACCTGCGGAGTCACGCAACTACCTATTCGGCGGCAATTCCAATTGGCGCGGTCCGATCTGGTTGCCGGTCAACTACCTGATGATTGAGTCGCTGCAAAAGTACCATCACTACTATGGCGATGCCTTCCGTGTGCCGCTGCCAAGCCACGCCGAAAATGAAGCCACATTGGATACGGTGGCATGGGAGATTTCGCGGCGGCTGGATGCCATTTTCCTGCGCGATGAAACTAGCGGCAGGCGGGCTGTCTTTGGGGACTGCGAGTTCTTCCAGAATGATCCACACTGGCGCGATTACATTCCCTTTTACGAATATTTTCACGGTGATCACGGCGCAGGCTTAGGCGCCAGCCATCAGACCGGCTGGACTGCGCTGATCGCCAAACTTATCAATCAATGCGCTGCACGCGCTGCACGGCAAACGGGCTAGGATGCCCTTACTTGTGCATGGTTGCCAGCAGGCTTTGCAGCAGTTCCAAAGCCTGCCTGTTCACGCGGTGATGCACCCATACGCCGTGCGATTCGGATGTGATCAAGCCCGCCTCGCGCAGCACCTTAAGGTGATGGGAAATGGTCGGCTGCGTCAGAGCGAAGTGCCGTTCAATATCGCAGCCGCACGTTTCGCCTTCTCCCTGGCTAATCAGATCGAGCATTTGCACACGCACGGGATGGCTGAGCGCCTTGAAGAGATTAGCAAAGGCTTCTGCCATCTCCGTTGGGATGCGCTGTTGAAGCGTGGGATCACAGCCGCGCCGCGTGGAGGGGCTGTCGGTCTCTACTAGGTTTATTGCGCGATCCATCTGATCCTACCCTCTGCTTTTCCAGACAGTGTAGCATAAAACACTTTATATAGATACCTGTATATATAAATGATTATCTATGTCATGTGTCCCGCGTGACATTCTGCACTGCTGGGCAGGTGTGATCGGCGTTAGAGTGTGAGCATCGCATTGATTATGAAGCGCGTGCAAACCAAACACCGCCGCGCTTTACAGGATTCAGGAAAGGCAAACCGTGATGGTTACCATCAAGATTCTCGGCTCTGGCTGTGCAAACTGCAAGCGTTTAGAGCAAGCTGTGCGGGAAGCGCTCTCCAACAGCAGCCTTAATTATGAAATCGTCAAAGTGACTGACTACGCCGATATTATGGCGTATAACATCTTGAGTACGCCGGGTCTGGTCATGAACGAAACAGTGGTCTCTGCCGGGCGTATTCCTACGCATCAGCAAATCGCCACATGGGCAGCACAGTATCAAACCGCTGAATGAGCAGCGCCGACCGTTAAGAAAACCAGAGGATGGCGACGATGTATTTCTCCCGCTTTGCACAAATCCGAACTGATCGGGCTGCCTTTGCGCTGGTTGCCCTGTTGGCAGTGGTCTGGTTTTTCCTCTACAGCAACCTACAGCCAATCGCGGATTGGATCACTTATTCACTGCTAGGGTTGAGCAAGGAGAGCCAGATCGGAGAAGCCCTCAACTTCTTCATTTATGATGTGCCAAAACTTCTGCTGCTGCTCTCTGGCATGATCTTCTTGATCACATTGTTGCAAACCTTCATCAATACGGAAAAGGTACGCGCATTGGTCGAGAAGCGTGGTGAGGGCGTGGGCAACCTGATGGCAGCGGCATTTGGCGCGCTTACGCCGTTTTGCTCTTGTTCCTCTGTGCCGCTTTTCATCGGTTTTGTGCAGGCGGGCATCCCGTTGGGCATCACCTTTTCGTTTCTGATCACCTCGCCGATCATGAATGAGGTTGCCTTTGTGATGCTGCTAGGGTTGTTTGGATGGGAAGTGGCGCTGCTCTACCTCGTCTCTGGCATTACCATCGGCGTGTTGGCGGGCTTGTTGCTGGGGCGGCTAAAGCTAGAGCGCTATGTTGAGCCGTTTGTCTACAACATCAAGCCACGCAGCGGGCAAGGCGGCGCCCTTTTGCAAAAACTCAGTTGGCTAGAGCGTTTTCAGCAGGCAGCGGCTGCCACAGGCGAGATCGTCGGCAGGGTGTGGCTGTTCGTCATCCTCGGCATTGGGATTGGCGCATTTATTCACGGCTTTGTGCCTGAGGCGGCGCTCAGCGATATTATGGGAGCAGGTGCGTGGTGGTCAGTTCCAGCGTCGGTGCTGATAGGCATTCCGCTGTATTCAAATGCGGCGGGCGTCATCCCGATTGTGAGCGCACTGCTTGGCAAGGGTGCGGCGCTCGGCACGGCGTTGGCGTTTATGATGTCGGTGGTGGCGCTCAGTTTGCCAGAGATGATCATCTTGCGAAAGGTTTTGAAGCCGCACCTGATCGCTATCTTTGTGGGTGTGGTGGCGCTCGGCATCATGATAACGGGCTATTTGTTCAATTGGCTGGTAGGGTAAAAAAGGAAGCACGGAGAGGGAAAAATCACGCCCTTGACAGGGGCGTGAGATGTGCTAGAATGCGCGGAGTGTTGG
>QWHC01000035.1 GCA_021404685.1 Chloroflexi bacterium CFX4 | reverse complement strand
GGGTGTTTGGCAAAAGTGACAAATGGTTTTGAGGGAAGCACGCCTTATCTCTCTGCCTCTTTCGCGCCCGCAGGGAAAGGGGAGTCGGGCTGCGAGGGGGAGTGAGGCTTGGCGGGAACGGGGAGCTGGCGTTTGATTCCCCCGCCCTGCGCGCGGGACGGAGGCGGTGCGGCGGGCAGGGAAACGCCGCTCCAACGATCTGCCAACCTACTCATGAATTGACTAGAACGTATGTTCTAGTGTAGCATTGCCCAACGTCGCCGCTTTTCAACGCGGCGCAGGTGAAAGGATGATCGGTGTGACGCCTGTACGCAAAGCGACGCGGCACGGCTTTTACAGCCGCCACCTGCCAGAGGTGACTAAGCTGCCGCCCAACCTGACACAACCGCACTTGGCAACCTATTTTCAGGGCATGGCAGAGGCGTGCCTCGCCCTTGCCGAGCGCCTGAGCGCATGGGCGGGCGAGCGCAACGGGCAGATCACCAGCGTGATCAGCAGCCTGACGCGCCTTGCCAGCGACCTTGAGCAGTTCAGCGCCACGCTCAACGCCGACGCGCTGCGCCCTTCCCCGCTGAGCAACCTGCCCGCTGAAGAAGTGGTGCGCTTGATCGCCCAGCAACAGCGCGCCCTAGAGCTTGCCCTCAGCCGCATCACACTGACGATCAGCGCCCTCTCGAAAGGCGAACCCTTGCGCGAAGATGGCAGCGGTTTGAAGGTCTACCGTGAGCTGGCAGCCCTCATACGGCGCAGCAAAGGCATCGCCCAGACGCTTGCCGCCAACCTGCACTGGCTGCGCGCCGCGCAAGATGGCTTTGAGGATGATCTCTCGGCACGCCTGTACGCCGCCATTGTGCAGGGCAAGGCTACGGCGGACGAAAGCGAGGGCGCCTCATGAGCCATCCGCGCCCGTCCTTTTTGCAGTGGGCAGAGTCTCGCGGCGGCATGTATCTGCCCGATAAGCGGCTGCCAACGCTGGCAACCTGGTCGCCCTATCAGCGCGCCATCCTCGATCACCTCTTTCCGAGCGGTGATGCGCCGCTGCCCTACAGCCGCGTGGTGTGGAGCTGCCCAAAGAAAAGCGCCAAAAGCACGCTGGCTGCCGCGCTGCACCTGTGGTTTGCCCTCTTTGTGGAGGCGGGCGGCGAGCAGTACGTGCTGGCGAACGACCTTGACGGCAGCCGCAACCGCGTCTTTCGCTATGCCGTGCGCGCCCTTGAACACAACCCACTCTTGCAGCGCGGCAGGGATTGGCGCGCCACGCAAAACGCCATCCGCCTTGCCAACGGCACGCTGATCCGTGCCATTCCCAACGACGTGCGCGGCGAGGCGGGCGGCAACCAAACCTTTGCCAGCTTTGACGAGGCGTGGGGCGCTATCCATGAGCGCAGCGTGCGCTTTGCCACCGAGTTCAGCCCCGTGCCAACGCGGACGAACAGCCTGATCTTCTATACGGGCTATCAGGGCTGGCAGGCGTCCTCCTGGTGGCACAGCCTGATTGACGACGGCTTGCGCGGGGCGCCAGTGCCTGCCCTTGCTCACCTAGAAAATGGCGATGGCGCGCCTGCTTGCTGGCAGAACGGCAGCCTGTTCGTCTACTACGATCACGTGCCGCGCATGGCATGGCACACCGCGGACTATCTGGCGGAACAGCGCCGCCTGCTGCCGGAGAGCGAATATCTGCGCGTTTGGGAAAATCGGCGTGTGCAGGGTGTGGATGCCCTGTGCGCGCCTGAGGCGTGGGACGCGCTCTACGATCCTGATCTGCTGCCGCTGCGTGCCGATGATCCGCGCTCGGTCGTCTTTGGGGTGGATGCTGCCACGCACGCCGATAGCACGGCGTTGGTCGGCTGCGCGTGGAACGCTGAGCGCGAACAGGTCGAAGTGGTCTATTGCCGCGTCTGGACGCCGCATGGGCAGCCGCTCAACCTGACGGAGACCATCGGCGCGGCGTTGGCAGAGCTTGCCCAAACCTGCCGCATCGCCGCCGTCTACTACGATCCATACCAGATGATCGCCATCGCCGAGCAGGCAGCACGGCAGGGCGTGCCGATGGTTGCCTTTGGGCAGGGCAGCGCACGGGTGCAGAGCGACTCGCACCTGCGCGCCATCCTGAATGCGGGCAGGCTGCGGCATACGGGCGCTGTTGCCCTGCGCGATCACATCCTGAATGCAGCGCTTAAGCACGCTGAGCGCGGCGTGCGCTTGGTGAAGGGCAGCGGGCGCATAGATGCCGCCGTGGCGCTGAGCATGGCAGCCCTCGGCGCAGTGCAGCGGCTGGGCAGCCCTGCCCATGCCCAAATGCTGAGCAATCCATTTTATAAAGAACGTTCCTAGCGAAAGGTGTGGCGATGATCGAAGTCACGTCGGCGGCGCGTGCCTATTGGCGCCTCTTAGGTATTTTAGAAGGCTTGGCAGCGCAAATAGAACACCTTGAGGATTACCTGCCCAGCGATGATCGGCGCGTGGCAGAATGCTACGATGCGCTGGTGGAAGCCCTCGAAATCTTTCAGCAAAAGGTGCGCCGCAGCCTTGGCAGCGACGAAGATGACGAAGGGTAACCTACGCGATCCTGATGCTTGCCCTACGCACTGCTGAATCCGCTTGCAGCGCAGGGCGCGCTTGGGTAGAATGCGCGGCGTTCTTTACACAATTCAGGAGCGTTTCGCCCATGTTGTCCCGTTCGCTTATCTCGCGTCTGCTTGCTGCCTTGATAGCCTTTAGCCTGTATCTGGCGGGCTTCACTGCCCTCAGCCTGACGCCAACCACTACGGCACAAGCCTGCAATCCGTGCGATTGTGAAAACGACCGCCGCCATAACTGTATGGGCGGGCAATTCTACGCCGTCTATAGCAAAGGGACGCCCAACGGCTGCACCTTGGAGATTTACTCCATCGAGCCAAACGGCACAGGACGCCGCCAACTGCGCTTCACCGAGCGCGATCTGGCGCGCTTTCCCGCCAAAGACCAAAACTACCTGATCGCCGCCACCCGTGATGCGCGCTTTGCGCTCTACCGCCTGTCGTCCGGCGAGTTGCAGGTGAACGCCGGTCCCGATGTCGAAAACAAGGTCTACGTCACCATCATGAAGGGCTGCCCGGCTGCCGAAGTGCGCGAAGAAGTCTTCGTAACGCAGAAGTAGTGTTTCAAAACGCACAGGGCGGGCTATCGCACCCGCCCCTGCTTTTTAACGAGCGTCGCCCGCCGTGCTGGCTGCTTTACTCGACGCTGTCCAGCCACGCAAAAGCATCTTCTAATTTCGAGAAGACGCGCATCCGCAACCCAAGCGCATAGAGGCTGTCAATCACGGGCGACATGGCACCGGCTGCTTCCAGCGCTTCTGGCACCACCAGCGCCCAATATTTCCACCCCAGCGCGATTGTTTGGCGGTGCCAAACAGTCGAACCCCACTCCGCGTCCTCAGCGGACAAGGGACCATTCTTGCGATCATCAGAAAGCCATTTGGTTGCACGGTGTTCCTTCAATGCCTCCGAGCCTGCCAAAAGTGCATCGCGCAGTGGCTGTCCGCCGATTGGCGCATGAATGGTGTGATAAATGATGCCTCGTTCGGGCAGGCACTGAACGGTGATTGACTCGTTGTCAACGATGGTGATAGCTGTCACGCGGGAACTCCTTGCTGCCTGTACCGCAGCGTGCGTTATGGATAACTTAAGGCAGTATAACATGAAGTGTTGAGAAGACGTTCCCTAATTTTTTGTGAAAAATCAATGAAATTGATTTGGGCGAAAGCCACAGGCTGGGATCAGCACCCCGCAGCCGAACCACACCCAATTCGCCATAACACACCCTGTAACAGCCTTCCGCACGGCTGTTATCTTTTTGAGTATTGCTTATTTGCTCAAAATTGACGTATGGTTATAGAAAGATATAAATAGACGCCTTGCAAAAAGGATTTCGCATGGAAACACCACCTAAGCGTCATACCGAAGAGCAACCGCCTGAAGCGGACTGGCTGGCAGGCGATACCTTGATCGTGCCGCCACCCAGCTTCCGCGAACGCCTGCAAGCTGCCCAACGCGCCCGCGATACACAGCAGACAGAGGCTGCGCCCAACGCCGAACCGCCGAAGGCGGAGGATGAGGCAAAGGCTGCTAAGCGCGAGGTAAAAGCTGCCCGACGGCGCTAAAAGCTGCCAACGGGGTGAGGCTGAACGCCACCACCCCGTGATCGGGCAACCGGCGGATGGCTACGCCTTGCGCCCGAATTTTTCTGCCAGCAGATCGGCGAGCGTTGGCGTGCCGATCACTTGCAGTTCATAGCGCACGCGCACAATAGGCACCTCCACCTTGATGATGCGCCGCAGATCAATCGGCGTGGCGGCAAGGATCACGTCCGCCTCGCACGCCTTGATGGTTGCCTCCAATTCGGACATCTGCACCGCGCCATAGCCCATGGCGGGCAGCAACGCGCCCATGTGCGGATACTTCTCATAGACGCCGCGCAGCGAACCAACCGCATAACGGCGCGGATCGATCAGCTCGGCAGCGCCAAAGCGCTGTGCGGCAACCACGCCGGCGCCATAAGGCATTTCGCCGTGCGTCAGCGTTGGACCGTCCTCAATGACCAGCACGCGCTTGCCGCGCACCAAGCCTGATTGCTCGGCAAAGAGCGGCGAGGCAGCCTCGAAGATCGGCGCATTCGGATTAAGCCGATGCAGGTTGGCGCGCACCGTCTGCACATCAACGTAGTTGGCAGTGTCTATCTTGTTCAGCACAATGGCATCTGCCATTCGCACGTTTGCTTCACCGGGATAATAGGCGAGTTCATGTCCGGGACGGTGCGGATCGGCAATCACAATGTGCAGGTCAGAGGCAAAGAAGGGCAGATCGTTATTGCCGCCATCCCACAGCACAATATCTGCCTCTTCCTCAACACGGGCAAGGATAGCCGCATAGTCCACCCCGGCGTAGACAATATGGTCATTATCAAGGTGCGGCTCATATTCTTCGCGTTCTTCAATGGTCGTCTCGTGCAGGTCAAGGTCGGCGTAGCTGGCAAAGCGCTGCACTGCCTGCTTGCATAAATCGCCATAGGGCATGGGATGGCGCACCACCACAACGCGCCAGCCAAGCGCTTTGAGCGCATTTGCCACGTGGCGCGTGGCTTGGCTTTTGCCGCTGCCCGTCCGAACAGCGCCGATGGAGACGACCGCCTTGTGGCTTTTGATCTGGGTGCGGTGCGTGCCGAGCAGCGTGAAATCCGCGCCAAGCGCCACAACCTGCGCCGCCTTGTGCATCACATACTGATGCGAAATATCGCTGTACGAGAAAAAGACCTGCTGCACACCATGCGTGGCGATTAACTGCGGCAGTTCCGCCTCATCATGGATTGGGATGCCGTTTGGATAGTGCTGCCCTGCCAGCTCTGGCGGATAGCGCCTGCCTTCGATGCCCGGGATCTGCGTGGCGGTGAAGGCGATCACCTCGACGCTGGGATCGTCGCGGAAACAGACGTTGAAATTGTGAAAATCGCGCCCGGCGGCGCCCATGATAAGAATTTTTGTACGATCCATTCTAGAATCCATCAACTTTCTTTGAAAAATCAGCCAACTGACCCAGCTAAAGAGATGGCTCTTTGCGGGTAAGCCTAGCGCCTGGCGGCAGAATTGGCAACCTAACAGCGTAACCAACCCCTAACCCTTTCCCCGCCCGCAGGGAAAGGGAAGCGGAGGGTGCGGGCAACGGACAGCCCATAGCCGCGATCTTCCCACGCCCCCAAAAGGACGTGCGGGAAGGGCAATGCGCTTGCTGGAATCTGATCTCTACCGTACGCACCTCGCTTACTTAAACAGCCTAATCATTTGCTGCCCATCCCCTTACCCACCATGCTTAAAAGCGATGCTGTTTCGCGCTTGTAAAAGGTTACTCATGAGATTTTCATAGCGAATTTCACCTTAAATGCGCCTAACAAACGTTCATTTGCAAATAAGTATGCCCTATAGTTGTGCAAAGTGCAACACTGCCAAATGTTTGCGCGTTTTTAAGGTATGGGTGCATAATGTGCGGTTGAGGTGTTGTTCACCTCAAAAAGTGGTTTACCCTCGCTAAAGGATAGGTTGTATTAACAATGCGTAAGACAGTTGCTCTCGTTATGGCGATCCTGCTGGTGGCAGGTTTGTTCGCAGGCTTCAGCACCAAGAGCCATGCCCAAGAAGGCAGCATTGCTGTGCTGCTGCCCGATGCCGCGTCTTCTGCCCGTTGGGAAGCCGATGATCGCCGCTTCCTCGCCGCCGCTTTTGAAGAGGCAGGCGTGAGTTACAGCATCGTGAATGCCAATGGTGACGCCACCCGCCAGCTTACCCAAGCTGAGCAGGCAATCACCGAAGGCGCCAAAGTTATCCTGCTCGTGAACCTCGACAGCGGCTCGGGCGCGACCATCATCGAGAAGGCGCGTGAGGCAGGCGTTAAGGTGATTGACTATGACCGTCTGACCATCGAAGGCGAAGGCGCAGATTTCTACGTCAGCTTCGATAACGAGGCGGTTGGTCGTTTGCAGGGTGAAGGCTTGGTCGCAGCGGTCGAGGCGGCCGGCTTGGTGAAACCTCGCGTGGCAGTCCTGAATGGCTCGCCCACTGATAACAATGCGACCCTGTTCAAGAACGGCTACGACGGCGTGATCAACCCACTCTTCGAGTCGGGCGATTGGATCAAGGTTGCCGATGAGTCCGTGCCGGATTGGGATAACCAACGCGCCCTGACTATCTTCGAGGCGATCCTGACCGCCGAAGGTGGGAATGTGGATGCCGCCATCGCCGCCAACGACGGCTTGGCAGGCGCCATCATCGCCGCGCTGGAGAATGCAGGCAAGCCCTACATCCCGGTCACGGGTCAGGATGCCACAGTCGGCGGCATTCAGAACATCCTGGCAGGCAAGCAGAGCATGACCGTCTACAAGGCGATCAAGGCTGAGGCTGAGGCTGCCGCCGCGTTGGCGATTGCCCTGCTGAAGGGTGAGGATACCGACGATCTGGTGACGGGCGTTGTGAACAACGGCACCCGTGATGTGCCTTCAGTGCTGTTGGTGCCGGTCAGCGTGACCAAAGACAACATCGCCGAGACCGTGATCGCGGACGGCTTCCGCACCTGGGAAGAAATCTGCGTTGGCGAGATCGAGGCATTCTGCCCCGCAGAAGCAGATCGCTAAACATAGCTCGTTGCGAAACGGCTGATCAAAAGCTAAGGGCGGGCAATCCCGCCCTTAGTGATATTCCGCTCTAACGAATTTTTAGTTTTTCCGAGAAACTCCTATGGAAGCACCTCCCCTACTTGAGCTAAAAGGCGTCTCCAAACGGTTTGGCGCAGTCCAAGCGCTAACCCAAGTTGATTTCGCCGTGCGCGCCGGTGAAGTGATGGCGCTCGTCGGCGATAACGGCGCGGGCAAATCTACGCTCATCAAAGGCATTGCCGGCATCTATCCCTTTGATGAGGGCGAAACATTCTTCGACGGGCAGCGCGTCACCATTCATAACCCGCGTGAGGCAACCGCCCTCGGTATTGAGATCGTCTACCAAGACCTTGCCCTTGCCGATAATCTGGATGTGGTTGCCAACATGTTCCTTGGGCGCGAGACGATGCAGGGCATTCAGCTTGACGAAGCGCGCATGGAGCTGGCGGCGATTGAGACACTCACCTCCCTTTCGGTTAGCACGCTGCGCTCCGTGCGGACGCCCGTCGCCGGGCTTTCCGGCGGGCAGCGCCAAGCAATTGCGATTGCCAAAGCGGTGCTGTGGAATTCGCGCCTTGTCATCTTGGATGAGCCAACCGCTGCGCTTGGCGTCGCGCAGACGCGGCAAGTGCTGAACCTTGTACGGAACTTGGCTGCCAAAGGCTTGGGCGTGGTGATCATCTCGCACAACCTGCACGATGTCTTCGAGTGTGCGGATCGCATCACGGCGCTGCGCTTGGGGCAGAAAGTGCGCGAATTCATCACCAAAGAGACCAACCAGCAAGAAGTGGTTCACGCCATCACAGCAGGCGCGCTGCAATACGTGCCGGGAATGAAAGAATCATGACGACGAACGAAGCACCTCTGCAATCCGAAAACGCGCTGTTGGAAAGCCGCGAACAACAAACACTCGGCGCGTACATCCAAACCTACCTTCAGCGCGTGCGTGCTGGCGCGCTCGGTCCGCTGCCGATCATCATCGGCATTGTGGCAGTTGCCATCTTTTTTCAGTCACGGAATGCTGCCTACCTTTCGCCAAACAACATCGTCAACCTGATCATGCAGATGTCCGGCATCGCCCTGATCGCCTTCGGCGTGGTCTTCGTGCTGCTCTTGGGCGAAATTGACCTCTCGGTTGCCTATGTGAGCGGTGTGGCCGGCGTGATCGCCACCATTTTAATGCGTCCGCCGCATAACCTAGAGTGGTATCTGACCGTGCCGATTGCGCTTCTCGCAGCGCTTGGCATTGGCACCCTGCAAGGCTTCCTGATCACAACCTTTCAGTTGCCCTCCTTCATCGTGACTCTGGCGGGCTTGTTGGCGTGGAATGGCGCGATCTTGCTCTTGGTGGGCGCCGGCGGCACCGTTGGTATTCCCGCCTCGCCCTTCCGCGAAATTGCCAACGTCTATCTGCCACCAGAGCTGGGGCTTGGCTTTGTGGTGGTGCTGGTGGTTGCCTATGCCGCCACACAGTTCATCCAGCTTCAGAGCCGCCGCGCCCAAGGGCTGAACGCTAAGCCGATCACGATCATCGGCATTCAGATCGCTATTTTGGTGGTGCTGGCAGTTGGTGTTGTGCTGATCGTTAACCAAGATCGCGGCTTGCCGCTGATCGGCGCCATTGTGATCGTCACCTTAATCGTGCTGACCTTCATCACGCGCAACACGCGCTTTGGGCGCTATGTGTTTGCGGTGGGTGGCAACAAAGAGGCAGCGCGGCGGGCGGGCATCCGTGTGGAGCGCGTGCGGCTCTACGTCTTTATGCTGTGCAGCTTCATGGCGGGCGTGGGTGGCATTATCCTCGCCTCACGCTTGAAATCGGTCAGCGCCAATCAGGGTGGCGGGCAATTGCTGCTCAACTGCATCTCGGCGGCTGTCATCGGCGGCACGAGTTTGTTCGGCGGGCGCGGCGCCGTCTATAGCGCGGTGCTGGGCGCCCTGCTGATCGCGATGGTTGAGAACGGCATGGTCTTTCTGCGGCTGGAGACGGGCTGGCAGTTCATCATCACGGGCATCGTGTTGGTGTTGGCAGTCATTGTGGATTCGCTCTCGCAGCGCAGCCAGAAGCGCAGCGGCTTGGCATAAGAAGCGGCACGCGCACAGGTGCAAAAAAATCCCCTCTGCCAAGCAGTGTTGGCGAGGGGACTTTTTGATGCCCGCCCTAGCGGCGTTGGGTGCGCGCACGCAGGCTGAAAAAGGCAAAAGTGAACATCAGCAGCGCCAGCGCCGCACAGGTGAGGAAGCCGCGCAGCATGGCGTCTGCCTCCCAGCCTGTCAGCAGCAGCGCACGCATCGCCTCTAGCAGGTAGGTGATTGGGTTAAGCTGCGCGGCGGTCTTGATCCAGCCGCTTAAGAGTTCGACGGGCGTAAAAGTGGCGGTGATGAAGGTCAGCGGGAAGAACAGGAACGTTGCACCTTGTGTGGCGCCCGCGCTGCCGCTCCGCAGCGCAATGGCAACCGTGAAGCCTGCAAAGCCCATCCCCAGCAGCAAGCCATAGCCCAGCACGGCAAACACACCGCCGATGCCCGTTGCCGGCTGCAAACCGAGCAGCAAGCCCGTCAGCATCACGACGCTGGTTTGCAGCGTCAGCACGATGGCGCCGCCCAAAATCGCGCCAAGGACAATGGCTGCGCGGCTGATCGGCGTCAGCAGCAGCTTGTTGAAGTAGCCGCTCTCAATATCGCGCACGACGGATTGCCCCGCCACGCCTGCTCCTGAAAGTGAGGCACTGATGATCGAGATGGGCAGCACAAAGCCAAGATAATCCTTGCCGGGCAAGAAGAACGCCGCGGCACCGCTCAACAGGTCTTTATAGACCAACGTGAAGAAAACGCTGATTAAGATGCTGGGAATCAGCGCGGCAGGCGTGCGGAAGGCAACTAGTAGGTTGCGCCACGTCATGGTCGAAACTTGCAACCAGAAGGGCATACGGGCAGTGCGTTCGCCTTTGGCAGCCATGCCAAGCGCAGAGGTCGTTATTACGCTCATGATCTAGAATTTCCTCTCAGAACAGCTCGAAAGTTCGGGTGGGTTAGCTGGCGCGTGCCATGCGTGAACGGCTGCCTTTGGCGGGCTGTGGCGCGTCTTTGGTTTCGAGGCGCTCACCGGTCACTTTCAGGAAAACGTCATCAAGGGTTGGTTGCGTCAGGGTGAGCGATTGCAGCACCAAGCCGACACTCTGCACGCGGTTCACCACAGCAGGCACGGCGTTCGCCGCGTGCGAAAGGTACAGACGCAGCGTGTGGTGATCAACCTGTGTACGCTCCACCATCTCGGCGAGTTCTGCCTCAGCGCGAGTCACAGAGTCAGCGTCGCCAAAGGTCAGGTTAATCGATTCGCTGCCAAGCTGCGCCTTGAGCGCTTGCGGCGTGCCTTCTGCGGCGATCACGCCGTTGTTGATGATGGCGATGCGGTTTGCCAGCAGGTCCGCCTCTTCAAGATACTGTGTGGTCAGGAAGATTGTGATGCCCAAGCGCGTGTTCAAGCGGCGCACTTCTTCCCAAATATCGCGGCGGCTGGCAGGGTCAAGCCCGGTGGTCGGTTCGTCAAGGAACAGCACCTCAGGCTCGTGGGCAAGCGCCAGTGCCAGATCAAGGCGGCGGCGCATCCCACCGCTATACTTGCCGACGCGCCGATCCATAAACGCGCTCAGCTTCACCAAGTCCAGCAGTTCGTGGGCGCGCCCCTGCGCCTGTTTGCGGCTCATGCCAAAGGTCTGGCATTGGATGGTGAGCAGCTCCATCGCTTTCATGAGCGGGTCAATGCCCACTTCCTGAAGCGCCACGCCAGCAATGCGGCGCACCTCAGCCGCTTGGCTGACGACATCATAGCCGCCGACCGTCGCACGCCCTTCGGTGGGCAGGCTCAGCGTGGTCAACATGCTGACGGTGGTGCTTTTGCCGGCGCCATTCGGACCCAGAAAGCCGAAGATTTCGCCCGACTCCACTTTGAAGGAAACGCCCTTCACAGCGGCAAAATCGCCATAGCGCTTGATCAGGTTCTCGACCACGATCTCACGGTTCACTTGGTTAGACATCCGATTTTCCCCACTTGCCTATTTATCGAACTAAAGTTAGGTAGGTTTGCCCTGCAAAAAAACGCTCAGCGCGGATACAAGCCGTTCAGGATCACCTCGATCATCTCGGCTGCCATGACCAGCTTAGGCGGTGCATTGAAGTGCGGCGGCAAGCTATGCGCCGATTCAAGGATCGCTAAGACCATCCCGCTTAGCACGCCGGCATGTGCCGACCAGATCTCGCCGTTGGCGTGCGCTTGCTGGAAGACTTCCTCAAGCGGCTGCAAGAGCGCCTCATACACGCTGCGTTCCATGCGGTGGGATAACTCTGGGCTAAGGGCGGGCATATCGCTGTTCATCATGCGCCCAAAGTCCATCGGCGGCTGGCTAAACAACCACTCGGCAGCCGCCATCAGCTTGGCGCGCAGCGAACTGCCCGCCTCACGCAGCGCAGCGCGCAAGCCATCCCGATGCCGCAGGAAGTTGCGCTCTGCCACTTCCACAAAGAGCGCTTCTTTGCCGCCCGGCACGTGATAGTAGAGCGACGCTTGCTTGATGTTCAGCGCTTGTGCAATGTCGCGCAGGGTGACAGCCGTGTAGCCGCGCTCCATAAAGAGCCGTTCTGCCGCGTCTAGCACGCGCCTTTTTGCTTCCGAGTGTTCGTCCGTCATCATTTCTACCTAAAACTAGTTAGGTTATACAATAGCTGTACAAGGTCTGTCAAGCGCTTTTAGATGAGTGCTAGGTGAGTGAGCCTTAGACCGTCAATCCGCCAGGCGGCAAGGCACGGCTGTGTGGCGGCATAACCAATAATCAGATAGGGTACAGTCTGCCACGCACATTCGGCAAGGTCGGCGGGCGAGGGACTGGGTGCGCTGTGCGGGTGTGAGTGATAAATGCCGATCAGGTCTATACGAGCACGTTGAAAGGCAAAGATCGCGGCAAGCATGGCGGCCTGATCCATCTCAAAGCGCACTTGCGGCGTTGCGGCAACGTTCGGGATCGGCGTGTGGCGCTGGACGTAGAAGGTTTGTCCGCGTTGAATGCCGCCCAGCAAGCCGCAAACCTCATCCGGTGCGCCCTGCCGCGCCTCCGCCAAGAGTGACTCGCGCAAGGTGAAGGGCAAATGCAGCGCCATGCCTAGCCCTGCCAACGGAACTGCATTTCGATCTCACCAAAGGTCAGCCAATCGCCGTGACGGAGTGGCTGCGCGCCGTTCGGCTCGATGCGGCTGCCATTCACCAAAACGCCACGCTGGCTGTAGAGATCACGCACGGTGAACTGCCCGTCGCTGTAGATGATCAGGGCGTGCGGGCGCGAGACGGTGCGGTTGGGATCAAGGGTGGTTAGATCGGCGTCGAAGGCTTCCGGTGGATAGCCAAGCGCAGCATCGGCGCGCCCGATCAGCGCACGCGTGTGCCGCAGCGGAAAAGCGTACCCATCGCGTGTGACGAGCGCCACAGTCAGGTTGAGCGGCTCGCTGCTGCCTTTGCCGCCAAGCCTGCTCAGCACGTTGGCAGAGAGCGCGATGCCGCTGCGTGTGGCATTGGGATTGACAGCCACCAACTGCAAAATGGCGTTCTCCTGCACGCCGACCTCAAAAAGGCGCACGTCATCGCTCAGCGTTTGGCGCTGATAGGTCAGCTCGTAGGTGCAGGGATCGCCGTCGGAGTCGGTGTTGGGCAAGTTCAGATCGCGCACCAGATCGGCGATCACCTGGCGCGCCGTCGCATCAAGCGAGAGCTTCAGGCGGATGTTTTGTTTGGCGCCTTCGCGCATGTATTGCAAGGTGATAGTGGCTGGCAGCATGGCACACCAATTCGCTAGGCAGGGTTTGCCTAAGTATGCCTGATGCAGGCGATCTAAGCAATCCACAGAATGGTGCGCAGCCCGACTCCCCTTTCCCTGCGGGCGCGAAAGAGACAGAGAGATAAGGCGTGCTTCCCTCAAAACCATTTGTCACTTTTGCCAAACGCCCAAAAATCTGCCCGCCTTTGGGGGCGTGTCTCAACTCGGTTTTTGACAGTTAAATCTACCTTGTCAGGCTT
>QWHC01000020.1 GCA_021404685.1 Chloroflexi bacterium CFX4 | reverse complement strand
CGCGCACGGATTGTGGAGAGCTTAGCAGCATGGGGCGTTGAGCTTACGCCTCAGCAAATTGATGATTTCACGCTGGTGACCTACAACGCTGGCATTGAGCATTTTATGAGTCTGTTACAAAATAGAGTTAACAGGGGAGAACAACCTTCTGATGTTCAGAAAGCAATCTTACACACTATTAACGTAAATGTAGATTATGTGCGTGGTGCGAGAACGGGTGTGGATCAGGAAATGTACAATGAATAAGCGCCTACGAATCTACTCAGTTTTGCTATTGATGAGTCTTTTGCTTGTTAATTGTGGTTTATTAAACAGAGAGGACAGTATGCTTCCCTTGATTTCGTTTGAGAGTCCGCTGCAACAATTTTTAGGCTCGGAACACTATACTGCAAACGATCTCGTCTTAGCAGCTCGCAACTATGCTCAACAACAAATAGGCGATCAGGGAATAGCATTTGTAGGTGATGTCTTAGTAAAGTTAGCGTGTATTGGCGATCAATGTGTGTTAGAGTATGTTCGTTCAACCATAGTCGCAAATCCGTTTCAAAAGCCTCCCCTTATTCTCAGTCCTGAGGATGAGCTAGTTGCCATATGGACTGACTTCTTCTTCAATATTTCTGAAGAAACCGTAGAAACGTTCAGTATGCGTGTAAGGCAAGTCTCCGTGACATTGCCGCCATGGGAAGACCTGCCCATCAGCCTTGCCAGCGCACAACAAGCCTTCATTTCGCATGTGCAACAAACCTTTGTGAAGGATCACCCGCATTACCGTATGACATTATCACTTTCACGACAAGGCTGGACCGCTAACTTTTACTACACTGATCCCGAAAACACACGGGCATCTGCCGATGAAACGCTCGAAATTCCATTTGAAAGCCAGCCATAAAGCGGCAGATGGAACTGTTTCACCTTCCAACAGGTGGGCGCGCTGTTTGTATTTCCCTAGAAAGGTGGCTCTATGGGCAGCACAATCGTCATTCGCGCATCAGAAAATCTTGAGGTGTTCTGGAACGCTGACCCCAAATTTGCTAAGCAGCTTGCAGCCTCTACCATACAAGTGCCTATTTCCAACTTTTTTCTAGGAATATTCCCAACTTTTGCAACATTTCCAAAATCTTCAGTGCTATACTGATCGCTACCGCACCTTAGTTGGTCTACCATTTCACTAGAAGAAGGCGCGCCTTGCATCTGATTTTTAGGTTGGGTCATTAAGGTAATACCGTGTCAAACCGTATTCAGGCACACTACAACGATCTCGACTTAGTGGCAAATACTTTTGTGAAGGAAGCCGAAGCCGCCCTTAGGCTGATTGGGCAGACACAACGGCTTGTTGATCAACTGGCAGGCGGCGCATGGGTTGGGCGCGGCGCGCAGGCATTCTACCGCGAGATGGGGGATGTGGTGCTGCCAGCAGCGAACCGCTTGGTCAAGGCGTTGCAAGATGCCTCATCTGCCACCAAGCGTATCGCAACTGCCTTTCAGCAGGCTGAGGAAGCCGCCGCTAAACTTTTCATGGGCGCTTTGGAGGCAGGACTTTCACCGCGTCCAGGCGAAACCAGCGCGCCGGGCGTGCTTGAACGAGATGCAGGGCAGCGCTTGGCAAACGATTTCTTCGATAACAAGCGCGCCCATTATGTGATTAACGCAGCAGTGCCGGTCTTGGATCACCCCTTTGCAACAAGCACTGCTGATGCGCTGAAATACAGCGTTAAGGTTGGCAACCAGATGATTGATATTCTCCTTCCCGCCCAACGCGATCCGCAGGCAGGGCATTTTCACAGTGTGGAGCAGCTTGCCAAAGGACTGAGTATGCTGCCCGAAGGCGTTCGTGAGCATATCAAGCGCATTCAGGTCGAGCCAGCGCGCAATCCGCTAGACCCTACCTATGCTATACGCTTCAACGACCCAAACTTTCGCACCTACATGGATGCCGGTCCACAGGGCATTATTCGCGTTTTCCCATCAGCGGTGCCGTTTGGTCAGGCGTTCCTAGATACATCGCTTCTGCACGAGTCGGGGCATATTGTCTCTAAGCGCATCTGGGGAACAGACCCTGCCCGTAGCCGTGGTTGGGCAGAGTGGGAAGCCGCCGCCAAACGCGATGTTTTTGGCGTGTCCGTCTATGGCAACAAAGATATTCAGGAAGATTTCTCGGAAGCGCTCGTTCAGTACAACATCTACAAAGGCACTGAACATGAAGGAGCGGCTCGCGCTCGGTGGGGCAGCCGTTTCCGTATTCTAGATAGCATTCTAGGCTAAGAAAGAGGCGAAATCATGCTTGCTGAACCTGTTCATCCCGGCAAGGTCGTTTTCTATGACGCCGACAATGATCGCATCACCGATGAGGCGGATGCCGAGAGCTTACCCTTTGATATGAAATTCATCGAGACAGATGAGGGCTTTCTGCCCATTGTGCGTGTGGTTATGTTCAGCCGCGGCGATCAGAAGGTCATTGCCAGCTATGGCGTGAACGGCGAACTGCTGCACACCCTGATCGGTTATACCTCATACAGCGGCGGCTAAACAGCACGCCCAACCACACTTTTGCTCAGCAGGTACGTTCTATTCGCACCGGCTGGGCAAAAGTGTTCATACAGGTGGCGTCGCACACGCGGTTTTCTGCGTTGCGCCCAGCCTAGCACCAGTGCTTTCCAAAATGTTCCGTTCACCTCAGAGATTTCGTCTACCCTTAAGGTTCACCCTATGCTGGTTGCCCAGCCCGTTTCCGCACTTTCCGCACCTCGTGTACAATCGGGCTGTGTGTTCAAGTCTTAGAAAGGCGCTTTTCAATGCCTAAAATTACATTTCTGGGTGCGGGTAGCACTGTTTTTGCCAAACACCTGATGGGCGATATTTTGACCTTCCCCGAACTTGCCGAAAGTGAGTTCGCCCTGCATGACATTGATGCCGAACGTCTGCGGACTTCCGAGATTGTGGCGCATCGCCTGAATGAAGCACTTGGCGGACGCGCCAAGATCACAGCGTCGCTAGATCGGCGGGCTGCCTTAGATGGCGCAGATTATGCCATCAGCATGATTCAAGTCGGCGGCTATAAACCTGCGACCGTCACCGATTTTGAGATTCCCAAGAAATATGGGCTGCGGCAGACCATCGCCGATACACTTGGCATTGGCGGCATTTTGCGCGGTCTGCGGACGGTGCCGGTGCTGCTGGAGATGTGCCGAGATATGGAGCAGCTCTGCCCAGAGGTCACCTTTTTGCAATACGTCAATCCAATGGCGATCAATTGTTGGGCAATCAGCCGTGCCACCACGATCAAGACTGTGGGCTTATGCCACAGTGTGCAGGGTACCGCACGCGATCTGGCGCACGATATTGGCGTGCCAATCGAAGAAGTTAACTACTTGGTGGCGGGCATTAATCACATGGCGTTCTACCTGAAGTTTGAACGGGACGGTGAAGACTTATATCCGCACATTCGCCGCGTGCTGGCGGAAGATCGCGTGCCGGACTGGAATCGCGTGCGCTATGAGATGCTCAAGCGGCTTGGCTATTTTGTGACGGAAAGCAGCGAGCATTTCAGCGAGTATGTGCCATGGTTCATCAAGCGTGATCGTCCCGACCTAATTGATCGCTTCAACATTCCGTTGGATGAATATATCCGCCGCTGTGAAGATCAGATCGCCCGTTGGGACGCACAGCGGCAGGCGTTGGAAAGCGGCGCGATGCTTGATGTACAGCGCAGTGATGAGTATGGCTCACTGATCATCCACAGCCTAGAGACAGGCACACCCTGTGTGATCTACGGGAACGTGCCGAACGACAACCTGATTGATAATCTGCCGCAGGGTTGCTGTGTGGAAGTGCCTTGCCTTGTGGATAAAAACGGCATTCAGCCAACCAAAATCGGCGCGCTGCCGCCGCATTTGGCTGCCCTGATGCAGACCAATATCAACGTCCAAGCACTGACCGTAGAGGCGGCACTGACAGGCAAGCGCGAACACATTTACCACGCTGCCATGCTGGATCCGCACACTGCCGCCGAGCTTGATCTCGATCAGATTTGGGCATTGGTGGATGACCTGATCACCGCACACGGCGATCTGCTGCCTGCTTACCATTAAGGGCGCGCTGCTCAGCCTTTCCGCCGCGTTTCAGCTATTGCCGAGCGCGGCGTTTCACGCTATACTTCCTCTCAACCGCGGGAGTGGCGGAATGGTATACGCATCGGTCTTAAAAACCGAGGAGGAAACTCATACGGGTTCGACTCCCGTCTCCCGCATTCCAGCGCGACACCTCTCACCTGCATCGTAAGGATTTTTGGTTATGACCAACGCCGCACCGCGCCCTGCTAACTCCGTCTTGGAAGGCGAAATTCGCCAACAGCCTGATGTCATTGCGAACCTGATCAACAGCCCTGAGATTGCCCAAGTCGCCGCTGCGCTGCGCGCTGCCAACCCAAGCCATATCGTCTTTGCGGCACGCGGCACGTCGGATAATGCAGCGCGCTATGCCCAGTATCTGTTTGGCATTCATCTGGGCTTGCCCGTCACACTTGCCGCACCTTCCATCAGCACCCTTTACCAAAGTCCGCCGCGCTACCGCGATGCTGCCGTGATTGGCATTTCGCAATCAGGGCAAGCGCCCGATGTGCTGCAAGTGCTGCATGACGCCGCCGCACAAGGCGCCCTGACGGTTGCCATCACCAACAACACCGATTCGCCAATGGCACAGCACGCCGCGCACCACATTGCGCTGAAAGCAGGCGTTGAGCAGAGCGTTGCCGCCACCAAGACCTACACCGCCCAACTGACGGCGCTTGCCTTGCTCACCGCGCACCTTGCCGAAGATGCAGCCTTGCACCGCGACCTAGCACAATTGCCCGCTTGGATGGCGCAGGCACTGAGCATCGCACCGCTGTTGGCAGAGCGCGCTGAACGCTTCCGCTTTATGTCCCATTGTGTAGTGCTTGGGCGCGGCTATAACTACGCCACCGCCTTCGAGATCGCCTTGAAGGTGAAAGAACTGACCTATGTGATTGCCGAGCCTTACAGCAGCGCCGATTTTCGGCACGGACCGAAAGCGATGATCGAAGAAGATTTCCCAATCATTGCCGTGATGCCTGACGGTGCAACGCTACCTGATATGCTGGCCTTGGTGCGCGATATGCGCGAACGCGGCGCAGATTTGACGGTGATCAGCGCCAACCCAGAAGCGCTTGAGCTGGCGCACTTGGCACTGCCCATGCCTCAGGGCGTCTCCGAGTGGCTTTCGCCGATTGTGGCTGTGGTCGCTGGTCAGTTCCTAGCGATGGATATTGCCGCCGTCAAGGGTAACGCGCTGGATGCGCCGCGTAACCTGACCAAAGTTACCCAGACGCGCTGAGGAAAACACACCTATGCAGCCTGTTCACGCCGAGATTGTCTCGATAGGCGAAGAACTACTCTCCAGCGAGAGTGAAACACTCGACACCAACTCCGTTTACATCACACAGCAGCTTGGCAGCATCGGCGTGCGTGTGCTGTATAAAAGCACAGTGGGCGATGATGAGGCACGCATTACTGATGTGCTGCGAATTGCGCTCCGCCGCGCCCAGATTGTGATCACAACCGGTGGCTTAGGTCCGACGGTGGACGATATGACGCGCCAAGCCGTCGCCGCTGCCACAGAGCGCACCCTCATCTTTGAGCAGGCGCTCCTCGATGAGATCGCCGAAAAATTCGCCCGTTTCAACGCACGTATGAGCGCCAACAACCGCATTCAGGCGCTGCTGCCCGAAGGCGCGGTCGTGATCAACAATCCGGCTGGCACTGCGCCCGGCTTTTATGTGGACTACGACGGCGCGCTGATCCTGAGCCTGCCCGGCGTGCCGCGTGAGATGAAGGCGATGATGACGCAAACAGTGATTCCGCTGCTGCGTGAACGCTTAGGCGCGCCGCGTGTCATCAAAACGCGCATCCTACGCACGGCGGGCATCGGCGAAAGCCACATTGACGAGCAGATCGGGCATTTGGAGCGCCTCAGTAATCCGACCGTCGGCTTGAACGCCCATGCTGGGCAGACCGATATTCGCGTCACGGCGCGCACCGATACCGAAGCAGAGGCGCAGGCGCTCATCGCGGCGGTCGAGGCAGAAGTGCGCGCCAAACTCGGCGATCACATCTTTGGTGTGGATAAAGAGACGCTGGAGCAAGCGTTTGCTGATGCTGTGGCAAAAGCGGGCTTGCGCGTGGTCGTTGGTGAGCTATACACCGGCAGTGCCATTCAGCGGCGGCTGAGCAAGGCACACTTTCCTGAAGGCAGCATTCAATACGCGGACTCGGAAGTAATGGCAGTCCTGCGCGACTCAGCCGAAGGGGACCTGCGCGCTGTGGCTGAGCATGTGGCGGCGGCACTCTGCGCGCAGTATAACGCCAATGCGGCGTTGGTGGTCATCGCCGAGGCGGATAGCTCTGCTATGGCAGTTACCAATGGCAGCGAAACGCGCAGCCGCGCCTATTTCTATGGCACGGATACGACCGCGCCGGATGTACCTAGCGGCTGGGCAATCTCGATGGGTTGGCATTTGTTTAAGCGGCTTGCCTAAATGTAGGCGATCAGCCTGCCCGCCGCAATAATGGCAAACCACACACCCAGCGAAAAAAGCGCTGCTAAGCGTGCTGCCAAAGGCGTTGGCGTGTCGTTATCCCAACGCGCTACACCGCGATAAACGCCCATATGGAAGATCAGGATGTTGGCAAGTGCTGCCAACAACAGCAGCATCTTCACCTGAAAGGCACGGTTAGCGGCAAAGCCTGTCGTGTTGCTCAAAAAGAGCAGTGCGCCAGAGCTAACCGCAATCACAAAGCCAACCCGTGCCGCACGCAGCAGGTAGCGCACCGCAAAGGTCACGCTCAGTGTGCGGCGCGCCACACCTAACAAGCGCAGATCGAACAGTGCCGCTGCGCCAACCAACAGCGCAATGCCGAAGATGTGGACGATCTCCGCAAAGGGGAACGCCCACACCTCATTCTGCATCCAACGGGCAAGCGGCGTTTGGCTGAGCCATTCTAGCAGAGCATCCATACCGCTTTACTGCAAGCTCCGCAGTTTCCAGAGCAGTGCCTCAATCGGCACACCAAGCCGCAACAGTGGACTGGCGCTGGCGGACTCTACAGGGCGATCAGGATTGCACGGGTTAGGCTGCGCTTGTTGCGGCGGCAAGGCGCTGTTCCGCAACCCTTGCGTCTCACCGTCGCTGAACATCACGATCTCGATCCGCATTTCATCGCAAATGGTGCGGCTGATGTAGCCAATGAAGGCAACCGTCTCGCCCACTTCTGCCCGCCGATTGGCGCCATACTGCGCCATACGCGAAATCGGCGCCAGTTCTAGCGTCCAGCGCTTGGCAGGCTCTGAGGGCAAGCCCGCTTTCTGCAAAGTCTCGCGTCCGCCTACCCGCGCCAAAAAGTCTGGGATAGGCATCTCGGTAAGGGTAGCGGGCAAGCGAATATCCGCATTCACATCAAGGATGACTTCCACATGCGGATTTTGCCAGATCACTTCCGCCACCGTGCCAACCACATAGACCGGGCGGGAAAGATCATAGGAACTCCAGCCGTGGTGTGCCTCAACCGGTGTGCTGCCGATCAGGGCAAGAGTCAGGGCGAGTGTTAGCGCCAAAAGGACGTTTCGTCGCATCGTTTGCTCTCCGTCTAAGGGACGTTTCGTTAAGTTTAGCTTGCCTTGTGGTAAACTCTTAGAATAAGCAGCAATTTTTTAAGAAATACTCAGGATGTTCTCACGTCGTTCCCTGCCCGACCTTTTCAGTGTAGCGTTGTTGGCGGCACTCTGCTGGCTGTTTTATTGGCGCTTGCTAACGCCGAATACGCTCGATCAAGCCTCACTGATTGAGGGCGATTTTAGCGGTCAATTTGTGGCATTCGCGCACTATCAGGCACAGCGGCTTGGCGCGGGCGAAGTGCCGCTTTGGAATCCATACAACTTAGGCGGGCATCCTTTCCTTGCCGATACGCAATCTGCTGTTTTCTATCCGCCGCGCCTGCTGACCATCGCTGTGCTGAATGCGACAGGCGGCAGCACGCCACAGCGCATGTACGCCGCCTTGCAGGTGGAAATGGCGGCGCACGCCCTGATCGCCTCACTGCTGATGTATGCCTTTTGCCGCCGTCTGATTGAGGATGAACGCTACAGCCTGACCGCCTCGTTGGTCGGCGCGCTCACCTTTGCCTATGGCGGCTTCCTGACGGGCTACGCGCCGTTGCAATTGGCAATTATGGAGGCGGGCGCGTGGCTGCCATTGGCGCTGCTGGGCATTTTTCAGGCAACAAGGCACCCAACGCAAGTGCGATGGGCGTGGTTTATCCTGAGTGGGATTGCGCTTGGCTTGGCGTTCTTGGCAGGGCATCCACAAACGGCGCTATTCTTCATCTACCTGAGCCTTGCTTACCTGCTGTGGCGCAGTTTGGGCAGGCAAGCCAACAAGATCAGGACGTTTGTGATCGGCGCGCTGATCTTTGGTGTGGTTGGTGGTGGCATAGCAGCAGTGCAGCTTTTGCCCGGCTTGGCGTATCTGAGCGCCACCACACGCAGCGGCATGAACTTTGACGCTAAAGGGAACGGCTTCCCAATCTACGATCTGCTGCAAATGGTCTTTCCGGGCGTGTTCAGCCTCTACTCGCCGTTGTACTTTGGCATCGCCGCCCTGATGTTGGTTATTTACAGCGCGTCGCGCTTGCGCCCTTCGGAAATCTTTTGGTTCATTGTGCTGATTGTGGCGCTTGGGCTAAGTTTGGGCAAGGGTGCCATCCTCTACGATATTTTCTACCACTTTGCGCCGGGCTTCAGCCTATTCAGGCAGCAGGAACGTGCTGCCTATGGCGTAGCGGTTGCCGCCGCCATCCTTGCCGCGCAAGGCACAGCCGATATTCTGCGCGACACGGCGGAAGAAGCACTGCCACGCCGCTATGTGACAATCTTTCTCGGCATTGCAGCAGGTGCGCTCAGTTTTAGCGGCGCCGCCTTTGTGGAATGGCTGACCGCCGGCGAAGAAGCCTCGCAAAACTTTCAGCGCGTCTCATTCAGCCTGATCATTGCGCTGCCGGCAGCACTTTTGCTGATCAACCTTGCCACCTATCGCAATCGCTATTGGCTGCGCTGGCGCGGTGCTGCCCTCGTCGCCCTGATCGTCTTTGAGTTGTTCAGCTTTGGGCGCAGCAGCCCAAACCTTGAGCCGATCCCTGCTGCGGCACGCCTGCCCGAACCGAAGGCATTGGCAGCCTTGCGCGCCGATGCCGCCGATCAGCCCTTCTTCCGTGTGGATGGCGTGCGCGAAAATTTTGGTACACTTTACAATGTGGCAGATATTCAAGGCATTAGCCCGCTGCGCTTTGCTGCTGTAGATCGCCTGTTGCAGATGCCTAATCGTCCGCGCCAATGGGAACTTTTCGGCGTGCGCTACGTGCTGACTGCCGACCAAGCACTGCCCACTGAGAGCCGCCTTCTCTACGAAGAGGAAAATCCGTATAATCCTGTGCGCCTGCACGCCCTAGAAAACGTGCGCCCGCTGGTGCGCGTTGTCCACCGTGCATGGATCGAACCTGATGAAGCGCAAGCGCTTGGCTATCTGAGCGAGCCAGCCTTTGACGCGGCACACACCGTCATGTTATTTGCCGCACTGCCCTTTGATCTTTCAGGGGCAGAGAGCAGCGCGGCGCGCATTTTGAGCATGGCGCCTGAACGTTGGCTGATCGAGGCGGAATCCGAGACGGCGGCACTGCTCAGCCTCTCGCTGGTGCGCGATAATGGGTGGTCAGCGCGGGTGAATGGCGCAGCCGTCCCGATCTTGCGCGCTGATATTGCGTTTAGCGCCGTGCCGATTCCTGCGGGCAAGAATACGGTAGAATTGATCTACATGCCAATGAGTTATACGCTCGGCGGTGTGGTTACACTCGGCACACTGCTGATTTTAGTCTTGGGAGGCTTATTCGCTCTTGCGTATTCCATTCGTCGGCGGGCGCACCGCGCTGCTTGAGCCGCATACACGCACAGTCATCCTAGTTGGCTTAGGCATTGGCGCGCTATCGGCACTGCTCGGCTTGCTGATCGTGATCGGCAGCCCAATTCTTGCCTTTGGCTTGGTGTTTGGCGTCGCCTTTGGGCTGTATGCGCTCACCAACCTGATGTTCGGCTTGTATTTGATGATCGCAGTTATTGCGGTTGCACCCTTTGCTACACTGCCCGTTCGCTTCGCCCTGACGCCAACCTTTGTGGATGTGGCGCTTGGAGCGTTTTTGTTGGTCTACCTTTTTGAGTGGATGACGCGCCGCCGCGAAGGCTTTCGCTTTGCGCCTGCCCAACTGCTGATCGCGCTATTCATCGGCTGGTGTTTGTTTAGCTTTGTGGCAGGCTTAGGTCACGCTGCGCTCACCACGAACATCTTGCGGAAGTTCGTCGAGATGCTGCTGAGCATGGTCACAGCCATTGTGATCGTGGATGTGGCGCGAGACAGGCAGATTTTGGCGCGCATTGCCTTTGCACTGATCGTCTTTGGTGCGCTGCAAGGCGTGATCGGTCTGCTCCTTTATCTGCTCAACGATCAGACCACGCTCACACTGCTGAATGCGCTCAGCCGCTTTGGCTACCCAAGCGGCGATGTGCTGCGCTATGTGGAAGATAATCCTTTGCTGGGTGAGCGCGCCATCGGCACGTGGGTTGATCCAAATGCCTACGGCGGCTTTCTGCTGATGTTTGGCTCGGTGGCGTTGGCGAATGCGCTCAACAAGCAGCCGCTAATCGGTAAACGTTGGCTGGCGTGGCTGCTCTTCGCACCTTATCCGTTGGTGATTTTGCTCACCCAAAGCCGCGGTGCGTGGCTGGCGTTTGGTGCGGCAGTTTTTCTGATGGCAGTCTTGCGCTACCGTTGGCTGATTATGGTTGGCGTGGTGAGCCTGGCGCTCTTGCTGACGCTGCCTTTTATGCAGCGCTACGTCGAGCGCCTGTTGGACGGCTTAGGCGGTGAGGACTTGGCAACGCAAATGCGCTTTGGCGAATTTAAGGACTCGCTGACGTTGATCGGGCGCTATCCACTGTTAGGGGTTGGCTTTGCCGGCGCGCCCGACCGCGATATTTACTTAGGCGTCAGCAGTACCTATCTGAAGATTGGCAACGCCGCAGGCATCACCGGTATTGCGCTGTTCAGCCTGATCCTGTTGGAAACGCTGCGCTATGGCTTGGCGCATTGGCGGCGTTTGCGTGCCGCCAATATGGAAACACTCTGGCTAGGTTTTGCGGCGGCTGTTTTTGGCGTGGCGATCAATGGCGTGGTAGATCACTATTATTTCAACCTCGAGTTTCACGCCGTTTCGCTCGCCTTTTGGCTAATCGTCGGCTTGGCGTTAGCGTCGGTGCGTGCTACGCGCCCTGTTGGCTGACAAATGCCCACACCGTGAAAATGAGATAGGCGGCAAGTAGCAAGCCACCTTGCCATCGGCTAATCCTGCCGCCTAACACCACAAACAAGAGCGCTACCGAAAAGCCCATCATCACCACAATATCCACTTCCAGCACACGCGGATTAACGCCGATGGGCTGTACCAATGCGGTGATACCTAAAATTGCCAAGATGTTGAAGATGTTCGAGCCGACGATGTTACCAACCGCAATATCGTTCTCTTTCCGCATAGAGGCAACAAACGAGGTTGCCAATTCGGGCAGCGAGGTGCCAACGGCAACCAACGTCAAACCGATGATCAATTTTGGCACGCCTAGCGCTGTGGCGATGTTCACAGAGCCATCCACCAACAGGTTCGCGCCGACTACCAAGACGATCATCCCAACCACCAGCCTCCCAATCTCGAAAAGGCGATTGGCTTGGGCAGCGTCCGCGCCGAATTCAGCGGCTTCAAATGACTCTAGCTCAGCCGTGAGCAAGCGTTTTTCGCGCAGCGCCAGCATGTAGGAAACAACTGTGTAAGCGATGACACCGATCACCAGCAACGCGCCGTCCCAGCGCCCAATTTCGCCATCTTGAATGAGCAGCACCATCAGCACCGAAACTGCCAGCATGAAAGGCAGTTCACGCCGTATGATCTGCGCCTTGACCGGAATCGGGAACACAAGCGCCGTCAAGCCGATGATCAAGCCGATGTTGGCAATGTTCGAGCCGACTACATTCCCAACTGAAATATCATGTGCACCTTGCGAAACAGCATCCAATGAGACCAATAATTCGGGCAGCGAGGTGCCGAAGGCAACCACCGTCAAGCCGACCACCAGTGTGGAAATACCAAAAGAGAGCGAAAGGCGTGCCGCACCTTTCACCAGCCAGTTGCCGCCAAAAAACAGCCCAAGCAACCCTAAGACGACATACAGCACGTCTTGAAGCATCTATGAGTCCTTTCGCGTTGTGTGGAAGAACCTCACCCCACAGGGTAAGGCAGAATGCGCTTATCAAAACGTTACAAGCATAGCACACCTTGCCGCATTAGGCTTGGCGCTAAGCGCTAACTTCATAGATTCCACCAAATTTTAGGGGTGTACAGGGGATAGATTGCTTATGCTGTGGGCAAGTTGCCACTCATGCGTAAGTCGTGCAGCATTGCCGTTGCCCAGCCGCGCATGCTCTCACAATAACGATCCGCGCCATTGTTAATCACATCGGCTGCGCGGAACGTCCAGTTGATGGGCTGTGCATACTGCCCGAAGGAATCCGCCGTGCCGCCTATCTTAATGGTGTGGTTTTGAAGATCAGCAGCCATTTGCTGGCGTGCCGTGTGTGGTGGCACGCCTTGCTCAACGAACATCACCAAGAGCCTGAGCGCAGCCTGCAAGCCTTCTGGCGAATACAGGCTTGGGTGCTGCAAGTGGTAACACAGCACAGCCAGATGATGCACCGCACCGCGTGCAGGCACTTCCGCTTCCCAGAATAGCATCTGGTAAAAGTGATCTTGGCAAGTTGCCTCTGCCTGCTGCGGTGCGCCACACGCAGGGCAGTGCGCTTGTGCTTCCATTGTGCGAATAGGCGCCCTCAGCTCTGCCACGTCCGCCCGCGTGCGTGTGCCATCTCGCCGCGCCGCGCCGCCCGAATCTCTGAGCGTTGCAGCGCCAAGACAGCGATCACCTCGCCGCTGAGCGCGGTAAATTCCACCTCATAGGGCTGATCACCCATCGGTTCTGCGATCACAATACCAACATCCCCTGCCCGCAAACCATACTCCGGCACGTCTAAATTCAAAATGACATAATCAAGTTCGTGCATCGGATTCCGCCACAAATCTACCGTAATCACATTCCCTCTCACGTTTACAGCCCTCCGTACTGTCTGTCAAAAGCCTTTGCCTGCCTGAGTGCGAACGCACCGCGAGTCCTTTTGACAATCAGCACGCTTATTGTAGAATCAAGCGTGGGCTTTTTGCAAAAATTGCTACTTACACAAGGTGAAACATCATGCAAACATTAGACGAGCGCGCCGCTGAAGTTTCGGCAAAACTGGCACAACTGCGCCAAGCGATGGCAGCACGCGCTGTAGAGGCGTTGGCAATCTACCAGACGGCGAATCTGGCTTGGCTAACGGCTGGTGTGCCAACCTACATCAACACCGCCAGCGAAACCAGCCCGGTGCGTGCGTTGATCACAGCAGAGCGCGCCTACCTGCTAACCGACTCGATTGAAGCACCGCGCCTTGCCCAAGAACAGCAGGTGGAAGCGCTTGGCTTTGAGTTGGTCAGCGAGACGTGGTATGCCCGCAGCAACAGCCTTGAACGCCTTGCACAGGGCAAACGGCTAGGGCAAGATGGGCATGGCAGCGAGGTGAACCTTGCCGCTGAGGTGCAGCAATTCCGCAGCACGCTGCTACCCAGCGAGATCGTTCGGCTGCGCGCCAACAGCCGTCTTGCCGCCGAAGCGATGGATGAAGCGATCCACGCCGTGCAGCCGGGACAAACCGAATACGACGCGGCAGCACGCCTTGCCGCCGAAGTCCATGAGCGCGGCGGCGTGCCTGTAGTGGTGCTGGTTGCCAGCGACGAGCGCATCTTCAACTATCGGCATCCGCTGCCGACGAACAAGGAAATCGAGCGTTATGCAATGTTGGTTGCCTGCTTCCGCAAGGAGGGCTTGGTCATCTCGTTGACGCGCCTTGTGCATTTTGGCGCGGTTCCGCCCGAACTTCAGCGGAAAGCAGAGGCGTGTGCGCGTGTGGATGCGCGGCTCATCCTCGGCACGCAAGCGGGGCGCACCATGAGCGATATGTTCAACCTTGCCCGTGAGGCATATGCCGATGAAGGCTACCCAGAGGCGATTGATGAACATCATCAAGGTGGCAGCGCGGGCTACGCGGCGCGTGAGGTGGTGGCGCGCCCTGATGATCAGACTCCGCTTGCCGTGAATCAGGCGTTTGCATGGAATCCGTCTATTCGCGGCATCAAGAGTGAAGATACCATCCTGCTGACTGAGGATGGCGTTGAAGTGCTGACTGCCCTTGACGGCTTCCCGCTGCTCCCGATCTCAGTAGATGGACAGCGGATGGATCGCCCTGCTATCCTTGAAGTGTAGGGCGCTGTGAGCAGCACACCACGCCTTATTCACCTTGCCAAGATGACCGGCGTTGCCGGCACGGAAAACCACCTCTTGGCGCTGCTGCCACAGCTTGCCAAAACAGGACTCGACATACGCCTTATCGTGCTGACCGAGCCTGAAACGCCGATGGATGCCTACGCCGCGCAGATGACCGCACTCGGCGTACCAACCGAGACACTCATCATTCGTAAAGACGTGCAGTTCAGCCTCATCAAGCAGTTGGCAGCACGCTTTCGTGCGCTGCGCCCTGCTGCCGTTCATACGCACCTGATCCATGCTGATTGGCATGGCATTCCAGCGGCGCGGCGCGCTGGTGTGCCGCGTGTATTCTGCTCTGGGCATAACGATGATCCGTTTCGCTACCGCCTGCCGATCCGCTTGATACAGGCGTACCTGTGGCGGCGCTTGACGGCAGGCATCGCCATTAGTGAGGCAGTTCGCCAGTTCATGATCAAGGTCGAGTTTGCACCGCCGCGCAAGGTGCATACCGTTCACTATGGCATTGATCCGCTGCCAGCGGACCCTGCTTTGCGAGCTGCCTTCCGTGCTGAGCTTGGCATTGCGGCAGATGCGCCCGTCTTTGGTTCGGTCTGCCGCCTGATCGAGCAGAAGGGCTTGCCCTTTGCCCTGCGCGCTTTCGCACAGATTGCGCCGCGCTTTCCAGAGGCGCAGTATGTGATCATCGGCGATGGCACCTTGCGCGCCGCACTGCGCGCAGAAGCGGAAGCGCTTGGCATTGCGGCGCGTGTGCATTTTGCAGGCTGGCGCGCCGATGCAGCCGCACGCATGGCTGCTTTCGATTACTTTCTGATGCCTTCATTGTGGGAAGGCTTCGGCTTGGTGATGCTTGAGGCTATGGCAGCCCGCTTGCCGATCATCGCCTCGAACATCTCGGCACTGCCGGAGATTGTGGTTGCTGGCGAGACGGGCTATCTGTGCGCGCCGCGTGATGTGGCTTGCCTTGCCGCGCACATGGCGCGTTTGTTAGAGGATCGTGATTTGGCACGGCGGCTAGGCAGCGCGGCTGAAGCAAGGCTGGCTGCGGCTTTCAGCATTCCTAAGATGGTGGAAAAAACACGCCTAGTTTATGGAGAATTGCCAATGCTATAACAGATTATGAAGAAAAATTTACGCGCCCTGGGAGACGTGCTATGCTTGCCATGTAGTGTTTCAATTAGCAAACAGATAAGAATTGGAGCGCTTGTGAACACTTCCTCCGCAGAGTTGGTACGCCCGATCCACCTTCGGGCATTGCTGGTCAACCACCTTGATGCTGTCATCCTCACCTTTGTGATAGGCGCGCTGTGCCTTGTGCTGCATGACGCAGTGAGCCTTGAAACGCTCTTCTTGTTAGTTGGCATGGCGCTGATTGCATGGCTCGCCTTCGCCTACAACGACTTGTGCGACGCACCCTACGACGCGCAAGATGCCACCAAACGCCGCCGCAATTTCTTCACCCGTCAGGGCAGCCAGCGCTATTGGCGTGTGGCTGCACCGATTGCACTCGGCATCGCGGCGCTTTCTTTCTTGCAGTTTGGCAGCCGCGGTGTGCTGCTGATCGGCATCTCCCTAGTAGCAGTCTGGGCATATTCTGCGCCGCCGCTGCGCCTGAAGAGCCGTCCCTTCTTCGATCTGGCGACGCACGCGCTGTTCGTGCAGACTTTTCCGTACTTTGTGTGCCTCTTCCTGATCGGTGCGCTGTGGTTACCATTGGACTATCTACTCTTGGTGTTATTCTTCCTCAGTTCGCTCTCGGCGCAGTTGGAGCAGCAAGCGCGGGACTATAAAGTAGATCGGCGGACGGATACCAACTTCACAACGCAGGTTGGCTTGCGGACGACGGTCTATATGCTGAAGATCATCACGGCAATCTTGGTTGTCATCAGCGTGGTCGGCGCGTTGATCGGGATCATTCCGCCTGTCTTATATCCGCTTGGCGCCGTGGCAGCGCCGCTGATCTGGCATCGCTTTATGCGGCGCGCTGGTCAGCCGCGCAGCGAACGCTTGGTGTGGACAATGGGCATTCTAGCGGCAATTTATATGGGCAGCCTGTATGCCTACTGGCTCATTGTGAATATCTAGGCTTTCTCGGCAGGGCGTGGTGCCACGTTCAGCGTGGACTCGTTACGATAGGTGACCATGCCCGCCTTCCCACCTTTGATCTTTCGCACATGGCGGCGTTCGGTCACGTCTACTGGCACATATGCCTGACTGCGCCCTGCGCTGTAGTAGGCAGCAAGGCTAGCTGCCCGTTCCAGCACGCTACTCGGCAGGCTGCGTCCGCCGCTTTTGACGATGACATGCGCGCCGGGAACGCCGCGGGCGTGCAGCCACATATCCTCTGCCCTGCCTTTGCTGAAGGTGACTTCTTCATTTTGGCGTGCGTTGCGCCCAACCCAAATCACAAACCCTTCGGGTGTGCTGACCTTCAGCGGCGCGGATTTGCCGCCACGCGGTCGAGCAGAGGGCGCGCCACGCCAATAACCGTTTGCTTGCAAGGCGTCTTGCACTTCGCCGATCTCAGGATAGTTGGCAGCCAACGCCAGATCAGTTTCAAGCTGGCGCAGAAAGTCTATTTCGCGTTCGGCGGCGGCAATCAGGCTTGGCACGTCGGCTGCGGCGCGCTTTGCCTTCTCATATTGTTCAAAGTAATGCTGGGCATTTTCTAAAGGCGTCAGGGTCGGATCGAGGGCAATCTCTAAGGGCGGCGCGTCAAAATCATACTGTGCGCTGAAGCGCGTTTGCCCGCGCTCAATTTGATATTGATAGGCGAGGATAAGTTCGCCGCTGTGCCGCAGACGGTCGCGCTCTGTCTCGTCGCGCTGCGAGCGCTTGAGCGCCTCTAGCCGCCGCGAAACTTTCTCAACTGCCTCATCAATCTGCGCCTGGACAGGCTTCTTGGCGTTGGTGTATGCCTCCTCGCCCACAGGCGCGCCGTAGAAGGCACTCAGTGCCGCGCTGATGCTTTCGGCAGGTTGTGCGTTGGGCAAATGCGTGATCTCATAGGCGGCATAGGCGCTCACTTGCCCGTCCTGCTCACAGAGGTAGGGCGAGAACTGACCACGATCTAAGGCGCTGATCAAGCCTTGAATTTCGGTGAACAAGGCGCGGGCGCTGCAATCTTCGGCGCGGCAGTCTAGGCGGTCCATGGCGCGGAAAACAGCCTCTTTCGCCAGCATTGGGCTGAAGCCGAGCAGTTTTTCAGTCAGCACACGCCAGGCCAGCTTAGCAGGATCATTGTCCAGCATATCTGCCAGCAGGGTCAGGGTGAGCAAGGTCGGTGCGCGTTTGAACGTCTGGGGCGGTGGCGGTACGTAAGGGTGCGCGGGCAAACTGACGCGCACACGGTTTTCATCTGCGCCAACGCGCCGCACACAGTCCAGAATTTGTCCATCCTGCACCAAGAGCAAGTTACTGCGCCGTTCCATCGGCTCTGCAATCAGGGTGAATTCGCCTTCCGCACCAATGAAGGTGAGGTGTACAACGCGCTCCCATGCCGGCTGTGCAGCGCCCATGAAGCGGCTGCCCTCAAGGTAGCGCCGCAGCATCAAACCAAGCGGCGAATGATTTTCGACGCCGCGCCGCACGCGCTCTGGCACAAGATGCAGGCGTGCCTCTTGCGGATGTGCGCTGATCAGCAAATAGCGGCGGGCATGGCTGCCGTAAATCTCCAAGCCGATAGCATCATCGCCCAGCTCAAGCGTATCCTGCACACGCCCACCATGCAGCAGGTTGTTCAGTTCTGCCGTCACCGCGGCAATCGTAAACACATCAAAGTTCATGCTAAAACTCTAGAGGCTCAGAGGCGATTTGTCAACGGTTGGTGCGCCGAAGCGACCGCCATAAAGCAGCGATTTGCCCTTGTGAAAGCGCTTCATAGCTACCCACAGCCAATCCCTCTAAGGTGATATGCCCAATGGCGATCCGTACTAGGCGCAGCGTCGGAAAGCCGATGGCGGCAGTCATGCGGCGCACTTGGCGCTTCTTGCCCTCTGTGAGGGTGATCTGGAGCCAGGCGGTTGGCACATTAGCGCGGTAGCGAATGGGCGGCGTTCGTTCGGGCAGGGCGGGTGGCACCTCTAGCAAGCGGACTTGGGCAGGGCGCGTTTGCCCATCTTTCAGGTGGATACCGCCGCGCAGCCGATCTAAATCCGCCTCGCTTGGCAGGCGTTCAACCTGCGCCAGATAGGTTTTAGGATGCTCGTAGCGCGGATCGGTAAGGCGTGCGATGAGCGCGCCGCTGTTGGTCAGCAGCAGCAAGCCTTCGCTGTCAAAATCCAGCCTGCCGGCGCTGTAGACGTTTGGCACTTTAATGTAGTTAGCAAGCGTTGGGCGCCCTTCGGGATCGGTGAACTGAGTCAGCACACCATACGGCTTCCAGAAGCGCAGCACGCACGGCTCAGGTGCGGGAGTCGCCACCATTGTGCAGCCATTCCGAAAGGGCGTTAAAGAGATCGTCCACATTCAGTTCATCCCAAGGTGAGTAGGGAATGCCCTGAAAGGCAGCGGCAATCTCGGCTTCGGGCATATTTTCAAGCAGGCGGTGCAAATAGGTGCGGATTAGCTCTAAAGGCGCGGCGCGTTGCGTGAGCAGCACAAGGTAGTGCGCGCTGCCAACGGGCATCACCAAGACATGCCCACTCACCGTGCTGATCTGAAGCAGGTTGACTTCGCCACGCCCTAGCTCGCTGGAAAGTTCGTGCGCCAACACTTCCGCCGCACGGATCATGGCGGCGGCACGGCGTGTTTCGCTGCTGGCTTGGCTAGAAGTCGCCACGATTCGCCCACCGCCATCCATCAATAAAGCAACGTCAATGTGGGGATTGCTGACGATCTCGTGAAACCAACTCATGGTTGCTCCCAACGCTATCCGCCGTTTGCACGGCAACTCGCTATGTTTGTGCGCCCCCGGAGGGATTCGAACCCCCGACCTCGTGCTTCACAGTGGTGCGTATTTCTACGCGCTGTGGACTATACCTTCACCCTGCGCGCCTTTGCGCGTTTAGGTGGCAGCCGTCTAGTCTCTACACCTTCATTTGCTGTGCAAATGCTTGGCTCGGTATTAGCATAGGAAAGCACCCTTAGCTTTCACCGAGTTTGACTGCTTACAGTTATCAAGTTTCCTTGATAACGCCCAAGTAGTTTACTTACTCAGAAGGCACTCGCTCTATCCCCTGAGCTACGGAGGCATATTAGCATTGTAGGCGATTCCGCAGAGAGCGTCAAGGCAGCACTTCATGAGGGTGTGAATCACCACACCCTGCATACGTTCGGCTAAAACACCTTGCCCACATTATCAATCAGCAGCACGATTGCCAAACCAATCACGAACAGCGCGAACGCCTGCCGCAAATGTTCTGCCTTCAGGCGTTTTGCCAGCCGCACGCCGAGGTATGTGCCAACCATGCCTGCGCCGACGAAAACCGCGATCATCCCGACATCAAGCGCCGTCTCGCCCAGATGCCCTAGCAAGCCCGCCGCGCTGTTCATCACGATGACCACCAGTGAGGTACCAACCGCCTGTTTCATTGGCAAGCCAACCAACATCACCAGAGTCGGCACGATCAGGAAACCGCCGCCGACCCCTAAAAAGCCCGTCAGGGCGCCAACCGCCGCGCCACCAAACAGCACTTTGCGCCAGCACAAGTCAGTTTGTGTCTTCAAGGCTGCCCGCCCGCGCAGCATCAGCGCGCCGACAACCAACATCAACAAGGCAAAGGCGATCATCAGCGCCTCAGACGGGAAGAATTTAGAGAAGTTGGCGGCGCAGTAGGCAAACGCCATGCCCACGCCGCCAAAGATGAAGGCGATTCGCCAATTGACGGCGCCCTGTGCGCGGTGAAGCAGCACGCCTGCCGCGCTGTTTACACCGACGATGACTAATGAGGCAGTCACCGCTGCTTGCGGCGTTTGCCCAACCAGATAGACCAACATCGGCACAGTTAGGATCGAGCCGCCGCCGCCAAGCAAGCCCAGCGTCAGCCCGATCAACAAGCCTAACCCACTATCCAGCAGCAAGGCGTTCATACTAGAACGGCATATCTTCTTTGACGCCATGCTCTATCGCTATTCGCGTAGCCCACAGCGCCATGCTCTCTGGCAGATTCAGCACATTGGTGAAGCCCTGAGCGCGCAGCCAGCTTGCCGCAATCTGCGAACGATAGCCGCTGGCGCAGTACACCACAATCGGCACGCGCTCGTTGTGTGGAATTTCGGCAAAACGGCGCGGCAAATGCCCAACTGGAATATGCAGCGTTGTGCCTGAGATGCGCGTCTCAAAGTGTTCACTTGCGCCGCGCACATCTAGCAGGTGGAAGGGTTCATCCTCTCTGCGAACAGCTAGACTATCCGAGTCGATCATCGGCAAGCTGTCGGTGTGGCTGCGGAGCGCCTCTGCGGTGACGTAGCCTTGTACGTTATCCACACCGATAGCATGTAAAGCGCTCAACAGTGCAGGCACATCGGCATCGCGCTCTGTGACGAAATAGAAAGGCTTGTCGTACTCCACAAACCAACCCACATAAGTGCTGAAGGTGCGGCTGGTGGCAGGAATGCTGACCGTCTTTGGAATGTGCGCCTTGCGGAATGCCTGCTCTGCGCGGAAGTCTGCCACAAAAGCGCCTTCGGTGAGCAGGGCGTCCAGTTCAGCGCGGCTGAGGCGCTGTGGCACGGGCAGCTCACGGCGCAAGGGCGATCCGTGCTTGTTGACGTGCTTCATCTGCGCGAAGTAGCGTGGTGCTTCCGGCTGCCCTTCCAGCAACCAAGCCACAAACGCCGTCTCATCCTCAAACTGGAAGGCAGGGTTGAACAGCTTCTCGTAGCCGAGTGTGGTTGAAGGCATGGCACCAAGCGCCTTGCCGCAGGCGCTGCCTGCACCGTGACCAGGGAAAATTTGTAGATAGTCGGGCAGGTGCTTAAAGCGCTGCACTGTGGCGAACTGCTGCCGCGCACCGACTTCTTTGGTGCCGATCATGCCGGCGGCTTCTTCAAGCAGATCAGGGCGACCGACATCGCCCACGAACAGAAAATCGCCCGTGAAAATGCCCAGCGGCTTATCGGCAGCCGCCGTATCCGTGATCATGAAGCTGATATGCTCTGGTGTGTGACCCGGCGTGTGCAGCACTTCTACCTTAACGTTGCCGACCTTCCACCAATCGCCATCGCGCACCAAAATAGCGCCTGCTGCGTCGGCATAGGTGTATTTCCAATCGGCGCTGCCCATATCGCTTAAGTAGAGTGCTGCGCCGGTTAGCGTGGCAAGTTCACGTGCGCCGCTCACAAAATCGGCATGAATGTGCGTCTCGGTGACGTGCGTGATGCTCATGCCATGCGCCTGTGCCGCCGTGATGTACTGTTCCACCTCACGCGAGGGATCGATCACCAACGCTTCGCCCGTTGCCGCGCAGCCAACCAGATAAGAGGCTTGCGCGAGCTGCTCATCATAGAAATATTTTAGAAGCATCCTAGACCTACCTTACTCCAGCTTGCCGCCTTGCATCATCCATGCCATGGTGCCGCCCTTCAGGTTGTAAACCTCTGTGTAGCCGCCGCGCACAAGGATGTCCGACCCACTTTTACTGCGGCTGCCGCTGGCACACACCACGATCACTGGCTTGCCTGTTGGAATCTCGCTCAAGCGGCGCGAAAGCTGATCCAGCGGAATGTTGAGCGCGTTCGGGATATGCCCGCCATGAAATTCGCCCGCCGTGCGGACATCTACCAGCACATGATCTGCGCCCGTGCTGAAATATTGATCACGGTATTCTTGCGTGCTGAGGTTGCCGTAGGCTTCTTGTTTGCGTCCGAATAGAAATGCCATGCTGTCTGATTCCTCTTTACTAGTGTTGCTTACTGTTGAACGGGATAGCCTTGCGCTTGCCATGTGATGATGCCGCCTAGGTCATAGACCACTGCGTAGCCTGCGCTGCGGAGAATGCGCGCTGCCTGTGCGCTGCGGTTGCCGCTGCGGCAGTAGATCACAATCGGCTGATCGTTCGGCACTTCGGCAAGGCGGTTCGCCAGTTCTTCCACAGGGATGTTTGCCGCGCCGCCAATGTGACCGCTGGCAAACTCGCCTACGGTACGCACGTCCAACAACAAGTGGTTGGTGTTGCTAAACTGCGCCACATACTGCGAAGGGCTAATCACGCCGCCTTGCACGGCGTCAGCGCTTGCGGTGGTGGTGGCTGCACCGCCGCCGCTAACGAAGATGCCGACAAGCAGCGCTGCCACAACGATCAAGATGCCCGCGCCGAATATCACTAACGCTTGCCCATTATGTTGGGCGCTCGGCTTGGCGCGGTTGGCGCGGTTGGCGCTGTGTTTAGCAGATTTCTTATGACTCATGGAAGGCTCCGCGATCAATTTGCTGACAAAGATTGGTTTGTGTATGACTCTTGTGTATGACTATAGTGCATCCTACCGATTGCTGGCAGAGGCAATGCCTTATTTCTGAGATAAGCCAAGACTTATCACATACCCTTTACGTGGAAAGAACACACATGCCCTACGATCCGTTCCTCTACCGCACACCTGAAGGCTACGCCATCTTACAAGACTGGTACACAGAGGCACTGCGCGCCTTCCAAATTCCGATCAGCACGGACTACCTGCCAACGCGCTTTGGCGAGACGCATTTCATCCGTGCTGGTGAGGAATCGGCGCCGCCGTTGGTGCTGATTCACGGCTATGGTGCAGGCTCACCCTTGTGGCGGCAGCAGATGGAAGGCTTGGCGGCGCGCTATCGCATTTACGCGGTGGATTGTGTTGGGCAGCCGGGCAGAAGTGCGGCAACTGTGCCAAACATCCTTGATGAGAGTTGGTCGTTATGGCTGGCAGATGTGCTGGATGGGCTAGGGCTGCCACAAGCGGCATTGGCGGGCGTGTGTTTGGGCGGCTGGATGGTGCTGCGCTTTGCAGCCTTTGCGCCGCAGCGCGTTAGCCACGCCGTCTTGCTCAGCCCGGTTGGCATTGCGCCCTTTCGCATCTATTGGCGCAGTGGCGTGCCGTTGGTGCTGAACCTACGCAGCGATCCGACGCACGCCGGGCAGCGCCTGATGCGGATGGTCTTTGTGCCGCCGCGCAGCAACCTCAAGTTTAACCGCGAGGTGTTCTACGCGCTGAGTTTGGTGGTGAAGCATTACAATGCGGGCGCGCTGGCAGGCATGAGCGCCAAACCAACCACCCGTGAAACGCTGCATGGCGCACGCGCCCTGATCAAGTTTGTGCGCGGTGAGTCAGGGCGCGTGCTGCAAAGCGTGCGCGTGCCAACCTTACTGCTGGTGGGGCAGCACGAAGGCATTTTCGATTCAGGCAAGGCGGTGCGGCGCGCTATGAAGCATATGCCTGACGTGCGCGCCGAAATTCTGCCAAATGTGGGACATGCCGCAATTTACGATGCGGCTGAGCAAGTAAACGAGCGCATCCATCGCTTTTTGGCAACCAAGCGCTAGACGTGCGTGATGCCTTTGGCGCGCACATAGAGGAGCGCAACCAAAATCAGCGCACCGCCACCCACTTGCAGCCAAGTCATTTGCTCATTGAGCAGCACGGCAGCACTACTCACGCCAAAAATCGGGATCAGGGTTAGCAACAGTGCCGCTTGTGTAGCAGGGATCACTTTGAGCGCTCGCAAATAGAGCCAGAAGGCCAGCGCACTCTGGGTGATGCCCGTGAAAATAACAATCAACCAAACATGCAGCGGCAGCGCGGCAAGCTGCGGAATGCCAATACTCAGCCACTCTAAGGGCAGCAACAGCAGCACAAAAAGCAAGCCGCACGTCTGTTGCAGAACTGCCAAGAGCAATGGCGGCATTTGGCGTGCGCCTGCCCTGGAGAAAATGGTATAGAGGGCGGTGCTGATGGTGCCAAGCACAATGAAAAGATCACCGAGTAGGCTTTGCGCCCCCTCGCCGCTGCTATCCAGCGTGACCAACAGCGTACCGAACATCACGGCAAGCATGAGTAGCCATAAGCGTGGCGCAATGCGTTCCCGCAGCAGCCACCATGCTAATGCGATGACGATCACCGGCTCAGTCGCCATGATCAACGTGGCACTGCTGGCAGAGGTGAGCGTTAGACCGAGTGTAAAGAAGAGATAGGTTAGGCCCGGCTCCAGGATGCCTGCCCAAGCGTGCTGAATGGTGCGGCGGTTCAGGTGGCTTGGCTTGCCCTTACGCAGCAGCAACAGCCAAAGCATTGTGCAGCTTGCCACCAGTTCAAGGGCAATAAGCGTGAGTGGTGGTAGGTAGGTGAGTGTGTATTTGCTGAAAACCGTGCCGCTTCCCCACAGGGCAGCCGAAATAATCATTGCGGCAAAGGCTGTATTGATTTTCAGCGCAGCGCGGCGCTGGATGGCGGAGTTGATCATAATATCCTCTGAAGATGGTGTCAGGTATCACATCTAGGTTTTGGGTTCACCCTTATTGGCGGATAAGCAACGGACGAAAGTGAGGCACGGCACAGCATGGGCGCACAACACAGTGGCACACAAGGCTGACCGTATTCAGTTGAACAGTACGAGAGAAGTCAGTGATCGACGAGGCTATCAGCGCTTGTGGCGCGCTGATAAAAGTGGTGCAAGCAGTGGATGTGATATTTCAGGAAGAAGGCTACACGCATAAGCGCCTCATCACTCACTAACGATACTCAAATTATACCGCACAAAAGTGAAATTTGGGAAGCCGTGAAGATTTTTAGGGTGGGGATAGCCTCGCTCAAAAGGCAACTGGTCGGTGCGCGAATCTAACACACCTATGTTGGCAATAAGCGGATATAACACAGTGCCTCTTAAGGCAGTGCTGCCAGTTCTTCGGGCGTCAGCACCCACAGCACACTGGCAAAATCGGCAAGGGCAAGCGTATCCTCTGCTGAGAAGCGCACACCTTCCGCAATCAGCAGTTCGCGCTGGCGTTCTGCGGCGTGCGTTTCGCAGCGCGTGCTGATGCGCCCTTGCCCGTTTACGACGCGCTGCCAAGGCACATCGCCATCAATCGGCGCACTGTGCAGCGCCCAACCAACCGCCCGTGCGCCACGCGGCACGCCCAAAAGCGCTGCCACACGCCCATAGGTGAGGACTTTACCGGGCGGAATACGCCGCACAAGAGCAAAGACGCGCTCGTTAAAGGTTGGCAAGGTGCCTCTTAGCGTGGCACGCTGTGATGATGGCGGCAGCGTGCCTCATAACGTTCCTGCGCGCCAATCAGGATGATCGGATCGTCGTAACGGGCTGGTTCACCATTCACAAGGCGCTGTGTGCGCGTCGCTTCCTCGCCACACACCATGCAAATGGCGTGCAGTTTGGTCACCTCTTCGGCAAGGCAGATCAGATCGGGCATAGCGCCGAACGGCTCAGCGCGGAAATCCAGATCAAGCCCGGCGATGATCACGCGCAAGCCGCGCTCGGCAAGACGCTCGGTCAGCCCGATAATGCCGCGATCAAAGAACTGCGCCTCATCAATGGCGGCAACGGTGGTCTCAGGGGCAAGGCGCACCGCGATCTCGCTGCTGTCGGCGCAGGGCAGCGCCTCAAAGCCCTGCCCATTGTGAGAAGTGACCTGTGCCACACCATAGCGCGTATCTATGATAGGCTTAAACACCTGCACCTGTTGACGGGCGATCTGAGCGCGGCGCACACGGCGGATCAGTTCTTCAGTCTTGCCGCTGAACATGCTGCCGCAAATCACTTCCACCCGTCCACGATGGTGAATCATCTCTTCTAAAATCCTTTCAGGGCATGGCAAAAGGGCGCAAAAATGGGCGGGTGTGGTTTGCCCGCCCGATGGTGATGCTTTGGCTACGCTGGCGGGCTAGTCCTGCACGGCAGGCAGTTCGTAACCCTTTTGGCGCAGCTTCTTTTTAATATCGGTGAGCAGCTTGCGCCCCACACCGCGAATGGCAAGCACGCCTTCATCGCCGCTCTCTTGCAGGCGCGTGATGAAATCGCCGGCGGTGGATAAACCATTGGCTGCCAGCAGTTCGGTATATTGCTTGCCCAGACCCAGCTCTGCCAGCGAAAATTCGGGCGAGCCAGCCGTCTTGGCTGCCTGCTCTTGGGCAAAGGTGCTGCGCGTCTCAAGGCGCTTCATGAAGCGGTCAACGCGCCCTTCAGTGTCCACAATGCGCTGCTCACCTGTATAGAACGGGTGGCAGTTCGAGCAAACGTCAATCTGCAAGGTTGGGCGCGTCGCACCCGTCGTCCAGACTGTGCCACAGGCAAGGCACGTGATCTTGGCATCCGGGAACCACTTGGGGTGAATGCTTTCTTTCATGGGTATATCCTCAGGTCAGTGCGTAACGGACGCACCGCCGAGTTCGGTGCGTTGGCGTCACGGCGCATCAAGGGAAAAACTCGGTAGCTAGTCGGCAGCCGCTTCGGTGGCAGGCACAGCCTTTGGTTCAGGGCGGACGGCGATAATGCGAATGCCGCCACGCGCCCACTCAAAGCTCACGTAGCCTTCTTCCACCGCATAGATGGTGAAATCTTTGCCCTGCCGCGTGCCGGGGCCGGGATAGAAGCGGTTGCCGCGCTGCCGCACGATGATGTTGCCGGAAATGACGAACTCATTCCCGAAACGCTTCACGCCGAGCCGCTTGGAGTGGCTTTCGCGCCCGTTGCGGCTGGAACCGCCGCCTTTTTTATGTGCCATTGCTCAGAAACCTCCCCAAAAAACGTTCTTAGATACCCGTCACGCCTTCGATCTTCAGGCGCGTGTAGGTTTGGCGATGCCCACGGCGGCGGCGATAGCGCAAGCCGGGGCGGTACTTCCAGATAATGACCTTTTGAGCGCGGTAATGCCCAACAACGGTTGCCTGCACCACAGCGCCTGCCACCAACGGACGCCCAATTAGCGGTGCGCCATCTTCTGGCACAACCAACAACACTTCGTTTAGGGCAAGGCTAGCGCCTTCTTCAACAGGCAGCTTTTCCACGTCAATGATTTTGCCCGGTTCAGCGCGGTATTGCCGCCCGCCCGTGCGTACAACTGCATACATCTTCTAATCTAGCTCCAATTCTCGCTTCTCGCACCGCTGGCAGCAGCCCACAGACGCCACAGCGGGGAAAATTGGTCGGGTAAAAGCGCCGAACAGCAATGCGCGGCGCAAAGTGAGTGCATTGTATCAGAAGGGCAGCCCAAAAGTCAATTTGGAAATGGGCGCACCTAATGCCTTAGGCTATAATGCGCTGCCTAGCCGCATACAAAATGAGGATTACTTATGTTGAAAGGGGCAGCACTGATCACGGGTGCTTCGATGGGCATCGGGCGCGCTTTGGCAGATGAATTTGCCAAGCACGGTCACCCTGTGATTCTGGTGGCGCGCAGCGAAGGCAAATTGCGCGAACTGGCAGACCAGATCAGCGCACAGCACAAAGTGCAGGCGCATGTCATCGCCCAAGACTTAACCGATCCGAACGCCGCGCACACGCTTTATGATCAGGTGCAGGCACTCGGTGTTTCGGTGGATATTTTGGTCAACAACGCTGGCTTTGCCAGCTATGGCTTCTTCCACGAGCTTGACCTGAAAACGCAGACCGACATGATCCAACTGAATGTGACCACGCTAACGGCGCTCTCGCACCTTTTTGTGCAGGAGATGCTGGCACGGCGCAGCGGGAAAATTTTGAATGTGGCGTCTACAGCAGGCTTTTTACCGGGCCCGCTGATGGCAGTGTACTACGCCACAAAGGCATACGTGCTGAGCTTCTCTGAGGCGCTGAACAACGAACTGCGCGATAAAGGCGTAAGCGTCACTGCGTTATGTCCCGGTCCCACGCAGAGCGAATTTCAGGCGCGGGCTGCCATGCAGGATTCCAAGCTGGTGCAGCGCAGCCTGATGACTTCCCACGAAGTGGCGGCGCAAGGCTACGCTGCGCTGATGGCAGGCGAGAGCGTGCGAATCACAGGCTTTAGCAACAAACTGCTGATGTTCATGCGCCGCCTTCTGCCGCGTGATATGATCACGCGCATGGCGCGCAACGCCCAGGATCGCGTTGGACACTAGCGCCGTTTCAGATAGAGCGTGATCTCGCTGCGGTTGTGGAACAGCTGGCGTGCGCCTGCGATATGATAGGCACGCTCTAGCAAATCGAGGGTGTGATCTAACACGCCGATGCGCCCTGTTTCAGGCAGTTTGAGCGTCATGATCGCCGCGCCATCGCGCTTGAGCAGCCGCGCATAGTCGTTCATCAGGCGCGCCGAGTCACGGGCATCCATCCGCATATCATTCACGATCAAATCAAAAGTGTCAGGCTCGGCGCGTAAATATGCCTCTGCGGTCATCCGCTTGTAGCGCACGCCTGAATCATTAAGCACACGCGCATCAAGTGCCGCCGGATCAACCGCCGTGACGTACATACCGCGCTCTCGCAGCACATGCGTCCAGCCGCCCGGCGCCGCGCCCAGATCAAGGGCATAGCCACGCGCAGCCACCTGCACGCCAAAGACTTCCAACGCCTCTAGCAACTTGAACTCTGAGCGGCTAATGCGCCCTTGCTCACGCGCAAAGCGCCGCGCACCGCCTGCCCAGTCCGAGAGGTTATCGGCAGCCGCCGAAATGCCTAGCCATGCCGTCAGCGTGCTATGGGCGCGCCCAACCACAACTGAGATAATCTGGGCTGGTTGGCGCACATCCAACGGCGCATTCGGCACAATATCCGCCAATGCGCCGTTAATATCAAAGGGCTTCAACGGAAAATCATCCACAAAGAGGCGCGTCTGCACCGAGAACGGCTGATCATCCAGCAAGCGCGGCACAAGGGCATCCTCACAGGCGCTGCGGAGCAAAATGAGCAAAGTCTCTTCATCGTCTGTGGCAGGTAGGGCAAGTTTTGTGTGAACGGGGCAAATGTGCCGCACAAAGATCGGCGCTTTGGCACGCCACACAGTAGCAAGTGATTCAAAATCTGCCTCAAGCAGCAGCACGCCATCGGCAATTTCGGCGTTCAGGCTGCCCGCAGGCACGGCACGGCGCACTTCGCGCAAGGCGAGATCGTCTGAGTCAGGGCTGCACGTTAGGATTGTTTGAGTCTGAGTCATTGCCTAGCTGCCATAAATTGCCTCATCCACACCACGCAATAAACGCACCGAGAGGTACGCTGTCAGCATCAATCCAAGCCCAAAGCCACCCATCACCAGTTCGCGGCTGGAAATGCTGACCAACAAGGTTGCCACGCCAATTGCCAACGTCAGCGGTGCAGAGAAGATCAGGTTATAGGCGCTCTGCACGCGCCCGCGATATTCTTCAGGTGGAATTGCCTGTGTGAGCGTACTCAGCACGGCGCGCGCCACAATCAGGCTGAAGCCGATCAGTGCGGTCAGGAACAGCACCGTGCCAAACGGCGGATGAAAGACGAACGCACCAACTGCCACACCTTGCAAAAAGATTGCCAGTGCCACCAGCCGATTGGTGGGCAAAAATTTGGAGAGGCGCTGGATCAGGATACCGCCGATCACAATGCCCACACCCAAAATACCAATGACGATGCCGAAGCCTTGCGCGCCAACTTTCAGCTCGTTGGTCAGGTACTCTAGCACGAGGGCAATCACCGCGCCTAAGCCTGCCGCCACAATCACGCTTAAGCCCATGATGTAGCGCATGGAGCGCGTCTGCCAGAGGTAGACCAAGCCCTCGCGCAGTTCGCGCAGCACTTGGCGGTAACTGCTGCCCTCGCCTTTGGTCTGATGGATTTGGCGCGGTGGCACACGGATGATCAAGATCATTAACGCCGAGAAAAGGAAGGCAAAGCCGTTGAAGGTGAAGGCGAAATCTTCACCCAAGCGCTCCACCAGCAAGCCCGCCGCGCCTGACCCAAAAATGAGCGCCACCACAAAGCCCGCTTCCAACAAGGCGTTGGCAGCGCCCAGATTGCGCTTGCTGACCAGTGCTGGCATCGCAGAGGCACGCGCCGGATAGAACAACATCTGCGAGGTGCCAATGGCGAAAATGGCGGGATAAAACACCCATATCCGCGCTGGATCGCCCGCCACCAGCAGCATACTGAACATAGCAATCGCACGCACCACATCGGTGATAATCATCGTCCATTTGCGGTCGAGTTTATCTACCAGCACACCGCCGATCAGCCCGAAAAGAATCTGCGGCGCAGCCAGCGAAACCGCCAACAGCACAATGTAGACATTCCCGCCGCCCGTCAGTTGGTTGATGACTGCCAAGACTGCGATCAACATGAATTGATCACCCAAATAGCTGACCAACTGCCCAATCCAAAGCGGCACAAAATTGCGGTTGCGGAGCAGTTCTTTCAGCGTTTTGGCGTTCAGGCTGGCGGCAACCGAGAGGACATCGCTCATCTCCGCGCCGCCGTGCGCCATCAGCTCATCAGAATTACGGGGCAGTCCTTCGCTTGGTTCGTTGTGATCCACCATGCAGTTAACTCAGCGGCATTTGGTAAAAACGGTAGCGTTTGTAGATCGGGCTGTTAAACGACTTGGCGAGTGTATCAATAGCGGCGTTCGTCTCCAGCACCCAGCCCAAATCCACATCGGGGTAGGGCGTTTTCATGGTGGATTCCATATGCATGAGCAGGATAGCAGGCGCAACGCCCATCCGCTGATACTCTGGCTTCACGCCGAACATCACAATGCGCTGTTCGGTGATCTTCGGGCGAATTTTCCAATGCCAGAATGCCTTAAGCAGCGTCCACCACTCCGGCACACGCGGATGGGGATAGGCGCGCTGCAAGACCTGATTCATGTTTGGCAGCGCCAGCATAAAGCCAACCACTTTACCATCCACAATGCCAAATTCGCCCAGCCGTGGATCGAAAAATTGGCGCAGTTGAGTGAACAAATCATCAATCTCAACATCCGTTGGCGGCACAAAGCCCCAGTTGTTTGCCCAAGCCGCGCGGTAAATTTCCGCCAAAAGATGCACCTCTTTGTGCAATTCTTTCACCACAGCGCGGCGCACCGTCACCTGGTGTTTTTGGCTCACCTTCTGGATCACGCGCAGCAGGCGTTCGGGAATATTCCCATTTTCATCAAGGTAGCCGCTTGGCTTTGCCATGTAGCTTACCAAGTCCATCACCTTTGCCAGCCCTAGCCCGCTTTCCTCAATCAGGCGTTGGTAGTAGGGCGGATTGTAGGGCATCAGCAGCATGGGCGGGGAAAAATTTTCGATGAGCAAGGCGCATTCATCGTTCAGGGTGAAGTTGGCAGGCCCGCGCATTGCCTGACAGCCGTGTTGCCGTGCATAGTCGGCAGCCGCCCGCAGCAGGGCGGTAGCGGTCTCTTGGTTATCTTCACATTCAAAAAAGCCGAACCAACCGAGTTTTTCGTTATGGGTTTCGTTGTGGCGGTGATTGATGAAGGCTGCAATCGTGCCGACGGGCTGCTGACCGCGCCACGCAAGGTAATAATCACCTGTCATATATTGCCATGAAGGATTTTTCTTTTTATCCAACAGGTGGCGGCGGCTGGAGACAAGCGGCGGAATCCAGTTGGGATCATTGCGGTAATGCGTCCACGGGAATTCTAGGAAAACCCTGAAATCTTGCGGTGTTTCAACCTTGCGAACGCTCAGAGAGTCAGTCATATGCTTTAGTATTTCCGAATGCTGTTTCACACACGCCTATTATAGTGTGTGGCGTGCGAATGTCGAAATGCTGTGAGCAGGCAAACAAAAAGCCCGCTGTGAAGCGGGCTAGTCCCGGGAGATGGATTCGAACCACCGAATGGCTGAGTTACAGTCAGCTGCCTTAGGCCACTTGGCTATCCCGGGCAACTTGGGATAACTATAGCACGGCACAGGCACGCCGTCAACGGTGATTTTGGAAACGCAACAGGGGCTGTGCCGGGGCAGACCGTTCACCCGCCCTTGCATAGTTCTAGCCAAGCACCACTCTGAGCCATTTTTGCCCCTTCACATTTTAGGCAGAGGCGCGTACAATCCATTATGGCAACGTTTACCAATGTGGGAAAGATGCTCTTTAACAACCGAATGACTGACTCAAACTGCACGCAACTCCCAGAAAATCGTGTCGTCGTGCCGAGAAGCGGTGATCGCACACCGCTAAAGTATGAGCAGCTTGTCGCTTGGGCAGTGGAACAGTGGCAAGCCACCTACGGTGAAACAGCCTACCGCGTCGTCTGGGCATCCGAAAGCCCTGCTTACGACAATGCCCTAACCCGCATCAAGGTGGGGCGCAAGATTGGCAGCAAAACGCGCTACGGCGGCTACCGTGCGCTGAACTGCCCACACAGCATTTCGATCAGCCACCTGCACAACACCTCGCGCACTGTGCGCTTGATTGGCAGCGTTGGCGCCTATGCCTTCCGCTTTGAGCAAGGCACCCGCAGTTTTGAAGTGATCTTTGTCTCTGCTCACCATTTAGAAGGTTTTTACGCCCACGGCACAGTTGCAGTTGCACTGGTGCCAACCGATGCCCTAAAAGTTTGGGCGGATTTTGAAGCGCTCTGTGATCGCCATGCCTACCGCTTAGAGCGCAGCGAGAAAGTGTACATCATTGGTGGTGCAGAAAAAGCCTTTGAGCCAACTGTGGCATGGGATGATGTGATCCTGCCGCAATCGCTCAAGGATAGCCTTCGCACCGAAGTTGAGACGTTTTTCAAAGGTGGCGCAGCCATCTATAAGCAGTTGAACTTGCCACCATTTCGCAAGCTGCTGCTCGTCGGGCCGCCCGGCACGGGCAAATCTATGCTGTGTGCGGCACTGGCAAAGATTGCCCTTGATATGAAGTGCCTTGTTATCTACATTTCGTCTGCCGATCAGGAAGGCGCTACCTTTGACAAAGTGCAGCGTGCGCTCTACACTGCCACGCATTCACAGCATCCTGTGGTGATCGTGCTGGAAGAGCTGGACGCCTACCTGCGCGAAGAAGATAAATCGCAAATCCTGAATGTGCTGGATGGCTTTGAAGCGCCGAACAATCGGCGTGGTGCGCTGCTGTTGGCAACCACCAACTACCCAGAGGTGATCGATCAGCGCATTGCCAAACGTCCGGGCAGGGTGGATCGGGTGATCTATATCCCCGAAATTCAGGATGCCGGGCAGGCAGAGCAACTGTTGCGGCGCTACATGGGGACGCAGTGGCAGGATGCCTACCGCGAGACGCTTTCTAGCTTGGTTGGGCAAACCGGTGCCTTCGTGCGCGAAGTTGCGCTCTATGCGCGGATGCTGGCGCTCAACAGTCAGGTGGAGATTGTCAGCCTAGAGTTGCTGAAGCAATCTATCCAGACGTTAACGCGGCAGGTTTCTACCAGTGAAAGTTTCGCGCCGCGCCGCCCAATTGGCTTTCCGCAGCCCGCCAACGCAGCCAACCAAGAGAGCGCCTAATCCTAAATAGCTAAACAAAACGGGCAAGTGGTATACCACTCGCCCATTGGTCGTTTGTGCGGTAGTTGCCTTAGTTGTGGCTGTGCAGTGCGGCTGCCTTCGGGCGGACGGTGATCTGCTTCGGTTTGGCAGCTTCTGCCTTCGGCAGAGTCAGGGTGATCGTGCCGTTCTCGAACTCCGCTTCGATCTTGCTGCCATCCACAGGCGTGTTGATGGTCAGCACGCGCTCGAACTTGCCCACAGTGCGCTCGCGCAGCAGGTAGTTCTTGCCCTCGCCGTTCGGCTTGTATTCGCCGCGAATGGTCAGTGTATCGCCCTCGAAGGTCACGTTGATGTCTTCTGGCGAAAGCCCTGGCACATCTGCCACCAAAATCAAGGCGTCGTCAGTCATATAGGCATCAATGGGCAGCAGGTACGGACGCCCTTCGCTGCGGAAGAAGCGCTCGTTGAACAGGCGATCCATCTCATCGCGCATCGAAAGCAACTCACGAACGGGATTCCAACGGTTAATGCTCGACATTTTTACGTCACTCCTTTTGAACTCAGTGTGCGTATGCCCGCAACTTGTCCTTAGCATACAACCCCTACATAAGCAGAACGTAAGCACTCTGTAAAATCCACATAGGAGATTGATCAGCGTTGTATCAGCGCCGCAAAGTTGGCTATAATGCCTTGATGAACTGAGGGAAAACGTTATGCAAAAGATTATCGAAGGCGTCTATACCATCGTCGGACTCGTCACTGGGCGTGTATATGTCATTGTGAACGGCGATGGGCTAACACTGATTGATGCCAGCGTGGAGGGCGCGGAGAAAGGCATCGCCCGTGATCTCGCACGCTCAGGCTACAGCCTGAAAGATATTCGCCGCATCCTGATTACGCACGCGCATCCCGATCACATTGGTGCGTTGGCAGCCCTTGTAAAGGCAAGCGGCGCACAGGTCTACGCCCATGCTTTGGAGTCGCCGATTGTACGTGGTGAAAAGCCGCCGGTGCGCCCTGAAGGCTATAAGGATTCTGAGGTGGCACGCCGCCTGTTTCGGTTGATTGGCATTAAGGATATGCCGCCTGCCTCAGTTGACTGTGAAGTGCGCGAAGGCGATAGCCTGCCCGAAGTGCTGCCTGATTTACAAGTGATTGAGGCGCCCGGTCACGCTTATGGGCAGATTGTTTTCTATTCACCTTCCAGCAAACTGCTTTTCTGTGGCGATGCGATCACACGCTTTGGAAGGCTCGGTTTGCCGCTTGCCCAATTCACGCCTGATATGGCAGAAGCAAAGCGCAGCATCAAGAAACTGGCAGAGATGCCGATAGATATTTTGTGTTTTGGGCATGGTGTACCCATGACGCGCAATACATCAGCACGGCTACGCGCCTTTGCCGCCAAACTCTAAAAACCTATGAAACAAGAGCCATAAATCTATGACCATCACGATTGTAGGACTCGGTCCCGGCGATCCCGAACTGCTCACCCGCCGCGCATGGCGCATCCTAAGCGAGGCAGAAGCAGTCTACCTTCGCACAGCGCGCCATCTTGGCGTAGAGGCATTGCCGATCAAGCAATTGCACAGCTTTGACGCTTGGTATGACGAGGCAGAAGATTTTGCCTCGCTCTACCTTCGCATCACAGAGGAAGTGCTGCGGCTTGGCGAACGCCCAGAAGGCGTAGTCTACGCAGTGCCGGGTCATCCGTTGGTTGGCGAACATACCGTGACGCTCATCCTGCAAACGGCAAAGCAGCGCGGTGTGACAGTCACAATTGTAGATGGCTTGAGTTTCATTGAGCCGATGATAGGCGCGCTCGGCATTGATGTGCTGGATGGCCTCCAAATCCACGATGCCGAAACCATTGCCCACATGCACCATCCGCCGCTCAATCCTGATGTGCCGTCCCTATTGGCGCAGGTCTATAGCCGTGCCGTTGCCAGCGATGTGAAGCTGACGCTTGCCAACCAATACGCTGAGGATCATGAAGTGGTGCTGATTCAGGCGGCTGGCACGCCACAGGCACACCTAGAGCGCGTACCGCTCTATGCGCTGGATCGGCAACCTGTTGATCACCTGACATCCCTCTACGTGCCGCCCATGCAGCGGCGCGGCAGCTTTGAATATTTCCAAGAGATTGTGGCGCATTTGCGGGCGCCGGAAGGTTGCCCTTGGGATCGCAAGCAGACGCATGAATCCTTGCGCGAATATCTGCTTGAGGAAACCTACGAAGTGTTGGAAGCACTCGATAGCGGCGACTCTGACCTGCTGATGAAGGAGTTGGGCGATTTGCTGCTGCAAATTGTGCTGCACAGCCAAATTGCGGTGGAAGCGGCTGAGTTCAACATGGCAGATGTGATCGCTTATGTCTGCGAGAAGATGATACGGCGGCATCCGCACGTCTGGGGCGATGTGCAGGCGGATGATCCTGAACAGGTTCACGCCAATTGGGATCAGATCAAGCGCCAAGAGCGCGCCGAATGGGAGCAGCGCAAACTGCAAGCGCGTGCGGAAGACAGCGAATCTGAAGCGCTGCCTTCCGCGCTGGATGGCGTGCCGAAGGTATTGCCGGCTCTGGCAGCGGCTGCCAAACTGCACAACCGTGCGGCACGGATCGGCTTTGAGTGGGAGAGCGTTGAAGGTGTGATCGCCAAAGTGCGCGAAGAACTCGAAGAACTGATCAGCGCTGAGGATGGCGATCATCGCACAGAAGAATTTGGCGATGTGCTTTCCAGCCTGATCAATCTTGCTCGTTGGTACGAAATTGATCCCGAAACGGCGCTGCGCGAAAACAACGCCAAGTTCGAGCGCCGCTTCCGCCATATGGAAGCGGCAGCCCAACGTGCGGGCAAAACACTTCAAAATCTATCCTTGTCCGAGATGGATGCGCTCTGGAACGCTGCCAAGCGCGACGGTTTGTAGGCAGACAGCCACACCTTGCCGCGTTCATGCAGCAAGGTGTGCGATGCGCCTGTGATCTACTCGACCGTGACCGACTTTGCCAAGTTGCGCGGCTGATCCACATCTGCGCCGCGTTCGACTGCCACATAGTACGCCAAGAGTTGCAGCGGCAGCACCGTCACCACTGGCGAGAGCAACGGCGGCAGTTTCGGCACATACAGCACATGGTCTGCCTTCGTCTGGATGAAGCTATCGCCCTCAGTGGCGATGGCGATCACAATGCCGCGCCGCGCCTTTGCCTGCTCAATCTGGCTGATCATCTTATCGTAAACGCTATCCTGAATAGCGATTGCCAGCACCGGCATTTTCTCGTCAATCAGGGCAATAGGTCCGTGCTTCATCTCGCCTGCTGGATAGCCTTCAGCGTGAATGTAGCTGATCTCTTTCAGCTTTAGCGCGCCTTCAAGGGCAATCGGATAGTTGATGCCGCGCCCTAGGTAGAGAAAGTTCTCATAGTCGCGCACCTTTTTGGCAAGTGCCTGCACTTCCGCAGCGCGATCCAACACATGCCCAACCAGATCGGGCAGGCGGGCAATATCCTGCGCGTGTTGGCGTGCTTGCTCAGTGCTGATGGTGCCGCGCAACTGCCCCAGATAGAGCGCCAACAGGTATTGATCAACCAAGCTGGCAGTGAACGCCTTCGTCGAGGCAACGCCGATCTCAGGTCCCGCTTGCATTGTGATATAGCCATCCGAGACGCGCATTGCTTGCGAGCCAATCGCATTCACGATGCTCCACAAGCGTGCGCCTTTCTCGCGTGCTTCTTCCATCGCGGCGAGTGTATCCACCGTCTCGCCTGATTGTGTGATTGCCAGCACTGCACAATCGCCGTCAAGGATCGGATCGCGGTAGCGATACTCGCTGCCATAGTCCACCTCAACCGGAATGCGCGCTAACGCCTCTAGCATGAACTTACCAACCAAGCCGGCGTAAGCGCTGGTGCCGCAGGCAACCGTCACGATACGCTTTAGGCGGCGTGCTTCTTCAGCGGTCAGGCTGAGGTGGCTAAGCGTCACCGCGCCATCATCAAACGAAATGCGCCCGCGAATCGTATCGGTCAGGCTGCGTCCTTGCTCGAAAATCTCTTTCTGCATGAAGTGGCGGTATTCGCCACGCGCCGCACTGACCGGGTCCCAGGCAATGTCGTGGATGGCAGCATCTACGGGCGTTTTATCCAGCGTTTGCACGCTGTAGCCATCAGCAGTGATGGTTGCCATTTGGCGGCTCTCCAGGAAGACCAGACGGCGTGTGTATTCCAAGATGGCGGGAATATCGGAGGCGATATACATCTCGCCCTGCCCAATGCCAAGCGCTACACCACCGGCGTTGCCAATCCGAACGGCAATCAGCCGATCTGGAAAACGCACGCTCATGACCACAATGGCGTGTGCGCCGCGCAATTGCAGGCAGGCAAGGCGTGTTGCTTCAGTCAGATCATGCCCTTCGCGTGCCAACATTTCCACCAAATGCACAATCACTTCAGTATCCGTCTCGGAATCAAAGTGGACGCCTTTTGCCTTGAGCATCTCGCGCAGTTCAAGGTAGTTCTCCACAATACCGTTATGCACCACCACAAACTGCCCGTCGTTGCTGACGTGCGGATGGGCGTTGCGCTCACTTGGTTGCCCATGTGTTGCCCAGCGCGTATGCCCAATGCCCATCGCGCCGCTGATCGGCTCGTTGGCAACGCGGCGCTCTAAGTTTTCCAGTTTGCCCACATCACGGCGGCGTTCGATGGCACCATTTTTCAGCACGGCGATGCCTGCTGAGTCATAGCCGCGATATTCAAGGCGCTTCAAGCCACTCAGCACAATCGGCGTGGAGTCTTTTTCCCCGATGTAGCCTACAATTCCGCACATAGTTCTCTCGTCCTCTCGTTCCCTTCGGCAATTCTGCGTAAAAGACGGTTGACTGCTGCCGAACACACCCTATGTATATACCACAGCTTTGTTACGAAATGCGTTTCGCCTTTCAAAAAATGGTGTAAATCGCACAAGCCATTCTACGCCACAGGGTGCAACGCCCGCCATTGGTGGTTGTTTTGTTCAGTAAGCAGTGGTAAGATTAGCGTGTAAGCGTGGGTTTGGTGAAATCGCTCAGTGAACAACATCCCACACATGGTACTCCTTAAGCAGCCGACGCGCTGAAGCGATACGTCGGCACTTTGCGTTGTTGAAGGGATCACAACAGGTGAGCATTGCAACAGTCATCTTAGCGGCAGGTCAGGGAACGCGCATGAAGTCCGGCTTGGCGAAAGTGCTGCACGCGGTTGGCGGTAAGCCGATGGTGCTGCGCGCTGTCGAATCGGCAGAGAAGATCGGTGCTGCGCGCTTGGTGGTGGTGGTTGGGCATCACGCTGAGGCAGTTACACAGGCTGTGCGCGGACGCGCTGAAACTGCCTTGCAAGCACAGCAGCTTGGCACAGGTCACGCCGTGATGCAGGCTGCCGATCTGCTGCGCGGCACCAGTGAGATTGTGGTGGTCACCTATGCCGATATGCCCTTGCTGCGCCCTGAGACCTTGCGCCAACTGGTGCAGGCGCAGCAGCACAACACGGCAGGCTGCCTCGCCATGCTCACCGTAACTTTGCCCAATCCGCGTGGCTTTGGGCGCGTGATGCGCGCCGCCGATGGTAGCGTGACAGCCATTGTGGAGGAGTCAGAATGCACTCCTGAACAGCGTGCCATCCAAGAACTGAACGCCGGCGTGTACGCCTTCAAAGCAGCCTGGCTGTGGGACGCGCTAACGCGCATTCAGCCAAAATCGAAGGGCGAGTATTACCTGACCGACCTGATCGAGATCGCGGTTGCCGAAGGACAGCGTGTGGTTGGCATTGAAGCAGAAGACGCGGACGAGGTGATCGGCGTTAACACGCGGGTGCATTTGGCAGAGGCAGAGGCGATTTTGCGGCGGCGCGTGAACGAACAGCATATGCTGAACGGCGTCACGCTGATTGACCCTGCGGCAACCTATATTGAGGAGAGCGTGCAGATCGGCGCGGATACGATCATCTACCCAAACACACACCTGCGCGGCGAGACGGTCATTGGCACTAACTGCCTGATCGGCGCTAATTCGGTGATCTTAGACTCGCGCATTGGGAATCATTGCCACATTGAGGCATCCGTTATTGAGCGCGCAACGCTTGAGGATCATGTAGAGATCGGACCGTTTGGGCATCTCCGGGCGGGCGCTTATCTGTGCGAAGGCGTGCATATGGGCAACTTTGGCGAGGTGAAGAACGCACGCTTAGGGCGCAAAACGCGCATGGGACACTTCAGCTACATTGGCGATGCCGAGATCGGCGAAGATGTGAACATTGGCGCTGGCACAATTACAGTCAATTATGATGGCGTCCGAAAGCACAAAACGGTGATCGGTGATCACGCCTTCATCGGCAGCGATAGCATGTTGGTTGCGCCGGTGGTGGTCGCGTCCAATGCGCGCACAGCGGCTGGCTCCGTCGTGACGCGGGACGTGCCAGAAAATCATATTGCGGTGGGTGTGCCGGCGCGAATGCGCGCCCTGAGCGCACCTGAACCTGATGCACCCAACACATAAGGGTGCATCCTCGTTGTGTAAACCTGAGTAGGATACAAGGAAGTAATGTCCGAAGGTCACAGTACGGCTGCCCTGATCACTTTCTTAGGCTTGGTGCTGCTGAGCGCCATTCTCTCCGCCGCGTTTTCCTCTGTGGTGAACGCACGCAAGCAGCACCTACGTGAAATGGCAAATAATGGCAACCGCCGTGCGGCGCGCGCCCTTGCCCTTGGAGAGGACGCCTCACGCCTATTGGCGCTGCGGCAGGTTGTCTTTGCGCTACTGCATTTTGCGGCTGCCACCATTGTCCTGCTTGGCGCGCAAAGTTTGTTGGGTGCGTTGCACACCTCGGACGCCCTCGATATTCTGATTGTGTTCATCTTGTTGGTTGGGGGTGCGCTGATCATGCTGATCTTTGGTGAGCTGATCCCAACCGCGCTTGCCTCACAGCGCTCGGAAAGCGCTGCGCTGCGCTGGTCGCCGCTCATCATCGCTCTGATGCGCTTCCTAACGCCGATCTCTGCCCTGCTGCGCTGGTCAAGCAGCCGCTTTACCTCTTCTATGGGCGCCGCTGCCACCTCTTACGTCACCGAAGAGGAGATCAAGACACTGGTAGATGCTGGCTCTGAGGAAGGCGTCATCGAAGATGATGAAAAAGAGATGATCTACTCTGTACTGCAATTCAACGATAAGGTGGTGCGTGAGCTGATGGTGCCACGCATAGATATTATCGGGCTGAGCGCAGAGACCACGCTTGAGAATGCCTTGCAAGTGGTGGTTGCCGAAGGGCATTCGCGCATTCCCGTTTACGAAGGCACGATTGACCAGATCATTGGTGTGCTGTACGCTAAAGACCTGCTCATCCGCAATGATGAGGCAAGCCGCCGCCGCACCGTGCGCGAGATCATGCGCCCTGCCTACTTTGTCCCTGAGTCCAAGCGCGCCAGCGAATTGCTGGAAGAATTGCAGCGCCGCAAGGTACATATGGCGGTTGTGATTGATGAATACGGCGGCACGGCGGGCTTGATCACCATTGAGGATTTGCTTGAAGAAATCGTGGGTGAGATTCAAGATGAATACGATCCCGAAGAGGAAGCGGAATATCAGCAGCTCAGCGCGGATGAATATCGCTTTGATGCTGGCATTCACCTTGTGGAGGTGAATGAACTGCTTGAGGCAGAGCTTTCCACTGAAGAGAGCGATACGCTTGGCGGCTATATTTTCAGTGTGCTGGGCAAAGTGCCGCAAATGGGCGAGGTTTTTGAGCGAGACGGCTTGCGCTTCACAGTTGAAAGCATTGACGGACGCCGCATTGAGTGGGTGCGTGTGCTGCGCTTGCCGTCCGCCGAAAAACCGGAGATAAATGCAGCTGAGGATGCCGCGCTTGCCAAACGTTCCACACGCAGCAGTTCGCTTGCCCAGACTTGAAAGGATCGCCAATGAGCAACCCTGAATCATCCAGCGTGCGGATTCTGCGCGAAGCAGGCTATAAAATCACCACACCGCGTCTAACCATCCTCGATATCTTAGAAAACTGCGGCGGACATATCACAGCGGCGGAATTGTTGACCGAAGTCGAAGCGCGTGATCCGTCCATTGGGCGTGCCAGCGTTTTCCGCACACTGGATTTGATGATCAAACTGGGCATTCTGTGGACAACAGTGCAAGGCGGCTCAACCGTCCATTATATGCTGATGCCCGGCGGACACCATCATCACATCATCTGCACGCATTGTCGGCGGCGGATAGAGTTTGAAGACTGCGGGCTGGGCGCGCTGATTGCCAACTTAGAGCGCCTGCATGGTGTGAAGATTGAAGGGCATTTGCTGGAACTCTACGGTATGTGTGCCGAATGCCGCGCCCTGCCGCGTGCTGAGGATTAATCGCTGCTGGCTCAACTGTGTGGCGGCGCGGAACCATCTGCGCCTGCCTTGTGCAGCCACTTCTTGACTGCCTTCTCGAACTGGCGGCGTGCCAACAAAACGCGCCGTTCGCAGCCCAAGCATTGAATGCCAATATCTGCGCCGATGCGGTAAACGCGCCACTGATCGCTGCCGCACGGATGCGTTTTCCGCATTTGCACAACATCGCCAACTTGAACATCACTTGGCATGGCACACCTTTCCGAAAAGTGAGACTAAAGTCACAGCAGGGCGCTGCACCTTATGCTAAATTCACCATAGTGAACAAAAAGTTTAGCGGCGTTTTGCCGTGTTCTACCCCCTGAGGAGAAACAGACCATGACCCATATTATCACCAGCCTGTGTTTGCGCGATGGTGCCTGCGTGGAAGTTTGTCCGGTCGAGTGCATTGTGCCGGGCTTGCCCGAAAATGAATGGCCCTGGTACTTCATTGATCCCGATACATGCATTGATTGCGGCGCGTGCGTGCCGGAATGCCCATTCGAGGCGATCTTCCCTGAGGAAGAAGTGCCACAGGCTTATGAACTGGCGGCTGATCAGGAAGTGATCCCATTCGGTGGTCAGCGCTACAAGTCGCAGGGTGGCGAAGTGATTGATCTGACCGAAGATATTCAGCCCAACTACGATTACTTCCAAAAGGGACCCGGCTACAGCGCCCTAAACAAGTAACGCACCACGGTGGCTGAAGCTGTGTTGTGGTCTCAGCCGAGCAAGAGACCACAACACCCATTCAATCCGCATCCTCAGCATCGAAAAACGCCTGCGCTGTGAAGCGCACACCATGCGTCAAGCGCTGATCTGCCAGCGAGAACTCGCCCGCCGCTTCCCCTTGCCACAAGCGCACCGCATAGAGCGCTTCGGCATTGTGGCGCGCCGCCAAATAGTCAGCCCGATCTGCTACTTGCCGCCGAATTTCTGCCTCATATTGCTGCCACATCTGCCCTGATTGGTGCAGCAACGCTGCGACATCCGACGGCAGCTCGGCGCTGAAGATGGCATCCAACTGATCTTCAAGTGCCTCTAAGGGCGCTGCCGACCAACGAATGACCGACTCGGCTGTTTCGCGGTGCGGCGCACTAATCACAAGCTGAGCGTTCTGTAGGGCAAAAGCGACGAAATCAGGCATGTCGGCAGGTTCGGAATCAGCGCCAAGCAAGGTACTATAGCGCGCTTGGCTGGCTGCCAGATCCGGTGTCACCACCTCTATGCCGCCAATGCCGCGCACGCCGTTCGGGTGCGCTGTGAAGTTAGGGTCGGTTGGCACGCGCAGCGGACGTGGCGTCAGGTCTTCAATGAAGAAGGGCAGAAAGCCGTCGTTCACCAATGCCAGCTGCCAAGCAAGCCTTTCGCCATTCGGCGTTTGGCGCGCCCCTTCGCGCAGCGCGCTCACCGCAACGCCGCGTTCACGCAGCCCCGCTGCCGCCTCAGCCAGGTTCGGCACGCACAGCGCAAAGCCGCTCAGCCCTTCGCCACTCGCCAGCATCAGGCTGAAATCGAGCGACTCAGGTGCAGGTGCGGCGCCCGTGGCTGCCAGCAATTCTAGGTAGGTGCCATCGGCAAAGATGATCAAGGCATTGTGCGTTGCGCCGCTGGCATGAACGCCGCCCTCTAGCACCTTAAAACCGAGTGTGTGGTAGTCTGCTATGGCAGTTGCCAAGTCGCTGACGGCGATCACGATATGATCAAGCTGGAAGGACATAAAAAGTTCGTCCTTTATTGTTCGTTCTGCACGGGCAGAGTATAGCTTGTTTACTAATCAAAAGCGATGATGTGCAGCCACTTTGGACCATGAACGCCGATGATAATTTGCATCTCAATATCGCCGGTGCGGCTGGGTCCCGTCACAAAGACGACGCTGCGCGAGCGTTTGAGCGTTGCCGCACCGTGCGTGTGCAGCCAATTCTCAGGGCGCGCATACAAGTTTTGGCGCGGCAGCAAGGCAATATGCAGCGGCGGCAGCAGTGAGGGCAACCTGCTCTGCCCTGCCTCTGTGATCAGTGCCAGCGTGCCGGTGGTCGCAAAGGCAGCATCCACGCCGCTGATGCCAATTGGCACCGCATCCAGCGCTTGATAGGCAGCCTTGCGATCCGCGCCGCTGATCTTCGGCACAATCGGGTGCACCCGTGCGGATTCCAGCGCTTGGGCAACGCCTTGAAGGGGCAGGTTTTCCCACACAAGCACCTCTTGGGCGCCTTCGGCACGCAAGCGCGCCAGCAACAGATCAAGCGCGCCTTCGGCATTGGCAGCCTGCTGAAACAGCACACCTAAGCGCTCCACCTCAGCACGGAAGCGCGCTAAGAGCGCCTCAGGGTCAGCCGATTCAGTCGGCGAAAGCTGCGTGACGGGCAGCGGATGCTCAGGTGCGGCTGGCACATCTTCAAAAGGCGGTTTGCCCTGCCGCAAACGGGCAAGGATAGCAGCGCGGGCAGCTTGCGTATCGTGCGTCATGCGTTTAGCTCCCTTGCTGGCGTTCGCGCCACAACTGACGGAAAGACTTCGCGGCGAAAGGCGGAAAATCGCGGGAGTGCGTCCAGTTGCCAAGCAGCGGGATGGGCAAGCGCTGAAGTTGCCCATTCTCACTTGCCAAAGTTCTTGTGGCAAGGCGTGCTGCCGCGCCGCCGATCTCGTAGAGCAACGGTGAGGACATGGCACGCGCCCACGCCGCAATGCCAACATCAAGAGCGGGCGGCGAATGCCCTTCTTCCACCAGGTCGGCGCGCAAGCGCAGCAGCATGTCAGGGATGTTGATATCCACAGGGCAGGCGGACTGGCACGCGCCGCACAAGCTGCTGGCGTGTGGCAGCGGCGCCGCATTGCCCACACCTTGCAACAGCGGCGTGATGACCGCGCCTATTGGACCTGAATAGACCCAACCATAGCTATGCCCGCCCACATTTTGGTAGACTGGGCAGGTGTTCAGGCACGCGCCGCAGCGGATGCAGGCTAACGCCTCTGCATAATCCGTCTGATGAATGCGGCTGCGCCCGTTATCCAGCAAAATGACGTACATCGCTTCCGCGCCGTCGGGATCAGTGGGCTGTGCCGCACCGCTCATCAGGTGGACGTAAGAGGTCATGCGCTGACCGGTGGCGCTGCGCGGCAGAAGCTGCACTAAAGTGGCGAAATCTGCCACCGTCTCCACCATCTTTTCGATGCCCGCCACCACCACATGCACCGGCGGCAGGCTGCTGCACATGCGCCCGTTGCCCTCGTTGGTCACGATGGCAACCGTCCCCGTCTCTGCGATGAGGAAATTCGCGCCGGTAATGCCCATATCCGCGCTCAGGAACGCCTCGCGCAGTTTTTGGCGGGCAAAGGCGGTCATCACTTCGGGATCATCGCTGGACGGCATGTTAAGCTGTGCCACGAACAGATCGCGCACCTGTTCCCGTGTTTTGTGCATGATCGGCATCACGATATGGCTTGGCGTATCGCCATCCAACTGTACGATGTATTCGCCTAAATCCGTCTCGATAACGGTTAGGTCGGCAGACTCAAGGGCATGGTTCAGGTTGGTTTCTTCGGTTGCCATGCTCTTGCTTTTGACGATGGTCTGCACCGAGTGCCGACGGGCAATCTCCACGATGAGGCGATTGCATTCAGCCGCATCTTCCGCCCACAGCACTGTTGCACCGCGCCCACTGATGTTTTCCTCAAAGCGCTCCAAGAGGTCGGGCAGGTGGCGCAGGGCGCGCAGTTTGGCGGCACGCGCTTGTTGGCGCAGGGCGTGTGCGTCGGTCACTTCGCCCATCGCACGCAGGCGCCCGTTGGCGGCGTTGCCGGTGCCGCGTGCGAGCGCTGTTTGCAATTGAATATCGTGTAGGGCAATGGTTGCCGCGTGATTAAAGGCGTTGGCTTTTAGTTCCATAAGGGCGCGCCTCGACTGTTTAAAAGGGAATCTTCAGGCAGCCTGATGATACCTGCAAAAGGCGGCAAGTTCAAAAGGCGTGCTTTTATGGAAGGTTGGACTTGTCTCATCCGCACAGTTTTGGCAGCTTGTAGCCACATCCTTCCGAATTTGGCTATAGCGCCTTTTGGCAGCGCGGTTAGAATCAGTGCTGTTGAGCAAAGTATCGAGAGATGCATATGAGCGACCCAGACATGCACAGCACGGCGCGCCAACGCCACCCTGAAACCGAGACGGCTGCCGAAACTGGCGAACTCTCCCAGCCTGAGCAATCGCCGCCTGCGCCGCGCTCTGTTTCGCAGCGGGCAGCGTCAGCTTGGCGCGATATTCGTGAGGCAAGCGGCACCACCGCGACGCTGATCAAGGCGGGCGTTGTCTTGATGCTGGCTTGGCTATTGGCAGGTGCCGTTCAGCAACTTGCCGTGATTGGGATTGTAATCGCGGCGCTGTGGTTGGTTTTCGATGTGGTGCGCCGTAACATTTTGCGGCGCTAAGGAGCAAAGGGTAGAACACGATGCAGCTTTGGGAACGATATCACGTGGCGGAGAGTGTTGAGCAAGCGCTCGGTTGGCTGGCAGACTACGGCGGCGCGGCGCAAATCGTGGCGGGCGGCACCGATCTGCTGCTAGAGATTCAGCAGGGCAGCCATCCCAAAGCGGCTGCTCTTGTGGATATTACCCGTGTGCCAGAGCTAACCAGCATTCACACGGAAGCCGACGTGCTGACGCTGGGCGCTGGCGTCACGCACAATGCCATTGTGGCGCACGCGGTCATTCGGGCGCAGGCAACCTGCCTTGCCGAAAGCTGCGGCGTGGTGGGCGGTCCGCAGGTGCGGAACGTGGCAACCATTGGCGGCAACGTGGCGCACGCCTTGCCAGCGGCTGATGGCACGCTCTCGTTGGTGGCGCTGGATGCACAAGCGGAGATCGCCAGCCCCGAAGGGCGCACATGGCTGCCCATTGGTGATCTATTCTTGGGCGCGGGCAAATCGCGGGTCAATCCCGCCCGTGAGCTGATCACGCGCTTTCGCTTCAAGCTGGCAGCGGCGGCTGAGGCGTCCGCCTTCAAGCGCATTATGCGTCCGCAAGGTGTGGCGCTGCCAATTCTCGGTTGTGCGGCATGGGTGCAGTTGGATGCAGGGCGCGAACGTTTCACGGCGGTGCGGTTGGTCATCGCGCCGACGGCACCCACACCTCTCCGCGCTGCTGAAGTGGAGTCATTCCTGATCGGCAAGTCTGCCACTGCTGAAACGCTCCAAGCAGCGGCTGATCTGGCGCGCCAAACCTTAACGGCACGCACTAGCAAGTATCGCGCCACTGCCGAATATCGCAGTGAGATGATCGCGCTACTGGCACGCGACGCGCTGACCACTGCGCTAGAGCGCGCCGTGAGCGGCGAAGTTATCCCGATCATCGGTGGCTAACCATCACCTATTCCCAAAAACGCCACAAAAAAGCCCTGCATATGCAGGGCTTTTTTTACAGTGTTTAGCTTGCCGACTATTCCGTTTGTGGCGTGCCAAGCGGCGTTGCCGTGAAGGTGCGCGAAGGCGTCAAGGTGCGGGTTGGCGTTGGCGTGCGTGTGATGGTGGGCGTGCGCGTAAAGGTCGGCGTGCGCGTAAAGGTTGGCGTGCGGCTTGGCGTCAGCGTGCGCGAAGGCGTCAGGGTCAGTGTGGCGGTCGGCGTGCTGCTCGGTGTAAAGGTCGGCGTTACCGTGAAGGTTGAGGAAGCCGTCGGCGTGATGGTCGGCGTGTTGGTCGCGGTTGGTGTTGGCGTGGTGGTCTCAGTCGGCAGCGAGGTGACAATCGCCGCCAAGAGGGACTGCACATCCGAAAGGCGCGGCAGGGTGGCAAATTCTTCAAAGTAGACCAGCCATTGCAGGTCACGGGCTGCCTCTGCCCAACGATCAAGCGCTCGCAGCGTCAGGGCGCGGTAATAGTGACCGGCAGCCGTAGAGCGCACCACCAACGCCTGACTCAGGTCGTTCAGCGCGCCCGAATAATCGCCCGTCAGGTAGCGCACCATGCCGCGATAGAGTACGGCGCTGTGGCGCGCTTGTGGCGTCAGCTCTGCCAACAGATCATTGGTGAGGCGGCTGCCTTCAGCGGTGAACTGCGCCTCATCAATGCCGCGCCGCATCCACGCCGCGATGAGCAGATCAAGCTGTGCGCTGAGCAGTGTCGTATCTTCAGGATTTTCGCGCAGCAGCAGCGTTACATCGTCTAGGGCAGTTGTATAGTCGCCCAATGCGCTGGCTGCTTCTAGGCGGCGGCGGCGCGTATCGCTGGTCTCGCGGATGGCAAGGGCTGCCTCGAAGGCGTCGCGTGCCTCTGCATAGCGCCGCGTGCGGAGCAATAGCTCACCTTGCGCCAAAAAGACTTGGCGTGCCGTCTCAGAGGTTTTATCAGTAACGACAGCTTGTGTGTAGGCATCCAGCGCCTCACTAAAGTTACCCTCACCTTGCCGTGCGCGCCCAAGCTGCGCCCAGGCTTCCGTATCGCCGGGATAGTAGATCAGGTATGCCTGCGCGCCGATGACTGCCCGTCCATAAGTTTCAATGCGCGTCACAGGGTCGCTTTGGGCGGCGGCAAGCGCCAGCAGCACCTCGTTGCGCGTTTGATAAGCAGTACGGTTGAGTGGATCAATGTAGAGTGCGAGTTCGGCATCGGTCAGGGCGTCGTTAAGCGTGCCAGCTTCAAGGTTGATCTGAGCGCGTGCCAAGATCAGCTCCACATTGCGCGGATTGGCGTTGATGGCATTCCGCAGTGCATCGCGTGCGGCGGCAAAGTTGCCGCGTGCTGCCTGCACACGCGCCACGACGATGGCGGGCTGCGTCCAGCGCGCATCAGCCCGTTGGGCAGTTACGGCGTCGGTCAGGGCGGTGTCAAAATCACCGCGCACAAAGCTGAGCAGCGACCGCGCCGCATGGAAGGCAGCATTGCCCGGATTGCGATTGGCATTCAGCAGGCGCTCTGCATCACCGGGACGGTTCTCGGCAAGGTAGGCAGCGACCATGTAATAGATGATCTCGTAGTAAGTGTCGTTCTTTGCCAGTTCCAACGCCTTGCGTTCGCCCTCCAAAATCTCAAGCGCATCGGCGTAGTTTTGGGCGGCAAGCAGGGCAATCGCTTGGCGCATTGGGTTTGAGCGCGGTTCGGGGAAGGCGGGCGTCAGGGTTGGGCTGTAAATGCTGCCGGGCGGAATGTTGGGCGTTGGCGTCTCGGTGCGTGCGGCACGTGGCGTGTTGCTGGGCGTGCTGGTTAAGCCGAAGGTTGGCGTTGCCGAAGGCGTTTGGGTGACGGTTGGTGTGTTCGTGCCGCGCAGCAGGGCAAGCCCTGTGCCGCCATCGCCGCCCAACAAGACGAAGATCAGCGCCACCACGCCGATTAGGACGGCGGCGCCGCCGCCAATTGCTGCGCCAATCCGCAGGCGCAACGCCTGATCGCTCAGTTCGCCAACGCGCCCACGCCCTTTTTTCGTCCAGGCGAAGGGCAGGGATGCCTCTGGCAGCTCTTGGTAGCCGCCCAAGAAGCGATCAAGCTGCTCATTCAGGCTGATCAGGCGGCGCTCATCAAGGCGTGGCACCGGTGGCTGCGGTGCGGCGGGCGGCAGGCGTTCCAGTTTGCCGCTGCTGGGCGGTTGAGTGGGCGTGCTGAGTCCGCCGGTGGCAGGGCGTTGCAGGCTGGTGGTCGGCGGGCGAACGGTTTTCTCCAAACCGGGCGGTGGTGGTTGCTCTTTCAGGCGGCGGATGCCCGTTGTGCCGGGCGGCTGCACCCCTAATTTTGCCAAGCCTTTAAGCGCGTTTTGGTTAAAAGGGTTAATTTCAAGAATCTTCATCAGGCAGAAGATGCGCTCATCGTTGTTGTTGGCAACGCCGGAGAGCCACAACCACGCCGATTCGTTCTCAGGCTCGCGCCGAATTGCCTCTTGCAGCAGGCGGCGCGCCTCATCTCGCTGTCCCGCTTTTGCGGCGGCGATGCCCTGCTGAAGCAGTTGTTGCGCCTGTTCGTTTGCCATAAGCCAAATTTGCCCCACACCATGAAGACCGAGTCAGGAAGAATGTATAGCGATTGTAGCGCGGATTGGCAAGCCGCGAAACTTGGGTGATGGATCACAAAGCTGATCAGGATGGCGCAAAGCATAGCGCGCCAAGCGCTAACCGTTGTACAATACGCGGCACGGGCGAAAAAATTGCACCTGAGGATGCCATGACCGAAAAAGACGACCTGCCAACGCCGCCGCCATCCAGTGATGAGCCTGAAAAGCGCGCCGAAAGCCTGCCGCCGCTGCCAGAGGGTATGAAAACTGCACGCGAAGAACTGCTTAGCGATCTGCTGAACCCGCGTGCGCGTGCTGCACGTGCCGCACGGCAAGCCGATGCCGCCCGCCGCACTGCCCAAGTGCCAAGCGGACTAACGCCGTTTGATCTGATCACTGACCAAATTCCCGCGGTGCAGCAACTGCTGATTAATTGGGTACGCCGCCGCAAACAGGCGCGCTTTGAGGAGATCAGCGCTTTTGTGGCGCAGCATAACATCCACGCTGATCAGGTGCAGCCCATGCTGGATGCCATGCTGGAAAAAGGGCAGCTTCACCAAGCTATCCTCGACGGTGAGGTATGCTACCGCGTCGTCTTTCGTGGCAGTGTGCGCCGCACGGGAATCGGCTTGCCGGATGAGTTATGGCAGAGCATCAATCAGGATCGGCTCAGTTTTCTGCGCGGCGTGGCGCTTTTTAACGGCTTAAGCGATGATCAACTGGCTGCTCTTGCTGCCCAAATGGACGAGGTGCGCTATCAGCGTGGCGATGTGCTGCTGTGGCAAGGCAAAAGCAGCGACCGCGTCTTTTTCATCAAGAGTGGCATTGTTGGCATTACGCACTATTCAGCGCAGACCAAAGAGCAGAAAATCCTCAACTACATTCGACAGGGCGATGTTATCGGTGAGTACAGCGCCATCAGTGGTGCCTCCGGCGTTGCCAGCGCCACTGCCTCTGCCCTCAGCACCGTCCAAGCGCTGACGCTGAAACGTGCTGATTTTCTTGCCATGCTGAACCAGCACGCCAGCGTTGCCATCGAGTTAGCGCGTATCTTGGCAGTGCGCCTAGTGAACAGTGGCGTGCGTGCCGGCGCAAAAAATGCGCGTGTGGTGTTGGTCATCGGCGCACAGACGGGCGTTGGTGCCAGCAGCATTGGCATGGCGGTTGCCCTGACCCTAGCGGCAAAATCCGGGCAGAGTGTCGCCTATACCGAAATGCCTGATGCGCGCCAGCTTTCCGAACGCTTTCATCTTAGCGCTGAGCGTGACACATACACGCACGGCGGCGGCTATGATGTCATCGCACAGCTTGGATCATCCATACTGCCGCAGCCCGTGCGCGCTACGCTGCTGCTCGATCAGCTTTTTGCCCGTTACGCCAACCTTGTTATCAACGTGCCGGGTTACGCGGAAGAAACCATTGGCTATCTGGCAGGCTACGCCGATCAAGTGGTCTTGGTCAGCACACCTGTCCCTGAATCGTTGGTGCAGCTTGCCGCCCTGAACAGTGCGGTGCGCCGCCAAGTAAATGTGGAGAAAGTCGGCATTTTCAGCGTGCTGAACCACACCGCGCCCGAACAGGCTGCCCAGAGCGAGACGCTGCGTGCCGATTTCAACCTGCCCTTCCACGCTGACGCCGCACCGCAAGACGCCACAACGCCTGACGGGCTGCCAGAGGCAATCCGTCACTTTGCCTCCACGCTGATAGACCGCTTAGGGCGCACCAACGCGGTCAGCCTCTACATCCCCACTACCATTGACGTAAACACGGCAGTGGATACGACACTTTATGTCAACCGCACCTTAGCATTTCTAGGGCAACTCTTTGGCGGCGCGACGACCACGACCATGCAGGCACGCGGAGTCTGGAATAGCGCGGAGGCAGGACTCGTCGGTGAGGATATTCACATCGTGCGGAGTTATGCCACACAAGCCGATCTGGACGCGCACTTGCAGAAAATCCTCGATTATGTAGAAGGGTTGAAGCAAGAATTGCGCCAAGAGGCAATGGCAGTCGAGATCAACCAGAAATTGATGTTAATTTAGCACAGCAACGCGCACCAAAGGCAATCTGAAGCATGGCGGAGACACACGCACAAATTTTCCTGATGGGGACGGTTGGCAAGTCGCAGTGGCGCGAGCCGATCAAGGCGGCGTGCGCGGCGGAAGGCATCAGCGTTTTTGATCCTGTGGTGCCAGAGTGGAATCAGGAATCCATGCGCCGTGAGGCAGACGCCCTACAACACGCCCACATCATTCTGATGGCAATCACCGATGAGACGCCTAGCGTTGGGTCGCTGGCGGAGAGCGGCTGGGCGGCACTCAGTGCGCTGAAGCGCCACCAAGCCCTTGGTCTTTACATTGATCCTGACTATGTGGAGAGTGCCTCACCACTGAGCGGCTGGCGCATTGATGAAGCGCACGGCGATCAACACGCCGCCGATACGATTGAAAGCGCCAGCCAGCGCGCCCGCAAACTAGTGACTCACCATGCAGGGCGCCTTACAGAACAGTTCCCTGAGATGGCGATCTACGTCGCTGCCGACCTTGACGACCTGCAAAACTGGGCCATTCGCACTGCCAAAGCGCAGCTGCCGCTTCAGATGCACCAAGTGGAACAACCGCGCCTAGCTGTGCAGGCAGCCTTCACCGTGCGGCATGGCAGCGCGCCGCTGTGTATTGCCTACGCGCCGGGCAGGGTGAACATCATTGGCGAACACACCGACTATAACGACGGTTTTGTGCTGCCCGCCGCTATTGATAAGGCGATCTACATCGCGGCGGACGGGCGCGATGATGGTTTGATATCGCTCCACTCCCTCGACTTTGAGAATGAGGTCACCTTTCCTTTTGCGCGCCTGCACGATGACTCGTTACCCGCTTGGACGCGCTATCCACGCGGCGCGATTGCATTGGCTGGCACGCTTGCCCTGCTCAATGGGCAGAATCCGAATCGGCTGCGCGGCATGAATCTAACCATTGCCGGCGATGTGCCGCTTGGCGCAGGCTTCAGCTCATCGGCTGCTATTGAGGTTGCCATGTTCGAGGCGCTCAGCGCGCTGCTTGGGCTGTCGCTCACGCAGCCGCAGAAGGCGTTGCTTGGGCAGCAGGTTGAGCATCATTTCATTGGCATTCGCAGCGGCATTATGGATCAGATGATCGCAGCGGTTGGGAAGGCGAACCATGCTTTGCTGATTGACTGCCGCAGCCTTGAGGCAACGCCGGTGCCGCTGCCAAGCGGCGTAACACTCGTGACGCTCGATACGGGCGTGCGGCGCGAATTGGTGGGCAGCGAGTACGGCGTGCGGCGCGAACAGTGTGAGCAAGCAGCACGCCTGATGGGTGTGTCAAGCCTGCGTGACGCCACGCCTGAGCTGTTTGCTGCCAAACGCGCCGCAATGCCCGAAGTGGTGGCGCGCCGCGCTCAGCACGTTTTGGAAGAAAATGCGCGCACGCTTGCCGCCGTGCAGGCAATGCAGCAGGGCGATGCCGCTGCGCTTGGCGCGCTCTTGAACGCCAGCCACACCAGCTTGAGCCAGCTTTATGAGGTGAGCATTCCGGAGCTAGACATCATGGCAGCATTGGCGCAGGCGCAAAAGGGCGTGTATGGTGCGCGCATGATGGGCGGCGGCTTTGGCGGTGCGGTGATCGCATTGGTGGCAGATGCAGCGGTGGCGGATGTGATCGCGACGGTGAGCGCAGCATACACAGCGCAGACAGGGCGGACCTGCACGCCCTACACGGCAAAAGCAGGCATGGGCAGCGGCGTTATCTATTTAGGCGGCGTGGGCTGAACGACACGGATCGGATATTGTCCGATCCGTGTTGCTACTCAATTTAGCTATTTTTGGCGTTGGCAGCAGCGGCGGCAATGCGCGTCTGTGGCACTTCGCCATGCTCCCCAACGCGGTGAATCTTCACAAAATTCGCCTGGCTGCCTGCTCCAAAAGGCATTCCAGCGATCAGCACCAGCACGTCGCCAAATTCAACAATTTCTTGATCATAACAGGCTCTCATCACACTCTGCACCATCTCATCAATGGTGCTGAACTCTGGCACATAGATCGGCAGCACACCCCACACCAACGCCATGCGTTGTAGGGTGGTTTCGTTGGGCGTGACGCAAAAGATAGGCGTTTTGGGGCGTGTGCGCGCCACCTGACGCGCTGTTGAGCCTGTCCATGTGGTGGTGACAATGGCGCGTGCGCTGAGGACATCTGCCAAGACGCTGGCAGTGCGGCTGGTTGCCACTGCAAAATTTTCACCCACCACACTACCCAACTGTCGGGCTTCGCCAAGCGCCAACAAGGCGCGCTCCACACGGTTGGAACGTGCGCCGCGATCATAATTGCGTTCGGCAATCACAGCGATGTTCGACATGGTTTCCACAGCGATGATCGGGAACCTGCCAGAAGCAGTCTCGCCGCTGAGCATGACGGCATCGCTACCATCAAAGATCGCGTTGGCAACGTCGCTTGCCTCTGCGCGGGTCGGGCGCGGATTAGTGACCATAGATTGCAGCATCTGTGTGGCGGTGATCACCGGCTTGCCCACTTCATTGCAGCGCCGAATGATCTCTTTTTGGTGGATCGGCACTTCTTCGGCGGGCGTCTCCACGCCCAGATCGCCACGCGCCACCATAATGCCATCAGAGGCGCGCAGAATATCGTCAAAGGCCTCGATTGCCTCGTGCTTTTCAATCTTGGCGATGAGCGCCACATCATCAGCATTCAGGTAACGGCACAGCCAGCGCAATTCATCCATATCCTTGCCGGAACGCACAAAGGACATGGCGATGTAATCCAGCCTGTTTTCAATGGCAAACTTCACATCTTCGCGGTCTTTATCGGTCAACGCCGAGAGCGTCAGGCGCGATTCAGGTGCGCTAACACCTTTCCGTGAGCGCAACTCGCCTTCCACAACCACCTCACAAACCAAATCGGTGCTGGTGGCAGTTAGCACCTTAAATTCGATAGCGCCATCGTCCAGCAGCAGGCGGTGTCCGGCGCGCACATCGCGCACGAATTCCGGGTGCGGCAGCGGAAAGACCCTCTTATCCGCGGCGGCGACATCCGGATCATTCGTGCGCGTGGTGAGTGTGAGCGTATCGCCAATCTTGAGCAGAATTGGCTCATTGACGACCTTGCCCAAGCGGATTTTCGGTCCTTGCAGATCGCCCATAATTGCAACAACGGCATTTTCAGCCGCAGCAGCTTGCCGAATTAGCTCAATGTTGCGTGCGTGCGTGGCGTGATCGCCATGGCTAAAGTTGATGCGTGCCACATCCATGCCGGCGCGGATCATGGCGCGCAGAACTGCCTCGTCGGACGATGACGGTCCGATAGTGGCAACGATTTTAGTGCGTTTGATGTCGGTTTTTCTGACCAATTCCCCACCCCTAGCTTAGAGAGCAATTTGCCTGTGCAGGCACACCCATGCCAAATCTTAGATCGGCGCGGGAATATTGTCAAAGCGCACCTGACCGCGGATGGCGTGAAGCGTGTGGTGATCGCCTGGCTTGTGGCGCTGATGAATAGCCGCCGAAAAAACGCTACCATCACCTGCCATTATCGGCTATAATGGCAACATTCCGTGTTGGCTATGGGTTAAATGAGGGTGTGTAGCGTGCCAACTCAACAAGAACACGCGCAATATTATATCTGGACGCTTGGCTGCCAAATGAACGTGGCAGACTCGCAGCGCCTTGCGAGTGAGTTGGAAAAACTCGGTCTGCGCGCTGCCGATGCCCCTGAGTCTGCCGATGTCTTGGTGGTCAATACGTGCGTAGTGCGGCAGGGCGCAGAAGAAAAAGGCGTGCAGCGCCTGCACGCGCTTAACAAGATCAAACGGCAGCATCCCACCAAAGTGATCGGGCTGATGGGTTGTATGGTTGGCGTGCGCGATCCGCTGCCGCTGCGAAAGCGCTTCCCGTTTGTGGATGTCTTCATGGCACCCTCTGATCCGCTGCCAATGGTTGAATTTTTGCATGAGCGCGGCATTGAAGATTCGCAAGCAGTTGAGGCAGAGGCACGCGCCCTGCAAGATGCCCTTCAAGATGAGCTGTTGATCCTGCCCGCCCATGAGCGCGGCAACCTGATTGCGGCGCATGTGCCAATCGTCTATGGTTGTTCGCACGCTTGTGCCTTCTGCATCATCCCGTTTCGGCGTGGCGTGGAGCGCAGCCGCAGCGTGGGCGAGATCGTGGCGGAGGTTCGCAGTCTGGCGCGGCAAGGCGTCAAAGAGATCACCTTGCTTGGGCAGATTGTAGATCGCTACGGCAAGGATATTCCCGACGGACCCGACCTTGCCGACCTGCTGCGGATTGTACATGAAGCAGGCACCGCGGAAGGCTTGCAGCGCATTCGCTTCCTGACCAGCCATCCGAATTGGATGACGGATAAACTCTTGGACACAGTTGCCGAACTGCCTTCCGTCATGCCGCATATTGAGGTGCCGGTGCAAGCGGGCGATGACGAAGTGCTGCGGCGCATGAAGCGCGGCTACACACAGGCGGAATACCGCGCCCTGATCGAGCGCATTCGGGCGCGCATCCCCAACGTGGCGATCAATACCGATATTATCGTCGGCTTCCCTTCGGAAACAGAAGCGCAGTTCATGCAGACCTACCAACTGCTGGAAGACCTGCGCCTTGATAAGATTCATATCGCCAAATACAGCCCGCGTCCACAGACCGTCAGCGAGCGCACCATGCCTGACGATGTGCCAGAGGCAGAAAAAGAGCGCCGCCGCCTGATGCTTGACGAGCAACATGCGCGCATTAGCGCAGAGCGCAACGCCGAATGGCTCGGCAGCGTGGTGCCAGTGCTGGTCGAGGCAAAGCAGGGCGATAAATGGCGTGGGCGCACGCCGCAGAACAAGCTGGTCTTCTTTGCGGATGATCAAGAACGGCGCGGGCAAACTGTAGAAGTCGAAATCACATGGACAGGGGCTTGGTCTATGCAAGGGCGTCTGCCCGGTGCGGCAACGTTGCCCGATCCGCTCGATCCGCTGCGTTTAGAGGTCATCAACTGATGCTTCAGGATGCACCCGCGCCAAACGCCGCACGTCGCGTCCTGATCGTGGTGGCAGGCAGCATCAACTACTACTATGATACAATTGGCTACCGTTTGGCAGAGGCATTTCACAATCTCGGCAGCGTGGTGGATGTTTGCACCCTCAAGACCTACCAGCCTGCCGAATACGATCTGACGCTTTATGTCAACCTGTATGAGGTGGCGGTTGCCTATTGCAAAGGGCAACCTGATCTGGTGGAAGCAATCCGTCTGATCAAGGCGATGAAGGCGCGCACAACGCAGATCGGTGTGGTTCTGCTTGAATGTGTGCAAACTAACTGGTTCGCCGAAACCTACCGCCTCTGCGAACAAACAGGCATTCAGGCGCTTTACGATCTCGGCTTTCACAGCCAGTACCCTTATATGCAGCCTGCCATGCGCGAAGGCTATCACTTCTTCTTCAACGGCTTAACCCAAAGCGAGCGCCGAAAAGTGCTGCGCTGGCGGAACACGCACCAAGAACGCCCGATTCCTTGGGCGTTTATTGGTCATCTTGAAAAGCGCCGTATGCTGTTCGCGCACCGCCTGATCAAACGCTGCGGCGCGAATGGCATTTTATATTTGCCGCACCTTACGCACATCACCGAAGAAGGTCCGCACATCAACGGCGAGCAGTTGCAAAAAATTTTAGAGCGCACACGCTATTACATTTGGGTCTCGCACCACGACTATTTCTATGTGGAAAGCGAGCGTTTTCGGAACGCGCTGATGGCAGGCAGCGTGCCGATCAAGGTGCAGGATCACGAGCCGACAGATGAATCGGCGCGATTGCCCTTCACCTACCTCATGCTGAACGAGACCGATTTTGACGAGCAGCTGCGCGCCTTTGACTATGCCGACGTGCGCGACCGCTTCATCCGAGACTATCTAACCCTGCCATCCCTAGAGGCAGGCGTCGCACGCACCATCTTGCAAATGCCCCACCATGCCACAGCCGACCATGCCTAACACACCCGCCGCGCTTCGCAATCCGCCGAATGGCATTACCATCGCCATTCCCAACTGGAATCATGAATTTGTGCTTGGACGTTCGGTTGGCTCTGCGCTGCGTGCCGCCGCCTTGCTGCGCGCTGCGGATGTCCCTGCTGAGGTGCTGGTGTTGGATGACGCCTCGCGGGATGGCTCTACAACGCTGCTGCGCCAGCTAGAGGCACTCTACTTTGAGGACGGCTTGCGCGTATTGCTGCGCGTCGAAAACAGCGGTGCGCCCGCTGCCGTGCGTAATCAGGCGCTTTTCGAGGCGCGATATCGCTACATTTTGTTCCTAGATGCCGATAATGAGGTGCTGCCGGAGAATTTACCTTTGCTCTACCGCAGCATTCTTGATACAAACGCCGCCCTGGTCTATGGCAGCCTGATTCTGGTTCATGCCGAGAGTGGCGAAGCCCAACACTTGCTGAGCGCTGAGAGTTTTCAGGATCGCATTCTAGACGACAACTATATTGATACGCTGGCGTTGGTAGACCGTATGCAGCTGCTGGACGCAAACGGCTTGCTCTCTGATGCCCGAATGGCGGGCCGTGAGGACTGGGAATTGAACCTGCACCTTGCCTTCAGCGGACGCCGCTTGGTGTTCGTGCCGGTGGTGGCGGGCTACTACTACACCATGCCGCATTCGCTCATCACAGAAAAGATGCCCCCAGAAGTTTGGCAGCGGCAGCTTGGCTATGTGCGGCGTGCCTTTAACCAATTAGACTTACGACGCGGACATTTGTTGAACACGCGCCACTTGCGGTATCATCCCGATCTTGGCTATATTTAACACACCGCCTGCTATTGATCCGCCCATGAACACTGAGACGATTTTCACCAGCTATCAGCCTGTGGCGCGCTATTGGCAAATGGTTGAATTGGCAATCGGTGCCAAGCCCACACCATCAGTTGCCTTGCGTGGCATAGATGTTTTCCTGCTCAAACAGATCGCCGCCTACTATCCAACGCCGCCACAAGTGCTTGACCTTGCCGCGACGGCAACGCTTGGCGCCTCAAGCGCGGCATGGGCAGTCCCTGAAGCTGCCACCGCACGTGTGATCATACCTCATGCGCCCAATCCTGAGGCGTGGCAAGGCTGGCTGGAACGCTATCTGAACGGCTTGGCGGCGGAAGCGGAAAAGGTACATTTGCACACTATGCCATCGGCGCAAACGGCGGATTGGCAGGCATTACAGCCACACCTAGACGCCCTAACGCCGCTATTTGTAATTGTGGCGCTCTCGGCGGATTGTTCGCCAAGAGAGCAGATCGCCCAGTTTAGCGCGTTGTTCACGGCGCAGCCTTTCGCCATCTTTTTTGTACTGCCCTTTGGTAAGGTTGGCGAAGATGAGCATCTGACGGCTGCCTTGCAAGCCTGCGCGGCAAACCCTGCCTTCCACTTTAGGCTTGGGCGCGAAATTAGCGCGATGTTTGCCGCCAGCCAGATCGGTATTTTCTATCCACGCATCAACCGGCACCTGCCCGAAATCATGAAGCGTTTGCACGCGCTCTATGAAGGGAACTTCAACTTTGCCGCGCTGCTCGATGATAATACAGCGCTGCGAATGCGCTTGCGGCAATCTGAGGTGCGGCTGGCGCACTATCAGCAACTCATCAACCAGCACGCGGAGCAGCTTGCCTCTCACCAAGCGGCGCAGCAGGCTTTGGAGGCGCAACTTGCTGCATTGGCTCACCCGCCTCCCGAAGCGCCTCCCTTAGCGCTGCCCGAACCTGTGGCGTTGCAACCACCGCCGCCGTCATTGCCACCTTTAGACGGCAAACAAGCGCCGCCACGCCGAAACACCGTTGATAAGATCCGCATTGGCTTGAGCAGCTTCGCCCTACGGTTACATCAGAAAGGCGCTGCACGCTTCCTCTATCCGCGCCGCCTGAACCCATACGCCGCGCAGATCATTGAGTGCGCCATACCCGAGATGATGGTGACTGGCGAGATGTACGATGCGCTGCTGAATGTGCGGAACACAGGCATTGGGACGTGGTATCCTGCACAGCGGACGCCGCATTGCGTCAACATCAGCTATCACTGGTTGGACTCACGCGGCAAAATGCTCTTGAAAGAAGGCTTTCGCACGCCGTTGCCGCGTGAGATTGCGCCTAACGAGCAAGTGGTGCTGCCTTTTCAGATTGTTGCGCCAAACAAGCACGGATTGTATCGCCTTCAGGTAGATTTGGTGCATGAAGGCGTGCGTTGGTTGGGCGAATTTGCCGAATTTCCAAGTTATCCTATCAAAGTCGTGATTGCCTAGTTCGAGGGAGAACCATTGTGGGCAAACCGCTGCGAATCTTGATGACCAATGCCTTTGTGGCAAGCCGATCCGGCTCGGAACTCTACGTGCGCGATGTGGCGCTTGCCTTGCAAGCACGCGGCTACCAGCCCGTCATTTTCAGCACGCGCTTGGGCGAACTGGCAGAAGAACTGCGGCGGCACTCCATCATGGTGACCGATGATCTCAGTAAGATCAGCGAGCCGCCCGATCTGATTCACGGGCAGCACCACTTAGAGACAATGGCGGCACTGCTGCACTTTCCTAATGTGCCGTGCCTTGCTGTGATTCACGGCTGGCTGCCGTGGCAAGAGATGCCTGTTCATCTTCCGCGCGTACGTCATTATGTGGCAGTCAGCCAAACCGTCTACGACTCGCTGACCTCTGAGCGCGGCATTTCGCCTGAGCAGATTACCATCCTGCCCAATTTCGTAGACCTTGATCGGTTTCAGGCGCGCATTGTGCCGCTGCCAGCCGCGCCGCGCCGCGCTGCCATTTTCTCTGGTGCGCTTGGGCGCCCCGAACCATTCGCCATTGTTCAGGAAGCCTGCCAACAGCGCGGAATCAGCCTTGATGCCTTTGGTATTCAAGCAGGAAACATGCTCACCAACCCTGAAAAGGCGTTGGCATCCTACGATATTGTCTTCTCGATTGGGCGGGCTGCCATTGAATGCCTTGCGCTTGGCACGGCTGTCATTGTCGCCCGTCCTAGCGGCATCGCTGGGCAGGTCACCCGTGCCAACTACGAGGCGTTTCGGGGGCTAAACTTCGACTTTGGTGCAAAAGCACCGCCACAACCGCTAACCGTCGAGGCGGTTGGCGCGGCACTGGATGCCTATGATCCTATTGAAGCGCATGAGGTGAGCCAGCGCGTGCGTGCTGAGGCGGATATAAGCGGCGCGGTGGATCGCCTTACTGCCCTTTACGATCAGGTGGTGCAAGACTGGGCAACCCATGCGCCCATTGATCCTTTGGTGGAAATGCGCCTGACCTCAGCTTGCCTGACATGGTTCACTTCGCATTATGTGGAAAGCTATGTGCAGCAAATTGGGCGGCTTGAGCATGAGTCTATGGCACGCCATCAACTGCTGGAGCAGGCGAAACTTTACATCACAAAAGTGGAACAAGAGGCTGAAGAGCGCGCCCAAGAGATTGCTGAAGCAAGAGACTATGTGCGCCGCATTGAGCAAGAATCTTTTGCGCGTGTCAAATTCATTGAGGATTTGCAAAATCATGCAGACAGCCTGGAGCGTGCGCTTGAAGAACGGCTTGCCACAACCGATAACGCGCAGGCACTTGTCCACGATATGACGACCCAGATCACGCAACTGCAAGAGAAACTAGCGGCTGCCGAACAGCGCGAACAGGCACACACGGCTGAGTTGGCTGACCAACAAGCAGCGTTTGCCGCACAGCAGCAAGCGCTCATCAAGCAGCATCAGGCTGAGCAGAAAGCACTGGAGGCACGCCTTGCAGAAGCACAAACCGTTATTGATCGCTTGCAGCGCAAACTTGCCTACTACCGCGATCTGGTTTAGGGCGCGCCTTCAAATAAGGCACGGTGTGGATAAACGTAATGGTCAGCGGCACGCACGCCGCGTGTGAGCAAGGTGCGGTTGGCGCGCTCAAAGTCACGGTGCAAATCCTGCACCAGCAGCACTTGCCGCGAGGATGGCTCTAACGAGAACATGGCAATCGCCGTTGTGAACTCGGCAGGCATGAACACTGCCCAATGATTTTCATCAATCTGCTTGCGCTGCGCGCTAAGTGGGCGTTGGCTGCGGCGCACCAACCGAATCGCCGTCAGAATCTTGAAGGTGATATCTTGTGGCAAGGGCGGTGCGCCGTGTGCAACAAGCGGCGTCAGCACATCGTGGAAGTAAATAGCGTAGGATAGCACATGGGCAGCATAGTGTTCACGCAGGAAGGATGTTTGCCCATCGTTCGCCACGCTTTGCCACGCTTGTGTATCTGGGTTGCGCTCCAGCAGGCGCTCAATGATGATACGCTTTTCGTTATAATGTGCATACATCGCCACGAATTGGGCGCGGTTGATCTTGCCATTGGCAAATTCGGCGGCTACGCGCGCCGTTTTTTGGCGTAGCTTTTCAAGGGCAAGCTCAGCACGCAGACGTTCCTCAAGTGGGTTGGCATTCTGAACCGGCTGTGCAGATTGCGTGGCACGCACATTGGGCAAGAGTGGTTCAGGCGGTGTGCCACTCTCCGGCGGATTGGGGCGAATCGGAGATGTGCCGGGCGGTGGTGGGTTGCTTTCCGAGTCAGGGGCAGGCGTTGGCAATGGCGCAGCGTCCGATGATGGGCTATCCTCGCCGCGCCGCATAAGGCGCCGCAGCAGTGATTTAGGTTCCTCAGCAGACTGGCTCACACACGCCTCTCATTAGTTCAGCTAGACTTCGCTAACGCTGCGCTAATCATAGCACGCTTTGCAAACCAGAAAAAGCGGCGTGAGCAAATTGCTACCCACGCCGCCCGTTAGAGATAAGTTTGTTATTCCTTCAGCCGCTCAGAAGCGTCCATCTCAACGACTGTTGGTCCGCTTGCTTCGTGGTCAGCATCTTCAGGGTTTTCGTAGCGCTCAATCACGATGTTGATGCGCGTGACGAGTGCAGCAATAGCACCCACCGCAGCAAGGAACGGCGCAAAGAGTGCCACGCCTGCACCACCAACCACGCCAAGCGTTAGTGGCACTTCCAACAAAGTACGCCCGTGTTGGTCGCGCAGGATCAGGCGGCGAATGTTGCCCTGCCGCACCAGTTCTTGCAGGCGCTCCACAAGCTGGTTGCCGGCAACGTTTAGCTCTTCCGCAAAGGTGTTAGGCGAATCGTTCTTGGGTTTGGTTTCTTCCGTCATGGCTCAGGCTTCCTTTCATGGCGCTTGCGCTATTTCCAAAGGCTTTGTAAGCGCACATCCTACTCTCTCTTTACGCGCTTCACGGCGGAAGGTTGCGCGGCGCTTCACACAATTTAGGGCAAACGGCGAAGTTCCACAGCCCGCTGTGTAATCAGGAGCGCGCCAGCCAAACAAACGCCACCAAAAATGAGGATAGCGGTCAGCGTGCCAACCTGATCGGCTGTTGCGCCCATCAGCAAACTGCCAATGGGCGATAAACCGAAGAAAGTCAGTGTGTACAGGCTTAGCACGCGCCCACGGAATGCGTCCGGCACCTCCGCCTGAATCAAGGTGTTGGTCAGCACAAATTGGCAGACGAAGCCAAAGCCTGCTACCAACGCCGCCGCACCTGAAAGAAACAGCGTATTGGTGAAGCTGAGGCAGATCAGCGCCGCTGGGGCAAGGATTGCGCCGCGCACGAGCGTAATGCCGCGATGTCCATTGGCGGCACTGCGCGCCACAAAAATCGAGGCAAGCAGCGCGCCAATGCCTTGCGCCGTCAACAAGGCTGAGGTGCCTAGTTCGGTGTTGCCCAACACAGTATCCGCAAAGGGAGGCAGCAGCACCGTAAAAGTTAGCCCAAAGCTGCTGCTTAAAGCGCTCAGCAGCAGTAGCGGCGCAATCGTAGCGTGCCGACGGGCAAAGTGCAGTCCTTCAAAAAGCGGCTTCCAAATGGCGGTGTTCACTTTACGGCGTGGCAGTGGCGGCACACGCATCACAACTAAGCCGAACAGCACCGCGAAAAAGCTGAGCGCGTTCAACAGAAAACACCACGCCGCACCCAGACTATGCAGCGCCAACCCACCCAACATCGGACCGATAATGCGCGCTGTGTTGAACATCAGTGAGTTCAGCACAATGCCGCTTGGCAAATCTTCCTTGCCCACCATCTCGACCAAGAACGAGAGGCGCGACGGCGCATCAAGGGCAGTCGCAACGCCCACACCTAGCGAAATGACCAAGATGTGCCATATCTTCAGGACTTCTGCCAGATAGAGGAAGGCGAGGATAAACGCCAGCAGCATCATAAAGCCCTGCGTAAAGATGAGCAGTTTGCGGCGCGGCAGTTGCTCAACAATCACGCCCGCGAAAGGCGTCAGGATGAGGGCGGGAAGTCCCTGTGCCAACGCCGCCAAACCGAGCGCAGTCTTAGAGCCTGTCATCGCGTAGACCACGATTTGCAGCGCCACGCTTTGCATCCACGTGCCGCTAACTGAGACTAACTGCCCAAAGAAAAACCAACGAAAGGCAGGGTGCTGTAATGCCGAAAAGGTGCTGGTTTTGGCAAGTTGAACCGTTTTTACCTCTGATTCGGGAATGGGAGTTGGTTGAGCAACCTGAGTGGGCATAGGTTAAACGGCTTTCTGCGTGAGTTGGGTATGCATTGCAAGGTATGGTCGGTTAAGGTAAGTGTAGCGCGCTGGCAGCCAAGATGCCAATCATAGAGTGAAATGCAGGCGTGCCATGCCGATATGCAAACAAAAGGACGCGCCAAGGCGCGTCCCGTGGAGAAGCCTTCGGGCTTACTTTACTGCCTTGGCACAAAGGTCGGTGCGATTTCAGGTGCGCTAGGCGCGTCCGGTGGTGGCGCGGCGCCCCACACGCCAGCAATCGGCTTGTCACCCGCAATGCCATAGACAATCTCGATGTCGGCAAAGCCTGTCGTCAGCGCATTCTTGAAGAAGGTCACGCCATCCGTCGGACGGAACACACCGACGCCGCTGCTGCCGTTGGCATTCCAGTCACCGGCGAACGGCACATCACCGCTGAGACCTAGCACAAAATTGTAATCCGCCGTTGGGATGCAGCCGTTGCAGGGATGCAGCCGTTGCAGGTCGTATCGGTCAGGAAGAACTCATCGCCGCGATAGATGCCGACTGAATCTGCACCATCGGCGTTCCAGTCACCCGCCAGCGGCTGATCGCCCGCAATGCCGAAGATCATGGCGTAGTCGGCAAAGCCGGTGCTGAGTGTATCCTTCATGAAGATCACGCCGTTGGTCGGGCGGTAGACGCCGACTGAGTCCTTGCCGTCGCCGTCCCAATCGCCGGCGAATGGCACGTCGCCCGGATTGCCGAGCGTGAAATTGTAGACGACCGGCGCACCAAAGGTATTCGCATCTTTCAAGAAGAACTCACCGGTGCTTGGGCGATAAATGCCGATGGTGGCGATGCCATCACCGTTCCAGTCGCCTGCCACGGGCAGATCGGACGAGTCGCCGAACAGGATGCTGAAGTCAGCCGGACCTGTGGTGTTGCTGTTGCGAAGGTAGAAGGTTGAATCGCTGGGACGGAAGATGCCAATCGTCTCCAGCTTGCCCGTCGGCGCGGCAGTGCTGAAGCTAAAAGAGACATTCGCCAATGGTTTGTCCGAGTCCGATACCGCTGTGATTGCGTCGGCGATGGCGGTCACGGTGCAGGTGGCGTTGGCAGGCAGTTGGATGGTCGGTGTGAGGATGACGATGCGATTCGGTGAACTATTCAGACTGAAGGTGCGCGGCACGCTGTTGCAGGTGAGCGTGAAAGAAGCCGCGCTGAAGTTGACTGATTCACTGAAGATGGTATTGATAGCGAATGTGCGTTCCACGCCTGACGATCCACTGGGCGGCAAAACACCAATAACGGCTGGGACTATCTCTAGCAAGGATGCCACAAAAATATCGAGGGACGCATTCGTATCCCCGTCTACAAGGTTGGTGGCAAGCGACTCGAACACTACAAAACGCCCATCGGCGGAAATGTCGGGTCGCCAAGATATATCGTTACCCTGTGCGTCGCCAAGCGCAACCGAGATGCGATTAGTCTGCCCAGTTTGGCGATCATGTACGAAAACATCAGAAGCATCGTTCGTATCCCCGCTCACGAGATTGGTAGCAAAGGACTCGAACGCCACATAACGCCCATCAGCGGAAATGGCGGCAGTGGCGGATACCGCGTTCGCTTGTGCGCCATTGCTGGCAAGCGAGATGCGTGTGGTCTGCCCTGTCTGGCGGTCATGCATGAAAATATCGTTCGCATTGTTCGTATCGCCACTTACCAAGTTAGTAGCACCCGACTCAAATGCCACATAGCGCCCATTCGCGGAAATAGTGGATTTTGATGAGACGTCGTTGCCTTGTGTGCCATCACTGGCAACTGAAACACGGGTCGTTTGCCCTGTCTGGCGGTCATGCACAAACACATCGAAGGCATTATTCGTATCGCCACTCACGAGGTTGCTGGCACCCGACTCAAATGCTACGTAGCGCCCATCGGTGGAAATGGCAGCTCGAATCGCATTCACATTCCCTTGTGTGCCGTCACTCGCAACCGAGACGCGAGCTGTCTGCCCTGTCTGGCGGTCATGCACAAACACATCATCAATACCGTTCGTATCATCACTCACCAAGTTGCTGGCAGACGACTCAAATGCCACAAAGCGCCCATCGGCGGAAATGGCTGCCTGAGTCGAGTTACCATTCCCTTGCGTGCCATCACTGGCAACCGAGACGCGGGTGGTTTGCCCTGTTTGGCGGTCATGCACGAACACATCTTGACGACTATTCGTATCGCCACTCACTAGGGTGCTGGCAGTTGAAGAAAATGCCACAAAGCGCCCATCGGCGGAAATGGCTGCCTGAGTCGAGTTACCATTCCCTTGCGTGCCATCACTGGCAACCGAAACGCGAGTCGTCTGCCCTGTCTGGCGGTCATGCACAAACACATCGACGGCATTATTCGTATCGCCACTCACCAAATTGCTGGCAAATGACATAAATGCCACATAGCGCCCATTGGCAGAGATAGTAGTGGCAGCTGAACCGTTATTGGCTTGTGTACCATCGCTGGCAACGGAGACGCGCTGAATATCGAGAATGATCATCCCTTGCGCGAAGGCAACGCTTAAGCCAGCAAAGCTGAGCAGCATGGCTAGACCGATAATTGCAATCTGTTTGATTCCCAACCGAAACATTTGACCATCCTCATGCTAGGTATGATGCTTGATAAATCACTTTTAGTATAAGAGCAAAGCGTGATAGTGTGCGCATGAGATTTTGTAAAGAAGCTGTAAAGCGTGGGCATGATGAAAAGTGTGGCTATAGGCTGCCAATACAAACAGCCTGCGTTATGATTCAATCCTAAGCAAGTTGCCAGGTGAGGAAACCATGCGAACCACTATCCGCGATCTTCAGCGCCTTAAAGCCGAAGGGCAGCGTTTTGCCATGCTGACCGCATATGATGCCACCGCAGCGCGCCTTGTGGAAGCTGCCGATATACCCGTTATTCTGGTGGGCGATTCGCTTGGTATGGTCGTGCAAGGGCAGGCGACCACCATTCCCGTGACGCTTGAGCAGATGATCTACCATACCCAGATGGTGGTGCGCGGCACGCACAAAGCGCTCATCGTGGCAGACTTGCCCTTTGCCACCTATCAGGTCAGTCCCGAACAAGCATTGATCAGTGCGGCGCGCTTGCTGCAAGAAGGCGGCGCTGGCGCCGTGAAGCTAGAAGGCGGCGAGGCGCTTGCGCCAACTGTCGCACGCCTGACCGAAGCAGGTATCCCGGTGATGGCACATATCGGCTTAACGCCGCAGCATGTGCATCAGCTTGGCGGCTGGCGCGTGCAAGGGCGTGCGCTGGAGGCGGCACGGGCTTTGGTGGCGGCTGCCAAAGCACATGAGGCAAGCGGTGCGTTTGCCATCGTGCTGGAAGGCATACCATCGGCACTGGCGGCGCATATCACGGCGCGGATCGGCATTCCAACCATCGGGATCGGTGCAGGAATCGGCTGCGATGCTCAGGTGCAGGTCTTTCACGATCTGCTGGGGCTGATTGAGGAATTTACACCAAAACATGCCCGCCATTATGCCGAACTGGGCGCGGCAATCCGTGCGGCAGTGCGGCAGTATGCCGCCGATGTGCAAGCGGGCGCCTTTCCAACAGAAGCACAGAGTTTCAGCATGGATGATGGCATTTTGGCACAGTTGGATTAAGGCTGTGCATTTTGCCACAAATGGGTATGATCTAGCTTGAATCCACCCATTTGCTAAGTTAAGGACACTGCCCTATGCGTTTTGCAACCGTACTCTATAATGGTGTGCCGCACCTTGTCGCCGCGCCAGATGAGCAATCACCGCGCCTGATTGAAGGCTTTGCGGATATGTTCGGCATCATCAGCGCACCGCGCCCAACCCTTGAGGCTGCTTATGCAAACGGCAAGCCGCTGCCAGAGACAGGCTGGCGTTGGTTAGCGCCCTTGCCGCGCCCCGGCAAGATCATCGCTATCGGCTTGAACTATGCCGATCACTGCCGTGAAACAGGACAGCAGCCGCCCGACAAACCGCTTATCTTCGCCAAACTGAACAGCAGCGTCATCGGCAATGGCGATGTGATTGAGTGGGATCCGTCCATTACGAACCGCGTGGACTACGAGGCTGAACTTGCTGTGGTGATCGGCAAGGAGACGCGCCTCGTCTCTGAAGAAAATGCCCTCGCGCACGTTTTTGGGTATATGGCTGCCAACGATGTGAGCGCCCGCGATTTACAAGCAGGCGATGGGCAGTGGACACGCGCTAAAGGCATGGATACTTTCTGCCCGCTCGGTCCGTGGCTGGTGAGCGCCGATGAAATTCCCGATCCGCAAAATTTGGCAATCCGCTGCACCGTGAACGGCGAAGTGCGCCAAGCAAGCAGCACCAGCGAGATGATCTTTGGTGTGAAAGCGATCATCAGCTATGTCTCGCGTGTGTTTACGCTCTATCCAGGCGATGTGATCCTGACCGGTACACCTTCGGGCGTCGGCAACGTGATGCAGCCGCCGCGCCTGCTCACGGATAAGGCGTCGGTCGTGGTCGAAATTGAAAAGCTAGGGCGCTTGGAGAACATCTGCCGCGAACTGACCTTCCGCGTGCGTTAGCCAGCACACGGACGCACCTTCGCGCAGCCACGAGATTATCCTAACAGTGTGGCGCAATCCCTCTCCGAAAAAATTTGGAGAGGGAAAGGCTTATCAGGGTGGCTAGAGCAGCCAATTGAGCAGGGCAAACGTCACGATCAGGTAGCCTGCTAGTCGGTTCACCGTGAAGCCAAGTGCATAGCGTGCCGCAAAGCCCCACCAATTCCAATACTGAAAATCAATGCTGACGGCGGCAAACAGCCCAACCAATGCCACCAAGCCAAGCCGTTCAGCATCGCTTTGTGCGCCCGTCAGTGCCAGAATGCCCATCAGCAGTGCGCCCACGCCAAGCTGCGTAGCAAATTCTAAGGCAAAATAGCGCCCCATGTTATAGTAGCTGCCCTTCCGAACCGCGATGAAGGCTGCCACCTGCGCGTTGAACACACCGTACATGCCTGACGGCGGCGCGACCCTCTCCAATTCCGTGGGCAAGCTGCCCTGTGCATCGGTTGGCAGCGCCTTCACCGAACGAATGCCCCATGTTGTAACAGCCTGAGAAAAGCCCGCCCAAAGGAAGAGGAAAATACCTGCCGCAAGTGTCCCAATCAGAAAGATGCCGAGTTCCATCGTTATTGCTCCCTCACGCTCGTGTACAATCGTTCTGATTTTAAGGACTCGTGCGCGCTGCGTCTTGTAAAAATTGGACAAGGTTCGGTGGCGGCTCAGCAAGCCGTGCCAGCAAGTAGGCACGGTATTCAGAAGGCGTGCAGCCCATAAACGCTTTGAAGTCTTTGTTGAAGTGCGCCTGATCGTAGTAACCGACCATCAGCGCCGTTTGGCTGACGGGCTGTGTCGGATCGCGGCTGAGGGCATCTAGGGTGCGCTGCAAACGTACCAACCGCGCATACCACTTGGGCGAAAAGCCGATCTGATCCCGAAAGAAGCGATCTAGTGAGCGCACCGAGTAACCGATGTGCTGGCTAAGCTGCCGCACCCTGATTTGCCCACCCCGCTGTGCGATGTACCAGGTGGCGTATATCACCATCGGATGGATGCTGCTGGCTGCCAAGCGGCTGAGGAAGAAGGCGTCCAGAAGGGCGATTTGCGCCCTTGAGTTGTCAGCCTCATAGAGCTTGCCTTCCAAATCCGCCGCGCCTTGCCCAAACACATCCCGCCAATGGATCACCTGATCCGAGAGCGCGTGCATCGGCATCGGCAGAAAGGGCGCCAAGCCGCCGATTGCAAAGCGCACACCGATCAAATTGACCGCGCCGATTTGCTCAATCCGCACGGGATAGGTGCGCTGTGCATCAAGGTTGGTATGGGCCACCGTCTCTAGAACGCCCTGTGCGTTGCTGCGTAGGTATGGCACGCCAAAATTGATGATCAGATCGGCACGCCCATCCACAACGATTTGCTCTTGCAGGGCAAGCGGTGCATTGGCAGGCGCCTTCAGCAGCCAGTAGTTTTCGATGTAAGGGCGCAGCCGCAGCGCAGGCATGAAAAGTTGGTACATACGCCGCGCCCTGATGAAGTGCCTAGACCACGCGCCACGCTGCACCGCCAACCGATGGCACAGTCACGCGGACGCTTGCTGCCAAGCCCATCTCGGCGTAGAGGGCGCGCATGGCAACCGCCACACGCTCCGCCACAGCCGCCGACTCGCACACTGAACACAGCGTCGGCCCCGCACCGCTGATGACTGTGCCAAGCGCGCCGCACGCCCGTGCCGCCGCCCGCACTTCAGGCAAGCCGCGCATCAGGTGCGCCCGCGCAGGCTCAATTACGCCATCGCCTTCCATCGCCGCGCCAAGCAACGCCAGATCGCCGCTGTGCAAGGCGCGCACCAAAAGCGCCACATGCGCCGTCTGGCTGATCATCGCCTTGAGCGAGACGTTGGCAGGCAGCACGGCACGGGCTTCGGCGGTTGGCACAGCGATGGCAGGCGTTGCCAGCGCAAGGTGCAGGTTTGGCGGAATGGGCAGCGCATGAATGGCATCCGCCGTCAAGCCCATCACCAAGGTAATGCCACCAAAGAGCGCCGGCGCCACATTATCGGCATGGCGTCCACTGACGGCTGCCTCACCTTCAAGGCTGGCTGCCAACAGATCAGGGCGGCTAAGGGGCTCGCCAAAGAGCGCGTTCACCGCCACAGCCGCCGCCACAGCACTTGCTGCGCTGCTGCCTAGACCACTGGCAAGCGGCAAGCCCTTCTGCAAGCTGAGCGAAACACCTTCCGCCGCCCCGATCTGCCGCAGGACGTAAGCGGCGGCGATGCCTGCCGTGTTGCGCGTCGGATCGCGGCTCAGTTTGCCCTCATCACCCTTGATCGCGGCGATTTGCACACCCGGTTCAGGAATGCGTTCGGCGCGCACTGTGTCGAACGGCTCTGCCAGCGCCATACCCAAAATATCAAAGCCAACGCCCATGTTCGCCAGTGTGGCATTGGCAGTTGCTTCGACCACACGCGGCGTCATGGCAGCACACGCAGTGCCTGATCAAGATCGGCGATTAGATCGTCAGTGTCTTCCACACCGATGGCGAAGCGCACCAAGTTGCCGGTGATGCCGACCTCAAGGCGTTCTTCCGGCGTGCGCTCAAAGAAGGACATCAACGCCGGCTGCTCAATCAAGCTGTCCACGCCGCCTAAACTCGGCGCGATATAGGGAATCTCCATCGCATCTATGAAGCGGCTGGTCTCTTCGAGCGTGCCGCGCACCGTGAAGCTGACCACGCCGCCAAAGCCGCTCATCTGCTTCTTCGCCACCGCGTGATCGGGATGGGAAGGCAAGCCGGGATACCACACGCGTTCAATCTTCGGATGCCCTTCAAGGAACTGCGCGATCTGCATTGCGCTGCTGTTTTGCTGCGCCACACGCAAGCCGAGCGTTTTCAAGCCGCGCTCCAGCAGGTAGGCGTTCTGCGGATCAACAATGCCGCCTAGCACGCCGCGTGCATCGCGAAGTGCCGCAATGCGATCCTTGCGCGCCGCGACGACGCCTGCCAATAAGTCGTGGTGACCGCCCAGATACTTGGTGGCGCTGTGCGTCACATAATCAATGCCATATTGTAAGGGCAGTTGGTTGATGGGCGTGCCAAAGGTGCTGTCAATGATGGTTTGCACGCGGTGGCGCTTGGCGATCTCGGCAATGCGCGCCAAATCCACACAGCGCAGATACGGATTGGTCGGACTCTCGGACATGATAAAGCGTGTGCGCTTGGGCTGAACTGCCGCCTCAAGCGCGGCGTAGTCGCCTGTTTCGACGATGGTCGTCTCAATGCCAAGCCGCTTGAGGAAGGTCAGGCAGAATTGGCGCGTGCGGCGGTAGCAATCGCCGGTCATGATGATGTGCGCGCCGCTTGGCAGGCTTGCCAGCAACAGCGAAGTGATGGCTGCCATACCGGAGGAGAACATCACGGCATCCTCTGCACCTTCCAGCGCCGCAACCTTGCTCTCGACAGCCTGCACGGTCGGGTTGCCATAGCGCCCGTATTCTTCGCGCCCAATGATGCCATCACCCCAGCTTTTGTGCTGCATAAAGTTGATCAGATCGGCAGTATCCGCAAAGGCGTAGGTCGCCGTTTGGATGATGGGCATGGGAATCGCCTGATGGGCGCGTGGACGGTCATCGCCGCCATGTACGGAGAGCGTGTTCATGCCCGCCCGCTTGGGCAGCGCATCAGAGTCGGTGGGCGTTGGCGCACCTGCGCCGTTTGAGTCAGGTGTTTGTGCAGACACAGTTATTGTTCACTCCGCGAGGTTGAAGCAGATAATGGGATGCTATTGTAGCCTATTCTGCCCGCCTCAGGTAGGCAGGCAGTGCCGTGCTTGCACTTTCCGCATTTCGGCGTATGCTAGAGCCGCATAGCACGCACGCTTAAGCAAGCGCAGCGACCGAAAGGCAGCTAGGCTGTATGATTTCCCTCTTTTCTGCCACACCCATTGAGGAAGCGATCCTGCGGACACTTTTGTATGCCGATGTCTTTCATTTTCCTCTGACGGAGGCAGAACTACACCATTTTTTGATTGGCTGTGCGGCTGACCGAGAGGCAGTGCGCGCCACCCTACGCGATTCCGTTTATTTAGCGCAGCATATTACACAGGTGGATGGTTTTTGGATGCTGCATGGACGTGCTGCCACCTGCATAGGGCGCCGCAACCGTGAGGTTGCCTCTCAGAAACTGCTGCCTGCTGCCCGCTTTTATGGCAAGCTGCTGGCACATCTGCCCTTCGTGCGGATGGTCGCACTGACTGGTGCGCTCTCGATGCACAACGCCCGTGATACTCAGGATGACATAGACTTTCTAATTGTCACCGCCGCAGATCGGGTGTGGTTGGCACGCTTGCTGGCAGTGGTGGTGGTGCGCTTGGCGCGGCTGCGCGGCGTGCAGCTTTGCCCAAACTATGTGCTGGCGGAAACTGCCCTTGCCCAAGATCGGCAAGATGTCTACATGGCGCACGAGCTGGCACAGATGATTCCCTTGGCAGGGCAGGCACTCTACGCTGCAATGCGCGCTGCCAATCGGTGGGCGGCTGCTTTTCTGCCGAACGCGGCTGCACCCTTTTATAACGTGGTGGATAGCGCGCCGCGTGGTATTGGGCAGCACTTGCAACGCTTGGCAGAGAGGTTATTAGGTGGCCGATTAGGCACGCGGCTGGAACGTTGGGAAGCAGCGCGCAAACAGCGCAAATTTGCCGCGATGCAGGCACAGAGCGGTGCTGCCCAAATGGACGCTGAGCGCGCCAAAGGGCATTTTCAGGATCATGGCGCGTGGATTCTAGAGGCATATGCGCGCAACCTTGCCGCCTATGCCCTGAGCGCACCGCAGGCGGTGGCAACTGCGCCGCATACCTAGCCATTAGGCATCAAGGCGGCGCAGTTTATCCGGGTTGCGGATGAAGCGCAGCGCCGTCACTTTGCCCTGTGCGACATCAGCACTCATCACGACCACCACTGCACCTGCTTGGCGCACCAGGATGCCCAACCGCCCGTTGATCTCGGCAAGTTCCATGTGAGCATCGGACGGCATCCGCTTGAGTAAGCCAAGCAGCATGGCAGCCACCGCCTTGCGCCCAAAGACTGGGCGTGTGGCAGCGCTTGCCTTGCCGCCGCCATCCGACCACGCCGTAACATCAGCAGACAGGGTAGCAAGCAGCCCATCCAGATCGCCCGCTGTGCAGGCTTGTATGAACTGCCCAAAGATCGCTTGATGTTCTTCTGCTGTGCTGCGAAAGCGCGGTCTTTCCGCGTTGATGAATTGGCGGGCGCGGTGCAAGGCTTGGCGGCAAGCAGCCTCGCTTTTGCCAACCATCGCGGCAATTTCCGCAAAGGCGTAATCGAACACCTCGTGGAGCAGAAAGACGGCGCGCTCAAGCGGATTCAACTTTTCAAGCAAGGTCAGCAGCGCCAACGAGAGCGACTCGTTGAGGGCAGTCAGCGCGTCAGGATCGGCGCTAAGCGCTTCCGAGACGCTTTGCCCTGTCAGCAGCGGTTCAGGCAGCCACGGTCCGAAGTAGCTTTCGCGCTGCGCCTGTGCCGATTTCAAATGATCAAGGCTCAGGCGCGTTACAACAGTCGTCAGAAATGCCTTCGGCGAACGAATGCTGTGCGGCTCAGCCGATGAATAACGCAGATACGCCTCTTGCACAATGTCTTCAGCTTCCATCGCGCTACCCAACATGCGGTAGGCAAGCGCAAACATCAGCGGACGGTAGCTTTCAAAGGTTTCGCTCTCAGCCATAAGGCATTCCCTCACACGCTAAGCTAGGATTGTATCACCACGGTTGATTTATGTGCGCGGCTGAAGGCATTTTGCCCAAGCCAGCGATAGTTGGTTGCCAGCCACGGCGCAATTGCCGAGAACGCCGCATAACGGCAGATGCACTCTTTGATGAAGGCTGCCAGCCTGCCCGTGATGACGCGCTCGGTTGGGCTGTCATCACGGCGCACAAACTGAACTAGTCCATCCCGCCGCCCTAAGCTGACGCACTGAACCGCATAGCCGAAGCCAAACGGTTTCTGTGGTTTGCCGTGCAAGGCTGCCCACAGGTTATCGGCAGCCTGTGCGCCCATCGGCAGCGCAGTGGCGCACGCCATGCGGATCGGCACGCCATGCGCCTCTGCGAAGGCAGCGCCATCGCCTGCCCCAAAGATGTTCGGCGCGCTGAGGCTGCTTAGCGTTGGCGAGACCAAAAGCTGCCCGCGTTCGTTGGTTGCCAGCGCGGAGTCGGTTGCCAATGGCACAGCGCGCAGTGCCGCCGCCCATACGCACAAGGCAAAGGGCAGGCGTTCACCATTGGCACAAACCAGTGCGTCCGCCTCAACTGCCTGAACGGGCGTGTTCTCGTGCAGCGTGACGCGCAAACGCGCCAAAACTTTCCGCACGTGCTGCTGTCCGCGTTCGGAAAGCCCTTCGCCCACTCGTCCACTTGTCACCAAGCGCACGCGCAAAGCAGGGTAGCGCTCTGCCAACTCGGTGGCAGTTTCGATGCCCGTCAAGCCGCCGCCGACCACGATCAATGTGCTGTCCGCGGCAAGCCCTGAGAGCCGTTCGCGCAAGCGCGGTGCGTCGGCAGCATTGCCAACGGCAAGCGCATGATCTTGTGCGCCGCGCACACGCCCAAAATCCGTTTGGCTGCCTAAGGCATAGAGCAGGTAGTCATAGCGCAGCACTTGTTCGCCCTCAGGTGCGGTCAGATGGACTTGCTGCGGCTGCGCGGCAATGCGTGTTACTCTGCCCTGCACAAAACGCACGCCGCTGCCACGCAGCAAACGCGGAATCGGGTGAGCGCGCACACGCTGCGCGGCTGCCACCTGATGCAGCCGCACGCGCTCTACAAAGATCGAGCTGTTGTTGATCAGCGTGACGGTGATTGGTTTGCCCTGTGCAGCGCGTCCGAGCCGAAAGGCTGCCATTAGCCCAGCATAACCTGCGCCAAGGATAAGAATTTGGGTTGGGTTGCTCATCGCGTTTCCCTTTACTGATGATCTGCTTCTGGGAAATAAGACGAGCGAGGCATATCTTTTGTGACAATGCGTGAGCGCAGGAAAGCGTGTGGGCGAGATCGTCCTCGCCCACAGTGCCTAAGAAGGTGCTTAGAAACTACTCCACACGCGGCAATTGGCTGAGCGGCACATCAATCAGGTTGATGCAGCACGTCGAGACCCAGCCGAGCAAGCCGTTATACTGCACCTTGATGAAGTTACCTGCGCTGTTCCGCCCATAGACCGGCACAGTGGTATCGAAGGGAATGGTGCCGATCTGCCTGCCGCTGAGGGATGGTGTAGCGCGGAAGCGCAGGCGTGTTGTGACCAGCGCCGAACCGACGGGCTGCCCAATTGGCACGATGACAGTGCCGGGAATGGGCGTTGGTTGCGTGATGGCGGCAGCGGTAGCAGGATCGCTGCCATCAATGCGGCGCGGCGGTAAGCCCAAACGCCCTAGCTCCACCGAGACGACAGCCGTCGGCACCCACATAAGCTGCTCACCGCTCACATCAATCGCCACCCACTGCGAATCAGGCGAACGGTAGAAGGCAAAATGCTCTTTGCCCGCCACAATCCGCAGATCAATCGGCTCCCGCGCCGGGAAGCGGTAGAGCGGCGTCTCGCCGACGAAGAATGCCTTCAAAAACGGCACAGGGCGGAAATTTTCCGTGATGGTGACTGGGCTGGCAGGCGGCAAGCACGAGGCATTCACCGTCTCATCGCGCAGCAACGCCTTTGGATTATTGTTGGCGTCTAGGTCAATGATCTGCAAGCGGATCGGATTTTTGGTAGGCGGACCATCCACGCCGTCGTTGTCGTAGCTCATGTTGATGACTTGCGAACCGCCGGTCACACCAACGCGCCGCACGGCATCTTCCTGATAGAGCTTTTTGCCATTGCCATCAAAGATGAAGTAACGGAACCTATCTAAGCCGCCGCCGTCATCCTCCGCGCCAGTGACTGCCACCAGCAGCGAGAAATCGCCACAGGTTGCGCCGAAGCGCACCGCTGAAACACCAAGCGCACGCGCCGTCCCTTGTGGTGGCACAGCCGCCAACACAAAAGCAACGATCAGGGCAAGGGTCAACCATTGTTTCAAACGCATCGTTATACCTCCATACATCTCTAGGCAGTTTTACCGTACCAAACCTGCCAAAGTGACGATGAATAGCTATTCGGCAGGCTTGCGTATAGAATCCGTAGGGTAAGCGTAGCAGGAGTGAATATGCCTCACAAGAATAGCGGCAAGCGGCAAGGCAACGATCCTAAGCCAACCAAGATGTGCGTAGTATGCGGGCGTCCCTTTGAATGGCGCAAAAAATGGGCAAAAGTCTGGGATGCGGTGAAATACTGCTCAGAGCGCTGCCGAAGGGCTGCCCATTGAGCGAGGCTGCGCTCAAATGTCGGATTCAGCGTCGGCTGTTTCGTCCAGCGCGTAGACCTCAGCACGATCCCAGCCTGCCAGTGCCGCGATCTGCTTTGCGGCGGTGCTGCGCTTTACGCCTTCTGCCAAAAGTTGCTGAAGGGCTTGGCGCACACGCGCTTCATCCCAGATTGCATCAGGTATTTCAGGCGCGCCTTCCACCAAGAGCGTCACTTCGCCGCGTGGCGTTTCCGCCTCAAAGGTGTTGATAAGCGCGCTGAGCGGCGCACGCGAAAAGCCTTCAAAAAATTTGGTCAGCTCCAGGGCAACCACCGCCTGCCGATCGCCAAAGACTTCTAGCATAGCGTGCAGCGTGTCTGCCAACCGATTTGGGCTTTCGTAGAAGATCAGCGTGGCGCGCAGCCCGACATATTCCTTCAGGAAGGCGCGCAGTTTGTTGGGGCGGCGTGGCGGAAAGCCGAGGTACAGAAAAGCGTCGGTAGGCAAGCCTGAGGCTGTGAGCGCGGTGACTGCCGCGTTGGCGCCCGGCAGCGGCACCACTGGCACGCCGGCTGCCAATGCCGCACGCACCAACTCGTAGCCGGGATCGGAAATGGTGGGTGTGCCCGCGTCCGAGATAAGCGCGACATCGCCTTGTGTCAACGCCTCTAGAATGTTTTCGAGGCGCGTCAGTTTGTTGTGTTCGTGGTAGCTGATCATTGGCGTGCTGATCTGGTAGTGATCAAGCAAAATGCGCGAATGGCGCGTATCTTCAGCGGCAATTAAGCGCACTTCACGCAGCAGGCGCAGCGCGCGCAGCGTAATATCTTCAAGGTTGCCAATCGGTGTGGGAATTAGGTAGAGGGTGTGCATTGGTGCGTTAAAATATTGGTATCTATGAGAATACTCATGCTGACTCGCCTGAAGCGATCTCAGTTTGTGCAACCGGCTCTTGGGTAGAACTTGAAAGATGAGGGACTTCGTCTTCAAACATACCAATAAAGTTTTCAAGCCGTTGGGTATGATCAGGCGGCATGGCAGACAGCACAGCCGATTGTGCAGTGCGTTCCCAATAAAGCGCCAGCCACTGCCACAGCAGTGCCTCTAGGCTGATGCCCTTGCTGGCGGCAACAGCGCTTAGTTTTTTCGATTAAATCAGAGGTTAGAGTCGGCATAATCGCAAGCGCTCCTTTTATGCTAAGTATACAGGATTTGGGCGCATCTTGACAGCGTGAGGCGCCACATAGGCGCACCTTGTGCCGTTCCCACGATTTCTTGCAGGTGCGGTTGATGAGCGTCTGAGGGTTAGTCTAACGCGCTGCCAAAACGCGCTTTGGCATAGTCCTGAATGGCGAAGTAGACAGGGCGCGGTGTGAAATCAGGATCAACCATGCGGAAGTAGTACCAACTCTGATTGATCTCGCTCTCATCAGGGCGCTTGAAGAACCAATATGCCATCACGCCCAGCCAGCGCCACTCCGTGCGCGCCCGCTCATAGGCATCTACGGCGTACTGCGCCGCCTGAGCATCGCTGACCTGCCCATAAGTCAGCCGATCCTGAATGTTCGGATCATTGGGAACAGGATTCCATGCCATCTCGCCGACCCAGATCGGCTTGGCAGCGTCCTCGTGCGCCACCAGCATATCGCGCAGCCAGACCACATGGGCAAAATTAATGGTGGTGATCCGCAAGCGCTGATCGGTCGGGCCTGAAAACAAGCCGTAGCCTTGCGCGCCAAGCACGTCAAAGCAATCTTTGGCGCCGGCGGCATACATGCGCTCTAAAAAGACGAAACTGCTCAGGTTGTAGCCGCTGAGGTCAATAGTTGGTGCCAAGGCGCCGCTCACCACGATGATTTGCGGATCAACTGCCTTCAGTGCGTGGTAGGTGCGGCAGAGCAACTCGGTATAGCGCTCAGGATCAACGGGCTGATTGCCCCATTCGATGGCAAGGTTCGGCTCATTCCAGATTTGGAAATGCGTCACGCGCCCTTTGTAGCGTTCTGCCACTGCAACGGCGTAATTCACAAAATCTTGCAGGTCGGTGGGCGGCGCAAAAGTGCCTTGCACGCCTTCGGGCTGACTCCAAGCGGGCGGCGTGCCAAGCCTGCCTAAAATCTGCACACCATACTGTTCTGCCAAGTCCACAATAGTATCGTACTTTGCCCAAGCATCTATCGGGTCGGGAATGCCGTCGCCGTCCAGATCGTTACGGTCATCAATAAAGTTGCCGCGCCCGCGTATCTCAATATCCTGCCATGTGAATTTTTGGCGCACCCAGCCAATGCCCGCCGCTGCGATCATCTGCATTTGGCGCTCACGTTTGGCAAGCTCTGGCTCTAGCTCCAAGAAGCTGTTCACACCTAGCGGATTTTCAACGGTATAGGCAACCGGCAAGTGATCGGCAGTATTCGGCATTCGCCGCGAAAGGTTGCCCAAATAATCAAGGAAGGCATAAAGCTGGGAGGAGGGTGCTTGTTCACCGGTGACGCTGTACAGATAGCGCCACACTGCGCCCTGCATGGCGAGATCAGCGGCGAGGGCAGCACTCACGGCAAGCATGGCAAGCACGCTAAGGATCAAAATTGTCTTGGCACGTTTGGTAAGCATGACGTGCCAGTTTAACGAGGGCGGACGCTTTACGCAACCTAACGAGCGCGCACGCGCCTGCCGAGTGCCTCCAGCGCAACGTTTGGTCGGTTAGTGATGATGGCGTCCACGCCCAGATCGCGCAGTTGGCGAATACGCTGAGGATCATCCACCGTCCACGTATGGACGCGGAACTGCCCTGCTTTTGCCCATGCCATGAAGCGTGCATCAATCAGGCTGTGGTGCGGATGGCGTGCTTCATGCGGAAAGCCAATCAGGAACCAGCCAAAGCGCAGATAGATCGGTTCGTTGGGCGCGTAGAGATAGCCAATTGGAATATGTGGCGCAAGCGCACGGAAGCGGCGCAGCGCAAACGGATTGAACGACGAGATGATCACACGGTTGGCGGCATTGTGGCGGCGGATGACGTTCAGCACAGCCAGCTCAAGTCCATCCGAGCGCCACGCCAGCGTTTTTAACTCCACATTGACGATCAACTCTGTGCCGAGTGCCTCAAGCGCCTCATCAAGGGTTGGCACGCGCTCATCGCGGAACTGAAAATCATAGTGGCTGCCGGCGTCAAGCGTTTTGATAGAGCGCAAGTCGTGATCTTTGACCAAGCCGCTGCCGTTGGTGGTCTTATCCAGCGTGAAATCATGGATGACGACAGGCACGCCATCACGGGTGAGCATTGTATCTAGTTCAACACCATCGGCGCCTTGTTGGCGTGCCTGTAAAAAAGCTGCCAGCGTATTTTCGGGCGCATCAAAGCTGGCACCGCGATGCCCTAATACCAACGGCAGTTCCGAATAGAGTCGATCAACAGAATCACGTGCCATCAACGCCCTGTTACCTCTCGACACTCAATTGGCTAGGGAATAACCAAAACTTGCCCAACAAAGATATGGTTCAAGTTCAGGATGCCGTTCACACGGGCAATATCATACACATTTCGATGAAAACGCGCTGCAATCAGGAACAAATTATCACCCGGCTGCACCACATAGGTGCGTCCGCGTGGCACGTTGGTGCGCGGTGCTGGCACGATGGTGGTGCGCGTGCGTGGCACATTCAAGCGCTGCCCAACGTAGATCAGGTTAGGGTTGCTGATGCCATTAGCACCCATGATAGCAGCAATGGTGGTGTTGAAATTGGCAGCGATGCCAGCCAGTGTATCGCCGCGCCGCACGGTGTAGGCGGTGAAGGTCGTCACTGTGGTGACCGTGGTGCCGGGTGGATAAACAGGCTGCACCACAGGGCGCACTATGGGCGTTACGGGACGCTGTGGCTGTGCGGCGCCAGCCGGCAGCACCAAAACCTGCCCAACAAAAACGCGGTTCACATCATAAAAGCCATTGATGGTGGCGAGTTCGCTCACGCCGACGCCAAAGCGCGACGCAATGCTAAAGAGTGTATCGCCCGGCTGCACCACATACGTTCTACCGCCCTGTGCTTGGGCAGGCGCCGTGGGCAAAGCGGCAAGGGCAACCGCACACAGCAGGATAAGTACGAAAAAACGATAGGCAGGGCGCAAGGCTCGCATTGTCCACTCTCCCGTCGCAAAGCTAATCTGACCACGATTATAAGTCAGGAATGAGAATTGCTGCAATACACTGCCAACTTGAAAGATTTTATCCATACTTTAACCTTTACCGCACAGCTTAGGCGTGGTGAAGATCAAAGGCGTGTGCTGCCGAAGTTGTGTGCATGACTACTCAGCGCAGCCTTTATCCTCCAATTCCCTTTCCCTGCGTGTGGGGAAACGGTTTCTTCCCTACCTTGCAAATAGTTGACAAAAATAGAACTTGTGTTCTATAATTGCCTTTCTGCTATTTAGGATGGAGTGTGGGCTGTGCCTGCTAAAACGCCTGATTTTGCTGAGGTTTATGCCGATTTATATGGGCAGCCGCCGCCAGAGCGCCTGACGACTGCCAACAGCGATGCCGACATTCTGCGCTCGGCGCGTGGCTTTGTGGATGGTTTCGACTTCACCATGCAGACTCAGGTTGGCTGTCCCGGCGGCTGCTTGTTCTGCTATGTGCCATCGGGCAGGATGCTAACACCAAGCGCGCTGCGCGGTGAATACGGCGAGGCGTGGGGCTTTGAGGTGCGCGCCAAGCGCGACGTGCTGGGCAAATTGGCACGGCATTTGGCACGTGGCACATTAGCAGACAAGGTGATCTATTGGAGTGGTGTCACCGATCCGTATGCCGCGCCGCCTGCTGAAACACGCGCCATTTGGTCGTTGCTGAGCGAAACTGAGCCTGCGCTGCGCCCGCGCCGCCTGATTGTGCAAACGCGCTACCGTCCCGACCGTGATGCAGCGCTCATGGCTGCCTACGCTGCCAGCAGCACGCCCTCTGATGGTGCGCCCGCCGTGGTGGTTAGCTACAGCATCGGCACAGACCGCGAAGACCTGATCCGCGCTTGGGAGCGCGCTACGCCTTCTTTTGCCCAACGGATGCGCGGAATCACGGCGCTGCGCGAAGCAGGGTTGTGGGTCGTCCCAACCCTGAGTCCGTTCGGCTTATGGGATGATCTGGTCGGCACGTTGGCGCGCTTCAAGGCGCTCGCAATTCCCTACATCACGGCGTTATTCTTCAAGAAAGATACCAATTCTGCCAACACGCCGAGCCGCTTCATCAGCTACCTTGAGCGTGCCTATCCGCTGCTGCTGGATAGGCGTTGGCAGGCGGGGCGTTTGGCAGAAATGCGAGCAATCTATGGGCAACAGCGTGTGCTGGTTCATAAGGAGGCGTTTGCCTCGCTTGCTGCGCCGCAGCACGTGGCAGCCCGACCGAACTAGGTGCGCTAGGCGTGTGCCATCCGCGTTTGCCACGCCTGATAGATTTCCTCAAAAACCATGCTGAGCGTCTTGGTAATATCCCAGCCTGGATAGTGTGCGCGCATCTTGGCAAGGTCGGAGATGTAGCAGATATGATCGCCGGCGCGTGCCTGATCCACATATTCATAGCGCATCGGTTTGCCGCTGAGCGCCTCGATGTGCTTGAATGCCTCTAGGATCGAGGTCGTGTTGGCGCGCCCGCCGCCAAGGTTATAGACCTCCGCCACACGTGGCGCTTCATAGAACGCCTCAATGAAGCGTGCCACATCGTAGCTGTGGATGTTATCGCGCACTTGCTTACCCTTATAGCCGTAAATGCGATACAGCCCGCCCGTCACGTTGACCTTGATCAGGTAGCTGAGGAAACCGTGCAATTCCACACCCGAATGATTCGGACCGGTGAGGCAGCCACCACGCAGGCAGCAGGTGCGGATGCCGAAATAGCGCCCATATTCTTGCACCATCACATCAGCAGCCACCTTAGAGGCGCCAAAGATGGAATGCTTCGATTGATCGATCCGCATATCCTCGCGAATGCCGTTGTAGTCTTCGGGGCGGGCATAGTCCCAGCGCGTCTCTAACTCGACCAAAGGCAGTTCGTTCGGCGCGTCTCCATAGACTTTGTTGGTAGATAGGTAGACAAAGACCGTTTCGGGCGAATGCTGGCGCACTGCCTCTAGCAGGTTGAGCGTGCCAACGGCATTCACGTCGAAATCATCAAAGGGGCGGCTGGCAGCCAGATCGTGGGATGGCTGCGCGGCGGCATGTACGAGCAAATCAGGGCGCAGCGCCGCGATTGTCTCTAGCACAGCACGCCGATCTCGAATATCTACCTCATGGTGCGTAAAAGCGCGGCAGGTGCTGACCAGCCGCTGCTGATTCCAGCGTGTATCGCCGCCGGCACCGAAAAAATCGGCGCGCATGTTGTTATCCATGCCATGCACTGTCCAGCCGAGTGAGTCAAAATAAGTGACGACTTCTGAGCCGATCAAGCCGCTAGAGCCTGTCACAAGCAGGGTACGTTTGGTCATGTGCGTTGTTTCACCTTTCACAACATACGCTTTATTGTAACAAACTTGGCACGTGGGCAGCCGATTGGTAGAGTATCGTTATGCTGCACTGTGGCAACTTCACAGTAGACCACAATCGACAATCCATCTTATAGTGGCACATAAGCAAGGTTATAACCAATAATGAAACATAGTCTCACAATAAATTGTCCTAACTTTGCTTGAGTGCAGCGGTTGATTGTTGGAAAAGGATGTTTGGCTATGTGTTCACCCAAAGTGGCGCAAACCGTTCGGGAGCGTGTTCAGCGCGATGGACTGCCGCAATTGAGTCGGCGCAATTTCTTGCAATTGGGCGGCGTAAGCGCACTGGGCGCCATGGCAGCCTCTGTGCTGAAGCCAAGCCGTGTTGCCCGCGCACAGAGCATGTCTCAGGTGATTGATCTCTCGCATGTCTTTGGCACTACCGTTCCAACCTATTTGCCTGATGAGAAGCCCTCACGCGAAGATTTCGTGACGGTCGAGAATGACGGCTTTTACATCCAGCGCTGGACGTATACCGAACACGCTGGCACGCATGTGGATATTCCCGCGCATTTCGTTGCCGATGGCGCTACTGTTGATCAATATCCGATTGAGATGCTAGTTGGCACGGCAATTGTGATTGACATCTCGGCAAAGGCGGCACAGCTTGCCGATGCAACGCTCGATCTTGAGGATGTGCAAGCGTGGGAAAGTGCTAACGGCGAAATTCCTGAGGGCGCCATTGTCTTCATGTATTCAGGCTGGGATGCACGCTGGAGCGATCCAACCGCTTTCCGCAATGCGGACGCTGAAGGCATTCAGCATTATCCCGGCTTTAGCGCAGAAGCGGCAACTTTCCTGATCGAAAATCGCAACATTCATGGCGTCGGTGTGGATACGCTCAGCCTTGATGTCGGCGCGTCCAGCACCTTTGAGGCGCACTACGCCGTCTTGGGCAGAGGTCGGTTTGGCATTGAAGGCGTGGCGAACTTGGCAGCAATCAAAGATCAAGACGCAACGGTTGTGGTTGGGCTGCCGCGTTGGGAAAAAGGTTCAGGCGGGCCGGCACGGGTGCTGGCGCTGCTCTAAGTTTAATTTACCTAGGGCAGCCCAGCGCGTGCGGCAAGCAGCCCTTCCCGCGTGGTGATGTAGCGCATTTGCGCCAGCCACGCACGCAAATCAGGCGCGTTACGGCGCAAGGTGGCGACTGCCGGACCGATTGGATCAGCGCCACCTGCGCCACCACCACTCGGTGATTGGTAACCGCCATAGAAGGCAAAGAACGCCTGATTAATGCGCCGATAGAAATAGCCATTTTCGGCAAGCAAGCGGCGCTGTGCTTCCATGTATGCCTCTGCCTCGTCAACGTTGCCCTCTGCCAACAGCGCGTCTACGCGGCGGCGTGTGGTGTCTAGCACGGCGGCGGCGTCGAAAGGCGCGGGTGTGCTTGGCTCCGGCGTGGTGGTTGGCGCGGGCGTCGGTTCGGCACTCAGCGCGGGATCAGGCGGCGGCAACAGGCGCATCACTTGCGGAAAAGCGCTGTAGTAGCGCTCGATTACCTTTCTGCCAACCTCTTTACCAAAGAGCGAGGCAGTCGTCTCATTGATGATCCACGTTTCGGAAGTGCCTGCATAATCCCAACCGAGCGGGAAGAACAGCAAATAGTGGTGCGCCCATTCATGCGCCACTGTTTCGATCAGGAACGGTGCGTGCCAGGTCTGGATGACCATGCTTGGAAAGAGCGCCAATCCACCAATCGGTGTGATGAGCGCCGAAAGGTTCAGCTCAGCCTCTAGGCGCGCCTCAAGATCACGCACGGCGTCCGGCGGCAGGTGGTTGAGGTTGATCGTCATCTCACGGACGATCTGATCGCGTGGTGAGATGACCAACAGCGCAGGCAATGCCGTAAAACGCGCCGAGACAGGCGGAAAGACCTCGCCCAGCACGGCGAAGCCTTCATCACGCAGCACGGCAGCCACCTGTGACTCAATGATCGCCTCTGCCAGCGGCGTTTCACGCTCAATTTGGGCGCTGAGCGCGTCGCGGCGTTCAATCAGCGCGGTGAGGTCATCCGTGCCGCTGTTTAAGGCGCGCTCCAAATCGCTGTTGAGCGTTTGCAGATCTGCCACACGCGCCAGATAGTTCACCACAAAGGCAGCGCGCTCTGGTTCCGACAAGAAAGCAGTCGGATCGCTGTGTGTTTGCCCCAGCTTGGCAAAGATCGCGCCAAGTTCCCATGCTACATAGTTATAGAGCGAGTCTTTGGCGTAGCCCAACACGCGATCATAGCGCGTGTTGGCAGGTGGCGTATCGGCAGGCACAATCAGGGCGAAAGCAGCCGCAAAGCAGAGCAGGGCAAAGCGCGTGAATAACTTACCGAAGAAGGCGCGAAAACGTTGCATCGCTCAGCCTGACGGACGCAAATCTTTAATGGTTAATTGGAGTGATTGCTCGCCGTTCCACGCATTCAGGCTAACTTGGAAGGCAGCATCTAGCACAGGTGGCAGATCAGCGGCATATTTGCCAAAGCCGAAGGCAATCGCTTTGATGCTCTGCGAGCCATCCGAGAGGCGCAGTTGCAGATGCGCTGAATCCGTGCCGACGGCGCGGCTCTGAACGACGCGCAAGCCACGCGCACACAAAATCGGCTGCGGAAAGCTGTTGCCGCACGGCTCTAGCGTTTGTAGTGCTTCGTACAAGGCAAAGGTGATCTGGCTCAGCCGCACTTCGGCATCAATGTCAAGCGTTGGCTGCAAATCGCGTCCGCTGAGGTGCGCGGCGGCTAAGGCGAGAATGCGCTCATGAAAGGCGGGCAGATTATCGTTATGAATGGCAAAGCCGGCTGCTTGCGCGTGTCCGCCGTGCCGCAAGAGCAAATCAGCGCACTGATCAAGCGCCTCCGTGATGTTGAACTCTGGAATGCTGCGGCAGGAACCGTGGCTTTCTTCCTTGCCGCGATGCAAGATGATGGATGGGCGGTAGAATTCTTCGGTGAGCCTGCCTGCCACTAAGCCAACGATGCCCTGCACAAAGGCAGAGTCGGCGGCGAAGATCAGCGGCACGTCGGAATCGAGCGCGGCAACTTTGCGGGCGTGTTCTTGCATTTCGCGGGTCAGGTCTTGGCGGCGCGTATTCAAACGGTTGAGTTCGGCGGCACGCTCGGCAGCGTCGGCGTCATCCTCTGCCATCAGCAGATGGTAGGCTTGCATAGCGCTCTCTAGTCTGCCGGCGGCGTTAATGCGTGGCGCAATGCCAAAGCCAATGCTCATGGCGTCTGTGGTCTCTGGAGCGATGCCGGCTGCCTTCATCAAGGCGCGCAGACCGAGTCGGCGTGCCTGATGCAGTTCTGCCAAGCCGCGCATGACCAACGCACGGTTTTCAGGGCGGTTCAGCGGCACAAGGTCGGCAATGGTGCCAATAGCAACTAGATCGAGCAGGTCAGAGTCTTGCAGCGGCAGCTCGCGCCGATCCTGATCGCGGGCAACTTTCATAAGCGCCTGCGCCAAGCGGAAAGTGACGCCCACACCTGCTAACATTGGCTCACCGCTTTTGCATTCTGCCTGCTTGGGATTAATGACTGCCAGCGCCGGCGGCACTTCCGCACCAACCGAGTGATGATCGGTGATGATCATGTCCAATTTGTGGGCGTTGGCAGTCTCCACCTCATGCACGGAACGAATGCCGCAATCCACCGTGATGCACAGCTTGAAGCCGCGCTTTGCCAAGCCGATCAGGGCAGCGTCGTTCAAGCCATAGCCTTCGTCCACGCGGTGCGGGATGTAGGGCTGCACATCGGCATCAAGCGCACGCAGCACACTGACAAGCAAGGTGGTGCTGGTCACGCCGTCGGCGTCAAAATCGCCATAGACGACGATCTTCTCACGTCGCTTGATGGCAGACCGAATGCGGGCAACCGCTTTTGCCATGCCATGCAGCTTGAAGGGATCGCGGGCGGTTAGGTCCCCGTTCAGAAAGGCAGCAGCCTCAGGCGGCGCGGTGAAGCCGCGTTGGTAGAGAACTTGGGCAAGGATCGGGTGCAGATCGCCAAAGCCTGCCAATTCTAATGGGGAAAGTGTTGGCTGCACGCGCCACTGTTTCGGTTTCAACATGGTTGGATTCTAACAGGTTTGGCACAGGTGGCAAAGCCCGCCACTTGGCACAGGGTGGAAAACCGCGCCAGGGCGCATCGCCTCACAGGATGTCCGCGCTTGGGCAGCAGCCAAACCTCATGTAGCAGGCGGGGCATGTGCTGGCAGCCATTCAGACGGATACCGATTCTCGCAGATATGTTTGCTCGGAAAGGCTTTTGCCCACGCCTATTCAAGATCGCACCACCGATACCGATTGTGCCAGCCGTCGCAGTCCCGACGATATCCATGCGATTCACCACGCCCTTTGAAATAACTTCTGGATAGAACACACCGCAGTGTGCTACAATCAGGGTTTAAGTTTAGTGCAGGTGAGGAGAAACGCACCGAGATGACATCCGAGTTAATCTGGCGGCTAGTCGGCATGGTCGGTCTGGCAGTGCTCGGTGCGCGCTTTGGCATTGAATTGGCAGTGCCACCCTTAACGCGGGAAGCAACAACCCTGCTTTTTGGGCTGGTCGGCGCTCTGTCAGGTTTAATCCTAACGCCCTATTTCACCACGCGCCCGGCGCGCATTGCCCGTAACGCCATCATGGAAACGCCCGCCGAAACGTTGGTGACTGCTATCATCGGCTTGCTGCTTGGCTTGGCGGTGGCTGCCCTTGCCTCTGTGCCGTTAGGCTTGCTGCCCACGCCGCTCAGCCAGTGGCTGCCCGTCGTGATGATGGTGATCTTGGGCTACCTGAGCGTGACTGTTTTTGCCCTGCGCGCCCAAGACCTGCTCCAGATTGCGCCGCGCCTGTTGCACCCTGCTGAAGCACACCCACAGTTAGAGCCATCCAGCGCCTATATGGGCAACGTCAGCATTTTGGTGGATAGCAGCGCGATCATTGATGGGCGCATCCTCGATATTAGCAAGACGGGCTTCCTGCAAGGTGAGCTGATCGTGCCGAGCTTTGTGCTGCGCGAAATTCAGCACATTGCCGATGAGAGTAACACCTTGCGGCGTAACCGCGGCAGGCGCGGCTTGGAAATTTTGGAAGAAATGCAGCGCGAGAGCAAAGTTCCCGTTCGTATGCGCGATTTGGACGTGGAAAACGTCCGCGAGGTGGATCACAAGCTGGTGGCGCTTGCCAAGCAGATGAACGCCCTGCTGCTCACCACTGATTATACCCTGAAGCGCACCGCCAATTTGCAAGGCGTGCAGGTGCTGAACATCAACGACCTTGCCAACGCCGTGAAGGCGGTCATTCTGCCCAACGAGGTGATCACCATTCAGGTGATTGCCGAAGGGCGTGAGCCGGGACAGGGCGTTGGCTACCTTGACGATGGCACGATGGTCGTGGTGGAGGACGGACGCCGCCACCTTGACCGCAAAATTGATGTGGTCATCGTCCGTATGATTCAAACTTCGGCGGGCAAGATGTATTTTGCGCGCCTTGACGATACTTCGAGGAAGTGATAACCGTGAGCGAAACAACACCCGCCCGCACACGCTACGCGCCCAGCCCAACCGGACGCACCCATTTGGGCAACCTGCGGACTGCCCTCTTTGCGTGGCTGTGGGCGCGCCACACCGGCGGACAGTTCATCCTACGCATTGAAGATACCGACCGCGAACGCCTTGTGGAAGGCGCCCAAAATGAGCTGATGGACGCGCTGCGCTGGCTTGGGTTAGATTGGGATGAAGGGCCTGATAAGGCAAACGGCACGCGCTATGTGCAATCCAACAACTTGGCGCGCTACACCGAGATCGCGCAGACCCTGATCAGCAGCGGACGCGCCTATTATTGCGATTGCACGCCTGAACGCCTAGAGATTGTGCGGCGCACCCAGCAGGCACGCGGTCAGAAGCCGCGCTACGATAACCACTGCCGCAGTCGCGCCCTCAGTGCAGGCGAAAACCGTGTAATCCGCTTTGCCATGCCCGAAAGCGGCGATACTGTTGTGCATGATCTGCTGCGCGGTGCCATCCGCTTTGAGAATGCCGATCAGGGCGATCCGATCATCGTCAAGTCGGACGGCTTCCCAACCTACCATTTGGCGTCGGTTATTGATGATCACGATATGGGCATTACGCATATCATCCGTGCTGATGAGTGGCTGCCTTCCACACCTATCCACACCAATTTGTACGCTGCATTGAGCTGGCAAACACCAATCTTTGTGCATTTGCCATTGGTCACCGACTATGAACGTCGCAAGATCAAGAAGCGCAGCGACGCCGATCAGTCCGCCGAGTATGCTGAATATGCCGAAATGTTGCGCGTGGCAACGCTGCGGCAGCGCGGCTATTTGCCACAAGCAGTTTTTAACTTCCTCGCCTTCTTGGGCTGGCATCCGGGCAGCACGGATGAGATCATGACGCGGGAAGAAATCGCGGCGCGCTTCTCGCTGGATCGGCTCAGCACCAGTCCCGGCGTCTTTGATGTGGATCGCCTGAATTGGTTCAACCAGCAGCACATGAAGCGCCTTTCGGCTGCTGAATTGGCGTCGCTGGCGCTGCCCTATCTGCGGGAAGCCTACCCAAACGCACCGCAGCTTAACGATGGGGTGTGGCTAGAGGCGTTGATGAACGCCGTGCGCGATGAGCTAACCGCCGTTGGTGAGGTGGCTGAATCAGCGCGCTTTGCCCTAGCAACGCCTGATTCCTTCACGCCTGAGGCGGCGGCAGCCTTGCACAGTGAGGCGGCAGCTTTAGCGATCAAGGCGCTATTAGAGGCACTGCCACAGGCAGAACAGCTCACCCATGCTGAGGCGGAGACTGTGCTGAAAGGCTTGCGCGATCATCTGAAGCAGTCCCATAACTTGGGCGGCAAGCAGATTCTGCCGCCGATCCGTGCCGCGCTGACAGGCACCACCGGCGGCGCACACCTGACCGATATTCTGGCGCTGATCAGCGTAAGCGAGGCACAAGCGCGCCTACGAACGGCACTCACGCACATCGCCACTGCCTAAGATGTACGCCTGGGTCGGGCAAGTCCGACCCATACAATCACTCAATGCCATCCGCGCAATAGGAACTGACCTGTTCAAGGTACTGCTGCACCCATTCACAGCCCAACGGCGGCGTCACATACAGGTTGAAATCGCGGTCTGGCTTGAAGGCAGGGATGTGTATGACCGTGCCGTTTGGAAAGACGGCTGATAGTTCCTCAACCAGCGTTTCGTCGGCAGGGTTGAAGAAAAAGAGCATCTGCCGATCTGGGCGCAGTTCAAAGCGCGTTCCCATATTAAAGCGAAGGAAATCAAGGATGCGGCTGATTACATCTTCGCGCAGCACGCCGTTGCCCCACTGCGGATCGCCCGCCTCGATTGCCAGCGCACGGTGATCCAACCAATTGGGAAAGGCGATCATGAAAGCATTGCCAAGCGCGCCGGTGCTTTCGGCAAAGCCGCGCATGATCAGCCCTACCTGACGGTGTGGCAATGTGGAATTACGATAGTCGCGCATGGCATCCACAAAGTAGCGCTCGTAGTTGATCGAAGTGCTGACCAATAGGATGATCACAGCAATGGCGTACACAAGGCGGCGCAGCCACAAGCGCGGCAGCCCTTGCGTAATGCCGATCAGGGCAACCGCCATGCCAAAGGCTGCCACCAAATAGACCAATGGCAGCGCGCCACTGGCACGCGTCGCGCTTGGCACCTCGATGATGTAGGCAAGCGCCAACGCCGAAGGTAAGAGCATGATCAGGATGCCAATGGGCAGCAGCCACTCAGCAGGATCACGCCGCCGCACCGCACGCCCAAACAGCATTCCCAAGCCCAGCACGAAAAAGGCGCCGCTGTAGGGATCAAGCTGCGGTGTGCCGTCAGGATCGCCTGTGATCCAGGCTGTGTCGCCGCGAAAGTTGAACATCAACAGCGAACGGCGCAGCGTTTCACCAAATACGCCGATGTTCTTCTGGAACGCCTCAATGCGATCTTCGACTAGGGCAGCGCGCTGCCCGATCACTTCGCCCTCGCTGTTGCGAATCTCGATGATGTCCTCACCAAAGATGCGCCCTGTCGTGCGCTCCAAAAAGAACTCAGGAAAATCGTAGAAATAGCGCGCCAGCGGAATAAAGACTGCCACCGAGATCACGACCAGCGCCGTTGCGTTAAAGAGATAGGCGCGCACTGCCTTCCAACTGCGTGCGCGCAACACTAACGCAAGCAACACCGCTGCAATCACCAGCAGCGGCACCATACGCACCGCTTGATAGAAATATAAGCCGATCCCAAGCGCCAAGCCGCTGATGATCCAATCGCCGCGCCGATTGTAGCGAATGCCACGCGCCAAAAAGACCATCACAAAGGTGACGAGCAGTGGTGTTAAGATGATCCGCAAGCCCAAGCGCGAGAGCAGCACATGCCAATAGCTCACTGCAATCATCGCCGCCATCAACACACCAACCAAATTGCCAAGCTGCCGATTTTCCTGACCGAACATGGCGCGTCCAAGCCAATAGGCAAGCAGAATGGTCAGCAAGCCTTCTAAGGCGCTGGCAAGTTTGATCAGTTCAAAGCCGATTGGAATGCCCGTCACCTGATGCAGGAAGGCGATGAAGTACATCTGAAAAACTTCGCGCCCGCCGTTGTTCGGGAAAAAGACCGAACGATCACCATTCAGCACTTTTTGCGCGTCAAGCGCCTTCTCTACATGATCACTGGTCATATCCGGCAAGTAGAGGGCGAGATCGCCTACGCGCAGCCACGCGCCAAGCATCAGAATCGCCACCAATGCCGCCACCGTCCACGACCACCGCAAGCGGAACGTCGTGTTAAGGCGTCCGCGCAGGCTGCTTAAGGCATTTACCAGCCAATTGCCCTGTCCACGCGGCATGAAAACGCCAACCCAGACCGCGATGCTGGCGAACCATGCCAGCGTGCCAAAGGTGGTGAACTGATTGTTGGCATTGAAAAGCCATGCGGCAAGGCTGCTGAGAATGCCGATCACCACCAAAACCAAGCGCAAGCCATGCGCTGCCAGAAAGCGATCCAGCGGTGCGCTGAACGCCGCTGAGACAGGCGGTGCTTGTGGCAGTTCTAAGCGTGGCAGGCGGCGCAGCGGCAAACCAAAGCCATTGACGATTGCCACAACGGTCGCAGCCACAAGCGTAGCGATCAACAGGAAACCGCCAAAGGGCAGATCGAGGCTGCGGCGTGCCTCTGGCGATTGCAAGCCCGCCGATCCAACAAACGCCACCAAGACCAGTGCTGCTATCCCAACCGCCAACAGCGCTTGGCGTGAGGTCACAGGCAGCGGCGGCGCTTGAAATAGCTCACCCAGCAGGGTGCGGCGCGCCAAAACGCCGCCAAGGCGCTCACCGCCTGCTAGGGGCGCTTGCCCTGCTGCGTCGGGTGCTGCACCGTGTGCCGTATGGGCAGCTTGTGTGAGGCGGTCTTCGGGCAGTTCATAGAGCGTGCCGCGCAGCAGTTCAAAGGTTTGGCGCGGCGCACGCACAAAGCGCCCAAGCAATTCCGCCAAGTTGGGATCATCCGCATAAGGCGGCGCGCTGAAGGACTCTTCAGGGATTACCTTTGGCAGATCGTCAGCAGCATCAGGCGGTGGCGATTCGGCAGCCTCAGGGTGCAGATCGGTGTATTCAGGCTGATCAGTCATGCGTGCGTCCTGTTTGGTGTGCAGTCTACGGCTACTAGTATAGCCTAATCTACACGGAATGTTCTAGAAAGGCGCACTTCGCCCGCCGAATAAGCTAAAGCACAGGTGAGCATTGCTTGCCAAGCCAAGCCCGCTTCCACTATACTTAGCGAGAGCGAGTTTGTGAAGTAATTTTGAGGCAACTATGCGCCGTATTGGTATGATTTTCGCCGCCTTGTTGGCGCTTTTTGGGCTGCTGCTCTTGGCAGACCCGATTACGCCGTTGCAGGTCGGCTTAGCACAAGGAGATGTTACGGTGACCGCCACCCCGATGCAAAGCTACGCCGGCAAGGTGCGTGCGCCGGAGTTTCCCGCTGGCTTGGACTGGTTGAACGTGCCGCAGCCCTTGAGCATGACTGAACTGCGTGGCAAGGTTGTGCTGCTGGATTTCTGGACGTATGGCTGCATCAACTGCATTCACGTCATCCCTGATCTCAAGCGGCTAGAGGCAGAGTTTCCCGATGAATTGGTCGTGATCGGCGTGCATAGCGCCAAGTTTGCCAACGAGGGCGAAACCGAGAACATCCGCTACATCGTGAAGCGCTACGGTGTGGAGCATCCCGTCGTCAACGACCGCAACTTCGCCATTTGGCAGGTCTATGGCGTGCGGGCGTGGCCCACCTTCATGCTGATTGATCCGCAAGGTAAAGTGCTAGGCTACTACAGTGGCGAAGGCGTCTACGAGGCAATGCAGCCCGCCATTGCAGGCATGATCGCCGAATTTGAGGCAAAGGGCATGATTGACCGTACACCGCTGCGCCTAACGCCCGAACTTGATCGGCGTGCGCCGTCGCTGCTCTCGTTTCCGAGCAAAGTGCTGGCAGACTCACGCGGCGGACGATTGTTCATTGCGGATACCAGCCACAATCGTGTGATCGTGGCAGACTTGGCAACCTACGCCATTCAGGCGGTCATTGGCAGTGGCACGGCAGCCCTGCGCGATGGCAGCTTTACAGAGGCAGCTTTTAATTGGGTGCATGGCATAGCGCTGGGCGCAGATGGCGAGACGCTCTACGTGGCGGATACGGGCAATCATGCAGTGCGCGCCGTTGATTTGCGGGCTGGTACAGTGCGGACGCTTGCCGGCACGGGCGCGCAAAACCGTGACTGGGGCAATCGGCTTCGCGGCGGTGCAGGGCGCGAGACTGCGCTTAATTCGCCGTGGGATGTTTTCTATCGTGAGGGCGTGCTGTATATTGCGATGGCGGGACCGCACCAGCTTTGGGCGCTTGACCTTGCCAGCGGACAGGTGGCGCCCTTTGTGGGCAGTGGGCGCGAAGGCGTTGTGGATGGTGCGCTGCTGGAGAGCGAACTGGCACAGCCAAGCGGCATTGTTGGTGTGGGCGATGTGCTGTATTTTGCCGATGCCGAATCCAGCGCCATTCGCAAAGTTGACCTTGCTGCTGGGCGCGTCGAGACGATTGTTGGCACGGGCTTGTTCGACTTTGGCGATGTAGACGGCGTCGGTGATGCGGTGCGCTTGCAGCACGCGCTTGGCTTGACCATCGGCGGGGATGGCAAGCTCTACGTCGCAGATACCTACAATCACAAAATCAAGGTGATCGATCCGATCACACGCGAGAGCCGCACCTTGTTTGGCGGCGGTGCGGGCTTGCGCGATGGGAGCGCTCCACAGTTTTGGGAGCCGGGCGGCATTAGCTATGCGGACGGCAGGCTCTATGTGGCGGATACCAATAACGACGCGATCCGTGTGGTGGATTTGGCAGCAGGCAGCGTTAGCACCGTGATTTTCCCCAATCCCGAACGCCTTGCCATGCCCGCCGCTGCCGCCTCCGAGACGCCGCCTGATGACTTCTTCGGCACTGTGGTGCGCCTTGCACCGCTGACGGCAGCGGCAGGCAGCAGCCGCATCATGCTCAACATCCAGCTTCCCGAAGGCTACAAGCAGAACGATCAAGCGCCATTCACGCTGCGCTTCTACAACAACACAGCAATAGCGCGTGTGGCAGCCGCTGATAACAACCTGAGCATCGTCACACCGCCTATGCCTGTGCAAATGCCGATCACGCTCAGCGAAGGCGAGGCGCTCATCACACTGGATGCCGCCATCTTCTACTGTGAGGCAGTTAACGAAACACTATGCTTCCCTGCCTTCGTGCGCTTTGAACTGCCGCTGCGCGTGGCGGCTGAAGGCGCGCCAGAGGTAGCGATCAGCTATTTGCTGGTGCCGCCGCAACTTGATTAACTTCGTGTGTAGAGGGTCGGACTTGCCCGACCCTCTCTGTGAAATGACACTTTTCGTAGGGCTATTCGCCCCTTTGCCACGCAGACGCGCCAAGCTAGCCCACCGCACACCCAATTATCGCATTCCACCTGATGGTTTGGTGTCGCCCTCTCAGCCCTATAGCGCTTAAGATAATGTGCTATTTGTGAAGCGCCAGTCCCCTAACTTTTGGGGGTCATACAATCGCATGAATCGAGCGTATGATGACCTTCGGCTGTAGTCACTGAGAGGAGTTCAAAACCATGAATGCTGTAGCCGTTATTCAAACTTCGGGCTTGGGCAAGCGCTATGGGCACAAAGGGCAGCCGGCGCTAGCTGATCTGAGCCTGACCGTAAACCAAGGCGAGATTTTCGGTTATCTCGGTCCGAATGGCGCGGGCAAAACAACCACCATTCGCCTGCTGCTGGATTTTATCCGCCCAACAACGGGCAACGCACAAATGCTTGGCATGGATGCGCAAACGCACTCGCTCGATATTCGGCGGCGCGTTGGCTTTCTGCCGGGCGAGCTGAGCCTGTGGGAAAACCAGACCGGGCAGCAGATCATCGCCTATATGGCGGCACTGCGCGGTAACGTGCAAAAGCCCTACATCCGCCAGTTGATTGATCGGCTTGCCTTCGACCCTAGCAAGGTCATGCGGAGCTATTCAACTGGCAATAAGCGCAAGTTAGGCTTGATCCTTGCCCTGATGCACCAACCGGAACTGCTCATCTTGGACGAACCGACCAACGGACTCGATCCACTAATGCAGCAGACCTTTCACCAGTTGATGCGCGAAGCACAAGCACGCGGCGCAACGATCTTCCTCTCCTCGCACATTCTGAGCGAGGTGCAGGCGATCTGCGAGCGGGTGGCGATCTTGCGTGAGGGCAAACTGCGCGCTGTGGAGCGTGTGACAGACCTAATGCGCGTGAACTTCACCTGGGTAACGCTCACCTTCCGTGAGCCTGTTAGCCCAAGCCTGTTAGCAGGTGTGGCAGGCGTTTCAGAACTGAGCAGTCAGGGCAATGCGCTTAAGTTCCGCCTGATGGGCGATTTCGATCCAATCCTGCGCGCCGTTGCCAATCAGTATGTGGCAGATGTGCGCGTGCAAGAACCAAGCCTAGAGGAAGTGTTCCTAACCTTCTATGATGGCAACGGCAAAGCAGCGCCGCGGGTGGCGCACGAACTGGAGGCAGTCCGATGAATGGCGTAATTTTTCGGGAGACTTTGCGGCGCAGTTGGCGCAGCGCACTCTTGCTAGGGCTGACAATGGCAGCGATGTCTATCTACATCGTGGCAATTCTAAGCGATTCGCGCATTGTGGAGACTTTCTCGCAAATGGCGGCGAATCTGCCTTTCCTAATTAACACATTGGGCGGTGGCGATGCAGCCTTCCTTGCCACGCCTGCTGGTCTGATCAACTACGGCTACTTTAGCTGGCTGATCATCGCAGTGTGCGGCTATGCAGTTTATCTGGGCGTCAGCGTAACGATAGGCGAAGAAGATCGCGGCATTCTGGATGTGCTGCTGAGCGCACCTGTCACACGGGCGCAAGTGGTCATCGAAAAACTGCTTGCCTTCGCACTTTTGATTGTGTTGGCGGTTGCCATTGGGCATATCGGGTTGGCAGGCATGGTCTCGCTGTTCGAGTCGTTCCGCGACAAGGTGGATCAAGGGCGCTTGCTGCAAGGTTCGCTGAACATGCTGCCTTCAGCGTGGTTTATGCTCACTTTCACAGCGGCACTTTCCACTTTGGTGCGCCGCCGCAACACTGCGGCAACCATTGCGGGCGCCGTGCTGGCGGGCAGCTTCTTTGTGGATACCTTCGGGCGGAATGTGCCAGACGTGGCGGGGCTGCGCGCTGTTTCCTTCCTAAGCTACTATGATAGCAGCACAGTGATGAAAGAAGGGCTGCTGATGGGCAACGTTTTGCTGATGGTTGGCATTGCCGCAGCACTGATTGCGTTGGCTGTGGTCGGCTTTCGCCGTCGGGACGTAGGCGTGTGAGCGACTTAGGACGGCAACAAACAGAGGACTCGGCAATAGGTTAGCGGACGATCTCAGTTTAAGATCGTCCGCTAATTGTTTAGATCAGCGTGCTGTGCAGCCGAGCAGCATCGCAGAGGCATCCGCGTAATGCGTCTGAACGTCGCTCAGATTATTGGTTGCCGCGCTGCGGAGCGCAGCACCATCCAACACATACACGCGCCCACCACACACCTGCAAATCGTTGATGCCTGCATTGGCAAAGGTTGCGCCGAGCGCGCTCACTTGCCCTGTCACTGCGCTCACCACATAGAAATCAGGCGCCGCCAAGCGATCTGCGCCATTGTAGTTACCGCCCGTAAAGAGCAACGTATTGCCGTCCGGCAGCCACGCTAAATGCTCCAAGCCTTGCCCTGCACCTGCCGCCGCCACACGCCGCGTCGCACCTGTCCGCAAATCTAGCACGGCGACGGCATTCACGCTGAAGCCAGGCCCTTGTGCGATGTAATTAGCAGGCGGATTGGCTGGTTCGTTGTAGAGCATGGCAGCGTAGCGCCCGTTGGGTGAGAAGATCGGCGTGTAGTATTCGCCCGCGCCAAGCAAGCGCCGCACTTCTAAGATCGGGTAACGCCCTGTCGCAGCGAAAGTGTATGGCGTGAGGTCTAGGCTGAAAATGCCCGCGCTGAAGCCGTCCGAGAAAGGTGTGTATGCCTGTAGGTAAAGCGTCTCACCAAAGAGTGCCATTGGGTAGGCTGCCAAGCCTTGCCCCAAAGGCGAGCCTGATCGGTAACTGCCCGTCAGCTCGCGGCGGACACCATCGGCAAGGCGGATAATGCCGATGGTGAACTGTCCATCAGGCGTCGAGGTGCCATACAGCAAATGGCGGGAAGCCTCATCAAAGCTGAAGGGCAGCACGGCAGCCTCAGGGGCTAAGGGAATGGCAATCGGTGCGCCGTTGGCACGCCGATAGGCAAAGACGGCGCGCTGTGTGGCAGGGTCTATGCCATAGGCAGCCACCCAACCCAGATCAGGTGCGTAGCGCACATCTAGGTAGCTGAGTGATTCAGGCAGTTCGTAGAGGATTTGGGCAGGCGCGCCGCCTGTGATGGCTGCAATGCGCGTTACCTGATTTGGCTCTGTGATGCGTGCTAATAAAGTATTGCCGCTGGCTGCGGATGCCGTCAAAGGGCTGCCAAAGGCAAGGCAGAATATAAGGGCAAAACCGATCACCAGGCGCTTCAAAGCGTTCATATAAAAACTCCTAAGTGTGAGGCAAGCCACGCCAAAAACAAGCAGAGCGCGGTTGCTGCTGCGCTCTGCTTACTCTACACGATTACTTCAAGCCGCGCCAATAGCGCTCTTCGCGCCAGACGTTGGCAGTGTTGCTGTAGCCTGCTTGTTCCCAGAAGCCGGGACGGTCTTCGGCGGTAAATTCGATGCCACGCAGCCATTTGCCACCCTTCCACAGGTAGCGGTCGGATTCTTGGCGCTCGCCGGGAATAGCACCCATCACGCCGCGCAGCGGATAGCCATGCTCCGGCGTCAGCGGCTCACCTTCGTAGTGCGTTGCCAGCATGAAATTGCTGGCAAGGATCACATCAATCGGCGTGTTGGTTGTGTAGCCAAACTCGCAGAATTGCACGGCATAGCGTGCCTCAGGTCTGATTTTGAGCAAGCCCGCGTCAATCAGCGTTTGTAGGTGAACACCACTCCAGCGCGTATCAAACTTGCTCCAGCCTGTTACGCAGTGTAGGTCGTAAACAGCCTCCGTGCGCGGCAGCTCATTAAAGGCTTGCCACGACCAACTGCGCTCCACCTCAACCAAGCCGCGCAGCGTGAACGTCCAAGTGGCAAGGTCTTTATAGATCGGCACCGAGCCGTAGTGCAGCACGGGAAACTTTTGCGTCACCGATTGCCCTGGTGGCAGCCGTCCGCCCTCACGGACTTCTTCTTCCTTGCGGCGGCGGTTCAGAAAGCTATCGAACATAGATTGATAATCCTCTTGCTAGGCATCTTCTGCCAGATTATAGCAATGCCTGCGCCAAGTGACGCCTCTACGAACGCCTGAGGCGCAGCACATAGCCTTTGTAATCTATTAGATAGAGTTCGCCGCGCTGATCTTCCCCGAACGAGCTAATTTGCCTGCCCGTATTTTTGAACGGGCGATTTTCCCACGTGCCATCACGCCCACGTTCCGCCACCCAGACGTTGCCATTGCAATAATCGCCATAGAAATACAAGCCGCGCAGCGCCTGCAAAAGCGCGCCACGATAGACGTAGCCACCCGTCACTGAGCAGCCTTGCGTGTGATCATAGGTGACGAAGGGCGGCACGTAATTCGCCGCATCCAACTGCCGATCACTGAGGCGATTATTGCCCTCGATGATGTTCCAGCCGAAATTCATGCCGCCTTGGCTGCCGCTTGCCACAAAGCTGACTTCTTCCGCGCCTGCCCAGCCCACATCGGCGATGTACAGATCGCCCGTCTCACGGTCAAAGCTGATGCGCCACGGATTGCGGACGCCATATGCCCATACTTCGGGCGCAGCCTCTGGCGTGTTCAGGAACGGATTATCAGGCGGAATGGCATAGCGATCTGCGCTCAAATCGCTCACGTCAAGGCGCAAAATCTTACCAAGCAACACGCTTAGGTTTTGTGCGTTGCCATCAGGATCGCCTTGTGTGCCGCCACCATCGCCCACACTCAGATACAAATAGCCATCCGCGCCGAATTTCAAGCCGCCGCCGTTATGATCGGTGAAAGGCTGCGCGATCCGCAGCAGGATCACGCCGCTGGTTGGATCGGCGCGGTTCGGATCATCGCTGCTGACGCGATAACGCGCTAGGGCAGTGTGTCCATCACGGTCAAAGTAGTAGACGAAAAAGGTGCCGTTCTCGGCATATTGCGGATGAAAGGCAAGGCTGAGTAAGCCGCGTTCGGTGTAGCCTGCCCGAAAGGTGTCGTCGGTGACTAGTGCGTTAATGTCGAAAAAGGGCTGTTCCAGCATCCTGCCATCTTCATACATAATCCAGACCTGCCCTGCCTGTTCAACGACAAACAGACGCCCTGAATGATCGTTGGCGTGCGTCAGGTAGAGTGGATTATCGAACTTGCCGCCGACTTGCTCAAAGCGGAAGGCGTAAGGATCGCGTGGGTCTTGGGCGAATGCGGTGTGCAGACCTGCGAGGCAGAGCAAACACACTAAAAGGGAAAGGCTGAGTTTTCGCATTGGTTTTATCACAATCACAAGCGTTACCGAAACTGTACGGACAGCACGGCAACAAACAAGCATTTGAAGTTAAATATACCGCAAAGTGCGGCGCGCTTAACGCTTCCGCAGGCGCGGATCAAGCACATCGCGCAAGCCATCACCAAGCAAGTTGAAGCCTAGCACGCCGAGTACAATCACGGCGCCGGGATAGATCATCAGCCATGGCGCACGTTCGGCGATGCTGGTGCTTTCCGCCAACATCACGCCCCAAGAGGCGTCTGGCGGCTGCGTGCCAAGCCCTAGGAAGCTCAGGCTTGCTTCTGTTAGCAGCGCCCAAGAGAGGGCTAAGCTGAACTGTACAATCAGCGGCGCCAGCATGTTAGGCAGAATGTGCCGCGCCAAGATCATAGGTTCGCGTGTGCCGATGCAGCGCGCCGCTGTGACGTATTCCATCGCCTTCAGCGAGAGGACAGGTCCACGCGCCACACGCGCAAAAATCGGTGTGTAGACGACGGCAATCGCAATGATGGCGCTGTTCAAGCCGCGCCCTAGCACCGCGATGATCAGCAGCGCCAGTAGCAAAGCAGGGAAGGCAAAAAAAACATCCATCACACGCATGATGAGCGTATCGAGGCTGCCACCGATGAAGCCTGCCGTCACACCGATCAGCGTGCCGAGCGTGCCAGCAATTGCTACGGCAAGGGCAGCCACGCGCAGCGAGTTCCACGCACCCTGCATCAGGCGGCTTGCCACATCGCGCCCGAATAAATCTGTGCCAAGCACATAACGTTCGTTCGGCGCGGTCAGCCTATCGCGCCCGAACTGCTGCGCGGGCGGAAAAGGCGTTGCGCCTGCACCGCCGAGGACTGCGGTCACCACAAAAAGGGTGACGACGGTTGCGCCGAGCGCGCCGCTGAGGTTGGTCAGCAGCCGCACGAGGAACGGCTTGGCGCGGCGTCCGCTCGGCTCAGCGCTTGCCATAGCTGATGCGAGGGTCAATGCTGGCATAGATCACATCCACCGCAAGGTTAATCATCACGAAATTAAAGGCGATAAAGAGCGTTACGCCTTGCACAAGGGCATATTCGCGCTGCGAAATGGCATTCACCGCCAAGCGCCCTAAGCCGGGCAGGGCAAAAATCTGCTCCACGATGACTGCACCACCTAGCAGATAGCCCGCTTGCACACCAAGCAGCGTCACCACAGGAATCAGGGCGTTGCGTAAGGCGTGCGAATACGTCACGCGCCGTTCGCGCAAGCCCTTGCTGCGCGCTGTGCGGATGTAATCTTCGCGCAGCACTTCCAACATGGCGGAGCGCGTCATCCGCATCAGTGAAGCTGCCAACGCAAAGCCAAGCGTGAAGGCGGGAAAGATCATTTGCTCTAGGTTGCGGCGTGGATCGTCACCAAAGCTGACGTAGTTGCCGCTGTTGGGCAGAATCTTGAAATAGACTGACAAAATATAGATGATGAGCGTGCCAACCAAGAAATTGGGCAGCGCCAAGCCGATCAGCGCGAAGAGCCTGCCGATCAGATCAATCAGTGTGTTATGATAGATCGCGCTCAGCACACCGATTGGGATGCCGATCAGGAGTGCGATGATCACGGACATGAGCGCCAATTGCAACGTTAGCGGAAAACGATCAAGGATGACTTCTAAAACGGGCTTGCCGTGCCGTATCGAAAAGCCAAGATTGCCCTGCGTTACCTCACCCAGCCAGATGAAGTACTGCTCCACAGGCGGCTTATCGAGTCCGTAGTAGCGTTCAAGGGCAGCCCGTTGGGTCGGAGTCAGCATCCCTGCCTCTGTGCCAAGCTGCGCCGTGATGGCATCGCCGGGAATCAGGCGCATGGCGAAGAAAACAAGCACCGAGACGCCAAGCAGGGTTGGCAGGAAGGCGATCAGGCGTTGCGCGATGTAACGGAGCATGGTGCGCGCCTTTCAGAAAGTGCCGCCGATCTTGCACAGATCGGCGGCAGCCTAGCTTAGCGGTTCAAGCGAATGGCAGCGAAGGACATCAGCGAATCGGTTGGGTTCGGGATGAAGCCTTCCACATAGGGCTGATGTGCGGTGTACTCGTAGCCATTGTAGAGCCAAATCCAAGGTGCTTGCTCCACAATGTGTTTCTGGAATTCGGTGAAGATCGCCAGACGCTTGGCAGGATCGCTTTCGGCGCGCCCTTGTGCCATCAGGCTATCGGTCAGATCGTCAATCCAGTTGGCAACACCTTGCAGGTTGCCCGCCTTTGTCCAGTAGCGCGCATACATGGTGTAGGGATCAGGGCGTCCGCCGTTTAGCGCGACTGCCGTGTCAAAGTCACCCTTCAGCCAGCGGTCAACATACACGCTTAGTTCGAGCGCCTCGATCTCCAGCGTGATGCCGATCTCTGCCAACTGCGCCTGAATCACCTGTGCTTCGGCAAGGGCAGTCGGCGGCTCAGCATTGGCGACAATGGTCTTGAAGGTGAAACCATCTGCCATGCCGGCGGCAGCCATCAATTCGCGTGCCTTTGCCACATCACGGGTGTAGCAGAAGAATTCGCTGGTTGGCACCTGATAGGCGGGAATAGTCAGCGGACCGGTGACCGTGCCTTCGCCTAGTGAGGCTGTGTCCAGCACTTCTTGGCGGTCAATGGCGCACGAGATCGCCTGACGGACTTCCAGCTTATCCATCGGTGCGCGGGAAGCGTTCAATTGAAAGACATGGTAAGCAAGTGCTGGCACGCGGTTCAGCACGATGTTCGGATCATCCTTGAGCAGCACCGCCGCTAACGGATCGTTAAGCAGGGCGAAATCAATCTCGCCGGCGCGCAGGGCAGCAACAATGGTTGCCTCGTTCGGGATGACGCGCATTTCCACGCCATCAGGATACGGTCCTTCGATCCACCAGTTATCGTTGCGCCTGAGCGTCGTCTTTTCCTCAGGAATCCACTGATCCAGCACGAACGGACCGGTGCCAATTGCCTTCTGCTCAAATTCATTGGCGGCAACTGCTTCCTCAGAGACAATGGAGGCATTCACGCTTGCCATCGCCGCTAGGATCGGCACGTCGGGCGTGTTGAGGTTGAAGACGACCGTATAGGCGTCTGGTGTATCAATGCTGGTGATGCTGGTGTAGTTGCTGCGCGCCGCAGAGCCAGTTGCCTCATCCAGCAAGCGCGTGAAGGTTGCCTTCACATCCGCCGAGTCGAACGTACTGCCGTCGTGGAACACAACGCCTTCGCGCAGTTTCATGGTGAGCTGCGTTGAGTCGGCGTTGAATTCCCACGATTCTGCCAACATTGGCACAATGTTCAGGTCTTGATCAAGCGTCACCAATGGCTCATAGATTAGTTCGAGCAGGCGCAGCGAGGCGAAGGCAGTCTGCTTGTGCGGATCAAGCCCTGTCGTATCGGCAGCGCGTGCCATGATTAAGATTTTTCCGCCCGATTGCGCCTGTGTAAGGGCGGGCAGGCTTGCCAACGCCACTATGATCAGGCTGACCATAAAAAACTTTGCTATTTTTTGCATTGCGTAAAAACCTCATTGAGAAAGCTGTTTGGCAAACAGGTATTCTACCACTCCTGGCAATACATAACCACCAATTGCCCCAACTTGTCTATAGCCGTGCCGCGTGTAAAAACGTTGTGCTGCCGTGTTGGAATCAGTGACGAGCAAAAACAACCAGCCATGCCCTACGGCAAGCCGATCCTCTAAAGCGCTGAGCAGTGCCGCGCCTACGCCGCCGCCTGTGATCCCATTCTTGACCACCAACAGCCGCAAGTATGGGCTTCTGCCAAACATGCCGTGCGGCAAGCACCAAGCTAAGCCGCACGCCGTTTCATTGGGCAGATCGGCGGTCAAGAGCAGATCGTTCGCGGCATGTGCTTCCGTCAGGCGGCTGCGCGTTCGCTCAGCCGTCATGCCATAGCGCTGCATTAGCGACACTTCTGGTAACCACGCTGCAATAATGGGAATATCTTCAAGGGTGAGCGAGCGGATTACAGCCATAGCGGTTACTCCAAGCCTGTTAAAGGCAGCCTCAGGAATGGCGCTCCAGCCTCCTGCCACAGCACATTGAAGAACTGAAAGCCTTCCGCACCTTGTTGGTAGGTGTACAAGCCGAGCTGGGCATGATCAGGCTGTGCCGGCAGATCAGGCAGGCAGTGGCGGCTGACGGCGCGATCTCCGTCACGCCAAAAGCGCCCTAGCCAGAACTGCCCATCTGCCTGAGCAAGGCGCATGCCGTCTGGCGCGTAGAGCGAGAGCGCCACATGGAATTGATCGCCGAAGGGCGTTGTGGCGGGCGCGGGCAAGCGCCACACCAAATGTAGGCAGCGTGTTTGTGCATCCCAAGCGAAAGCTGTTAAGCCACCGCCGATGTTCAACGTTGCTGCCTGCGGCAAAGCGACATAGCGGCTGGCGTCAAAATCTGCTGCGCGCCGTTCGGAGAGTGTGAAACAGCGCTCAGGCGTGCCATCTGCCAACGGGCGCATGGTGTAGCGCGTTCCGCGCATAACAGCCTCATCTTCTGGGCAGCCCAAGACCAATAGCGCGGCAGCCTGTGCAGGGTAGACCTCTAAATCAGGTGGCAGGAAACGGCGGTTAGGCAGATCGTAGAGCAGGACATCCCAAACCGTTGCCTCGTCATCAAAGCCCACAAACTGCCCATCCATGCGGATTAGCACGTCGGCAGGCTGCCTCGCCAGCAAGGCATCGCGGATTGGCGCATACATACCAAGCGGCGTCCCAAAGCCGCCCAGCGTAGCAGTTTGCCCTAAGAAGCTAAGCAAATGCACCACCAGCACCGCTTGCAGCGCGACTAGGAAAAGCCCTACGCCCATGAAAAACAAACCAAACGGACGCGGATAAATTGCACGCTGAAGCACATCGCGCAGCGTAGCGCCCAGCGCGAGAAAAGCAGCGGGCAAAATCGGAATGAGGTAGTGAAGCTGCGGCGTGACCCAATGCACCGAAAAAATTGCTAACGGCACCAGCAGCCAGATTCCAAGCGCAATATCAAGCGGCTGTTTGGCGCGCACGCCAATCAACAATCGCCATACGCCACAGGCAATGCTTAGGGCGCCGAAAACGGTCAGCGCACCATATGCCCATGCTGGTAAGGTGTCTAACCAACGCGCAGACGCCTCTGCGCCTGCCAGACTGTGCAAATCCATGCCACTCAGGACGATTAGCGCGTATTCAAGCGTTTGTGTTCTAAACAATCCGCCTTCTGCTGCGCTTGATTCGCCGCCGAGTTGTGCGCTTGCCCACGTGCCGCGTTGCAGCGCGTCTAATGTGCCAATGGCATATGGCACAACGGTGAGGGCTGCCAACAACAGGCTGGCAAAGAAATAGCGCGTTAGGCGCTGCCGTCCGTGCCAGATTAGGTAGAGCGAGAGCGGCACAAGCGAGAGCGCAGCAAAGTGTATTTGCACGGTGATGCTGAGCAGCGGCAAGTGCAAGAGTTGGGCAAGGCGCGCCCTGCGCTGATCGAGCAGAAAGGCTGCCAAGCCGCTGCCAACGGTCAGGATAATGAAGGGCATCAGTGCGTTTTGCGCCCACAGCTTGCGCGAAAACATGACCGCCCACGGATTGGCAGCCAGGCACAACGCCGCAGTCAGTGCCGCAAGCGCGCCATAGGATCGCCGCGCAAGGCTGTAGAGCAGGGCAACCGCCAACACATTCAGCGCGCCAATGTAGAAGGTGGCAAGGGCAGGATCGCTGCTGAGCAAGAACGGCGGAACCACCACGTAGACGCTGAAGGGCGCATTTCGCAGCCCAACCGATGAGCCAATGCCCAACAGCGGAAATTCGCGCCCATGTGCAAAGTCGAGGGCAAGGCGCGCCAGGTTTGCCTCATCACGTTTGAACTCAATGACCGCGGGCAAGCCAAAGCGCAGCCCGGCTGCCAGCCCTAGGATAATGAGCAATGCTGCTATTTCGGCAGAGCGCCACCAGTGCTTTTGCGGCGGTGCGGCGTTCGGGAGAGCCTCAGCCATGTGTCATTTCTCGATTCCCATATAGCGTTAAAACGAAAGTTGCCGTATGATAGAGTCGGTAGCATAATACAGGTTTACGCCTCTTGTCTAGGCGGATATGCCTGATTGACGGTGGAATGGCAGCTTTTGAATACAGTTTACCGCGCTCGGACGAGTCCCGATCAAAGGGATGGGCGCGGACGGGATGGAAGCGCACCGCAGCGGATTGTCCCAAGCGGTCTTGGTTGTGTCGTAAGGTGTGGTGGTCGTGAACAACGTTCGGTATATCAAATCAACGCATCGGCAGTGCTGCGGCAGGCTTGATTCATCATGATGCCTTGCAGCAGTCGCTTTTTCATGGTTCAACAGATGATATACTGCGGCGGTGCGGCAGATCGGCTCACCTGAGTGCAGCGCGCCTTTAAGTTCTGAAAAACTGTTCTACAAAAGCACCACTCTCAGCCGTTGCTAAGCGTTTAGCCACGGCTTGTTTCGTTAATATATTCCAGTTTTGCAGACGGCGGCTTGGCTGCCGATAAGGAGTGGTGAGGCATGGACAGTAGTTCGCTGCTCGTGCTAGGAATACTCGATTTCATCATTGTGGGTGTGGTGATCATTGCGGTGGTGATCATCTTTGGCAACCGCACACGCCGCAACGTGCAGCGCGATTTGGAAGAATACGTCTCCACGCGCCGCAGGCTTGCCGATGAGGAGGCAACGCGCCTTGTTTCAGAAGCAGACTCACGCGCAAAGGAGATAGAAATCCGTGCGCGTGATGAGGCGCAGAGCTTGCTCAGTGAGGCAGAGGAAACCATCAAGCGCCGCCGTGCGGAAAATGACCGCGAGACCGAACGGCTGGATCGCCGCCGCGAAGAACTCGACAAGCGCCTTGAGCGCCTTGAGACACGCGAGCGCGAGCTGAACAAGCGCCAAAGCACCCTTGATAAGCGCCGCCAAGACCTCGACAAGATGTATGATGAGCGCCGTGTTGAGCTGGAGCGCGTGGCACAGATGAGCCGCGAAGAAGCACGCCAACATCTGCTGGCAGCCCTCGAAACAGAGGTGCGCGGCGATATGGCACGTAAGCTGCGCGAGTTGGACGAGGAACTCAAAACAGAGGCAGATCGCCGTGCGCGGGATGTGGTGGCGCTTGCCATTCAGCGCATTGCCTCGGATCAGGTCAGCGAGTTGGCGGTGAGCGTTGTCTCGCTGCCTTCGGATGAGATGAAAGGGCGCATCATCGGGCGCAATGGGCGTAACATCCGCGCCTTTGAGCAAGCAACTGGCGTTGATGTGGTGGTGGACGACACACCAGAAGCAGTCACGCTCTCCAGCTTTGATCCTGTGCGGCGCGAAGTGGCACGCCGTGCCTTAGGCAAGCTGGTGTTGGATGGGCGCATTCATCCGGCGCGCATCGAAAAGCTGGTGGATGACGCCCGCAAAGAAGTTGACCGTGTGGTGCGCGAAGAAGGCGAAACGGCTGCTTATCAGGCAGGCGTGCCAGGCTTGCACCCTGAAATCCTCAAGCTGCTCGGACGCCTTAAGTTCCGCACCAGCTATGGGCAGAACCAGCACGCACACTCGATTGAGACAGCGCACCTTGCCGGCATGATCGCGGCGGAACTTGGCGCAGATGTTGCGCTCGCCAAGATGGGTGGCTTGCTGCACGACATCGGCAAGGCGATTGATCACGAGATTGAAGGCTCACACGCCATCATCGGCGCAGAGTTCTGCCAGCGCTACGGCGTGAACGAGAAGGTGCTGAACTGCATCGCCAGCCATCACCATGAGGTAGAACAACTCTACGTCGAGGCGATCATCGTCGAAGCAGCCGACGCCATCAGCGGCGCACGTCCAGGCGCACGCCGCGAGAGCATGGAGACCTACATCAAGCGCGTGCGGACGCTTGAAGAGATCGCCAGTTCGTTCAAAGGCGTGGAGCAAAGCTACGCCTTGCAGGCAGGGCGTGAGGTGCGCGTGATCGTGCGCCCTGAGGACGTGGATGATGTCGGCGCGGCACGCCTTGCCCGCGAGATCGCCAAGCGCATTGAGGAATCAATGCAATATCCGGGTCAGATCAAGGTGCAAGTGCTGCGTGAGACGCGCATCACCGAATTCGCCAAGTAACCCACACTCAACACTGTGCGCGCCCTCAAGTTTGGGCGCGCACAGTGCTGATCATTGCAAACCTTGCTCACTTAGGGCATGATTCAGCCTGCTGATAGAAAGGACACATCTGCCTCATGGCGCTTACACTCCGTGTGCGTTTAGGGCAAGTGATGGGACGCGATCACTTGCTGCGCGGCGCAAACTGTCAGGATGGCAAGGCATTGGTAGAGGCACGCGGCTACTTTGCGGCTGTGCTATGCGATGGATGCAGCGAAGGCGAACGTTCTGAGGTTGGCGCCCGCGCCGCCGCGGAATTTGCCGCCGCGCATGTCGGCCGCTTGCTGGCAAATGGCAGTGCTGTGCAAGACGTGCCGCGCCTGCTCTATCCTGCCATTATCAACTTTCTGCGCGAATTTGTGCTTGCGGTGAAGCCTGCCAATGCTGCCCATTTCGTGCTGGATGCGCTGCTTTTTACGGTGCTAGGCGTTGCGGTGCGCGGTGATGAGGCGATCCTCTTTGCAGCCGGTGATGGCACCTTGGTGATGGACGGGCAAATCTTCCAGCGCGACGAGAATAATACGCCACGCTATATCGGGTATCACTTACTGGATGCTACCACACGCGGCAACCTAATCATGCCTGAGACCTTCGCCGTCTATGAGCCTGAGCCAACTTGGGAACGCCTTGCCATCGCCACCGACGGCTTTGAGGTAGATTTGTTCCCACAAGTGTGGAACATTCCACATCCACGCGGCTTGCAGCGGCGCATGAATGTCTGGTGGTCGCAAGAAATGCGCTTCCGCGATGATGCCACCTTAGTCACCTTAGAGCGCGTCGCCGCATCGGGCAACGAAACACGTACCATGGAAGCCCTCAAGTGAGTCCCAAAACACGCGATGTTCTAATTGGCACACAGCGCACCAAGTTGACCGAACGCCAAGTGATCGGGCAAGGCGGCGAGGCAACTGTTTTCCAAGTGCCGCCCGCCACGCCTCAATCATCCCCGCTTGCCGTCAAACTCTACCTGACGCCGACGCCGCAGCGCGCCCAAAAGCTGCAAGCATTGGCTGCCATTGCGCCCAATCTACCCACACAGGCGATTGCACCTCAGGCGTTAGTGAAAGATGCTCGGACAGGCAGCATTATTGGCTTTGCCATGCGCCTGCTGGAGCCGAAATACACTGAGATTCGCAGCCTGAGCAACCGCAGCTACCGTGCCGCGAATGGCATCACGGCGCGCTTCGTGGCAGCGCTTTTCGCCAAGACGCACCCAATCCTGGCGCACATGCACGGCACAGGGCTGATCGTGGGCGATTTGAACGACCTTAACCTGATGTTCCACATGGACGAAATGCTCTTTGTGGATGTGGACAGCTTCCAATTTGGCAAGTTTCCGTGTCCTGTTGCCACGGAGCAGTTCCTTGCGCCGGAACTCTACGGCGTAGACCTTGCCGCGCAGCCAATCTTCACAGCCGATCATGATTGGTATGCCTATGCCGTGCAGCTTTTCAAGGCGCTGCTGATGGCACACCCTTACGGCGGCGTGCATCCAACCTTACACACACTGACCGCCCGTGCCGCCGCGCAAGTCAGCGTGTTCGATTCAGCCGTGCAGTATCCACGCATCGCGCACAAGCCCGAACTGCTCTCGGACGATCTGTTGCAAGTGTTTCATCGTTGGTTCAGCCAAGGGCAGCGCGGAGTTTTTCCGTTGGCAGTGCTGCACGCCTATTTGGATAGCCTGATCACTTGCCCAGCGTGCGGTGCAACCTACCCAAGCAACCGCGCCCATTGCCCTGTATGCGCCGTGATATCGCCCGTGCCAACCCTTGCCGATCAGGATATTGCACAGGCAGAGACGCTGCTGCATGTTGGCGGCAAGATTGTATATTGGCAAGTTAGCGGACGCCATATTGCCGCCATTGCCTATGAGAACGGCAAGGCAGTGCTGCACCGCAGCCTGAACCGCGTTACCCAAACGCCCATCATCCTCTTTGACGCACCGCTTGGCGCGCAGTATGCCATTTTCGGCACACAACTTGATAAGATCGCCGTTGCACCAACACCCGAACGTGACACACTGTTGATTGTAGATGTTGCCTCTGGCGCACCGAAGGGCATGGCACGCACTACAACGGGTAAGTTCGGCGGCACCCAGATTATGTTCGCCGCTAATGCTGGCGCGCTTTACCGTACAGCAGGCGGCTACCTGCTGCGGGCTGAGCCACTGATTATGGGGGATGCCGCCTTAGATGACCTTGCCGAACGCCCGATTATGCCCATTGCCGAAGACCAGACGTGGTTCTCTGCCGCGCCGAACGCGGAATGGCTATTTGGATACTACCGCACTTTGAACAGCTACCAGCATTGGATGTGGTATCGCGGCAGCCAGCATGAGGTGAATCTGCCGCCGCTGGCGGATGGCGAACGGCTGATCGCCACCCGTGCCGTCTTTGAGGCAGAGCGCGCCCTGATTGTGCGCTTGGTGGCAAGCGGTGGCGCAGAGCGCTGCTATGTGGATCAGGTTGACCAAAACGGCAGGCTGCTGCATAGCAAAACTGCGCCTGCCGATGCTTATGATCCGCTGGAGGCGTTCACCTATGCTAATGGCTACGTCATGTTTGCCACCGATGGCGGCGTGCTGCGCGAAGAAATAACGACGGGTGCGCGCAAAGTCTTCCAGCAGTTGGAGCGCTTCACGCGGCATGGCGATGCGCTGGCGTTCAGCGGGGATGAACTGCTGCTCGTGCGCGAAGATCGCGTGCTGGCGCTGCGCTTGTAGGCTATTCCAGCTTGTCGAAGACCTTGTGCAGCTCACGCGGGCGCGTTGTGGTAAGCTGTGCGATGCGGTCGTTTGCCTCGCGCAGGCGGCGGCTTAGCACATTGATCAAACGCAGCGAGAGATCGGGATAGCGGCGCGTCAGCTCAATCAGCGGCTCGCGGCGCAAGGCAAGGCACAGCGTATCTTGCACGGCAAAGGCGCGTTCGGTGGTTGGGCTTTCATCGAATAGTCCCATCTCGCCAAAGTAGCCGTAGGCGTCCAGCGTGGCAATCCGCAGCGATGAGCCTTTGCGCTGCCCTTCACGCTCTAGGGCAACCTTGCCGCGCACGATCACGTACAGCACGCCGCTGGGTGCGCCCTGCGCGAAAATTTCTGCTTCCTCACTGAAAAGGCGTTCTTCTGCCACGCTTGCCAGCACCTTGAGCTGGTCAACGGTCATGCCCTCAAAGAACGAAACTTCCTTCAAAAAGATGATTTTCTCAATGGTCGAAAGCATCACACCCTCACGTTTGCTCAACATTTCTTGCAAGGCGATGCCATCCAACAGGCGTTGGGCGGCTTGCGCGGCGGCGCGCACTTCGGGCGAGGCATCTGTGTTCAGCACAATCAGCAGCAGCGCGCTGATCTGCTCGCGGCTGAAAAGCTGCTGGCAGGGCGTCAGGGCGGCGGGCTGTGGTGCGCTTGACGGCTTGGCGGGTAGCTCAGGCGGTGCTGTAACGGGTGGCTCAGCGGTAGGTTCGGCGGGCTTTTCCGCTGGCTTGGCGTCCTCTCCAAGCGCACCAAGCAGATCGCCCATCCCGCGCCGCCCGCGCCGTGCGGAGGGCTTTTCAGTGGGTGGCTCCGCAGCAGGCTTCTCGGTAGGTGGTGCGGCAGGAATTTCTTGCGTCTTCATCTTGTGCGGATCGGTCTCCGGTGGCGCGATCTCACCCAGCGCAAAGCTGACAATAGCGCGTAAGCCGTCATCGTTTGGTTCGGTGATGGCAGCTTGCAGCAGTTCAGTCGCCGTTTGGCGCACACCGCTGATCTCTTGGCTGGCGCGCAAACGCTTTTCGTCGGTTAGCTCAAGGTCGTAAAGCGGCGCGATGATCTTGACGATCTGCGGTGAGAGCAGCGATTCCAGCGCCTCAAGAGCGTTGGCGCGCACCCGTGCCTGCGGATTGTTAAGCGATTCGCGGATAACCTGCACCGTCTGTCGCTCATGCACGGCGCTTAGCAGGTAAAAGACGGCGTCAAGGCGTTCGGCGCTGCGTTCGCGCAGCAGGCTGCACAGCAAGTTCAAGCTGCGGTAGTCAGCGCACGGCTGTAAAACATTCAGCCGCACGTAATTGGCATGGACAACGATCAGGTTTTCTTGCACAGCGGCGCGCAAGCGATCTGCTGCACGGTCGGGCATGATGCGGCTGAGCGCAACAGTCGCCTCTAGGCGCACAGTTGGTGTGGCGCGTTCCAAAAGTGGCGTCAGTGCTGGCACAGCCGATCTGCCTAGCCGCACCAACGAATCAACTGCCGCAGCGCGAATATCAGCGCTTGGGTCAGCAAGGAAGCGAACCAGCACACTTTCAGCATCGCGCACTTTCAAATAGGCAAGGATGGTTAGCGCCGCACGGCGCACGCGCTCAATCGGATCGGTGAGCAGTTGATCCAGCCGTTCACGCAGGCGCGCCGCCAGATCATCAGGCAGTTTGCCAAGCGCACAGAGTTCTTCAATGCTCAGCACAGCAGCAAGGCGCACCTCATCGCTCGGATCATCCAGATAGGGTAGCAGATTAGCGATGAAACGCACCTGATTCGCCTTGCCAAGCACTTGCACAGCGCTGGCGCGCAGCGATGGATCAGGTTCGGCAAGGGTTGGTGCCAGCATTTGCAGGACTGCGTTGTTGGCGGCAGCATCCGCCTTGAGCAACATTGGCGCAACTTCAAGGCGCACGCGCAGGTCAGGATCACTGAGCAGCATCAGCGCGGTGTTGTTGAACTGCCCGCGATTTTGATGGGCATACTGCATCAAGCCACGCACCGCCGCACGCCGCACGCCGCCGTCAGGATCGCTGAGCAGTTCGGTCAGCAAGCGGCGCACTTCATCACCACCTAAATCCGCCGCGCCAAGCAAATCGGCAATGGTGGCGCGCACGGCTGGCTCATTTTCACGGGCGATCTCTGCCAGCAACGGCACGGCATTCTTGCCGCCAATTTCGAGGATCAACTGCGCCATGAAGATTTTATGTTCGGCGTCGTCGCGCTCTTGCAATTTGTTCTTCAAGAAGTTGAGCGTAGCGCTATCTGTGACAGCCAGATCAGAGGCGGTGGCGAGCAGAAATGAGTAGTCTTCTTGCGCCAACATGCTGACCAATGCACGCGAATACTGCCGCCGCAGCACGAAGGCGCTAATGGCATAGGCAAGCGCAAAAACGCCGATCAGGGTTGGCAACAGCCATGGGATTTGTGGCAACAGCGGACGCAGCAGGAGCAAGCCACCGCCGATGATCGTGCCAATTGGCATCACCACGCCGCCGATGAAGGCACGCGCACGCCCTTTCACGCGCAGCGGCACAGCGTTATACATCAGGTTATCAAGCGTGTTGCGGAAGGCGGTGCGGAAGGTGGTGCGCGCAAAGTGCTGCGCTGCCGCGCTGATCAATGCCCGTGGGAATAAGATCAGGCTGCCACAAATGCCCAACATGCTCAAAGGGTAAATCAGGTTGGCAGTGCCAAGCCCAAGCCGCTGCACAATGCGCCCTAGGAACAAGAGCTGAATCGGCAGCATGATGAGGTTGGTGACGCCCGTCAGCGTGCCGAGATAGTCAGCGATCACTTTCTCGTCTTTCAGCTCTGCCACAAAGATCGCGCTGCCCTGAAAGGTGATCAGCGTGGTCAGGATGATCAGCAGAATTGTAGAGGCTGCCATCCAGCGCAGAAAGGGCGATTTTGCCACAAAGCCATAGCCCTCACGGATGTTGTTGATATAGGCACCGATGCCGCTGCGCTTCTTGGCAGGTGGCGGCGCAATCGGCGTTGCAATGCCGCCGCTGCGCGCTTGCTCACGGTCACGGATCAGGCGTGGCATCATCCACACCATGATCGCCATCAAGACCAATGTGCTGATCCACGCGAAGGAGACATCTATGGCTTGGCTGAATAAGCTGGTGATGACCGGCATCGTCAAGCCGGCAATAGCGCCTGCCACACGCGCCGCCGTTGCAATAATCGGGATGACACGCTTGGCAGAGCGTGTATCGTAGAAGCCGTTTACATACGTCCAGAACTGCACATTGAACGTATCGCGGATGACGCGAGAAGCTAGGTAGAGCATTGGGAACGCCAAACTCTCTTGCCCAACGCCTGCCAGCACACGGCTGAGCAGCACACTAATCCCACCTAAGATCAGGATGGCGATCAGCAACACGTCGTCACGCACGCGGTCGGCAAAGGCGCTAAAGATGGCGAGCGCGAAAATGGTGATGACTGCCTCTAGCACGAACAGGATCGGCAGGTTTTCCACACCCAGTCGGCTTAGAAAGAGTGCATCGGCAATCGTTTCGCCCCACGTCAAGCCGATCAGAAAAACCACGCCCATCCCATAGAGGAAAAGCAAACGCGCCCATTCGTTTGGGCGCACGTTAAACAGGCGGCTGAGCATTCCAAGCATGGCAGTGCCTCTATTCAGAAGGTGCGTTCGCAAAAATATCGCGCAGGGCGGCACGCATAATGTGCGTGTTAGGATGCTCAGGATAACGCAAGGCGAAAATGGTGCTATGCCCTAAGGTTGCCATCTCATCGGCGTAGGGCAAAATGCCAACCACCGGGCAGCGGTAGAGATCGGCAACTTTCGCCTCGAATTCGGCGTTATCAAAGGTGGGCGGCACTTCGTTCATCAGCAAAAAGACTTCCGACACTTCCAATTGGCGGGCAAGCTCAATGATGATGCTCGTGCCTTGATATTCGCGCTTGTCGTGGCGCATCAGCACCAGCAAGGCATCTGCCAGTGCGATAAGGCTCATGGTGCTAACATCTATGCCCGAATCCAGATCAAACAGCACGGTGTCTAGTTCAAGGTGATCAACCAGATCATTCAGTCCACTTGCCAGCCGATTTGGATCATAGCCATCTTGCCGAATTTGTTCGGTCTGCTCGGCAGTTGCTTGGGCAGGCACGAGGTAAATTCGCCCGCTGAGCGGTGTGTCGCTCTCGGCGCTTACGGGGTAGGCAGCTTGCCACAGTTCGCACTGGTCGGCATAGTAGCTGTGAAATGAACACGGCACGTCATCTGCGTCGAACCCGAAGCGTGCGCCAACGTTGCCCGCCCGCAAACAGGTGTCCACAATGGCGACGCGCTTACCCTCTGCCGCCAGTAGTGCAGCAAAATTAGCGATCAGGCTAGAGCGCCCGGTGCCAGCCCGAAAGGAATGAAGTGCTAGGAATTTTGCGGATTGTACCATGTGTAAAGCCCTCGCCCTTCCTTGAAATGCTCCTACGCAGCCAAGTGCAGCAGCGTTGGCTAGATATGGTAGACCACTTTAGGCGCAAGGGCAAGTGATGGGCAGATGGGAGTTGGGATAGGGCAAAAACCTGGGCGGGCTATGTGCGATTCACCCAATTGGGTCGCCACATACCCTTGAGCTTTACCACACCCCAATTCCGTGTCTTGTGTACAGCATCCTGCCTATTGTACAATTGTACTGAGCGTGTGTGTATAGAGTAGAAAGAGCTTGCCAACCTATGACCACTCCTGACTTGAGCGACCCACTTTTCGGCAAAACCGCCGTTATTCTTGGCTTTGCACGGCAAGGGCAGGCGTTAGCGCGCTGGCTGCCAAGCGCTGGGGCTAAAGTGATCGTCTCGGATAAGCGTGATTTCGGTGCGTTGGCAGAAGCTGTGCTAGATTTTATTGATATGCCGATTAATTATGCGCTAGGTGGGCATCCGTTAGGCTTGTTGGACGAGGCGGATGTGCTGTTCCTAAGCGGCGGCGTGGATCCAAAGTTGCCAATCTGTGTCGAAGCACGGCAGCGTGGCATTCCGCTGAGCAACGATGCACAGCTTTTCCTTGAACGCTGCACAGCGCCCATCATTGGCATCACCGGCAGCGCCGGCAAAACGACAACCACAACCCTTGTTGGTGAAATGTGCAAAGCCGCCAATTTGCCAACCCTTGTCGGCGGCAATATTGGCGATGTGCTGCTGGATAAGCTCTCGGATGTTATGCCTGATCATAAAGTGGTGATGGAACTCTCCAGCTTCCAATTGGAATTGATGACGCGCAGCCCGCACATTGCCGCGATCACCAACATCACGCCCAACCACCTTGATCGGCACGGCACAATGGAAGATTATCTGGAGGCGAAGGCACAAATCTTCCTACACCAGCAGGCAAACGATATTGCCATCTTCAACCTTGATGATGCTGGCAGCTTTAGCCTTGCGGAACGTGCGCCCGGTCGGGCTGCCTTCTTCAGCACCCGTGAGATGGTCAGCGACGGCGCTTTTGTGGCGGGCAGCCGCTTGATGGTAACAGGCATCAGCGCGCCGGATGGTGGTGCAAAAATCATCTGCAACCGTGAAGATATTAAGCTGCGCGGTGATCACAACTTGCAGAATGTGCTGGCTGCCTGTGCAGTCGCTGGCGTGGCAGGCGTGCCTGTTGAGGCAATGCGAGAGGTGATCAAGACCTTTAACGGCGTGCCGCACCGCTTGGAAGTCGTGCGTGTTGTCGGCGGCGTCACCTACATCAATGATAGCATTGCTACAGCGCCAGAGCGCGTGGTGGCTGCCTTGCGGAGCTTTAACGAACCCATCATCTTATTGGCGGGCGGGCGCGATAAAAAGCTGCCTTGGGATGAACTGGTGGCGCTGGTGACACAGCGCGTGAAGCACCTGATCACGTTTGGTGAATTTGGCGAACAAATCGCTGCAATGGTGAAGCAATCGCAAACCCTGAACAGCACGCTGGAGACGGTCGAACATCGCGCTACGCTAGATGTAGCCGTCAAACATGCAGCAGAACTTGCCGAAAACGGCGACGTTGTGATGCTTAGCCCAGGCGGCACCAGCTATGATGCCTACGAAGATTTTGAGGAGCGCGGCGAGCATTTCCGCATGTTGGTCTCTGCCCTTGAAGAGCGCGGCTCGCGGCGTTAGCGCCTCTTTATGCATGCCTATCAGCAGGCGCGGCACACCGCGCCTGTTTTGGCTTTTCTATTTTTCCTACCTCAAAATTTAATGTACATTTGCCCTAATCTAGAGTGTGCTATAGTTATCCTATGTCCAAATCTATCTGCTCTGTTGGAAAGGCGCTCAACACACATGCCTAAGTTGCTCGTTGTGGATGATGAGCCACTGACCGTCGAAATGTTAGAGACATTCCTCAAAATCAGCGGCTATGACACAGTAGCAGTGCTGAATGGTGAGGATGCGCTCTTAATGATCCAACTGGAAAGCCCTGATGCCGTGCTGCTTGATCTGCAACTGCCCGATTTGAGCGGCATTGAGGTATGCCGCCAACTGCGAACGCTGCCTAGCTTGGCAGCCTATGCCGATCTACCCGTGATTATGATCACGGCACACGGCAGCCCTGAGATGCGCCACCGCGCCTTAGAAGCAGGCACAAGCGCCTATTTCACCAAGCCCATCAAATTCCCCGAACTCATCGCCGAGCTTAACCGTTTGCTGGCTGCGCGGCAGGCAAAGTAGGCAAGCTGTGGCAAAACCAACTGTTGCTTATGTCTGTGATTCGTGCGGTAGGCGCTACAACCAAGCCTATGGGCGCTGCCCAAACTGCAAAACGTGGGATAGCCTGCGCGAAGTGATCGAGCAGCCAGAGGCAAAGCCGGCTGCGCGCAAGGTTGCCAATGCTGCGGCAAACAGCATCGCTAACGCGCTCCGCACCGAACCGCAGCGCCTGCGCGAGGTGCCAAGCGGCGGCGAAGAGCGCTTGCCCGTGCCTGTCGAAGAATTTTCCCGTGTGTTGGGCGGCGGCTTGGTGCCGGGCAGCATTACGCTGGTTAGCGGTGATCCGGGCATTGGCAAAAGCACGCTGCTCACCCAGATTGCGGCGGTGATGGCACAGACGATAGGGCGCGTCCTGTATGCCAGCGGTGAGGAAAGCGCACGCCAGATCAAGATGCGCGCCGAACGCCTGGATTTGGAAGCGGAAGAACTTTTCCTCGTCACCGAGACCAACCTAGAGACCATCCTTGAGCATGTGCAGAGCGTGCAGCCGCAGGTGCTGATCGTGGACTCGATCCAGACCATGTACAGCGACGACAAGCCGTCCAGCGCTGGCACCGTGACGCAGGTGCGCGAATGCACGGCACGCCTGCAATTGCTGGCAAAGACGACGGGCATCAGCGTCTTTTTAGTTGGTCACGTTACCAAAGAAGGCACAATTGCCGGTCCGCGTGTTCTGGAACACATTGTGGATACCGTCCTCTACCTTGAAGGTGATGCGTTTCAGGCGTACCGCCTGCTTCGCAGCGTCAAGAATCGTTTCGGCGCCACGAGCGAGGTGGGCGTCTTTGAAATGCGCGATAAAGGCATGGTCGAGGTCAACAATCCCTCAGAGGCATTTTTGGCTGAGCGTGTGGTGAACGCTGCTGGCTCTGCCATTGTGGTGACGATGGAAGGCACTCGCCCACTCTTGGTAGAAGTGCAGGCACTCGCCAGCCCAACCGTCTACCCAAATCCGCGCCGCACCGCCAACGGCATAGATTTCAACCGACTGCAATTGTTGACGGCTGTCCTTGTGCGGCGGGTTGGCTTGCGGCTGGCAGAGCAGGATATTTTCGTGAATGTGGTGGGTGGGCTGACGGTTGATGAGCCAGCCGCCGATCTCGCCGTCGCAACCGCCATCGCCTCCAGTGTGTGGGATAAACCGCTATCGGCTGATCTTGCCCTGATCGGCGAAGTCGGCTTGAGTGGCGAACTGCGCGCTGTGAATCAGCTCACCGCACGCCTGCGCGAGGCTGCCAAACTCGGCTTTAAGCGCTGCATTGTGCCAAAGACCATGCGCCGCAGCGATCCGACTCCAGCAGGCATTCAGGCAATCCCTGCCCGCAACCTTGCCGAAGCGCTTGCCGTTGCCCTGCCGCGTGAGGCAAAAAGTTAACAAACTTTTCACAGAATCCCCTGTGGTGGTAGCTTTCGCAGTTTCGTAACGATCTGCCGCGCACCCCATACACTGCAACGTTCCTTGTGCTAAGATAAAGACATCAGCCCGAAGTCAGATCGTATTATGCATTGCTTGACGGTCTTTTAACGTCAATTTCTCTGCCCAATACATTGAAGTAACGAGAGGTACACCACCATGGGATCGCCCTTATCACGTCGCTTGAATAAACCTGCTGAAGAAGCGCGCAGACCACTTGCCGAAGTGCGCCCACTGGAGGCACCACCGCCAGCGCCTGCGCCCGTCGCCGAAAAACCAACCGACGACACACACGCCTACATCCCACCACCCAAGCGCCGCACAACGCCGCGTGTTGCCGATCTGCGCCGCCAACTGCGCCCCAAGCTGCTTGCCGCGCCCAACGAGGCGGACGAATGGCGTCGGGATAACGCGGAACACCAGAAGATCATTGTGGATCGGCTGAATGTCTTTTTACAACGCGCCAATTTGCAGCTTCCCAAGCCGGAGTTTGACGAACTACGCGAGGCGCTGCTTGATGATATTTTGGGCTGGGGCGCCATTGATCCACTCGTGCGCGACCGTTCCTACAGCGAGATCATGGTCAACGGTCCTGAAATCATCTTTGCTGAAAAGAAAGGCAAGCTGATCGAGACCGAATACGTCTTCGATGATGACGATCACGCCGATTGGATTGCCCAAAAGATTGTGCGGCGCATGATGCGGAGCTTCAGCCGCGAACAGCCAATGACCGATGCGCGCCTGCCCGATGGTTCGCGTGTGCATCTCATCCGCAAGCCTTCTGCCCTGCAAGGCACCACCATGACCATCCGTAAATTCCCGGACAAGGTGCTGACAGTGCAAGACCTGATCCGTTTTGGCTCGTTCACGCAAGACGTGGCAGATTTTCTGCAAGCCTGCATTGTGGCGCGCCTGAACATTGTGGTGGCAGGCGGCACCGGCAGCGGTAAAACGACGCTGCTCAACGTGCTGTCCTCTTTCATCCCTGATGATGAGCGCATTGTGACCATTGAGGACGCCGCCGAACTGCAACTGACACAGCGGCATGTGGTGCGCCTTGAGACTGCGCCGCCAATTCCCGGCTCAAAAGACGGCACAGGGCAACTGGTCATCCGCGATTTGGTGAAGGGCAGCTTGCGTATGCGCCCTGACCGTATCGTCATCGGTGAGTGCCGCGGCGGTGAAGCGCTCGACATGCTTCAGGCGATGAACACCGGTCACGATGGCTCGCTCACCACAGTCCACGCCAACTCGCCGCGTGATGCTATCGCACGCCTTGAGACGTTGGTGCTGATGGCAGGTATGGATTTGCCCATTGGTGTGGTGCGCCGCCAGATCGCCAGCGCTGTGCAGCTCATCGTGCAGCAGGCGCGCCTGAAAGATGGCAGCCGTAAGATCATCCAAGTGACCGAGATTCAGGGCATGGAAGGTGATAGTATCACCATGCAAGACTTGTTCGTCTACAAAACGCCTGATCACAAGGGTGCAGGACCTAGCCATGTCGGCGGCGGCACGCTGCAACCGACCGGCTACCGCACCAAGTTCGGCGAGCGCTTGGAGCAAGCAGGCTTTAAGCTAAGCGGCAAGATGTTTGGCGGCGGTGTGCCAAACGGCGCCAAGTAACAGCTTTGTGAAGGGATCAGCCACACTGATCCCTTCTTTGATCCCACCTTTCGGCACAAAGCGTGTTACAATATGCCGCAAGAAGTGAAGGAATCACACTCAGCAGCAACGGAGCGCTTGATATGCCGATTATCATGGGGCAGTATGAGATAGACGAACTGGCAAAGCGGCTTGCCAAAATGCGGTTTAACCGTGCCAAGTGGCACATTCGCAACCTTGATCCCAAGTGCCGCCTTGATATTTTCCGTGTGGCGGTTGGCAACGAATGGCACACCCGTTACACACTGCCAACCCGCAACTTACGCATCACCTTGGTCGAGCGCCGCGAAGTGCGCGCCGTGACCAAGCGCGGCTTGGAACAAACGCGCTTCCGCTATGTCGAGGCGCGTGTTGAGCCTATCCCAGAGCATTTACTGCCCAAACCACGTGAAGAAGCCTTCCTGCTCACCTGAAAGCACACCCCATGCTGCGGATCGGCGTGGATATGATCGAGGTGGAGCGCGTTCGCCGTGCCTTAGCGCGGCACGGCGAGCGCTTCTATGCGCGCTTTTTCACCGAGCGCGAACGCGAGATTTGCGCCGAACAGCCGCAGCGCCTTGCCGCACGCTTTGCCGCTAAAGAGGCAGCTGCCAAAGCGCTTGGCACAGGCATTGGCGACGTGCGTTGGGTTGATCTGGAGATAGATTGCGACGCACGCGGCAGACCGATTCTAAGGCTGCACGGCGCAGCAGCAGACCTTGCCCGCGCTCTGCATCTCGCGGCATGGGAAGTGAGTCTGAGCCATACAGAAACACACGCCATCGCCTTTGTGGTGGCGCTTGGTTAAAGCAACCATGGGCGCGCCAAGTCCCGTCCCGCGCTTCCTCATTGAGTTATAGGCTCTCACCCACAAGTTACTGCATGGCTGCACCTTGCCCGCTTCCGCCGCGCAGGGCTATAATTTAAGCAGTTGCCGCAGCTATCGAATCCCTTTAGTACCGCAGAAAGCTGGTTAGAATGCCTGAAAAGAAGTTTAACGTTGGGCTGATTGGTGTGGGCAACATCAGCCCTGCCTATATCAAAGGCTGCCGTGCCTTTGACGTGCTTAACCTTGTGGCGTGTGCCGATCTCGATATGGCAAAGGCACACCAAGTGGCAGCGGATAACGGCATCGCCGCTTGCAGCGTGCAAGATCTGCTAGACGATCCGAACATTGAGATCGTAGTGAACCTGACCATTCCCGCTGTTCATGCCGAAATCAGCTTGCAGGCGCTGCACAAAGGCAAGCATGTCTATTCAGAAAAGCCGCTGGCAATCTCGCTGAGCGATGCCAAAGCAATGTTAGACCTCGCCCAGTCGAACGGCTTACGGGTGGGCTGCGCGCCCGATACCTTCCTGTTTGGGCAGCACCAAACGGCGCGCAAAGCGCTGGACGACGGCTTGATCGGTGCGCCAGTAGCAGCTGTGGGCTTTCACGCCCAACACGGACCTGAACGCTGGCACCCTAATCCGGATTTCTTCTACGCGCATGGCGGCGGACCTATGCTGGATATGGGTCCTTACTACGTCACTTGTTTGGTAAACCTGTTCGGTGCGGTGGCACGGGTCAGCGGTGTGGCGCGGGCATCCTTCCCGACGCGCACCGCTGGCGATGGGCATAGCATACCCGTCAGCACGCCGACGCACTACACCGGCGTGCTTGAGTTTGAGTCCGGCGTGAGCGCCACGCTCATCACCAGCTTTGATGTTTGGGGACACAAGCTGCCCATTATGGAGGTGTACGGCGCTTCAGGCACGCTCACCATCCCTGATCCGAATGGCTTCCACCCAACCGAGACACGCCTCTATGTGCCTGATAAGCACGATTGGGAAGTGCTGCCGATCCCCTATCCCGCAGAATGGGCGCGTGGCATTGGTTTAGCAGATATGGCGCACGGCATTTTGGAAGGGCGTCCGCACCGTGCCAGCGGGCAACTTGCCTACCATGTCTTAGAGGTGATGTTGGCGTTTGAGCAGGCATACAACAGCGGCAGTTATGTCACGCTGGGCAGCCGTTGCGAACGTCCAGCAGCGCTCTCGTTGGACAGCACAGCGCGGCTGCTTGTGTAGCCCTTATCTCAAAAACGCATAGCGGAACGTTCGCGCAAAATCACCGCCTGTGGAGCGCACAGCACCCTCCACAGGCAAAACCTATCATATCCACCTTAATCGCTTGCTAAGTGTATGCGCTGGGAACGCCAACACAGCAGCGCCCTTCTCTGACCAGCAATTTAGGGTGAACCCAAAGTCGCCGTCCGCGCTACCAAGTATGCGGTGCGCCTTAACGTCTGCTCAGATTTGCCACACCGCGCTGCTTTTTCGGTATACTTAGCAATAATCCGCGAAAGGGCATAGGGCATGACATTTTCAATCGTCGCATACGATGGGCAAGCGCAAAGCTGGGGCGTGGCAGTTGCCAGCAAGTTTTTGGCGGCGGCGGCTGTCGTCAGTTGGGCGCGCGCCGGCGCCGGTGCCGTTGCAACACAGGCATTCGCCAAAGTCAGCTTTGGCTTGGAAGGCTTGGCGCTGATGGCAGACGGTTTGCGCGCTGAGGAAACACTTGCCAAACTCTTGGCTGCCGATCCTGAGGCAGAGCATCGGCAAGTGGGCTTAGTAGACGCACAAGGGGGTGCCGCCGCGCACAGCGGCGCAGAATGCTTTGACTATGCCGGACATTTCGTTGGCGAAGGCTTCACCTGCCAAGGGAACATTTTAGCGGGACGGCACGTCATTGAGGCGATGGCAGATGCCTACCAAAGCAGCGGCGGCGCGTTGGCAGATCGGTTGGTGGCGGCGCTTTACGCGGGCGACCGCGCCGGTGGTGATAAGCGCGGCAAGCAGTCAGCCGGTGTGCTGGTGGTGAAGGCAGGCGGCGGCTACGGCGGCGATAATGATCGGCTGCTGGATTTGCGTGTGGATGATCACGATGATCCTGTGGTGCGCCTGCGCGATCTGGTCGAGATGCACCGCCTTTATTTCGGCAAATCCGAACCATCAGCGCGCATTCCGATCAACGCGCCGTTAGCAGCCGAACTCAAGGCGATCCTCAAGCGGACAGGTCACTATAACGGTGAGGTGGATGGCATTTGGGACGAGGCAGCGCAGGAAGGCTTTTGGTCGTTCGTCGGCATGGAAAATCTAGAGGAGCGCTGGACGCCTGACGATCATCCCGATCTGATTGATCCAGTGGCGCTCGAATTCATTCGCAAACGCTTTGGAGTGCAAGGCTAAATGCTCAATCTAAGCACGCTTCGCGCCTGTGCGCTCGATTTAGATGGCGTTGTGTGGCGCGAAGACGAACGGCTGCCTGCTGTGCCAGCCTTTTTCGGCTTTCTGCGCGATCAGGGTATTCCCTACGCCTTTATCACCAACAACAGCACGCGCACGCCCGATCAATACATCACGCGCTTGGCAGCCTTTGGCATTCCCGCCACAGCAGAGCAAGTCATTACCTCTGGCGCGGTGACTGCCGCCGAGATCGTGCGCCGCTTTCCGCAAGGTACGCCTTTCTATGCCGTTGGCAGCCAAAACCTGATTGACCTGATCACCGCGCATGGCTACCCCTTCGATCCCGATCACGCCCAAATTGTCGTGGTTGGCTTGGATCGCAACCTGACCTACGAAAAGCTGAGCATCGCCGGGCAGCGCATTTTAGCAGGCGCAGCTTTCATCGCCACCAATGGCGATGTCACTTTTCCGATGCCCAACGGCGTGATCACGCCCGGCGCCGGTGCCATCGTGAGCGCCGTTGCCACTATGACAGGCTGTGCGCCGCACATGATCGGCAAGCCCGCCGCACCGATGTTCGAGGCAGCGCTGCGTTATTTCGGCACGCTGCCTGCGCAAACGCTTATGGTCGGTGATCGCTTGGACACCGATATCCTTGGCGCGCAGGGCGTTGGCATGAAAAACGCACTCGTGCTGACGGGCATTAGCCGTGCCGATGAAGCCACCACCATCACGCCCGATGCCGTATATGCAGACCTCGCCGCGCTCTTGGCGGCGTGGCAATCGTCCGTTTAAGCAGGTGATGTTGTTATGAAGTCTGTGCGTTTTATCCACCTATACCTTGCCGTGTGCTTGATTCTATCAGGCGTGGCGGCGCTGACCTACACCGTGCCTGTCCGTGCCGATGAGCCGATCACCGTCATTGAGCAATCCGTCGAGAGCCGCTACCGTGATTCATTCATCTTCCGCATCACGGCGCGCAGCGAAGTTGGCAATATCATCGCGGCGCGCATCATTTGGCGTGTGCGGTCGTTCAGTGCCAACCTTGCCTATCGCGTTGAGGTCAAAGCGCCCGCTGAGCAGGTTGACCTTGAATACGTCTGGGAGATGCGCTTTGAGACCATGCCGCCTTGGCAGGTCATTTTCTACCGTTGGGAGCTGATAGACGATCAGGGCAACCGTTACCGCACGCCGGAGGTGCAGGCGGAGATCAGCGACAGCACACGCGCTTGGCAAACGCTGAGCGATGGCAAAGTTGCCGTCTATTGGTATGACCGCGAGGCTGCCTTTGGTGAAGCACTGCTGGATGTGGCGCGGCGTGGCTTTGACCACACCGCACAGGCAACGGGCTTCACGCCTGAGGATGAGCTGCGCGTGGTCGTTTACAACACACAGGACGATTTCTGCACGATCTACGGCATGTTCTGCCAAAGCTGGATCGGTGGCGTGGCGATTGGCAGCATCACGCTGGGCTGGTTGGACGAAAACCGTGCCGCCAGCATTGCCAACTGCGATGCCGCCTGCCAAGCAGAGGTAGCTGCCGAGCGCCGCCGTTGGTTCTTCAATCAGCTTATTCCGCACGAATTGGCGCACGCCTTCCTGAACTACTGGATGGGATCGCGCACCAGTGCCATTCCGATCTGGTTTAATGAAGGGCAAGCTGTCAACAACGAATTGGAGGGCGTGCCAGAAGAAATTGACCGTGTGCGCCTCCTAGCGCGGACGGGACAGCTTGAACGGCTTGCGGTGATGGATGCGCGCACCATCATCGGGCGCAATGATCTGCCGCGTGTGCGCGATTGGTACGCGCAAGCGGCATCCTTGGTCGCCTTCCTGTATGAGCGCTGGGGCGTGGAAAGCCTCGGCGCGATCATCCGCTTGGTGAATGAGGGCAAGCCCTTTGAAACAGCAATGGAGACCGTCACCAAGCTGAGCATGACCGACTATGAGATCGCTTGGCGCAACTGGCTTGGCTTGCGCGAGATTCCGCCGACCTTCGCACCAACGCCGACCTTGTTCTTCTTCCCGACGCCAACTTACGAGCCGACGCCGCGTCGCCCGTGAGTGGCAATTCAACCTTGATGGAGTATATGTGTAATGTTCAAACGTGAAGTGTTTTTCAGCCTTGTTGCCGTGCTGCTGGTGGCAGCCTTAGTGGTGGTCAGCTTCCCGGCGATGGCGCAGAGCGGCTTCCTCTCGACCGCCACGCCGCAGCCAAGCCCGACTAATAACGGCGGCAGCGCTACATGGGAAATCCTAAACAGCACCTTTGAGAGCAATTTTCCGAATGGGTTCACCTTTACCCTAGAAGCAACCAGCACGGGCGGCAAGATCGTCAGCGCGGCTGCCATTTGGCGGCATTCGCCCGTCAGCAGCCGCACGCGCCGCATTGCCACCATTGACGAAAGCGGCACGCAGATGACCGCCGTTTGGGAACGTGCGCCGGGCGATGCCGTGCCGCAGTGGGCAGGCGTTGAATATTGGTGGTTGCTGCAAGATGAGGCGGGCAACATCTACGAAACGCCGCGCCAATACGATGAATATGCTGATAACACGCGCAATTGGAAGCGCATGGAATCCGACGACATCATCATCTTTTGGCAGGAAGGCGTGCCAGATCGCATCGGACCGATGACCATCGCCGCGATGGAGCGCCAGCGCCCCTTCTTCGAGGCGAACTGGGCAAATCCGCTTGGCTACAAGCCGCGTGCAATCATTTACGCCAACTTTGAGACGTGGGGCGAGTGGTCGCCAGGACGCGGCACGGTTGGCGGCGGTATCGTGGTGGTTGGGCAGACCAGCCAAACGTGGGGCGCCACGGCACAGGTCTACGATCCGATCATCCAGCCCATTGAAGAAGTGGCGAACGATACCGTGCTGCACGAGGTGGCGCATTTGTATCAATATGCCAATGGCGGCACAGCGGGCTTGCGCTGGTTCATTGAAGGCAACGCCACTTTCTTCGAGCTAACCTCAGGTCCGCGCATTGAGCAGCGCGTGCGGCGCTGGGCGCAGGCTGGCACGCTACCATCCTTGCAAGAGCAAGGCCCCGGCGGGCGCGAGGCATACGACGTAGGCTATATGTTCTGGGTGTGGCTGACCGAGACCTACGGCGCAGATGCACATCGCCGCGTCTGGGAATTCATTCGGAGCGGGCGCACGCAGCGCGCCGCGCTAGAGACAATCTCGAATGTCAGCTTCATCGAGATGGAAACTGCCTTCCGCACGTGGCTTGGCGCAGTCAACCCTGAGGTGCCAACGCCGCTGCCAACGTTGCCCTTCTTCCTGCCACCCACACCAACCTACGAGCCAACGCCCAGCCGTTAAGGGCTTTCCGCTTGAGCAAGGGCGCCTTTAGAAAGCGCCCTTGCCTTTGTGGTACAATACGCTGCTAAGCAACCTTTATACACACCGTTCAGGAGTTTCCTGTATGCCTCTGCGCGTCTATAACGTGCTGCACCGCGAAAAAGTAGACTTCGTGCCGATCCATGAAGGCAAAGTCAATATGTACGTCTGCGGTCCGACTGTCTACGATCATTCCCATCTCGGACACGCCAAATCCTATATTTCCTTCGATGTGATCGTGCGCTATCTGCGTTTTAGCGGCTATGACGTGCTGTATGTGCAAAACCTAACCGATGTTGGGCATCTGCTGGAGAGCGGCGAGGATCGCATCTTGAAGAAGGCGCGCCAAGCTTCTGCCACGCCCATGCAGATTGTGGAGACTTACGCACGCAGCTACTTCGCCGATATGGACGCGCTCGGCGTGGTGCGCCCCGATATTAGCCCACGCGCCAGCGCGCATGTGCCAGAGCAGATCGAGATGATCGAGGTGCTGATCGAGAAAGGTCATGCCTATGTGGCTGAGGATGCAGTCTACTTTGATGTGACCAGTTGGCGCGAATATGGCAAACTCTCTAACCGCCGCTTGGAAGAACAAGAGACAGGTTCGCGCCGTCTGAAAGGCAGCGGCAAGCGCAACCCTGAAGATTTCGCGCTTTGGATTTTGGCGCCGGAAGAACATATTTTGCAGTGGAACAGCCCATGGGGACGCGGTTATCCCGGCTGGCACATTGAATGCTCTGCCATGTCGCGCAAATACTTGGGCGAGACCTTTGATATTCACGGCGGCGGCATAGATAACATTTTCCCGCACAACGAATGCGAAATCGCCCAGAGCGAGGCAGCCAACGGCGTCCCCTTCGCTAATTATTGGCTTTTGGTGGGAACGCTGACCGTTGATGGACAGAAGATGTCCAAATCGCTGGGCAACTACACCACCATTAAGGATGCTCTGGCGCGCTATCGCCCAGAAGTCATCCGCACCTTCATCTTTCAATCGCACTACACCAATCCGATTGACTTTAGCGATGAGGCACTCCAAGCCGCAGAGCGTGGCTGGGAGCGCATTGTTGGTGCAGTGCGCCTAACGCGGGATAAACTGCGCGATGCACCTGATCAGGGCGAGAATACCTTTGCCGACGTGCTGAGCGCGCACCGCGCACAGTTCGTTGCGGCGATGGATGACGACTTCAACGCGCCCATGGCACTTGCCGCCTTGCAAACACTCACGGGTGAAGTGAACAAGCTGCTCAACAGCGGTGAGGTGATCAACAAGCCAACGTTGGCGGCGATTGAGGCAACCTATAGTGAGCTAGGCGGTCAGGTATTGGGTATTGTGCCGCAAGGCGACGCGCACAGCATTGATATGAAGCTGACCGACGGGCTGATTCGCCTGCTGATTGACGTGCGGAAACAGGCGCGTGCCGAGAAGAATTTTGCGCGTGCCGATCAGGTGCGCGATCAATTGAAGGCGCTTGGTGTGCTGCTGGAAGATCGCGCTGATGGCACGACCTATCGTTTGGAGTAGGCATGTCTGAGATCATCTTTGGGCGGTGGGCTGCGCTGGAAACACTGCGTGCAGGCAAGCGCAGCCTGCAACAACTGATCCTTGCCGAAGGCACCGAAGAACGCGGCGTGATCGCTGATATTTTGGCGGCGGCAGAGGAACGCAACCTAACCGTGAAGCGCGTGCCGCGCCGCATGGTGGACGATCTGGCGAAAGGCGGCAACCATCAGGGCGTGGTGCTGCGCGTGGGCGCCTACGCCTATGCCGAGATCGAGACCATCTTTGAGGCAGCCGAGGCACAGAACGAAAAGCCGTTCGTGCTGCTGCTTGACCTGCTGCAAGACCCACAAAACGTTGGGACGTTGCTCCGCACGGCGGATGCCGTCGGTGTGCATGGCGTCGTGATGCAAGATCGGCGTGGCGTGGGCATTACGCCTGCCGTTGTGAATGCCTCATCAGGCGCGGCGGAACACCTGCACATTGCCCAAGTGCCGAATTTGGTGCAGGCGATGAAGCGCCTGAAAGAGTATGGCTTGTGGCTGGCGGGCTTAGATGTTTCGCCAAACATCCTGCCGATAGATCGGGCTGATTTGAACATTGCACTAGGCTTGGTCTTGGGCAGTGAAGGCGAAGGGATGCGTCGCTTGGTGCGCGATACCTGCGATCTGCTCATCACGCTGCCTATGCGCGGGCATGTGGAAAGCCTGAACGTTGCCAGCGTTGGCTCGGTGGCGCTTTATTCGGCGTGGCAGGCACGTGGTTGGCAAGGATGGGCGCACGCCGATAAGCCGAAATAGGCGCTTAGCTCAGGCGCTGTGCGTAGGTAAGGCTCTTTGCCACTGCCTCTAGCATGTCCGTCTCACAGCGGTCTAGTTCCACAATCCATGCTTCGGCGTGGCTAGCACGCACGATGGCGGGAAAATCCATCGCGCCATCGCCAAGCGCCACCATCGAATCTTCAAGACGTGTGCTGCCATCTTTCAGGTGCAACAGCGCGGCGCGCTCGCCAAGCTGCGCCAGCAGGTCTGGCACCTGCACGCCTGCTGTTTGCACCCAGTAGGTATCTACCTCAAAGACGATCTCAGGCGGAAGCTGTTGCGCCATGTAGAGCAGCGGCAAGCGCCCGTCGGGCAGCGCGATGCATTCAAAGTGATGGTTGTGATAGGCAAGCCGAATGCCATGCGGCTGCAACTCAGCGTGTGCGGCGCTCAACAGATCGCAAATTGCCTGAATACGCGCCACATCGGTGAAGTTTTCTGGTGCTTGCCATGGGCAGACCAGCGTTTTCACCTTAAGCGCGTCGAGCATTTCTAAAACGGCATTCTTCTGATCGCCAAGCGGCAACATGACATGCGCGCTGATCGCACGCAGACCAAGCGACTCGAACAGGCGCGCTGCTTGTTCAGGCGTGCCGCCATACATGCCGGCTGTTTCCACCGCCTGATAGCCCATTTCGGCAATGCGGCGCAGCGTGCCGTCAAAATCGGCTTGAAGTGCGTCACGCACTGTATAAAGCTGCAAGGCAAGATCGGGCATTTGTGACTCCTTAGTGTGTGGTAACTGATCCGTCCTCTAGCGTATCGGCTTGATAGCGATCTGGCAAGCCCGTGCCGATGAAGGTATAGGTCAGTGACAGCAGGCGGTAGGTGGCTTGCTCAGGGGTGCCGCCAATTTCCAGCAGGTGCAGCGCGTTTGCTTCCCGAATGGCTGCTTTGAGTTCCACAGGGCTTAGATCGCGCTTGAGCAGTTGGTTAAACGTTGCCGCTTGCTTTGGTGCAGAGGCAAGGAAGCGCATCAGATCGCGCCCATTTTCCGAAAGCTGCTGCCAAGCATCGCTGTAGATGTAATCATAGAGCGCCGTGAAACGCTCACAAGGCAGCCGCGCCGCCTCTAGGACGTGGGCGAGATCAAATTCCGCCAGCATATAGCCGAGCATGTTCAGCGCTAGCGGCACACCGCCGACTGTGCTGTAGATTCCTTCCCACTGCTCATCTGAAAGATCAAAGGTGCGCTGGCGGCTATGCTTCGCGGCACGGCGCACGGCAGCGCGTACAATGTGCTTGCTCTGTTCGAACGGTAGTTCACTCAGGCGGATGACAGAACCACCTTCATCATAGGGCGCACGGCGTGTGGTGAACACAAAACGGCAATGGCGGGGCAGATCGCTGAGTAACTCTATTAGGGTGTGTGGATCGCGCACCTGATCGAGTCCATCAATCACCACAATGTACGAATCGGCAAAGGCGCCGATCTGCACCAATTGCTGTGCCATGCTCAGCGGCTCAGCAGCGCTAAAGCCAAGCTGCTGCCAAAGCTGATCAATGACTTCGGCGGCGCTGTGCGCGGCATAAGGCAGCACACGCAGCCTGCCATATGGATCGAGCCAGTGCGGCTGTGCGTTGATCCAGATGGTGTGGTGGGTCTGTTTCAAATGCTCACAGAGGTAAGACGCAAAGCTGCTTGTGCCAATGCCGCCCAGCCCTTCAAGGTAGAGGCGTGGCGCATCTTGCAGCATATCGTAAAGGCGCTCAATGGACTGCTGCTGGGCTTGGGTCGGTCTGCTTTGCAAGCGCTGGCGTACGCGCCGTTGGTGTATCTGCTGTTGTTGGCGCAGGGCGTTCTGCTCGCTTTCCTCTAGAAATTCGGCAAGCAGCCCCAGCCCTTCCCACAAGCGCTGCCGAATCAGCATTGGGTCACAGTCGTCACCGATCAGCTTTGCCAACGCCGAAACTGAGATCGGACGCTGTGGGTGAAAATAGCGCCAGAAGAGTATGCCCCACTGCTGGTATGCCAAATTGTTCACTGTGAAGGCGGCGCGCAGTGCGGCAAGTTCTTCTTCCGGCTGGTCGCCGCTTGGTGGTGTCTGCCACTGGCTCAACATTCTGCGGGCATGGTCAGAAAGGAGATGGAAAAAGGCATTGGAGCGCGCATGGGTGCCGTTGTATTCACTAAGGCAGCGCAAGGCATGAACAGAGGACGGCAAAGCGCGGCGGTGGCGGTAGCAGCGCAATGCACAGGCAAGGACTTGAGTATCCATGTGCAGTGATCTCCTCAACGATGGCAGAGTTGCGCGCCATCACATCGGCTGTGTTGGTGCGGTCGTGTAAATCTCTGTCAAAAATCTATTTTTACGACTTTTCTATAAACTTTCTCTAAGTCATTAACTACTGAACGCAAACAGATCGCTCTTTGGCGCAATTTAGCGTTTGAGTTGTACATATTTTGTTAGAAAATTGCGGAGACAGCTCAAGCTTTGGCAGTGGGTGCGTTTATTAAATTTATCGAAATAACAACTGAGAAGGCATCAGGCTGTGCTACGAGACATACTAAAGTATGAAAATGATGAAAGTATTCCTGACGGTAGCTTTGTAATAGCTGGCGAAAGGTTGCCTAATAAAGTTTGGCGCGTGCGGAACATTGGTGCAAGCACATGGCAAGAAGGCTACAGGCTCATGTTCTTCTCCGGTGAACGTTTCGGCGCGCCGCCTTCTGTGCCGCTGCCAAACCTTGCGCCGGGTGAAAGTGGTTTTGTGGTCATCAGCGACTTGATCGCACCCGAACAGCCCGGTATCTTCAGCGCAGAGTGGCGTCCCTGCCGTGCCGATGGCAAGCCTTTTCCTGCGCATCTGACAATCACGGTGCAGGTGGTGCCTGTGGGCGAGACTACATGAGCCTCACCCAACCTTGCCGAAAAGCGCGAACTGACTAGGCGCGGCGTTTAGCCACCGATGTTGGGATTGCCACCCTCGCCGCCTTCGCCACCGCTGCCACCACCGGGATCGCCACCTTCTGGTGGTTCGCCATTTCCGCCGTTCCCACCATTTCCGCCGTTGCCGCCGTTGCCGCCGTTGCCGCCGTTGCCACCTTCCGCAAAGGCAACACGCGAGCCACCCAAGCGCAAGGCGGCAGGCATGGCTGGCAGCATGGCAGCAGAGCCGAACAGCGCCAACGCACCACTGAGCGCCAAGCCTGCTGACTCAGACACTAACACATTCGCGGACTTTGTGAAATTAAGCGCGTTTGTCATACAGCCCTTCCTTTTGAAGGTATTTTACCGTTCAAAAAGACTAAACGCAGAACGCACTCGTTTTTGTAGAAAATTATCTGCCAATATTTTGGAAGGCGCCCCAGAGGATTGGATGCAGGTCGCTATCAGCACTTTGGTATTGCTGGCGGAACGCCAATTGTGCAGTGCGTAGGGCAGCCGCGCTGCTGGCGCCATTTTGCAGCGCTGTGTAGAAGGGTTCGATCAGCGGGATGGTGAAGCCATCAAAAATATCCCACAAGCTGGTGATGAGCGCGCCGACACCGGCATACAGAAAGGCACGCCCTAAGCCGATCAGATCGTCGCCAGCGGCACGTTTGCCCTGCGTTTTTTCCACGTGGAGTTGCCCAATGCGGCACGAATTGAGGAAAACGAGCGGGCAATCAAGGCGCTGTTGCAGAATATCCAGCATAGTGAGGCGTTGCTTGCCCAGCCAAATGCGGGATTGGCTCGGATATTCGGGATCGTACTCAGCATGGGCGATCAGGTGCATGACGGTGCCTTGGGCTTGGGCAAGCACAGCCTCAGGTGTGATCGCCTCGACATGCACACTGCGGCTGTTTGGCAGCGCACGGCAGATCAACTCTGCGGTTTGGCGAGAATGGCGAAACTGCCGCTGCGCGCTTAAGAGTTGATCATCCCAGACAACGAGCGCGCCTTGTGAGCGTTTTGCGCTCGATGGCGCGATCAGGCTGGCAGTGGGCAGCACCGAGATCGTATGACGCTCAATCAGGTAGTGCGCTTCATAGAGGTTCGTTGTGGGTGCGCGCAGCAAGTGAAGCGGCACATTATGCAAGTCGCCATATGGCACAATGAAAAGCTGCTCATAGGCGGGCAGTTGAGCCATCAACGGCGCCAGCAGCAGCCTGAAAAGGTCTTCCATGTGCCGTGCAAAACGCTGCCGCTGTGGCGCTAAGGACTTGTCGAGCGCCGCAGCACGAATGGCAGCCTCAGCCGTCTCAAAAGGTGGGAAGCCACGCATGATGGTGAGCGCTGCATCTATGCCAAAGCGAATGCTGTTCAGCAAGCCGTCAAGTTCCTCAAGATTCTGAGCGAGTTTGGCATAATGCGGTGCGCTGCTGTGCGAACCAAACCAAAAGAGGTTGAGGTGTTCACCATCGTCGTAGAAGGCACAGAGCAAGCCTTTAGGTGGCAAGTGGCGCTGAATCGCCTGCCAATCTAGCACAGCGCGCGGATCGCGCCCATGTGTGATCTCCATCAAGTTAAAATACTGGTTGTTCAGCTCGCTCAGGCGTGCGCGCTGCTGCTCAAAATCGGCAGGTTTAGGGCGATTTTCCACCTGCACGGCGTAGAGCTGTGCGCGCAACTTCTCGATTTCTTCCAACAAGCTGCGCGAGTGCTGATCTTGTGGCAGGTTCAGCACATCATCACCGATGATCAGGCTCAGGAAAGTACTTGCCTTCGAGCGCTCGACTGCGTTAAACGCCTCAGCGTAGTTACCCTGACGAATGTGTAGGGCAGTCAGCCGTTGGAGCGCCTCGCCCTTACTGCTGAGGAAACGTGACCGAAATGGGATGGCGAGCGAACGCTGCATTTCTTCAATGCAGGTCATTGCTGCTGCGTAGCAACGGCTTGCCTGCTGTGTAGCGTTAGACGACTCATGCAGTCTGCCTAGCATGATGTTCACATCGTGTTGAAGCGGCAGCACACCGAGATTTTCCGCAATTTCGGCGGCAGCCTGGGCATGGTGCAACGCTGTGCCATTCTCTTTAGGCATAAAGGTTTGGGCGGCCAAAAGGTGTGCTTCAGCGCGGTAGAGCGAATCATCGCTGAATTCGCTGACCAATTGCAGTGCGTGATTCTGCAAGTCGGCACGTGCGCCATTCAGCGTGCTGTCCTGATTAAGTTGGCGCGTTTGCACGCCTAGCCGCATCAGGCGCAGCCGATTGCGGTTGATTTTCTCATCGTCTGGGAGCGCGTTTAGGGCTTGGTCAAATGCCCACAGCGCCCGCGGATAATCTTCTAACTCGGCGTAAGTGATGCCTAGCTCACGGTAGAGATGCACACACTCAAGCGCTTCAAAGGTGTAGTTGCCAAGGGCGCCTTCTAAATCCTGGAGTGCTTTGTCATGCTGATTCAAGGCGCGCAGGCAAGCTGCTTCATTGTGGACGATCTGTGCTAAGATGCGGCGCAAGCCCGGTGAGAGATCCGGTGGCAGCCTATCACGGGCGCGCTGAATGTAGCGAAGTGCCTCTTGAATGCGCCCTAGTCGGCGTGTGCTTTCGGCAAGGTTAAGCAATGCATTCAGATAGACTGAGGTATAGCCCGCGATGTTCTCTAACAGTTCACAGGCCATTCTATGATAATGTGCGGCTTGGCGTTCGTCACCTTGCTGGGTGTGCCAATAGCCAACATTGTCATAGAGTCGCCCTCGTTCAGCAGGTTCGAGCAAATCACCAAGGGCGGTGTATTCAGGCAGCAGCGTGCGCCGCTTCGTAATGTATGCCTCGCCAAGCTGCCCGTAGGCGGCCAATGTATTGCCGTAGAGAATTGCCAGATTGTTGTTATCCGCGTGATTGCGAAACACCTGCGCGGCTAAGGCAAAATCGGATTCCAAAGAATCAGTTTGCTTGACCCAAACGGCTGCCCACACCTTACCAAGGATCACACGCGCCCAGCCATAATCGTCTTCCGCACGCAAAAAATAGCGTTCTGCGCGCTGAAAGTGACGATAGGCAGGCACATAGTTGGAAGCGTGATTGTAAATGACAGCATGGATCAGGTGCGCATAGCCGAAGGCAATATCCTTGCCATGTGCTGCATATTTGCCCAGTAGGAAGCAGAGAACGCCGTTTTGAAATGCTGCCTCTAAAGCCAGATTGTTGCGCTGACCATCACTGTGCGTTTTGAGTGCTTTTGCCACACCGCAGATTTCATCCTCAGTTAGGCTTGCCGCCTGCTGACGAATGCACGCTAACTTAGCGCTGAAATCAAGTGTCTCATCGCACAGCGCCTCTTGCAGCGGCTCACAAGGCATACTGCTATTCCAAAGGCAGATCGTAGAGCGCCACGACTTGTCCGGCGAGCGGCTTAAAGCGCAGGGTTACCACAGAGGGTGGCACAGCAGAGCATTGGAACTCGCCATAGCGCAGCAGCGTAGTTAGGATGACATCGTCGCCGTGTGAGAGCTGCAATTGCGCGCCATTCCAGCGTTCCTGTTGGTTGGGATCGGACGAGTCTATCGAGCCGATCAACCGAACACCACGCGCTTCGGACATGATCTTAAGCATGATGGTAATGCCTTCTGCCTCCGCCTGCACCATGCGCGGCGAGGCAATTTGCTCACCACCAAAATAGGCAAGGCCCTGCTGTGGTTGTTTGACAATGTGTGCATGGATTTCACGCTGCCGCTTTGGGCGCGCTAAGGCAGGTGCTTCAGCGGCAGCGGCTGCCTGATCGAATGTTGGCAGACGGATCGCTTCAATGGTTGTGCGGCATTGGCGGCATTCACTGAGATGGGAATCAATCGCCTGACGGTGCGGCTCGGAGAGCATACCACTCACATAATCCACCAACGTTTGATCGCTTGGATGAAACGCACGGTGCATCTTACGGTGAAAGTTCAGCATTTTTTGATAACGCGCTTGCGATTCCTTATCAGACTCTAGGCATTCGACAAGGCTCGGATCAGGATCGCCCAGCAAGATATCTAGCAGATCATCATCGCTGAGAGGTAAGGGATGTGTGCAGGTCATGAACTAACTCCTGTCGCGTGAATTTGACTTGCTTCTACTAAAGGCGAAAATCCTGCCAACTTAATTTGCCAATTGTCTGTAAGTTGTTAAAATTCAGTGAAGGCAACTGCCAGTTTCCTGAACAATTGCCTTGAAGGATTGCTATTGTAACAGATCGCTTAGTTCTTCGTCAGCCATCAGGCGCCTTAAGATGCTTCTAATGCGCGTATGGATGTAGCTTGGTTTGCGCTTGACGACAAGTGCAATATCCGGTGCGCGGTAGCCGTTTGAATGCAGCCTGAAAATTTCCCAATCCTCAGGGCTGAGCAGCGCACGAGCGCGCTCCAAGACGGCACTGCTTGCTAACCAATCATCCATCGAATAACTGTCGTGCATAATGTCTTCGCCTAGTTCATCGTCAATGCGGCGCGGTGAGCGCAAAATAGTGTTTACGACACTACGGCTGGTGATTTGAATGTAAGCAAACACGCGGTTCGGTCTGCCATCAAAACGGCTGTAGAAACGGCGTGCTTTAGTAAGCAGGCGGAAGGCATGGAACAGGCGCATATAAACATCGGTCACCATATCATCAATGCCGCCATCCATCCGCTCAACCGCCTGATCGGAGCTAGGCGTTTCGCGCAGCCAACCAATCACCATGCGGCGGTACTGATAGTCAAAGGCAGTAAAAGGCGCATCAGCGCGTAAGACAAGCGCACGGTAAACAACCTCGAAAACAGCGCAATCTTTGGTGGGCTGGTCTGCCCGCGGTTGGGCAATTTCTGCCTCAAAGGCTAAGATCAAATCATCATCAGTGTATGTATGAAAACATGGCAAAGTATAGTCTGGCAGATTGTCACCCTCGCTCTCGCTGAGATGTGGCGGCAAATTATCCGTCATGCGATGAACTCCCCTGAACCAGAGCGCGTCTCGTTATTGCGCGGATGGCAGCGCGTTGTGAGGCATTGGCGAAAAGCATCCTCGTGCAATGCACATATTATAGAATAGCTTAATGAAAAAGCGAAAGATTCGCGGTGCATTTTTCAGAAACTTTTCAGAGCAGAGTGTGCTAAAATAGCCCCATGAACGACTTACCTTCACCCAACCCTTCCACCGAAACCCTGCCCGGTTTGCTCTTTGTGCTGGTCGGACCCTCGGGCGTGGGCAAAAACGCCGTGATTGACGCTGTGATGCAGCGCCTAACTTATCTGCGCCGCCTGCCCACCGCCACCACACGCCCGCCGCGCC
>QWHC01000003.1 GCA_021404685.1 Chloroflexi bacterium CFX4 | reverse complement strand
TTAACAACCTAGCGACGCCCCTTTCCCTGCGGGCGGGGAAAGGGGTTGGGGGATAGGGGTTGGTTGCCCCGCCGCACGGACTGTTCCTCACCCGCGATCCGCATGAAGGCGTGTGGGAGCGCTCGGCATCGCGGAATGGGTACGGCTATGTAGAGGGCAACCCGACTCAAGCGCACCTTAACAACCTAGCGATACACCGCCGCACGGACTCTTCCTCACCCGCGACGCGCATGAGGGCGTGTGGTCGCAGCATTGCGCCACTGTGTATAATCATCGTAACAGTCAATAATGGGTAACGTAACGATGAGCGACTACACAATCTCTATTCCAGAGGCGCTCTATGACAAGGCAAAGCAGCTCGCAGAGCAAATGGCGCGCCCAATTGATGAGGTGATTCGTTCTCATCTCGCGCAGGCGTTAGAGGATGTGCTGTTGGCGCTGCCAACCGATGAGCGTGCAGAACTGCGGGCGTTAGCGCATCTCTCGGATGATACATTGTGGACAATTGCCCGTGAGCAGATGGCAGTAGCAACGCAAGTGCGAATGCAGATGTTGATGGATAAGCACAGTGCGGGCAGTTTGGAAGCATTAGAGCATGAGGAGCTAGAGCAACTGGTTGAGCGTGGGCAGCGGCTGACATTGCGGAAGGCTGAGGCGATGCAGTTGCTGATGGGGCGTGGCTACAGCATCCACATGGATGCTTTGAAGGCGGCTGATGGCTGAACTCCTTGGGCAGCCGTTGTGCGGCATGTCCACGAGCGTGCTAAACATACTTGTGAGTATTGCCAAACTGCCCAATTGGTCATTGGACAAGCAATGCATGTTGAACACATTGATCCTGATGGCGGCGATGCTGCCGACAATTTATGCCTTGCCTGCCCATCTTGCAACCTGAGCAAAGGGCGAGCCACCACAGCGATTGATCCCCTCACAGGCGACCCTGTGGCACTGTTCAATCCGCGTGCAGAGCGTTGGGAAGCACATTTTCAATGGTCGTCAGCGGGGGATGAGGTTATCGGTATAACCAGCACTGGCAGGGCAACTGTCGTTCGCCTGAAGATGAACCAAGCGCGGCTGATGGCAGCACGCCGCATCTGGGTGCAAGCAGGTGTGCATCCACCCAACGGGCTACCCTAAACCACAACCGACCCGCACGCGCTGTGCTACTACGCCCCAGCGCACGCCACCTTCCCTGCGGGCGGGAAAGGAGTTCTTCCCCGCCTGCAAAGAAAGGGCTAAGAATAAGGGTTGGCTGCACCGCGCTATGGTGGGTTATCGCCTTCACCACCTCCATTTCTGCTATCTCCCTCTCCACAAGCATGAGGAACTGTTATAATCACGCCCTAAGAGGTGATTTGCCATGCGCTGTATCCGCGCCCTGTTTAGCTTAGTCTGTCTATGCGCCGCCTTTGGCGCCGCTGCCGTGCCAAGCCGCGCCCAAACGACGCTTGTGCTGTGGCATACATGGCAGCCGCCGCAAGCTGCCTTGCTTCAGGAATGGCTGGCGGACTATCCGCCGCTGCAAACGGGCGACCTCATCCTTGAGACGATCTATGTGCCGCACAGCCAACTTTCCGCCCTGCTCGATAATCCGCCAAATGCGCGTCCACCTGACCTGATTTTGAGCACCTCGGATGCGTTGGCGCAGCCAGCAGTGCGCCGCTTTGCCGCTGTGTTGGATCGCAACCTGACGCCTGAATTTCGCCAGACCCTAACGCCGTTGGCATGGCAGTTGGCGCAGTTCAATGGGCAAGTTCAGGCGCTCCCGCTGGCACTGGAGAGCTACACGCTCTATTACAACCGTGCGCTCATCGGTGAAGGGCTGCCTAACACCGTGCGCGATCTGGCGGCGCAGGCGGCTGAGGTCGGCTTGATTCTACCGCGTGATTTTTACCCAACGGCGGGCATGTTCTTTGCCCTGAACGGCAGCCTGCTGGATGAAAACGCTAACAGCGCACTCAGCACGAATGCGCTTGGCAACTATCTGATCGCGCTGCGCGGCTTGGCAGACGCAGAAGGCGTGCAGTTCGGCGCGGCGGAAGATGGCTTCCGCCAAGGCGCGGTTGGCTATCTGCTCGGTGGCAGTTGGCGGCTGCCCACCCTGCGCGCTGCCTTAGGTGATGATTTGGGTGTGGCGGCGCTGCCAAGCGTGGAAGGGCGCGCCTGGCTACCTGTGGCGCGGGCATGGCAGCTTTACATCGGTGTGGGCAGTCCCTTCCGAGAGGCAAACCTTGCCCTTGCCCGCTATGTGCTCAGCACCGATTCGCAACAGCGCGTAGGGCAGTACGGCTTTCTGCCAACACTGCCAGAGGCTGCCGATTCTGCGCCGCTGCTGATGCCTTTAGCGCGAGCGCTTTATGAGGCGGGCGTGCCGCTGCCCAACCGTCCCGAGTTGGCGGCGCTGTGGTTGCCGCTGCGCGAGGCGATCAATGCTGTGCTGGAGGAAGGGCGCGATCCGCTGACAGCAGCCAGCCAAGCTGTCCAGCGCGCTGCGGAAGGCGTGGCAGCCATCCGCGCACAGTGATCCTATTTTTATGCGTTTTTAGCACTTCTCTACTAGGCGCACATTAAAAACGGGTGTAGATTTTAGAAGAATCTGCTTTTTCTCAACGTTGGAGATCACGCAATGAAACGCTTCTTAAATCTCGCACTGATAGCCTTTGTGGTGCTATCGCTCATGATGGCGGCAACAGCACCTGCTCAGGCGCAACAAGGTCCGAATATCAACGTAACCGTGAATGGCTGCACCGTCATTGTGACGGTCGAAGCATTTATCCTTGCCGCGCCGCCACAACAGACCACCTCATTCAGCCTTTTCATCTATAACTCGCAAGGCGATGAGATTTACAACGAAAACCAAGACTACTTCTCTACACCAATCACATTCGTGGCAACCTTCGCGCCGCCACTCGTCGGCACAATCACCGTTATCGTCTTTGAGAATCCGATTGAGATGGAGTGGCTGGTCGCCGACTATCAGATCAACTGCACAGCTGATACACCTGCTGCCAGTGTGCCTTGCATCGGCTTCACGGGTGCTGGGCAAGGTCTTCTAGTGCGCGCAACGCCGATTTATTGGGCGCCACGTGCCAACGCTGCCAGCAACATCATCCTCGATACCGCACCGAACGCCAAGACCTATTGGGTGCTAGGGGTGGATAGCACGCGCAGCTTCTATAAGATCATCATCGCCTGCAAGACCTATTGGGTGCCAATTGATAGCCTCGTGCCAAATCCAGATGCGGTGTGGCGTGGTGCGCCGCTGCCAACACGCGTCGTTGAGGATTAGCACGCCTACCGATTAGGGCGCAAGGCGCTGAGACAACGGGCAGGATCACGTGCGATCCTGCCCGTTTTTGTTCAGGGCTAGTTAGCAGGCGTTGGTGTTGGCAGCGTCGGACCGGCAGGTTCAGGAGTCGCGGTTGCTGGGCTGGTCGCCTCAGCGGTGGGTTCAGCCGTTGCTTCAGTGGTCGCTTCGCTGGTTGCCTCCGCCGTCGCTTCAGCGGTTGCTTCAGCAGTGGGTGCGGGAACAGGTGTACCAAGCACGCTGGTCATACGGGCAATGGTGGCTGCCACGTCCACTTTGAGGCTGCTGGTCACACGGGCAAGGACGGGTTCCATCTCTGCCCAGCGTTCGGTTGGTGCAATGGCTTGCAGCAGCAGCACATGGTTAGCGTCAATTGCCAGCAGCCAGATGTCGCTATCCGTGCCGCTGAGATTGCCAGTGATCGGATCGGTGCCAATCTCAGATTGCTTGACGGCTGCGCCTTTCAGATCACCTGCCTGCACCTCGCGCACCGTCAAGGATGGATCGGTTGCAAAGGCAGCCTTCAGGATCGTCTCAGGGCTGGCATCGGGCGCGACGCCGGGAATGCCTAATTCAGCAGTTGGGATCACAAAGATGCCAATCCCAACATTGGGCGTGCCTTCTACGGTGAAGGTGTAGGCAATGGGGCTGTTGCGGGCAGGTTGCGGTGCCCAGAGTGCGGGAACCTCCATGCTGAGGAGGTCACCTTCGCTCGTCCAGGTGGTGAAGGTGAGGTTAGCAAAGGGATCAATCGGCACAGGGGTTGGGCTTGGCGGTAGGGTTGGGGCGGGCGTTGCCGTAAACTCGGCACGTACAAATGAGCGCTCATTAATGCCTTGTGAGGCTGCCAGCAGCGCACCAAGCGCCAGCAAGATCACGGCTAGGGTGAGGGCATACTGCGGGATGCGGATGCCAGTGGCAGGGGTCGGCGTATTCGTCACGGGAAAATCTCTCCTGATTGCAGGGAAATGCACGTCTTAAAGGCTGGCACGGGCGAATATAGGTAAACTTGCCAGCGCACCTAAAAATGCTATTGTAGCCTATTCTGGCAGTGTGAGGTAGTGGTGAGGCGCGCTGCTAGGCGCTGTGGTAAGCCGCAGAAAGGCATGGGGCAGGTTGGCGAATATTCTATAACGTTTCTAACACCACCCGCAGCGCTAAATCGGTAAGATATGCCTATGTACAACTATCAAAGCAGCACACAAGTGAGGCAGCCATGAGTGAGCTAATCGGCACGCAGATTGGACAATATCAGATCGTTGCGCCCTTGGGCAAAGGTGGCATGGCGGATGTGTTCCGTGTGCAGCATGTTCAAACGGGGCAAGTGGCTGCTTTGAAGCGCATTCGCCCTGAACTTGCCCGTGATCCGCAGTTTGTGCGGCGCTTCCTGCGTGAGGCACAAACGCTCAGCACCCTGAACCACCCGCACATTTTGCGCGTCTTTGAGTATGGGCAAGAGGATGGCGCGCTCTTTTTGGCGATGGAGCTGCTCAGTGGCGGCGATTTGAACACCATCATGCGCGAAAATGCCTTAGAAGCAGCCCATGTTGCCCGCTTAGCGCGCCAGATCGGTGCTGCCTTGGATTACGCCCACAGTGCCGGCATTGTTCACCGTGATCTCAAGCCGCAAAATGTGCTGCTGAATGCCGCTGGCGACGCTGTGCTGACCGATTTTGGCTTGGCAAAGCTATTGAATGATGTGAATCGCTCTCAACTGACGCAGACCGGCGCACAGCTTGGCACGCCTGCCTATATGTCCCCTGAGCAGTGGCTTGGCGAAAATGTAGATGCACGTGCCGATATTTACAGCTTTGGCATCTTGATCTTTGAAATGCTCAGCGGACAACCGCTCTTTCGCGGCGAATCATCCGCCGATTTGATGCACAAGCATCTCTACATGCTGCCGCCGCCAATTAGCCGCATTCGTGATGATCTGTCCGCTGCTACTGATACGGTGCTGCGCCGCGCCCTTGCCAAAGAACGCCGTGAACGTTGGTACAGCGCCGCCGCCTTCAGCGAAGCACTTCATAACGCCCTGATAAACGGCAGCGCGCCAGAGCTAGATACCGACGCGCTTGTCCAACTGCCCACCGCGATCATCAGCCTTGATCAGGCTGCCGAACAAGAGCGCCGCGCCCTTGCCCAACTCGATTCGGATCGGATGCGCTCGACGCCCAGCCGCATTGGCAGCCGCATCATCAACCCGCTGCCGCAAGAAGTTGGTGATCGCTTCATCGGGCGCGCCCGCCAGCTTGCCCAGATCAGCACTTTGGTGCATGAGCGCGCTCGCCTCATCAGCCTGTATGGACGTGGCGGTGTGGGCAAAACGGCCCTGCTCTGCAAAGCGATTAACGACATTCAAGTATCCGATCTGGCATTGGATGGTATTGTTTCGCTGAGCAGTTCTGGCACAGGCATCAGCCTTGAGAAAGCGCTGCTCGGCTTTTCCAAGCTGCTGGATGGCGAGGCACAACACACGCTGGAATACCTCGCTCGTGATGGTCAGACGCCGTCTGCCCGTAAAGCGGCCCTGCTGTTGGAAAAACTTGCCAACGGACGCTATGCCCTGCTGCTGGATAGCCTTGAGTCGCTGCAAGATGCCGAGACGGGTGCGCTGACCGACCCTGATCTGGCTGCCCTGCTAGAGACAAATTTAGAGCGCGGCGGCATGTTGACCATTTTCATCACCAGCCGCGAGCCGCTGAGCCTGCCACGCCAACTCAAGGTGTGGGAGCGCCAAATTGCCCTTGATGAGGGGTTGACGGCTGACGAGGCAGTTGCCTTGCTGCGCCTTTTCGATAGTGATGGCGCGGTTGGTCTGCGTGATGCTGACTCGGCAACACTGCACGCCCTTGCCGAGATGACCGGCGGCTTCCCACGCGCCTTAGAGGCAACCATTGGCTTGCTGCTGGAAGACCCATTGCTCAGCCCTGCTGACCTGCTCAGTGATACGAGCTTGATCAGTGGTGAAGTTACGCCGCTGATTGTGCAGCAGGCAATTGCCCGCCTCTCGCCGGAGGCAATCCGTGTGATGGAAGCACTCGCGCTCTATGGACGCCCTGTGACACAGCCCGCCCTAGAGTTCCTGTTAGCGCCCTTCATGAACACGGCAGGCCTTCGCGCTATCCTCTCGCGCTTGGTGCGCGGCTATTTCGTCAGCTTTAATAAGGCAACCAGCCAATTCGCTTTGCATCCCATTGATCGTGCCTATAGCTATCAGCAGATTCCGCTTGGTCAGGCGGCAGATGCCCACGTTTCGCCGCTGCCTTATACGCGCTGTGTGCTGCACAAACGCGCCGCCGCCTTTTACGAGAAAATCCGCAAGCCGCGCCAAGCCTGGCATACCCTAGAAGACCTTTCCGCGCCACTTGCCGAGATTGATCATCTGATCGCCGCCGCTCACTATGATGATGCAGCGCGCTTGCTGATCACCATTGATGCTTCGCACCTGTGGGAATGGGGACAGTTTGCGCTTTTGAAGGCGCTCCATGAACAACTTAACGGCAAGATCAGCGATCCCAAACTCGCGCGGCAGCAGCGGCGGCGAATCGGCTGGCTGAGCTTTTTCCCACAAGTAGAGCCGGCGGCGGTCATCTTTAGGGAAAACCTTGAGAGCGCACGCCAAGCGGGTGATCGCCAGTCTGAGGCAGATGCCCTCGATGATCTAGGGCAAATCGAGCGGGGGCGCGGCAACCTGATGGAAGGCTTGGCGTTCCATCAGCAGGCGCTTGCCATCTACCGCGAAATTGGGGATGAGTATGGGCAGGCAGAGGCGATGGGCGGCATTGGTTCGGTGCTACGCTCGATTGATCCGGCGGCGGCGGAGCCATACTTACACCAAGCGCTTGCCGTTCATCAGCGCATGGGCAACTTACCGAATGCTGCCTACATCCTGAACATGCTTGGGCAGTGCGCCAGCAACAGCGGTAACTTTGCCGAGAGCATCGTCTACTATGAACGAATTCTAGGGATGACGACCTACTCGCCGCTGAACCGTATGTGGGCGCAAATCTATCTGAGCGAGGCATATGCCTACTTGGGTGACTACACACGCGCACACAAGCTGCTTGATGAGGCAGTTGCCGCCATCAGCCAGATCGCACCTTCTGAAGAAGTGATGCAAGGCATTCTGGACTTTGCCAACATTTATCGTGCTGTGGCGCTTATCTTCACAAACGACGATCAGACGGCGATCCAGCTGCTCAAGGAAGTTGTGCGGAACGCGCAAAGTGGCAAAAGTCCTTTTAACTTGCTGCCTGCCACGCTCTATCTCTCTTTGGCGCTGACTTTGCACGGCAGCGTTGAGGAAGCCTGTCAATTACTCGCCCAGTTTGAAAACCGTGATCTAGAGTTTTCGCCACTCTTTGCCGCCATTGGCAGCCTGATTTTCATATCCGCACACCAGACTGAGGCTGCGGGTATAGTCCGCCAAGAGGCGCTAAAGGCGCTTGCCAAACAGGCGCCCTCACCTGCCAATGCTTATGCAGAGGCGCTCACGAATGCTGTGGGCATGTTGCTTGGCGAGACGACTCTTGAGCAGACGCTCAGCGCCTACCAAAAAGCGCGTCAGCTTTCATCGCCAGTCGGCGGGGTGATTTTGCAGCGGCGCATGATCAACATACTGCGCCAAACGCACAACAACAATCAATTGGCAGAGGTGGAGGCACTTCTCAGCGCATGATCCCTACCAACGGCGCTGTGCGCGCACGCCCAGCCACCACGCCGCCCCAATGATCAACAACAAGCCGCCGCAACTGGCAGCGCACAGCACTGCTAGGGCAGCCGCAGGCGTCTGCAAGTCCAAGAGGGGTGGGCGGTAGAGCCGTTCGCCACGCGGTGCGGCTGCCGTGCCTGCCAGCCCCTCGGCGGCAACTTCAAAGCGCCACGTTGGGCTTGCCACACCCATCCCATCCGCGCCAAGCGCTACTACTTGCCATGTATGCTCACCGTTTGGAAGTGGCACGGTATAGCTGTGCTGCGGACGATCCGACTCAGCGTTGGCAGATTCGGAGCTGGCATCTGGCAGCACAGTGGCGATTAGCGCGCCATCTACGCGCACCTCAAAGAACTCCGCGCAACTGGCACGCCAGCTCAGGGTGAGCGTGCCGCCTGCCACCTGCGCGCCGTCCGCAGGTTGTGGATCAGTTGGTGCGTTCAGGGTGCAGCGCAGCTCGGCAGCCAACCAATTTGTGATAAGGATTGGTGTTTCGCCATTGAAGCGCACATGGCTAAAGCTGCTGCCGCCCGTCACGAAAATATCCTCGCCAACCTGACCCAAGCGCGCACCGCCGCCGTCCTCGCCAAACTGCCCAACAACGCGCAACGTGTTCGCGCCGAAAAAGTCGAAGGCGATGAGCGCCGCACCGCGCCCAGAAGTATGTATACGACCGACATACAGACGGTTGCCCACCACAAGCAGATCGGCAAGATGTGCATCGTTCGGCGAAAGCGTTGCCGCACCGATTACCTGTGGCGCGCTACCATCGCCACCGACCGTAAGAATGCTCAACTGCGCGCCATGCCCAACGAACAAACGTCCGCTGCTATAGCGCACCACCTGTGCAGGTGTAAAGGCATTCAGCCACAAGCGCACCGTACCCTCAAAATCGTAGAGGCGGACACCTTCTGTGCTTTCGGCAACCCAGAAGAACGCGCCGTCACTTGGGATTACGTCGTGTGCGGCGGCTGTGGTACGGATTGGTTCACGTGCGGTTAGCTTGCCCTCTGCGCTAACTTGATAGCGCCGCACGCCCGCACCCAACGCCGCCACCCACACTTGATCAGCGTTGCAGGCAAGGCGGTGCCCGCCGCCGCGCCCGAAGGTAAGTTCGCGCCCATCGGCATCCAGTACGCTTAGCCCATCCGCGCTTAGGGCAAAAATGAACGGCGCACACACCGTAATCGCTTGCAGTGCGCCGCGTGCCAAATTGCGCTGCCAACGCACCACCAAACTTTCAGCTGAAGGCAGCACCTCGTATAATGTTGCACCTTGCCCAACCAACAGGCGCGTTCCATCGCTCCACAATGCCGAGATCGGCAAGCGCGGCAGTTCGGTTTGCCCATGCGCCCGCAGGCTGATCAGCAGCGTGCTAAGCGCCATCAACAGGGCTAGTTTTCGGGATATGCCGTGTGCCATAACCACCGCGCTGCCAAGCTCGCCAACAGGATCGCCGCACCATCCAACACCAAGCGCTCTAGCGGCACACCAAGCACCACAATGCCTGAGGCTGAGGCTGCCGCCACCTCCCAAAAGCGCGCCGCGATCAGCACACCTTCATAGGGCAGTGCGTAAAGCAGCACGCTGAAGGCAGGCAGCACGCCCAAAGCGCGCTGAGTCCGCGTGCGGCGCAGCAGGATAATCAGCAGCGCATACATGGGCAGAAAGGCGAGCGCAAGGAAGACCAAGTTACTCATGATTCCCTAAAGAATGGATAAATCTACGGTTTTTATTCAAACCTTAATTGTTTAACCATATACACATAACATATTTCAATGTATAGTGAAACTTGTAACGAACGACAGATGCAGCACATTAAATAAAGCGTGTTGTGTAATAGATAGGTGGTGCTTATGTCTAGCCGTTTCTATACGAGTGCTTCTACGGAAGCCGCCCAAAATTTCAATGTCGAGGAATATCGGCATTGGTCGCCGCGTTCGCAAACTTACACCTCCGCTGATGTGCTACAACAATACCTCCGTGCTGGCTGGCAGCTTTCCGAGACGGTGACGGTTGAATCGTTCACCTTAGGTGCAGGGCGGCGCGTTTCAGTCTACCGCTTTGTCCTCAGCCATGACGAACGCGAGATGGATTTGCCCGTTGTGTGCAGCCCTATCGTCTTGCGCCTGATCATGGAGCATAACCTGAACGTTGTGCGCCTTGAACAGGAATTCGATAGCCACTAATACGCATTAGCCATTCCTCAGCAAGACGCGCTGCACAGGCTGCGGCAGCAGCGGCGCAATACGGCTGAGTTCCCATTGTGTGAACGGGCGCAGTGCCCACAGTACACCTACATACACTGCGCCCGCCACGCCCACAGCCAAAAGTGGCATCACTTGCCACAGCACCAACGCCACAGCCGCCATGCACAGCCCAGCAAAGCTCGGACGCCACAATAACGCCCACCAATCCACCGCACCGAGCGCGCCGCGCAACAACCGATAGAAAGCAATTAGCAGCACTAGTTCAGAGAGGATGGTTGTGATTGCCGCTGCGCGATAGCCGTATAAAGGGATAAAGAGCAAGTTCGCGCCGATATTGAAGCCCACACCTGCCAAAAATGCCCACTTCATGCGTGCCTGCTGATCAAGCGCCACCAACACATAGTTGGTCAGGCTGTTGATCCAACCAATAGGCATGAACCACACCATAAGCTGCAACGCGATGGCACCATCAGGTAAGTAGCGCGCACCACCCAGTAAGTTGATCAGAAAGTGCGCGGCAAAAGTGGTGAGGATGGCTGTTGGAATGGCAAGGCTGACCAAGAGCTTCACGGCGAAATAGTAGTTGCGCCGCAGTCCTTCCCGATCTTCGTGCGCTTGCCGCGCCATAATTGGCAGCAACGCCATCGTGAAAAGCGCAGGAATCACGCCAAGCGCGTCCAGCCATTTATAGGCAGTGCTGTACTGCCCAACCACTGCGTTCCCTTGCAGCGGCTCTAGGATGACCACATCAATCTTGAAAAAGACGGTTGCCAACAGGTGGTTGAGCATCAGCGGAAAGCCGCCCACCATCATGCCGCGCAGCAAATCGCGCCGCACGCCAATGCGTTCGACTATACTATCCGTCCCTTGATTTTCGCGCATGGCAGCGCGCACACCCAACGCCAACATGCCTAACGTCACCACATTCAGCACGATGCTGACCGCTGCCAAACCGATCACCCCCCAGCCTGCCAGCAGCACCGCCAAGCCCGCCGCCGACTTTAAGATAACGGTGATGGTTGCCACCGCGGAAGGCACTTCTGCCTTTTGGTAGGCGTAGAGCAGCGCTGTTAAGCCCGTGCTGATGCTGTTTGGAATCAAGCCGACGTAGAGCAGTACAATGGCAGTGACTGTGGTGCTATCAAGGGCAGGCTCCAGTGCACCGCGCAGCGCCAAGAAGCCGATCAGCAGCGGTACACCAGCGGCTGCCAGCCCTAACCGCAGCAGGCTGCTGTTGAGCAGATAGCTGCCTGCTGCGCCTAGATTGCGCGCCACTTCTCGCGTTAGCAGCGTGTTCAAGCCGAAGTTGGTCAGAATGTCGAACCAGCCGAAAATCACGACTGCGTAATAATAGGTGCCTGCTGCTGCCGGACCGAGCAAGCGCAGCATGATGAAGGCAAACGCCATATCAATCAGGCGGTTGAACAGGTTCAGGGCAATCGGCGCGAGGCTGTTCTTGGCAAAACGGCGCACATTGCTGGTCTCGCCCTCTGCCTCGCGGTAGAAGCTGCGCCATGCCCACAGCATGAGCAAAAACAGCCCTAGTGTGCCGCTGAGGAAGGACGCAAAGGCACCTACCTGAAAAGACGGCGGCGAATAGCGGAAGCGCACCAACGACTCGCCCTTTGGCACTTTCACGCTGCGGAAATTCTCGTGTGTTAGGAAAATCTCCGTTTCTTGTTCGGCGTCCTCAGGGGCAGCAGCAGGGCGCACATAGGCACGCCAGCCAATTGCGTAAGAATCAGTCAGCAGCAGCATACCGCCTTCGCCTGCCACATTGACGCGCACCAACACTTCGTTGTTGCGCGCCTGCTCAATCTCTGCCTTGATGATCTCCGCTGTTGCACCGGGAAAAAGCGCCGAAATCGGCAGCATGTCAGGCATTCCGCAGAATTCCATGCCGGGAATAATCACAAAGGCGCGTGGCAGTGCTTTGGTATTCTCGTAGATTCGCAGTGCTTCATCTTCATATGCCAAACGGTAGTGCGGAAACTGCTCCGTATCCAGCACCGCCTCGCTCAGCACATAGCGCACGCTCAGCATATCAAGGTAGGGCGAATTAAGCGCTTCCGCCGTATCAGGGTAAATCGGCGCGATGCGGTTGTAGAGCAGTTGGCTTTGCGGCGCAAGTTTCTGCATATATTCGACGTACTGCCGCGTGATGATGCTGTCGTAGCCGCGTATATCTTGAATGCCGAACCGCCATGCCATATTGGCGTTCAGCGTTGCGGTGGCATTCGGCGCTTGATAGGTCGTCACGCGCCACTCATGCGGATTCTGCGCCTTTAGCCATGTGAGCGCGGGCGGCTCAAAGTTCAGCCATTTCGGATCGGCAGCAGGATTGAAGCCATAAGAGGCTGTGATGAGATCAGCAGATAGCAACACAACTGCCATGATTTGCCAGACAGGAATGCGCCGCAGGTAGATCGGGCAACGGCTGACGCGCACCACGGCGCCGCTGCCGATCAGCAATAGGGCAAACAGGAAGATTTCCCGCGCCTTCACGCTGAAGAAGACCTGCGCTGATGGATATGCCAGATTTGCGCCAGCAAGGTTGTTGTAGATAGCCTCAACCACGCCGCGCACCTGATCATAGGCAAGCCGCGCCGCGATGAGGCTGATCAGGATCGCCGCACCTAAACCGATCAGTGCGTAGCCGATCCAGCGCGCCGCACGGAAGGTCAGTGAGACTGTGGCACCATCGCGGTAGTAGGCAGCACCAAAGGTCAAATCGCCGCGTGCTTGCTGAAGTGCCTGCGCGCCATAGGCAGCCAACGCCGAAAGGCACAACATCAGCGGAAAGACCCACCGAAAAGGCGAGTGCAGTTGGTTAATGCCCGGCAAGCCATAGTAGAGCAGTGCATAAAGCGGCGTGCCAAAGGCAAAGAGCAGTGAAAGGACGCTGAGCGCAAGAAACATCGCACGGTAGGGCGCTTCCGCAGCGATCCGCGCATGGGCAGCGCGGTCACGCCAATGCAGGATGCCGATCAGGGCGAGGATCAGCGTCAGAACGCCTGCATAAGAGGCGCCTTCAACGTAATTTTTGCCGCCTTCCATGAAGGTGTTGGTAATCGTCGCACCGTCGGCGCGAGTCCAGCGCAGCGCGGTGTACTGCGCACTGAATAGATCGAAGTAGCCGTGTTGGGCAGGCGAGCCGTAGATATTCGGCATCAAAAAGGCAAGCGCATGGCGCGGCGGCAAGCCATAGCCGCGAATTTCCTCAAAGCTGGCGCGCCCTTCCCGAAAGCTGGTATTGACCAACTCGTAGAACGGCACGAACTGCACCGCGCCCAAGCCGACACCAAGCGCCACCAAGCCAATCAGCGCCACACCGCGCCCGAAGATCGCCGCGAATGGTTCGCGCTTGCCAAGCCACAACACCAGCAAGCGCACCGCACACCAAAACGCCATCACCAGCAGGCTATAGTAGAAAAATTCTACATGCCCTGCCAGTATGGACATACCCAAACCAACTGCGCCCAAAACGACCCACAGCAGCATAGCTGGCTTGCCCAATGCCTGCCGCCGACGGATGATGTTTTCGCACATCAGCAGCAGGAAGGGCAGCCACACCGCCGCCGCGATGATCATCGGGAAAACAGCGCTTGCTACAAAGAAGCTGTTCAACTGATAGGCGATCCCGCCGATCAGCGCTGCAAAGCGCCCTAGCCCGATGCCGCGCAGGAAGAGGTACATCAGCGCGCCGCCAAGCCACAACTGGCTAACCGTGAACCAGCCGTAAGCGTTTTCGAGCGGCAGCACATAGTAAATCAGGCTGAATGGGTAAAGGGCTGAATGCTGCCCGCCTGCCAGAAACGGCACACCTGCAAAAAGATAAGGATTCCACAGCGGCAGTTCGCCGTTGGCAAAGCTGTTCCGTGCAAAGTGCTTCCACTGCCAATTTTGCAGCACAAGGTCAGAGAGCAAGGCGTTGTGCGGCAGGTCTGGCACGCCCAACACACCACGATAGGCGGCATAAGGCTGATATTGATAGAGATTATCAGCAGGCAGCAGTGTGCGCCCGCCAACCGTCACTTCCCAAAACAGGATCAGCGGTAGCGCAAACAACAGTAGCAGGATCAAAGCATCGGCGCGGCGTGTGGACATAAACAGATAGCGTGCCTCTCGCTTAGGCTTGTGTGCCGCGCTCAGCGGCAGTCAGCGCGTGGTAGCGATTGCGAACCTTGAAGACGCCAAGGGCTGCCTCAAGCTGCACTTTCAAACCCATCTTAGATTGCCCATATTTGCGATCTGCAAAGTAGATCGGCACCTCTGTGAATTTATAGCCCAGCCGCAGCGCAAGGTAGGTGATCTCCACCTGAAAGATGTAGCCGTTGGAGCGCACACGGTCTAAATTCATGCCGATCAGCGTCTCGCGCCGCCATAGGCGAAAGCCGCCCGTATTATCACGGACGGGCGAGCGCAAAATCGTGCCGACCCAAACACGGTTCGCCCACCAACTGAGCAGCCGCCGCCAAATGCTCCAGCGCTCATCCAACCTGCCGCCCTGCACATAGCGCGAACCGATCACCGCATCACTGTTTTCAAGGGCAGCCAGCAGGCGTGGCACGTCGTTTGGATCGTGCGAAAAGTCGGCATCCATCTGCCCGATAGCCTCATAGCCATTTGCCAATGCCCAGCGAAAGCCTTTCACGTAGGCAGTGCCTAACCCTTGCTTGCCTTCACGGTGCAGCACATACAGGCGATTAGGGTGCTGCGCCGCCAACTCATCAGCGATTGTGCCTGTGCCATCAGGTGAATTATCGTCCACCACCAAAACGGAGAGATTTTCGACAGGAAGGTTGAGTAGGGCATCAACCAGTCGTGCTATATTTTCAGCCTCATTGTAGGTTGGCACGACGATGAGCGTTTTCGGCAAGGTGATCTCCACTTGTTCAAAAACAGAATTAGAAGTGTGTGAACTATAGCTTTTGTCAGTTGCATGGTCAAGCCATAAGGCATATGATGAGAGGTGTTCAATGGGATTGCCGTTGAGCGGTTGTCTTTTCTTAAACTGGAGTCAGGGTAGATAATGCGTACAAAATTGGGTGTTTTAGGGATTGTCGTGGCGTTGGTGCTGGCAGTACTGCCGAACGTCGGTGTGCTACGCGCTGCTGATGCGCCAATGGTCGAGGTTTACGATCACGTTCTCCATGATGGCATGGTGGTGGTCAAAAAAGTGGTGGCAGCCGAGGCAGGCTGGATTGTGATCCACGCTGGCAGCGAAGGCTTCCCCGTCATTGGGCAAACCTATGTGCCTGCCGGCACGACGGAATACGTCACCGTTGCAGTAGATGTCAGCCGTGCTACGCAGCAAATGTCTGCCATGCTGCATGTGGATAAGGGGATTGCTGGCATTTACGAGTTTCCCGGTGAAGATGTGCCAGTGCGCGATGCTAACAATCAGATCGTCAACCCTGCCTTCAATGTGTTGGCAGTGCAGGTAGATGATCAGTTTGTGAGCGCTGAGAACACAGTCACAATCGGTACGGTTGTGGCGCAGGAGGATGGTTGGATCGTCATTCATGCTGATAGTCAGGGCTTTCCTGCCATTGGTCACGCAGCGATTAAGGCAGGTGTGAACAAGGATGTGGTCGTCTCGGTTGATCCGAATATGGTCACGCCGCGTATGTCTGCAATGATTCATGTGGATCGTGGCACACTTGGCACTTACGAGTTTCCCGGCGCGGACGTGCCGCCTGCACTGGCGCCTGAGCTGCCGCGTCTATTTGGCGGCGGCATCTCGAACGAGGGCTTCGTCACAGTCGAGAGCGTCCGTGCCGCGCCAATGCTGATGGGATCGGACGGTGTGGTAACTGTGCCTGCCGCACTCATCAAGGAAGATGGGTGGATGGTCATTCACGCCACGACGGAAGGTGCGCCGGTCATTGGCTATGCGCCACTGAAAGCAGGCTTGAATAAGAACATTCAAGTTGAGGTGGACATGGCAATGTACACTACGGGCGGTTTGCTTGCTATGCTGCACGCCGATGCAGGCGCGGTTGGCACCTATGAATTTCCCGGCGCGGACGTGCCGTTGCGCGATGCCGACGGGCAGATCATCGCGCCGCGCTTCAGCACCTACATCAACGTAAACGTTGCCGATCAGCAGCTTGTGACGGTGGGTGATGCCACCTATGTGATCGTTGAAAGCATTAGCGCTGTTCAGGATGGCTGGATGGTCATTCACGCCACCTCAGAAGGTGCGCCAGTCATTGGCGCGCAGTTCGTGCCGATGGGTGTGCATAGGCGCATTATCGTGCGGATTGATGCGGCGATGGTCACCGACGCGCTCTTAGCAATGTTGCACGTGGATGAAGGCACACGCGGCGTCTACGAGTTTCCCGGTGCAGATGTGCCGGTGCGGGTGGACGATCAGGTCGTTGCGCCACGCTTCAACGTAACCAAGTAAGATAACCGAGCCGATGGCGGGAAGGCAACTGACCACCTTCCCGCACGAAATATGCATGATGAGGGTGCTATGACCGAACCGCGCACGCAGGCTAAGCTAACCGGCGAGGATTTGCTGGAAATTCAGGCAACAACGGGCAAATCTTATGAATTGATCGAAGGGGAGTTGGTTGAGATGTCACCAACCAGTGGTGTACATGGCGCAATTGAATTCAACATCGCCTTACTGCTTGGACAGCACGTGCGACAGCACAAGTTAGGGCAAATTGTGGTGGGTGAGGCGGGCTTCTATGTGCGCGGTGATGAACACACTGTGCGCGGCGCGGATATTGCCTTCATCAGTGCGGCGAAGATGCCGCCTGAGGGCTTGCCAACAGGCTTTTTGAAGATCGCGCCCGATCTGGTCGTAGAGGTGGTCTCGCCGAATGATCGTGGTGTGGAGATTGTCGAGAAGGTTGGCGAATGGCTGGCATTCGGCGTGGCAGCCGTCTGGGTCGTCTATCCGAACACGCGCAGCGTGCATGTCTACACCGATCCGCGCAGCAGCCGCATCCTCAGCGCGGACGACAGGCTTGAAGGCAGCGGCGCTTTGGCAGGCTTCAGCACGCCTGTCCGCGCTTTTTTTGAGGGTTGAACGAACCTGATACGCCTATGTGATGCCCTTCCGTGCTATAATGCCCTGCACAGCATCCTGTACGAAAGGTAATTATCCCATGACGGCAAAACCACCCAAGCCCATTTTTATCTATACCACGCCGGGCGACTGGCAAGCGACGGTAGTCGAAGGGCGCATTTTCGATACACGCGGCGAGTACATTGGCTTCATCGAAGGCGTGAGCGCCTACACCCGCGATGGCGAGTGGGTCGGCGATCTCTCTAAGGACGGGCGCATTTTACGCAAGCGCGCCGCCAAACAGCGTCCGCTCCATCCTAGCCCGCCGCCCAAGCCCACTACACGTCCCGCTAATTTGCCCGCCCGTGCGCCATTGCCACCTCAAAATGGCGATATCACCTACGATATTGTGGATGTGCTGGAGGAAGACCCTGACATCTTCAAGCGCGTCAGCGACCGCCGTAAAGACATTGGCTGAGAGGCATTGATGAGCGATACCCACTCCGAAGGGCGCACCGTTGCCGAGTCGCGAGTGCAGTTGGTGCAGTTCATGCGCCTTGAACATGCTAACGCACTCGGCAATGTGCATGGTGGCGAGATTATGAAGCTGGTGGATGAGGCAGGCGCTTTGGCTGCCATGCGCCACGCACGGACAGTTGTCGTCACGGTGACGATGGACTCGATGACCTTCACTGAACCGATTCGCATCGGCGCAGTGCTAACGGTCTCGGCGGAACTCACTTATGTCGGCAGCACTTCAATGGAAGCGCAGGTGCAGGTGACTGCCGAAAATCCAATCACGGGCGAACGCAAACACACCAACACCGCTTATCTGGTCTATGTGGCATTGGATGAAGCGGGGCGTCCCAAGCGTGTGCCGCCGCTGATCGCCACCACCGACGAAGAACGCGCCCGCCTTGCCGAAGGTGAGGCACGTCAGGCAGAGCGCAAACGCCGCCGCGCCGCCGAAGACGCTCGCCAAGCAGCCGAGAAGGCATAGAGTCCCTCATGAGCAATCTGCCAATGATTGATCCTGAGCGCGTTCCCGAAGGGCATTTGCCTTCTGCCCTGATGCGGATTCTGAGTGCTGCCAGCACGCCCGCCCTGCTCGCCAAATCTGCCAACATTGATCTCGGCTTGGCAGAGCATATGCCCTTCCCGTTCCTTGCCTTGGTTGGGCAGACCGAAATGCGCGTGGCGCTGCTGCTGGCAGTCATCAATCCGAACGTTGGCGGCGTGCTGCTCATCGGACCGCGTGGCACAGGCAAAACAACCGCCGTCCGCAGCCTGAGCGACATTCTGCCTGAGGTGGAAGTTAGCACCTGCGAAGAAGGCTGCCTGCCAGAGGACTTTGAGCGCGAAGGTGCGGCAGGCGTTTGCCCAAACTGCGCCGCCAAGCTGGCACGCGGCGAACCGATCACGCGCTGGACAGCCGTCAAGATGGTGGAACTGCCGCTGAATGCACGCCTTGAGGATGTTGTGGGTGGTGTGAACGAGCGCATCGCCATGCAGCAGCAGCGTGTGCGCCTGGAGCGCGGCATCTTGGCGCGTGCGGATCAGAACATCCTCTATGTGGATGAGGTTAACCTGCTGGAAGATAACATCGTGGATGCCATCCTTGATGCTGCTGCTGCCGGCAGCTATACCGTGCGGCGCGGCGCGATGGTTGGCACGTATCGTTCGCGCTTTGTGCTGATCGGATCGATGAATCCAGAAGAAGGCAACCTGCGCCCACAGCTTATGGATCGCTTTGGACTGCGCGTGGTTGTGCGCGGACTCATGGCGCGTGAAGATCGTCTTGAAATTTACCGCCGCGTGAGCGCCTTTCGCAGCAATCCGAAAGCGTTTCTGCGCCAATGGGCAGGCGTCATGGCAGAGGCGCGCACAGAGATCGAAAACGCCCGTGATCTGCTTAAACAGGTGGCGCTGACTGAGCAAGCCCTTGATCTCGGTCTGACGTTGGTGCGTGAGCTGGACATTGACTCGCACCGTGCCGAATTCACGCTTTTTGAAGCAGCACGCGCCTACGCTGCGGCAGATGGACGCACACAAGCCGATGTGGGCGATGTGCAGGCTGTGGCGGCGATGGCGCTTCGGCAGCGGCGCAGCGAATTTATGGTGCAGTTCGCGCAGCAGCAGCAGGCAGAAGACGAGACGATCCGTCAGCACGCCGCAGCAAAACGCAACGCACAGAAAGATGGGCAGAGCGCGTGATTGGTTGGTTGCCTAGTGTGGCGCTTTTCGCAGCGCTGATCGGCTACTATGCCACATGGATCAACAATGCGGCGGCGGCGCTCAGCGCGAACGCCTTCGATTTGGCGGAATGGGTCGGCATTATTCCAGCCGTACGCTATGCCGATCCGCCGATGGTAGCGCCTTTTGCTTTGCGGCTGGCGCTTGTGATGTTGGCGTGGTTGTTTGCCCTGCATAGCGCTGCTGCACGGCGTTTGTTCGGGCGGGCTGTTTTTGGTGTGATCGGCTTGGCGTTAGCGCTCAGCTTGCGTCCACCAATTGCCTTCTTTCGCGGCGAGACAGCCGATCCGAACTATCAACAGTTGGCGTTATTGTGCTTTGTTGCGTTGCTTGGTGTGGCGCTCATTAGCGCTTTGGGATGGGGCAGCATGGGACGCCGTTGGTGGTGGCGGTTGATCGCGCTGCCGCTGGGACTGATCGGCATCCTAAGTGCCTTGATCGGCTTGAGCGGCGCGCTAGAGGGGCTGGGACGGCTGCAAATCCCGACTCCGTTAGGTGCTGGTGGCATTCTGTACCTGATCGGCATTACTGCCTACGCTGCCTTGAACGCACTCTCGGCGCTACATACGCGAAACAAAACAGGACGGTAATAACGCCGTCCTGTGTGTTTGTGAAGGCGAATCGGGATCAGCCGAAACGTCCGGAGATATAGTCTTCGGTGCGCTTATCCGCAGGGCGCGTGAAGATTTGCGTGGTTGGGTTGAACTCAATCAGCTTGCCCGTGCGCGTTTCATCGCTCAGGAAGAAGGCGGTCATATCCGAAACACGCGAGGCTTGCTGCATGTTATGCGTCACCAAGACGATGGTGTAGTTCTTGCTCAGCTCGCGCATCAGGTCTTCAATACGCAGCGTTGAGATCGGATCGAGCGCTGAGCAAGGCTCATCCATCAGGATGATTTCAGGCTCCACGGCAAGCGTGCGCGCAATGCACAAGCGCTGCTGTTGACCGCCCGAAAGCGCCAAGCCGTTCTTCTTCTTGTAGTCATCCTTCACTTCGTCCCACAGTGCGGAAGCGCGCAAGCTGGTCTCCACGATTTCATCAAGGGTGCGTGTATCGCGCACGCCCAGAATACGCGGACCGTAAGCGACATTGTCGTAAATAGACTTCGGGAACGGATTCGGCTTCTGAAAGACCATCCCAATACGGCGGCGCACCTCAACCGGATCAATGCCAGATTGGTAGAGGTTTTGCCCACGGAAGATGACTTCGCCTTCCACACGCGCACCGGGAATCAGATCGTTCATGCGGTTGATGGCGCGCAGTACTGTGCTTTTGCCACAGCCCGAAGGTCCGATAAAGGCGGTAATCTGCCCACGCCCAATATCCATCGTGATATCTTCGACTGCCTTATGCGCCGAATAGAAAACGTTCATGCCCTTCAGTTGAACGGCATAGCTAGTTCCATTTTGACTCATGATGACGTTTACCCTCTCAGATTCTTGCTCAGGCGTTGGCGTAGGATAATAGCGGTTGTATTCAATGTCAGCAGCACAACCAACAGCACGATGATCGCGGCGGCTGCCACATTACGGAAGCCAATCGCCGGATCAGCCGTCCAACTGTAGACTTGGATCGGTACGACGGAAAACTTAGAGAACGGTCCGTTCGGGTCAATTAGCGTGAACGTTAGACCACCGACCACCAGCAACGGCGCTGTTTCGCCCACCGCACGCGAAACGGACAAGATCAAGCCCGTCAGGATGCCAGGGAAGGCAGCCGGCAACACCTGCCGCGACGTGGTCTGCCACTTGGTGGCACCCACACCATAGCTTGCCTCACGGATAGAGGGCGGCACAGCGCGGATTGCCTCTTGTGCGTTGATGATGACCACCGGCAAGATCAGCAGTGCCATGGTGAAGGCAGCCGAGATGACAGTGCGCCCGTTCGAGTCGGTGACGCCCACAAACGCGCCGCTGGTAAGCTGCTCCAGCGTGCGGACAAAGATCGCCAAGCCAAGCATACCGTAGATGATAGACGGCACGCCTGCCAGATTGCGGATGTTGGTCTCGATCACGGCGTTGAGCAGGTTTTTCTCAGCGTATTCCTCAAGGTAGACCGCGGCGCCAACGCCAAGCGGCAATGCGATCAAGATCGTCAGAATGATCACCCACAGCGAACCGAGCAGCGAGGTACGCAGACCGGTGGTCGCGGGCGATGCGGTTAGCTCACTGGTGATAAAATCGAGCGAGAGCCACGAGTGAAAGCGCAGTTCGCCTTGCCGCAAAGCCTCATCTGCCTGCACCTGAGCAAGGATGCCGTCGTAGTTCGTCACTGATTCTAGGAACGTCCACGTTTGGTCATAGCGCAGTTGGGCAACATCACGCACGATGATGCGGTAGAGTTGCGCTGTATCGAGGTTATCTTCAAGCAGATCGATCAGTTCTGTAGCGCTAAGTTGTTCATAGCGCTTGTCTGCCACTTCTGGACGGAAAGTTCGGTTGGCGAAGAGCAGTTTAACAGGCTCGCCGAGCAGGAAGTCCACCGTTATACTGCCATTCGGAGCATTGGCTGCCAGGAGCGCCGCCAATTTCTCTATGCTGATTTCGCGCAGTGTGTCTTCGGCAATGGCGGCATCGAAGGTTTTACCTGCGAAAGCAACACTGATCGGCTGATCGGCAAGCGTCTCACGCGGAATGCCTAAGCCGAGCGAAAAAACGGTCAGGCGTTCGTTGGCGCTGATGGTCGGGAACGGTTTGGCGCCCAGCGCACGGCTGACGGTCTGATCAGTACGCTCAGGATCGAAGGCGATTTCTGGGAAAATCTGCGTTATCTGTGCGCCGAAAAGCCGTGTGGGCGAGAATTGGCGGTTGAGCAGGTTATCACGGGTGATGGTACGCAGACGGTTGAGCGAGACTTTATCCTCAAACAGGCGTGCCAGTTCAGGCTCGCTGAGTGCTTCTAACGGTTTGTTCGGGCTTAGCTCAGCAGGCTTGATGGTATAGTTGACCAGCACATAGCCAAAGGATTGGTTGAGGATGTTCAGCAGCAACACAACCAGGGCGAACAGACCGACAATGTTGGCGATGAAGAACGCCGTCCGCCACAAGCTGGCTGTCGTTTTGCGGGCGCGCAAGGTGCGCTGCAACACAGATTCGGACGGCATCAAGCCGTTTTCGCTGCGCTCCAGCACTTCATCCTCTGCCCTGAACATGCCCGTCATATCCGGTGTGATGCGCCAAATATTCAGGGCGATGAACGCCACCGCAAAGGCAACCCAATAAGCAATGCCGATGGCTGCCAACGCTTCTAACAGGCTGCGCGTAACCTGACCTTTGTAGAGCAGGAAGTAGACGAGACTGACTAGGATCAGGATGCCCGCCGTGCGCGCCGCGGGCAGCGAAATCGGCGGCGGCACAAAGCGCGCCGGGCGCAAGCTGCCAATCCCAAAGGCAGCAGGGATAGCGCGCAACGGCAACACTAAAATCTGCAAGATAGGGCGCAAGATGCGCGGGAACGCCGCATAGACGAGGAAGAAGGCAGCCAGCGGGATTAGCCACATGGGTGCGAAGGCGCGGAAGCCGCTGCCATTGAGCAGTTCCACACCAACTGGCACAGCCGTTGAGTCTTCTGCGATCCACGGTAGCAGCAACCATGCCGCCGTCAGCAAGGCAGCACTCACTAGCAAAATCAGGATCAAGACGTAAAACGGCAAGCCACGCTTGGCGCTTTCGGTATCCACCATGCCACGGCGTGGTTTGAGCGTGCTTTCGGTCATTGGTACACCTCTCTAAAGCGGCGGCGGATTAGGTTGCTGACTAGGTTTAGGACAAGGGTGACCGAGAACAGCGTTAAGCCAATGGCGAACAAGCTGTTGTAGTCTACTGAGTTAAAGCTCAGGTCGCCCGTGCTGATACGCGCAATGTGACCGGTCATCGTCTCGGCGGCATCCAGCGGATTGAGCGAGAAATTCGGTCCCGCACCAGAGGCGATTGCCACGATCATCGTCTCGCCCACTGCACGCGAAACGCCCAAGATGAAGGCAGCCAAAATGCCCGAAAGAGCAGCCGGCAGCAGCACGCGGAAGATCGTCTCGCGGCGGGTGGCACCCAGCCCATAGCTGCCTTCGCGTAGGCTGCGCGGCACGGCGCTCAGTGCATCTTCACTGACGGAGGCAATGGTCGGGATGATCATAATGCCCATCGCCAAGCCGGCTGCCAGTTGGTTATAGGCACCCATATTGCCTTGATAGAAAATGCCGCGCAGCGTCGGCGTAATGAGGGTGAGGGCAAAATAACCGTAGACCACTGTTGGCACTGCCGCCAAAATCTCCAAAATAGGTTTGAGAATTGCGCGCACACGTGCTGAGGCATATTCGCTCAGGTAGACCGCTGCGCCCAAACCAACCGGTCCCGCAATCAGCATGGCGATGAAGCTGGTCATCAGCGTTGCCATGAGCAGCGGCAGCACGCCGAAATCAGCGCCTTGCGGCACCCAGCGCGTGCCAGTTAGAAATTCGATGATGCTGACCTGTTCACCAAGGAACATGGTCACCCCTTCACGATGCACTGCCGGTCTGGTGCCAAGCACGCCGCGTTCCACAATATAGGTTGTCTGATCAACGATACGCTCAATACGCATATCTTCTTCATTGAATTGAATGATCTGCCCGACACGTGGCTGTGTTCCAATGCCATTGACGCGGACAGTGGTTGTCTCGGCATCCATAGATTCAGTCAGTAGCTGCACCGAACTGCGGAAGCCGTAGCGTGTGAAGAAGTTGATCGCCTCAGTGGATAGGACGACCACAATACCAAGCGTGGTCAGGATAGAGGCAAGACCGCACAAGAACAAGGTTAGACGGATGAAATCTTCAAAAGGGCGTGGGCGTTTGGCAAGACTAGCCATCTCGCCCGCCCGCGTCAGCCGATCCGCTGCGGTAGACGTGCGGAGGGCAGAAGGTTCGGCTTGTGTTTCCAGTGTCATAGCTTATGGCGCTCCTAGAAAACAGGGGAAAGGTGGCGAGGCACTGCCACACCGCGCTGAAAGGCAAAAGGGGAGACGGACACAGCCGCCCGCCTCCCTTTTCTCAGGTGAAAACCAACCGACTTACTCGCCAGCGCCCACCAACCAAGCCAGCTTGGCGAGGTTGACGGAGTCCGAGCTAACCGGGAAGTAAGCAACCTTGCCTGGCTCCGTGCCAAGTGTGTTGTCCAAGTTTTGCAGGTAGAAGTTGATGAAAGCAGCCACCTGAGGCTTTTCCTGCATGATGGCAGGCGTGGTGTAGAGGAACAGCGGGCGTGCCAGCGCATATGCACCAGACTCGGCGGTCACAGCGTTTGGCTCCACACCCTCGATGGCGATGGGGCGGATCTTGGCTGCGTTCGGCGGAACGTAAGCGTAGCCGAAGTAGCCGATGGCACCGCGGCTGCCGGAGACACCTTCCACCAGCACGTTGTCATCCTCGCTCAACTGAACGCCGGGCGCTTCTAGCAGCTTCGTGGCATCGCGGGCAAAGATTTCTTCCACGAAGAAGTCGAAGGTGCCGCTGTCCGAGCCGGGGCTGAACAGGGTGATTGGGTCTGCGGGCCACGCGGGGTTCACATCTGCCCAAGTCTTGGCAGTGCCGCTGAAGACAGCCGCAAGCTGCTCTTTGGTCAGGCTGTCCACATAGGTGTTCTCAACGCTCACCACAACGGCAAGGGCGTCAATGGCTACATAGAACTCCAGCACCGGCTCGCGACCGATGGCGGCGCAGTCAGCCAGTTCGCTGGCGCGGATGCGGCGGCTGGCGTTGGCAATGTCGGACTCGCCCGCCTTGCAGAAGCGCTCGTAACCTGCACCCGAACCGATGGAAGCAACTTCGACGTTCTCGGCAAAGCCTTCGGCACGGAACAGGTCGGCGGTGGCGCGGCTGAGTGGGAAGACCGTCGAGCTGCCGGCGGTGATGATGTTACCCGTCACAGCGGCAGGGTTCACTTCGGGCAGTTCAACTGCAGGGATGATCACCGTGTCAATGACATGGATCACGCCGTTGCTTGCCTCAATATCGGTCGCCACGATCTTGGCGCTGTTGATCTTCAGCGCATCACCGAGCATGGTGAACTCAACCTCGCCGCCTTCAACGGTGGCAGCCGTCTTGCCAACCAAGCCCATGGCATCGGCAGCCATTGCCTTGCCGGGCAGCACGTGATAGGTCAGCACGCGAACCAGCAAGTCTTTGTTCTCAGGCTTGAGCAGGTACTCGATCACATAGGCAGGGACTTTGGCAAATGCCTCATCCGTGGGCGCAAAAACGGTGAAGGGACCTTCGCCGCTGAGCGTCTCGACCAAGCCAGCAGCCGTCACCGCAGCCACCAACGTCTTAAAGTTTTCGTTGCCAGCGGCAATATCCACGATTGTGTTGCCGCCCTGTGCGTTGATCGCAGCCAACGGCGCGACCAAGACCGCAACCAAGGCGATCAAAGCAATGATACGAGCCTTCATGTATGGGTTTCTCCTGTATGCCTTAACTTTTGCATAGCAAGATGCACAAACATTCACCATGCACAGTAGAAGTTAGCGATCACAGGTTAAGAGCGATGGGCGAGTTGGTTAACTCAGCTTTAAGAAATGGCTAAGATTAGGCGAATTCCATAACATCAGATTGTTTAAGAAAATATTAAGTGAAATTATAGAGAATTGCCCCGTGATCAGCGCGCGGCGCATCAAAATACCTTAGGGTGCGTCCACATGATTAACAAGCGGACATAGCTTGGTCTGTTCGGGCTGCACTACAGACGTTCAGGGATGATGGCTGCGCTCATCTGCCAGAGCCTCGCCGAAGGCGCTGCGCGTCTCGGATATGCTCACGGCGGAGAGAAAGCCCACCTCAAAGATGGTTTTTTGTTTTTACATGAAATTGTTAATATTATTTCAAGCGCATTTTCCAAAGAAAAGCAAGTACCTTAACCGTGCTGAAACTCGAAGACATCATACCTAATGTCGTTATCAATGGCATTCTGCCCAATACCGCTGTACGGATCATCTCTGCAACTATGCAAGGGCAAACCGCCCTAAGCGTCGTTTATCGTTCAGAAGACGGCAGGTTCGGTGAGCAGTTACTCTATCGTAAAGATGAACCTTCGCTCAGCCTTGCCACTGCGCGCACAGCTTGGGATTTAAGGCTTGACGCCCGCCGTTTTCGACGTGCGGCTGAGGCACGCCGCATCGAGCTTGCTCATACCTTTGACCCGCAACTTGCCGTTAACATTTCCAATATCGAGCCGCTGCCGCACCAACTTAGTGCTGTTTATGAAGCTATGCTGCCACGTTTGCCATTGCGCTTCCTCTTAGCAGATGACCCTGGTGCGGGCAAAACCATTATGGCAGGCTTGCTCATCCGCGAGTTGATCATGCGTAACGACGTGCGCCGCTGCCTAATCTGCGCGCCCGGCAGCCTTGTTGAACAGTGGCAAGCCGAAATGTATGATAAATTCACCTTGTCTTTCAAAATTATGACCCGCGATGTGCTTGAGAACGCCTATCACAAAAACCCGTTCGATGAAAGCGATTTGTTCATTATCCGCCTTGACCAGTTCAGCCGCACGGAACGCTGGCAAACACTACTCTTGACTGCCTCGCCTTGGGATATTGTCATTGTGGACGAGGCGCATAAGATGTCTGCGCCTTTTAATGGTGGTGAGATCAAACGCACGAAACGCTACAGTTTTGGCGAAAAACTGAGCGCACATACGCGCCATTTCTTGCTGATGACTGCCACCCCGCACAACGGCAAAGAGGCTGACTTCCAAACTTTTCTGCGCCTGCTCGATTCGGATCGCTTTCACATGCACCGCACCTTTAAGAGACAGACCCTACCCAGTATTGATCTTTCTGACCTGATGCGCCGTATGGTCAAGGAAAACCTTAAAACATTTGCAGGCGAGCCGCTCTTTCCCGAACGCCTTGCCAGCACGGTTGCCTATGAACTCTCCGATCTTGAAATGCAGCTTTATAAAAAGCTGACGGGTTATGTGCAGCATGAATTCAACCGTGCTGATAGCATGGATAGCAAGAAGAAGAACACAGTCGGCTTTGCCCTCACTGCCCTGCAACGCCGTTTTGCTTCCTCACCATATGCCATTTGGCGTTCGCTTCAAAACCGCCGTAAACGCTTAGAGCGTCGTTGGCAAGAACAAGACCTTAAACAGAAACGCTCATTTGATCTTGATGAGTGGGATGATTTTGATGAAGCACCTGATCCTGAGCGGGAACACATTGAACATGAAATCGCTGATAGCGCTACGACGGCAAGCACCATTGCCGAGCTGCGCCGCGAAATTGACACCTTGCTCAATCTTGAATGGCTTGCCAAGCAAGTGATTGAGTCCAATATGGACCGCAAATGGGAAGAGTTGGCTGATCTATTGCAAAATACAGCCGAGATGTTTGATGAGCAGCATCACCGCCGTCATAAGCTAATCGTCTTTACAGAATACCGTGATACACTGAACCACTTGAAGGAGCGCGTGAGCAAGTTGCTTGGCGATCCGTCTGCCGTTGTCACAATTTATGGTGCGATGCCACGTGAGGAGCGGCTGAAGGCACAGGTAGAGTTTACCAATAACCCGAATGTGCTAGTGTTAATCGCCACGGATGCCGCTGGTGAAGGCATTAACCTGCACACCGCCGCTCACCTTATGGTGAACTACGATCTACCATGGAATCCTAACCGCCTTGAGCAGCGCTTTGGGCGTATTCACCGTATTGGGCAGAGAGAAGTTTGCTATCTGTGGAACTTGGTGGCAAACCAAACCCGCGAAGGTGCTGTTTACGAGCGCCTTTTGCAGAAGATTGAGACGATTCGTAAACAGCTTGGTGGCAAAGTTTACGATGTTTTAGGACGCTTGTTCATCGAACAGCCCCTGCGCGATCTTTTGGTAGAGGCTATTCGTTATGGCGAAGACGCCAGCACACGCGCCAAACTCTTTAAGCGCGTGGACAACGCTGCCGACCAAGAACGCATTCGCCGCTTGTTGAAAGAACATGCCTTGATAGACTTCCAACTGGATGACTCACACCTAACCCAGCTTCGTGAAGATATGCTGCGCGCCGAAGCGCGACGTTTGCAACCTTATTATATTCGCGGCTTCTTCAAAGATGCTTTTGAGGCACTGGGTGGAAAATACCTAGACCTGAAAAATGGCATTTACCGCGATGTGCGCGTGCCTGATGTTATTTGCACTAGTGCGCTACGCCACGAACCCATCGCTTCTCGTTATGGGCGCATCTGTTTCGACAAAAAACAAACGCAAGAACGTGATCAGCCTACCCTTATTACACCTGGTCACCCGCTTTTGGATGCCATTGTTCGGTTAACAAAGGCGTATGAGGATGAAACACTGCTCCAAGGCGCTGTGCTGCTCGATCCAAACGATCACGATATGCAGCCGCGCCTGCTCTACTTGCTGGAGAGCCACTTGCAAGATGGCACAGGGCGCATTGTTTCTTCCGAATTGCGCTGTTTTGAGGTGAGTATGGACCGCGAGCTGATGGGTGGTGGCTATGCACCCTACCTTGATTACCTGCCCCTAGAGGACGCCCAAAAATCAACCCTTGACCCATGGCTAGCCAGTCAGGCACCTGATACTGCTGAATTTGAGCGCATAGTGCAGGAACATGCCGTACAAATACTTGTGCCAGAGCATTTTGCCCGTGTGAGTTCTCAGCGCAGCACGCAGATTGAACGCATTCAACAGGCTGTGCAAACCCGCCTGACTCAAATTATTCAATTGACGGATCAACAGGCTTTAGCCTTTGAGCGCAAAGGAGACCGCCTGAATGTTGATCGGGAACGCAAAGTGAGCAATGAATTGAAAGAACGCCTTCACAGGCGCGAACGTGAGCTAGAAGCACTGCGTACTATTTCAGCGCAACCACCACGCCTGATCGGGCGCGCCCTGATTGTGCCGCAGGGTTTGCTGGATAGCTTGCAAGATAGCCAACTGCCCACGCCTGCCCTCGCCCAGAACCGTGCTACTGAACAGATTGCTATGAATACGGTTCTTGCTGTGGAGCGTTGGCGCAAGTGCGCGACAAGGGATGTGAGTGCCGACAAATGCGGCTACGATATTGAGAGCCGCGCACCTGATGGTACATTATGGCTGATTGAAGTGAAAGGTAGGCAGGCTGATGCCGAAACCGTTGCGCTGACCCACAATGAGATTCTGACTGCCCTCAACCGCTCGGAAAACTATATCTTGGCGTTGGTGGAAGTGGAAAATGGACGACCACGCACGGTGTACTATCTGAAGAAGCCGCCCGTCCAAGACCCAGGCGAGTATGCCGCTTGTGTGATGCTGAGGTGGCAACATTTGATTGGGATGGCAGAATTGGTGTGGCGCGCTTAATCTGTCAGGTGGTAGCGGCGCCAGCCAAGCTGCTGGGCGGCTGCCAACACCACAAAGGGCGGAATGGTCGTTAGATAGCGCCGCCACAAACGGCGCGGTTCGCTCGTCAGCCTGAACAGCCATTCCAAGCCGCGCTGCTGCATCCAACGCGGCGCTTGCCGCTTCATGCCGCTGTGAAAATCGAAGGCTGCGCCCACGCCGATCAACACTTGCGGCAAGCGCGCTGTGTGAGCTGCCATCCAGCGCTCTTGCTTAGGCATTCCCAAACCCACCCAAACGATGTGCGCGCCGCTTGCGGCAATCTGCGCCGTGATCTGTGCATCTTCAGCAGGGCTGAGCGCGCTGAATGGCGGCGCATAGGTGCCTGCCACCTGCAAACCGTCAAAGCGCGCCGTGAGCTGCGCTGCCAAACGCGCCGCTACGCCTTCCGCACCGCCATAGAAATAATGCCGATAGCCGTGCCGCAGCCCATGTTCACAGAGCGCCAAGAGCAGATCAGGTCCGTAAACACGCGCCACATGCCGATAGCCACTGCGCCTGCTCAGCCAGACCAACGGCATTCCATCAGGCGTGACCATGCCCGCCGCGTTATGAATGGCGCGCAGTTCGGCATCGGCTTGGCAGCTCATGATGCTGTGAACGTTAGAGACGCACACATAGCGCGGCAGCCGTGCGGCAAGCCAGCCATCTATGATGGCAAGCGCTTGCGGCATGTTCACCGCGCTAACGCCAACGCCGAGGATATTTACGCGCTGCGGTCTCTCAGGTGTTACCATAAGCGCCGATCTTGCCCCAAAGCGGCACCTATGGCAAGGCTAGGCGCGTTGCAGGCGGCGCATAAGGATGCGCCCTAGCCACGCCAAGCCGAAAAAGAGCGTGCAGGCAAGCACAATCGCCGCACCGGATGCCACATTATAGCGGTAAGAGGCATATAAGCCGATCACGCCGGAGCTAATGGCGACTCCTACGGCAATCAGCATCATGCGCGGCAGGCGGTTGGTCAGCAGTGATGCCGTTGCCGCCGGTGTTACCAGCATGGCGCTAGTCAGCACCACGCCGACTGCTTGAATGGCGGTTACGACGGTCAACGCCAGCAGAATCAGCAAGCCATAGCGCAGCCGATCCGCACGCAAGCCGATCACTTGGGCATGGATCGGATCGAACGAGGTCAGCTCAAATTCTTTGTGAAAGAGCGCCAATGTGCCAAGCACAATCACCGCCACAATGGCGATCAAAGTTAGATCGCTCGGCGTGACGCCTAGAATGTTCCCAAACAGGATGTGCGTGAAATCTCGGAAGGAGCGCGCCGTACTCATCAGCAGAATGCCCAGTGCAAACATGAAGGTGAACATGATGCCAATGGCAGTATCTTCCCGTAGTGTATCGCGCCGCGAGAGCCAGCCGATGCCAAAGGCAGTTAGCAAGCCGGCAACCACCGCGCCAATGAACAGGCTGATGCCGTTAAAATAGGCAAAAACGATGCCCGGCAGCACGGTATGCGCCAAGGCATCGCCAATGAACGCCATGCGCCGCAGCACCACATACACGCCTATCGTCGCGCAGACTGAGCCGACGAGGATGATTGCCAGCAGGCTGTTTCGCATGAACTGAAAGCGCACAAATGGCTCGATCAGATCGTTGAGGAAGGTCATAGCAGGTGTTGAAAGGCAGTTTTGCCAATCGGAGCGCCAACATAGGCACCCTCTGGTGGCGGCACTTCACAGCCATCACGCAGGTATAGCACACTGTCGAAGTCTGCCTCAAGGCGCTCCAGGTTATGCGTGGCAACCACCAACGTTTTGCCCTCGCGCTGCAAATCTGCCAGCAGTTCGCTAATGACAGCTTGCGTCTCCACATCCACGGCGGCGGTTGGCTCATCCAGCAGGATGAGGTCTGCGCCCTGCGCTAATGCACGTGCCAACAGCGCCCGCTGCTGCTGCCCGCCGCTGAGCTGACCGATTTGGCGATCTGTCAGCCCCGTTAAGCCGAGCCGATCAATCATCGCGTCCACAACCTGCCAATCCTCAGTGCTTGGCTTCCGCAGCCAGCCCATATGGACATAGCGCCCGGTCATTACCAAACGGCGCAGATTGATCGGGAAGCGCCAATCAATCTCGCCACGCTGTGGCAGATACGCCACGCGATGATGGCAAGCACCAACGGGCAAACCATAGATGCGTAGGCTGCCTGAACGGATCGGGAGCAAGCCTGCCACAGTCTTAAGCAAGGTAGACTTGCCCGCGCCGTTCGGACCAACTAAGGCGACTCGTGCGCCAATTGGCACATGCAGCGAGATGTGATCCAATGCCAAGACGTTTTCGTTAGGGCGATTCACGCATAGGTCTTGGATTGCCAGTGCCGCGCTGCCTGCCACAGGCTCGGCAAAGTGGCGGTGGCTATAGAACAGGCGGGCGCCATTGGCATTGGTCATCGGGAAAAGTGCCATTACTTACTTAGTGCCTCTACGATTGTCTGCATGTTATAGCGCATCATCTTGAGGTAGCTTTCGCCTTCGCTGCCTGCCTCGCCCAGCGCATCGGTGAACAGCGGCGGCGCTAAGCTGACGCCTGCCTCACGGGCGATTTGCTCCATCAGGCGCGGATTGCTAACGTTATCGGCAAAGATGGCAGGCACATTGGCTGCCTTTACCCGTTCGATCAATGCAGCGATCTCGCCAGCGGATGGATCAGCCGCTTCAGTAGTTGCGCCCAATGCGCTGTCCACGGCAAAGCCATAGCGTGCGCCGAAATAGGCAAAGGTATCGTGCGTCGTGATCAGCGTGCGGCGCGCTTCGGGCAACTCCTCAGCAGCGAATAGCAGATCAGCATCCAGCAAGCCTAGCTCAATGATGTAGGCTGCCGCGTTCAGCATGTAGGCGTCGGCGTTCTCGGCATCGGCAGCAACCAGGGCATCGCGGATGCGCTCAACCATCTTGATAGTGAGCGAGACATCGTGCCACACATGCGGATCAAATTCGCCATGTTCATGCTCACCGTCGTGATCTTCGCCCTCGTCCTTATCGCCTTCACCACCTTTGTGCATGTCATCGGCGTCGTCATGCTCATCGAATTTGAGGAGTTCCAGCCCTTCGGTCAGCACAATGCGCGTCCCTTTGGCGCCTGACGACTCGACCAGGGCGTCCAACCACGACTCAAATTCCGCACCGATCTCGAAGATCAGAGCAGCATCGCTCAGTGTGGCGCTGTCGGCTGGGCTTGGTTCGTAGGTGTGCGTATCGCTGCCAGCACCGACCAATACTTTCAGATCAACTTTATCGGCGGCAACATTCGCCACCAGATCGCCCAAAATGCTGAAGGTTGCCACCACCTTCAAGGGCGTTTGTGCGGTGCTGCGCGTGACGGGCAAAGCAAGCACTGCCAGCAGAGCAGCGCAGATAAACACTGTGAAAATGCGGGTGCGGGTGAAAGGCATCGCGTGCGGTCTCCTTAAGCGTTATTGACGCTGCGTCTCATTATATCCTTTCTGAGACGATGTGTCAATTTTAAGGATGTGTGAAAATTTATTCTGCGGCGGCGAGGCTTGGAAGACCACTTTCGATGCCCTTTCTCTGCTTGTGAGAAAAGGACTGGGGATAGGAATTGACTGCACCACACCCGCGCAAAAAAGGGACTAGATGCATAGTACTTTCACATAGCTGCTGTGCAAGGCAATTTCCGCCAAAAGGTGGTTGAAGAAATAGCACAAGCATGGTATGATTGTGCGGATCACGAACAATTGTTCAAATGCGCTGTTCTCTACAGTCTTGCTTAATACAAGCAGACTCAGGCTTACCGCACGCTCAGCAAAGGCACAGGGATTATGCTAAACGCAGCAAAAAGTGAGTTTACCGTAGCGAATGCCTATCGTTATAACCGCCAAAACGCCGCACGGTGGCTTGTTTCGCACATCATGCGCTATCGGTGGTTCTTCTTCACCACACTTTTCTTATATGTGTGTACCTACAGCGCCTACACTGCTTCAGAGGCGCTCATCGGGCAGGCGATTGGCGCCGTCATTGAACCTGAGAACTTCCCTTTATTGCCAACCATCGCGCTGACCATTCTTGGGCTAAAGCTGCTGGACGGCGTGCTAAGTTTGATCGGCACGCTCTCTGTGGAGACGATTGCTCAGCGCCTTGAGGTTGATTCCCGTGAGGAACTCTACGCAAACTTGCTCGGCAAGAGCCAAACCTTCCACAACCAACAGCGTGTAGGCGACATCATGGCGCGTGCAACCGACGACGTGCAGCAGCTTAACGGCATGATGAATCCCGGCGTGGCGATCACGATGGAGACGGTCATCGGGCTGGTTGTGCCGCTGATCTTCATCGCCAGCCTGCGTTTGGAACTGCTGCTTGTGCCGCTTCTGTTCATCGCTTTCTATATCCCTGTGGTGGCACGCTACGTCCGTCGTCTGAATCCAATGGTGCGCCGCCAGCGTGAGCAGTTCGGCAAGATGAACGCCGGCTTGGAAGAGACAATCAGCGGCATTGAGGTGGTGAAGGCAAGCGCGCAAGAGGCATTTGAGCGCCGCAAGTTCCGCATCGCCGCCAGCCTGTTCCGCGATTACTTCGTGCGGCAGGGCTACATCGAGGCGCGCTATCTGCCAGTCCTACTCTTTGGCGTTGCCTTCGGCTTGGCGTTCATGCACGGCATGTTGCTCTATCAGCAGGGCATCATCAGCATTGGCGATGTGGTGGCGCTGATGGGCATTATGGGCGTGTTGCGGTGGCCGACCTTCGCCGCAATCTTCTCGATCTCGTTGGTACAGGCAGGCGTGGAAGGCGCACGCCGCATTGTGAACATCTTGCAGACCGAGACCGAACTCGACCAGAACAGCGGCGGCATCAGCCAGCCGATCAAGGGCGAGATCACCTTTGAGGATGTCAGCTTTGGCTACGGCAAGAATCACGCCCTAAAGCACGTCAGTTTCACCATTCGGCAGGGACAGACTGTCGCCATCGTTGGGCAGACGGGATCAGGCAAAAGCACGCTCACACAGTTGATCAACCGCACCTACGACGCAACCTACGGGCGCGTGCTGATTGACGGCATAGACGTGCGCGAGTGGGACTTGAACTCGCTGCGCGCTCAGATCGGCAAGATTGAGCAGGATGTATTCTTGTTCTCGCGCAGTGTGGCGGAAAACATTGCCTTTGGCGTGCCGAATGCCACTCAAGAGCAGATCGAGACGGCGGCGCGCATGGCGCAGGCGCACGAATTCATCATGGGCTTTAAGGATGGCTACCAGACGATGGTTGGTGAGCGCGGCGTCACGCTCAGCGGTGGGCAGCGGCAGCGCATCGCCCTGGCGCGTGCCTTCCTCAGCAATCCGCGCATCCTGATCTTAGACGATTCGACCAGTGCCATTGACAGCGCCACCGAAGATGAGATTCAAAAGGCGATTCGGCAAGTGCAGCAAGGCAGGACGACGCTGCTCATCACACACCGCCTCTCCCAGATTCGTTGGGCAGACCTAATCCTTGTGGTGGAAGATGGCGTATTGGTGGCAAGCGGTACGCATGATGAACTGCTGCGTCGTTCGCCGCACTATCGGCGCATTTTTGCCCGTTATGATGTGGCGTTGCCACCGCTTGAGACAGTCGCTGCGGATTAGGTGAAGGGCTGCGATGCTAACGCCACCAACTGACCGTAAACCCGACCGCAAGATTGCCCAACTGCTGAACTTGGGCGAACGCGCCGCCGAACATCTTGCCAGCATCGGCATCTATACCGAGTCCGATCTGCGGCAAGCGGGCATTGTCGAGGCATACCTGCAATTGAAAGCGATGGGCTACCGCCAGTGGACGCTGCTTGGGCTGTGGGCAATGTGGGGCGCACTGCACGATACACACTGGCAGCAGGTGCCGCCTGAGGTGAAAGAAGAACTACGGCGGGCAGTGAAGCCTGCCAAAACGCCAACCAAACGGAAAGCAACGCGAAAGGGAAATCACTAATGGGCTTCCTCTTTGATGGGCTAGACGCGGAAGCATATGACCGTCAGTACAATGATGGGCAGTTGCTACGCCGTATTGTGGGCTACTTTACACCCGAAGCGCGCCGCATGTTCGCGGTTGGCTTCACGATGCTGTTGGATACGCTTTCGCGTGCCGCCATGCCGATCATTATCTCACGCGGCGTGGACGAGGTGCAGACAACGCAAGATAGCGGACTGATCATCACCTACGGGTTGGTGGTGGCTGCCTTAGGCGCGCTGGCATGGCTCTTTAACTTCATTCGCCGCTGGCTGACCGCTGAAGCGGTTGGGAATGTGGTGCTGCAAATGCGTGAGGATGCCTTCGACGCTGTGATGAAGCGCGATTTATCATTCTACGATCAGTTCCCATCGGGCAAGATCGTCAGCCGCGTCACGTCTGATACGCAGGCATTCTCCACTGTGGTAACGCTGACCATTGATCTGATCGGGCAGTTGCTGCTTGTGGCAGTGCTGATCGTCTACCTGTTCTTTGTGGATACCAGCCTGACGGGCATTGTGCTGATCATGGTGCCGCTGATCATAGGTGTGGCGCTGGGCTTCCGCAGGGTGGCGCGCTTCACCATTCGTCATTCGCGCCGTGTGCGCGCTGAGGTCAGCGCGTTGGTGCAAGAGACAGTCGCTGGCATCAGCGTGGCAAAGACCTTTCGGCAAGAACATGCTGTCTATGCTGATTTCCTCAAGCTGAATCGGCGCTCGTTCTGGATCAACTTGCGGATGGGCTATGTCTTTAGCGGCATCTTCCCGATCCTGCTCATGATCGTCTCGTTCGCGGTGGCGGCACTCGTCTATTTTGGCGGCTTGAAGGTGCAGGCTGGTGAACTGACTGCCGGCGATTGGTACTTGTTCGCGCAAGGTGTGGCGCTCTTGTGGTTTCCACTGACCAGCATCGCGTCCTTCTGGAGTCAGTTCCAGCTTGGTTTGGCATCCGGTGAGCGCGTTTTTGCCCTGATCGACTCTGAGCCGAAGGTTGTGCAGCGTGATAGCCGCGTGCTGCCCGAACTGCGTGGCGAGATCGAGTTTGCCAGCGTGCAGTTTAGCTATACCGACAAGGAACGCGTGCTGGATAACTTCTCGCTGCACATCCGTCCCGGCGAGACTCTGGCGTTGGTTGGGCATACTGGTGCGGGCAAATCCAGCATTGGTAAGCTGATCGCACGCTTCTATGAGTTCCAAGCGGGCAGGATCATGATTGACGGCGTGGATATTCGCCTGCTCGATCTGGCTGCCTACCGTGCGCGGCTCGGTGTTGTGACGCAGACACCTTTCCTCTTTGATGGTACCGTGCGCGAGAACATCCGCTATGGCAAGCCCGGCGCTCCCGATTCCGAAGTGGAACGCGCCGCACGCCAGATCGGAAATGGTGACTGGCTGAAAAGCCTGACGAACGGCTTGGATACCGAAGTGGGTGAGCGCGGTGGCAGCCTTTCGATGGGACAGCGGCAGTTGGTGGCGTTGGCGCGGGTGATGCTGCAAGACCCTGCCATCTTCATCCTTGATGAGGCAACCGCCAGTGTTGACCCACTGACCGAGACGCTCATCCAAGAAGGCTTGGACGCCATCATGAAAGACCGCACCTCGATTGTGATCGCGCACCGCCTCAGCACCATCCGCCATGCGGATCGGATCATCGTGTTGAAGCAAGGCAAGATCATCGAGCAGGGCAATCACGACCAACTGTTAGAACAAGGCGGACACTACGCCGAACTCTACAACACCTATTTCCGCCACCAGAGCTTGGAATACATCGAAGCGCAGCGCAAAGCAAACGCGGAGGCTGCGCCCGAATCGGCTACCTAGCTACACGGAAGCGCAGGGCGGGATGCATCTCGCCCTGCTGCTTGTTAGGCGCGCCCATCATGCAGCACACGGAACGCCAAATGCCGCCCAAAGCGCCGCGAGAGCGCAAACCACAGCGAGAGTGCAGCATCAAGCGCCCCGCTCTGATCCAAATCACCCACATAAATCGGATTTAGCCCCACATCTGTAATTAATCCCGCCACAACTTCCTGCTGAGTGGGCGCACCGATGAACAGGAGGTCAGCGCGCTCTGTACCAAAGGTAGGGTTTTGAAAGTTCTCAAAACCAAGTGTGTTAAATGCCTTGTAGACATACGCAGTTGGGAAGGCAGCGGCAAGGGCACGCACCACAGGCTGATCCGTATTGCCGCCATTGGTGGCGTCTATCACGATCTTGCCCGCCAAGGTCAGCGGTCTGGCAGTTTCCAGAAGGACGCTGCCGGGAACAGCGAACAACACAGCCTCGCCATGCTCAGCCGCTTCCGCAAAGCTGCCAACCTTGCCTGTGATGCCTTCTTCCGCCGCACGGCGCGGATCGCGCATTCCAAACAGCACGTCATGTCCTGCGGCTGCCCATACCTTGCCCAATGTGCCACCAATGCGCCCTGCACCGATAATTCCGATTTTCATGTCAACTGTCCTTGTGATCTTCGCTTGAATCAAAGTTAGCATAGCCGCAACGTGGTTTACAACTAAGGTAAGCATAATCCCTAGATTAGGGCGCGTTGACATCACCCTGCCATGCGCGTACAATCTCTTTCGCGCCTTGAACGGGAGAGATGCGCTGCCTATGCCTAACCTGCACGTGACCGATCATCCGCTCATTCAGCACAAGCTGGCAATCTTGCGCGCCACCAGCACCGAACCGCACAAGTTCCGCCAGTTGGTGCGCGAATTGGCAGCCTTGCTCTGCTATGAGGCATCTGCCGATCTGCGCCTACGCCCGCTGGCAGTCCAAACACCGATGGGCTTGGCAAATGGCGCGCACCTTGCTGATTCAGTTGGGTTGGTGCCAATCTTGCGGGCAGGCCTGGGCATGGTCGAAGGCGTGTGGGAGTTAATTCCGAACGCGGAAGTATGGCATTTAGGGCTTTACCGTGACGAGAAAACGCTGCGCCCTGTCGAATACTATAACAAGTTGCCCATCGAACCGCGTGTGCAGATGTGCTTCGTGCTAGACCCAATGCTTGCCACGGGCGGTTCAGCAACCGCCGCCGTGGATGTACTGAAACGTTGGGGCGTCAGCCGCATCAAATTCATCGGCATCATCGGCGCACCAGAAGGCGTTAAAACGCTCTCAGAAGCACATCCCGACGTGCCCATTCACCTTGCCGCCCTTGACGAACGCCTGAATGAAATCGGCTTCATTGTGCCGGGCTTGGGTGATGCAGGCGATAGACAATTCGGAACGAGTTAACATAGGCACCCCATGATTTTTCGTGAAACAGGTTTACAGCTAGGCAGCTTGCGGCTTTCGTGGCTGGCGCTGATTCTTACCCTGTGCATTGCAGTGCGCCTTGGCGTGCTGATTGCCTTTCCGTCCGTTTTTGCCTTTGAGCAGACCGACGCCATTCACGGCTCAGAGGCGTATGATGCCTATGCACAGAATTTGCTTACGACGGGCATTTATGGGCGAACGCTTGGCGTGCCAGATGCTGCCATTCCGCCGTTGTACAGCTATGCGCTGGCAGCGGTCTATGCCATCTTTGGGCGCGGCTACCTGCAAGTCGGCATTTTCCACAGCCTGCTGGATTGCCTCTCCATCTATTTTCTAATCGGTATTGGGAGCAAATTGCTGAATCGGCGTGTTGGTCTCTTGGCAGGCTTGCTCTACGCGCTCTACCCATACCTGATCTTCCAAAACCTGACCCTCATTGATACGCCTTTGTTCATGATGTTGATGCACGGCTTTTTATGGTGTGTGGTGTGCCTGCGCGAACAACGCAGCCTTGCCTTCGGCATTTTGGGCGGTGTGCTTCTGGCGCTTGGCGCGCTGACGCGCCCTGTGATCGTGCCGTTGGCACCTTTGGCAGCGCTCTGGTTTCTGTTTCGCCTGAACTTGTGGGAGTCCGTGCGGCGGTTGCTACCTGTGGCAGGCTTCAGCGCGCTGCTTGTGCTGCCATGGGTGGTTTGGACGTATGGTGTTTACGGTGCGTTTGTGCCGATTGCCACCAATGGCGGCATGAACTTCTGGTTTGGCAGCAATCCGCTGACGGTGCCGTTGGTGCGCGCCGGCTTTCACCCACAGTGGATCAGACCGCAAACGCCGATTCGCACCGAAGATACACGCCTTGCCAATGATGACTTGTATCAGCTTGCGCTTACCTATCTACGCGAAAATCCGCGCCAGTTGCCCGAACTGCTCTGGGTGAAATTCCTTGCCTATTGGAGCATAGATGTTTTCCCGACGCGCAACCCGATTCCTGGCGCCGTGCCAATTGTCGATCCAAGCGGTGAACTGCGCTTCCAGACCGATGCAGGCGAGGAATTCTCGCTTGTGACCATCAGCGAAAATGACCCAGTGGCTGCCTATTCGGGCGCGCTGTTTGATGTCATCGGGCGCTTGGTGCATCGGCTCTATTTCGGCGCCCTGCTGATCTTGGCGTTGTGTGGCATCCTGCTAAGCGCTCGCCAATGGCGCGAGGTCTCGCTGCTGTGGTTTGTGCAGTTAGCAATGACTGCCTTTTATGTGATCTACATCCCTGCGACGCGCTACCGCGCACCGACCGATCCGCTGCTGTTCCTCTTTTCGGCGTATGCAGCCGTTGCCTTGCTGGCGTTCGCGCTGCGCCGTGCGCGCAATCCACAGGTGCGCCATGCCTAAGCGCCGTAACGCCATCTATGCCCTGATCATCGCCTGCCTCTTTGGCGGCTTAACCACCGGGCGCACCTTCTTTTTCAGCCTCGCCTATATGTTCGGCTTGTTGTTGATCTTAGCGTGTTTGTGGTCGTGGCTGTCGGTCAACAACGTCCGCATTGCCCGCAATACACGCGCTCGCCGCGCACAAGTCGGCAAGACGTTGGATGAATACTTCACCGTGCAAAGCAGCAGCTTGTTGCCCAAACTTTGGCTAGAAGTGCGTGACTACAGCACCTTACCGGCTCACCGCGCCAGCACGATTGTGCCAACGTTGCAGCCACGCGGCGCTTATCGTTGGTCGGTGCATACACCTTGTGCGCTGCGCGGCGAGTTCCGCTTAGGCGGACTGACGCTCATCAGCGGCGATCCGTTCGGCTTATATCAAGCGACGCGCCACATTCCCGCCACATCTAGCGTCTTGGTCTATCCTGCCATTGTGCAGTTGGCAGATTTCCATTTGCCCGGCGGCATTCTCTCAGGCGGCGATGCCCAACGTCAGCGCGCCTACTTCGTGACGACCAACGCCGCCGGCATCCGCGATTACGCGCCCGGCGATGGCTTCAGCCGCATTCATTGGCGCAGCACCGCCCGCAAAGATAAGCTGATCGTCAAAGAATTTGAGCTTGATCCGCTGGCGGAGCTGTGGATCATGCTTGATCTAAGCGCGGCGGCGCACGTTTCGCGCCCCTATCACGTGGAAGGCGTGGCAGAAGGTGAAATTTTTCTGCCGCCCGATAGCGCCGAGTATGCCATTGCCTTAGCTGCCTCGCTCAGCTCGCATTTCTTGGTGAAAGAGCGCGCACTCGGCTTCTTGGCGCATACGCCGCACCGCAACGCCATGCAGCCTGATCGCGGCGCACGGCAGCTCACACGCATCCTAGAGACGTTGGCGCTTGCCAAAGTGGAGAGCGATCTACCCTTTGCACAAGTGATCAGCCTAGAAGGGCATTACCTCTCACGCGGTGCGACGGCAATCCTCATCAGCGCTGATATGAGCGATGGCTGGTTGGCAGAGGCGCATCTCTTAGTGCGGCGCGGCGTGCAGGTCATCGCCGTGTTGATCGATCCGCACAGCTTTGGTGTGGGACTTTCAGGGCGAAACGCAGAAGAAACACGCGCCCGCCTTGAGATCGGCGGCGTGACGACCTACCTTGTGCGCTATGGCGATAACCTCTCGATGGCGCTCAGCCGCGCCAATTTGCGGCTGCCAAGCCGTGCTGTGTGGTAGGCAACTTACACTTTTGTTACAGCATGGGCGCTACACTTTTGCGGCAGAATCGAGTAAAATAGCGCGCCTATGGTAAGCATAGATTCGACAACTATCCGCGCTGCAACGCCCGATGATCTGGCTGCTTGCCTCGCCCTCGATCTATCTTATGAGACGGATTATGTATGGCAGATTGACGTGCGTGGCGACGAAAGCGGTGCGATTGCCATCGGGCTGCGAACGGCGCGCCTGCCGCGTTTGATGCGCGTCAGCTATCCGCGTGCAGCAGCCCTGCTAGAGGCTGCCTTGCGTTGGGATCGTGCCTATGGTGCGTTCCTTGTGGCGGAAAAAAGCGGGACGCTGCGTGGCTATGTGTTAATGCGCTTCGACCCTGAGCGCAGCGCCGCATGGATTGCCGAAATTGGCGTTGGGCTGGCGTTCCGCCGCCAAAAGGTTGGCACGGCACTGCTGAATGCCGCGTATGCACAGGCGCAAACACACGGCATGCGCCATCTCTCTGTGGAGACTCAGACGAAGAATTATCCCGCCATTTGCTTCTGCCAGAAAAACGGCTTGGTCTTCTGCGGCTACAATGATTTGTACTTTGCCAATGGCGATGTGGCGCTCTTTTTTGGTCAGACTGTGCGGCTGTGAACGTAGACCATGACGAACGAACTCTTTATTCTGCTCTCGCGGCAGATCAATGAGGTCTTGACGGCAGCCACTGTGATCGTGGCGACCTCGATGCTGCTCTATAACCTCTCGCACGGTCCGCGTGACCGTGTGACTCGCGCTTCCAGCGTGCTGCTTGGCTGCGTGAGCGCCATCTACGCCGGTGATGTATTGGTGGCGATCAGCCGTGCGCCACAGACCGTCGAGGCGCTGCTACGTTTTGAGTGGATCGGTATCGCCTTTGCACCGGCTGCGCTTTTTCACCTTTCAGATGCGCTGCTAGCAACCACAGGCTTGCGCTCGCGCGGCAGGCGGCGGCGTGTGGTGCGCTTGCTCTACATCATGGCAACGCTGTTCTTTGTGCTTGCCTGCACCACAGACTTGATTGTGCGCGATCTGCTGCTGCATCCGCTGGAAATTATGCAGCCGGGCATGTTGTTTAGCCTGTTTGTGGTCTATTTTGTGGTGGCATCACTCTTTGCCTTTAACAATGTGCTGCGCGCACGCCGCCGCTGCCTTACACGTGCCACATATCGCCGCATGACCTACCTGCTCTTCGCGCTCATCACGCCGATGGCAGGCATTTTTCCGTTCTCGCTGCTCTTTCATAATCCTACCGAATCAGGGACGGCATTGATCTGGCTGCTCATCAACGTGGGCAATTTGGGCATTGTGCTGATGTTGGCGTTCATGGCATATCCGCTTGCCTTCTTCGGACCCAAAAAGCCTGACCGCATGATCAAGGCAGAACTGCTTAGCTTTATGCTGCGCGGGCCGATCACGGGCATCGCTGTGTTAGTGGTGATACTCTATGTGCCGCGCCTGACAGTCTTCGGCATTCCCAGCAGCGCACTCATGCCCTTCGTGGCAGTTGCTACAGTGATGGGCTTGCAGTGGTTTTTCACGCTTGCCATACCGATTATCGAGCAGAGGCTCATCTATACCGATGATCAAGAGCAGGCGCGCCAGCTTCAGGCGCTTAGCCAACATCTGCTCACACGCGATGACGGCAAACAGCTTCTAGAGGCAACTTTGGCTGCCGTTTGCGATTATCTACGCGTGCCAAGCGCTTTCGTTGCCGCGCTGAATGGCGAGTCTGTCACCTTTGAGCAGCAGGTCGGACCGCTGCAACCAACGGTTGAGGCGCTTGAGGCAGCCCATATCAGCAGCCTTTTTTATAGCAACGGCAACGGCGCCCTACCACACGCTGACGCACCGATTGAGATTGTGGCGTGGCAATCTTTCTGGCTGATTGCGCTGCGAAGCGGGCGTGGCGGGCGCTTAATTGGCGTGATGGGCGTTTGGGCGCGCAGCAGCACACCTAATTTGCAAGCTGAAGAAAAGGCTGTTTTCCGTGTGTTGCATCAGCGTGTGGCGCGTGTGCTGGACGATATGCGCTTACAAGCAGACTTATTCGCACGCCTTGAAGATATCATCGAGACGAGCGCTGCCGTTCAGTTGGCAAGCGAGAATGTGCGCTACGGCAACGCCGCAGAAGCGGCACGGCTGACCCAACAAGAGGAGGCTGAAGGATCACCTGAATTCAGCGAGGTGATCTGGGGTGCCCTGCGCGATTTTTGGGGTGGTCCACGCCTGACCGACAGCCGCCTGCTGCGCCTTCAACAGGTGGAGACTAGCCTTCCTGAACACGGTGGTGATATGGCGAAGGCAGTCCGCGCCATGCTGAGCCGCGCTATCGAGTCCTTGAAGCCGGACAGCTCCTACAGCCTGACCGCAGCCGAGTGGACGCTCTACAACATCCTCGACCTGCGTTTTGTGAAAGGGCAAAAAGTGCGCGATGTTGCCCGTAAGCTGGCGATGAGCGATGCCGATTTCTATCGCAAGCAGCGCATTGCCGTAGAGCGCCTTGCCCAAGTGATCAGCGGGCGGGAAGGGCAGCCCAACACCGAAACAGTGCGCTAGGGCGGTGTGAAGGCGCTGAGTAGCAAACTCGCAAAAAGCCACGCACTATAGACAAGCGCGCAGCTCTAAGGTGATCAGGGAAGAGGGTTGAGTGCCTATCCTAAGCGCTGTGCGGCTGTGCGATGCTGATCACAACCTTCCCTTTGGCGCGCCGCTCGCCCACATAGCGCATGGCGGCGGCTGTTTCACTCAGCGGATAGCACCGATCTATGATAGGCACAATGTTGCCCGACTCCAGCCCGTCGCTCAGAAAGACCAAATCTTTGGGGTTCGGCGCTGCCATCAGGTTACCCATCTTCTTGCTCCCAAACATGGAGATAACCGATCCAAGCAGCATTCCCTGAAAGATTTGTGCCATCTTGCCGCCGGTCACCACATAGATGCCCTTCGGCGTTAAGGCACGCCGATAATCACGCAGCGGATGGTAGCCATTGGCGGCAATAATCAGATCGTAGCGTTGCCCGTTGCGCGTGAAGTTTTCCCGTGTGTAATCAATGACATGATCAGCGCCCAGTGCGCGCACCATCTCGATATGTCGCGTGCTGCACACAGCGGTTACCTCAGCGCCAAAGGCTTTGGCAAGCTGCACCGCAAAAGTTCCCACGCCGCCGGAAGCACCGTTGATCAGCACCTTTTGCCCTGCCTGAACCTTGCCTTTATCGCGCAGCCCTTGCAGCGCGGTGACCGCTGCCATAGGCACAGCGGCGGCTTCCTCAAAGGTCAGGCGCGCAGGCTTCAAGGCAATAATATCTTCGGGAACGCACACATACTCGGCAAAGCCGCCGCCGCCACAGCCAGATATATCGGCGAAAACTGCATCACCAACCTTGAACGCCGTTACATTGTCGCCAACCGCCTCGATCTGTCCGGCGATATCGAAGCCGAGGATGGTCTTTTTAGGCTTTAGAATGCCGCCGTTCATCAGGCGGACAAGGAACGGATCGCCTTTCAGGGCATACCAATCCGCCGCATTGATGGACGCCGCGCAGATTTTTATCAGCACTTCGCCTGCTTTGGGCGTCGGCTTGGCAACCTCTTTAAGTTGCATAACGTCTGGCGAACCGTAGCGCGTATAGACAACTGCTTTCATCATTCGCTCACTTCCTCTTTGGGCAATGCCCACTTAGACCCAATTCCACGCATATCCGATGGTCAGCCCGTTAAAGACCAACCCTACGATGATCAAGAATTTATCGTAGGCTGAAGGGTAGGTCGGTAATCCGAACAAGTTGAACACGAAGAGACCTGCCGCCACGATGATGTTCACCCAACGGTTCAGTGGATAATCCAACGTCAGCGAAAGGATGATCATCAGGATTGGGATCAGCATCAAGACTGCGATTCCGAGCCACATTGCCTGAGTGACCTTCTTCCCTTCAATTTCACCTGCCACAAAGTCGCCGCTGAAAATCCGCAGCACGTCGCCCAGCAGGTAGACGAGCATTAGCGCTATCCATAGGGCGGATAGCTTTATTTGAATCTCTGGCATGTTTGAATCCTCTTAGTTCTTCTCAGTTGGTGTGAAAGATGGTGGATTGCTGCTGGCGCGCCATAGCCCGATCAGCTTGCTGCCTTTGACGGTTAGTGTGCTAAGCGCAGTCAAAACGGCGATGATCTCAGGGCTGTTGTGGATAAACGGAACATTGGCAAGCCATGGCAGCGCCGCCAAGATCGGCTCAAGCAGCGGCTTGTACAGCACAAAGTACATGCAGATCACACCGAAGGTTTCTAGCACTGTGTCCAGCAGCCACAAGGCGACACTCCAACGGTTGCGCCGCAGCACCACCACATAGAGGATGATTATGGCGGCACTCACCAGAATCAGCAGCGCCAGCCATAGCCTTGGGACAGGCAGCACATCACTCGGATCGCTGAGCGGGAAGCGCAGCGTTAAGCCGCCGACGGACAAAAAGTACAGCAGCAGCAAGGTGATAAACGTGCCGAAAGCGATGCCGAATGTAGCCTCAAAGCGCTCCACAAGGCGCGGATCGTCCACTTCGGGCAGCGTTGAGGGATCAAACGGCTTTTCCGGAGAAAGCGCAACGCCTGAACGCTGAATTACGACGAAAATCAGCACAACGACTGCCGAAAAGATGAAGACTGCCTGCCCAATGCCGAACACTGTCTCAAGCAGCCATGCCAACAGTGGGCGCGGCTGCGCCGAGATAAGCGCGCCAAAGGCATTCAGGAACAACACGGCGGCAGGCACCACTAGCCAACCGTGCCGCAGCACAATCATTAGGCTAGGGTAGAGTTCGGGTCCGATCAGGTACTGTCCGCCGCCGTAAGAGGCTGCCATTTGATGCGGATAACCTAACTCTGCCAGCACAGATGCCACTGCCTCAGGCGAGGGCGCCCCTGTATACCGATCATCAAGTTTGTCCTGAATCAGGGAGCGCAGTTCAGCTTCGATCTCTGCCCGCTCACCGCGCGGCAGGTAGCGCCCTACCTGATGGATATAGCGTTCTATCAAGTCAGTCATCCTTACTCTCCACCCAAAATGCCGCGCATAATCTCAACCGTCTCTAGCCACTCTGCCTTCAGGCTATTCAGCACCTCGCGCCCTAGCGGACTGATGCGGTAGTACTTACGTGGGCGCGTTTCAGTCACTTCCCACACGCTCTCTAGCAAGCCTTGCTTCTCTAAGCGCCGCAGCAGTGGGTAAAGCGTGCCTTCCTCAATGGGCAAGCCTTGCTCGGCAAAGCGCTGGATGAGGTTGTAGCCATAACGGGCAGTATCCATCTGGCTAAGGACAGCCAAGACCAGCACGCCGCGCCGCAGCTCTAGGCGAAATGCGTTGATCAGATCGTTTGCCTCTGTCATAGGCTGTGCGTCCTATCGTACTGTGTGCCACACAGCATTACTATACTATACGGCGCACAGTATTGTCAAGGATACAATATTGAAAAAAGATAAATCTTAGTGGCGAAAGCGCGTGTAATGCGCTGAGGAAAAGACGCTGACAGTGCCTACAGCGCGGTGTGTTGCCCACAGGCGTAGACTGCATCGCCAACTTTGAATGCCGTTCAACCAACAATACATCACCCGCACGCCTGTAAAACGCCTTTGGTAGAGTTCGCCACAGCCGAACGGGCGCCGTAGGGTTAGCCGTCACGCCGCGCACTGCCATCCGCTTCAGGATGCCAGAAGTTTGCGTCCGTGATATACAGCTTGTGCGTTATAATCAAACACATTGAAATTGCCACGCCGCTTTGGAGGTGACTCATGAAGCCCGCACGCCCTATTTACCTCGATCACGCTGCCACCACACCCACCGATCCGCGTGTAGTGGAGGCGATGCTGCCCTACTTCGCCGAGATTTACGGCAACCCATCTTCCGCGCACAGCTTTGGGCGCAAAGCAGAGGGCGCTATTGAAACTGCCCGTGAACGCCTTGCCCAACTGCTCAATTGTTCGCGCACCGAGATTGTCTTCACAAGCTGCGGCACAGAAAGCGATAACATGGCGCTGCGCGGCGTGGCAATGCAAGCGCTCAGCATGGGCAAGCGCGCCCACATTTTCACCACACAGGCGGAACACCACGCCGTCAGCCACACTGCCGAGCAGTTAGCGCGGCTCAACCTAGCGCGCCTGACGTGGTTAACGCCTGAAGCGGATGGCAGCCTGACGCCGCAAACGCTGGAAACTGCCCTGAGTGGGCTTACGCCTGAGGAAGTTGGACTGGTCAGCGTGATGTATGCCAATAACGAGATCGGCACCATCCAGCCAATTGCCGCCTTAGCGGAAGTGGCACACGCGCACGGTGCGCTTTTTCACACGGACTCGGTGCAGGCAGCCGGGCAGCTCTCGCTAGATGTGCAAGCACTCGGTGTGGATATGCTGGCGCTCTCTGCCCATAAATTCTACGGTCCCAAAGGCGTTGGTTTGCTCTACATGCGGCGTGGCGTCTCGCTGTTCAGCGCGCAAACTGGTGGCAGTCAGGAGAACAGCCATCGGGCAGGCACACACAACGTCCCGCTGATTGTGGGCATGGCGCGTGCGCTCGAACTCGCCTATGAGGATTTGCCCGTCCGCGTGGCAAACTATACGCGCTTGCGCGACCGCCTGATTGATGGCGTGCTGGATAGTGTCGAAGGAGCGCAGCTCACCGGCGCTGAAAAAGGGCGCCGTCTGCCCAACCACGCCAGTTTTGCCTTCAAGGGCATTGAGGCAAACGCACTGTTGATGCACCTCGATTTGAGTGGCATTGCTGCCAGCAGCGGCTCAGCCTGTAACACGGGCAACCCAAAGCCGAGTGATGTGCTGCTCTCGGTTGGCTTAGCGCCTGATTTGGCGCTTGGCAGTTTGCGCCTGACGGTGGGACGGCAGACGACCGATGACGACATCAGCTATGTGCTAACGACGCTACCAACTGCCGTTGAACGCTTGCGCGCCGTGCGTTTGGCACACCATCTCTAGAGAAGTGCGAGGACTGGTGTTGCATGTCTCATCCATCGGACGTTCCGAGTTTACCACCACTTTCGGCACAGCCAAGCCGCGCCGAAATCGCCGAGTTGATCAGCACCATTAAGCATGATTTGGTCGGCTTTATGCAGGCAGTCAAAGTTGGGCTGGAGTTGTTGGCACGCGAAGAACTGGATCGAGAGACTGAGCAAGAGGTGATGGCGCTCATCCAAGAGAATGTTGAGCGCGGCTTTGCCTATGGGCGCATGTTGGAAGATGTGGCACGCCAATTGGAAATACCTTGAGGCGTGCCATGCCTGCGAAAAACTATCCGATCCGTCCCGGATAGCCAGTGATGCGGCTAATTTCGTTATAGAGTGGGCGCACGCCGCGATAGAGCCGTTTGTAGACTCGCTCATAGAGCGCATCATACAGGCTGTGATTTTCAGCCTGCGGCTCGTAAACACGCCCGATATGCGTCATCGCCCGCACTGCCGACTCGAAATTGCTGTGCAACCCTAAGCCAACGGCTGCCACAATCGCCGCACCCAAGCCCGATGCTTCGTACAAATGCGGACGCACCGCCGGCATTCCGAACACATCCGCCGTGATCTGCATTGCCTGATCGCTCTGTGAACCGCCGCCACTCACACGCACTTCGCTCAGGTGCAGGTTTGCCCGCCGTTCGGCGCGCTGTGCTGCTTCACGCAGTGCGTAGGCAATTCCCTCTAAAATGGCGCGGTAGAGATGCGCCCGTGTATGGACGCCACCAAAGCCGATCACAGCACCTTTTGCCTCTGCGCCCGGCATTTTAATGCCCGGCGACCAATACGGCTGCAAGATCAAGCCCATGGCGCCCGGTGGTGCCTGTTCTGCCAGCGCATCCAGCAGTGATTCGGCAGGTACGCCACGTTCAGCCGCCGCGTGCAGTTCAGGCGCGCCAAACTCACGCTTGAACCAGTCCACCATCCAGTAGCCGCGAGAGATTTGCGTCTCCAGCGCGTAAGCGTGCGGCACGGCTGCCGGGTAGGGTGGGATCATCGGGATTGCCTCTAGGTAGCGGTAGTGCAGCGTGTTGAAGGTTGCCGTCGTGCCATAGCTGATGCAGCCAATGTGCGGCGCAATGCCGCCGCTGCCGAGCATCTCGCAGGCTTTATCCGCCGCCGCCGCAATCAAAGGCGTGCCAGCAGGAATGCCCGTTGCCGCTGCCGCCGCTGCCGTGATTGTGCCGAGCAAGCCGCCTGGCGGCACCAGTTCGGGCAGCATTTCAGGCGTAACGGGCATCGCCTGCCAATGCCAGCTATTCGGTTTTGCCCACTGCTGCGCTCGATAATCGAAAGGAATATAGCCAACCTGGCAGGCAACTGAATCGGCATAGTTGCCCGTCAGTCGGTAGGTGAGGTAGCCTGAGAGCAGCAGATACTTATGGGTGCGCGCCCAGATTTCGGGCTGATGTTTGGCAATCCAGTTCGCCTCTGCCTCAGCTTGCAAATAGGCAACGGTGCGCGTCATGCCTACCAAGCGAAAGGCAAATCCCCACCAACCACCTACAGGCTTCACACCTTGCGTCCGCCGCTGATCCAACCACACAATAGCAGGGCGCAACGGCTGCCCATTTTCATCTAGGTTCAGGATGGTGCCGCGCTGTGTGGTGAGCGCCATGCCGCGCAACCCTGTGCGATGTTCGCCTGCCTTTGCCCAAAGCTGCTGGCAAGCCTGGCTGAGCATTTGCCAAAAATAATCGGGCGTCTGCTCCGCCCAACCATGTTGTGGCGAAACATATGGCTCGACCAGCACTCGTGCCGATTCGATCAGCGTGCCGCGCAGATCAAATAATAGGGCGCGGACGCTCTGCGTGCCGTAATCTATGGCAAGCAGGCAGTCTTGTTCAGGTCTCAAAGGTGTGTCTCCAATGCTGCAAAAATTTAAGTAAGGATTATAGCGCGCTGTGGTTGGTTGCGCCGTTCACGCCCTTTGGTGTACTATGGGCAAAACCAGCTTATGTGGGAGAGCGATTTATGCCCATGCTTCGCCTGCTGATGGCGTGCTTTGCTTGCGCGCTGCTCGTCGCCTTATTTGGTGTCGCACCCGGCACACCGATGCTGTACGCCGCGCAATCCACCGCCACGCCAGAGCGCGAATCACCCGTGTTGGGTGGTGGTGGTGGGTTGATGCTGTTTGCCGTTGTGGAGCGTTCGTCAACCAACCTGTATACCCTTGACCTGCGTACTGGCGATCTTAACCAAATCACTCGTCTGAATGGCGAAGCTGCCCGTGCAGCATGGTCGCCGAATGGCACACAAATTGTTTTTTCTTCAGATCATCAAGACCGCGACACAGAAATTTACGTGATCAATGCCGATGGCAGCAATCAGCGCCGCCTGACCAACAGCCGCGGCCGTGATACGCACCCGGCATGGTCGCCGGATGGCAGCCAGATTGCCTTTGCCAGCGACCGTAACGGACGCACTGAAATCTATGTGATGAACGCCGATGGCAGCAATCCGCGCAACCTGACCAACACACCTTTCGCCGATACGTTCCCGCAATGGTCGCCTGATGGCAGGCAGATCGTCTACGAGGCAGCGCCTGAAGGCAGCAACTGGGAAATCTATGTGATGAACGCCGATGGCAGCAATCAGCGCCGCTTGACCAATAATAACGTCTTTGATGGCTTGCCGTCATGGTCGCCGGATGGTCGTCTCATCGCTTTCAGTTCCACCCGTGAGGGTGCAATGGATATTTACACCATGACTCCGGATGGGCGCAACGTGCGAAAATTGACCGACATGCCCACCGATGATAAATTTCCATCGTGGTCGTCAGATGGGCGCTATATCGCCTTCTATTCCGACAATGAGTCGAACCGCGATGTCTCAGGCGAGATTTACGTCGTCTCGGTAGATGGCTCTGATCTGTTCCTGCTCACCGATGAGCCTGTTTATGCACACTACCCGGCGTGGCAGCCGTTGGTGGTGCGCTATGTGCGGCATCTGCCCAACTGATCGGCATCTTTGCTCATACAGGAGCAAGAAATGCCCTATTTGTGCCTGCCGCGTGTGTGCTGCTTGTGCTACAATGTGAAAAAACACTCACGCGGAGGCTTATTTCATGATCATCAGCCGTGAACAGCGCGAAGCAATTGAAGCGCAGTTCCTCGCGCCTTATGCCACCCAAAGCCGCGCCAGCCAAGGGCGGCTGCACGCTGAGCCGGAAGACCCTTACCGCACTGTTTTTCAGCGTGATCGGGATCGCATTCTGCACACGACTGCCTTCCGCCGCCTTGAATATAAAACGCAGGTCTTTGTGAATTATGAAGGCGATTACTACCGCACGCGCCTGACCCATACCCTTGAGGTGGCGCAGATCGGGCGCAGCTTGGCACGCACGCTTGGCGCCAACGAAGATTTGGTAGAAGGCATTTGCCTTGCCCACGATCTCGGTCATTCGCCCTTTGGTCATGCCGGTGAGCATGTCCTGAACGAGCTAATGCGCGATCATGGCGGCTTTAACCACAACCACCAAACCTATCGCATCGTCACCGTGTTGGAGACGCGCTACAGCGGTTGGGCAGGGCTGAACCTGACCCACGAAATGTTAGAAGGCATTGCCAAGCATGAAACCGAATATGACCTGAGCAACATCTCAGGCTACGATCCTGCCTTGCGCGGCAGCCTAGAGGCGCAAATTGCGAACATGGCGGACGAACTTGCCTACAACGCGCACGATCTGGACGACGGCTTGCGCGCTGGCTTAATCACGCCCGATCAGCTCAGCGAGATTGATTTGTGGCGGCAAGTGACGGAAGAAATTGGCTGGCGGAATGGCAAACTGGATGACGTTACGCGCCACCAGATTATCCGCCGCCTGATTCACATTCAAAACCTGGATGTCATCCATGCGACTTCCACTGCCATTGAGAAAAGCGGCGCACAAAGCCGCGAGGCAATTCAGCGCCTTCCCCATTATGTGGTTGGGCATTCAGAAGCGTTTACACGCATGAATAGGCAGTTGAAGGATTTTCTCTATCAGAACCTCTACTACCATTATCGCGTGATGCGGATGAGCGTGAAGGCGCAGCGCTTCCTGAGCGATTTGTTCGCCGCCTTCGTTGCGAATCCACGCCAAATGCCGCCTGATGCCCAAGCGCGCATCGAGCAGGATGGCGTGGAACGCGCCGTGACGGATTATCTGGCAGGCATGACGGATCGCTTTGCCCTGCAAGAATGGCAGCGTTTATTCGATCCGTTTATGCGTACCTGATGTGTGAAAAGTGCCGTCAGGCGTGTGCTTGCTGTGCAGTTGGCACTTGCAGGCGCTGACCATAGCCACGCGCAACGAGCAGTTCCGCGTTCAGGATTGCGCCGCCGGCGGCACCGCGCACTGTGTTGTGCGAGAGCGCCACGAACTTAATATCCAGCACAGGGCAAGCGCGCAGCCGACCAACAGTGGTTGCCATGCCGCGCCCGTTATCCCGATCAAGGCGTGGCTGTGGGCGATCTAGCCCCTCGTTATAGAGCAGCACCGAGTCGGGCAGGCTGGGCAGGTTATGCGCCCATTCATGCGGGCGGAACGCCTGCCATGCCTCCCGAACTGACGCTAGGGAAGGCGTTTGGGCAAACTTGACCGAGACGATCACTGTATGCCCATCCAAGACAGGCACGCGGTTGCAAGAGGCACTGAAAATCGCTGCCAAAGGCACAACCTGATTGCCGCTGAGCGCACCCAGAATTTTACGCGGCTCAGCTTCTACCTTTTCTTCTTCACCGCCAATGTAGGGCAGCACATTATCGAAAATATCAAAGGATGCCACACCGGGATAGCCACCGCCGCTGATCGCCTGCATACTGACGATCTGGACTTGCTGCACACCAAAGGGCAGCAGCGGCGCAAGGGCAACGGCGGCTGGCACCGTTGTGCAGTTGGACATGGTCACAAGCGCGCCGCTTGACCAGCCACGCTGGCGGCGCTGCACGTCCACCAGCTGTACGTGATCGGCGTTCAGCTCTGGCAGCAGCAGTGGCACGTCCTCTGCCATGCGGTGCGCGCTGGTGTTGGAGCTAACCAGATGCCCGCGTTTGGCAAGTTCTGGCTCAAGCGTCTTGGCAACCTCGCTGGGCAGTGCAGACATCACCACAGGCGAACGGAAAGATGCCTCTAAGGGCAACACGGTGAGGTTGGCGATGTTGGCAGGCATGGGCGTGGGCAGAATCCAGCGGCAGGCTTCCGCATAAGTGCGTCCAGCGCTCCGCTCTGAGGCGGCAACTTCCGCCACACGAAACCATGGATGGTTTTCCAGGAGTTGGATAAAACGCTGACCAACAGCGCCTGTTGCGCCTAGCACGGCAACATCAATCATGACGACGCTCTTTCTGATTAGGCAGTTCCACTAGGGAACGCGGTAGATGACTACATCATTATACACGGCTGCGGGCGTCGTCAAGCCGAGTTCGTTCAAACACACAGCACCATCGTTAAGTGTATCGCGCTGCGTTAGGATATAGCGCACGCTGTAGCGATCCAGAATGGCTTGGCAGTCTTGCCCAAGATACCAACGTTGCACATCCTCCAGATGCGCCGCGCTGTTGAGTGTATCGTAAGGGTGACCGTAGACAACGCGCATGGGTGCATAGGCAGGCAGCCATAGGCTTGGCAGCGGCTGCGCCAAGACGACAGCACCGCGCTCACGGGTGTTGTTCAGCCAGCGAAAAGCATCCGTATAGCCACGCGGCATCATCAAGCCGCCTTCTTCACCACGTGCTGCATCGTTAATGCCGATCATCGGCACAATTGCCATCAAGACATTGCTAGGGATGATGAACACAAAAAAAGTGACTAAGGCAGCATCGCGCCAATTGTTGCGAATGCGGTGAAACCAAAAATCTTCAAGGGCGCGGGTGGCAAAGTAAACAATCGGAATAAACAGACCAATCACGCTGCGCTGCGGCATGGGCAGTGGTAGGTATAGCACTACCACATTGACGACCAGCCAAATCAGCATGAAGCGGTCGCCGTCGCGCTCAAAGCGGCGCAGCCCACGCCAAATGCCGGGCAAAGCTGCCACCAAAGGCAAGCCAAAGCCAAACAGATAGCGCCACGGTGCGGTTGGCGCAATGCGGTTCTGTGCTACCCACGCACCAATCGTTGTATCAGCGGTCATCAGGGCAGCGTAGTAAATCAGGATGGGCAGCGCGGGCAAGATCGTCAGCCCAACCCAACTTAGCTCTGGGCGTGGCAGTTGGCGCGTGCGGAGCATCAACACGATCACATAGACAACCAACGCGCTGGCAAGCGGCAGCCAGCCATGCGGCAAGATGATCACCAATGCCAGCGAACACAAGGCGATGCCCAAGCCGCCGTTAACCATAGAAGGCGCTTCCCGAAAGCCGGGGCGAAAAACCGTCACGTACATAGAAGCGATCAGGGCGATCAGGGCGATTGCCAGTGGAAAATGCGGATTGGCAAAGGTGGAGAGCAGCGGAATTGCCTCAAAGAGCGTCAGATCAACTGCCAATTGCGTTTGCGGTGTTTCGGGAAACATCATCAACGCCAGCCATCCCAGCCCAGAGCCAACTGCCAACACGCTGAAAAACAGCCGCCGCGGGCGCATGCGCTGCCAAATGGTTGAGCCAAGATGATAGAGCGCTACGAACATCGCAAAACTCATGGTGAGGCGCGCCAGATGAAACGTCATCAGGGAGGATAGTCCAAGGGCATTCCCTAAATGCCCAAGCGCAAGGTAAAAGCCGTTGATGAAGATGCCCTGCGTCGCTTCCGGTGTGTGGGTTAAGGTGGAAAGCCATGCGCCGCGCACGCCTTGCTCAATCTTGGCGATGTAAACGGCACTATCCAGCGGTGAGTGCAAAATGCCCACAAAGCGGTGATTAGGCTGCGCGTTCAGGCTGATAAACGCCCACAGATAGGGCAGCACAGAAGCTGCAACCAAAAACCCTGCGAAAATAGTTACCCAACGCCACTCGGTTGCAGAGACGGCGGTGGCGGTATTTTGCTGCGTTAGCACGGTGGCTGTTACGTTGTCGCGTTGCATGGATAAGCACTCCTACGTCTCGCACGCCGTATGTGCAGGAATGCCGAACATTCCCACTTCTACTATAGTAGTTTATTTTAGCGCTGCTGTGGGTAACGAACTAAAAACAATCTGTGCCACTGTGATGGATTTGTGACGCTGCCAAACGCGCCATTATGCCTCTCACACGCCATAAACACCTATTCCGTGTGAATCCACAAACTTTGGCGCGCTGTGGCGCACCCTTGCGCTACAATACGGGCTAGAAAGGCGCAGGCGCTATGGCAGGCACGATTGTTGTGGTCGGTTCGCTGAATATGGATTTGGTGATGCGTGTGGATCGCTTCCCTAAGGCGGGCGAGACGCGCCGCGCACACACTTTTGAGACATTCATCGGTGGCAAGGGCTTGAATCAGGCGATTGCAGCAGCGCGGCAAGGCTGCCGTGTGCGCTTGATCGGGCGTGTGGGCAGCGATTCTTTTGCCGAGACGTTGCGCGCCGTGGCACGCCGCGAAGGCATTGAGGATAGATGGTTGCTCAATACGCCGAACATGCCCTCAGGCGTTGCCAATATTGTGGTTGAGCGCAGCGCCGAAAATTTCATCCTGCTGGCGGAAGGTGCCAATGGCGCGCTAAAGCCCGCTGATGTTGAGGCTGCACGCGCCGCATTTGCAGGTGCTCAGCTTGCCCTGATGCAGCTTGAAGTTCCACTGGAAAGTGTGTTAACCGCAGCGCGCTTAGCGCGGCAAGCAGGCGCGCAGGTTGTGCTTGTGCCTGCCCCGGCGCGCCCTTTGCCCGCCGAATTGTTAGCGCAAGTGGATATTCTGGTGGCAAACCGCGATGAGATCAGCGCCATTTTGTCGGAAGCGGCGCATGAGCCAGAAATAGACGCACGGCGCGTCTTACGTGCAGGCGTTGGCATGGTGGTGGTGACGCTCGGTGCACGTGGTGCATTTTGCGTGCGCGCCAACCAACCGATGCGCTCTGTGCCTGCCTTTACCGTTCATGCCATGGATACAACAGGGGCAGGGGATGCTTTCGTGGGCGGCTTGGTGGCTGCCCTCGCCGCTGCCGAACCGCTAGAGGCAGCTTTACGCCGTGCGGCGGCCTGTGGCGCGTTGGCATGTACGGTCATGGGTGCTGAGCCTTCGTTGCCGCGCCGCGAGGCAGTTGAGGCATTGCTGCACCGCGCCTAGAATCACACGCGCCCGTGGTCGAACACAGGCGCGTGGATGACCTCAGCCAGCCGTGCGCTTACTTCTTCTTCTTCGGAGCTTTCTTCGCAGCTTTCTTGGCTGATGCCTTGCCGGTCACTTCGCTTTTTAGCGTGGCACCGACACTGAACTTGACACTCTTGCCGGCGGGAATTTGGATTTTCTCGCGGGTGCTTGGGTTCGTGCCAGTGCGGGCTTTTTTCTCGCGCACTTCAAAGGTGCCGAAACCGGTGAGCGTCACCTTGTCACCTGACTTGAGGGTCGCAGTGATAATATCGGTGAGTGCGCCTACGACTTCGCCAACAGCTTTTTGGCTCTGTCCCGTCTTATCCGCGATTGCTTTGACCAATTCCGTCTTTTGCATTGGAGGGTAGCTCCTTCACTAATGCTCAAACTCTTAACAAGAGTACAGCCTCTATCATGCGTGCCTTCGGGCTGTCTGTCAAGTGAGCGTGCCTAGAATCAAGATTTACGCACACTTGTTCGGTTAGCTTTGCGTGATCTTTATGTTACAAACCGATAATGGCTTTCGGTATGCCTTCCCTTTTGGTTACGTTGAGACAATGCTTTGTTAAGGGCTTCACGATGGTCATTTTCCAAGTGCTGATGGGCTTAAACGGCTTAAAGGGCAGCAGTCTGCCAAACGCGGGCTTTTGCCAAAGCTGCCAAAAGTGCCGAATCACAGCACAGTGTGGGCAAAAATTAGGCGCAACAAAACATTGAGAAAGCCTTGTGATATTGACTGTTGTTGGTCACACATAAAGGCTTTTTGTGGCGCACAGACGGCTGATTCGCGCCTTATGAAATGTCGGGTAAACCAAACAAAACAGCGCGGGAATGATCCGCGCCGTTTGTTGAGTGGAGATGCCGACCATTGCAGGTCGGGTCCGAAAAAGCTCTCCTGCATACGTCTACAAGCGTAGTTAGGCTACTTATTTTTCACCGCCGCAGCCCCACCTAACAGGGTCTTACGGGCAGCAAACCGATGATCTTAAGCGCTGTTTATCGGTGTCACAACGCAGCAGTTCGGTCTTGGTGTCGCCTGTGGCTGCTCCAACCGAACCTGAAGCAGACAGACGGCTAACCCTCGGGTTAGCTAGCTCGGCTCAGCCGATTAGGCGGCGAGAGCGAGAGCCGGTGCAGTGCGAGTGTTCGCAGCTACAGTTGTGCGCGTTTTTACGAGGGCGTGCGCCTCGGCTTGCAATATGCGATCAACCTTCCCCGTCGAGCCTAATTCATCCCCCTATATGTTCTAGTATAGCACAGCTTGCTATTTTGTAAAGCGTGGCTGTATGGGGCAGAAGGCGCGTTGAGAAAATGCGCTGCGGATGGTATGCTTGAAGCGCCCTAACCACAACCAGAACGGCTAAATCAAGCATTATGCACCTTGCATCGGCACAGTTCTTACCTACATTCAACACACAGCGCCCGTTCCTGCGCGCCCTGCACTACGCCGCCAACCTTGCCATTCTGATCGGCGCGCACCTGATCGCGGTGCAAATTCGGCTGCGCCTGCCGTGGGGCAACACGCTCGGCGCAGAATACGACGCGCAACCGCCGCTTTTCTATGGGATCGCAGCGGCGGCACAAGCAGTTGCCTATCTGCTGGCAGCGTGGGCAGCCCGCACACCGTTCGCGCCTTTACTCACGCCGCGTTCGCAGTTTCGCGTCTTAGCGCTTGGCATTGGCGGCACAGTTTTAGGTGTGCTGCTGCTGCTGCCCAATCTTTCCAAGCTGCAACTCATCTATTTCGCGTTGGCGGCAGTGCTGCTTGGTGTATGTGTGATCATCTACCCAAGCCGTGTCAACCCTGCCCAAGATGGCGGCGATTTTCTGGCGCACCTCTTTCGGCTGTGGCAAAACCGTGCCTTGCTTGGGCTGTGGCTGCGCTATAACATTCAGTCGCGCTACAGCCAAACGGTGGTGGGCATTTTTTGGATTGTGCTGCTGCCTTTGGCGATGAGCGGCGTGCTGGCGCTGGCATTCTCGCAGTTTTTGCGCGTCAGCTATGATGTACCTTTCATTTCGTTCTTTTTGGCGGGCTTGGTGCCGTGGGGCTTGTTCAGCAGCGGCATATTCAACGGCATGGGCGCTATTCTGGGCAAGATGGCACTCATCAATCAGGTCAACTTCCCACGCGAAATCACAGTGCTGTTGGCACTAGGCGAGGGCTTGGTTGACCTCTGTTTTACCCTGATCGCGCTCGTGATTGTGAACGCGCTCAATGGCATTTTCCCGAATGCCATGTGGATTTACCTGCCGCCGTTGCTGTTCATCCTGATCTGTTTCACGCTCGGCGTGATGTTCTTCCTCAGCAGCATGAGCCTGATCATCCGTGATATTCCGCAACTCGTGGGTGTCGTCATGCAGCTTTTGTTCTACCTGACGCCGATCTTGTATCCAGTAAGTGCCATTCCAGAGCGATTTCGCTTTATTGTACTGCTCAATCCTGTTGGGTTGGTCTTACAGGCATTCCGCGATGTGCTGGTCTATGGGCGTGCGCCGGATGCTCTCTCGCTCTACTATCCATTGGTGGCAGCCCTTGCCTTGCTCTACATGGGCTACGCTTATTTCAAGGCGAACGAAACACGGTTGGCAGATTTTGCATGATGACCCTTCAAAAACACGCTGAAACAGCCCTAGAGCAGCCGCCCATCATTCAGGTCGAAGGTGTTTATAAGCAGTATGCGCGCACAGAATACCGTCCTAGCCTGCGCCATGAGGCACTCACCCTGCTGCGCCGTTTTGCCCGTCAGCGTGAGGTTGTCCAGCCCTTCTATGCCCTGCACAACGTCAGTTTCAGCGTGCAGCGCGGCGAGACGGTGGCGATCATCGGGCGGAATGGCTCAGGTAAAACGACGCTGCTCAAACTGCTTTCGGGCATTATGCGCCCAACACAAGGCAGTGTGCGCGTGAATGGACGCTACGCTTCGCTGATTGGCTTGCAAGCAGGCTTCCTGCCGGAACTTTCAGGGCGCAAAAACATTTATCTGAACGCTGCCTTTCATGGTGTTCCGCCGCGCCAAATCGAGCCTTTCATTGAGGACATCATCGAGTTTGCTGAGATTCGCCCCTTCATAGATACCGCCGTGAAACATTATTCAAGCGGTATGAGTGCGCGGCTTGGCTTCAGCATCGCCATCCATGTGCTGCCTGAAATCATCTTTCTTGATGAAGTGCTGGCAGTGGGCGATGCTGCCTTCCAGCAGAAATGCATTGCGCGGATGTTGGCGCTGCGCGACGAAGGGCGCACTATCCTTTTCGTCTCGCACGATGCAGGCGCTGTGCAAATGCTTTGCCAACGGGCAATCTGGCTGCATAAAGGGCGCATTCGCATGGATGGCGAGGCAGATTTGGTGCTTGAGGAGTACGCCTATTTCATGCAGCACCGTGAGACCGAGTCACAATGAAGGCGACTTCACTAGCGAACAATAAGCGCTCTGTTTGCCAGCCGCGCACTGCCATGAGCGCCTCAAAGCGCGCCGAATAGTTCTCCACCATGCCCTTAGCGCGCCCGCCGAGGCTATGCGCAGGAAAAGTGACCACCAAGTGATCGGCATTCAGGCTGTCTAGAAGGCGTTCGGCAGCAGCACCGTCAAATTGTGCCAAGCAGGGTAATGCCTTCATCAGCAGGGCGAGATCGGCGTACTGCGTCGGTGGATTGCCCAGCACATCTTGGGCATATGCTGTGCCTTGCACACCGATAAGGCGAAAGAATCCGTTCAAGAAATCTGCCAAATCGTGATACAGATCGTAAGCGTCGTAGCGCACCAGATCAGGCAACCACAGCGCACACAATGGGTTGAGTCCGCAGGCAATATCCAACACGTTGCGGATGGGCGGCAGCTTGGCAGTCAGAAGGGCAAACAGCTCATCGAGGATGGGCAGGCGTTCGCGGGTGCTGGCGTGCTGTCCCATGATCGCACGGCAAGCGGCGCGGCGTTCGGCGGGTGGCATCTCGGCAAGTTCTGCCAGCCAGCGCCCATAGGCAAACTTGCCGTCAAAATAGGCAGCTGCCACCTGATGGAGCTTGTTCTTGGTCGCTTTAAGGGCGTCCTTGTGCTTTGGATGTCGCCGTAGTTGATCAATGGCGACGGCGCGCACAAAATCGGGCGCAAGTTGTGCATATTTGCCGCTGGCAAGCACAGCCGCGATCAGCGCTTCAAGCGCCTCGCTCATGGCGACTGCCTCAGCAAAGCGACAAGGCGCGTCATACTGCGAAGGTTGTGCAAGGTCGCCAGGCGCATAAAGAGCGCGTCCTTAATCTTGTAGAGATGGTGCAGATAGCCAACGGGTACACGGCAAGCAGGGCAGTCGCAATCGGCGTCAATGGGCAGTGCCGTTTTGACGTGCTTATCATCGCCCACGTAGAGGTATTCCAACCAGCCTGTGCCGCTAATGTTAGGGCTGGTTAGGCGGTAGAGCCTGCCGTGCCGCGCATCACGGGTCGGCATGGCGCTATCGAAAATCTGGTAGCCAAGCCGCGCACAATCGCGCACATTGACGGGCTGCCCAACGCCGAGCGCGTGCATTGGGAATGCTGGTGGGATCAATTCACGGGTGAGCGCCAGCATCTCGCGCAGCAGATTGCCCTTGCCATCCAGCGGAAAGCCGCCGTAGCCATAGCCATCAAAGCCGATGGATAGCAGTTCTTCCGCGCATAGCTTCCGCAGTGCTGGATCGCCGCCGCCTTGCACCACAGCAAAGAGTAGCGGACGCGGCGCGGATTCTTTGCGCCCGCTGAGCAGGCGCTCAAATTCTGCTTTGCAGCGCTTCGCCCATGCCACTGTGCGCCGCACCGACTCAGCCTGTTCGCTTGGCGCATCGTCCACATGCGTGCAGTCATCAAGGCAGATCAGCACATCAGCGCCAAAGCTCATCTGAAGCTGGATGCTCTTTTCAGGCGTCAGGTTGACCTTGCGCCCTTCGCCGCCAAGCTGAAAGATTGCACCCTTGTTGGTGAGGCTGCCCAAGCGCGGATTTTGCCGTATGAGCGAATAGATTTGGAAGCCGCCTGAGTCGGTGATGATCGGATGCTGCCAGCTTGCCATGCCGTGCAAGCCGCCTAGCGCCTTCACCGTGCTGGAGCCGGGCTGCTGCATCAGGTGAAAGGCGCTCATCACCAAGCCTTCCACGCCACAGGCGGCAAGATCAGCGCTATCCACGCTCCGCACAACGGCGCGTGTGGCATCCGGCAAGAAAATTGGCAGTGGCAAGCTGCCGTGTGGCAGATGAAGCGTGGTAGGGTAGGGCATAAGCGCAATTATAGCGGCAGATCATGCGCGGTGCTATGCACCTTAGCACCATCTGCCATAAGCGTGCCTTGTTTACCGCGTTGGCTGCGGCTATAATAACACCACATAGCGGAGGCGGCGCGTTGTCAGTTACCCAAGAAATTCGAGCCAAACTCGATTTGGTGCAGTACATCTCGCAGAATGGCGTCGCGCTGCGAAAGGCAGGGCGCTATTTCACTGCCTGCTGCCCATTCCACAACGAAAAAACGCCCTCCTTCGTCGTCTTTCCCGATTCGCAGACATGGCACTGTTTCGGCGCGTGTGGCATCGGCGGCGATATTTTCGATTATGTGCGGCGGCGCGAAAACGTAGATTTTGCAGAAGCACTGCGCCTGCTGGCAGAAAAAGCAGGCGTGCAACTGCAAGAGCGCACGCCCGAACAGCGCCAACGCGAAACGCACCTTGATAAACTGCGAAGTTTGTTGACAGAAGCTGCACGCTTTTACCATCAGCGCTTGCTGAACGCGCCGGATGCCGCCGACGCCCGCGCCTATGTGCAGCGGCGCGGACTGAGTGAGGCAACCCTCGCCCACTTCCAAATTGGCTACGCGCCGAACGGCTGGCAAACTGCCCTTGAACGCCTCAAGCAAATTGGCTACAGCGAACAAGAGATGCTTGAGGTCGGCATCCTGACGCACAAAGAAGAGTCGGATCGCCTGTATGATCGCTTCCGTGATCGGCTGATGATCCCAATCTGTGATGAGCGTGGACAGGTGATCGGCTTTGGTGCGCGTGCGCTGAAACCTGACGCACAGCCGAAATACCTCAATTCGCCACAGACGCCGCTTTTCGACAAAAGCGCAACGCTCTTTGCCTTGCATCAGGCACGGCGCAGCATTCGTGAAGGCGAAGTCGCCGTCATTGTGGAAGGCTACATGGATGCCATTCAAGCGCATCAGCACGGCTTCACCAATGTTGTGGCGCAGATGGGAACTGCCCTAACCCAAGCGCAGCTAAAAACGCTGAGCCGCTTTGCCCGCCGCCTGATCCTCGCGCTGGATTCTGACGAGGCGGGCGCGCGCGCTACGCTACGCGGCTTAGAGGCAGTGCGCCAAGCCGCCTCGATTGCGCGTGTCTTCGTAGATCCAAACGGCGCATTGCGCGAGTCCAGCCGTTTGAACGTTGAATTGCAAGTGCTAACTCCGCCACAGGGCAAAGACCCTGACGACTTGATCCGTGAAAACCCTGAGGCATGGCGCACTCTGGTCGAGAATGCACAAGGCGTTGCGGAATATGTGGTGAACGCGGCGGCTGCCAGCCTGCCCGCCAATGCCACCCTTGCTGAACGCGAACAACTGGCACGCGATCTGTTGCCGCTGCTGATCGCCACCGAAAACAACCTACAGCAACAAGCAAACGTTCAGCTTTTGGCGTATAAGCTGCGCTTAGGCAGCGGCAAAGCGCTGCTCGAATGGGCTGCCCAACACCACCGCGCCAAGCGCGTTGATCGTCAACAAGGAATGCCTGCCGCCAATGAGCAAGCCGCCGAGTCGCCTGTTGCAGAAGCACCGCTTGTTAACCTTTCGCAGGGTGAGGCACTCCAAGAATACTGTATGGCAGCCTTGATGCAGTACCCTACGCTGCTGGCGGATATACAGCGCGTTTTTCGCCAGTTGGCGGCTGATGAGCCTGGGGCGGAAGACGGCCTGCAGCCTTTGAACAGCACCGACTTCACCCGCCCTGATCTGCGTGTACTCTTTGAAGTTTTTGTGCGTGCTCGCGCTCAATACGAGGATGATTGGCTTAACTATCTAGAGACACATTTACCACCTGAGCTACGCCCGCTCATCGAGCGCCTGTTGTTGGCACGCCTAGAGGCATATGAGCAGCGCGTTCGCCAAACACCAAATACCGATCCACGTGCGTTAAGTAAGGACGTGGCGGTGCTGCGCGAAAAACCTTCTTTTGCGCGCTTTGCACGCCCTGATGATGTGCTGCACCGTGAAGCGCTGCCGCGCCATGCCCTGGCACTGCGCCTTGCACGCTTGAAGCGCGAATGTGCCGAACTGAGTTATCTCATGCAAGAATCAGATCAGGCGTCTGCACAAGGCTACCTGCAACGCAATATGCAACATCTGCGCGCAATTCGTGCGCTAACACGCGCTGCATCTGTGCAGCCTTTGCTCAGTGGTAAGCAATAGTTGTGAGGAAGGCGTAATTCTATGGCAAAGCGGGCAATCAAAAAACAACCCTCAGACGATCTTGCTGATATCGAACAGCCAAGCCGCCATCAGGCTGATGGCATTGATCTAGACGACGCACACGCCGACGCCGAGTCGGACTATGATTACCTGTATGATGCTGACGATGGGTCGCCGCGTTCCATGCGCGAACAACTTGAGGACATCGGCATCAACATAACCAGCACTGCCGAATTCAGCGTGCCAGTCATCCTTTCTGACTCAGATGAGGATGACTTTGAGGAACTCGACGAGACTGATCCGGAAGATGTGCAGATCAGCAGTGCGCTTGCCGCTGATGATCCTGTGCGGATGTACCTCAAAGAGATTGGGCAAGTGCATCTGCTAGACCCTAATAGCGAGACGTGGTTATCCTCGCAAATGGCGGCGCTCTCGCTGCTGAAAGAAGTCTGCAAGCCCGATGCGGATGGCACTTCACTCACCTACCGCCAAGCTGTCCAGATGCTCTACACGCACCTCACGGAATTTAGCCAGAGTGTGCAAGAACGCGCCGCCAGCTATGCCTTGCCCATGCCTGACTTGACCACCCTGCTTGCCGAGACGCGCCGCCTGTGCCAGCCGCTTGATCCCTCACAGCCTTCCTACATCCGCACTTACCTCGAGCAAGGCGAATGGGGACGCGATGATGAGTGGACGCTCTTAGCACGCAGCTTGTTTGAGGTTTTTCAGGGCTTGTACCTGCTGCCGGATTGCGTCCAGCCGCCGTTGGTTGCCTACGTTGCTGAGCATCACACCTTACCTGAGCCTGATTTGTTCTGCCAATGGCTAGATGAATTGTGCAGCGACGAAGCGTTGGATGACTATTTTCTCGGCGTCCGCCAACGCGCTAATCAGGCGGCTGAAGCGCTGACACGCGCCAATTTGCGCCTTGTGGTCAGCGTGGCAAAGCGCTATATGATGCGCGGCATTAGCTTCCTAGACCTTATCCAAGAAGGGAACATTGGCTTACTGCGCGCTGTGGAAAAGTTCGACCATACCAAAGGCTTCAAGTTTAGCACCTATGCCACATGGTGGATTCGACAAGCAATCAGCCGTGCCATTGCCGACCAAGCACGCACCATTCGCATCCCGGTGCATATGGTGGAGACCATCAACCGCCTGATGCGTGTGCAGCGTGAATTGGTGCAATTGCTTGGCACAGAGCCTAGCACCGATCAGCTTGCCTTAGAGATGGAGTTTCTCTCGCCAGAAGAAACCAAGCAAATTCGCGCGGCCAACGAAGAAGGCACCAAACTCGATCCTACCCTCAGCCGCAAACTGCGCCGTGCCGCTACTAAAGTGCGCCGCATTCAGCGCATTTCGCAAGAGCCGATGTCGCTAGAAATGCCTGTTGGCGAAGAAGACTCTAGCTTTCTGGGCGATTTTATTGAAGATGATAAAATCGTCGGACCTGTGGATGCTGCCGCACGCCAACTGCTTAAAGAACAGGTTCGCAGTGCGCTTGCGGTGCTGAATGAGCGTGAGCGTGAAGTGCTGGAAATGCGCTTTGGTTTGCGCGATGGGCAAGAACATACGCTTGAGGAAGTGGGCAAGTATTTCGGCGTCACCCGTGAGCGCATCCGCCAAATTGAAGCAAAGGCGCTGCGTAAACTGCGGCATCCAACACGCAGCCGCCCACTGAGGGACTATCTATGATCCGCCGTGTTGCACTAACCCTAACCTTAACCTTATTGGCGTTGGCAGGCATTGGGCTTGGCACGATTATCGCTGCCGAAACCCAACCGCCTGCCGCCACGCTTATCTATCCTGATCGGCAAGAGTCTGTGCTGCCCGATGGCACGCTCTACAGCCTTGATCAGGATGCCAATTTGCGCGCTGCACATAGCCATTTAGCGCTGGAAGCAGGCACGCGCTTCGCGCTCAAGCGCCACCACGCCTCGCCAATCAATGGTTGGCAGGTAACCCTTGCCCTTGAAGAAGGGCAAATCAATGGGCTGGTGCTGCCCAAGCTGGCAAACTATCGCCTGACTCTAGAGGTGCAAGGCGGCAGGTTTGAAATCAGCAGCGATGCAAATTTTGTGGCACGTGCTTTGCCCGATGGCAACCTGCATTTTGGCGTTCTGAGCGGCAGTGTGCGCCTTGTGCCACGCAGCGGTGAGCCGCTAACGCTACGCGAAAAACAGGGTGTTTATCTGGCGGCGAGTGGCGCATCAAAATCTGCCGATTGGGCAGTTTTACGCGCCACAGCCTACCGTTTGGATGGTGCGCCCTTGGCGCTGCCCGTCCTGCTGGTGAATCCACAAGGCATTGGTTTTGCCTTTGAGACGGGACATCTGATCGGCGTGCCAGCCGACACCTATCGCCTGACCATTCAAACGCTCATTCCCTATGTAGTTGAATCGCTCCAACTGACGGCTGAGCAGCCACTGGCATTGACAGCTGCCTTTGGCGAGGTGACTTTCCGCCCGCCCAGCCAAGGGACAAGCGTTACAGCAGGTGTGAGTAATGAAATCACGCTGCGCTTGCCCGGTAACGAAGTCGGTTGGAAAATTCAACTTGGCGAACCGCTAATCGCAGCGCCCGGTGAATGGCTATTTTTTGTGCAATACGCCAACAACGCCGAACAGCGCCTCGAGACCAATATTTCCGCAATCAGGCGCAGCGAGATCGCTGTGCGCTAGGCAAACTAAACCGCCTCTCTAAAGCGCTGAGAGGCGGTCTCTATCACGATGCTACAGGCGCTATAGATATTCAACATCGTGCGGTGTGCGTTTGCCCTTGCCTTCGCGGCGTGCTGGTGGCTCATCCTCATATTCGATCTCCAGCACGTCCTCATCGTTTTTGCGCTTCGGCTTGCGTGGCAGTTCATCCTGATCGGGTTCGCCTTCACTGTGCGTCCAGCCGCGCATTTTGTGTTCAAACTGCTTGCCCCAACGCTCTGCACGTTCACCAAAATCCCGACCCCAACGCTCTGCATCGGCGCCGAACTGCCTGCCCCACGCTTCCCAGCGCGCTTTGTCGGTGCCGTTCTTGTTGAACAGCTTAATGCCGAAGAAGATCAGCGCACCAATGAGAAGGATGGGCAGGATGAAGCTGACTATTCTGAAGATCAGGCTAATCACCACCAAGAAAATGATAAGCCCGATTATCGGCTGCCACCAACTGCCCTTGTAATGCCAGCCGTGCTGTCCACGCTCAAATCTACCCCTCATATCCCTACCTCGTTTGCCGTTGCTCATACCTGTTTGAACACATAATACGCAAGGTGTTTTAAGAAAGTTGCGCCATGGGCAACGAGCTGCGTTTTTGCCCTAGCCAAACGCGCTCAAAAATGCTATACTGCCCACTATGGATGATGCCACATGGATGCGCCTTGCGCTTGCCGAAGCAGCCCGTGCGCCACTCCATGCCGATGTACCCGTCGGTGCGGTGGCGGTCTTTGAAGGGCGCGTAATCGGTGTTGGGCGCAACCGCCGTGAGGTAGACCGCGATCCGACGGCGCACGCCGAACTGATCGCGCTGCGTGAGGCATCTCGTGCGCTGCGGCATTGGCGGCTGGACAATGTGACGCTCTACTGCACGCTTGAACCGTGTGCTATGTGCGCTGGTGCAATGGTTTTGGCACGGTTGCCACGTCTAGTCTACGCCACGCCTGATCCAAAGGCAGGCGCCGCGGGCAGCGTGCTGGAAATCCTACAGCATCCGCACTTGAATCATCAGGTGCAGGTAGACAGTGGGCTGTTCGCCGAAGAAGCGGCTGCCCTGCTAGTCGGCTTTTTTGCCAAGCTGCGCGCCGAAGGGCAACGCGGCAGGCGCGCTACCACAACTGCATAGTTTTATTGGAGAGGTGCCAGAGTGGTTGATCGGGGCGCTCTCGAAAAGCGTTGTGCAGTAACCCTGCACCGTGGGTTCGAATCCCACCCTCTCCGCACGCAAACCAACAGTAAAACGCCTCTGTTAACACTCAGACAACCATGAAAAGTGCGGACGCTTGTAGATCGTTCCGCTGTGTTGTGCTTTTTCCAACGGCAATCGTTTGAAAAAATTGACCAAAGCGAACATCAGTGCTAAACTGTAGGTGGTTTGTAGCAGCAGTGCGTCAGATGGAGTGGTCTGATGATTGACCTTTGGAAACAGAGCCTTTGGCAGCAATTTGGCGCTGCCATTGATTATCTCGCGCATAATGTCAGTACTTGCCCGGATGCCCTTTGGCGCGCCGAACTATGGGAAAGCGGCGATAAACAGCCTGAATTTGCCCAATTCTGGTATGTGGTTTACCACACCTTGTTCTGGCTCGATCTGTATTTAACCGGTGCTGAGGAGGGCTTTCTGCCGCCGCCCACCTTTACCCTGATTGAGCAAGACGACGACGGTCCCTTGCCCGAACGAGTCTATACCAAAGCCGAACTTCAAGCCTATCTCCGTGATTGCCGCCAGAAATGCCAAGCGACCATTGAGTCACTCACCGACGAAATGGCACAGCGGCAGTGCAGTTTCCCATGGGGTACGTGCAGCTTTCTGGAACTGCTTGTGTACAATTTGCGGCACGTCCACGGACACGCCTCGCAGCTGAACATGCTCCTTGGGCAGCGTGTCGGTCCGCAGCCCAGCTATGTTACGCAGGTTAGGCACAGCGGCATGGCATCCTAAGCATTGGTAAACGCAACATACCCATGACGCGCCGTATCCTGCTCATCTCACGCTGCCCGCCCTATCCGCTGCATCTCGGTGATAGGCTGATCATCGGCAACTTGTTCGCGCAGCTTGCCCAACGTGGCTATGTGGTGGATTTGTTGGCATTTGCTGACCGTCCCACAGACCATGCTGACACAGTCAACTATCAGGCTTCTTTTGGGCAGATTACCCTGCTGCCTGAGCCGCGCCGCAGCCTTCCCGCCTACCTAAGGCGCTTAGGGCAGCCTTTCCCACAGTGTGCTGATCAGGCGTGGTCAGCAGCGATGTGGCAGGCAATTCAAGATCAGCGCCGTGCTGCCACGTATGATCTGATTCATCTGTTCGGCGGTGTGCAGGTCTACGAATATCGCGCCCTCGTGCAGGATTTGCCTAACCTGATCGTCCCCTATGAATCCTACAGCCTGTATTTGCGGCGTCAGGCGATGCAAGCGCGCACCATCGGCGAAAAACTCATGGCACGCTTACGCCTGAGCATGGCACAACGCTACGAACGGCAAATGTTTAGCGGCTTTGATGGTGTTGTGGTGCTAACTGAGGCGGATGCTGCCGCCTTGCGTGCGCTCTCGCCCAATCTGCCGCTGCATGTCATCCCGAATGGTGTGAACCTGCCGCAGGCTGCGCCGAATGTGCCTACTGAAGGCGCACACCTGCTCTTTGTGGGCAACTATGAGTACGCGCCAAACCTTGACGCTGCCTTATGGCTTGCCCGTGAAATTTTTCCACTGATCAAAGCGCGCCTGCCGCATGCTGAACTATGGTTGGTTGGTAATGCGCCGCCGCCTGTTTTGCGTGCTTGTGCCGCGCCTGATATTCACGTGACCGGGCATGTGCCAAGCCTTACACCTTACTATGAGCGGGCAGCGCTGTTCCTCTCGCCGCTGCGCTTTGGCGCAGGCATTAAGAATAAAGTGCTAGAGGCAATGGCGATGGCGCTGCCTGTCGTGGCAACTCCGCTTAGCGTGGATGGCATCGCAGCCGATGAGGGCGTGCGGCTTGCCGAAAGCGCCGCAGCCTTTGCCGAGCAGAGCATTATGCTCTTGGCAGATGCAGCGCTTCGGGCGCGGCTTGGTGCGGAAAATCGAGCAGTCATCGCGGCGCGCTACACATGGTCAGCCGTGGCGGATGCCTACGAGGTACTCTACGAGCAGATCATCCACCTAAGGCGTTGAGCGTATACAGCGTGAGCAGCGCCAAGACCGCCGCGAAAAGCAGCGCGGCAAACCATGTTTTTTGCAAAGGACGCTCATCCACCACTTTCAGTCCATACATGGCACGCGGATCATCGTAGACTTGGTAGCGTGCGCCAATGAACCACGTCAGGACGATGCCGCCAACAAAGCCGCCGACATGTCCCCAGTTATCAATAACGACTATGCCGCCCGCAAATTGCGTAAAAATGCCCAAACCAAAATTCAGCACGGCTAGGATCAGCAATTGGCGTAGTTGATCTTGCGCTGCCTTGCCCAAAAGTTCGCGGTTGAAGTAGAGGAAAATCATCATTGCACCAAAAGTGGCAAAGACTGCGCCGCTGGCGCCCACTGAAAAGCCGCGTGTGAAGGTGAGGCTTGCCAAGCTGCCACACAGCCCGCCCAAGAAGTAGATCAGGGCAAAACGCGCTGTGCCAAAAAGTGACTCCAACGCACGCCCAAATATCCAAAGCGCCAGCGCGTTCATGAATAGATGCACCTGATCGGCATGAAGGAACATCGCCGTGAACAGGCGGTAATGTTCGCCCGCGAAAACGACCCGTGTATAGTTAAGCGCGCCCCATGCCGTGATCGGCTCGTTGCGTGGATATTCCACCTGATTGTAGACTACCTGCGCCGCGAACACACCGATAATGATAAAGAGCAGCAGATAGGTGAGGCGCGGACGGCTGGTTGGCAGCGGCAACGAAACTTGCTCAGGTGGCTGTTGCATTGTGAAGGTATCCTTCAGGCAGTCTTAAAATTGATTCGAGCGCAGCGTCAGATTATACCACCGCAGAATTGAGGGTGTGTTGCAGCATGTTCCCTTTTACCTTTCCTTAACATTCAGACGCAAAGTGCGCTACAATGCCTACACCTTAAGGGAAAGGGAGCCGTTTTATGTCTCAACCACTTATTCCGCCGTTTGGCGCACCCGTCCATCTGCGCGACTATGATCCCGATTATCTGGATGGCAGCAGCAAGAAAGACGCCAAAAAAGACCTAAAAAAGAAGCTGGCGGCGGCGATGGAAGCTGACCAGCAGCGCCTGGATATGCTGCAAGAAGCACTCTATGCCGAAGGCAAGCATGCCCTGCTCATCGTGCTGCAAGGCATGGATACCTCCGGCAAAGATGGCACCATTCGGCATGTTTTCAGCAGCGTTGATCCGCAAGGTGTGCAGGTCACTTCCTTCAAAGTGCCAACCGCCGATGAACTCGCCCGCGACTTTTTGTGGCGCATTCACCGTGCAGTGCCGCCCAAAGGCATGATCGGCATCTTCAACCGTTCTCAGTATGAAGATGTCCTAGTGGTGCGTGTGCATAACCTCGTCCCAGAAAGCATCTGGCGCGAACGCTATGACCACATCAACCGCTTTGAGGAAATGCTGCACGAACACGGCACAACCATCCTCAAGTTCTTCCTGCATATCTCTAAGGCTGAGCAAAAGAAACGCCTGACCGAACGGCGTGATACGCCTGAAAAGCAGTGGAAATTCTCGCTAGGTGATCTTAAGGAGCGCGCCTATTGGGAAGATTATCAGGCAGCCTATGAGGCTGTCCTAACGCACTGCAATACGCCTTATGCACCGTGGCATATTGTGCCTGCCAACAGCAAGTGGTATCGCAACTACATCATTGCGCGCACAGTGCGCGAGGCGCTTGAGCGGCTTAACCCGCAATTTCCAACGCCGGAAAAAGGCATCGAATCAGTCGAAATTCTCGATTAGCGTGCCGCCTCACGCTAAAATCCCGCACTGTGTCAGCGGGAAAAAGGACTGCTACAAATCTACTGTGCATCCCCCTCCACGCTTGGTCTAGCTTGGTCTAGCCAATGCGGCATGCCTGCTGCTACGCTTAAGATACAGCTAAAACACAGATGGAGGGTACAACAATGACGGGAAGCAATGGCGCCAGCAGCCACACGGATCTGACCACCGAAAAGCGCGGCTTGGCACAAATGCTGAAGGGCGGGGTAATCATGGACGTGGTGACGCCTGACCAAGCGAAAATTGCAGAGGATGCCGGCGCCTGCGCGGTGATGGCGCTAGAGCGCGTGCCAGCTGATATTCGCGCACAGGGCGGCGTGGCGCGCATGAGCGATCCTGAGATGATCGAAGGCATTAAGGCGGCAGTCAGCATCCCGGTGATGGCAAAGTGCCGCATTGGGCATTTTGTGGAAGCGCAAATTTTAGAGGCACTTGGCGTAGATTACATTGATGAATCTGAAGTGCTGACGCCTGCCGACGAAGAAAATCACGTGAACAAGCACCGCTTCCGTGTGCCATTTGTGTGCGGCTGCCGCAACTTGGGCGAGGCGTTGCGCCGTGTGGCAGAAGGTGCGGCAATGCTCCGCACGAAGGGCGAGGCAGGCACCGGCGATGTGGTGGAGGCAGTGCGCCACGCTCGCGCTGTGCAGCGCGAAATCCGCCGCCTGACGACGATGGATGCCGATGAGTTGTTCACCTACGCCAAAGACATCCAAGCACCCTATGACTTGGTGCGCGAAGTTGCCCAAACTGGACGGCTGCCCGTTGTGAACTTTGCTGCCGGCGGCGTTGCCACACCTGCCGACGCCGCGCTGATGATGCAGCTTGGCATGGATGGCGTCTTTGTGGGCAGCGGCATCTTCAAAAGCGGCGATCCAATGAAGCGGGCGAAGGCAATCGTCATGGCGGTGACGCACTATAACGACGCGAAGGTCTTGGCGGAGGTCAGCCGCAACTTGGGCGAGCCGATGGTTGGCATTAACGTGAGCGCTATGCCTGAAGGCGAGCGCATGGCAAAGCGCGGCTGGTAGTGTCACGCCCAGTGATTGATAGCGCTTCTGTGACAGACGCGTCTTGGCGCGTCCGTCACAGAAGTGTGCCTAGCAAATGCGCGGCAGTTGTTCACCGCTGAGCATATCCACAATGCGGCTGACGCCGATGCTGCTCTGGGCGGTGACTTTCCCCTTTGAGTCGGCGCGCACCACGCCAACCTGTACCGCATCCTCACCGATAGCTGCCAATGCCTGTTCCGCCTGACTTTGCGGCACGAACGCCACAAAGCGCCCTTCATTTGCCACATAGAGCGGATCAAGACCGAGTATTTCGCAAGCGGCGCGCACATCATCCCGAATGGGCAGACGTGTCTCGTCAATGTGCAGGTGCAACCCTGAGTCCTTCGCAATTTCGACGAGGCTGCTTGCCATGCCGCCGCGTGTCATATCGCGCAGGCAGTGAACCGCCACACCCGCCGCGATCAGGCGCAGCACAGGCGCAGCCAAAGGCGCGCAGTCGCTCTCAATGGCAGACTCAAATTCCAGCCCTTCACGGACTGCCATCACCGCCATGCCATGCCGCCCTAAATCGCCGTTGATCAGGATCGCATCGCCTTCGCGGACTGCTTGCGGCGCAATGTTCAGCGTGTGTTCGATTACACCAATGCCAGCCGTGTTGATGAAAATGCCATCGCCCTTGCCGCGATCTACCACTTTGGTATCACCCGTCACGATCTGCACATTGGCGGCATCAGCGGCGGCGCGCATGGACTGCACCACGCGCCAAAGCGTCTCCATCGGCAAGCCCTCCTCAAGGATGAAGCCAACGCTCAGGTAAAGCGGGCGGGCGCCGCACATTGCCAAATCGTTGACCGTACCGTTGACGGCAAGCGTCCCAATATCGCCGCCGGGAAAGAACAACGGCTGCACCACAAACGAATCTGTGGTGAAGGCAAGGCGTCCGCCGTTGAGCGTTAGCGTTGCGCCATCATGCCCTGCCGCGCTGATCGGGTTGGCAAAGGTTGGCGCGATCATCTTATCCAGCAGGTGGTGCATCAGTTTGCCGCCGCTGCCGTGTGCCAGCAGCACCTGCGGATAATCCGAGATCGGGATTGGGCAAGTGAAGGCGAAATCGCTCATGATGCCTCTGTTTCTGTGATGCTGTGCAGGCGGTAGCGGTAATAGGCGGCGCAGGCGCCTTCGTTACTGACCATCGTTGCGCCAAGGGGCTGCTCCGGCGTGCAGCGCGTGCCAAAGGCAGGGCATTGGCTCGGCTTTTTAGCACCTTGCAAAATCAAGCCGCTGATGCACTCGCTGCTCTCTTGGGCGGTGTAGCTTGCCACACCAAAGCGCTGTTCGGCATCAAAAGCAGCGTATGGTGCGCGCAAACCCAGTCCGCTGGCGGGAATTTCGCCAATACCACGCCATTTGCGCGGCACGACCTCGAACACTTCGCGGATCAGGTTGACCGCGTGTGTGTTGCCTTCACGGGTGACGGCGCGTGCATACTGATTCTCGACTTCGGCGCGCCCTTCCTCAAGCTGCTTCACCGTCATGTAGATGCCCTGCATAATGTCTAGCGGCTCAAAGCCGGTCACCACAAACGGCACGCGGTACTTTGCCGCCAGCGGCTCATATTCGGTGTAGCCCATCACGGCGCAAACATGCCCGGCTGCTAAGAACGCCTGCACGCGGTTGCCCTCTGCTGAGAGGATCGCCTCGACAGCCGGCGGCACCAACACATGCGAGACCAAAATCGAGAAGTTTGGCACACCTAGCTTTGCTGCCTGATAAACTGCCATCGCGTTAGCGGGCGCCGTCGTCTCGAAGCCGACCGCGAAAAAGACGACCTGCTTCTCAGGGTTCGCTTGCGCCAATTTGAGCGAATCGAGCGGCGAATAGACCATCCGCACATCAGCGCCGCTTGCCTTGCAACTGAGCAGGTCGCCGTGTGATCCCGGCACGCGCAGCATATCGCCAAAGCTGGTGAAGATCACGTTCGGCTGCGCGGCGATCTCCAGCGCTTTGTCAATCAGCTCAAGTGGCGTCACACAGACAGGGCAGCCAGGTCCGTGCAGCAAGGTGACTTGTGGCGGCAGCAGTTCATCAATGCCAAAGCGGATGATGGCGTGCGTTTGCCCGCCGCAGACTTCCATTAGCGTCCACGGGCGCGTGGTGATCTTCGCCAACTGCGCGGCGTACTTATGCACGGCTGCCGCATCACGGTATTCGTCAATATAGCGCATCACAACCTGACCTCACAAGCAACTCATCCACACACACTTAAACTGCACAATCGCCCTGATAAGCCCCATCCCCTCAGTCCCCCTCTCCAAAAATTTGGAGAGGGGAAGCGCGTCAGCGTGGGGTAAGGTTAACTGCACACCTTTACGGTACACTGGGTTATCACTACTGATTATACCGTCGGCTTGTATTCTGAAAGGGCGCGCATATACTGCGCCCGTTCAAAGGCGGATGGGTCTTCGGCGTGCATCTGGCTGACCGCGCCACGCATCTGCGAGACAGCCTCGTACTCATGCTGTGTCATCCACGCCCGCAAGCCGTTCTCCACCGTGCGGATGTACTCAATGCCGTTCCGCAAGAGCGCTGAGGTCATGCAGACGGCGCTCGCGCCCGCTAGGAGCGCCTTCACCGCATCCTCACCAGTGTGAACACCGCTGGTCAGCGCCAAACTTGCCCGCACACGCCCATACAGAATGCCAACCCACGTCAGCGGCAAGCGCAGATCAGCTGAGCTGCTCAGCACAACATTCGGCGTCACTTCGCGTGTCTCCACATTAATATCAGGCTGATAGAAACGGTTGAACAGCACTAAGGCGTTCGCGCCTGCCTCATCCAAACGGCGTGCTATATACGCCATGTTGCTGAAATATGGGCTAAGTTTCATAGCAACAGGCACTTCCACCGCGCCTTTGACCGCCGCCAAAATATCGAAGTAGGTCTGTTCAACCTCAGCACCGCTCAAGTTCGGGTCGGTTGGAATGTAATAGACGTTCAGTTCCAGCGCGTGCGCACCCGCCTGTGCCATGTTCTGGGCAAAGCGCGTCCAGCCGCCAAGCGTCGAGCCGTTCAGGCTGGCGATGATCGGGATGTCCACCGCTTCCCGCGCCTTGCGGATCAGCTCAAGGTACTGGTCAGGGCTGGCGTGATAGGTGATCGGCTCTGGGAAGTACGTTAGCGCTTCGGCGTAGCTTTCCGTGCCGTGCAGCAGGTAGTAATGTAGCGCCTCACGCTCGCGCCTGATCTGTTCCTCAAAGAGCGAGTAGAGAACGATTGCGCCGGCGCCGCTATCTTCCATGCGCTTGATGTTATCCAGTTTATCGGACAAGGGCGAGGCAGATGCCACCAACGGCGATCTGAGCGTCAAGCCCATATAGGTACTTTCAAGGTTCATCAGCAAAGCATCCTTCTGGGGTGGGCGGGAAAAATTCCCGCCCTGTATAGCCATATTCTTTGGAACTAGTGTGCGCCGTTGCCTGCTGCCACTGCCGGGCGGCTTGCCAGATACTCATAGAGCGCATAGCGCGTCGTGGCGTCTTGCTGCGCTTCTTCAAAGAGCGCACGCGCCACTTCCGGCTTGCTCAGCTCTAGCATCTTGAAGCGGTTTTCCATTTGCAGGTAGGTTTTCACTGGAATCTTGGGCGGACGTGAGTCCAGTTGCAGCGGATTCTCGCCGTGGGCACCGCGATCTGGATTGTAGCGGTAGAGCAACCACTGCCCGGATTCAACCGCCGCCTTCTGATTACGCATGGCAGTGGTCATGTTGATGCCGTGTGCAATGCAGTGCGAGTAAGCGATGATAAGGGCTGGTCCATCGTATGCCTCCGCCTCGATGAAGGCGCGCAAGGTTTGCTCATCACGTCCGCCCATTGCAATGCGCGCCACATAGATGTTGCCATAGCTCATGGCGATCATGCCCAAGTCTTTCTTGGCAGCCGGCTTGCCACCAGCCGCAAACTTGGCGACTGCGCCACGCGGCGTTGCCTTAGAGGCTTGCCCGCCCGTGTTGCTGTAGACTTCGGTATCCAAGACCAACACCTTGACGTTGCGCCCTGTCGAAAGAACGTGATCCAAGCCGCCAAAGCCGATGTCATACGCCCAACCATCACCGCCGATCAGCCAGACCACTTTCTTCACGAGGTAATCGGCAATGGGCAGCAATTGGCGTGCATCGGCGTTATTCAGCCCTTGCAGGCGTTCTTTCAAGGCTGCCACACGCTCACGCTGTGCGTAAACGCCCGCCTCATCACTCTGATCCGCTTTGAGGATAGCGCCTGCCAGATCGCCGAGTTCGCCTGCCAAGCGTGCCACCAATTCACGGGCATAGGCAGTGTGCTTATCAATTGCCACGCGCATCCCTAAGCCAAACTCAGCGTTATCCTCAAAGAGCGAATTTGACCAGGCCGGACCGTAGCCCTGTGCGTTGGTTGCCCAGGGTGTGGTTGGCATGTTGCCGCCATAGATAGACGAGCAGCCCGTCGCGTTGGCGATTACGCTGCGGTCGCCAAAGAGCTGGCTGACCAGCTTGACGTAAGGCGTCTCGCCGCAGCCGCTGCACGCGCCGCTGAACTCAAAGAGTGGCTGTTGCGCTTGCTGCTGGCGGATGCTGGTCGGCTTGATCAGGCTGCGATCCACTTCGGGCAAGCCTAAGAAGAAGTCCCAATTTTCAGCCTCGCTCTGGCGCAGCGGTGGCTGCGGACGCATATTGATGGCGCGCAGATTCGCCGCGCTCTTGCTCTTGGCAGGGCAAATATCCACGCAGATTCCGCAGCCGGTGCAGTCTTCGGGCGAAACCTGAATGGTGTACTTCATGCCGCGCCAGTCGCTATCTTTGGCGTCGGTTGCCTTGAAGGTTGCGGGCGCTTCTGCCAGCAGTTCGGGCTGATATGCCTTGATGCGGATGACGGCGTGTGGGCAGACCATAGCACATTTGCCGCACTGAATGCAGACATCTGGCTCCCAAACGGGAATTTCAAGGGCAAGGTTGCGCTTTTCATACTGTGCGGTGGCAGTTGGGTAAGTGCCATCCACAGGGAAAGCGCTAACGGGCAGTTCATCGCCGCGCCGTGCAGTCATCTCACCCAATACGCGCATCACAAATTCGGGCGGGTTGCCAACTAGCGGCGGCAGCAGATCGGCGGTGCTGGTGGCATGTTCTGGTACGCGCACCTCATGCAGCCGATCTAAGGTGTTATCCACAACGCGCAGGTTCATCTGCACGATTTCTTCGCCCTTCTTGCCGTAGGTCTTTTCAATGGCGTGCTTGATTTCGGCAATTGCCTCATCACGCGGCAGCACATTGGCAATAGCGAAGAAACAGACCTGCATCACGGTGTTGATGCGCCCTTTCATGCCGTTTTCGGCGGCAACTTTATAGGCGTCAATCACATAGAACTTCAGGCGCTTGCTGATGAGCTGCTCTTGGGCGCGGCGCGGCAGCTGATCCCAAATTTCGTCGGCGCTGTAGGGCGTGTTCAGCAGGAAGGTACCGCCTTCAACTGCATCGCGCAGCACATCATAGCGATCTAGGAAGTTGGGCTGGTGGCACGCTACAAAATTTGCCTTCGTGATCAGGTAGATGCTGCGGATTGGCGTCTTGCCGAAACGCAAGTGCGAGATCGTCATGCTGCCCGATTTCTTGGAGTCGTAGACGAAATAGCCCTGCGCGTAGTTGGGCGTGTTCTCGCCAATAATCTTGATCGAGTTCTTGTTCGCGCCAACCGTGCCATCGGCGCCAAGCCCATAGAAAACAGCGCGCACGGTCGTGGGTGCTTCAACCGAAAAGTCGGGATCAAAGGCAAGGCTGGTGCCGCTCACATCATCATTGATGCCGATGGTGAAGTGGTTCTTAGGCTTAGGCTGCGCCAAATTCTCGTAGACTGCCTTCACCATCGCCGGTGTGAACTCTTTGCTGGAGAGTCCGTAGCGTCCGCCGACAACACGCGGCAGCGTCCCGCCTGACCATGCCTCATGCAGCGCAGTGACGACATCAAGGTAGAGTGGCTCGCCGCCAGCGCCCGGCTCTTTAGTGCGGTCTAGCACAGCGATGGCACGGACGCTCTTAGGCAGTGCTGCCGCGAATAATGCTGTGGCAAAGGGACGGTAGAGCCGCACCTTTAGCACGCCCAGTTTTTCGCCCTGTGCGTTCAGGTAATCAATGGTCTCGTGGACGGTTTCTGCGCCGCTACCCATGATCACGATCACGCGCTCGGCGTCGGGCGCGCCGTAATACTCATAGAGTTTGTACTGCCTGCCCGTCAGCGTCGCAAACTGATCCATTGCCGCTTGGACGATTTGTGGACAGGCCTCATAGAATGGATTAACCGTCTCGCGCCCTTGGAAGTAGGTATCTGGGTTCTGGGCAGTGCCGCGCAGCACGGGATGATCAGGCGAGAGCGCACGCGCACGGTGCGCGGCGATCAGGTCATCGTCAATCATGGCGCGTAGCAGATCGTCGCTGAGTGGCTCGATCTTCTGCACTTCGTGAGAGGTGCGGAAGCCGTCAAAGAAATGCAGGAACGGAATACGCGCCTTAAGCGTGGCAGCGTGCGCGATGAGTGCCATATCGTGCGCTTCTTGCACCGAATTGGAAGAGAGCATTGCCCAACCCGTTTGGCGGGCTGCCATCACATCCTGATGATCACCAAAGATGCTCAGTCCCTGTGCGGCGATAGCACGCGCTGCGATGTGAAAGACGGCTGGCGTCAGTTCGCCCGCGATCTTGTACATATTCGGGAGCATGAGCAGCAAGCCTTGCGAGGCAGTGAAGGTCGTGGCGAGGGCGCCGGCTTGTAGCGCGCCGTGAATAGCACCAGCAGCGCCGCCTTCGCTCTGTAATTCAACCACCTGTGGCACCGTTCCCCACAAATTCGGCTGATCAAGGCTTGCCCATTCGTCAGCCCATTCGCCCATCGGCGAGGACGGCGTGATCGGATAGATGGCGATCACCTCGCTCAGCTTGTAGGCGACCTTGGCGGCAGCTTCGTTGCCGTCAATCGTTATGTAATCGGTCATTCTTCGAGTTCTCCTAGTTCGTCCATCTGTGCCAAGTATGCAAAGACGCGCGCCGCCTCGTCAGGGTCTACGACGCTGAGCGCAAAACCTACGTGGACAATCACATAATCGCCAATCTGTGCCTCAGGCGTATAGGCAAGGTTGACTTCCTTCACGATGCCGCCGAAATTCACTTTTCCCGTGCGGAAAAGTGGATCGGCGTCGTTGATGCTGATCACTTTACCCGGAACTGCTAGGCACATTGGCGTTCTTCCCTCACTTAGCCCAATACAGCGCGGTGGGCAGCGATAATCTGCCCGTAGGCGATGCCACCATCGTTCGGCGGCACTTGCCGCGCCCAAAACGGCGCAAAGCCTGCCCTTTGCAGAGCAGCCGCCGCGCCTTCCAACAAGAAACGATTTTGAAAGCAGCCGCCGCAGAGTGCCACGCGCTCCAACTGTGCGGCGCGTGCCTGTGCAACGATCACAGCGCACAGCGTTTGGTGAAAACGCCTTGCAATCACCGTTGTGGAGACGTTCTGCCGCAAATCGTTCATGACTGCCTCAAAAAGTTGTGCATAGTCTATGATTCGCACCAACTGCTGATTTTCAGTAGTGATGGTTGTCATATCAAATGGGTAAGATTCATCAGTATTTTGGGAATGGCCGACCGACTCAGCGGCGAATTCAAGGCGCATAGCTGCCTGCCCTTCAAAGCTCATGCGCTGATTGAGATCAAGCAGGCTTGCCATAGCGTCAAAGAGTCTGCCAACGCTGCTGGTATAGGGCATGTTCACGCCGCGCCGTGCTGCCTGCTCAACAAGGCGCAGTTCAGCGGCGCTGAAGGTACGCAGCGTCGGCAGATTGTAAAGGGCACTGGGCAGGCTGCCGCCGTACATCTGCCAGAGCGCGCCTAAGGCACTGCGGCGCGGTTCACGGGCGGCTGCCTCACCACCGATCAGTGGGAACGGACGCCAAGTGCCAACCCGTGTGAAGCCTACTGCCTCCACCCGTAAAAATTCGCCGCCCCAGATGGTGCCATCCGCCCCGTAACCCGTCCCATCCCAGACCACAGCCAAAAAAGGCGGCGCGATCTGGTTTTCTGCCATGCAGGCAAGCGCGTGCGCGTAGTGGTGTTGCACGCGCAGCAGCGGCACGCCGTAGCTGGCAGCGAATGTTTCGGCGTGCTGCGTGCTGAGGTAATCCGGGTGTGCGTCGCAGACGATCATCCGCGGCGTGAGGGCGTGCATCTGAGCGAGATCGCGCAAGGTGCTTGTGAAGGCGCGCTCGCTCTCGGCATTCTCCAAATCGCCAATATGCTGGCTAAGGATGGCGCGCTCCCCTTCGGCAATAGCAAGCGTGTTCTTTTGGTGTGCGCCAACGGCGATCAGCGGCGGCACCTTTTCCAAGAGCGGCACAGGCAACGGCGCATAGCCACGCGCACGGCGCAGCACCAACGGCTTGCCAAGCGCGGCACGGACGACCGAATCATCTACGGCACGGGCAATCGGACGGTCGTGGACGAGGAATAGGTCTGCCAAGCTGCCCAGCCGTGCCAATGCCTCATGCTCATCGGTGCAGATCGGCTCGCCGCTCAGGTTGCCGCTGGTCGCCACGATGGGAAAGCCGAGATCGCGCATGAGCAAGTGATGCAACGGCGTATAGGGCAGCATCACACCCAAATAGGGATTGTGTGGTGCAACTTCTGCCGCAATAACTGCCGATCCCGCCGAGCGCAGCTTGAGCAGGACAATTGGCGCGGCGGCGGACGTGAGCAGGGCTGCCTCCACGTCATCCACTTCGCAAAGCCGGCGTGCTGAGTCGAGATCGGGCAGCATGACGGCGAACGGCTTTTCAGGGCGTGCTTTGCGCGCCCGCAGCAGCTGCACCGACTGGGCGTTGCGCCCATCACACAACAGTTGGAAGCCGCCCAAGCCTTTCAGCGCCACAATTTGTCCGTCGCGCAACGCTGACTCTGCCAAGTGCAGGGCTGCTTCGCGGCTTGCCAGCACCTCACCACGCACTGACCACGCCGCTAGTTGCGGTCCGCAGGCAGGGCAGGCAGTTGGCTGGGCGTGAAAGCGGCGATCCAATGGTGTTTCATATTCGGCGCGGCAGGCAGGGCAAAGCCTGAAGGCGCGCATGGTCGTGTTGGGACGGTCGTAGGGCAAGCCAAGGATCACGCTATAGCGCGGACCGCAGTACGTGCAGTTGATAAATGGATAGCGGTAGCGCCGATCCGCAGGATCAAACAATTCGCGCAAACAGTCGGGGCAGGTGGCAAGGTCGGGCAAGATGAGGGCAGTTTTGGCGCCATCGGCGTGGCTGTGCCGAATTTCAAAGGCTGTTTCGCCACAGGGCGGAATGGACTGCTGTTCAAGGTGTGTGATGAGTGCATGGGCGGGCTTTTCGTGTGGCAGGCGCGCCAAGAAGGTATCTAGGGCGGCAGAATCACCTTCCAGCTCAATGATAACGCCCTGCGGCGCGTTCACAATCCAGCCCGCGAGTGCCAACTCATGGGCAAGGCGATAGATGAACGGGCGGAAGCCGACGCCTTGCACAATGCCGCCAATCGTTAGGCGCAGGCGCTGTGAGGTCAATGCAGGTCGCCGCTGCGTGCTGTAGGCATATTGAGCAAGGTCAGGGCAAGTTTGGCAGCACGCGGCAAGGCAGCCGCCACCGGCGCCGAAAACTGCTCGCCATAGCTGAAATGCTGCGCGCCGACCGCGATGAGCGTGCTGCACGGCTGTGCGCCATACAGCACTTTGGCAGCCAGCAGCAAGGCAGAAGGTGTGGTGTGATGTGCGGACAATTCTTTAGCTGCCTCCACGCGCAGCGGCACCGCCTGCACGCTGCCTAGCGGCTGCTGGACACTGGCATCAATGAAGATGACCTGTTCGGCTTGGCTGATCAGCCCAATTAGCTCTGGCGTCAGTTGGTGGCAGGTGATCACATGCAGGTTTGGTGCGCTGTGCTGTGCGGCAAGCTGCTGTGCAATCGCCACACCAATGCCATCATCACCGCGCAATGTGTTCCCGATCCCAATCACAAGGCGCATGGCACACTTTCTCCCCTTCATCAAGATCAGAGGTCAGCCTATGCTGACCCCTGTAAAGTACCGCTAACGGGCAATTTCGTCTAGCACTTCGCCATTCGGCGCCAGAAGCTGCACATGCAGCGGCATTTGCCCAACGGCGTGCGTGGAGCAACTCAGGCATGGGTCAAAGGTGCGGATGACCGCCTCAACGCGGTTGAGCATTCCTTCCGTCAGCCGATCCCCTCTCACAAAGCGCTGTGCCACCTGTTTCACGCCGGCGTTCATGGCAAGGTTGTTATGCCCAGTGGCGATGATCAGGTTCACGTAGGTGATCAAGCCGTGCTTATCGATCTTGTAGTGATGCATTAGCGTGCCGCGCGGTGCCTCGCTAATGCCAACGCCTTCAAAGGCGTTCGGCTCAGCGTGAGCGCGCACATGCTCACTCAAAATATCGGGCAGGTTCAGCACGCGCTGGATTTCTTCCCAAGCGTAGAGAATTTCGATCAGGCGCGCCAAATGGAAGTAGAACGAACTCTGCCGTTCGGGAATTTGGCGGAAGTCCTGCAAGGCGGCGTTTGCCAGGGGCGTGCTGATCTGGTTGGCTGCCAACAGGCGCGAAAGCGGTCCAACGCGCAGCATCCCATCCACATAGCCACGTGGCTTGTAGTAAGGCGATTTGAGGAAGCTGTGCGGCTCAGCGGCTTCCTCGATCAGGTCGAGGTAATCCTCTGGCGTCATGCGATCCTCAACAACGTTGCCTTCAGCGTCCACAATGCGGAGGTAGCCATCGTAGGTTTCAAGGTTGCCGCGCCGATCTACCATGCCCATATGCAGGGTTGGGAAGTTGGCAAATGCGCTGATCTCCTCTGCAAAGCGCGGCAATTGCTCCTTGAACCAGTGAATCGCCTGTTGGGTAATGGCAATTGCATTAGGCAGCATGGCGAGGATTTGATCGCGCTTTTCGGCACTGAGCGGCTCTGCCACGCCGCCAGGGACGACCCAACCGGGATGAATGCGCTTGCCGCCTAACAGCTCGATGATCTGCTGTCCATTTTGGCGCAGCGTAACGCCATCACGTGCCAACTGCGGATTGGCAGAGAGCATTCCGAACAGGTTGCGCTGCGCAGGATCGCTATCCATCCCTAAGAGCAGATCCGGCGCGGAGAGGTAGAAGAAACTGAGCGCGTGCGACTGGGCAAGCTGCGCCAGATTCATCACACGGCGCAGGGCAGCCGCCACGGGCGGAATCCGCACGCCGAGCAGGGCATCACACGCCTTGGCGCTGGCGATCAGGTGGCTGACAGGGCAAATGCCGCAAATACGCGCCATTAGCGAGGGCATTTCGTGGAAGGGACGCCCTTCAGCAAACTTCTCAAAGCCGCGCAGTTGCGTAACGTGGAACTTGGCGTCCGAGACGCTGCCATCTTCGGCAAGGTAGATTGTGATCTTACCGTGACCTTCGATGCGCGTCACAGGGTTGATCGTGATTTCTTTCGTCATGGTCTGGTGATCTCCTGTCCTCAAGCACCGAAGCGCGTCTTGTCGCTTAGATCGGGCATCCGCCCGTGAATGAGTTCGCTCAGCACGTAAAAGAGCGTATCATTGGAAGGTGGGCAGCCCGGCACGTAAACATCTACCTTCACCACGGCATGCACAGGGCGCACCTGTGGCAGCAGCGTTGGCACTGTGCCGTGCGGAATCTGTGGCTGTGCCATGTTGGGCGCAAGGTAGATCGCCTCGTTGAGTGCCTTCGGTGTGAAGCGATTCCGCATGGCTGGCACATTGGCATTCACGGCGCAATCGCCCATTGAGACGAGGATTTTGGTGCGGGCGCGCACCTTGAGGATTTTCTCAAGGTCTTCGTTGCTGCTAACTGCGCCTTCAACCAATGTCACATCTACATCAGGTGGAAAGTCTTTGTGGTCTACCAGCGGGCTGTGCACCAACTCAATCAGGTCGGCAATATCCAGCAGGCGGTGATCAATATCAAGGAAGGACATATGGCAGCCAGAGCAACCGTCCATCCAAATAGTAGCGATTTTCTTCTTGGTCATGGGCAAGCCTCTCACGAACCGTTCTTCCGATTACGCATCATGGCAAGGTAGGGCAGAAAGTCCGGGCGTTTGGTCATCTCGCCAACTGATTTGCCCTTGATGAACAGGGCGCCCGTTGGGCAGATTTGCACGCATTTACCGCAGCTTGTGCAGGTTTCGGATTCGCCCCAAGGTGTGGCAAGGTCGGTGACCAGCTGGCTGGCGATGCCGCGCCCCATGATGTCCCAGGTATGGGCGCCTTCAATCTCATCGCAGACGCGCACACAGCGCGTGCAGAGAATGCAGCGGTTTGGGTCGAGTCCGTAGCGGGCGTGAGACGCATCCACTTGACGGACGGGGAAGCGATAGGGCATCCCGATATGGTTGATTTGTAGGGCAATGGCAGTATCTTGCAACTCGCAGTGACCGTTGGAGATACACACCGGGCAAACATGGTTCCCTTCGCTAAAGAGCATCTCCACAATCATGCGGCGGTAGCGCAGCAGCCGTTCCGATTCGGTGTTGACCTCCATCCCTTCGGCGACTCGCGTCACACAAGCGGGCAGCAACCGCGAAACGCCGACAATCTCCACAAGGCACAGGCGGCACGCACCGACATTGGAAAGCCCATCCAATTGGCAGAGCGTGGGAATTTCAATACCGTTCTCACGCGCTACGTCAAGGATGCTCTCATCTTCGCGCCCACTCACATCTTGCCCATTAATCTTGAGCGTAACAACACGGCTCATGAATGCACCTCCAAAGGTTCGTGTTTGATCTGGCAAACGCCCGCCGCGCAGCGCTTTTCGGTGATGTGCGCTAGATATTCGTCGCGGAAGTAGCGCAGAGTGCTGACAACAGGGTTCGGCGCCGCCTGACCGAGTCCGCAAAGGCTGGTGTGTTTGACCATATCGCAGAGCGATTCAAGCAGCACAAGATCATCAAGTGTGGCGCGCCCTTCGCTGATCTTGCAGAGCAGATCGTACATTTGCGCGGTGCCAACGCGGCACGGCACGCATTTGCCGCACGATTCCGCCATGCTAAATTCCATGAAGTATTTCGCCACATCCACCATGCAGCTTGTCTCGTCCATCACAATCATGCCGCCCGATCCCATGATCGAGCCGATGCTTGCCAAAGACTCGTAGTCCACAGGCATATCAAGGTATTGTTCAGGAATGCAGCCGCCGCTGGGTCCGCCCGTCTGAACTGCCTTGAACCGCTTGCCATCCGGAATGCCGCCGCCGATCTCAAAAATGATCTCGCGCAACGTGATGCCCATCGGCACTTCGATCAAGCCCGTGTTGTTAATGCGTCCGCTCAGGGCGAACACTTTTGTACCCTTGCTCTTTTCCGTGCCAATCTCAGCGAACCACTCGCCGCCGTTCTGGATGATCGGCACGATGTTTGCCATCGTCTCCACATTGTTGATGAGCGTTGGCTTGCCCCATAAGCCCGACTCAGCCGGGTAGGGTGGGCGTGGGCGCGGTGTGCCGCGTCCACCTTCGATGCTGGCGATCAGGGCGGTTTCTTCACCACAGACGAACGCACCTGCGCCTAGCCGAATCTCGACATTGAAACTGAAAGTTGTGCCGGCGATGTTGCTGCCGAGCAAGTTCTGCTTTTGTGCCTGTTTAATGGCGCTTTGCAGGCGTTTCACCGCCAGTGGATACTCAGCGCGCACGTAGATGTAGCCGTAAGAAGCACCGACCGCGTAGGCGGCAAGCGTCATGCCTTCCAGCACGCGGAACGGGTAATCTTCCATGAGCGAGCGATCCATGAAGGCGCCCGGATCGCCTTCATCGCCATTGACCACGACGTATTTCGGCGTCTGCGGCGCTTTGGCAACCGTACTCCACTTTAAGCCCGTCGGATAGCCTGCACCACCGCGCCCGCGTAGGTTGCTTCGCACGATCTCTTGCAGCACTTCGTTGGAGGTTTTGTTGGAAAGGGCATCTAACAAGGCCTGATAGCCGCCCGCAGCAATGTAGCTGTTCAATTCGTTCGGATCGAGCAAGCCGGCGATCTGTGTGGCAATGCGAACCTGACGGGTGAAGAATGGCATGGTGCTGGGCAGTTGTAGATGATCAGGCGGTTGGCTATCCAGCGTCTCAACGACGGTTGGCGCATCTTCGGGCGTCAGGTGTTGGTAAACCACCTTGCCCTGATCAAGCGCCGCCATCGGACCGCGGGCGCACAAGCCTTGGCAGCCGCCTTGCCGCACTTCACAAGTTGCTTCCAAGCCACGTGCTTTCAGTTCGGCTTGGAGTGCCTTTACCACCTCATCGCTGCGGCTGGATTGGCAGGCAGTGCCGCTGCATACGTACAGAACATGCTTCAAGCCCGCCTCTGCGGCGTGGTGTTCTTCGGTAATCCTTTGCAGGTCTTCAAGGTGCATGATTATTTCTCCTCACTGACGGGCGTCCGCCATGCGGCAACTTTTTCGACGATTGCCTCTGGTGGCAGTTTGCCGAGTGTTTCCTCATCCAGCACCACCACAGGCGCCAGACCGCAGGCACCCACGCAGCGCGCCACCACCAACGAAACCTTTTTATCGGCGGTGGTCTCATCCGGTTTAATCTCAAGGGTGTTTTCAAGGCTGCTCAGAATGGCAGGCGCGCCCTTGATGTAGCAGGCAGTACCAAGGCACACAATGCAGGTATGCTCACCGGCGGGCTTCATCTTGAACAGGTTATAGAAGGTGGCAACGCCGTAAATCTGGCTGAACGGCACACGCAGCGAGCGCGCCACATAGCGCAGTCCCGCCACGTCCAGAAAGCCGAAAGCCTCTTGAACGGTGTGCAGGGTTTCAATCAAACCGCTGGCGTTATAGCCATGACGGCGCATGGTGGCGTTCACGATGCGCCAGCGTTTATCTTCAGAGGGCGCAGGGATCGGTTTCGCGCTTAGCATCCGTTGGCGTCCTTTCAAAAAGTAGTCTAAACATGCAAAACGATCATTCTAACGATACCCATTTAGGGCGTTTCTTAATGCTGACAAGTGTCTGTTTTTTGGGCGCGGAATGTCACAAGTTTTGGAATGATGGGGCAAATGGGCGCGTCTGAGGAAGGCACGGCTTGCTTTTTTGCGCGCCTTGCGCGTACACTAGCGGCATGATCAGCCAATACGAACGCCTCGCGGCATTCATCATCCGCCTTGCCGAAACGCCAACCGATGCCGATGCTTATAATCCATTTGGCGCGGGTGGGAATCCCTATAATGCGCTGCGCCGCGCCAATCTGCACCGCTATTTGAGCCTTTTCCTCGAAACGCCGCCGGCTGTCGCCCTGATTGGCGAAGCGCCGGGCTATCGTGGAATGCGGTTAAGTGGGGTGCCCTTTGCCAGCCGCCGCTTACTGCTGGAAGGTGTGCCAGCCTTAGGGCATTTGGGCGTAGCGCGTGGCTATCAGGATGTGCCTGAGCCAACATGGGAGAAGATCAACGCAGAGCCAAGCGCCACGATCTTCTGGAATGCGCTGGCAGAGCTAGGCGTGCTGCCTCTGGTTTGGAGCGCCTTCCCATTTCATCCACACCAAGCAGGCAAGCCGCATACCAACCGCGCACCACGTCCTGCTGAGCGCCGCCTCGGTGCGCCGCTGCTTAAAGAATTGCTAACGCTCTTTCAGCCCAAACAGATCATCGCGGTAGGCAATGTAGCACACCGCAGCCTGCGCGAATTAGGGTATGCCTGCCCCAAAGTGCGCCATCCATCACATGGCGGCAAACATGATTTTGTGGCAGGCTTGCGGCTGCACCTGCAACCCTAATTGGCGCCCGTTGGCAGAATCCCTTGTGCGCTGTGTTGTAAGTAGCCGCGCAAGCCGCTGACATCTACGGCGGCGATGTGCGAACGCTCTAAGGTGATCAAGCCCGTCTCGCGCAGTGCATCCATCACAGAGCGCGCCGCTGTCCGCGTAACGCCAGAGAGTGCCGCCAGATCGTCCGCGCTAAGGCGCACACCAAAACGCGAGCCTTCAGCCGTGTTGGATTGATAATGGTTGGCGATGTTCACCAGCAGCCGCGCAATCTTCTGTTCAGCACTGCGGACGACAGTTTGCTCAACGGAGGACTCGGCAAAGCGCATCCGTCGGCTAACAGTGACCAACAGTTTGACGGCAACCATCGTTTGGCGCTCTAGGAAGCGGAAGAAGGTTGGGCGCGTCAGCAGCAGCAGATCGCTGTGTTCAAGGGCAACTGCCTCGCCAGAGCGCGGCAAGCCATCCAGCAGGGAAAATTCGCCGAAATATTGTTCAGCATGGAAGATGTCGGTGTAGGTGATCTCGTTTTGCCTGCCGAAAGAGGTAATTTGCACACTGCCCGATTTGACAATGTACAGCGTGTTGGTGGTGCTGCCCTGCTGAAACAGCACTTGCCCGCGCCGAAAGTCTTGCAGGATGAATTCTGCCGCCAGTGCGTCAAGCTCATCTTCGTTTAGTTGGGCAAAGAGCGAGACATTCCGTAATAAATAGACGTAACTCATTTTTTCACCTCCCATGCTAAAAGGGATTGTGCTTCACTTTACAGTGTAATGGGAAACGCCGCAGCGGTCTAGTAGGCAAAAGGGCTGAAGGGTGCTGCTAGAAATTGTGGGAATTGCCTCGTGGGACGCACCGAGGTGCGCCCCTGCAACATAGTGCAACTGCCTACTAATCGGTTCAGCCAATGCGTAAATGTTGGCGAAAAAAGGCATCCATACGGGCAAGATAGCTTTCGGTTTCGGTATCCAGCGCGGAAGTGTGTTTCACACAGGCAACCGTCCACAACTCGATGTTTGCGCCTGCCGCTTTGTAGGCTGCCAAAATATCTTCACTGTGATGGTAGAACACAAAATCATCGGCATTGCAGTGGACAAGCTGAACAGCCGTTTTGTTCTCTGCAATGCGCGCCGCTTGTTCCAATGTGGAGTCTTCCCAGATGCGCTGCCCAGTGATGATCATACCCCACAGCAAGCCACCCGGCACGATAATGCGCGGAAAGCCGAAGTTTTCTGCCTGTTCGCTGGCGACGGTATCCACACGCCCAAAGGGACTATCTGCCCACACAGCACGGATACGCGGTTCTAAGGCGGCGGCGAGCAATGAGGAGACCGCGCCCATTGATTCGCCCGCCAGCCCGATCTGGTCTGGCGCAAAGCCGCGTGAGAGCAGGTAATCAAAGGCGCCTAGCACATCGTGGCGTTCCTCATAGCCCATGGCGATGCGCCCATTACCAACGGATTCGCCGCGCCCGTCGCTCAGATCAATGGAAAGCACATTGTAACCCAGCGCACGGTACTGCGCGCTGCGCGCCAACACAGCAGGCTCAAAGCGCGAACTGCGCCAGCCATGCACCTGAATGAGGACTGGCATGTCTGGCGCGCCCTCCAGATAGTAGGCATAAATGGTGTGGGCTTGCCCGCGTGCAGGGAAAGAAACCGACTCGTAGCTGCCCTCAGGTGTGGCAACGGCAGCCCGTGTGTTGAAGGTGGAGAGTGTGTTGTAAGAAAGATAGGCACCAATGGGATAGACAATCAGGATGACCGCCGCGATCAGGCTGAGGGCGACAATCACGATGCGGCGGGTGAGGCGCTTGCGGCTCACCACAGGGGAAACAGCGTTCATTTTTCAAAAGCCTCTCGCTAAAAGTTAATATTGTGGGCTGAATTATACCCGCCCTCCGAGGTGCGACCAACGGCAGCCACACCCCGTCGCTAGGATGCTCTCTGCCCAAAAGCGCTAGGCGTAGCCGCCTATCCCAAACAAATCTTTACGCTTTCCGCCACTTCTCTAACAACATATAGCGTCTGTTCATGCTGTGTGGCGGCTAATTTCTGTTACAATGTCTGCAATCTTAAGGAAAATCAGCCGTCGGAGACTTTATGAGCAGCCAAAACCTGGCAGAACCAAACCGCGATGATGCGATTGTCATCAACCAGAACACGTTCTACTACTTTGGGATCGCGGTGATCTTTTTCATCGCAGGCTTTGCTGTGGCGTGGGTCATTTTTACCAGCAGTGCCGGCAACGTCAACGCAGCCGATATTCGCAACGCTGCCAGCGAAGGCGCACGTTCCGCTGTTCAGGCTGAACTTGCCGCCTTGCGGAACGACCTGAGCAACCTAAACCTTGGCGCAGCCGCGCAACCAACCGCTGCGCCGATCACCGCAGTGGATGTTGAGCTAGGCAACAGCCCAGCCTGGGGCCCCGCGAACGCCAAAGTGACCATTGTGGAGTATTCCGATTTTGAATGCAGCTTCTGTGCGCGCTTCTATCGCGATACCTACCACACCCTCAAGGCACGCTATGGGGATCAGGTGCGCTTTGTCTTTAAGCATTACCCGATCAGCTTCATCCACCCGAACGCAGAACGGGCTGCGATGGCTGCCGAGTGCGCCAATGAACAAGGCAAATTCTGGGAATATCATGATATCCTCTTTGAAAATCAATCGAACCTGACACAGAGCGCCTTGATCGCGTATGCGCGGCAGGTGGAAGTGCCGAACATTGAAGAATTCACGGCGTGCTTAACCACTGAGAAGTACCTCTCGACAGTGCTTGCCGATGCACAGCAAGGTGAACGCTACGGCGTCACTGGCACGCCGACCTTTTTCATCAACGGCTTGCCACTGGTCGGCGCACACCCATACAGCACCTTTGAGCGCGCCATTGAGCAGGCACTTGCTGCCGCGCAATAGCTTTGGCTAATGTTAAGTGTGGCTTGTGAACCTTTACAAGCCACCTTGCAGGCTTGCCCAAAGCCGATTATAGTTGCCGATGCACGCCAAAACGCCTTGAAAATACTTTCGTGCTGAGGGTTTACTATGTCTTTTGCCCTGCCTGATAACGCTGCGATGCTTGCTTTTGCGCGTGAGCAAAATTGGCAGCACATTGATGAAACCCGTGAACAGTTCCTTGAATACCTCAGCAGCATTCGCAACAAGCGCGGATCGCATCCCGTCTCACACAATATGATCCGCCACCTCTCGCAGGCGTTCTATGAAGACGATGACAATGAAGCGCCCGACGGCAATGTGCTGCTCTCGCGCCACACGGAGCGTCCCTTTGTGCTGGCAACCATTTTGGGCAGGCGCTTTCAGCAAGGGCCTTGGCTGGACTATGTGAAGCCCTACCACCTCAATCCGTCGGTCATTCATCAAAACATTCACGAGGCAGGTGGTCAGTTGGCGCTGCGCCCGGTTGGTGTGGAGTTGGAGGTTGGCACCACAGCACCTGACGGCAGCGAACCCAACGCCGAAGCGCTGGATCGCTTCAGTGAGGCATACATCACACACGCGCAGCGCATTGGTGCCACGCTGGACATCTCGCCAGAATTATGCATCTATCAGGCCGAAGTCGTCTCAGCGCCGATGTTTGGCTATGCGCGCCTGCTGCGCGCCGCCGAGCTGAATTTTGCCACTTTAGCGCACGCCGCGCACGAGGCGGGCTTGCTGCTGCAAGCACTCTCGGTCTACCCAACCGAGACGGATTTTGCAACCAGCCACTCGGATAAGGTGGAGACAATCGCCATCTTTCTGAACGAGATTAACGAGCGCCGTCCGAGCCAGCGCGCCTATGTGGACGCCTTGCGAAAGCGCTATTTCATCTCACGTGGCGAAGCGCGCCCAGCGAATTTGCTGCGTTTTCAGGGCTTTCATATGCATGTGGATATTGCAGGGCGCTCTGAGGCGTTAGGAATGCTCAGCTACATGCTGAATTTGGGCAGTGCTTCGGCGGCGGCAAGCGCTGCTCTGCTGAAAGGCGGTCCTTTTATGGATGGCGCTTGCGATCCGGAGCGTTTGTGCGTGCGTGAGGCAGTGCGCGCCATCAGCATCACCGGGCATTATGTTGGCTTGCCACTCAGCCCGCACTTGCAGCCTGAGGCGCTTGAACGCCACGCGCACCTGCTGCGCGCCAACCTTGCCAACGGCACGGCACGCGCCTTGCTCTATGGCGAAGAAGATGGCGAGCCATTCAGCGGAATGCATAACATGCTCGGGCGCGTGCGCCCTGATTTGGAATCATCCAAGCGCGTTTGCACCCTCGAAAACACAGGAATGCCCAGCAATCCCTGTGCGGAGCGCCTAGCAGCCGTGGCGAACGACTATCAGTTGAGCCAAGTCGTCATTGAGCATTACTTCAGGCGCTATGGCACCAACCTTGATGCGCTCTACGCTGATAAGGACTTGCTGGATGTCTTCGGCGCGCTCAGCCGCGAGGCATTCCAGCGCAATATGCACGAATCCGATCTGCGCTGCACGGATATGGTTATTGAAACTGCCAGCGGCGCGCATATGTCTTTGGTAGATTTCTATGAGAAGAAGCGCCGTTTGCTCAAACGGTTGCTCTCGCCGCTTAACGTCATAGACACACGCGATGTAGACAGCCTCTATGACCGCATCTACCATTTCTTAGTCGCGCCGAATGGTGGCGCCACCACCATTGATGATTTCATCAACCATCCGACGCGGCGCGCCACCGGCAATTGGGGACGCCTGCTGCGCGATGCCTACCTTGATGCTGGCGGCACGCTTGGCGCCAAGAATCCTGAGGCAGTCGTTGCAGTGGTGCGCCAGCTGCATCAGGCACTCTTGCGGCGCTATGAGGTTATCTAGGCACGGGCAACGACCACAAAAACAATATTGTAAACAGGCTTGGGAACGTTGGGCAGTGCCTCTGCCAACGGCTTAATCGGATGAACTTCCACGCTGCTAAAGCCTTCCGCCATGAACAGATCGCGGGCGTGCTGTTCATCGCGCACGGTGCCAAGCCACTTGCCCGCGTTCCGCTGAAACATGCTGATCGCCGTTTTTGCCTTGCCTTCAGACGTTACACGCACATCTGCCTCATGGGTGATGTCTGCCACAAAGAGCCCGCCAGGGCGCAGCACGGCGCGCACGGAAGCGATCACATGCGAGACGTGCGGCAGCGCCAAATAGCTCAGCAAGCCTTGAGCAGCGATGATATCTACCTTTTCCTCGCCCAAGAGGCTACCGAGCGTCTGTATAGCTAAATCGGCGCTCAGCCATGTGATATTTCCAGGAACTGCCAAGCCCGCCCGTTGAATGCGGCTGCGCTTTTCTGCCATCACTTCGGGTAAGTCTATTTCTGTGACGCGCAAAGTGGGAAATTTACGCGCCAACTGCAAGCCACGCGGCAGAAAGCCCGCTGCCAGCTCCACAAAGTGCGCGTTTGGTTTATCGTGCAGTTCTTGCTCAATAATATTGCCGAACACGATGGGCAGCGCCGCCACCACATGGATTTTTGCTTGATTATCACCACGCCCAAGCCGTAAGATCAGGCTGGCTGCCACACGCCCTGACACGCGAGACATGGCAATGTATTCCGGTGTTGGCATCAGTTCGGCACGAATGCCTGCCACAATCTCGGCACTGCGTTGCCCTTGCGATTTACCAACGGGTAAAGTACCTTTCGTCTCGCGTGCGGTTGGTGAAAGGGAATCTTTGGGCTGATCATCCATTGATAACGTCCTTCCTAAACACGGGCGATGACGAAAAGGGTGACATCTGCTACAGGCTTCGGCACATGCGGCAGATCCGCCACCAATGCCGAGAGCGCGTGCGTTTCGACGTGACGGTAGCCAGCTGCCCTGAAAATATCTTGCGCGTGCTGACCATCACGCACCAAGCCGGGCCACTGCCCAACATTGCGCCTGAAGATGTTGATCGCCTGCCGTGTTTTGCCTTGTGAGAGCAGTTTAATACCTTCTTGTGTGCCAATATCGGCGATGAAGACGCCATCAGGCTTAAGCGATTCGCGCACCCGTGCCGCAATAAGCTGCACCTGATCAAGCGGGAAATAACCGAGCAAGCCTTCCGCCGCGATCACATCTGCCTTCTGCCCTTCCAGAACCCGACTCAGTGGCGTCACGCCTAGATCAGCGCTCAGCCAATGAATATTGGGCGGCATGGCAAGGCGTGCCTTTTGCAGGCGCTGTTGCTTATCGCTTATCACGTTGGGCAGGTCAATCTCAGTCACTTTTAAGGAAGGCAACAGGCGCGCTAACTGTAAGCCACGCGGCAAAAAGCCTGCTGCCAGCTCCACAAAGTGCGCCTCAGGCTTGTCGCGCAGTTCCTGCGTGATCAGGTGGTGAAAGGCAGCAGGGCGAGCTGCCACCACGTTTATCTTGGCGTGATCACCACGCGCAATCCGCAGCAGCACGCCGGCAATTACGCGCCCAGCCGTGCGCGTCAGGGCGAGCGTCTCGGGCGAGGGCATCAGCTCAGCGCGTAAACCTGCTACCATTTCGGCGCTGCGCTGTCCCTGCGTGCTGCCTAATCCTAAGACGCCTAACGTCTCCTGTGCGGTCGGTGAGCTATGATCCTCTGGTTTGTCTGGCATTAGAACACCCTACCCATTCCGCGCAATAACAAAGAGCGTGGCATTTGCCACCGGTTTTGGCACATGCGGAAGGCGCTCTGCTAACTCAGGCATCTTGTATGTTTCGACCTGTGCATAACCCACTGCCTTGAAAAGCGCTTGTGCATGTGCAGGATCATCTGCCACGCCAATCCAATTGCCCGCATTGCGCCTAAAAATACCGATAGCTTGCCGCGCTTGCCCTTTGCCAAGCTCTTGGAGAGTTTCTTTCGTCCCCATATCAGCAATGAAAACACCACCTTCTTTCAGGGCTTGGCGCACACCATCTGCAATCTGCTGGATTTTATCAAGCGAAAAGTAGATCAAAAGCCCCTCCGCCGAGATTATGTCAGCCTTGTTTGTCCCCAACACCTCCGAAAGCGGTGTGACGCCCAGATCGGCTTTGAGCATTTTCAAATTGGGTGGCAGGGTTAATTTTGCCCGCTGGAAGCGGTTTTGCTTCTCGGTGATCACCTCAGGCAGGTCAATTTCGGTAACTTGCAGTTTCGGAAACGCTTTTGCCAATTGCCAGCCACGTGGCAAGAAGCCCGTTGCTAACTCCACAAAGTGCGCCTCAGGCTTATCGTGCAGTATTTGTGAAATAAGATAGCGGAAGCCCTCAGGGCGTGCGATCACGACATTCAGCTTCGCGTGATCCCCGCGAGCAAGCCGTAATAAAAAATTGCCGATTATGCGCCCAGCAGTGCGGGTCATCGCAACGTATTCGGGCTTAGGCATCAATTCAGCGCGGATGCCCGCCAGCATCTCTGCACTGCGCTGCCCACCTGATTTACCCAGTCCAAGAATGCCGCTGCTCTCGCGTGCAGTTGGCGAAAGCCCTTCACCCGTATGTTCCGTCATCAAATGCTCCTTTTCGGCAACCCCTCTCACAAACATAAGTTTAACGAATTTTCAAGGTGTTACATACACACAATGTAGTACATTTAGACTATTTTTTATCATCTACGCAAGTTGCTATTAAGTGTTAGACGTTCTTATTTTTCCTGCCTAGCAGGTAAGCTGCCCCATCAAGCCGATAGACCATTTCACCACCTTTTATCACACTACTGATAAAATAGTGTTTTAATGAATCCTCAACGACTTTTACACCAATTCGGCGGTCAAAATATGTTACGCTTGCGTTTAATAAAGTAAAGCAGAAGTCCATTTCAATGAGGTTTTTCAATGGCTCGCTCTGTCTATGCCCTGTTGGTTGGCATTAACGATTATCCAGCCCCTGTGCCAAAATTGCGCGGCTGCGTCAACGATATAGCGCGTGTCGAAACCTTTCTGACAACGCGCCTTGATCCAACATCGCACACGCTCAATTTGTTGAAACTGACGAACCAAGAAGCCACACGCCAAGCTGTGATTGACGGCTTTCGAGGGCACTTAGGGCGCGCCCGCGCCAATGACATTGTGTTGTTCTATTTTGCAGGGCATGGCGCGCAAGAGGCGGTGCCGATCGAGATGCAGCGCACTGAACCTGATGACAGAAGCGAGACGCTGGTCTGCTATGACAGCCGCACCGCCAATAGCCGCGACCTGACCGATAAAGAGTTGGCGCACCTGATCGGCGAAGTGGCAGAACATGCACCGCATATCCTCGTCGTACTGGATTGCTGCCATTCCGGCTCCGGCACGCGCAACGCCGCCAACACTTACGCCGTTCGCAGCGCGCCGCCGGATATGCGCCCACGCGCCCTGAGCAGCCTGCTCTTTGCCGAAAATACCGCACCCGCGTCTGATGTGCCGTCTGGTCAGCGCACGCGCAGCCTGCGTCAGGTCGAAGTCAAGATCAAGCATGGCAGGCATGTGCTGTTCTCTGCCTGCCACGAACGCGAGGAAGCCCACGAGCTAACCGCCGAAGGCGAACCACGCGGTGCTTTTTCCTACTATCTGCTGCACGCGCTGAGCAATGCCAGCAGCTTTCCCAGCTACCGTGATCTGTTCAAGCGCGCTGAGTCAGCCGTGCGCGCGCGCTTCACACGCCAAACGCCGCAGCTAGAGGCAACCCATAACGAAGACCTGAACACGCCCTTTTTGCAATTGGCAGCGGCAGCGCGGCAGCCTGCTTTCACCATGTTTTTTCACCGTGAGCATGGCTGGGTTGTGGACGGCGGCGCCCTGCACGGCATTCCACAACCCACCCCGGACGCGCCGATCAGCTTTGCCCTATTCCCGATTGATGCCCCTGACCACTTGTTGAGCGATATGTCCCGTGCGGTTGGCTGCGCGGAAGTCTATGCGCGGCTGCCTAACCTGTGCAAGGTGCGCCCTTGCGACCCAACCAGCCCTGAGCCTGAGCGTGCGCTCACCTTTCGCGCTGTATTGGTCAACATGCCCGTGCAGCGCTTGCGGCTGTACCTAAACGGCACCTCCAGCTATGCCACTGTGGTGCGGAATATCCTCTTTGGTAGCCGTGATGTGGCGTGGCAGGCTGTCGAGGCGGCGCATGAAGCTGATCTGCGTGTGATCTCTAGCGCTAATGAGGTGCGCGTGCTGCGCGGCACAGATGATCGCCTGATGGCAACCTTCCCGCACGATAGATACTATCACCCACTGCGCGATTTTCTGAAGCGTGCCGCCCGCTGGATGCAAGTTTCTGCCCTGCACAATCCGCAGCCGCAGCGCCTTTCACCAACGGATGTCACGATCAGTTTGCTACGCCTGACGGCGGAAGGCTACGCGCCGCAAGCACAGCAGCCGATCTGGTCGAGTGCGGATACCGAATCGCCCACCTATCCCCAGCTTAGCTACAGCAAGGCATTGAACAAGCTAGAGCCGCCACGCTTTGAGGTGGAGATTGCCAACGCCCGCTACGACGATCTAGCGCTCTATGTGGCGCTGCTGGTGTTGGGCGAGGATTACAGCATTGAGAGCCTGCTAAGCGGCGGCAGCGTGCGCCTGATGCCTGGTCAATCGGTCAGTGTGCAGCTTGGCGGCGGCGTGCCAGACGCCTTGTGGCAGGCAGGCATCACGCGCACACAGGATTTGTTCAAAGTGCTGGTCTGCACGGGCGATTTCGACGCGACGCTGCTCACGCAGGGCGCCGAGACGGTGCGCGCCACACAAAAAATTGGCTTGCAGCGCACCCTAAGTGCCATCGCCAGCCCTTCGGTGATGCGCTCGGTGTTCCGTTTGCAGGCTGTGCCGATGGATGATTGGTTAGCCCTTGATGTGCCGCTGCTGATCGAGCGCCCAGCCGCACCTTAGCACAACGCCACGCCGCACGGGTGCGACGAGGCATGTCCGTGTGGCGAAAGGCGCGTTTCTTCTGAGAAGCAGCCTTCTGTGGGCAACAGATTCTTTCAGCGCCCTTTCTTCCAGCACGCCCTAAAGTTGACAAAGCCACAGCGCCGTGTTTACAATGTGTGCGCTGCGAATGCCTACGCACACACTCCCACCCAAATAAAGCACGGAAATTATGCGCCTTTCGCCTATTCTGCTAATTGTTGCCGCCTTGCTTGCTGCCCTCGCCGTGATTGTGGCAGGCAGCGCGTTGCTGCAACCCAACCGCCCACTGCTGACGGATGCAGCCCTTAGCCTGACGCGCATCACGCCTAATGCCGACGGCATAGATGACGTGACCGAGATTCGCTATACGCTCAACCGCAATGCGCGGCTCAGCATCACCTTCACCAACGCTGCCACTGGCACGCGCTTTGCCTTCCGCGAGGATGAGCCACGCGCTGCTGGTGAATACCGTGTGTTGTTCAGCGGTGTGGTGAACGGCTTCACCATGCCTGACGAGCGGATCGGCGGCAGCGTGGAGCGCCGCCTGATGCCCGACGGCGACTATACATGGGAAATCCGCGCCGAAGATGCTCAGAGCGGCAATGTGGTGACGCACAGCGGCACGCTCAGCCTTGCCGATGGCACAGCGGTGCTGCCTGATATTCAGAGCTTTGAAGTCTCGCCGCAAATCTTCACGCCTAACCAAGATGGCTATGATGATCGGGTGCGCCTGAATCTGTACCTTGCCGCGCCTGCCCGTCTGACGGTCTACCTTGAAAATGCCGACGGCGTGCGCTATTACATCGCGGAGCGCTTTGAAGGGCGGCAGCCTGATGAAGGTGGCGCACGCACCTTTGATTACGACGGCGGTGTGGATAACAACAGCACGCCACCGCCGAATGGCGATTACTTGCTGGTGGCACTGGCAGAGGATCGTGTTGGACAGCGCGTGCGCCGCGAGAATCGGCTCACCATTCAGGATAGCGGCTTGCCCAACGCCGAGATTGTGGCGCAGAGCAGCGGACGCACCGTCACATGGGCAAGTGCGCCTTACAGCGATTCCTTCTACACCGACGCTGCCACTGACGGCGAAAAAGTGCCGCCACCGCTTGGCGTGCAATCCACCATGGCACAGATCACACTGCCACAGGGCGATCTGCTTATCTTCCGCCTAACCGTGCTGAATTACGGCACAACGCCGATCCGCACCATCGGACCTTGGCAAGGCACCGTCTATCAGTATGAGCAGACCGACGCCGCCATGACCACGCCCGAAAATCGAGAGGCAATCAGTGGTGCGTGGCGCATTGGCGTGCAGTGTGAGCGCTCAGAGTCGTCTTATCCGTGGCGATGGGCGCTTGGTACGCAGGAAGAACTGACCCGCGTGGAGCGCGACGGCGAGATGCTGTGGTATATGCAGCCCAACCAACAGGTTACGGTGTGGGGCGCTGTGCGGATGACGCGCTTGATCCCAACCCGCAACCCACAAAAATGCTTTGCCGCCCTCATCCATGAGGATGTGGCAATCCCGCCGCGCCAGAACCGCGTAGGCGAGATTGATGTACGCCTGACGCCGCAATAAGTAGCACTAATCGTAGGCGGTGATCTCTGGGACGATGACCGCCTTCCCATCGCGCATAACGTAACGCCCGGCGATCAGGGTTGGGTCGTGCTGAAAGATGAGCAACGCGCCTGTCTCCAGCGCCCAACGCTGCCACGCTCGCTTTGATTCAAGCGTGATCAGCGGCTCAACATCATAGGCAGTCATCCAGCCCAAGCGCTCAAAGTGAATGCTGTAAGACGCCAAATCGGTGACGAAAAGTGCTTGCTGCCCGTCGCTCTCTAGGCGGATGACCATCATGCCCGCCGTGTGTCCGCGTGCGACGATGCCGTGAATGCCCGTTATAATCTCAGTGTCGCCATCCAAAAGGCGCATCTGCCCACTTTCCACCAACGGCTGAAAGTTCACATCGTAGTAGGTGGCGCGTGTGCGCTCATTCGGCTTCATGGCATCTTCGTATTCGCGGCGCTGCACCACATATTGCGCGTTGGGAAAGGTAGGTAGCACGCCTGTGAAATCGGGCTTGAAAACAGTGTTACCTGCGCAATGATCGGCGTGCAGGTGTGTATTGATGACCAGATCAACCGCTTCAGGCTGAACGCCGTGCCGCGCAAGGCTGGCGACCAGACCCTCGTTTTCCTTCACCACCAAACGCCAATTGGCGCGCGCTTTATCGTTCAATTTGTTGCCCAAGCCGGTATCAACCACAATGGTTTTGCCGTGTGCGCGCACCAAAAGGCAGGTCATGGGCATGGGGACGAGGTTATCAGCGTCGGGTTGCACAAAGTGTTGGAACAGCGCACGTGGCACCAAACCGAAGACGCCGCCGGCATCCACATGCGTTGTGCCGTCGTTCAAAAAGGCAATTTGCATCTCGCCAAGTGTAATCATCAGGTGTTTTCCAAGAAGTTGGGTAAAAGGGTATGGGCGGGAAGGTTTCCCGCCCGATTGGATTAGCGTTTATCGCGTGGTGCTTCCTCTGGCTTGCCCTTCGGCGGCGTGCCTTCCCGCAGATTGGCGTGTTTGGCAGGCGAACCGCGCAGGGCTGCCTCCACACGGCGGTAGGTTTTCATGGCACGGGCGCGCCAAAACGCACCGATGTATTGCAGTTCGCGCCGCCCTTGGCTCAGGCGGTAAGCCAAGCCTTTGGGCGCCTTTTCCTGCATGGATTGCCACTGGAGCGCGGCGGCTGCCCATGTTAAGCCACCGCCAAAGCCAACAACTACCACATTATCGTTTGGCTTCAAGCGCCCCTCGCGTTCTGCCTCATAGAGTGCAATCGGAATAGAGGCGGCTGAGGTGTTGCCGTAGCGATGGACATTGCTATAGAAAAGCGCCTCGCTCACGTTCAGATTGCGTGCGGCAGCGCTCAAAATGCGCTGATTTGCCTGATGTGGCACAATAAGATCGACATCGGCAAGCGAAAGGTTCGCCTTTTCCAGCACGTCGCGCACGCTCTCGGTGATGATATGCACGGCAAAGCGGAACACTTCGCGTCCATCCATGTGCAACTTGTGCATTTGGCGCCCTTCTGCCAGCGTTGCCGTGCCAACTGTTGGAATGCCGAGCAGTTCTGCGCCAGAGCCATCCGAGCCTAGCACGGCATCCATGAAGCCGCCCGCCTGATCGCTGCCTTCCAGCAGCACCGCGCCAGCGCCATCACCAAACAGCACACAGGTCGAACGATCATTCCAGTCCAGCACCCGTGAGTTCACCTCGCTGCCGATTACCAAGGCTGTGTTAATGCTGCCGCTGCGGATTGCTTGCGCCGCCATATTTAGCCCATAGACAAAGCCTGAGCAGGCAGCACTCAGATCGAAGGCGCCTGCCCGCGTCGCGCCGAGCAAGTTCTGTATCTTGCTGGCGCTGCTTGGGTAAATATCTTCTGGCGTGGAGGTTGCCACGATGATCATGTCGATGTCGTTGGGTAGCACGTCGGCACGGTTGAGCGCAGCCCGTGCTGCCTCAAAGCCCATTTGTGTCACCGAGTCACGCTCGCTGGCAAAGCGGCGCTCTTGAATGCCCGTCCGCGTGCGAATCCAGTCGTCAGTTGTATCGACAACCGCTTCCAGATCAACGTTGGTTACCACGCGATCAGGCACGCGTATGCCCCAACCGGTCAGGTGTGCGTAGCGCATGTGGCGCGGTTGCCAGATATGCGGTGTATGCGGACGCCCGTCACGCGCTGGCGGGTGGGCGCCGTTGCCGTTCAGACTTCCATCACTGGCTGCCATTGGCGGAATACTTCCCAAAGATCAGCACGGCGTTATGACCGCCGAACCCGAACGAATTGCTCATCACATGCCGAATGGTGTGCGCTACGCCCTGATTAGGTGTGTAGTCAAGGTCGCATTCGGGATCGGGCGTGTGTAGGTTGATGGTAGGCGGCACAAAATCGTGCAGGGTGCTAAGCACACTAAAGACCGCTTCCACGCTGCCGGCAGCACCGAGCATATGCCCTGTGGCGCCTTTGACGGAGCTGATCTTGATGTTGTAGGCGTGTTCGCCAAAGACGGCTTTCAGGGCGCGTGTTTCGGCAGAGTCGTTCAGCGGTGTGCTGGTGCCGTGCGCGTTGATGTAATCTATATCGTGAATGGTTAAGCCCGCATTGCGGAGCGCCTTCCGCATGGCAACTTGAGCGCCGCCGCCATCTTCCATCGGCGCGGTGATGTGATAGGCGTCGTCCGTGTTGGCGTAGCCTAAAACCTCAGCGAGGATTGTTGCCCCACGCCCTTGCGCGTGTTCCAGCGACTCTAGGATCAGGATTGCCGCGCCTTCGGCAATGACAAAGCCATCCCGATCTTTATCAAAGGGACGGGAGGCAGTGGCAGGCTCATCATTGCGCGTAGAAAGCGCACCCATGTTGGCAAAACTTGCCACCGAAAGCGGCACAACGGCTGCCTCTGCGCTGCCGCTGATCATGACATCTGCCGCGCCGCGCCGAATCATCTCGGTTGCTTCGCCAATGGCGTTGTTGCCAGTAGCGCACGCTGTGGAGATAGACATATTCGGGCCGCGGAAATTGTATTCGATTGCCACACGCCCAACCGGACTATCGGTCAGCATCATCGGCACCAACAGCGGGCTGACGAATTTCAGCCCTTTTTCCGTGCCAACACGCGCACCATCCAGCAACGTTTCAATGCCGCCCACGCCTGAGCCGATCAAACAACCGACCTCATAAGGGTCTTCAGCCGCCATATCCAGCTTGGCAGCCTCCAACGCTTGCATGGTGGCAGCCATCGCCAGTTGCGTCACCCGATCCATACGGCGCGCCTCTTTGTTGCCGAAGAGCGCCCGCGCATCGAAATCGCGCACTTCGCCAGCAATCCGTACTGGCAGCGGCTGCGGATCAAAGCGTTGAATGGTCTGAATGCCGCAGACGCCTGCCGTCAGGTTTTGCCACGCGGTCTCGACTGTATTACCAATTGGACAAAGGATGCCCATGCCCGTGACGACCACACGCCGTCTTTCCATAGCTTTTTATCGCTCCATCGTTCGTGGTTGAGGGAATGTTTGCCGCTTTGTTATTGACTGCGTGCGGCGGCAATTGCTTACCGCGTTGAGCGCACACCCATAGAGAATAACGCCGAAAGGCGCGTTTCGTTACGCCAATATGCGGTACGGGTGCGCGTTTGGAGATGATCCCGAATGCCTCGCACCTGCCGTACCCTAAATGCGCGGCGGCTCACCCGCGATGACCGCCGCATAACAATCAATCAGCGCATCCATAATCACCGACCAATCAAAGCGTTCGGCATGAGCGCGTGCCGCCTGCTGCGCTGCCTTCAAGACAGCCGCATTGCTGGCAAGCCGCCGCACGCCCTCAACCATGCCCTGCACATCGCCCACCGCAACGGTATAGCCCGTCTCGCCTTCCGTGATCAGATCGCCGGCGCCGCCTACCCGCGTGGAAACAACCGGCAAGCCGGCTGCCATCGCCTCTAGGATGACCAAGCCGAAACTCTCGAAAGCGGATGGAAAGACAAAAATATCGGCGCTGGCGTATGCTTCTGCCAAGCCGCGCCCGGTGCGGTAGCCTGCAAAATGGACGGGCAAGCCCGCAAAGTGTGCCTCCAACGCCTCCCGCTGCGGACCGCCGCCCACAAATGCCAAGCGCGTGTTTGGCACATTTTCCAGCACGGCGCGCAAGCCCTCAAGGTTCTTCTCAGGTGCCAAACGCCCTACATAGAGCAGCAGCACATCCTCAGGATGCCCATCGCTCAGCGCAGCGCGCACGTCCTCCCGCCGAAAGCGCGGGTGAAACTGTTCTGCATCCACGCCGCGCTGCCACCAACCGACTTTTTTCACGCCCTCAGCGCGCATTTTCGCCTGCATCAGGCGCGAAGGCGCCAGGCTGTAGGCGCTTTGGTTAAAGCCAAAGGTGACCAAACGGCGCAGCAGCGCGCCAAGCAATGGTAACCCATAGTGCGCCGCCATGTGTGCAATATCAAGGTGGAAGGATGATAAGATCGGCTTGTGCAGCCAATGCCCATGCACCACACCCATCATACCGATGTTGACCGGGTGAAAGCTGTGGATCAGATCGGGCGCGAACGCCTTCACCTTGCGGTACGCGCCTAACGTCGGGAAGCCGATGCGCCCTTCGGGATAGACTGGATTCCGCACGCACGGCACGCCGATCACCTGTGCGCCCGCGTACTCGCGCATCCCCTGCTCTGGTGCCACCACCACCGCCTGAATGCCGCGCCGCTGCAAGTGTTCCAACGTCAGGCACACCACGCGCACAATGCCATCAATCTTGGGCAGAAATGTCTCGGTATAGAGCGCAACGCGCATAAGGCTTTTCTCGCTTTAGTTCAGGGTGATCTTGACAATGGGCATATCATGGCTGGAGAATGGAATCGGCGTAATGCCGACCTCAAGGGGGCGCACACGGCGCAGCCACAGGTAATCCACACGCACAGCAGGTTCATTCACCAAGCGGCGCGTCACAGCGCGTTCTTCAGGAAAATCGGCAAAGGGATCAATAAAGTTCTGCGGCGGCTGCGAAAGGAACAGGTAAATATCCGTCTTGGGCGCGTGGTTGAACGTGCCGCCGATGATTAGCGGATTCGCCTCGCTGCGGTTCAGTTCAACAAAGGCAAGCACCTCTTGGATTTGGCGCGCTTGATCCGATTCTTGCTGCTCCACCGTGAAAACATCGCTGCGGAAGATCAGGCTGAGCTGCGTGTTGTAAATATCGAGCGGTTCACCGTTCGGCTTGAGCAGGCGCACAAATTGCACCGCCGTCGCCTTACCGATTGAGGTCAGTTCCGCGCCGCCGCTTTGCAGGATCGGCAAGCGCGAGAGGATCGCCAGCCCTTGCACGCCTTCGACCGTTGGCAAATATGCCACATTCATGTTGAGCGTGCGCGCCAACCACGCCGCCTGATCCACACCACCGCTGACCAAACGTCCCGTCTCCACCTCTTGCAGCAACAGTACGTCTACGCCGCTGCGCCGCACTGCCTCTGCCGTCGCGTTCAAGTCCATTCCGAAGTACAGGCTGTAGCCGCCGTGCAAGTTGAGCGTACCAACGCGCAGCGAGGCAGGGTCTAACGGCGGCTGCAAAACAAGCGGGCGCGGCAGAGTCAGTGCCAGCGCCACACCAAGCACGCTCAGCGCCAAGCCGCCCAATGTCTCCGCCAATTTGCCACCACGCCACGCAATCCGTTTGCGCGCCGTGATGAGTGGCAAGCCCGCCAAAAGCGCAGCCAGCGCAGCCACCAGCAACCCTAAGCCGCGCATTCCACGCAGCAGGCTGCCCAATGGCTCTGGCACGCCGCGCACAAAAGCATACTCAAAGGTCAGGTAATCAGCAGCCGAGAAGATGCCAAAGCCGATCAGCGCACCGATCAGGTTGAGCGCCGCGAAGGTGAAGCGCCACCTGCCATCGGAAGGCTGCACCACCCACCACCACAACAGCGTCAGCATAAACTGCGCGCCGCACAGCGCCAACACCGCCAGAAGTCCCTCAAAGCGGAAGCCAACCGTCAGCAGCAAGCCAATGGTCAGCACCCACACCCAACCGCGATAGCGTCCATCAAACATCCCGATGAAGCCACGTGCCGCAGCGCGCACCATCGGCACTATTGGTAAAAGTGTGGCAGCCGCCAGAAAAGGCGCTACGGTTAGGTAGTCCACATTGGCGCGGCGCGCAAGGCTGTTGGGCAAGCCAAGCACAGCAAATTCTAGGTAGAACAGGCTGCCAATGGCAAGCGCGCTGCTCAGGTTGAGCGAGGCATAGCTGCCGCTTGGCGTTTGGCGCGCCGCGCTGCCAAAAATGACTGCCAAGAGCGCGCAGCCGAACAGAGCGAGCGAGAGCGCTGTTTGCAGGTCGAGGTAGGCAGCTTGCCACGTGAAATCTGCCGTGTGATCGATCAAGCGCAGCAAACCATCTGCTGCGAAGGCAAGCGCCATGCTCGGCGCAAAAATGTTGGGTCGCCTGCCAATGCCGATCCCCATATGCAGCAACGCCGCACCAACTGCCACTGCGGCACCTGCCACGCCCAAGAAGGTGCCGCCATTCGCCGTCATAAAAACGCGCCCTGCCGCCACCAAGGCCGCTGCGATCAGCGTGCCGAACCACAGCCTGCCAAGCAGCGGCGCCAGGAAGGGCAGCAGCAGCAGCGCACCAAGCACGATCAGCTCACCCTGAAGCATAGCAGGCGTCACCACGCCGCTTTGGTTGGCAAGCGCAGCGCTGTCTACCGTTAGCGCAGTCAGGTTGGCGCTGTTGAAATGGGCATAAAGCGTGCTGTAGAGGAAGCGGACGCCCTGCACAAAAAAGAGCGCCACAAACGCCGCTTCAAGCAGGCGGAACAGATCGCGTCGGTAATCTTTCATGGCGCGCCTTGCAATTCCCGTAGGTGTGCAGCCGAATTTTTTATCACGGCGCACATTATAGGCGAGAATGGCTGAAATGTCATCCGCCCGCTGCCGCGTTGGTATTCAGCGCGTCTTTGTGCCAAATACCCTTATCTTTGCGAATCACTTGTGATAAAATGAGCATTAAGCAGATTCTCGCGCAGGAAGGAATGCGAAGCGATGATCAAAAAGAGCTTCCTGAAAACAAAATGCAAGGTCACCTTTGAAGCACCGCAAGGCATCACCGATGGTGCCGAGACGGTCTATCTGGTGGGTGACTTCAACGAATGGAATGAGACTTCTCACCCGATGGAGAAGAAAAAGGGCGGACGTTTCACGTTGGTGGTAGACCTGCCGCTGAACCGTGAATTTCAGTACCGCTTTTTGGTAGATGGTAATGCGTGGCACAATGATTGGGAAGCAGAAAAATACGTTCCCAATCCCTTCAGTGGTGATAACTCAGTCGTCACCACCTACCCACCTACCGAATAACCAACACCCACAGCGCACCGCGCTAAGAGGCATCTCTCGGCGCGGCGCCAGCCACACCATGACCAACATCCTCCTCCTTGAACCCTACAACACCGGCTCGCACGCCGCATGGCTGCGTGATTTGCAGCACTTCAGCACGCACACGCTTGCCGCGCTTACTCTACACGGCAATTTTTGGCAGTGGCGGATGCAAGGCGGCGCGGTGACTTTGGCGCGCCACTTCAACCAGAGCGACTATACGCCCGACCTGATCCTTGCCTCTGATATGCTTGACCTGACGACCTTTCTTGCCCTGACACGCCGCCGCACGGCTGCTATTCCAAGTGCAGTCTATTTTCACGAGAACCAACTGACCTATCCCGCTGGTAAGCGCATCAAGCGCGATCTCAAGTTTGGCTTCATCAACTATGCCAGCGCGCTGGCTGCGGATGCTGTGTTCTTCAACAGCGCTTTCCACAAGCGCGATTTTTTGGCAGCGCTACCCAACCTGTTAAAACATTATCCCGATCATAACGAGCTAGAAACGGTTGATCAGCTTGCGGCAAAGGCGCATGTTCTGCCCATCGGCATAGATTTGGCTGCCTATGATGCTTTTGCGGCTGAAAAAGACCGCAGCGTACCGATCTTGCTGTGGAATCACCGTTGGGAATATGACAAGCAGCCGGATGTCTTTGCCCGTGCGCTGGAAAAGCTGATCGCGCTTGGCGTGGATTTCCGCGTGATCCTTGCCGGCGAACCGATAGGCTTCACCGAAAGCGCCTTTGCGCCGCTGCGCGAAAAACTTGGCGCGCGCCTGCTGCATTACGGCTATGCGGCGCAATTTGCAGACTATGCGCGCCTGCTGTGGCAAGCGACGCACGTCATCAGTTGTGCCAACCAAGATTTTTTCGGCGTCAGCATGGCAGAGGCAATCTACTGCGGCGCGCTGCCGATCATGCCACGCCGCCTGAATTATCCCGCCCTTATTCCAAGCACCTACCACGATCTATGCCTGTACAACGAAGGTGAGCTGGTTGCTGCCCTGCTGCGGACGCTACACACGCCTGTGCCGTCGGCACTGCGCGCTTATATCACACAGTTCGATTGGCGGAATGTGATTACAGCCTACGATGCCGCCTTCAGCGCTTTGGCTGCCCAGCAACCCTAATGCTTTTTGCATCTAGCGTGCTAAAAAAGTGCAAAAAAGTGCAAAACGTTTGCATTCTCTAGCCGTGCCACATTGCACGTAGGCGCGCCTCATGCTACACTGCACATAGTAAAGCACCAAAGGAAGCAAACCGAGCATGGCTGAGAAAATCCTGATTGTTGATGATGACATTGACAGCCTAAAGCTGATTGGCTTAATGCTGCAACGGCAAGGCTACGAAGTGACGGCTGCCAGCAACGGCACACAGGCAATTGCGCGTGCTACGGCTGAACGTCCTGATCTAATCATCCTCGATGTGATGATGCCCGATCTGGATGGCTATGAAATTTGCCGCCGTTTGCGCGCCAACCCAACCACACAGCCGATCCCGATCATCATGTTCACCGCCAAAACGCTGATTGATGATAAGGTGCAGGGCTTTGAGGCAGGCGCTGATGATTATCTGGCAAAACCGACCCATCCCGCAGAGCTTGCCTCTCGCGTGAAGGCGCTGCTGATGCGAAGTGCTGCCCAACGCCGCACCGCTGCCGATGGCGGATCGCTGATTGCCTTCTTGGGTGCCAAAGGTGGCGTTGGCACCAGCACGCTTGCCGCCAACATTGCCGCCTCTATGCAACAGAAAGCCCCAACCGTGCTGGCGGATATTCGCCCCGGTCAGGGCAGCTTGGGTTTATCGCTCAATGCGCCGCGTGCTGTAGGCATGATGAACCTGCTTGGTCGCCCGCCGGCAGAGATCAACACCCGCGTTGTGGAAGCAGAACTTGCCACGCACCCTAGTGGCTTAAAGCTATTGCTCAGCTCAGCGCGCCCCAAAGATAACTTGCTGAATGTGAACGTTGATTCCGCTGTTGCCACGCTGAAGACCTTGCGCGGCATGGCGCGGCATGGCGTATTAGACTTAGGCAGCGGCTTAACGCGCCTGAATGCGCGTCTTATGCGTGAAGTGGATCAGGTGGTGGTGGTGGCAGAGCCGAACCGCGTCACTTTGAACATGGCGCGGGAGATGGTCGGCGAACTGGAAGGCTTAGGCCTAGGGCGCGGACGGGCAAACGTGGTCATCGTCAACCGCACGCCTTCTCAGGTGCATGTGCCGTGGCAAGAGGCAGAGCAACTGCTTGGGCATGAAATTCTTGCCCTCGTGACGCCTGCCCCAGAGCTTTCGGCACAGGCGGCTGAGGCAGGCACGCCCATGGTGCTGTTCCAGCCGACTTCTATTGTTGCTACCCAGATGACCAAACTTGCGGAAGAATTGGCGGCACGCGGCAGCGCCTTGGCTGCCAACGCCTAACTGAGTGACGAGGACTCATGACTGCCTACGAAGCTGTGATCGGCTTGGAAGTTCACGCCGAATTATTGACCGAGAGCAAGATGTTCTGCGGCTGTGCCGTGGTGGATAGCACCACTGCCGACCCGAACACCGTCGTTTGCCCAATCTGTTTAGGAATGCCCGGCGTGCTGCCTGTCATCAACCGCCGTGCTGTCGAGTTTGCCATTCGGGTTGGCTTGGCGCTGAACTGCCAAATTGCCACTACTAACGTTTTCGCCCGCAAGAGCTATTTCTATCCTGATCTGCCGAAGGGTTACCAGATCAGCCAGTATGAGCTGCCGCTCGCCGTCAATGGCTGGCTGGATATTGATCTGCCTGATGGCAGCACTAAGCGCATTGGCATTCGGCGCGCACACCTCGAAGAAGATACCGGCAAATCTATTCATGTGGGCGGCAGCAGCCTGATCGACTTTAACCGTTCGGGCGTGCCGCTCTTGGAGATTGTGACTGAGCCGGACATTCGCAGCGCCGAAGAAGCAGAGGCATACGGGCGCAAACTACGCGCCATTTTGCAATATTTGGGCGTAAACAGCGGCGATATGTCTAAGGGCGTGCTGCGGATGGAGCCAAACATCAGCGTGCGCCCTGTGGGCAGCAATGAACTACGCACGCGCACCGAAGTGAAGAACCTGAACAGCATCCGCAGCTTGGCGCGTGCCAGCGCTGTTGAAATCGAGCGCCAGATCAAGACCTACGAAAGCGGCGGCACCGTTGTGCAGGCAACGCTTGGTTGGGATGAGGCACGCGGCACGGTTGTCATGCAGCGCGAGAAAGAATCCGCGCACGATTACCGTTACTTTCCAGAGCCTGATCTACCGCCGTTGGTTATCAGCGCAGAATGGGTCGAGGACATTCGGCGCAGCCTGCCCGAACTGCCCGACGCCAAGCGCAATCGCCTGATCGGGCTTGGCCTGAGCGCCTATGAGGCATCTGTCTTGGTGGCAGATCGCCCTGTTGCCGATTACTTCGAGGCAGCCGTTAATGGCGGTGCTGAGCCAAAGAAGGCGGCAAACTGGATCATCAATGAGCTATTTGCGCGGATGAACAAAGCGGCGCTGCCAAGCGAGAGCATCGCTGAGACGAAGGTGACACCAGCCGCACTTGCCGAGTTGATCAAACTGGTGGATGGCGGCACCATTAACAACAATGCCGCTAAAAAGGTGTTGGATGCGCTCTTTGAGCAGGGCGGCACACCTGCCGAGGTGGTGCGCCAGCTTGGGCTGGAGCAGACACAAGATACTGCCCTGATCGAGGCGGCGATCATCAAGGTGCTGGACGCTAATGCCGACGAAGTGGCGCGCTTCTGCGGTGGTGAGGAAAAGGTGCTGAAATTCCTGATCGGGCAGGTGATGCGCGAAGGGCGCGGCAAATTCCCAGCAGAGCTGACCAACACACTCTTGAGCGATCAGTTGAAAAAGCGCTGCTAAGGTGCAGCAGGAGCGGGATAGCATGAGCATTCAGGTGCAAGCACGCTATACAGTGGACGATTTGGATCATCTGATGAGTCTGCCTGAATACGCAGAGCGCGACTTTGAGCTGCACAACGGAGAGATTGTGTTTATGTCGCCAAACAGCGCTATTCCATCCCTAATTGCTACTGAGTTTACGTGGTTTCTTCTGACATTTGTTAAAGAACACGATCTTGGCTATGTCAGTGGTGCTGATGGCACATTCATGCTTGATCCGCATACAATCTATGTGCCTGATGTTGCGTTCATCAGCAAGGCAAAGCTGACCGCCGCACCAACACGCTACTTTCCGACTGCGCCCGATGTGGCGGTTGAAGTCCTCTCGCCCACGGATTCCGTGCGCGCCGCACAGCGTAAGGCACACCGCTACCTGAAGGCAGGCACGGCGTTGGTCTGGCTCATTTATCCCGATGAGAAGGCGGCGGATGCTTGCCGCCTTGCCCCTGACGGCAGCTTGAGCCTTCAACCTATTGAAGCAGACGGCTTTTTTGAGGGCGGCGACGTGCTAAACGGCTTTCGCCTGAGCATGGCAGACCTGTTCCGCAATTTACCGCCTGTGGCAGCGCCTTCTCAGCCTGAAAGCGATAGCCAGACGCCATGAGCGAACAACGTAAACATGATGAGTCGGCGGCGATTGCTATCTCCGCCACGCCACAAACGCGCCAAAGCCTTGCCGCCGATTTGCGGGCGCTAGGTGTGCAGGCAGGCATGACGCTGCTAGTACATTCATCTCTCAGCAAGGTCGGCTACGTTCCCGGCGGCGCGATCAGCTTAATCCTCGCCCTGCAAGACGTGCTGACCTCTGCCGGCACCTTGGTGATGCCTGCTTTTTCCAGCCACCTAAGCGACCCTGCCCAATGGGGAAATCCGCCCGTGCCAGAAGCGTGGTGGCAGATCATCCGTGACCACACGCCTGCCTTTGATCCTGCCATCACACCAACACGCGGCATTGGCATTCTGCCAGAGCTGTTCCGCACCTTTCCGAACGTGCGGCGGAGCTACCATCCGATGGATAGCTTTTCGGCATGGGGCAAGCACGCCGACTATATCACCGCCGAACACAGCCTTGCACGCGGCTTGGGCGATGGCTCACCGCTGGCAAAGCTCTATGCGCTGGATGGCTACACGCTTATGATCGGCACGACCTACGCGACCAACACTATCTTTCACTTGGGCGAATACCGTGCGCCCAATCCGCCGTTGATTCAGCAAGGGTCACCAATCCTGCGTGATGGACAGCAGGTGTGGGCAACCTACGAAGATGTTGACGCAGGCACCGATCACTTTGAGGCAATCGGCGCGGATTTTGAAGCACAAAGTGGCGTTGTGCGCGTGGGCAAAGTCGGCTTGGCGGAAACACGCTTGTTTCCTCAGCGCGCCGCCGTAGATTTCGCAGAGGCAGCTTTCACGCGCCTGCGCGCCGCGCATGCCTAAACGCAAACGGGACTAGCTGCGTGCTAGCCCCGTTGTTGGGTGGCGGGAGGGAAGGGATTCGAACCCTTGTCCCCGCTTTCGCAGGGAAACCGCTTAGCAGGCGGCCCCAATCGTCCACTCTGGCACCCCCCCGATTTGTTATGGGTTATTGTAAACGCTGACTCGCCCTGAGTCAAGGCGGAGAGAGAATGATTATCCAGCAAGGCGCAGTATATTGGGTCAGGCTTGAACAGCCTGAGGATGAGGAACAGCCGATTGCACACCCGCATGTAGTAATTCAACCAGAATCAGTGGAGGCTGATGAAAACACCGTGATCACCGCGTGCGCGCTAACAACCAACGCGAAAAAGGTTAGCCTTCATGGTAATGTGCTGCTGGAAGTAGGTGAGGCAAACCTGCCGCGCCAAAGCGTTGTGGAAGTCTCGAAGGTAGTGGTCATACAAGCATCGCAATTAGGCGCATACATCGGCATGTTATCTGAGCAGCGCATCCAGCAAATATTGGCAGGAATGCGCTTTGTGCAGCGCTCATTTTTTAGCGCGTCCACAGAGGAGTAAGCCAGCACCAACAGGCTTCATCTTTTAGCCCCCAGAAAACCGTTGTTTCATCATGGTTTATCATTGCAAAAAAGTGATGTTTTTCACTAGCCGCGTTTAGCCACTGCGCTACACTGTACATCTAAGTAGGGTGCAATAAACCCTGCCCTTGAGTCATTGCTGTGAGGCGACGATGCCAACCTTTTTAGAGCGTGCCAGTCAGGCAATTCGGCAAGCCGGTGGACGCATGACCGAACAACGCTACATCCTGCTGGATATTATAGCGAATGCCGACCAACAACTAGATGCCGAAAGGCTGCTAGAAATTGCCAAGCACCGCGTGTCAGGCATCAACCTGACCACCATTTACCGCACTCTAAATGTCTTGGAAGCAGCAGGCTTGGTGCAAGCACACTACCATTCGCCCGACCACACCCGCAAATTTTACGAGTTGCAGCGCGCCGAACCAACCTATCACTTCACCTGCCGCCAGTGCAAACAGGTGATCGCTTTCCACAGCACACTGACTGAGACCATTCGGCAGCAGCTTGCTGAGCAACTCGGTTTATCCGTGCGTGATGTATGCATCTGTGCCGATGGTTTGTGCCATGCCTGCCAGCTTGCACTTGCTGAGAGGGAGACCAAGCCATGATCATAACGCATCTGTTTTGAGCCTGTTAGAGATCAGGCACAGCTGAGGAAGCGCGGAGCAATGCCTGCCGCTCCTCTTGAAACAAACGCTACTGCGGATGCCTGCTGCCTTTTTTTCCAGTTCCCCGCCTTTCGGCAAGTCCACCTTACACTTTCCTACTGGCTGGCGCCAAGCGTTGGTGGCATTCCCTCACTCCCCTGCCAAACGGCACGCCTCATCACCGACAGAAAGCACCTGCCATGCTTCATCCGCCGATTCTTTGTAGTAGCAGGCGCACTGGTGGCTGGGCAGCGCGCCCGCACGTTCGGCATCCCCTTGCCACACCCAAAAACGCACATCAATAATGGTGCAGGCTGCCTCGCGGAAGGTTGCTTGTGTAGCAGGTAGCACCCGCCGCGCAGTAGCAATGCCCAGCCCGCTCAGGCGTGACTCTTGCAGCAACCAGATGCGAAAGGCATCATCAGGAACATCGCTCCATGTGATGCGAATCTCACCTTGCGAAACCAACGCGATCACGAAACAAGGCGCGAACATGACTATCAGCCATGGGATGACCAGCAAGGCGCAGCCAATGCGCCGCAAGTTTTTATGCAGCACGCAGTCAGACTCCTCAATGCACTTGGACGGGCGATACGGCTAGGACAGCTTAGCGCAGCGAGTCCCAGACCTCAAGTTTGCTGCTCACACGGCGAATAACATCATCGGTGAACTCGGTTGTGCTGGCGTGTCCGCCCAGATCGGCAGTTCGCACACCCTGATGGACTGCTTCTAAGGTAGCTTCATAAATGGCACGGCTGGCACGCTGTGCAGTGGCATCCTCAATGTGTGCCAAGAGCGCCGCGCCGGCAAGGATCATCGCCATCGGATTCGCCACATTCTTGCCCTGCAAGCCCGGTGCCGTACCGTGCGGTGCCTCAGTCACCACCACACGCACATTCATATTCTCGTCAAAGCTCAGAATCTGCGATTCGGCGCCGGCAATCGAGCCGAACATCTTAATCACAAGGTCAGAGAGCAGGTCACCATCACGGTTGAGTGTAGGAATGACCAACGCCTCACCGCTAGTATCTAAGAGCAGGGCATAGGTGGCATCAATAAGCTGTGGATCATAGCGCACATGCGGATAGCGCGCCGCCGCCGCATCCATTTCTTCCTTGAACATGCCTTCATAGACAGGCGAGACGGTGTATTTAGGTCCGCCAAAGACTTTGCCGCCCGTCTTAGCGGCGTAGGTGAAGGCATATTCTGCCACTACACGGCAAGTGCGCCGTGAGAGTTTCTCGGTGCGGAAAGCGCGCTCATCCAACCCTTCGCCCTCACGCCACTCTTTGGCGTTATAGGCATCATCCACTGCCATGCGGACGACGGTGATCGGCGCGTAGACGCCCACATACGGGCGCACCGACGGAATACGCCGCCCTGTGCGTAGGATGACCTCACCCTTAATTGCCTCGCGCAGCAAGGCGTTTGGGCTGCCCACATCGCCTTTTTGTTCTGGCGTCACGGTGGCAGCCTTGATGCCATAGCCAAACTGATTCAGTGCGGCGGCAGCCTCTTGCACCACGCCGTTGCGGGTAGCGCGCCGATTTTCCAGCGAGAGATCGAACGATAGAAAATCGAGATCAAGCCGAATGACGGCAGGTTGCAGCACGCGCAGTGCCTCTACAAGCAGTTCCTGACCGGTCTGATCGCCTTGCAGCACAACAATAGTATGTTTCGACATGCGGTTTCTTTCCAAAGATGGGTAATGCTCCGCTCAATGATGCCTGTCTGCGGCGCGCACGTCAAGGTGCTTTCTGAAAGGGTGAACGCCAGAGATACCTGAAATCTTTCAGATCGGCGCACACCCATAACTAAGTTAGCCGCCATGCAGCCCTAGATGCCTGTATAGGTGAAGGCTGCCCAATGCTCAAGGGCGCTAAACGGCAGTCCTTCATCTGGTACGGGATATTGCTCAAGGCTCTGAAACAATCTTTGGTAGGCATTTCTAAGTGTGGTCGAATCAGCTTGTTCAAGCTGGAGACGAAGTGTATCCAACAGGGCTGCTTTTGTGCTAAGCCGCAACCAGCGTTGTGTGTGTGCCAGTGCCGCACTCGGTGGCAGGCTCTTGTGGAGTACCAAATACGAGAAGCGTGCCACCGTCAGGGCAGCCGCCAAGTCGTTCACTTCCCACAAACTGCTTAGTACGCTCCGTCCGCCGACCTGTAACAAGCCCGCTGGCAGCCCAACAAATTCATCGGGCGCCTGCGCCGTGCTGATCAAGCCCGTTTCACAGGCAGAGAGCGTGATATGCGGTGCGTTTGCGAATTTTAAGGCGCTAAGGATGTCTGCCAAGGTGAAAGGCTGACCATTATGTAAGTAAAGGGCAGTTGCCAGTGGATCACGATCCCACGCAAAACCACCGTGACAGGCAAAATGCAGCCAATCGGCACTTTGGGCAGCCGCCTTGATTGCTTCGCGTGTGAAAGCGGTATCAAGGTGCGGTGTGCTGTTTGTCAGTGCAGCCACTACGCCTATTTCGAGTGTCACATTCGGCAAATCACGCAACCCACTATGTTGATCATAATCGGCAACACCGCCTATGAACGCACGCTGCGCGGTGTGTGGTGTGTTGCTGCGCTGCTTGAGCAGGGTAAGCGCATAGGCAGAAGGCACATAGCTGATCTCGAAAAGATCGCCTAAGTATGTCTGCACGTCAGGATCATAGGCAGCATGAATTGGCAGCAATTGCAATCCCGCACTCGGCAGAATCAGCAGGCTTTTATGTGGCAGCCCTTGTAGCGCGTTGCAGATAGGTTTCGCCAGCACTTGCCAAAGCCAAGCCAGAATGCGTTGGCTTGCACCACGCCACACCAACTGACCAACGCCGCCTGATTTATAAGACTGAAGGGCTTGCAGCCATGTCGTTTGATCGGTAGGCAGTGCGCGTATGCCAAGTTGTCTCCAGAGTTCTACATCATTAAGTTCGGGCAGATCAAGCATGTGCTGTTCGGTCAGGTGTGTTGTGCCGCTGGGAATGATGAAACATTTTCCACCAACAACCGTCACCAAAGGCGCAATCAGCACACTGCCTTGCGGGATAGCACTTAGCATTGCTTCCAAACTAGGCGGTTGTGGTGCGTAGGTTGGAAAAAGCGCACTCAGTTCATCGAGGTGTGTCTTAAGCGTATGGCGATGTGCCATCAACAGTTCAAATGCTGCTTGAATGGCAGCCGCTTCGATTTGCGGTGTGCGCTGTGCTTGCCGCAGAAATGCTTCTTGCTGATCGATCTCAGCGCGCAATGTCTCAATGCGCCCGCGCAAGTCAGCATGTTCATCAGAAAGTGCCGAGAGATCAAGGTTTGCCAAGGTCAGGGCTTGATTGAGCAACTGCGTTTTACCCATCTCAAAAACTTGGAATGCCTCTGCCACATTAGGCGTTTCTAGCGAAAGCAAACAGTAGGCAGCCCGCGCATAAATTTCAGCGATCTCGGCGATGATACCGCGCTGCCCCATTTCAGAGCTGGAAGCCCGCAGGTCAACGATTCCCTGTGCGATGATCTGCCGATACCGTGCCAGCGCTTTTGCCCAAGCCCCTTCCAGAAAATGCACCGTGGCAATATTCGCATTCACACGCTGCCCCATCAGCGGATAGCTAAAAAATGCTTCCGCAGCACGAAAATATTCGCCATAGGCACGGCGCAAATGCGCGTCGCTTTTATCATGAAAATAGAGATCAAGGTGAATGTTTCCCGCACCAAAACGATTGATGCCGAAGGCGAAAGGCTCAGCCGCCGCGTCAATCAGCCTGACGGCGCGGTCGTAGTAATCAAGCGCTTCTTGCAGATGTGCAACGGTGAACTGCGGCTCAGAATCCATCATTTGCATAACGACGCCGAGCGCCGAAAGCGCCATGCTCAAGCGCGAAGCAACGCCCAACCGCTCAAAAACGTCCGCCGCTGCCTTTAGGCTTGTGCGGGCTTTCTCAAGGTTGGTTGGCGCGTTCGTCAATTCTGCCATGCGAAAGGCAATTATTCCCAGCCCATGCTGCACTTCTGCCCAACGCAAAGAATCATCAAATTCCTGAAAGACTTCAGCGGCGCGCTCTAAATAACATTCAGCTTGTTGCAAGTTATCAAGCGGCGCGCCGTTTGGTCGGTAGAGGTAACATGCCGCAATGTTTTGGCGCAGGGCAGCGCCCATCAGGCGTGCCTCAGGCTGTCCATCCTCATTCAAGCGGTCAAGCGCCTGTGTGCCGTAGAGAATGCCAAGTTCGGTATTGGTGCCTGCCTCTGTCAGGATTGCCAAGGTGCCATGAATCTGACAAAGCGCATTCAAGACCAACACATAATTTGGTTCAGTGGGTGAAACGCGGGCGCGTAATTGTTCGGCATAGGCAAGCGCACGCTGCAAGTTAGCGCCGCGCCCACCTTGCTCACGGCGGACGTAAAGTTCAATCAAAAGGTGATGAGCAAGTCGCCATTGTGTGAAATCAGTTTCAGGATCATAGTGCGGCAAAACTGCCTCGAAACTTGCCCGCGCTGTCTCAAAGTAGCTGTGCTGTTCAAGCAGCAGCGCCGTTTGAGCAAACGCGCAAGCTGCCACGAAATAGGCATCTCGCCAAAGCGCTCCGTCGCTTGGTGTGAGTTCGGGCAACAACTTCTCAGCAAAAACGATCACGGCATGAAACAGCCCTTCCTCAAGCAACTTTTGGCTGGTTTCCAGCAATGTTGTTAGCCATTCACGGCGGCTCAGATTCGGTCGGTGTGCCTCCAACGCTTCCAGCAGCACACGTGCCAACGCTGTGCGGTTCTCAGGGCTTTCCTCACGTTCAGCACGGGCAGTGTATAAATCTAAGCGTGCTTGAAAGGCAAACCGCTGAAAATCGCCCTCTCCCAAATCACGCATAGCAATCAAATGCCGATCTGCTGCCTCAAAATGGTGTGCGTCGTCGCTCAGGGCATAGCGTTTCATATTGAGCGTGGCAAGGTTGCGGTGTGTGTTCAAAAGGTGCGGCAGATTTTCAGTTTCCGTAGCGCTATAAATGTCGAGCAATTCTGCAAGGATCGCCTCGCCACGTTGAGCGGCTGCTTCATCTTGCGTTAAATCGTAAAGGCTGAGGTACATCACAGCCAATTGCCCACGCGCATCGGCTGCCAAATCGGGACGAACTGCCAGTGACGGGCGCTGTAGAAAGGCTTCCCATGCAGCCGCACGCGCCCGCAGATTATCAGCGCTTGGTTGTTGAAGCACACGCAAATCCTCACTTTGCAGGGCATACGCCTCGCGTTCCAATAATGAGTTGGTGTTGCCCTGACTTGTCATGAGTGCCTCGTTCATCACTTGCATCAGGTGTGGATTTGCCAGCAACATCGTGGCAAATTCATCAGCATTTCGGGCGCGGTAGAGCAATGCTTCTGCCTCAGCTCGATCTGTTGGCGAAAGCTGTGAGAGGATTGCTTCAAGTTCAGGTGGCAGTAGTTGATCCGTCATCTGTGTGTCCTAGCCTATTGACAGTGTTGTCAGAATTATTGTACAGTGATTCCAAATGGAAATTTGCAGGCGAAAGAGGTTTTCCATGCCAATCAATTGGGGTAGGCTGTTGGGTAACGCACTGGTTGTTGGTGCGGCGTTTGGGGCAGCCGCGCTGGGTGTTAAAGCTATTCAGGCTGAAGTCGAGCGCCTCTCTGGCGATTTAACGGATGAGAATTTGCTGGCAGTTGCACACCGTGCCGCCTCTCTCGAAGATTCAGTCTGGGTGATCTATGCCCAAAATTTACAGCTACAGGCACGCTATAACAGCAATGCTCAGGCTTTGTTGGAAATGGGCATGAGTGTGCGGAATGGCATGGGACAAGTGGCACAGCTTGCTCGGCAATATCCCTCACCGCGCCAGGCTGCTGAAATTAGCTTTGGTGCATTGTCGGGCATGGCGCCTGTGGAGCGCTTGGGCTTTACCTATGCGTTGCAATACAATGCAGCGCATGGCAATATGCACGCGCAAGCCACAATGGGCTTTCTACAGGGCATGATCAGCGGCTGAAGCCTTTTTTGCCTGTAGGTCAGGACTTTGACGCACACCCGATTCCCTTTCTCCGCTGGCAGGGAAAGGGTTAGGGGTTGACCGCTCCCACTAATGCTAAACTATCGCCACACTATTCCACACCCTGCCCAAGCCTGATCTTGCCGTTGCCCGCTGATTTCGATAGACTTAGGGCATGTTTTTTGATGAAGCAGTAATCCAAGTACGCAGTGGTGATGGCGGTGATGGCATAGTCCATTTTCACCGCGAAAAATTCGTGCCGCGTGGCGGTCCCGATGGCGGCGATGGCGGGCGCGGCGGTAATGTCGTCCTGGTGGCAACGCGCCACCTGAACACGCTTTATGCGTTCAACCGCACCCGAAAATTTACCGCTGAGAACGGCAAGCCAGGTGGACGTAATAACCGCACAGGTGCCAGCGCGCCTGATCTGCGGATTGAAGTGCCGCTTGGCACCCTCGTCAAAGATTCCCAGACGGGTGAGATCATCGCTGATCTGGTCGAACACGGGCAAGAGGCAGTGGTTGCCAAAGGCGGGCGCGGTGGGCGCGGCAGCCAGCACTTTGCCACCAGCACCAACCAAGCACCGCGCATGGCGGAAAAAGGCGCGCCGGGCATGGCACGCGAGCTAAAGCTGGAACTGCGCCTGATCGCGGATGTTGGCATTGTGGGCGTGCCAAATGCGGGCAAGTCCACAATGCTCTCGGTCATCAGCAATGCTAAGCCGAAGATCGCGCCGTATCCGTTCACCACGCTGGAGCCAAATCTGGGCGTGGTGGTGGTTGGTGATCGAGATATTGTCTTTGCCGATATTCCCGGCTTGATCGAAGGCGCACACATGGGCGTTGGGCTAGGACATGCTTTCCTGCGCCATGTGCAGCGCACACGCTTGCTTGTCCACCTGCTGAATGGTGAGGCAGAAAATCCGCTGGCGGATTTCAACCAAATCAACGCCGAACTTGCCCTGTTCGATCCCGAACTTGGGCAAAAGCCGCAGATTGTTGCCCTGAACAAGCTGGATTTGCCCGAAGCGCAAGCGCATTGGGAACAGGTTGAACGCGAACTGACCAAGCGCGGCTACCGCGTTATGGCGATCTCGGCGGCAACGCAGCACAACATCCGTGAGCTGGTGAACCGCGTGGCGGCTGAACTTGCCGAACTGCCCGAACCAACGCGCACTTTTGACCAACTGCCAACCTATACACTGGAGAGCGATGAACGGATGGCGTTTGCCATTACACGCGGCGATGGTGGTGAATACATCGTGCGTGGTGAGGCAATTGAGCGCGCCGCCGCCATGACCTATTGGGAATTTGATGAGTCTGTGGCGCGCTTTCAACGCATTCTAGAGACGCTCGGCATCACCAAAGCGTTGGAGAAAGCCGGCGTTCAGGTCGGCGATACCGTTTTCATTGGTGATTACGAACTTGAATGGGGCGACTAAGTGACCTACACCGACGATCACACCGCAGATCACATGGATTACGATGATAGTTTGACCGATCACTATGAGGTGGATATTTTCCAAGAGCCTGAGTTGCCGCGCTTGGGTGTCTTCGGCGGCACCTTCGATCCGCCGCATGTTGGACATTTGATCCTTGCCCAAGTTGCACTGAACGCGCTTGGTCTAGAGCGCGTCCTGTTTGTGCCAGCCGCCCAGCCGCCGCACAAGCAAGGGCAGAATGTTACTGCACCGCTGCACCGTTTTGCAATGTTGCAACGCGCCATTGCTGGCAACCCGCACTTTGAGATTTCCCGCGTGGATATGGATCGGCAAGGGCCGCACTACACCTCAGATATGCTCAGCATCTTGCGCGCCCAACATCGCGGCTACGATCTATTCTTCTTAATGGGCGCTGATTCACTCAGCGATCTGATGACGTGGCGCGCACCTGAATGGATCATCGCACAGGCGACGCTTGCCGTCATGCGGCGTCCGGGTGCCTCGGTCAACCTTGATGTGCTTGAGGCGCGCTTGCCCGGCGTCCGCGAGCGCGTGGTATTGGTGGACGCGCCGCTGATCGAGATCGCCGCCAGTGCCTTGCGCCAGACGATCCGCAACGGACACTCGATCCGCTACCAAGTGCCAGATGCCGTCTTGGAGTATATTACACAGCAGCGCCTATATAGTTAATTTTTTGGAGATGAGCTGATGTTGCAGGCACAAACGCTTATGGCGCAGCAGATTGCGCCTGCTGGCGAATTGCTAAGCGAGGCGCGCATTCGGGACGCCCTAGCGCAAGCCCTGCATGGCAAGTTTGCGGGTGCGCGCTTGCTAGTGCTGATGCCTGATCACACGCGCACGCTGCCTTTGCCGCAGTTATTCCGCTTGCTCACCGAGAGTTTGAGTGATGCACAGACGCTTGATTTTATGGTGGCGCTTGGCACACATCCGCCGCTCAGTGATGAGGCACTGTGGCGTTTGGTTGGCATTACGCCTGAGGCGCGCCGCGATCAATACGCCCACATTGGTTTGTTCAACCATGCATGGGATGATCCACAGGCTTTGGCGCAGCTTGGCGTGATCGAACGCGCACAGGTGCAAGCGATCAGCGGCGACGTTTGGCACGAGTCGCTTGGCGGTGATGTACCAATTCGGATCAACCGCGCTGCGCTTGCCTACGACCACATTCTGATCCTTTCGCCCGTCTTTCCGCACGAGGTGATCGGCTTCAGTGGCGGCGCGAAGTACCTTTTCCCCGGCATCAGTGGCGCAGAAATTATCAACGTCTCGCATTGGCTTGGCGCGCTGCTGACGGTGCGAAACGTGATCGGCATCAAACATACACCTGTGCGCGCCCTGATTCAAGCGGCGGCTGCATTGTTGCCAACGCCTGTGGTGCTGATCGCCATGACCGTTGAAGGCGCGGGACTCTCCAGCCTATTCATTGGCGATTACCTGACGGCGTGGGAAGCGGCTGCCGATCATTCTGCCAAGCGGCATATCACATGGCTGGATCAGCCTGTGCAGCGCGTGCTTTCTGCGGCACCGCCCATGTACGATGAACTATGGGTCGCCTCAAAGGCCATGTACAAACTTGACCCTGCCGTTGCCGACGGCGGTGAAATCATCATCTATGCGCCGCACCTAGCGACAGTGAGCCATGTGCATGGCGCGCACATTTTTGAGGTCGGCTATCACATCCGCGACTACATTTTGCACCATTGGGAGCGACTGAAGCATATTCCGCTTGGTGTGCTGGCGCACAGCACGCACGTCAAAGGGGATGGCTTTATGCAACATGGCATTGAGCATCCACGCATCAAGGTGGCGCTTGCCACGCAGATCAGCGCCGCAGACTGTGCGCGCCTGAATCTTGGTTATTACGATTATCAGGGACTTGATCCGATGACGTGGCAAGGGCGCGAGTCGGAAGGTGTGCTGTATGTGCCAAAAGCAGGCGAGATGCTCTACCGCCTGCGCGAGGTGCCTCATGCCGCTGAATCCTGATCGGTTCTTCAGCCCAGAGCCTTCACAGCGGCAAATGGCGCGCCAGCTTTACACAGCAGTTGCCGATCTGCCGCTTGTCTGTCCGCATGGGCATGTCGAACCACGCCTATTCGCCGACCCTGATTACCGATTCGAGTCACCCTTAGCCTTAATTGTGCTGCCCGATCACTACCTGCTGCGGATGCTGCACTCGCAAGGCGTCCCGTTGGAGTCGCTAGGCGTACCAACCCTTGACGGCACGCCTTATGAAACTGATCCGCGTGCAGCATGGCGGCGCTTTGCCGCCCACTTTCACCTATTTCGCGGCACGCCAAGCGGCCTTTGGCTTGCCTACATCTTTGAACAGCTTTTCGGCATTGCCGAGAAACTAAGCGCCGAGACGGCTGATGTGTTCTACGATCAAATTGCGGTGCGCTTGGCAGAACCAGACTTTCAGCCGCGCCGCCTCTATGTGCGCTTTCAAATCGAGGTGCTGTGTACGACGGACGCTGCGACAGATAGCCTTGCCCAGCACGCCGCCATCCGCGATTCGGCATGGCAGGCGCGCCTTTTGCCAACCTTCCGCCCTGATGGCGTGATCAACCTTGATGCAGCCGATTGGCGCGCTAATCTAGATCAGCTTGCCGCGCTGACCAACCTGCACATTCATAACTACCGCACCTTCCTACAGGCGCTAGAGGCGCGGCGTGCCTTCTTCCGCAGTATGGGCGCGGTGGCAACCGATCATGGTGCAGAGCGACCCTACACCGAACGCCTCAGCCCTGAGGCGGCAAACTTCATTTTGCAGCGCGCCCTGCGCGGCACGGCAAACGCTGAGGATGCACGCCGCTTCACCGCGCACATGCTGATCGAATCGGCGCGGATGAGCGTTGAAGATGGCATGGTGATGCAGTTGCACGTCGGTTCGCTACGCGATCACAATCCGCGCTTGCTGCGGCGCTTTGGGCGTGATAAAGGGGCGGATATTCCACAGCAGGCAGAGTTCACGCGCAGCCTAAAGCCGCTTTTGGATGCCTTTGGTGATGATCCGCGCCTGACGCTGATCATCTTTACGCTCGATGAGTCCACTTATGCGCGTGACCTTGCGCCGTTGGCAGGGCATTATCCGTCGTTGCGGCTAGGTGCGCCGTGGTGGTTTCACGATAGCCTGAACGGCATGGCGCGCTACTTTGATCAAGTGATGGAGACCTGTGGCATCTACAACACAGCAGGCTTTAACGACGATACACGCGCCTTCCTCTCCATTCCTGCCCGTCACGACTTGTGGCGGCGCGCTGCCTGCAATTGGTTAGCGGGCTTGGTCGTGCGCGGCATTCTAGACGACTCCGACGCAGCAAGTATGGCAGTTGAACTAGCCGTTGGCTTGGCGCGCCGCACCTATAAGCTATGAAGCAGCTCTTAGCCCTTGACGTGGGCAGTTCCTCAGCGCGCTTGATCGTCTACCGCTGCACAGAGCGCGAAATCACAGCACACATCACGCTGAGCGCGCCTTTCGCCTTCCACACCGATTCCACAGGCGCTTCAGAGGCGGATGCCGAGTCGCTGCGTGCCGTGATTGAACGCCTGCTGGACGATCTGTGTGCGCGCCCTGATCTGCCGCCGCTGGATGCTGTTTGCACCGCGACCTTTGTCGGTAATCTGCTTGGTGTGGCGGCTGATGGGCGCGCCTTGACGCCGATTTACACTTACGCTGATACGCGCTGTGCGCCTTTTGTGGACATTTTGCGCGCCGAACTCGGCGAGGCGGGCGTGCGCGCTTCCCACCAGCGCGTTGGCTGCATGTTACACACTGCTTACCACGCGCCGAAACTGCTCTGGCTGCGGCAAGCAGGTGTTCAGGCTGAGCAGTGGACAGATTTTGCCACCTACCTTTACCGTGCATGGTTCGGGCGTGCCGATGTGCCGTGCAGTTATTCGGTTGCTGCGTGGACGGGCATTTTTGACGGTGTGGCGCTTCAATGGGACGCCGCATGGCTGGATCGGCTAGGTATGCGCCCTGAGCAATTGCCGCCGCTTGCCGACTACAGCGCCGCACAGCGCGGACTCGTGTCGGCGTATGCGGAGCGTTGGCAACCCTTGCGCGATGTACCGTTTTTCTTGGCAGTTGGCGATGGTGCGGCGGCAAATGTTGGTTCGGGCGCGGCAGCACACGGCGAGACGGCGCTCACCATCGGCACAACGGCGGCGATTCGCACCATCTCAACCGACCACAAGCCCGATCTGCCCTTTGGCGCATGGCGTTACCGCGTGGATACACGCCATCACCTGATCGGCGGCGCAACCAGCGAAGGCGGCAATATTTTTCAGTGGGTGCGGGAACGCTTTGACTTGCCCGACTCTGAGACGCTTGAAGCAGCCTTGCGCCAGCGCGCCCCTGATTCACACGGATTAACTTTCTTGCCGATGTTGGCGGGTGAACGTGCGCCGCACTGGAATCCGAACGCAGTTGGCACGCTGCATGGTGTGCGGCTTAGCACGGAGGGCGTGGACGTGCTGCACGCTGCCCTCGAAGGTGTGGCACTGCGCCTTGCGGCTGTGGCGCATTTGCTAAAGCTGCCCGAAACGCCGATTTGGGCAGGCGGCGGTGCCTTGCGTGGTTCGGCAGCATGGGCGCACATGCTTACGGATGCCTTAGGCGTGCCGCTGCGCCTTGTGGCAGACGATGAGCCAACGTCACGCGGTGCGGCGATTCTGGCATTGGCAGGGCTGGGCGAGGCTGCCCTGACCGATTTTCCGCCACCGCTGGCAGCCGTCATCACGCCGCGCCCTGATCATGCCCGTGCTTTGCGCGCTGCCGCCGAACGGCACGCTGCGCTCTATCAGGCGCTCTACGGCACACCGTGATTGCCTTGTGATCTGCCGCAAGCATGATTTAATGGTACAATCAGGGCTACCTTAGAGTGCCTTTCGTGCTGTTTGTTTGCCAAGCAGCCAATAAGCATCAGTGGAAAGGAGAAGCGCGCTGCACTGCGCGCTCATGACACATGGTGAACGCTAAACGCTTGTTGATTGTCGAAGATGATCCGACGACGCGCACCATGCTTCAAGATATTTTGATTGGTGAAGGCTATTCAGTTGCCAGCTTTGGTGATGCGCCCGAAGCGCTGGAGCATTTGCGGCGGCATGGTTTGCCGCACCTCATCATTGTAGATTTAGGCTTGCCAAGCTACGATGGCTTTGAGCTAAGCCGACGCATCAAGCAAATGGGCGATGTGCCAATTGTGATCCTGACAGGCGATGGCTCGGATGAATCACGGGTGATGGGCATCGAAAAATATGCCGAAGATTATATCACCAAACCTTTCAATTACCGCGAAGTTTTGGCGCGTGTGGCACGTATTCTCAGCCGCTTTCCCGATCAATCCTATGCACAAGCACCTCTGATTACCATAGACGACCACCTGACAATAGATTTTGCCAACAGCGCCCTGCTGCGCGACGGCACGCGAGTCAGCTTAACACCGATTGAGGTCAATTTGCTCTATTTATTGGTTGGCAATCGCGGTAAAGTCGTCAGCACTGAGGCATTGATGGCACGGGCATGGCATAACGAAGAAGTTTTTGAAGAAACCTTGCGCGTGCATATGCACCGTTTGCGCCGCAAGCTGCAACCTAGCCCGAATAGCTATCAATACATTCGGAACGAGCGCGGCTTAGGGTATCGATTCCTCGCCGAAGATGAGGAGGCGCGCCAACATTAAGGCAGAAAGCGCTTATCATGGATGCCACCAACCTAATTGCCACTGCACCACTGCCCATACTCATCACCAACACTGAGGGAGTCATCACACAGGTGAACGCGGCTGCCGAGGCGTTCTATGGCTGTTCCGCCGCAGCGCTAATCGGCACGAACATTGCCAACCTTGCCTACGCGGAAAGCCGCCACGAACAAGAGCGTGCGCTGTGGCGTGTGCTGCATACCGAACAGGCTTGGGAGGGCTTGCTTGATTACACGACACACGAAGACAGACCGCGCACTGTGCGCCTTTACCTCTCGCTTGTGCGCGATCAGGTAGGCGCAGTCTGTGGCGTGGCATTCTTCATTTCAGACGTGAACGAGGTGGTCGTCTTTCAGCGCACACTGCAACGTGAGCGCGACCGTTTGGAGGCGATTTTAGAGAGCGCCAATGATGCGATGTTCATGGTGGATTCTGATGGCACAGTCGTGACTGCCAATTTGCAATTTGAGCGCTTGTTTAACTTGCACCGCTACGACGTGCTGGAACATCCTTTAGACACGCTGGTTGACCAACTGCGCGCTCAGCCCAACCTGCCGCCTGACTTTGCCAATGTGCTGCTCAACTTCGGCAGCGACCGCAGCCAGAGTGCCAGCTATGAATTTGAGATCAGCAGCACGCCGCGCCGCGTCATCCGTTGGTATAGCGAGCCAGTCCATACCTACGACGGCGTGCCGCTCGGACGCCTTTTCGTCTTTCGGGACGCCACACATGAACTGGCAGTTGACCGCACCAAGACGGAGTTTGTTTCGTTGGTGACGCATGAACTTGGCACACCGCTTTCCGTCATCAAAAATGCCATTGAGATGATTCAGGATGATCAGGCAAGCGCGTTAAGTGAAGATGGACACGAATATGTGCAAATCATTCAGCAGCGCGTGGAGTTGTTAGAGACGCTCATCAAGGATATTATCGCTCTCACGCGCATTGAGGCAGGGCGCATTGAACTGCGCCGCGCTTATCATCCACTGAATGTTGCCCTTGATGAAGCAATCAACAGCGTGCGTTCTATCACCCAAGCGCGCCATCAACTGCTGGAGATCGAACTGGCGGATGATCTGCCGCTGTTGTGGATTGACCGCAACCGCATCGCTCAGGTCTTTACCAATTTGCTGACGAACGCCAGCAAATATACGCATGATGGCGGTGTGCTGATGGTGCGCGCCGCACGGGTAGATCATTTGTGGGAGCTGCCCGAAGATAGCCCAGCGGAGGTGCGCTTGCCGGCTGTGCTGATCATGGTTCAGGATACGGGCATTGGCATTGCGCCCGAAGAACAGGCGCGCATCTTCCAGCGCTTTTATCGGGCGGAAAATGCGCGCCAACGCCGCATTCAGGGCAGCGGACTAGGGCTAACCATTGTCGAGTCGTTCGTGGAGCTGCACGGCGGCAAAGTTTGGCTGCGTTCTGCGCCTATGGAAGGCAGCGCCTTTTTTTTCACCATTCCTATCATAGAAGGGAAGTGATCTTTATGAGCTATATCCTACTCGCAGAAGATGACCGCAGCCTGCAATTTTTAGTGCAGCGCAAGCTCGAAACCGAAGGCTATGCTGTTCGCAGCACAATGGATGGCACAGAAGCACTGGCTTTAGCGCTCAATGATCGTCCCGCGCTGCTGCTGTTGGATATTGGGCTGCCCGGTGCCACGGGCTTTGATGTCTGCCGTGCGGTAAAGCAGCATTATGGCACCGAGGCGCCACCCATCTTAATCATCTCGACCAACGGGCAAGAATCTGATGTGGAAGCGGCTGAAGGCGTTGGCGCAGATGATTACCTGATCAAACCGTTCTCTCTGCGCGATTTGGCAGAGCGCGTGCGCGTCTTTCTGAACGGCGCTCAACCGCGCCAGTCATATTCCATGTAGCCTGCTGTTTGGCGCGCTTTCTCAATGCCATGCAGGCGTGCCACCACATGCAGCGCCATATCAATGCCAGCGGAGATGCCCGCCGAAACAATGACCGTGCCGTTATCCACAATGCGCTGATCTTCAAGGATCGTCGTATTGGGTGCAACGGCACGCAGTTCGTCAAAGGCACTGTGGTGCGTGGTGGCTGCCAAGCCTTCCAACAAGCCTGCCCGTGCTAACATCAGCGCGCCTGTGCAAACCGAAAGGGTCAGTGCGGCGCGCTCTGCGTTGCTTTGTATCCATGCTAGTAGGCGTTCGTTATGCATTGCTTGGCGCGTGCCGCGTCCGCCGGGAACAACGATCAAATCGGGCGGTGGGCAATTGGGATCGTCCAGCAGAAAGGCGGGATTCACGCTTAGGTTGTTGCGTGCCAGAATCGGCGTTTTCTCAGCAACCGTGTAGACGTTGAACGGACGCTCTGCGGCGTAAGCATCGGTCACCGAGAAGACCTCAAATGGACCGCAGAAATCCAGCACTTCCACCTCATCAAAAATCAGCACAGCAACATTTTGAGTTGGCATGATCACTCCCTATTCACAGCCTTGCACCGCCATTGGCTTATCCAAACTATGTATTCTATCCTGCTGCTTGCGCCCAGACAAACCCTCACTGCCCTTGCACTAACCCTTTGCCGCCAATCGGGTGCAGTTCAAAGCGTTCGCCCATCCCTGCAATCAGCGGGCGCGCCACAGCGATGATCTGCTGAATGGTGGCTAGGCTTAAAGATGCCTGATGGTCGGCTTGGCTGCGCCAAGCTTCCATCACCCAAATGCCGTTTGGATCGCTAGAGTCTGCGCTGATCACATACAGGTAGCAGCTTTCCATCTGGCGCAATGCATCCGCCGCGTGCAGCAGGTGCTGAATGAGTGCATCGCGCTGCCCATCTTGTGCTTTTAGCTTGCCGAACAGTCCGAACATTTTGTTTCCTTTATTGGCTTTAGGCGAGGCATAGTATACCCATCCCGAGAATAAGCGGCGCTGGGAAAGGGTATGCGCTTTCAAGGCTGCGTTGTGTCTGGAATCCGCAATCCAATTGCCAGATCACGGATAAGTTTTTCAGGGGAAACCTGCGGATAAATGTAGAGCAGATCATGGAACGTGACAGTAATTTGTGAGAGTTGGCGGGGATTGATACGCCGTTCACGGAGTGCTGCGGATAGCACGGCTGCTAAGCGTGGTATGAAGGATTGAACTGGATTGGTGCGTTGGTAGGCTTGCGCGTGATACAGACTGATGATGCTAATAAAGTGCGCGACCTCGCTTTGATCAAAGCGCTCATCAAGGCGGAGAATCTGCGAAGGGCGCAGCCACGCCTGAACCGGAATTTGTTGTTCGGACTCGGTGCTGGCAAATAAAAAGAAGAAAGGTGACGTTGCGTTGAAGCGCAGCGGATAAATGACCTTTTGATGCTGAGCAATATAGGCAGCATCAGGGTGCATATTCGTTTCACCCTGAGAGGCACATAGCAATGCCTTGAAGAGCATATTCGCTCGCTGCTTCTGAGCGGTAGTTTGGCGACTGTAGTAATCTACCTCATCAATAAACAGTGCCAAACCCTGATAGCCCATCGCGGTGGCTAAAGCGCTAACGCCACTTAGCAGATAAGTATATTGGCGTGCAACTTCACCGTTGGCATATAAACGCGGGGCTTTCTTCAAATAGATATCGGCTTCCTTCGGCACGAACTGGCGCGAGAGCCATAGTGCGATCCCTATTTGCCCAACGAGACTCTCGCAGTGCAAATAAGCGCGCACCGCATAGGTGAAGGGGCAATCCACGCCCTTGGCCGCACTTTCCAATACCTTAAGGGTTTCTGCTGGGTGTTGACGAGCGCGGTTGAGCAGCGGTTGAATGCCCGTGGAAGATGAATCAGGATAGCGCAGCCCTTGGATAGCGGCTTGATAGATCTTTTGGGCGTGTGCGGGCGGCATCTCACGTGCATCAAGGCTGAGCGTGGCAACCAGAAAACCTTCGCGTAACGCAGCACGTGCTGCTAACTCGATGAAGTGCGTTTTGCCACAGCCATAATCGGCTAAGATAGCCAGTGCAGCGCCGTTATGCCTGTGAGCAAGTTTTAGAGCATTATGCAGGTGTGCGCGCTGACTGCTCAAACCAAGCGTTAAATCTTCAATGTGATCGGTGGGTACAATTCCCATCCGTAACGTTTCAATAGTGCGTCGTGCGGCAGTATGGTCAGGTGGTATGTGAGTCGGTAGCGGCTCAAATTCACTACTTGGCAAGCGGTAGCATTTACCTGACTCAAAGCGAACTTCCCAGAATTGTCCACCTTGATGCACTTGAATTAATTGACCATACCCTAAGCGCAGATGCTTTACAGCTAGTGATTCTGCCATGCTATAGCCTTGTGTGCCTAATTATTTAGTAGCTGGTACCATCTACCTCGCGTGTGCCGCTGCCAATGATTGCCTCTGCTTGGCTATCGCTCAAGGCGCTTTCACCCGTCTGCATTTGGTGATACCACTCGCCAATGAGTGCCTTTATGAAAATACGGCGATGACTGATACCGCTTAGCGTTCGTAAAGCAGCCAGTGCAAGATGCCTTGCGTTTTCAGTTTGCAAAGTAGCATTCAGGCGGGTGTTATAAGCTGTCTCAAAAATACCACGCAACCGCTCAGCAATCTTAACCAATAGTTCGTCTTCAGGTAGATCAAGATGATCGAGATTAATTTGCGGGCTGAAAGGATTGGTCAGGGAAAAATAGCGTCTCATTTGCACTTGAAGGCGTTGCTGCAAGGCAGGATAGCTTGGAACAATATCTGAAACAAATTGAGGTAGCACCGCATAGATAAACAATGTGCCGGGCAAATCCTCACGGGTGCGATCAATCACTTCGCGCAGATTATCCGTAATCGCAGTCATCGCACGGCGAGTCAGGCTCATCAGGCGGTCAACTTCGTCAAAAAGCAAACATAGACCATTGAAACCAAGCGCACGCACGGTTTGGCTAAGTGAGCGCAGCATTTGAAAAGCGTTCGTGCGCGTCATTTTCTGCGTAACACCTAGCGTCTTCAGTTCACGCATATCGGCAGTGCTTAAATCCTCACCGTGCAGCCAACGCGCTAAAAGGTCCTTCTGGGCGGCATTTCCGTACAAGGCTGCCGAAAGATAGTGTGAAATGGCGTAGCGATAGCTTATATTATCAATAGGTGTATTGTTGAAGCTGCGTTGGAGGGCTTGCACCTCGTCAAGTTCGGCGGCTTCCGTTGTTCCCAAAGCGGCACCCAATGGCTCCACAATGCTTTGTAATAAACGATCTAAAAAAGGCGCTAGTCCACGTATCATCTCGCTATCGCTAGTATCGGCATCGTGCCAAATGAGTGCTTTGGCAACAGCGCTATAGACCTTTTTTTGATCATCATAAGGGCATTCCTGCGGGCTTAGATCAACCTTGCTAACAGCAAAGCGCCGCGCCCAAGCACGTTCACGCACGCAGTAAAGAAAGTGCGATTTGCCGCTGCCATAGTCACCCACCACCAGCTTGAAAACAGCGCCACCTTCAGGTAAATATGAACTTAGATAATGCTTGTCAAGCGCTTCTAAAAGCGACTCCGTGCCAACATTATAATAGCCTACTCCCCCTGAAAGTGGGGTGCCATACTGTCCGAGATTCTGAATGATTTGCGTCGCAATTTGCCTAGAAGGTGGCAGCATAGTTAGCCTCTTTCGTCAAAAGTCAGTGTACTCATATAGCTGCCATCATCGGCTGTTTCACCGCTCACGATCCACATAACACGCTCCGGTGAGCTTGTTTGTGCCTGAACAGCAACGCGCAGCGATGGTTTTAAACTTTTATGGCTGAGGCGCTGGCGATTGATGAATAAATCCACATCGTAGGCGAATTGGGCGCGGCTATATTCCTTAAAGAGGGTTTTACGTGGTTCGCGGCGCAAAAATGATGTGGCTTGGCGCTGGAGTGCTAACTCGATGTAGCAGGCAACCAGATTCGCATCAGGTTTGTCGCTGCCTTGCCGAAAACGTACAATGCGCCACGCATCATAGAGTTGTTCCAACCATTTTGTGCCATCATCACTGCGCTCTGTAAGTGCTTTATATGCACTGCGGTATGCCTTTAAGATTGCTTCGGCGCTTAAGCCCATACGTTCAACCATCACTTCTTTACCATAAGCAAGGCTGGCGCGCCGTTTGGCAAAATCTAGGCTAACACGAAACCGTCCAACTTGAACAATTGGTGGTCTACCATCTAGTACAAGCCCTTCATTTGCGAACGCGTCACGCAATACTGTTCCAAAGGAAATGCTTAGATGATCAGTAGCACTTTGCAGCACCTGTGTATATTGCTCCAGCAACTGCGGCAATTCAACAACAGGTAGCTTAGTTGCCTGAAGTGCCTCGTTTGCCTTGGCAAGCCTTACAACATCTAGCGGCTCAGTGGATAGTGCATCAATAGCGCTTTTAAGCGCCTTAATCAGGCTGTCCAACGCATTTATTTCGCTTTTCAATTGGTTACGTTGAGCATCGCTGAGCAACCAAGTCACTGAGGGTAAAGGTGGCATTGGCTCAAGTGTACCAAATGCAGTTGGCACATCTTCAGCGTAAAGTGCTAGATATTGTGCGAGCGTTTCTTGAAATTTATCACGCGCACCATGTAGATTATTTTGGGCGGTGCGCTCTGCTTTAGCCGCCTCATTCAACGCAACGACACGCTTACGCCGCTGAGTGTATCTTTCACGAAGGTCTTCTAAAGCACTGATTAAATTATGCTGAGTCATTTTGAAGGATTCCCACAATGCGGCTAGGATTATTTTTAATTGTATAGCACAAGAAAGCGTTTGTGCAAGAAAAACGCTTTTTCATAAAAGTGCATTTCAATTTATACACCAACCGCGCCGAGGAAAATTGCGATGACGCGCTTGATCTTAGTGAAACATGCCATGCCCATTATTGATGCAAATGTGCCAGCCAAAGACTGGCAGCTTTCAGAAGCAGGGCGCATCCAAAGCCTGCACTTGGCTGAGCGGTTGCGCCGCTATCGACCGCACCGTGTCTTTACCAGCCGTGAGCCAAAAGCCGCCGAAACAGGTGACCTTCTAGCAGTTGCCCTAAAGATTCCTGTTGAGGCGATAGACGATCTGCATGAGCAAACGCGTGCGAATGAAGGCTATCACAGCGCTGAGGTCTTTCGTGGCAAAATACGCGCCTTCTTTGAGCAACCCAACGCGCTTGTGTTTGGCACAGAGACAGCCGATGCTGCCTATACACGCTTTGCTGCTGCCCTAGATCATCTCAGCGCACAACATCCAAACGAGACGCTCATTATTGCCACACATGGCACCGTAATAGCGTTATTTCTCGCACGGCGGGCAGGCTTAGCGCCCTTTGAAGTGTGGGAAAGCCTCACCCTGCCCGATTACCGCGTCTTTGATAACACTACGCAGCAGTTGGTGGAGTAAGCGTTTGCCAGCACGGTTAGCCTGTCCGCATCCTAGACGCTGTCTCAAAATTAGTGTAGAGCAGAATTTTTGCTTGTTGCTTGTGTGGCGCACGCAACGGGCAGTGCTTTCGAGAGGGCTTCCCGCTCAAACGCACCCGTTATTTGTTTTTTTTGAAATGCGTTCTAAGCAAACCGAGCAGCCACGCCTGCCGTATGGAGTATGAACATGCGGCAAATGCGCTATAATGGCGGTAACGTGATGAGGCTCACGTTGGCACTTGTGCCTAAAGCGTTGTTGATGACTGATAGCCTCTACCAGCACTGGATGTCTTGGTAGGGGCTTTTTGTTTGATGAGGATTATCGCACATGGCTGAGATACTTCCGTTGCTCTTGTGGTTGAGCATCCCCACTTTCTTTATAGGGCTTCTGCTGCGCGATAAATGGCGAGAGCAGCGCGATAAATACATTGAAGCACGCCAACTGCACTTGGCAAAGCTGTTTGAGGCAGTTGCCCAAAAGCGCGTAGCACTCACACGAGTCTATTTGCAATCCTACAAAGGCAGCAGCTATCCCTACCACCTCTTTATGCTTGAATATCGCACGCAGGATCGCCAAATCGTGACGATTTTTCTGCCAATACGGGATTTTTTGAAGGCGGACGATGCCCAGTTAAAGCAGGTCTTGGCAAGCGAATTGGCGCACCCTGCTCAGTATACGATTCCCGATTGGACAGTCGCCCTGTTCGACTATATCGTCCGCCACCGCAACGAACGCAAACACAGAAGACTACCGCTTGTTCAGCGTATCCTCAGGCGCTTAGCGCAAGGCGTAGGCATCCTTAGGTAGGTTACAGCACCTAAGCAGCAGTCTGTGCATTGAAGGCTATTTCGGCTGCCCAACAGCCAAGATATTCCCCTCGCTATCCTTGAACCATGCCGAACGCTCACTTGCCAGTTCTGCGATGCCATTGACCGTTTTCAAGTTCGGAAAATCGTATTCTTCAAAGACCACACCCTGTGCGCGTAAGTGTGCAACCACTGCCTCAATATCATCAACCATCCACGCCATCAACGTGTGCTGAGCGGTTCCTGCGTTGGTTGTCGGATACAGCAGCAGCTCAGTTTGCCCACACCGATAAATGATGCCATCGGCTGATTCTTGAACAGGCGTTAACCCTAGCACCCTTTCATAGAAACGGCGCGCTCTGCCTAAATCGGCAGCGGGAATTGTGGGAGTCAGATTATAGTTTGCCAACATCGCTGCATACCTCCATCTGCAAGGCATAGGAGGGCGCACGGTTGTGTTGAATAATGCAAAAATAACGAACGCAATGCCCCCTACCCTTGCTAAAAAGCATACTGCCAAAGCCGTTTCGGAAAGTGTTGAGCGATCATTGTGCCAGATCACTACAGCACGCCTTTGGGCAAGTGTTCGCTTAAAGTGCAAAGCATTCCTCTGAGGGTTTGTGAAATTGATCCCTCTTGACCCCTTTACACCTTTTGGCAAACTGAGTGTTGACAGATGCCCTTTGCGCCTTTACGATTCGGATAGCTGCGTGTGCATGGCGCGCCGCAATGGATAAACACAGAGAGAACGCATAATGGTAATGGACGAAAAATCGGCGCATGTCTTAGAACTGCCCAAAATCTTAGAGCAACTTGCGCGCTATGCCAGCTTTTCCGGCGGTGCGGCGCTTATTCGTGCCTTGCGCCCTAGCAGCGATGTGCGCGAAGCACTGGACTGGCAGCGTGAAACCACGGAAGCAGTAACCTTGTTTGAGTCGAAAAGCGATATTACACTTGGCAGCGTGCGCGACGTGCGTGAGGCAGTTTCTCAGGCAGGGCGCGGCATCATCCTAGAGCCGACAACGCTCCTTGATATTCGTGGCACGCTGCGCCGTGCAACCACGCTCAAGCGCACCCTAACGCGCCTTCGCAGCCAATTTCCCACCTTAGCAGGCATTGCAGAGCGCCTTGAAGATTGCGCTGCTCTGCAAGGTGAGATCAGCCGTGTGCTAGATGATGTTGGCAACGTGAACGACGCTGCCTCGCCCAAGTTGGCGCTCATCCGCCGTGATATGCGCGTTGCCTCAGAGCGCTTGCAGAGCCGTTTGAACAGCTTGATCACCAACGCCAACTACGCCAAATACCTGCAAGAACAGCTTGTGACGCAGCGCAACGGACGCTATGTGATTCCGCTGCGCGCTGAGCATAAGGGCAAGATTCCCGGCATCATTCACGACCAATCATCTAGCGGCGCGACGATCTTCATTGAGCCGCTGGTGACGGTGGAATTGAACAACAGCGTGCGCGAACTGCAACTTGCCGAAGAAGATGAGATTCGCCGCATTCTGCGCGAACTCAGCGAGTTGGTCAACCACGAAGGCGAGTTCATCACGCGGACGGTGGAAGGCTTAGCGCACCTTGATCTGATCTTTGCGAAGGCGCGCTATGCCGCCGATCTGCGCGCCACCGCGCCGAAATTGGTCGCCTTCCAGCCGCGCACCGATTCGCCACATCCCGGCAGCACGATCAAGCTGGAAGGCGCACGGCATCCGCTGCTTGACCCTGAAAAAGTTGTACCGATTGATCTGACGTTGGATGAAAAGACCTATACACTCGTCATCACGGGACCGAACACTGGCGGCAAGACTGTCGCACTAAAGACCGTCGGCTTGCTGTGTATGATGGCGCAGTGCGGCTTGCACATTCCTGCTAATCTCGGCGCGGAGCTCTCAGTGTTCGAGGGCATTTACGCCGACATTGGCGATGAGCAGAGCATTGAGCAGTCGCTTTCGACCTTCTCCTCGCACATGACCAACACGATCAGGATTTTGGCAGAGGCAACCTCACGTTCGCTGGTCATTCTAGATGAGCTAGGTGCCGGCACTGACCCGGCTGAAGGCTCGGCACTGGCGCGTGCGGTGCTGCTGCATCTGCTGGAGCGCGGCATCACCACATTGGTGACGACGCATCACCCTGAGCTGAAAGTGTTCAGCCAGCAGCAGGCAGGTGTGCGGAACGCCAGCGTGGAGTTTGACCTGCAAACGCTGCGCCCAACCTACCGCCTGATCGTCGGCATCCCGGGTCGCTCAAATGCCCTAGCGATTGCCGCACGGCTCGGCTTGCCAGAATCGATCATCAATGAGGCGCGCAGCATGGTTGGCGTTGAGGAATTGGTTGCCGATGACCTGCTAGATGAACTGCAACAAACCCGTGAGGAAACGCGCCGCGCCCGCGATGCTGCCCTTGCCCAACGCGAAGAAGCTGAGCAACTGGTGCGCGAGCTGCGCCAGCGCCTTGAGGATGCCGAAAAAGAACGCCTGGACGCTCTGGCACAAGCGCGCCGTGTGGCAGACCGTGAGCTAGAGATCGTCCGTAAGGAAATACGCAAATTGCGGCATGACTTGCAGAACATTGGGCAATCGGGAGAGGCTGCCAAGCGCTTGGAGGCGGCTGCCTTTAACATCCAGCCCAACCTAGACATGCCTGCTATCAGCTCGCCAAGCCTGCCTGTCGTAGAAGGTGATACACCAACCTACCGACTCGGCGAGACGGTCTGGGTGCTGCCGCTCAAATCTGAAGGGCAGATCAGCGAGATCGGTGCGACCGATGTTGAAGTGACCGTCGGACGGCTGCGCGTGCGTGCCAAGTTGGATGAGATCGAACGGCGCGGCAAGGACGGTGGCGAAGTGCGCGAAAAGCGCCGCGAAAAGCTGCCTGAGCGCGGACCTTCGCCCGGCTTGGAACTGGACTTGCGCGGTGCGCGGGTTGAGGAATCGTTAGAGCGCGTTGAAGAATACCTTGACGCCGCCTATCTTGCCGGCTTGCCTTTTGTGCGGATCATTCACGGCAAAGGCACCGGCGCGCTGCGGAAGGCAATTCGAGATGTGCTGCATGGGCATCCATTGGTCAGCAAATATCAGCGCGGCGAGGAAAACGAAGGCGGCGATGGTGTTACCGTCGTGAACCTTGTGAACATCGGCTAAAGGCACGTTGATCGCGTGGTATCATTGGTAGCTGTTCAAGGATGTATTCATGCAGGATGTTACCATTCACCGCGATTTTGCCGATCTGACATGGGCAGCGGCAGCACTCATTGTACGGCTTGGCGCAGAATCACTCGCTGAGCGCGGAGTCTTTCGCCTAGCCCTTTCAGGTGGCAGCACGCCGCTGCCACTCTATGCCCTGTTGGCGCTGCCAGAGTGGCGCGCACGCCTTGATTGGGCGCGTGTACAACTCTATTGGGCAGATGAGCGCTGTGTGCCGCCTGATCACGCACAGAGCAACTACCGCATGGCGTATGAGGCACTGCTGCTGCCGCTTGGTGTGCCAATGGCGAACATTCACCGAATGCAAGGCGAACTCGCCCCCGAGATGGCGGCGGCGAACTACAGTGCCGTGTTGGCAGCGGTAAGGCTTGACCTGATCTTGCTCGGCATGGGCGAAGATGCCCACACCGCCTCGCTTTTTCCTGAGACGGCGGCACTGGGCGAGACAACGCGCCCATGCGTGGCGAACTATGTGCCAAAGCTAGAGGCGTGGCGGCTGACGCTCAGTGCGCCGTACATCAACACAACGCGCCACAAGGTCTTTTTGGTGAATGGCGCAAACAAGGCAGCCGCGTTAAAGGCTGTGTTGCAAGGCGCACCTGATCCGCAGCGCTACCCCGCCCAGCTGATCAGTGCGGCGCGTTGGTTGGTAGATGCAGAGGCAGCCGCAGGGCTGGAACAGGCATAGCTGTTACTCGTTGCGGGCTGAACGGCGGCGTGCCTGATCTTCGGCAAGGAAGCTGTCTAGTTCGCTCTCCTCACTTGGGGCAGCAGCCGACTCGACGCGGGCGCTCAGCTTATCCACCGCGCTGGTGTAGCCACTGCCGCCGCTGCTGCTATACATATCTTCCATTGCCTCCACAATATCGGCAAGGGCGGCAACTTCATCGTGAATTTCTTGGCTCAGGCGGCGGGCGCGTGTGCTGTCCATCTGCTTGGTGTGCGCCATCTGCTGAAGTTTGGTATGCACCGAGCTAAGCTGGGCAACTGTGTTATCCATCTTGATTTCGGTGCGCTTCACAAGGCTGGCAACCTTGCCCAAATCTTCCAACAGGCGCTTGCGAATGGCGATTGCCTCTTGCAGTTCTGCCTTCACAGTCGGATCAGACTCCAGCTTAAGGCGCGTCTCTAGGCTGCGGAGTTGGGTTGGCACTTCGCGCCGATCACGCTCGACAATAGCATTTGATTCAAAGTTATCAATGCTCTTGCCAAGCAGGTAAATCTGCTCAATCCAATCCTCAATCTCGTTGGCAGTATCTTGCAGGGCAAGCTGCATCGCGCCGCTTTGCTTGGCAATGAACTCATCAATGCTGCGCTTATATTCCAGTGCTTTCTGTAGGCGTTGGCGGGCGGGCAAATTCCGAATGTCGCGTGGGTCGAACTTCTCTTGCAACATACGGCTGATGGCTTGGCGGCGCGCCGTCGGGTCGTTGATGGTCACCACCAAATAGATCGCCTCTAAGATAGCGCCGATTACCAACCACATCCACGGCTGGAAGGCGGGAAAGAGCGAAATGCCGGAAAAGAAAGCGATCATCGTTAAGCCGATAACAAGTGCGCTGGGCCACGTGAAGAAGGCATCCGTCACCAGTGCGCCGAGTGCGCGCTCACGCAGTTCGTCCGTCGTTCGTTTTTGTCGGGTCATAAGTTTGCATTCCTCTAGCACTTGCCATGCAGCGTGATTGTAGCGCAAGTGTAGCTGATCTGAGCAAGATTTACACCGTGAAAAAGGGCGGTCTGCACCGCCCTTTAGATTGCTTGCCCTGCGGTTTAGTTGGTGGCGAAGAAGCGCTTGGCTTCATCTGAGTTGACGTAGATCAGCACAAGCACGTTGATGGCAATGCTGACGATTGTCGCAAAGTACAGACCACCCAGCACCGCCGAGATGATCCCAAGCACTGCCAACACGGTGACCACGATTTGCGTCCAGTTTTTGCCTGAATAGAGCGAGAAGCCCAAGATGATGCTCATCACGCCCTGAATCAAGCCCCAAATGCCGCCTGCCAGCAAGCCCGGCGCAAAACACACCATCACCACGCCAAGAACGCTTGTCAACAGATTCCATACCGTTGTTGCCAAGCCCCAGATGACATAGTACGCGCTCAGGATTGTGATGAGCGTTGGGCGATTTGCACGAATCATATTTACACTCTCCCTTTTGAATGGCCCCTACAGCCTTAATACGCACTGCCACTTAAAAAGTTACTCGCTATTGTCCGTTTCTTCAAGTGGCGTCAGGCGCAGCCAATCCACCAACACACCAAGCGTCCGCCCTAGCGCCGCATCTTGCCCGCCCAAATCATAAGCAAGTGCCAGTTCAAGGTAGCCATCTTCAAAAGGCAGCGCCTCAGGCGGCAGCCTGAACGTATACTCAGCCAGTTCGTCAGGCTGCACGCTGACTGCCTCTAGTGGCACGCCGTTTGCAAACAAACTGAGCTGCCGTGCTTGCCCAAATGCCTGCGCCGAAAGCGTGATCTGGTAGGCGCGCTGCTCAGGGAGGCGCAAATAGAGCCGTGCGCCCGCCTCTGCACCCGTCCAGCGCGCCGTGATGCCTGCAATCGTCTCGGCGTAGTGCCAGCCGCGCCCGATGAAGCGCACATCCTCCGCGGCACCCAGATCAATCACGCCGTTCGGCGGCACACGCTGCGGACAGCCATCCCAGTCAGGATGCGCCGCCGTGCGGTAGGCAACCGCCGCGCCTTCCACCCATAACGGGCAGAGCAGTTCGCGCATATTGCGATCTTGGTTGAAGAAATCAAAAATCTCGGTGAGTGCTGCGCTCTCGCGCCCGATCAAGTCCTGATGCACCACAAAGTAGCCGATTGGATAGCCAAAAATGCGCTCGCGCATCTGCATTTGCACAAAAGGTGCATCCAGCGGCACGCGCTGACCCAACCAACTGAGCATCGGATCGCCCGTTTCGATGTAGAAGAAATGCTCAACGGGCGCCCGCGAGATGAAGCCGTTGATCATGCGCTTTTGGTGCGTAATGCCATACCACTGCAACTGTGTGGCACGCGGATCGCCAAGGATGACCTCACCAGTCGCCACGCCGGTCGGCACTTCCACGACGATCAGATCGTCGTAGGGCGCGCCGCGCTCCGCGCCGATCTCGGCGTAGAAAGCGTAGGCAGGCAGCACGGGATCGAGCGGTGCGGTCTGCCACAAGCGGATTGCCCACGCATTGGCGAGGAAGGCGCCCACAACGACAGCAATTTGAACGCGCTGCTTGCCCGCTAGGATTGGCGTGAAGACTTTCCCTGCGAAGACAGCCATCGCAATCACAAAGATAGGCGCCAGCCGCCACGGCATCCCAAACATGCCGCCGGTCAGCGCGTGCAGCAAGCGGTAAGGCGTAGGTAGGAGGACCTCGCCAAGTTGCAACGTGCCGCCAAGCGCGATCAGGAAAGGCGGAATGCCTATCCAAAACCACAGCCAACGCCCATCTTGTTGGTGGCGCACCCGCCGCGCAAAAAGCGCCGCGATCAACGCGGCAAGTGCTGCCAACGTCACGAATGCACCTAGCGAAGGCGTGTTCCACAGCCACCACGTCTCTGCCATGCTGAACAAGTGATTCGCTACACCAGGGCGCCCTGCTGGATCGCCAGGGGCCAGCGTGCCGCGAAACTGGAAGGCGTGCGGTAAATAGCCGCAGAACCACAAGAGCGCCACTGCAATGCTCACCGTCAGGAGGGCGGTTGCCACAAGTCTGATCAGGTGTGGCGGCGTTCGCCGTGCTTGCCACAGGCTGAGCAGACCAAACGGCACAAGCAAAAACGCGGCAAAGATCGGGAATTGGTGATCGCTCATCGCCAACCCATAGAGCGCGATCCCTTGCACGGCTGCCCAGAAAACCATGCGTGGTATACTCCCTGCACGGGTGGCGTTGACCGTCTGACTCCACAAAATAAGGTGCAGCGGCAGCCAAAACCAGTTCATTAAGTTGATATGCGTGTTATAGTACCAATAACGCGCAATCGGAAATGTTTGCAAGGCAATGCCGCCGATCAGCGCTAAACCTGGCGCAACGCCTTCACGGCGCAGCAGCACAAAGAGCGCGTAGCCGTTCAGGGTGCAGGCGGTGAAAATGATGACGTTGAAGGCGGTTAGGGTGCCGACCAACGGCTCGATCAGCGCCCAAAACGGATACCAAAAGGCAGCGTAAGCATGGAAGCCATAATTGGTGAGCGCGGGATAAAACACGAAATCGTTCAGGTAGGCGTTGATGCCCGTCGTTTGGCTGAGGTAGCGCAGAAACCAAAAGTTCCAATGGTAGTTAAAATAGTCGTAGCCGGCAGTGTGTGTGCCGTTATGGAAGATGAGCGCGTGCAGCACGATGAATGCTAAGGCGCTGTAGCAGGCGAGTGCTAGTAAATGCAGCCGTGTGCGTGCAGGAAATGTCGTCATGGCGTGTTTAGTCGTTTCATGTCCAAAGTTGATCTATGTGACAAGTGAGCTGTAACTATGCCACAAAAAAACGAACCTTCCACCGCTTTGTTTGCTGCGCTTGAAGCGCGGCTGCGGAACTTGCTGCCTGCCGACCTCTACGCGACGGCATGGGTTGATCCTTCCCCTGCCACCTTAGAGCGCGTTTTTGAGCATCTACGGACGCTGCAAAGCATCCTCTATGATTATATGCCGCGCCAAGTTTCCGAAACGCTGCCAGAGCCGGGTGAGGTGCGCCATGTATGGCAAGAAGGCACGCTCATGTTCACCGATCTTGCTGGTTTCACGCCGTTGATGGAGGCAAATGCCAGCTTTGGGCGTGCAGGTGCGCGCACCGTCCTGAAAACACTCAACGCCTACTTTGGCACGATGATCGAGATCATCGGCAAATCGGGCGGCAACCTGCTAGAGTTTACCGGCGATGCCATGCTCGTTCAATTTCCAACGACTGCCCGCCAAAACGACGCCGCGCAAGCCGTGCGCGCTGGCTTGCGGATGCAGCGTGCGATGGCGCAGTTCACCGATATGCCGCTGCCACAGGGCAAGTTCACGCTTGGGATGCGCGTTGGCATTCATTCAGGGCGCTTTTTCACCGCCGAGATCGGCACGCCCTTCCGCATGGAGCATGTGCTACTCGGCGGCACGGTGACGCACACCAAGCAGGCGGAAGGCGCCGGCAAGGTTGGGCGTGTCAACCTCACCTTAGAAGCCTATGAGCGTGTAAAGGGTGAGTTCCGCTTTGAGCCGAACGATCAAGCGGGCTACATGCTGGCAGTGGATGACCTCACAGCGCGTGAACTGGGTGACTTCGACTTTTCGCCGGGCGGCAGGCGGCTTTCGCGTGCGCTGCTGATGGATCGCAGCATGGGCGGTTTGCTGCGCGAAATTGATCAAGTGCTGATCGTGGTGGAGCCGCTGGCAAGCTACTTACCGCGTGCTGTGCTGAATTTGTTGGTCGAAAACGCTTCGCGCCGCCAAATTCCGCCCGATTTTCCCGAACCAACTGTGATCTTCGTGAATCTGGTCGGCTTGCCCGAATCGGTTGACCACGTCCAGCCACATGAGGAGGACGATCTTGCCGCCAGCTTCTCGCGTGTGTTCGGCTTGATCAACGCAGCAGTGGAAGCACGCGGCGGCGTGCTGAAAAAAGTGACCTGCCACCTAAGCGGCTCAGACATGATGATCGCCTTTGGCGCGCCTAACGCACACACTGATGATCCGTTGCGCGCCGCGCATGCTGCCCTTGCCATTCGGGATGTGATCACGCGCTTGCAGCCACCTTTAGTAGATGGCAAAGCAGTCAATGTGCATTGCCAAATCGGTTTGGCGCGTGGATCGGTCTTTTCGGCGGAAATTGGTGAGCCACGTGGACGCCGCGAGTTCAACATCTTGGGCGATACAGTAAACACAGCAGCGCGCCTGATGGGTAAGGCGGCGCGCAACCAAATCTTGATGACAGAAGCAGTCTACAGGGAGATCAAAGAGCGTATGGACTGTGAAACACTGGGCGCTATCTCCCTCAAGGGCAAAGCGGCAGCGGTGCCAATCTTTGCCCTGAAAGGACACTTGGCAGATTAAGCGGCGCTGATCAGGCTCAAGGCGCTAATCAGGATGGCGAAGGCTGTGCCAGCCCACAGGCTGCGCGTGCGAAGGGCAATCACACCTAGCGCCACACCTAGCACGCCATAATGGGCGATGGCGAAGGCTGCGCCCGCCAACAGATCGCCATTCAACGCCGCAGTGCTGCTTGGCACATGCCACAGCGCGAACAGCAGGGCTTGCGTGGCAAGCGCCCAACGGCTGTTCATCAGGCGCAGCAGGCGTGTTTGCAGCGCACCGCGAAAGAGGAACTCTGCACCGAAACCGTAGATCAGCGCACTCGTGAGCAAGCTGCGTGCTAGGAGCAGTGGTGTTGCTGCACCTGACCACAGCACCAAGAACAGCAGTGTTGCAGGCAGTGCGCCCCATACGATCATCATTTGCCCAACGCGGTGGCCGCCGCCCATGCCCAGTTCGCTCCAGCGTGCGCCCAACAGCACCAAGAGCAGCGCTGGAATGAAGAAATAGGCGGCAGGGTTGCCCAAGGCAGCGGCAGGATCATTAACCAGCAGCGGGCTGAAATATGCCTTGCCCATGCCGCGAAAAATGTCCACTGCCTCTGACCACAGCGGCACATAGCTGTTCGCCGCAAAGCTCGTCATGAAGATAATGCCGAGTATGACGGCAAGCTGCATCAGAATGCGGTTGCGCGGCATGCCCATGACGACGCGCCCAACTTTTGGCGGCGCATTGGTCAGGATCAGGGTCAGCAGTGCGCCAACCAACACACCAAGCGCCAGCAACAGCAAGCCAAAGATTGCATAGCCCGCAATGGCAAGATAAAGCATAGCGCCTAGCCACGCGCCGCCCAGCAATTGCGTTGTGCCATGCATGGCGCGCAGATGCCTCACCCACTGCGCCCGCCCTGATAAAGTTTCGCCCACGCTAGGAACGTTTCCCGTTTGCCGAATGCTTGAGAGTGCGCTCATCTTAACCGTTCTCCCCTAAATGCACTGCCTTAATGCTCATCATTAAAGCAGAACACTTCGCGCCATGTATCCGCCCTGACGAGGATTGTGGGATGAGTCCCTGTGCGGAAGTTTGGCACACCGCAAGTCGGAGTTGATCTCCACCTTTAGGCGGAGCAACGATCAGCTTGAGCGCGGCAGTTCGTAAAGCTCAACCAACACGCCGAACGCACTTTTAGGGTGAATGAAGCAGTAGCGCACCCCTTCAGCGTTCACTTTTGGCGTGTCGTTGATCAACTCGATACCGTGATCGCGCAGGCGCTGCATAGCAGCCGCAAGGTCTGGCACTTCAAGGCAGACGTGGTGCAGCCCCGCGCCACGCTTAGCAAGGTATTTGGCAACGCCGCTGGTGCTGTTGGTTGGCGCCAGCAATTCAATCTCGCCCGACTCAAGCGGCAGAAAAGCGATCTCGACTTCCTCCTCAGCGTTGCGTTCTACCTTGCCGAGTGGCAAGCCCAAGGCATCCTGCCAGAAGACGAGTGCCTGCTGAATATCCTCCACCACAATTGCCAAATGGTTCAAGCGCAGCATAGCTATCGTTTTTCCTTTGCCTTAGCGACATACTCAGCCTTAATCTGTTCCATCATCGCCATCAGGTTGGGCGTAAAAACGTAGCGTTGTGCTAAGGTTGCCAGCAGCGGGAAGTGCCGTTCCAACCATGCGCCAAACAACATCACTGCGCCGCCAAACAAGATTTCTTGCTCGCCTTTCAGCAAGCCGTCAATGGTGCGTTCGGCAACGTAGTGCGGCGTATCCACGGTCAAGCCCATCTCACGCACGTAGTCCTGCATGGCAGGTGCTACCATCTCGGTATCGGTGTAGGACGGCAGCACACTCACGACGCGCACGCCGGTGCCTTCAAGCTGCCGCCGCAGCGCGTCCGAGAAGGCAATTAGCCCAACCTTGGTGGCAGCGTAAACAGGCTGATGTGCTGTTGGAATTTTGCCCGCCATTGAGGATACGTTGATGATCGCGCCGCTGCGCTGTGCCAACATCGGGATGAGGCAGAGGCGCGTCAGATTAATGGCAGAGGCAAGATTTGTGCTGACCATCTGGCGTGTGCGGCGCGGATGGTGATTTTGCAGCGTGCCGTAATCCACCAAGCCCGCGTTGTTGATCAAAATATCCACCCGCCCATAGTGATCGAGCGCTGCCTGCACCAATGCCTCTAGCTGTGCATCATCGTTCACGTCGGTTGGCACGCACAGCACTTCGGCGGCGTAGGTGGCAACTTCGGCACGCACTTCCTCCAGTGCCTCAGCGCGGCGCGCTGCCAGCACCAAACGCGCGCCGCGCCGTGCAAAGGCAAGCGCATAGGCGCGCCCAATGCCTGCTGAAGCACCTGTGATGATGACCACTGCCTGATTCAGCACCAACGGCGAGTGTTCCGGGCGCAAGTAGCGCATTAACCAATAGGCGGCAGCACTTGCCGCGCCACCTAGCAAAAACCAGCGGAAACGTCCCATAGCGGCGGCAACCTTTCTAGCGCCTGTGCGCGTTAGCGTTCTTTGCGTGCAATGCAGATTTGATTCACACCGAGTGTGAGTGGGTTAAAGGTGGTTTGCGTCACCACTTGCAGCAGGGCGGGCAAACCGAATAGGGCAAATTGCAGTTTGGCGGGCAAAATCGGCAGATATGGCACATCCCACAAGCCATCGCCAAAGTGCCGCAGCACACGGAAACCTTGCCATTCTACCCAAGCGCGCCACTGAGCCGGTGTCTGCACATTGATGTGGGTTGGGTCTTTGCCGATGGCGTCGGTCTTAGGGTCTTTGAAGCGGCGAAAGCTGTAGATCGGGTTGGGCGTGGCAAACAGAAAAAGTCCGTTGGGCTGCAACAGGCGATGCACTTCGGCAATGGTGTGCTGCGGGTTAGGCAGATGTTCCACCAAGTGGAGCGCAACCACAGCGCTAAAGGCACCTGTCTCAAAAGGCGAAAGATCATCGGCGCTCTGCACGAATGCTTCTGCCTTTGGCGCGTTTTGCTTGGTCTGCTCAATGCTGTAGTCGGCAAGGTCAATGCCAATGCACGGGAAATCATCTTGCAGCAAGCCGAGCAAATGCCCTAGTCCACAGCCAAGTTCCAGCAGTTTGCCGCCTTTTGGTGCATGGCGGCGCACCAGTGCCGCGTAGTAGCGGCGCGCAAACCAATACATACTGAAGCGCCCTAGCGAACGGTCTGCGTAGTTATAGCGCTGAAAATACTGTTCGCCGTATTCTTCGACTGGCACACGCGGCGTTGAGTCCGAGTTGGTCATGCTTTTCCCTGCCTATTCCGATCTATACTATGCCATTATACACAGGCAGGTAGAGATTTTCTAACAGACAGGAACATTGAGCGTGTGCTGAACGTAGGTAAAACGTCGTGTACGACGTGCTATAATGCGCTTATGAAATACGTAAAGGAGAAGGGATCATGCGATACAGAGCGCTCTCTATGATTTTGTGCGGCATTCTTGCGCTCAGCGCGCTGCTTATGCCGCTTGGTGCGCCATCTGCTCATGCACAGGTAGATAGTGAGCTGATCATCTTGATGCGCGGCGATTTGTGGGCATATAGTGAGGCAAGCGGCACGCTGCGCCAACTGACACGGTGGGGCTACAATCAACTGCCCATCATGTCGCCAGATTCGCAGCGCGTGGCATATGCCTCTATTGCTGAAATCGCTATCCCTGCCTTGCAGCGCTTTGGCGATACGCCCAACATCCCACCTGCTAACATCTGGATTTGGTCGTTGGCAACAGGGCAAGCAGTGCGCGTGGCGCAGCAGCCAACTAATGCCAGCTTTGGGGCAGGCTTGCCCAACGAGACCTTCATCCGACGCAGCACGCCGACATGGTCGCCGGACGGCTTCTCGCTGACGTGGGTCGAATCAATCGTGGGCGGTAACGAGACACGCCATCAGCTTGTGATTTACGATGTGCTGAACAACCGCGCCCGTTCCACCACACCGATTAATGTGCCAAACCTAACCACGCTGTTTGGCTTTGATGCGCCGCGCTGGGGCGGCGCGCTGGCAGTGCGCGGCAATGGCTTCAGCGGCGAAACTTACACAGAAGTGCTGCTGCTCTTTGATGCCAGCGGTCAGCAGGTCAATGAAATCCGTGTGCAAGATGGCGGCGGTGCGTCCATTCAATACTATGAATGGGCAACCTTGAACGGTCAGCCCTATTTAGCGGCGCTGTTCTCCAACAATGCATGGGTGCTGATCAACCCGATCAACGGCTCTCGCGTTAATCCACCGGGCGTGGTAGAGCGCTACAGTGGCCGCGCACCCAATGCCGTCTCTGCCTATTTCAACCTTGCCACCAATGGTATGGGCTACGCCTGGCGCGGTGCTGCCAATCGGCAAGAGGTGGCGCTGCCCTTCTTCGGCTTCCCAGAGCAGCTTTCCATCGCGCCCTCAGGGCAGGCGATTGCTTGGGCAGAGGATGCAGTCTACATCTTGCGTGGTGGGCAAACGCGCAAAGTTCCCGGTACAGATCGGCTAGCGGGCGATAACCGTCTGATGGCGGTGGCGTGGGGCTATAATTTGTGGCGTGTGCAGCCCTCCGGTGTGGTGCAGCCGCCAACACCGCAGCCCGTGCCGAACTGCGCGCTCGCCACGCGCCTGACGGTTGGTATTCGCGCACGGGTGACCAGCTTCCCAGCACAGGCGAACGCCTTGAACAGCCAACCTGCCCGCCCCACACGCGATCCGCGCAGCGTGCGGCTTGGCACCATCCCGATTGGCGGCAGCATGACGCTCATCAGCGGTCCCGTCTGTAACGATGGCGTGCTGTGGTGGCAAGTCAACTATAACGGCATCATCGGCTGGACGGGCGAAGGTGAGAATGGCGTCTACTGGCTAGAGCCAATTGTCGGCGCGGATGCTTGCCCGCCGCTGCTGCCGCCGCGCTTGCGGATCGGTAGCGTTGCCCGCGTGACGCCCGGCGCGCCTAACGCACTCCGCAGCCAGCCAACCACCAACAACCAGATCAGCCGTGTGATCGGCAACATTCCCGGCGGGCAGTTCTTCAGCGTGCTGAACGGTCCGATCTGCGCGGATGGCTATGCGTGGTGGCAAGTCAACTATCAAGGGCTTGTTGGCTGGACGGCAGAAGGTGAAGGCGCGACCTACTGGCTAGAGCCTGCTCAGTAACCTACCTCAAAACATTTGAGTGGTATAGCATGTTTTCATAATGCTATACCACCGCCCTTATTTATAGGCATTTTATAGGCTGTTCATTGCCTAACTGGCTGCCTTCGCATAGACTTGAGGTGAGAAAGGCAGGCGACCGCACGTGATTGAGACGCTTTCACGGACTGGGCTACGGCAACGCTACATACTGCGGGAAGAATTAGGGCGCGGCGGCATGGGTGCTGTCTTTCGCGCATATGATCGGCTTTCGGGCGAGGAGGTTGCCCTCAAGCGCCTGACAACGCCGATTGACTCACTCGATTTCAGCTCACGCGGTGAGGGCAATTCGCCGTTGGCACTCGCTAACGAGTTTCGCCTGTTGGCGTCGCTGCGCCATCCGAACATTATCGCCGTGCGCGATTACGGCTTTGACGCCGATGGGCTGCCCTTCTACACGATGGAACTGCTCGACGCACCGCAGACCATCCTCACCATTGGCGCGGTGCTGCCCACACAGGAAAAGATGAACCTGATCCTGCAAGTGCTGGAGGCGCTGACTTACCTGCACCGCCGCCAGATTTTGCACCGCGATATTGCGCCAAACAACCTGCTGGTTGCCGATGGGCGCCTGCGTGTGTTGGATTTTGGACTGTCTACTATGCGCGATCAGCGCGTGACGTTAGCAGGTACGCTGCCCTACCTTGCGCCGGAATTGCTCTCGAATGGGCAGCCGAGCGAGGCAAGCGACCTGTATGCCGTCGGCGTAATTGCCTACGAATTGCTGACAGGCATTAATCCGTTCAAATCGGATACCGTCACGCGCTTGCTGGAGAACATCCTGCGTGTGACGCCTGACCTTGAGGCGCTGAATGTTGATTATCCGACGCGGCACTTGATCGGGCGCTTGCTGGCGAAAAATCCTGCTGAGCGCGCTACGGATGCTGCTGCGCTCATTGCGGACTATTACACTGCGGTTGGTGCGCCGCTGCCGCCGCAAGAAAGCGCCGTGCGGGAAGGCTTTTTGCAGGCAGCGCGCTTTGTTGGGCGCGAAGCTGAACTGGCACACCTGACCAATGCCTTAGAGCGCACTATGCTTGGCTTTGGCGATCTGTGGCTGATCGGCGGCGAAAGCGGTGTGGGCAAATCGCGCCTTGTGGATGAGCTGCGGACGGCAGCGTTGGTGCGCGGCGTCTTGGTGCTGCGTGGGCAGGCAATCAGCAGCGGCAGCGCGCTCTATCAGATGTGGTTGGCAGCCCTGCGCGAGTTGATCTTATACAGTCCACCTTCTGATTTTGAGGCAAGCGTTCTCAAGCCGTTTGTGCCAGACCTTGAGGCACTGCTTGAACGTGCGGTGAGCGATCCGCCGGGATTAGAGCCCGATAAGGCACAAGAGCGCTTGATCAGCACCATAGAGACGCTCTTTGCCCATTTGAAGATGCCCACGCTGCTGCTGCTAGAAGATATCCATTGGGCAGGACGCGGCTCACTGGCGATCCTAGCGCGCCTGAGCGACTGGGCGAAACGTGCGCCGCTGCTCATCATCAGCACCTATCGGGAAGAAGAACGCCCTGATCTGCCAGAGCAATTCCCAAACGCACAGCACCTAAGCCTCTCGCGCCTCTCGCCTGAGCAAATGGCAGCCCTCACCGAATCCATGATCGGGACGGCGGGCAAGACGCCACAGGTGCTTGATCTGCTCCAGCGCGAGACGGAAGGCAACGCGCTGTTCATGATCGAAGTGCTGCGCGAACTTGCCCAACTCTCTGGACGCTTAGATCAGATCGGCGTAGTGACGCTGCCAGAGCGCTTGTTCAGCGGCGGCGTACAAACGGTGCTGCGGCGGCGCTTGGCACGCCTGCCGGAAACAGCGCGCAGCCTGCTAAACCTTGCGGCAATCGGCGGCAGGCAGCTTGACGTGCGGCTATTGCGCGCTTTGCACAGCGAACACACCAACGCGCTGCCCTTTGAAGCATGGCTGGATGTGTGCGCTAATCACGCCGTGCTGGAAATCGCCAATGATCGGTGGCGCTTTGCTCACGATCAACTGCGCGAGACGCTTCTAGCAAGCCTTTCCACCGCCGACCGTGCGTTGCTTAGCCGTCAAGTGGCACACCAGCTAGAGATACTCTACCCAAACGATCCGCAACAGATCGGTGCTTTGGCGCATCACTGGGCAAATGCAGGCGATCTGCCTAAGGAAGCGCACTACAAAGCCTTAGCAGGGATGCAGGCAGTTCGCAACTATGCCCATGAGCGCGCCATGCCACTGCTGGAGCGCGCCCTAGCGCTTGCCGATAGCGTTGGCTTTGATGCCTTACGCAAGGCGCAGCTAGAGCGCACATTGGGCAGAGCGCATGTGAACATCACAGAACGGGAAGCCCACTATCAGCGTGCTTTAACGCTGCTTGGTCAGCCCTTGCCGCCCACCAAAGGCTTGCCACGCCAACTGATCGGTGCTTTTGCGCGCCAATTTTTGGTGCGGCGCACCCTACCGCCACGCCTTTACCGCGTCCGACCAAACCGCGCTGCTTACGTGCTGGAAGCCGCAGCTATCTATCAGCACCTAAGCGGCGATTACTGGAACATACAGCGTTTGGTCTCTGGCGCCTATGCTGTCATGCGCGCTTTGAACCTTGCAGAGACACTGCCGCAGCCGACGCCAGAACTGGCACGCGCTTACGTCGGTGCGGCAATCGGCATCGGCAGCGTGCTAGGGCTGCACCGCATGGCGCGCTTTTATGCACGCAAGGCGCTTGAGACCGCCGAAAAAGTGGACGATCTGGAGACGCTTGCCTATGTGCTGAACGGCATTGCGCTGCCAGCGTCTTATCGCGGGGACTGGTCGGCGCGGGAATATTTAGAGCGTTCGGCAACCTTTTCCCAAATGGTGGGTGATGCAGACTCACTCGCCACCACACTGATGAATGCCGCGATCATCGCCTATTTTCAGGGCGATATGCCTGCCTGTTTCCGCCTGTTTGCCCAAATGGAAGAACACATGGGCGGGCTGCCACGCTTGACCACTATGCGCTATCGGGCAACGCTCTATCGGGCGCAGGCGCACAGCCTTTTGCATGATTATGAGAGTGCGCGCCGTATCTTGCTGAAAAACGACCTCTCACGCGATACAGAGGCATTTGATGAGGACAGCACTTGGGCAGCAGTTTTGGCAGCAGTTGCCGCCCTGCACCTGCAAACGGGCGATTGGGTGGCGGCAGCACCTTTCGCAGAACGGGCAACTGCTCAGGCAAAACGCGCCCCTAGCGGACGGGAAGTGATTCTAGATGCGGTGTTAGGCATGGCAGCACACACCACAGGCGAAGCACAGGCAGCTTGGCTGGCAGCCGCCGAACAACAGCTAAACACTTTTAAGCGCGTGGCGCGCACACGGATCATGCTGCGCCCTGAATATCTGCGCTTGAAGGGCTGGCATCTATGGCTGACAGGCGAGCAGCAGGCTGCCTACAAAGCCTGGCAGCAAGGCATCACGCTTGCCGAAAAGGGCGGCACGCGCAGTTGGCTGCTGCGGCTCTATGAAACCTACAGCGCACATGGCGGCGGCGCACCATACCTGCAAAAAGCCGCCGCCTTGCGTGCCGCGATGAGCGAATCAGCCTAAGGCGTCATCCTCCGTCCCCATTGGATTGCGGCTGGGCTGCGGCTCAGAAATTTTGAAGACAGGCAAGCGCACCCCTTCAGCGCGATCTTGGGAACGCTTGATGAATTCCTCAATCTGCACGGGCGTGCGGATCATCTGCCCCCATTGGGCTGCCTCATCGTACATTACGGTTAGCGAACCGAGTGAGTATGCCATCAGCGCGGCGCGGTAGGTGTCGTCATCCATTTCAGGGTCAGGCGAGCGTGCGTCGGCAACGGCAAGGTTCTTCAAGGACTCGTCATAGAGCGAGATTTGCCGATCCCACTGATACAGATCAGCAAGCGTCGAGAGTCCGCCGCCAACCGCCGGCGAGACGATTGCCAACATCATCAGGATCACAATGACCGTGTTGATGAATTGACAATAGCTGAGCTGATCAGGTGTGGCAGGCGTAATGCAAGAATTCCCACTCACATAGACCGACTGCACAATCAGACCGACCAGTGCGGCGGCAAAGCCTGCCATGAATGAGGCAAGGGCGCGCAAAAAGTTCACCTGTCCGGCGGCGCGGCGGTGGCGCTGGATGGTTGCCTTATAAAAGACTCGTGTATCTTCAAGGGCGAATTTATCGAAAACGCGATAAATCGCCTCTAGGCGGTTGCGGTTTAGCTCATCCATTGCTTGGGATTCCTTCTGTGCGGTGTGGCATTCCTTCGCCAGTCAGGCTGCCGCTGAGCGTGGTCGCGGCGCGATCATCGGGCGAGGTGCCACGGTTAATCAGCGCGGCGCGCTCTGCCAACATCAGGCGGCGTTCATAAGGCTGCATCATTTGGTTATCATAGGGTGCAAGGCGCATCAGGTAGCGGAAATATTCGCGGCGCAATCCTTCAGCCGCCCGCCGATTTTCCAGCCATAGGTTGAAGGGCGACTCGCGCCCGCTGATCTGGGCGAGGAACGTTGCCAAGAGCGCGACGACCGTCTCGGCAAAGCCCAAGATCGGGACGAGGGTCGGCGGATTTTGGTTGAGCGCCAGTGCCAGCAGCGAGCCGATTACAGTGGCGGTTGCTGCCAAGACGATAAAGCTGATCTGATAGAGTCGGTAGCGATTTTGCTGCGTTTTCGCCTCAAGGTCGCGCTCACGGAACAGGCGCAGCACCTCGCGCTCTAGCAGGTCAAGATCGTTTTCAAGAGCGCGGAGGGTGCTATCCGTAGCGCGGAAAGGTGGATAAGCAGTGCTGGTGGTGCTGTCCGTCACTTTGCTAGGATCAGGGCGCAGCAGTTCAAGCGCCTCTTGCTTTGGCACAAGCGAGAAGTTGGGGTCGGGCGGCGGCAGCCTAAAGTAGGGCAGTTGCTTCGCCCAGGCGGGCCAATATCGGCGTGGGTTGCCCTTCTGCTGAGTGCGGGGGCGCATCTCGGTTTCCGTTGGTCGGGTCGGGTTCGCCATCAGCATACAATCCTTTCTAAACAAACCTAAAACGGAACGCTAATCTTGCGTTCACTATACAAGATGTTGGGCAGGCGGGCAACGCATGGCAGCCTTTGGGCAGATTGCCCTAAAATAAACAATCCTGATTGTGCAGTGTGCTAGTTGCAGGATTCGGTACGGCGCTTTACACTTATAGCATTGTTCAGAAAGGCACAAGTTCTGTAGCCATGATTGCCCAAGTTCGCGCATTGATTAGCCTTAGCATCCTTACCAGCCTCGTAGCGATTATTCGTTACGAGCGTAACGGTTGGGCTGCTTGGCGTGTGTGTGGGCAATCGTCCTGAACATTCACAAGCGTAAGCAAGAAGCCGCCCGACCAACGGGCGGTTTTTTTGTGCCAATCTATCGTACAGAGCCATTGTTAGAGGAGCGAACCATCATGTTGTATCCCGACACCCTGCAAGAAGAAGCCCTGCTGGAAATGCAGAGCAACACCAGCCCTTGGACGGAACTCTTTCAAGAGGAAACCGCCCCTTCCGAGTCATCATCCCCTGCGCCCTTTGCAGCGGCTGAACGCAGCGCGCAGGCTGCCTATGCTGATGACGAACGCCCGACTCACGATGCGCTTTCTGCCATTTTCCAAAGCTGAAAGCGCATCTTTTTATCCGTTCCACTGTGTGGGGAAAACCGAGTAAAGGCGGAGAAATCTTATGGAACTGACTGGCGCAGAAATCATCTGGGAATGCCTACTCCAAGAAGGCGTTGAAGTGGTCTACGGCTATCCGGGCGGCGCAATTTTGCCGACCTATGACGCACTCAGCAAATATGAAGATCGGATCAAGCATGTGTTGGTGCGCCATGAGCAAGGCGCCACGCACATGGCGGATGGCTACGCACGCATCACAGGCAAGGTTGGCGTGGCAATGGCAACCAGCGGTCCGGGAGCCACCAACATGGTGACTGGCATCGCTACCGCCATGATGGACTCAGTGCCGATTGTGTGCATCACGGGGCAGGTGCCAAGCGGCGTGCTTGGCTCAGATGCCTTCCAAGAGACGGATATTACGGGCATCACTATCCCAATCACCAAGCACAATTTCCTCGTAACGGATGTTCGCCAGATTGCGCCTGTTATGCGGAAAGCGTTCCATATTGCGCGCACAGGGCGACCAGGACCCGTCTTGGTGGACATCACCAAAGATGCACAGAACCAAAAGACTGAATTTGTCTATCCAACTGAGCCGCTGCGGATGCCCGGCTACGTGCCTGCCTCTGCCGCTACGCCTGATCAGATCGAACGGGCGATGGAACTGCTTAAAAGTGCGGAGCGCCCCCTGATCTTGGCAGGGCATGGCGTCAATATGAGCGGTGCAGAGCGCGCCTTGCTAGAGCTTGCCGAACGCGCTCAAATTCCCGTAGCGCTCACCTTGCTTGGCAAGGGCGCTATGCCAGAATCGCACCCGTTGTGCTTGGGCATGATGGGAATGCACGGCGCGGCAGCCGTCAATCAGGCAATTCAGGGCGCGGATTTGCTGCTTGCCTTCGGAATGCGCTTTGATGACCGCGTGACGGGCAATCTCCGCACCTATTCGCCCAACTCGCGCAAGATTCACATTGATATTGACGCCAGCGAGCTGAACAAAAATGTGAAGGTAGATGTTGGTATCGCGGGCGATCTTCGGACTGTGCTGGAGCAGATGTTGCCGCATGTGCCAACGCTCAGCCATGCCGCATGGCTTGGCGAGATTCGGAATTGGCAGGAAGACACTGACGAACGCGATATTATCCACTACGTCGCACCGACCGATAAGCTCTACGCCGCACACGCCATCCGCGATTTGTGGGAAGCAACCGGCGGCGATGCCATCGTGGTGACGGACGTTGGTCAGCACCAGATGTGGACAGCACAGTACTACCTCAACCAACGCCCACGCAGCCTGATCACCAGCGGCGGACTCGGCACGATGGGCTTCGGTTTCCCGGCGGCAATTGGCGTCAAGATGGGTTCACCGAACGATACTGTGTGGGCAATCGTCGGTGATGGTGGCTTCCAAATGACGCTCTGTGAGTTGGCGACGGCTGCCCAAGAGAACGTGAACGTGAACATCGCCATTATGAACAACGCCTATTTGGGCATGGTGCGCCAATGGCAAGAGTTCTTCTATGAGGAACGCTACAACGCCACGCCCATGCACAATCCGGACTTTGTGAAACTGGCAGAGGCATACGGCATTCCAGCGCGGCGCGTCAGCAGGCGTGAAGAAATTGCCGATGCAGTCGCCTGGGCGCAGAGCATCAACGGACCAACACTGGTCGAGTTTCAGGTTGAGAAGGCGGACATTGTCTATCCGATGGTGCCAGCCGGCGCTGATCTGGATAAGATGATTCGCCGTCCAAGCGCGCCCAACCTGCCGGATTGGTCGGAAAATCACTAAGTGACCGCATGGCGGGCGGATGAGAAACGTTCGCCCGCCTAGGCGCTGAAAGGTGCTGAGATGACTGAGCAGACGCAAATACGCCTGATGACCGCAGAGGAATTTGCCGCACTACCTGATGATGGCAAGGTTTACGACCTTGTGGATGGAGTGCTTGTTGAGGTGAGCAGACCAAAACCAATTCATGGAAAGTTGCAACGGCGCCTAGGAGCGCGTCTAGGTGATTTTGTGGATGAGCGCGAGCTAGGTGAAGTTGTTACTGATGCTGGCTTCATCTTATCACGCAATCCTGACAAAGTTCGTTCACCAGATGTCGCATACGTTTCAAAAGAGCGTGCGCCCGCACCTAATCTGGACGAGTATTTTACGGTTGCACCCGATATTGCGGTTGAGCTTGTCTCGGCGAATGACACAACCGACGAAGTGCTGGGCAAAATCGAAGAATATTTTGCCGTTGGCACGCGCCTTGTCTGGGTTGTCTACCCTGAGCGGCGGAAGGTCTACGCCTACAGCAGCCCGAACAGCGTCACCATTGTGCCAGCCGAAGGCACGCTCAGCGGCGGCGATGTGCTGCCTGAATTTAGCCTATCTCTAGCCGAGTTGTTCAAAGGACTGGATGCCTAAGCCATGAAACATACCCTAGTTGCCCTTGTCGAAAACGAACCCGGCGTGCTGAACCGCGTTGCCAGTTTGTTCCGCCGCCGCAACTTCAACATTGATAGCCTGACCGTTGGGCGCACCGAAGACCCGAACGTTTCGCGTATGACCATTGTGCTGGATAGCAGCGTGGCACGTGTGGATCAGGTGCAGAAGAACCTCTATAAACTGGTGAACGTGATTCAGGTGGATGAAGTGACCCATCAGCCGTTCGTCAGCCGCGACCTTGCCCTGATCAAGGTGCGCGCTTCCGCAGAGGCAGCCTGGATCGCCAGCCAGTTTGGCGCACGGATCATTGACCATCGTGAGGACATGATGATCCTTGACCTGAGCGACGAAGAATCGCGTGTGGAGCAATTCATCGAGGCACTGCGCCCACATGGTATCATTGAATTGGTGCGGACGGGCGTCGTGGCGATGGGCCAGGGCAGCCACACCGTGCAAGCTGCACCGCAATTTGCCTAAGCCGTTTCGCGGCACACACTTTCTAAGGAGACATTCTCAAACATGGCTACGCTTTACTACGACCAAGACGCCGATCTTTCACTGCTTTCCGACAAGACTGTAGCGATCATTGGCTACGGCAGCCAAGGACACGCTCACGCCCTCAACCTGCGCGATAGCGGCGTAAATGTCGTTGTTGGCTTACACGCGGGCAGCAAGTCCCGTGCGAAGGCAGAGGCGGAAGGCTTGCGCGTTCTCTCGGTGGCAGAAGCAGCGCAGGCGGGTCAGTTCATCATGCTGCTCATTCCAGATACCAAGCAGGCAGCCGTCTACAAGGCGGACATTGAGCCGCACCTGCAAGCAGGCGATACGCTCATGTTCGCGCATGGCTTCAACATCCGCTATGGGCAAATTGTGCCGCCTGCTGGCGTGGATGTCTCGATGGTGGCGCCCAAGGGACCCGGTCACCGCCTGCGCGAGACGTTCGTGGAAGGCGTGGGCATTCCATGCCTGATCGCCGTTCAGCAGGATGCTAGTGGCAAGGCGAAGGCGAACGCGCTCGCTTATGCGAAGGCAATCGGCGGCACACGCGCCGGCGTGCTGGAGACGACCTTTGCCGAGGAGACCGAGACCGATCTGTTCGGTGAGCAGGTCATTTTGTGCGGCGGCGTCACGGCGCTGGTCAAAGCTGCCTTCGAGACGTTGGTTGAGGCGGGCTATCAGCCGGAGGTTGCCTACTTTGAGTGTATGCACGAACTCAAGCTGATCGTAGACCTGCTCTATCAGGGCGGCATGAACTATATGTGGTATTCGGTCAGCGATACGGCGGAATATGGCGGCTACACCAGCGGCGACCGTGTGGTGACCGACGAAACCCGCAAGGCAATGCGCGAGGTGCTGAGCGATATTCGCAGCGGCTCGTTCGCCGAGACGTGGATTGATGAGAATGCTAATGGACTGCCGAACTTCCTAGCACGCCGCCGCGCCGAACGCGCTCATCAGATCGAGTCTGTGGGCGCACACCTGCGCGATATGATGCAGTTCTTGAAGCCAAAGCGCTTGCAGGATTACGATCCAAGCGCGTAAGCAGATAGCTGCCTCAATCCCTTTCACAGACTGAGGCAGCTACTTTTGATCGAAAAAGGAGGTGGTGTCTGCGTGCCTGACGATGGCTTGAGCGATCTGAGCGATTTAGATGACCTTAGCGACCTTAGCCGATTAGCTTGTTCCGTTTGCTTGTTTGTGAGAAGGAATGCCCTACGATGGAGTCTGATGTACAGCGCCAAGCTGAAAACCACGTCCGCATTTTTGACACCACCCTTCGTGATGGTGAACAATCGCCCGGCGCGTCCCTAAACAGCGCCGAAAAGCTAGAGATCGCGCACCACCTTGCCGCGCTCGGCGTGGACATTATCGAGGCGGGCTTTCCGGCTGCCTCGCCTGACGATCTCGCCGCTGTCAGGCGCATTGCCCAAGAAATCGGCACTGCCGAAGGTCCTGTGATCTGTGGTTTGGCGCGCTGCGTGCCAAGCGATATTGAAAAGTGTTGGGAAGCGGTGCAGCCTGCTGCCAAGCCGCGCATTCATACCTTCATCTCATCCTCAGATATTCACCTGAAATATCAGTTCAACCTAACCCGCGAACAGGCGCTGGAGCGCGCCCGTGAGATGGTGCGCCTTGCCCGCAGCCTGTGCGCTGATGTGGAATTTAGCACGATGGACGCCGGGCGCAGCGATTGGAACTATGTGGCGCAGATGTGCGCTGCCGCCATTGAAGAAGGCGCTACCACACTCAACATCCCGGATACGGTTGGCTACATGACGCCAACTGAATACGGTGCGATGATCGCCTACCTGATCGAACATACACCCGGCGGCAAGGACGTGATTTGGTCGGTGCATTGCCACGACGATCTGGGCATGGCAACTGCCAATACGCTGGCAGGCTTGCACGCAGGCGCACGCCAAGCAGAGGTGACCATCAACGGCATTGGTGAGCGCGCCGGCAACACTGCCCTTGAAGAAGTCGTGATGGCGATCAACACACGGCAAGGCTACTACAAGCTGTGGACTGGCATTCAGACGCCGCAGCTCTCGCGCATCAGCCGCTTGGTTGCCAATTACACCGGCATGGTGGTGCAGCCGAATAAGGCGATCATTGGCGCGAACGCTTTTGCCCATGAAGCAGGCATTCATCAGGATGGGCAGTTGAAGCATCAGGAAACCTACGAGATCATGCGCCCTGAGTCGGTTGGCGTCTCCGAAAGCCGTTTGGTGCTGGGCAAGCACAGCGGACGGCACGCCTTCAAGGTGCGCTTGCGCGATCTAGGCTACCAACTGACCGACGCAGAGCTACAAGAGGCATTCAAGCGCTTTAAGGACGTGGCAGACCGCAAAAAGCACATTACCGATGCTGACTTGCAGGCACTCATGGCGCACCAGCTTGAAGGTCCGAAGGAAGTCTTTAAGCTGAAGGCACTTCAGGTCACCTGCGGGCAGGTTGGGATGCCAACTGCAACCGTTAGGCTGGAAGCGCCGGACGGCACAGAATGCATTGAGGCGGGCATCGGCACGGGACCTGTGGATGCAACGTACACCGCCATCAACAAGATCGTTAATGCGCCCAACAAACTCTTGGAATTTTCAGTGCGCGCCATCACCGAAGGCATAGATGCGATGGGCGAAGTGACCGTGCGAATCTGTACGCTGGACGGCGAATACCAGACTTTTGGCGGTCACGGTGCTGATCCTGATATTGTGGTTGCCGCTGCAAAGGCGTACCTTGCCGCGCTCAACCGCATGTTGGTGGCGACCGGCGGCGCGGGCGAGACTCCCGAAGGCGAAAGCGCTACAATCCGCATGGTGGGTGATTAACTGATATGTTTAGCAGGCAGGGTGGTTGAGTCCGCCCTGCTAAAGAGCGCAGGCGATGCGTGTGCAAGAGAAGCTGATGACCGCTGAAGTGTTGTGGGAACTGCCTCAGAAAGAGGGCGTGCGCTATGAGCTGGCTGAGGGAGTGTTGATCGAAATAGCGGGCGGAACAGGCGGACTGCCCGCCATTCTGGAAGCGCGCATAGCGCGCCACTTGGCGAATTTCGTTGAAGAAAATGGCTTGGGCTATGTGACGGGTGCCAGCGACAGCTATATCCTTACCCGCGACCCTGATATAGTGCGGATTCCGAATGCGGCGTTTGTTGCCAAAGCACGGATGCCGAAGCCGATTCCAGAGAAATTTCTGTCGCTTGCGCCTGATTTAGCAGTCGAGATTGTCTCGCCTAACGACAGCGCCCTTGAAATGCGCCAAAAGGTGCGCGAATACTTAAAGCACGGCGTGCGCTTGGTATGGGTGATCTATCCCGATTTGCAGACGGTAGACACCTACACCGCGCACGGCACACAGACCTTGAGTGATGACGCCGTGCTGGAAGGTGGCGATGTGCTGCCTGCTTTCCGCCTGCCGCTGAGGGTGCTGTTTGCCGACCTCGCGGCGTGAGTCTTTTGAGGAGTATGCCCGATGGTCACTGTCCTTTCGATTGATTTAAGCGTTCGCGACCCGAACCTACGGCGCGGCAATCTGTAACTAGGTGTTTTATCTCTCCGTTCAATAGAAAAGGCTCGATTATGACCTACCCGCCCTATGTCTATATCTATGATACTACCCTGCGCGATGGCACACAGCGCGAAGGCATCTCGCTGAGCGTGCAGGATAAGATTCGCATTACCAAGATTTTGGATGATTTGGGCGTGGCATACATTGAAGGCGGCTGGCCCGGCTCAAATCCGAAAGATGCCGCCTATTTTGAGGCTGCCAAAGACCTTCCCCTCAAACATGCTCGTATTGCTGCCTTTGGTGCAACTTGCCGCGTTGGCAGCACACCCGCCGAAGATGAGAACATCCAAATGTTGGTGCAGGCACAGACGCCTGTTGTGACGCTCGTCGGCAAGACGTGGCTGCTGCACGTTTACGAGGTGCTGCGGACGACGCCGGAAGAAAACTATCGCCTGATCGCGGACTCGATCCGCTACATGAAGGCGTTGGGCAAGGAAGTGATCTATGACGCTGAACACTTCTTTGATGGCTACAAAGCTGATAGCGAATATGCGCTGGAGACGCTCAAGGCAGCGCACGCCGCCGGCGCTGACTGGCTGACGCTCTGTGATACGAACGGCGGCACGCTCTATTGGGAAGTTGAGCAGATCGTCTGTGAGGTACGCCAAGCCTTGCCGCCAGAGGTTAAACTCGCCATCCACACCCACAACGACGGTGAGCTAGGCGTAGCGAATTCGCTGGCAGCCGTGCGGCAAGGCGCTGCGATGATTCAAGGGACGATCAATGGTTATGGCGAGCGCTGCGGCAACGCCAATTTGTGCAGCATCATCCCTGATCTGGTGCTGAAGATGAACGTCCAGTGCTTGCCCAACGGCGTTGAGACGCTTAAGCACCTTACACATGTGGCGCGCACCGTCGCCGAGATTGCTAACCTGCCGCCGGATAGCCACCTTGCTTATGTCGGGCGTAGCGCCTTTGCCCACAAAGGCGGCATTCACGTGGCAGCCATGCGCCGCACTGTTCAGAGCTACCAACACATTGATCCTGCCCTTGTGGGCAACGAAATGCGCGTGCTGATCAGCGATTTGAGCGGGCGCGGTAACGTGCTGAGCAAGGCAGAAGAATTCGGCATGGATGTCTCTGGTGAGGCAGCGCGCCAAGTGCTGGATGAGATCAAACGCCTTGAGAATCTTGGCTATGCCTTTGAAGGCGCCGAGAGTTCCGTCGCGCTCATGCTCAAACGCGCTCAGCCTGACTACAAGCCGCCTTTCGAGCTGATTGATTTCTTCGTGGTGGTCGAAAATCGGCGCGGACGCGGCATGTTGGCGGAGGCAACCGTCAAATTGGCAGTTGGTGATACACTGGTACACACTGCCGCCGAAGGCAACGGTCCCGTCAATGCGCTAGACCTTGCCTTGCGGAAGGCGCTTACGCCGCTCTATCCGCGCCTTGCCGAATTCACGCTTGCCGATTACAAAGTGCGTATTCTGGACGGACACAACGGCTCGGCTGCCTTCACCCGCGTGCTGATCGAAACGCAGAGCGCCGCTGAGCGCTGGAGTACGGTTGGCGCTGGCACAAATATCATCGAGGCATCGTGGCGTGCGCTGGTGGATAGCGTTGAATATGGCTTGACGATGACCGAATAAACCTAGACAGTATGCAATACTAGCAGGACATACCGATCAATCACAAGCACAAAGCCCGCCGTGAGTGGCGGCTTAGCAAAGGTACTCGGTAGATAGCGCTCCCCTTGCCAGATTAAGTTGCCCGAAGCGCTCTCTATCTGAAAATTGGCGCGCAGCACCTCTGGGAACCAGTCTTGGATAAAGTCGGGGCGGATGTGCAGTTCACGCGGTGTTGTGTGTGGCGTTAACGTTGCGCGCAGTTGTTGCAGCGTTGCCGCATCATATTCTAGCAAGGCGATGAGTTGCCAATCGGTTGGACCGAGCGGACTCTCGCTGGGTGGTGTCATCTGCGCCGTAAACCACTGCGCGCTGCGCGGCGGAGAATCGAGGCGCACAAAGCGGGCAAGCGCGACTAGGTCGGTTTGTGGTGTGTTGAGAGGTTCTACGGTTGGTTGGGCTGCGCTAGATGCACATCCTGCGAGCAATATGCCAAGCACAAATAGCAGATAAAAGGTAAGGGAGAGGACGTTTCGCATCAGCCAGACTCTGTTAAGTAGGTTTGGGCGGTGTGACAAGCTGCCAGAAGGCATCATGCGTCAGCACGCTGAAATCGCCCGCGCTGACTGCATATGCTTGCCGACTTGTATACATGAACAAGCGCTGTTTGCGTTCTGTGGCAAGCATGGCAGCCACCTGGCGCAGCAGGGTGTGATCGCGTGAGCTGACGCGCCCTTTCACCTCCACCCAGACGCGGCTATCTGGCAGATAGAAATCCACCAGATAGCGGCACAGACGCTCAGGCTCATAGAACCACCGCAACCGCCGCGCTTCCAATTGCAGGGCAAAGCTGATCTCCAACTGGGAGCGAAAGCGCGTATGCCTGAGTGCCTCAGGCAGATCGGGCGCTTGGTTTGCCACATTCAAAGTCAGTGGTGCGCGGCGCGGCATGGCTCAGTCTCCGGCAGGTTGTGTTGCGTTGCGGCGTGTGGCAAAGGCTGCCTGAATCTGCATCCGATTGGCGAACAGCACACCGCTGACGATAAGTGCCGCGCCAAGCAGCAGCAGCAGATCAAGACGCTCATTACCAAAGACCACACCGATGAACAGGCTAATCGGTGGAACGATATAGGTCACCATCGTCGCCCGTGAAGCACCCCACACAGCGATGATATGGTAGAAGATTAGGTAGGCAAAGAAGGTGTTCACCACGCCAAGCACAAGCACAGAGAGGATCACATCGCCGGAGAGCGCGGCAGGGTTGGGCAGCGGATTGACCATGATCAGGGCAACCGTGACGATTGCTATCGTCCCGAAGATGTTCGCACCACCTGCCACCACCAACGGCGCGCTACCACGCAAATAGCGGCGCACAAAAACAGCACCCAACGCATAACACAAGCCTGCGCCCAACACGGCAAGTTGCGCCAGCAGCGGATTTTCGTGCGCTCCATCTATCTGACGGCTCGCCAGCACAATCACGCCGAAGAAACCAATGATCAAGCCAACCAGCTTATTGGTCGTGATGCGATCATCGGCGAGGGCAAAATGCGCCAACACAAGGCTGAACAGCGGCGTCGTGGCATTGAGTACGCCTGTTAAGCCGCTATCCAGCGATTTTTCGCTCCACGAAATCAGCACGAAGGGCAGCGCAGAGTTCAGCACACCAACCACCGCCAACTTTAGCAAATCGCTTGGCTTGCGCGCTAGCACTTGCCGTGTCGCAATCAGCAGAATGCTGAACGCCATCGCTGCGATGAACATACGCCCGGCGACCAACGAGATCGCGTCCAGCTCACGCACCCCGATCTTGATCAACAGGAAAGATGATCCCCAGATCAGCCCAAGCAACCCAAATAAACCCAAATTGAGCATCGTTAAGCCTTGCTTTCAACCACAGCCTATGGACTTGGTGAGTGTAGCATAGTATAGCACATCAGTGCTACCCGCTGTGCGTCATCTTGTGATTTAGAGTCGTTTAGCACCCTGATCCTTACCTGAAGGCACGTCCTGCTAGACCAAACATTTCGCTCACGGCGCATTCTCGCTACAATAGTATGCGCGCCGATGCAGCTCATGCCGCTGAAAGCGCCTTCGCTTTGGCAGAACGCCCTATCTTGGGTAATCTCCTCAGCGCATTGGTAAACAATGCTAACTTCGGTTAGCGCTTGTAAGCTAAGGAACCTCAGAAGATTATGAAACGTGAACCTAGCGCGCTGCGCGGACGCACACGCGATAGTAGCTGGCAGTGGCTGATGATTGGTATTGTGTTAGGCTTGGGCTGCGCCAGCGTCTTTTGTTTGGCTGCCTATGCTGCCAACCTGCTGGCAATCAACATCCCTGGCCAGGGTGTGGCATTTGCGCCGAACATCACACCAACCATCATTGAGCGTGAAGTGACGCGCATTGTCGTGGTGACGCCTGAAGTAACGCCAACCCAGGAGTCCCCTGAGACACCCGTGCCGCCTGTTGTTGGCGGTTCGCCCACCATCACGCCCTTCATTGCCGTGCAGCCTACTCAACCCGGTGGGCAATCACCAATCGCCACTTCTACAACGACGGATATCTTGATCTCTACGCCCATCTCAGCAACTGCCTTTGTGCCGGGTGTAGAGCCGCCTGTCGTTGGCGTGACGCTGCCCGCCATCGTGCCAACCAGCGCCACCGCTTTCTTGCCCACCGAACTAGTGACCATTCCCGGCGGCACTTTCAGTATGGGGACGGATTTAGCAGAGGCAACCCGTGCCATTGACGACTGCCGTGACCGTGACGGCGGCACCGGCTGCGATATTGGGCTGACGACCGACTCTTTCCCGCCCCACAGCGTCACCGTAAACAGCTTCTCCCTCGAACGCTATGAGGTCTCATATCGGCAATATGTGGAGTTTCTAAATACGCTCGGTCCGCGCAGCCACCTGAACGGTTGCGGCGGTCAGCCCTGCGCAGCAGTAACAGGGCAAGGCGCGGGCGAACGTCCCAACAGCTTCATTCGGTTTGACGGCACCCGCTATTCAATCGCCTCTGAACTGTATGTTGACCGTCCGGTTGCCTATGTAACATGGTATGGCGCTGATGCTTATTGCAAGTCTATTGGGCGGCGCTTGCCCACAGAGGCAGAATGGGAATACGCAGCACGCCGCCCTGATGGGCGCTTGTATCCGTGGGGCAACGCTTGGGATGCCAGCCGCGCCCGCACCTCACGCCCGCAGAATTTACTCGGACCTGAGGCTGTCAACGCCTTCCCAAGCGGCATCAGCGCTGATGGCATTTATAACCTTGCCGGCAACGTTGCCGAGTGGGTGCAGGATTGGTATGGCGCAACCTACTACGGCGAACAGGCAACCAATCCCGGCGTGATTGATCCACAAGGTCCGCCGTCTGGCACGCTCAAAGTGCATCGCGGCGGACACTGGGACGCGCTGCCACTCTTTGCGCGCACCGTCCACCGTGGCGACCAAGACCCACTTGATCCGCGCCTATCCATTGGTTTCCGTTGTGCGGCGGCACCGCAGGCAACAGCGCCCGTGGCGCCCGTTGGTCAGCCTACCATCGCCCTACCTGCCACTGCCATACCGTCAGGCGCAGGCAACTAACCGACCACTCCTGACAGCGGACGCACTCACAAGGCGTCCGCTGCCTAATGCCATGCTTTGCCTAATACGCGCCCTTGCGCGTTGGAATGAATTGAAAGGATTCACTGTTCATGACGGAAACAACCCCTTCCCTAGAGACGCTGGCTGTCAACACAATCCGCTTTTTGGCGGTAGATGCCGTCCAGAAGGCAAATTCAGGGCATCCCGGCTTGCCGCTTGGCGCTGCGCCTATGGCGTATACACTGTGGACGCGCTACCTGCGCCACAATCCGCGCAACCCGAAATGGGCAAACCGTGATCGCTTTGTCCTCTCGGCGGGGCATGGCTCTATGTTGCTTTACGCATTGCTGCACCTGACGGGCTATGACCTCTCGCTAGAGGAGATCAAGAATTTTCGGCAGTGGGGCAGCCAAACGCCGGGTCATCCTGAAGCGCACCTGACGCAAGGCGTCGAGACGACAACTGGTCCCTTAGGGCAGGGCTTTGCCAACGCAGTCGGCATGGCGATTGCAGAGGCATTCCTAGCTGCCACCTTCAACCGCCCTGATTTTCCCATCGTAGACCATTACACCTATGTGCTGGCAGGCGATGGTGACCTGATGGAAGGCGTTTCGGCGGAAGCTGCCTCGTTGGCAGGGCATTTGAAGCTGGGCAAGCTGATTGTGCTGTATGATGATAACAAGGTCATGCTCTCTAACGACACTGCCGCCGCCTTCACAGAGGATGTGCCAGCGCGTTTTGCCGCCTACGGTTGGCAGACGCTCAGTGTTGCTGATGGCAACGACACCGCCGCCATCGCACAGGCGATTGAGGCTGCCACCGCTGATCAGACGCGCCCAAGCCTGATCGCCGTGCGGACGGTGATCGGCTATGGCAGCCCAAACAAACAAGGTACACACAAAGCACATGGTGAGCCGCTTGGTGAGGAAGAAGTGCGCCTGACCAAACAAGCGCTCGGCTGGACGGCCAGTGAGCCATTCACCATCCCCGGCGAGGCGCTCGAACACTTCCGCGAGGCACTCGAACACGGCGCACACTTTGAGGCAGAGTGGAACGCGCTCTTTACGGCGTGGGCAGCCCAATACCCTGATCTCGCCCAACTGTGGGAACAGGCGCACGCTGAGGCGCTGCCCAACGGCTGGGATGCTGATATTCCCATCTATGGTGCGGATACTAAGCCGATGGCAACCCGTGATGCCAACGGCGCGGCACTCAACGCCATTGCCAAGCATTTGCCAACCATGATCGGCGGCGATGCTGATCTGAGCAGCAGCACCAAGACCTTGATCAATGGCAGCCCACTCTTCAGCGGGACGGATCGGACGGCGCGCAACCTGCAATTCGGCGTGCGCGAACACGCGATGGGCGCTGCCGTTAACGGCATGGCGCTGCACGGCGGCATTCGCAAGCCCTACACTGCCACCTTCATGACCTTTAGCGACTACATGCGCCCTGCCATTCGGTTGGCGGCAATTATGGAGATCGCGCCGATCTTCATCTTCACCCACGATAGCATCGGTGTGGGCGAAGATGGTCCTACACACCAACCCATTGAGCATCTCGCTGCGCTGCGCGTCATTCCGCACCTCACCGTCATCCGCCCTGCTGACGCCAACGAGACCAGCGCGGCGTGGCGCGTTGCCATGCTGAACAAGCTGCCAACGGTGCTGGTCTTTACGCGGCAAAAGCTGCCTGTCTACGCGCCTGAAGGTGTCCGTGAAGGCGTAGAACGCGGTGCGTACATCAAGGCGGAAGCGGTTGGCGGTGCGCCGGAGGTGATCCTGATCGCCAGCGGCTCAGAGGTCAGCCTGATCATGGCGGCGCACAAGGCGCTTAACGAAGCGGGCATTCGTGCGCGTGCGGTGAGTATGCCCTCTTTTGAGCTATTTGAGGCACAAGACGCCGCCTATCAGGAGGCAGTGCTGCCAAGCGCGATCACAGCACGGGTGGCAATCGAGGCGGGCGTGCCGTTTGGCTGGCACCGCTACGTTGGCGCAGCAGGCAAGATCATTGCGCTGGAGCGTTTCGGTGCCTCGGCACCGCAAGAGGTGATCTTCAAAGAACTCGGCTTGACTGCTGAGGCGGTCATCACTGCGGCGCGGGCTGCTTTGGGCAAAGCCTAAGACGCACCACATTACGGCGCACGGTCTTAAGCGGCTGTGCGCCGTCCCCAAATTTTCCTCAATTGCCCGAATCCGCCACTATAGCACATGCAGCATCTTTGAATGGTGCTGAGCAAACGCTATTAAAACGCCTTATGAACGCTATAAAAACACATTTTACATAATGTTAGTATCGTTTTACACATTTTTCGTAATTTTTTCAGCTATTTTGACTACCCAAAGCAGCGTGGATGTTCTATGATAGGGCAAGGAATCTTCTCAAGTGAGGAATCATCATGCCCAATCATATCCTAATCGTAGATGACGACGTAGCCAACATTGACCTCTTTAAGGTGATGTTCCGCACATTGAATGTCGAAGTGCAGAGTGCCACCACCGGCGGTGAGGCACTTGAACAAGCGCAAGCCGATCCGCCGCTGTTGCTTTTCCTTGACCTGATGCTGCCTGATATGACAGGCTTTGAGGTTTGCGCTCGTCTGAAGGGCGATCCAGCGACCGCCCGCATTCAGATCGCCATGCTGACCGGGCGCAGCGACGAGGCTGCCCGCCAAAAGGCACAAGAGGTTGGCGCGGATCACTTCTTGGTGAAGCCCGTCACCCGCGCCGACCTGAAGGCACTCTTGGATAGCGCGCTCGGCGCTTAGCCGATCACGATGGCACGGCGCTCTGTGCTGGGCAGCACCCACTTGATCTCGGCATTGGCGCGTAAAGTGATTTGGCGCGCATCCGCCGCCATGCGTAAACGGATCAGGCTGTGCGCGCCCTCGCGGTAGGCAAGGCTGCTGCCATCATCTTCAAAGAGATCGAAGGCACTTTCGCCGCCTTCACGCGGCGGGAAGGCATAAGCGTAGCGCATCCCTTCCTGTTCAGCCGCGATGAGCGCGCCTGCCCGTGCCAGCAGTGGCAAGCGGTTCAGCGGCGCCTCTAGCTTCACGGTTTGCCCACCTGTATAGTACGTCCCCGCGTGCCAATCGTACCAATCCGCGCCACGCGGCAGATAGACCTCTCGCAGGCGTTCACCAGCGCGGTAGACCGGCGCCACCAACAGCCATTCGCCAACCATATATTCAAAGGATTGATCACGGGTATGCGGATCATCAGCAAAATGGTAGACGGTTGGGCGAATGACGGGCGCGCCCGTCAGTTCAGTAACATACAGCAGGCTGTAGAGGTATGGGATCAGCGCGTAGCGTAAACGGAGTGCTGCGCGCACTTCCGGCAACACCGAGTCATGCATCCAAGGCGCTTCTTCGCAGGGACGATACCACGAATTGATGGTGAAACGCGGCGTAAAGAGGCAGCTTTGCACCCAACGCAGAAACAGCTCTGCATCCGGCGGATCGCCTGCGAAACCACCCACATCATGCCCCATATTGGCAAAGCCGCTCAGCCCTAAGCCCATGCCCATTGGGATGTTGTATTGCAGGCTTTTCCAGTCCGAGCGATTATCACCTGTCCAAGTGGCAGCATAGCGCTGCACGCCCGCCGCGACCGCCCGTGAGGTGATGAACGGACGCCGTAACGGATACTGCTCACGGACTGCCTCAAAGCTGGCGTGCGCCATCAGCAGCGTTTGCACAGGGCGCAGTGCCATCAGCGGTAGTTCCTCGCCGAAGGCATGGCAGCGCGCCATATCGTGCCGCACATTGTACTCGTTGTTGTCATTCCACGGATAATCTATGCCATAGGCAAAGACTTGCGCTTCAAGCTGCGCCTTCCACCAAGCAATGGTCTGCGGATTGGTGAAATCGAGGTGTGCTGCCTCGCCACTCCACCACGGCGCAAGGTCGGGCGCGTCCGAATCGGCACGGCGGATGAGCAAACCTGCCTGCCGTGCTTCCTCAAAGTAGGGATGTGTGGTCAGGATGCCCGGCTTTAAGTTGGCGGCAACGCTTAAACCTGCTTCCTTCAGCACCTTGATGAACGCCGCAGGATCAGGGATGCGATCTCGCGCCCAGGTGAACACATAGCGCTTCTGATCGGCGGCGCGTGTATAGCCTGAGCCTAAGCTGAAGCTGCTGCAAGGCAGATCATGCTCACGGAGTTTGGCGGTGAAATAGGCAAGCTGCCCTGTCGGATCATCGCCTTCTAGCCAGCTCATGCCGTTGCCCTGATAGCCGAGCGAGTCACGCGGCGGAAGCGGCTGCCGTCCCGTCAGTGCTGTGTAGTGCGCTAAGACTGCTGCCAAAGAGTCACCACTGATAAACCAGTAGTCCAGATCGCCGCCTTCTGCCCGAAAGACGCGGTAATCACCGTAGTAGTTATCCACTTCTGCGCCCATATCAAAGGCACACTCGTAAGGTGTGTCATAAAACAAGCCATAGGTGCGCTGCGCCGCGCCGTAGCCGTTCAGGGTGAGGTAGAACGGCACATGCTTGTAGAGTGGATCGGCGTGTTCAGCATCGTAGCCGAAAGCATCTGTGTTTCGCATTCGCAGATGGCGCGAATGTTTGTTCAGCTTGCCGCTTTTTTCACCAAAGCCATAGTAATAATCTTCCAGATCGCGGCTGAGCGTATGCGCGATGCGCCCCGTGCGCGGATCATGCACATAGCCGATCAAAGCATTATCGGCGCAGACAACGCGCCCACCGATCTGCCATGTGAGGCATGGCTGCGCCAAATCTGCGTAAAGCGTTAGATCGCCCAGTGCAAGTGTTAGGCGTCCTTCAGTTTCGTGCAGGGTTGGCGTTTGGCGCGGAAAGCGATCCGCAATAACCTCGCTGAGCGAGTCGCGCTGCCAGCCTTCAGGCGGGCAATCGCCATGTTTATCCACAAACGACCATGTGCGGCGCATATGTGGATGTGGCACGCCATTGGGCAGCCAACGCACACGCACCACACCGCCTTGATAAGCGCTGAGGATCAGTGACGGCGCAGCGGAAAAATCAAGATGCACATCACCGTTGGGTAAGAGGGCGTAAGTCATGCTTAAAACTTCTTTCTGAAAAGGCGTTTTGTGGATGAGTATAGCCCAAAGCTAAGATTGCGGTTCATTTTCGCGTTCGGCGCGTAAGGCTGCCCATCCGCCGCGGATCAGGCGCGCAAAGCGCTTGATGCGCGCCCACAAACGCACCCGTTCGCGCCACAAGATGAGCGTTTGCACGGTCAGTGTGCAGAGCGCTGCCCAATACAGGGCATGTTCAAGCGGCACATTCACCACAGGCAGCAACATGCCGCTCAGCGCACGCAGATCAACCACCCACACACCCAAACCAAGCGCCACAGCGTCCACGCCGATCAGGTAGAGGGTCGTCAGCAGGCTGGCAGGCAGCCAGACTCGCCAATGGCTGATCAGCACATCAAGGCTGATCAGCCATTGGAGCGCGATCAGCGGCGCGCTCCAGAGAAGGGTGAGGAATAAATACGATGTATTGCCCATGCGTTTCCTTTAATCCAAACGGAAGCGCCACGCACCAAAGGCGAAAAAGACTGCTGTAAAGATCAGCAGCGCGGCGAGATTCGGCAGAATATCGGTCAGCGTGCCGCCATAGTAGATCAATGTGCCGAATGCCTCTTGCGACCAAGTGATCGGTGAGAGGAAGCGCGCCACAGTTTGCATCGCTTGCGGTGTGATTTCAAGAGGCCACCATGCGCCGCCTAGGGGCGCCATCACCATCGGGATCAGAAAGCCGATGCTGGCGGCTTGGCTGGCACTGCGCGCCACGGCGGCAATTGCCAAGCCGAGCGCCGTCGCGCACAGAGTGAACAGAATCACAAGCACCACCAACGCCACAGGATCGCCCCACTGCACGCCCAACAGCGAGCCAACGCCCAACATCACAACGAAACTGCCCAAACACAGCAAGAATTGCCCAAACAGCTTGCCTATCAAAATGTGCGAACGCGGCATCGGCATCATGATCAGGCGCTGCAAAGTGTAGCGCTGGCGCTCCGTAACGAAGATTTGGGCAAGTGCTGCTGCGTTGATCAGTACGAACATGCTGCCAATGCCCGGCACGCTCTGCCCAAAGCCGCTGCCAGATTGTCCGCCCGTCACGGTGCTGGTTGTCTCCGTCACGCGGACGGGATCAGTCGCCCAGGCTGCCTCTGCCGCTGTGTAGACCCCTGCATAGAAGGCGCTGTCGCCATTGGCGAGTTCCGTCACAGCCTTTGCCGCGATCACCGCGCCGCTGATGCGTGCGTTGACTGCTTCCACATAGCGCTGCACGTTTTGAGCAGCAAACGGACTCCCGCTCTGCACCTTCAGCCCGATCTCGACCTTGCGCCCTGCTTGCAGGTCATCACTAAAAGTGGCAGGCAGCACCACAGCGGCAAGGCTCTGGCGTTCATCCACACGGGCTGTGGCAAAGGCAGCCGCTGACTCAGCCTCAGTCAAACCATCCAGCGCGCACACTTCACTTTGCAGGTTTGGTGCGCTCAGGTCGCAGACTTCAAACAAGCGCACGCCGCTCACTTCTTTGGCGCCCTCTTGCCGCAGTAGCAGCACGAACTGTTGGGCGAGCGGATCGCCACCTTGTATAATGTCTATGCGCCCAGTTGAGATTCCAGCTTGCCCAGAGAAGGTACCAATGGCGATCATCATGATGATCGGCACCACAAAGAGTGTAATCAGCGTGCCGCGTTCGGCAAGCTGCACCTGAATTTGCGTGAAGGCAACCGTTAGAATGTTCCGCATCGCTTAAATCTCCACACGGCGGCTAAAGAGCAACAGACCAACGCTGAACAGCACCACGAACATGCTCAACAAGACGACGAAATGCGTGGCTGGGAAAGTGCCGCCGGCGAGCTGTGTGAAGGCATTGGCACCCCAGTAATTCGGCGAGAGATAGCTAACCGCACCCAGCGGTGGGCTGCCATCACCACTACCGAAGAATGCACCACCTAAAATACCCAGCACAATCAGGATGGCGTTGGAAAGCACCTGTGCCTGAACGCGATCTTTAGATAAGCCTGCAATAATTGTACCAAGCCCAATGAAGGCAGCCGTCACCACCAGCACCAGTAGCGCCAAGGATGGAATATCCGTCCCCCAAACGGCTACCTCTGTGCCAAGCAGCACGCCAAACAGAGAGGTTGCCACAATCAGCAGCGTAAGTTGGATCACACCGTTGATGTAGGTGGCGCCAAACATGCCGGCAAGGATCGTCGAGCGTGTCGTTGGCGTGGCGAGCATTCGCCCAAGCGTGCCGTTCTCTTTTTCCACCATGATCTGCACAACGCCGATTGCCATCGCAAAGGCAAGGAAAAAGACCGACATATTGGGCGCAAAAATTTGCAGCGCATTGAAGGTGGTGCGCTGTGCCTGCCTGCCTTCTGTCACATTCAGACGGATGAGCGGCTCGGCATTTGCTACCGCCTGCCCAATCTCGGCAGCCCGCGCCACCAACAGCGGATTTTGCGCGGCAGCGGCGCTCACGGCGATATTGGCATTGGTGAAACTGTTCAGGAATTGGCGGACGATGGCGCCCACAATCTGCGGCGAGATGGTGCTATTGGCATCGCGGTAGAGTTCAATCTCAACCTTCTGCTGCCCAAAGGTTGGGCTGGCGGCGTTCAAGCGTGCCGAAAAATCGGGTGGGATGATGATCGCAGCTCGCGCCTCACCCTTGCGGACGCGCTGCCGCGCCTCGTCAACATCAGTGAGCGCCTCGACGCTGATCAGTTCGGCAAGCCCTTCGGGTGGATCAAGGAAGATTGCTTCCATCTGCGCGCCAAAATTGCCAAAGGCGCTGCCCTGATCCTGATTGACGATCAAGGTCGGGATATTTTGCACAGGCGCGGCGCTGCCGCCTAAATTGCTGAACGCCAGCGAGATAATGACGGTCAGCACGAAAGGCGCGATCAGTGTGAAAAAGAGCGCCGTTGGGTCGGCAAACCACAGCCGAATGTTATGAAGGATGATCTGAAAGACTTTGCGGATGTCCATCTTACGGCGCTCCTTAATCGCGCAGTGCGCGCCCTGTCAGGTGCAGAAAGACGCTTTCAAGGTTTGGCTCGCTGATTTGGATAGCAGTCGGGATCATGTTTGCCTCATCTAAGGCGCGAATGACGTGCGGCAGTGCTTGCCGTCCGCGATCCGAGAGCAAGTGCAGCTTATCGCTGTGATCACTATCTACCTCAACATTGCTGATAACAGGCAAGGCACGCAAGAGCGTTTGTGCTGCCTCAATATGTTCTGAGGGCAGCTTCAGGATAATCGCATCCTTAACGCCCGTCTGCTGAATGAGTTCGATCTGCTTGCCAAGCGCGATCAGCTCGCCGTGATCCATAATGCCAACGCGATCTGAGAGTTCTTCTGCCTCTTCCATGTAGTGTGTGGTGTAAAGCACCGTCATACCCTGCTGATTAAGCGCCTTTACCGCGTCTAGGATGCTGCGCCGACTCTGCGGATCAACGCCAACCGTTGGCTCATCCATAAAGACGAGCGTCGGCTTGTGCAGCAGCCCTACGCCAATGTTCACACGGCGCTTCATGCCGCCGGAGAAGGTATCTATCCGCTCACGCTGCCTATCGCGCAGCCCAATGAACTCTAGCACCTCATCACAGCGCTTGGCAAGCGCCGCGCCGCCTAGCCCTTGCAACCGACCGAAAAATTCGAGGTTGGTACGTGCGCTCAGCTCTGGGTAGAGCGCGATCTCTTGCGGCACGACGCCAATTAGCTTTTTGACCGCCACCGCATTTTTAGTAATAGAATGTCCACCAATAATAACATCGCCCTCAGTCGGCGCGATCAAGCCGCTCATAATGCTGATTGTGGTCGTTTTGCCAGCGCCATTCGGACCGAGCAGACTGAAGATCTCGCCCTTCTGGATGCTCAGGCTAATGCCTTTAACGGCAAGGTTGCCTTCGCCTGCACCATTTTTGGGTGCATAACGCTTCTTCAGACCGTGAATTTCGACAAGTGGTGTCATGGTCACTACTTCTCCATACCATAAAAATGCTGCACGATCTTCTAATACGCAGCCTTTGCGGATTCGTTGCGCGCAAATATTCTATTTTGCATATATGGGTAATATCAATAAATAAGCAGCTGTTTACTGAGGAGAGCTGCGAACATTTGTCTTTGACCTGCTGCCAAAAGTCTGGTATAATGGAAACGTTTTTAGGCTGTATTCATCAGCATTTTCAGCAGTTTCTAGTGAATTAGTGGAGGACGTTGTGACCGATCCGCAGCGACAGCAAACCGGGCAGGATATTCGCGCCCTCGAAGGCTTGGAGGCAGTACGCCTGCGCCCGGGCATGTATATCGGTGGCACGGACGTTCACGCCCTGCATCACCTTGTTTACGAAGTGGTGGACAACGCCATTGACGAAGCGATGGCAGGGCGCTGTGATTTTATTCAAGTGGTTATTCACGCCGATAGTTCGATCACTGTCTCGGACAATGGCGGCGGCATTCCAGTGGAAAAACATTGGCAAAAAGGCATCTCGACGCTGGAATTGGTGCTGACCAGCCTACACGCCGGTGGCAAGTTCGGCGGCGGCGCCTATAAGGTTTCGGGTGGTCTGCACGGTGTGGGTGTGAAGGCGGTGAACGCCGTCTCTGAGTGGATGGTGGCAGAAATTCACCGCGATGGCTACATCTGGCAGCAGCGCTACATGCGCGGTGAGCCACAAGGCGATGTCGAGGCGATTGAGCCGCTGCCTGAAGGCGCACCAACCGGCACCCATATTCGCTTCTATCCCGATGCGCTCATTTTTGAGGGCGTCCGCCGCGATTTTGACTTCAACTTCAAGACGTTGGCAGACCGCTTCCGCGAGATGGCATACGTCACACGTGGCGTCACCATCCGCCTTGTGGATGAGCGCGAAACGCCGCTGCCACGCGAGACAACCTTCTATTTTGAAGGCGGCTTACGGTCGTTCGTCCGCTACCTGAACCGCAACCGCGACGCTGTCCACGACGTGATCTCTGGCATGGGCGAGACGAAGTTCACCATGCTTGCCGAAGGGCGCGAGGTGGAAGCGGCGATGGAAGTCGAGTTCGCCTTCCAATACACCGAGACCACCAACACCACCGAACTCGCCTTTGCCAACACCATCAACACACCAGACGGCGGCACACACCAGACGGGCTTACGTTCAGCGCTCACCCGCGTCATCAACACTTATGCGCGCAAGGCGGGCTTGCTCAAAGAGCGCGATGCCAACTTCACTGGTCGGCACACGCTGGAAGGCTTGACGGCAATCGTCAGTGTGCGGCACCCTGCTCCACAGTTCGAGAGCCAGACCAAAGTAAAGCTGATGAATGCTGAAGTCAGCGCGGCGGTTTCGTCGGTCGTCTCAGAGGCATTCACCGACTTTTTGGAGAACAACCCAAAAGAGGCGCGCAAAATCGTTGATAAATGCCTCAGCACCATGCGAATCCAAGATGCATTGGATAAACAGCGCGAACTGCTCCTGGGCGAACGCAAGAGTTTGCTGGCAAACACCACCTTGCCCGGCAAGCTGGCAGACTGCTCTGACAGAGGTTTACAAACAGAATTGTTCCTCGTAGAGGGCGACAGCGCAGGGGGCTGTTTTGTTGGTTCTACCAAAGTACGCCTTGCTTCAGGGCTAGTAAAAACTTTCCGTGAGCTTGCTGAAGACTGGACGTTGGGAATTACACACTTCGGTTATGCCAGCAACGAAGTGGGCGATGTGCGAATTGTGCCGTTGGTTGAGCCGCGTATGACCAAACGACATGCCGAACTTGTTGAGGTCGAACTTGACAATGGCGAACGTATTCGCTGCACACCTGATCATCTGTTCCGTTTACGGGATGGTTCATACCGTGCTGCGGCGCAGTTGCAGGCGGGCGACAGCTTAATGGCACTTAAAACACGCCTAACACAAGAAGGCGAACAACCTGCCCCTGGCTATGAAATGGTATGGATGAATAATCGCAGTGCTTGGTGGCATACACACCATCTCGCAGATTTGTATAACTTGCTGACTAAAGCCTACACCAAAAAGGCGGGTAATGTTCGTCATCATGCCGATCTAAACAAACTCAATAATGATCCACGCAACATTCAGCGTATGTTTTGGTGTGAACATCAACAACTACATGCCCAACTGGCAGGCGAAATGGCAAAACGGCTGTGGCAAAACCCTGCTTACCGTCAGAAGAGGGTGCGGGAATTGCGTGAGCAAGCGATTCGCCAATGGCAAGACCCTGCTTACCGTCAATACATGAGGGATCGCGTTAAGCTGCAACGGCAAGATGAAACCCTCAATGAGAAGTTGTTGCAAGGTTTTCAAGAATGGTTCAACAGTCTTTCGGCTGATGAATATCAAGTCTACTGCGAACGTATGCGTGAATATCAAGCGGCATACTGGTCAAATCCTGAACATCGTGCAGCACAATCCGAACGCACGCGCCGCTATTTTGAAGAAAACCCCGACGCACGTGAGCGCAACCGCCAAATTGCACTTGCTCAATGGGAAGATGAAGAGCTGCGTGCATGGCGTTCAGAAAAGACTCGTGAGCAGTGGCAAGATGAAGCATATCGGCTTCGGCATATTGCTACAGTCAAGGCGTGGTTGGAAGCTAATCCTGAGCATCGGCAAAAGATGCGTGCTGGGTTGGATGCTTACTGGTCGGACAGAATACGCAGCGAGAAAACGCTGAGCGCGCTTGCTACATGGCGTGAGACAACACCTCCTGAGGAACGTGGTGCGAACGTGCGTGAAGGGCATAGGCGTAAAGCGCTTGCTTTGTTGAACAGTGTTCTGACATCCGAGAACGTTGAGAGTGCTTATGAAACATTGCGGTTACAGAAAGCACCCACTGCCCCAAAGTTTGCACGCCTGCTTGAATATTTTGAGGGAGACAGAGGGAAACTGCTTGAAGCAGCACAGAACCACAACTGCAAAGTTATGGCGGTACATCAATTGGAAGAACGCGAAGATGTCTACGATCTCACTGTAGATCACTACCACAATTTCGCACTGGCAGCTGGTGTTTTCGTTCACAACAGTGCGAAACAAGCGCGTGACCGTCATTTTCAGGCGATCTTGCCCTTGCGTGGTAAGATTCTGAACACCGAACGCGCCACACTCAACCGCATCCTCGATAGCCAAGAGATCAAGGCGCTCATCGCTGCGCTTGGGACGGGCATCCGCGAAGATTTCAACATCGAGAAACTGCGCTATGGGCGTGTGCTACTGCTCACTGATGCTGATGTTGATGGCGCCCACATCAGAACATTACTGCTCACTTTCTTTTACCGTTACATGCCCGATCTGATTCGCGAAAAGCGCCTGTACATCGCACAGCCACCGCTCTTTCGCCTAGACTATCGCAAGCAGGTGGAATACTTCTATCCCGAACCGAACGTGCGCGAAGAACAACTGTTGGCGCGGGCGCTGACCAAATACCCTGAGCCTGATAAGGTTGTGGTGCAGCGCTACAAAGGCTTGGGCGAAATGAACGCCGAGCAGCTTTGGGAAACAACCATGAATCCTGCCAACCGCACCTTGCTGCTGGTGACCAGTGAAGATGCCGCCGCCGCAGACCAAACTTTTGAGATGCTGATGGGACCTGCCGTGCCGCCGCGCCGTAAATTCATCATTCAGCACTCGAAGGATGCCACGCTCGACGTTTAGACGTGCCACGCCAAGCTAACAATGCCTACCAACGGCTGAGCGAACCTCCCTCAGCCGTTGTGTTTGTATCGAAACTATGCCGCAGGTGCATAGAAGCCGTTCAAAAAGGTTTAATCCGTTTGCCTTAAAACCTCAACAAAATTTTACAACCTTCCGCCGCCCAAATCTCTTATACTTAGGCTGCTTAGCAATTGCTTGAAGGGGGATAGATTTATGAAGTTCCGTAATCTGATTTTGTTTGGCGTTGCAGTGGTGCTTACCCTGCTCAGCATGATGCCGCTAACCACCGCTGTGCAGCCCGCCGCCGCGCAGACCAGCAACGGCTGCGGACCTGAAGGCTTCGGCGGCATCGTGCCGGATCTGTGGTTCACGCCCGCTTGTGACCGCCACGACTACTGTTACGGCACCTGCGGCAGCAACCGCGCCACCTGCGACAGCCGCTTCTATGATGACATGAAGGCAATTTGCGCCAAGCGTTCTTGGTGGACGCGCTCAAGCTGCTACGCCGCCGCATGGACGTACTATCAGGCGGTCAGAACGTTTGGGCAGAGCGCCTTCAACAGCGCACAGCAAGCTGCCTGCCGCCGCTAAAGAATGCTCGGCTGCCTTAGCCACATAAAACTAAGGCAGCCGAAACGCTCTCCCCTGCCCCTCCTAAAATTTCCTCACCAAATTCAGATTTCCTGAAGATTTTATGAAATTCAGCCATGCGCTAAAGGTTGTGGTAAACTACAGACAATGAACTGTCATTATTCATCGGAGCGTGTATCATGACCGACGAGGGGCTGATACGGATTGTCTGTATTGAGGACGACCCTAAAACAATTGATTTGGTCAAGCTGATCTTGCGGCGCGAAGGGTTCGATGTAACAGGCATCAGTAACGGGCGCGACGGCTTGGCTGCCATTGAGCAGGTGCAACCGCACCTTGTGCTGCTCGACCTGATGATGCCCGACATGGATGGCTGGGAAGTCTATCAGGCAATGCGCGCCCACGAGAGCATGAAAGAGATTCCGGTGATCGTACTGACCGCAAAAGCACAAAGCATTGATAAGGTGCTGGGGCTGCATATTGCCAAAGTGAACGACTACATCACCAAGCCTTTTAGCCCAACCGAATTGGTACGGAGCGTGCGTAAAGTGCTGGATGAGGCTTCCGCCGGCTAAATATCCCGCCTCTCACCCAGTTAGTGCGCCGTTGCCGTAAACGCATGGCAACGGCGCACGCTTTATGAGTCATCCCTCAAAACGCGCTAATTCAGCATAGAGCGCTTTCAGCGCGGGATAGGTGGCGCGGAAAGCAGGATAAAGCCGTTCATAGTCGGCTGTACCTTCTGCCGTCGGCGCGATGGTCATCTCTTTACGCACCAATTCGCGGCACGCCGTTGGCACATCCGCGTAAGCGCCCACACCAACCGCCGCCAAAATTGCCGCGCCCAGTGCTGCGCCTTCATGCGTATTGACCGTATACAGCGGAATGCCCATAATATCGGCGCTGAGCTGCCGCCACACAGGGCTGTTTGCCGCACCGCCGCCGATCACCGCTTCCGTAGGCTGAGCGCCTTGCCCGCGCAACAGTTCCAAATTGTCGCGCATCCCGAACGCCACACCTTCCATGACGGCACGTGCCATGTGTGCCACACCGTGCCGCAGCGTCAAGCCGACGAACGCACCACGCGCCAGCGGATCAGGGTGTGGATTGCGCTCGCCAGTCAGGTAGGGCGCGAAAAGCAAGCCAAGCGAGCCACGCGGCACGCGCTCTACCTGCCCATTGAGTTCGTCGTAGCTCATGTTCGGTGTCAGTTCGTCGTGCAGCCAGCGCAGACCGCCCGCCGCGCTCAGCATGACACCCATATAGAACCACGTCCCCGGCACTGCTGCACAAAAGTGGTGCAGCAAGCCCTCTGGCTGTGGATTGTATTGATCGCTGCTGGCAAACGCCACACCGGATGTACCGACCGTCAGCGAGACTTGGTTCTGCTCCACAATGCCGCTGCCCACGCCTGCTGCTGGCTGATCGCCCGCGCCGCCCACAATCGGCGTGCCAACGCGCAAGCCCGTTTCGGCAGCGGCTGCCTCGCTGACATAGGCACACACCTCAGGCGATTCACACAGATCAGGCAGCCATGCACGCGGAATGTCAAAGGCGGCGATCATCTCGTCCGACCACGCTCGTTTGGCAATGTCCATCAAGCCAAAGCCTGATCCATCCGCCACATCTACCACATAAGCACCGCTCAGCCGATAGCGCACATAGTCTTTGGGCAGCAGCACATGGGCAATCTGCTTGTAAACATCGGGTTCATTCTCGCGCAGCCACATGATCTTGGGCGCGGTGAAGCCTGCCAGCAGGCGGCTGCCAATGTGCTGCCAGAGTTTATGCGCGCCGACCTTCTCGGTGATTGCCGCACACTGCGCGCCGGAACGCTGATCATTCCACAGAATGGCGGGGCGCAGCGGATTGCCATCCTTATCCAGCGAGGTTAAGCCGTGCATTTGCCCAGTTAAGCCGATGGCGGCAATATCCTCTGGGGAAACTTGTTTCAGCACGTCGCGCAGGGCGGCGGAAGTGGCGCGCCACCAATCGTGTGGGTCTTGCTCACTCCACAGTGGGCGCGGCGTCGAAAGGGCGTGCGGATAGCTCTGGCTGGCAATCACTTGCCCTTGCATATCCACCACCAGCGCTTTTGAGGCTGTTGTACTTACATCAATGCCGATGAAATAAGGCTTGGTCACACTGCCCTCCGTAAGGTGTTTTGCAATCGGTGCATTCTCGCGCCTATCTTAGCACCGACTGCCCACACAGACAATCATTGGGCAAAGGTTGCGCTTGAGGCAGGCAGACACTACAATCGGCAGGCATTCAGGAGCAAATAGCCATGATTTTTGGGCAGCATCATCGGATTGTGTTCATGGGCGATTCAATCACCGATGCAGATCGGCGCGGTGCGGCGGCACCTTATGGCAATGGCTATGTGAACACAGTGCGGAACTTCATGATTGCACGCTATCCGCAGCATAACCTCACCTTCATCAACAAGGGCGTGGGCGGCGATACGGTGCGCCAACTTGCCATGCGTTGGGAAGCTGATGTGATTCGGGAGCGTTCACAGTGGGTCTCGGTCATGATTGGCGCCAACGATGTGTGGCGGCACTTCACCTACAACGCACGTGAGGCAGTGCCGGTTGGCGAGTTTCAAAGCACACTGCGCGCTTTGTTGCAGCGCGCACGGCAAGCCATCAAGGCGAACTTTGTGCTGATGCAGCCCTACGCCGTCATCGCCGATGTGAACCATCCTATGCGGCAGCTTATGGCGCTCTATGGCGGCGTGGTGGAAGGTTTGGCGGTCGAATTTGGCGCGGCACTCGTCCGCACACAGGCAGCCTTTGACCAAGCGATGCAAAGCCTGCCAGAGTCGTTCTGGTCGCCCGATCAGATTCACGTCGGCGCGCAAGGGCATACGCTGCTGGCACAGGCATGGCTGCGCGCCGTCGGCTACGATTTTTAGGGCTATGCCTCAAAGGGCTGCGCCAGAAGTGCCACCAGCAGGTCTATGCAGGCTTGCACATCGTTGATGTCCACCGTTTCGCTGGTGGTATGCACATAGCGGCATGGGATCGAGATGACTCCGCTTGGAATGCCACTCAGAGCAGTTTGGATGGCGGCGGCGTCGGTTGAACCGCCCGTCAAGATTTCAAGCTGATAGGGAATGCCCGCTGCTTCCGCACGGCTGATCATCAGGTTTTTGATGGCGGGCGGTACGATATGACCGCTATCCAACACCTTGATGGCTGCGCCGCCGCCGAGGCGGATCGCCATACTGTTGTTCTTCGGCGTATCGCCTGTGGCGGTCACATCAAGGGCAATGCCATAATCCGGCGCAATGCCATTGGCAGCCACCCGTGCGCCGCGAATGCCAACTTCTTCCTGTGTGGTGAACACAAAATAAAGTTCGTTAGGCAGATTTTTACCCTTTAAGGCACGCATTGCCTCAATTGCCACGGCGCAGCCGATCCGATCATCCATGCTTTTGGCAATCAGACGGTCGCCGCGTGTGGTGAAATTGCGTGTTAGGGCGGCGGCATCCCCGACCTGAACGCTACCACTATCATTGCCATTTTCGCTGAAATCTATGAACAGTTCAGCAAGCGTTGGCAGCTTGGTTGGGATCAGTGCGCTGCCTTCCATACCAATCGTGCCGATAGTGCCGTTGGCAAAACGCACGCGGTTGCCAATCAGCGAGACGAGGATCAAGCCGCCCGTCATCGTGAAGCGCGCAAAACCGGGCTTATCCAGCGTATTCACCACCATGCCGATCTCATCCATGTGCGCGGCGATCATGATCTTTTTGCCACCGCTGCCCATGCGGCAGATGAGGTTACCAGAGCTATCCACACGCACCTCATCGGCAAGGTCGCGCACGTAGCCTTCAATAAGGGCGCGCACTTCATGCTCATGTCCGGGTGGTCCCCACGCTTCCACCAATGCTTGAATAAGTGCTTTATCTGCCATTGCTTTAGTTCTCCAGAAGATCAGGTGTCAGCGCCGCAAGCGATTCGCGCAGCAAACGCTGGGTATGCTCAAGGTCGGTTAAGGAAACCAGCCCGTTCGGGCTGTGCAAATAACGCACAGGAATGCTCAGGGTGACGGTTGGCACGCCGGCTTGCGTCTGGCTGACGAGGGCATTTTCCGTGCCATATGCCTCAGAGGTATCCATCTGGTGCGGTAAACTGTGCTGGCGCGCCACAGCGCGAACATGCTCTAGCAAGGGGCGGTTAGGCACGCCTATGCCTTCAGCAACGCGCAGCGCAGTGCCGCCACCCAAACGCACCATCGGCAGGCGCGAATCGTCGGGCAGGCGCGGCAGATCGTCGCAATCCGCGCCATCCAGCAAAAAGGCGGCTTGCGGCTTCACACGGTTGGCTGCTACCAGTGCGCCGCGCCCATAGACCCGCGATTGCGCGGTGAATGCCACGTGAATATCCAATGGCAGTGGCGATTCGCTCAGCGATTCGATCAAAGCGATCAGCACAGCGCACGCCGCACGGCTGTGCAATGCCTTGCCGCGCACCACATCGGCGCCCAGTTCGGCATAGCTGCCCGCGAAGGCAACCCGATCACCAACTTTTGCACCACCTTTGCCACTCGCACCCACATCAATCAGCAGCGAGTCAGCCGAAGGCAGATCGTTCTGACCATAGCTTTTATGGATAGGCGCAAAGAGCAAGACGCCGTTTGCCTTCTCCGCACCAACCAACACACGCGCTGCCGCCAGATAGCGCATATCCAGCCGACCGACAGGCAGCACATTCAAAAAGCCGTTGCTGCCCGTCACCATCAAGCCGACTTCATCCATTGGTGCGCCGATCAGCACGCGCACGCCGGTTGGTGCGCTGCTTTTCAAGCGCCCTGTCAGGTTGCCCATCGCATCGGTGACGGCATCCGAGAGGTGATCTTTGACGAGGCTCAGCACCAATTGGCGCACTTCGCGTTCCTCACCCGAAACGCCAACTGCCTCTGAAAGCTGCTTTAAGTTCTCGCGTAAGGTTGGCATGTTAAGCGCTCTCCGTTGGCTGATCAGGCTTTTCCCACACAATATCGGCAAGGAACTTCTCATCCAGCCCGGCGATGAATTCCGCCAGCAAGCGTCCGCCACGCTCAATATCGCGCAGGTCAACCGTCTCAACCGTGGTATGCATATTGCGCGTTGGCACGCCGATCAAGGCAGTTGGAATGCCCTCGCGGCTGACCTGAATCGCCCAAGCATCGGTGCCGCTTGCCATCGGTGTTGGTTCGATAGGCAGTTCCATCTCAAGGCGTTCCGCCGTCTTTTTAATCGCCTCGAACAGGGCAGGATGAAAGTTTGCGCCAAGCGCCAACGGCACACCGCTACCTAACTCAAAAGTGGCGCCGGAAACGCCCGGCTGTGGCGCAAAGGTCACATCAAGGGCGATGGCAATCTCAGGGTGCAAACGGTATGCCTCTGCGCGTGCGCCGTGCAACCCAACCTCCTCTTGGACGCTGGCAACTGCCAACACATCCCAAGTGTGCTTCAGGCGCTGCAAAGCATCAAGGCAAGCTGTTACAACGGCAACACAGGCGCGGTCATCCATCGCCTTGCCTGCCACGCGCTGCCCTTGCAAGTCTAGCAGCGGCACATCCATCGTGATGATATCGCCAATCTGGACGCGGGCTGCCACTTCTTCGGCAGGCAAGCCCAAATCCACAAAAATTTCGTTGACGTTTGGGTAGCGTCCGCGCTCATCTTCGCTCAGCATCTGTGAAGCACGCACACCGACCACGCCTTGCAGGGCGCCTGTCCGCGTATGGACGAGAACGGGCTTGCCGACCACAATGCGGCTATCAGTGCCGCCAATATCAGCCACATGCACGAATCCATCCTCAACCTGCCGCACCATCATGCCGATTTCATCCATATGCGCGCAGAGCATAATTTTGCGGCGTGGTTCGCTGCCGCTGCCATATTTATAGGCAACCAAGCTGCCCATACGGCTCGTCTCCTGAGCGTCGGTCAGCGGCTGCCATGCCGCCAAAAGCGCATCGCGGGCAGGCGTTTCATAGCCTGAAGGCGCGTGCAGCTCACTAAGTATTTTCAAGTGCGCTTTTATATCCACGGTAGCTCTTTCTCAGATCAGAATAGTCTTATGGTCAATTCGGTGGCGGCGGCACAGATCCTTCCGGCGTTGGTGTGGCAAAGGTTGGGAATGGGATCGGTGTCTCCGTCGGTGTGACAGGCGTCGGGAATGGGATCGGCGTCTCGGTAGACTGCACCGGCGTAGAGGTTGGCGGTTCTGGTGTGGCGGTCGGCAAGATCGGCGTTGCCGTCGGCGGTACGATGATAATCGGTGTTTGCGTTGGGAACACAAACGGCGTTGGGCTTGGGAAGACGAAGGGCGTCTGCGTTGGGAAGACGAACGGCGTTGGTGAAATAAAGAAGAATTGCGTTGGCGTCGGTTGGATGAAGATCGGGTTGGTGGCGGTCAGCAGCGGACCAATCGGCGTGATGCTTGGCGTCACAAACGGGTCGGTTGTAGCAGTCACAAACTGAAGCGGTGTGGGCGATTCTTCAGGCGTGGTGCGTGCTGGCGTTGGGCGCACTGCCAAGAGCAGGAATCCCACGCAGTAACACGGAATGGTTGCCAAGATAATGCCAAGCAGGGTCAGTTGAATGGTACGCTGACGGCTGGTTGCCGCGTTTGCCATGCCTTCCAAGATCATCGTCCTATCTGCCGCGCACGGCACGATTCTGCGTGCGAGTGTAGCACTGAGGATACGTTTATGTCAATGTTTCTCGGCTTTACTGTCAAGCCTGTGGGTAAGACTGCTCCTGCCCACAGGCTGCCTATTAGGCTAGCTTACGCTTGCTGCGCGCCGACTTGCTCCAGATACCACGCCACCGTTTCGCGCAAGCCTTCGCGGAACGGCGTTTGTGCGCTGAACCCGAACGCCTCACGTGCTCGTGAAACATCCAGTTGGCGGCGCGGCTGACCATTCGGCTTGCTTGGATCGTAGCGGAATTCGCCAGTGAAGCCGACCAATTCGGCGATCAGGGTTGCCAAATCACGGATCGAGATTTCCGTACCGCTGCCCAAATTGACTGGTTCTGCGCCGTTGTAATGCTCTGCTGCCAGCAAGATGCCCTCAGCAGCATCCTTCACATATAAGAATTCGCGGGTAGGCGAGCCATCGCCCCAGATTTCGATGTATGGATCGCCGTTCTGTTTGGCGGTGAAGCACTTGCGGATGAGCGCCGGGATTACATGCGAGGTATCCAGATCGAAGTTATCGCCCGCGCCGTAGAGGTTGGTCGGCATGATGTGAATGCTGTTGTAGCCGTATTCTTGGCGGTACGCCTGCCCTTGCACCAGCAGCATCTTCTTTGCCAAGCCGTAGGGCGCGTTGGTCTCCTCTGGATAGCCGTTCCACAGATCATCCTCGCGGAATGGCACCGGCGTAAACTTCGGATATTCGCAAATGGTGCCAACGCCCACAAATTTTGGCACATTGGCAAGCCGCGCATGTTCCATCATCAGCACACCCATCATCAGGCTGTTGTAGAAGAAGCTGCCAGGGTGATTCCGATTGGCATTGATGCCGCCGACTGAGGCAGCTAGGTGAAGCACCATTGTGGCAGGCACGTCCTGATACAAACGGCGCACGTTTTCCTCGTGACGCAGGTCATACTCTGCGCTGCGGACGACGAAGACGCGCTTTGCACCGCGCTCTTGGAGCGCCTGCACCACATGCTTGCCCAGAAACCCTGCGCCACCCGTCACGATTACGGATTGCTCTGCCCAAAATGCGTTACGCATCATCTTTTACCTTTGCCATCGCACGTAAAAATATCCGCCATTATAACACAGGCGCACTTGGCATTCTGCCAAGCGGTGGCTTAAAACCGATCAAGCGTAGGGAAACAAAGTGTAGAGGTTCAGGTATGGCGCAAGAGACGCTCAACGAGGGCAGCACAACGTTTATCTTTCTGATCAACCTTGGCGCAACGCTGGCAATGGTCGGTGCGATCTTGATCATTCAGATCGTCCATTATCCGCTTTTTAGCCGCGTGGGTGCGGAATATTTCCGCGCTTATGAGGCAGCGCACACCGATGCGATCACACGCGTCGTCATGCCGCTGATGCTGGCAGAGCTTGGCACAGCCTTCTTGTTGGCGCTTCAGCCGCCGCGTGGCGTGCCGCCGCTGCTGGCATGGATCGGTTTAGTGTTAGTCGGCGTGACGTGGCTCTCAACAGCCTTTATTCAAGTGCCGCTGCATGGCAGGCTCTCGGCAGGCTTTGATCTGAGCGCGCATCAAGCGTTGGTCACCACCAATTGGATACGCACAGTGGCATGGTCGCTGCGCGGTGTGCTTGTGCTGTGGATGGCATGGCGCCTGTGGGAAGCACGCTAAGCACCGCTACGAAAGCGCGCAAGACGATCCAGCACGGCGGCGCTGCCAATGCTGGCAAGCATACTCAGCGTAAAGAGCAGGAAAGGCACAACAGTTAGCGCGCTGCCTAGCGTGATCAGCAGTACGCCAAACAGCACCGCCACACTAAAGAATGGATTCTTAATCGCCATCAGCGCGGCGTTATAGAGCGCCAAGCCTAAGTGCGGACGCTCCATTTCTTCTAACAGTGGAAAAACATAGAGCAACACCAGCAGCCAGAGCAGCGCCGCCACAAACCAAACGCCGCGTAACAGCCAGAAGAACGCGCCCGTCTGACGGCTGAAGGTGGCAAAATTCACGTAGAGCAGCGCCCAAAAAGCAAGGTTCAGCGCGCCCAGGAGCAAGCCCTGCCACAGATAGCGCCGCACACCGCGCCAAAAATCATCGGGATGCACCGTAGGTGCGCTGTGTGCGGCATGTGCCATATGTGCCAGGCCGGCAAAGGCAAGCGGCGCAGTCAGGATTGGCAGGCTGAGCAGCATCGCGAACAGATTTGCCACGATGAACACCCAGCCGAAGCGCTCAAAGATCAGCACGCCGCGCCAAACTGCCCGCAAGCCCGCGCCCATCACTAGCCTTTCACGCCCGTATAGCTAACGCCTTCAATGAAGAAGCGCTGGAAGATGAAGAAGATGACCGCCATTGGCAGCGTGGTGATGACCGAACCAGCCAGCATCAAATCCCATTGAATGGCATCACCCGTCACGCCTCTCAGGAAGGCGAGCGCCAGTGGCAGCGTATACAGCTCACGGTTCAGGTTGAGTGCGATCAACGGTCCTTGAAAATCGTTCCATGTGCCTTGAAAGGCGAAGATTGCCATCGCGGTTAGCGCTGGGATCGCCATCGGCAAGATGATCACGAAGAACATACGGAAGCGGCTGGCGCCGTCAATCTCGGCAGCTTCTTCAATCTCACGCGGAATGCTCTCAAAGAACTGCTTCATCAGGAAGATGCCGAAGGCGTCGGCAAAGTATGGCACCAAGAGCGCCCAATAGGTATCAATCCAACCGAGCTGGCTCAGCACCAAATAGCGCGGAATCAGCAGCACAATGCCCGGCACCATCAGCGTGCCAACCAAGGCGGCAAAGGCTGCGCCGCGCCCCGGGAAGCGTATGCGCGCCAACGCATAGCCCGCCATACTGTTAAAGATCACGCGCATGATCGTGACAACCACAGCCACGAAAAAGCTGTTGAAGATGGCACGTGGAAAGTTGATCTGTTGGTTATTTAAGGCGCGGTCATAGCCAATGGTCGTCCAGTTGTAGGGTGTGCCGTCGGCACGGATACCCGGCGTCAGGCGCATTGGGTTCGCCGCAATATCGGGCAGTTCCTTGAAGGAATTGGTGACCGCATAGACGAAGGGCATGATCATCGCCAGCGCAAACAGGATCAGCACACCATAGGTCAGCATTGTGCGGATAATTTTACCGATATTAGGCGGCAGCGAAAAGCCACGTGCATCAAGATTCGATACGACTGTATTTGTAGACATAGTTCACGCGCCTTTCGTTACTGCTGCACCGTCTTGCCGACCATGCGCCGCTGCACAATGGTGAACACGGCGATGATCACGAACAACACGAAGGCAAGCGCTGCGCCAAGCCCTGCTTGCGAATCGCGCAGGTTGCGGAACACAATCCACGCGATGGTTTTGGTCGTGCCAGCCGGGTTGCCCTGCGAGATCACGTAAATCTGGTCAAAGACTTGGAAACAGCCGATCAAGCCGATGGTCAGTACAAAGAAAGTGGTCGGGCGCAGCATCGGCACGGTGATTAGGCGGAACTGCTGCCAGCGCGTGGCGCCATCCACAGAGGCTGCCTCGTAAAGCTGGCGCGGAATGTCCTGCAAGGCGGCAAGGAAGATCAGCATCATGGTGCCGGTCGTCGTCCAGATTGCCAGCAGCATGATCGCCAACATGGTGACGGATGGTCCACTGATCCACTGCCAAATGGACTGCCCAAGAATGCGCGATTCGGTCATCCATTCTGGCGCTGTTCGCAGTGTGAGTCCGAACAGGCGCAGAAAGTTGTGAATAATACCGTTCGCGTCGTTAATCCACGTCACCGGGCTGTACTCCAAGCCGATGGCACCTGCCAAGCCTGCAATCACGCCGTTGATCACGCCATTCCGATTGAACAGCCACAAGAAGATTGTGGCGATCACAATGGATGAGGTGATCGAAGGGAAATAGAATGCCACGCGGAAGAAGCCGCGAAAACGCAAAAACTGTTGGTTAACAATGAACGCCAGCACCAATGCTAGGATGGTCTGAGCAGGCACCACGCCAAGCGTGTAGTAGAATGTATTTTTGATAGCGACGAAGAACTCATCGCGCACAACGGTTGTGTTATCCAAGCCGAAGATGCGTGAATAGTTCGCCAGACCGACGCCTGCCGCCTCAGCGGGTGGCTGCAAGCCGTTCCAATTGGTGAAGCTGATCAGAAAGGCGCTGAGCAGTGGAATGAAGATGAAGGCAAAGATGATGATCAGCGCGGGCAGGATGAAGAAGAAGCCAGCGGCGCTTTCTTGCCCTTTGGCGCCAAGCCGAAAGCCGCCTTGCTTGCCCATAGAAGGTGCTGCGACTGCCATATGAAAAATCCCCTTCCCTAAAAATTTTATAAAAGCGCCCCGCCCATGCGATAGGCGAGGCGCGCACACTTAGGCTGCTTCTTGATGGGCAGCGCTTAACGGGAAGCAAGCACCTCAGCGCCAATCGTCTCGATTTCACTGAGCGCGCCGTTCACGGTCTGGTTTTCGCCCATCACCAGTGAAAGCTGCTCATTCACCTTGTCCAAGACAGCCTGGAAGCCCGGCACAAACTGCCACTTACGGGCATACTCTGCGCCGTTCAGGTATGGCTCTAGGTTGGGGAACTGTGCCAGCCAACCCTCACGCAAGGAAGCGCGTGTTGGCATTGCCAAGCCCAGATCAGTCCATGCCTTCATGCCCTCAGCGCCAGTCAGATAGTCCACAAACTTCACGGCAGCCTCAGGGTTTTTCGCCTTCATTGGCACAGCATAGCAGACGGTGAACGCCATAGTTGCCTTGCCACCGGGTCCGGCGGGCATCTCAACAGCCATGTGCTTCAGGTCTGGGAACTGATCCTTGAGGTATGGCTCGATCCAGTTACCCTCGAAGGACATAGCGACCAAGCCCTTGCCGAACGCCTCACCCGGCCAGCCCACACCCAGATCAGCGGGCGTCTTGGCAAAGCCATCAAGGTACAGATCAGTGTAGAACTTCAGGGCAGCGGCAGCCTCAGGGCTGTTGATGGTCATCTCGGTAAAGTCATCATTGGTGACCGAACCGCCCGCAGCATAGAGGAAGGCAACCCAGCGGGCAAAATCAGCAGGCACCACGGCGCCATAGACGCCATCTTTGGTCAGCGCTTCGGCTGCGGCGCGCATTTCTTCCCAAGTGGTGGGCGCGCTCAAGCCGGCAGCCTCAAACATCTCGGTGTTGATCTGCAACGCGAGGGTGGAGAAGTCTTTCGGTGGGCAGTAGAACTGACCATTGGTGGTGAAGGCATCCCGCAGTGATGGGTAGAAATCATCCGCGTTGGTCAGCATCTCGCCAACAGGCATCAGCGCATCGGCGCGCACCAGATCGAGGAAGCGGAACGAGTCCACATAGAACACATCCGGCGGCTCGCCACCTGCCAGCGATTTTTGCAGCGTGGTATCATAGTCTGGCACTTGGTTCAGGGTGACTTGAATATCGGCGTTGGCAGCATTCCAGTCATCCACAATCTTCTGAAGGCGCTCATTCTCCGAAGGCGAGGACGACCAGCCCATCAGCACGAGGTTGACGGTCTGCGCGGCGCGTGCGTTTGGCGCAGCGGCAACGGCGATCAAGGCGATCACGATTGCAAGGGTAAGAAAACGAAAAGTCTTGTTCACGGCACATTTTCCTTTTGTGGTTAAACCACTTAAACGTTTAACTCAATATCGAATATAATGAACTTTGTACAGATTGTCAAGAGATGCATCAAAAGGAATGCGTAATGCTCAAAATCTCCGCTTTCATTTTCGATCTGGACGGTGTGATCACCGATACTGCCGAATATCACTATCGCTCTTGGAAGCGCCTTGCTGATGAGGAAGGCTTGCCCTTCAGCCGTGAGGATAATGAAGCACTGCGCGGAGTCTCGCGCCGTGAAAGCCTGCTGCGCTTGCTGAAAGGCAAAGTGCTGCCTGAAGCGCAGATGGAAGCCTTCATGCAGCGCAAGAACGATTACTACCGTGCTTTTCTGGCGAACATCACACCTGCCGATTTGCTGGGCGGCGTGGCAGATTTTCTGGCGCAAACACGCGCACACGGCATTAAGATTGGCTTAGGCTCTGCCAGCAAAAATGCCCGTGACGCCCTGAATGGGCTAGGCATTGCCGCACAGTTTGATGCCATTGGCGACGGCTATTCGGTCAGCCGCACCAAGCCCGCCCCCGATCTCTTTGTGTGGGTCGCCGGCAGGCTGAACGTGCCGCCCTCAGAAGTGGTGGTCTTTGAGGATGCTGAGGCAGGCATTGCCGCTGCCCATGAATGTGGCATGGCTACGGTTGGCATTGGCGATGCAGAGCGTGTTAGTGCCGCTGATCTGATCTTGCCTAATTTGGAAGGCGTGCAAGTTGCCGAAATTTTGAGTAAACTTGGCGCTGCGCCGCATTGACAGTCTGCCCTAACGTGGCTATTATGAGGATAGGTTAAACGTTTTAGTAGGGTGAATGCATGGCGACTCTCAAAGAGGTGGCGGCACAAGCGCATGTACCGCTGCTGACTGCCTATCACGCGCTCAGCGGCGCACAGGCTGTGCCAGAAGCACAGCAGCGCAGCGTCCACGCGGCGGCAGAAACACTTGGCTATACGCTCAACATCACCATCAAAGATGTGGCAGCCTTAGCAGGCGTCTCAATTGCGACTGTCTCCTACGTCATGAATAACAGCTATCCGGTCAGTGAGGCAACGCGCCGCCGCGTGTTGGAAGCTGCCACCGCCCTGAACTACCGCCCAAACGCAAACGGGCGCAACCTTCAGGCGAGCAAAACGCGCCTGATCGGGTATGGCTGGCACAACATTAAGCGTGGGCAAAGCGCACCACTGCTAGATCGTTTTACCTATTGGATGGCGCAGGCAGTTGAATCCTACGGCTATCATGTGCTGACCTTTGCCCACACCGAAGATTCGCCGATAGACGCCTACCAAGAGTTGATCCAGACCAACCGTGTAGACGGCTTCATCTTGGCGCACACCAACCGCAACGATGCCCGCATTCGCCACCTGCTAGAGGCGCGTGTGCCGTTTGCTGCCTTTGGGCGCGCCAACGACCGTTGGAATTTTCCCTATGTGGATGTGGATGGACGGCACGGCATTGCGTTGGTCACCAGCCACCTGATCAGTTTAGGGCATACGCGCATTGCCTTGATCGGGTGGCCTGAAGGCTCGCTGAGTGGTGATGCGCGTGTGCAAGGCTATTTTGATGCGCTGGATGCCGCTGCGCTCTCGCCACAAGCAAGCTGGATCAGGCGCGTGGAAAACACAAGCACTGCGGCTGCCGCCGCCGCCGCCGATCTGTTGGCGCTGCCCACCCAAACGCGCCCAACTGCCCTTGTCTGCGTGAGCGACCTAATGGCAATTGGCGTGATGAGTTATCTGAACCGCTGCGGCGTGCAAATTGGCTATGACATAGCAGTAAGCGGCTTTGACGATGATCCCGTCTCGGAACTGCTTTATCCACCGCTAACCACGCTCCGCCAACCGATAGATGACCTTGCCGCGCAAGTCGTGGCGCTCCTGATGGCAGAACTGGAACGGCTACCCATGCCCCAGCGCCAAATTTTGGTGGCGCCAGAGCTAATTGTGCGCGCCAGTACCGATCCGCACCGACAAGTTCCTTAATATGCTTTGACTTTCAGAAATCAAGAGGCTGATGATGATCTCCCCGATTGAGCAGCGCACATGGCTTGTGAGCGAATCGCCTTTCAATCCGTTCAAACTGAGCCATACCGAGACAATCTTCACCGTTGGCAACGGCTTTATGGGCGTGCGTGGCACGTTTGAGGAAGGCTATGCAGGCGATTTGGCATCTACGCTGGTGCATGGCATTTTTAACCACGCCGAAGGTGACCTTGTGCCAGATATTGTGAACTTGCCCAATCCGCTGCCTGTTCACATTGTGGTCGATGGTGAAGTATTCCACATGACGGCAGGCAGAGTGCTTGGCTACCGACGGACGCTCGATTTGAAGCGCGCAGCACTAACCCGTGAGGTGCTATGGCGCACAACGCAAGGTGTTGTGGTCAAGCTGACCTTTGAGCGCTTCGCCAGCCTTGCCGCCGAACATCTCTTGGTGCAGCGCGTGCGCGTGCGTGCCTTGCTTGGCTCACCCAAGGTCGAGATCCGCAGCAGCATTGATTCCGCCGTGACCAACGAAGACGTGCCGCACCTCACTGATATCCAGCAGCGCGCCGCCGAAGGTGACCTTCTCATCACAGCGCGCACCAACCAGAGCCGTTATGGCATCGCAGTTGCCGCCGCGCACAGCCTAAGCACGCATAGCGCGCCGTCCACGAGCGCTGATCAGGTGCGCTATACATTTGATCTGCCACAAGAAACTGAGGTGAGCCTGACCAAAGTCAGCGCTATTTACACCACGCGCCAAAGCAAAACGCCTGATCAGGCTGCCCAAGAAGCGGCACGGGCTGCGCTTGCTAAAGGCTATGAGTCGCTTTTTGCTTCACACTGTGCGGCATGGGAGCAATATTGGCACACGTCCGATGTGCATATCGAAGGTGATGAGGTGGCACAAAAGGCGATCCGCTTCACCACTTACCATGTGCTGATTGCTGCGCCGCGCCACGATGAGCATAGCAGCATTGGCGCTAAAACGCTCTCTGGTCCGGGCTATAAAGGGCATGTGTTCTGGGACACCGAGCTGTTCATGCTGCCCATGCTGACGCTCACGCAGCCCAAACTTGCCCGCAACCTGCTCATGTATCGCTATCACAACTTGGGAGGCGCCCGCAACAAGGCGCGTGCCAACGGCTACGAAGGCGCGATGTTCCCTTGGGAAAGCACCGATACAGGCGAGGAGACAACGCCACAGTGGTCGCACCCACAGCCTGATGGCACGCGTATCCGCATCTGGACGGGTGACACAGAACAGCATATCAGCACGGATATCGCCTATGCTGTGCTGCAATATTGGCAGTGGACGGGTGATGATGAGTTTTTCGTGAAGCACGGCGCTGAAATCGTGCTGGATACTGCTGTTTTCTGGGGCAGCCGCGCCGAATACAACACCGAGCAGGATCGCTACGAACTCAAGATGCAGATCGGACCTGATGAATATCACGAAAATGTAGATAACAGCGCCTTCACCAACAGCATGGTGCGCTGGCACTTGCAGCAAGCGCTGGCAGTTCGCCAATGGCTGTTGGCACATCATGCACAGGCGGCGGAGGCACTCTTGGCGCGGCTTGGCATTACGGCAGAACGCTGTGCGCTGTGGGAGCGCATCGCGGCGAAGATGTATGTGCCACGCGATCCGGAGACGGGTGTGTTAGAGCAGTTTGACGGCTTCTTTAACCTAGAGCGCCTTGACCTGACGCATTGGCAGCCGCGTGTTGCCAATATGGATTGGATTCTCGGTCATGCGCGGGCGCAGGGCGTGATGGTCATCAAGCAGGCGGATATTGTGATGCTGATGGCACTGCTTGGCGAGCAGTTCGGCACCCTTGAAGAACGGCAAGCGAATTGGGATTTCTACTATCCTATTGTGGATCATGGCTCGTCGCTCAGCCCATCCACGCACGCATGGGTCGCAGCGCGCCTGAACCTGCTGGAAGATGCCTATAAGATGTTCATCTACGCCGCCAACATAGACCTTGAGGACTTAAAAGGCAACGTGCGCGATGGAATTCACGCGGCAGCCAGCGGTGGCGTGTGGCAAGCGCTTGCCTTTGGCTTTGTGGGGCTAGGCTTGGCAGACAATGGCGAGATGCAGGTTGCGCCTGCGCTGCCGCCGCATTGGCAAAGCGTGACGCTGCGCGTCTACCATCGCGGACAGCTTAAGACCATTCGCCTAACCGCGGAAGGCTAGTCACAATCCCTCTCTGCATCCCGCTCCGCACACGGGGCGGGACTTTCCCGTGATTCTTTTTCCCTGCGGGCGGGGAGTAAGGCTAGGGGTACCACTGTCTCCCTCTCGCAAAAGGCGGGCAAATCACCTACAATATGCAGCATCAACGCTTGAGGTGCTGCCATGCTTTCGCCCAAACTACGCGCCAACCTGATCCAACTCGCTCTTGAGGCACGCAGCCGCGCTTACTGCCCATACAGCCGCTACCAAGTTGGTGCGGCGCTCTTGGGCGCGAACGGCGTAATTTACGGTGGCTGCAACGTGGAAAATGCCAGCTACGGCGGCACAATATGTGCTGAGCGAACGGCTGTTGTGAAGGCAGTTAGCGAAGGTGTGCGCCAGTTCAGCGCCTTGGTGGTTGCTACTGCCAATGGTGGATCGCCTTGTGGCATGTGCCGCCAATTTTTGTATGAGTTCGCACCTGATCTGCTCATCATCCTGATTGATGCTGCGGGCATTGTGCGCGCTGAGCATACGCTGCGCCAACTGCTGCCGTATGGCTTCGGCGCGGCAAATTTGGAGTAGCCTCCGCCATGCCACGCCCAGAACGCGTTTTCAAAACACAGGCGATCATCATGCGCCGCCACGAATACGGTGAGGCAGACCGCATCCTGACGCTGCTCACGCCCGATTATGGCAAGCTGCGTGCCATTGCCAAAGGTGCGCGCAAACTGACCAGCCGCCTGAACGGACATTTGGAGTTATATAGCCGTGCGGCACTGCTGCTCTCGCGTGGCGGCGATCTGCATATCGTCTCACAGGCAGAACAGCAAGAGCCATTTCTGCGCCTGCATGAGGATTTGTTGCGCGGCGCTTACGCACACTACATCGTAGAGCTGACCGACCGCTTCAGCGAAGATGAGGAGATGCACACGCCCTTCTTTGCGCTGCTGAACGCTGCCTTAGGCTGGCTGTGTGCGCCCCAGTCTGATCTCGCGCTGGCAGTGCGCTTCTTTGAACTGCGCCTGCTGCGCCTGAGCGGCTTTGAGCCAGCGCTGTTCGAGTGCGCCGTTGGGCAAGAGCCACTCACCGCCCGCGATCAGTTTTTCAGCGCAGCGGAAGGCGGCGTGATCTGCCCTGAGCATGTGCGCGGTCACAGCGCCACGCCGCTAAGCCTGAGCGCCCTAAAACTGCTGCGGCATATGGCGCGTGCCAGTTACGATTCTGTCAGCCGTTTGCGTGTTGAGCCTACCCTGCACGCAGAACTAGAGCGCACCCTGCACCTGTATTTGCTGCACCAGCTTGAACTGCGCCTGAAAAGCACCGACTTTCTGCGCCAAATGCGCGCCCGTCTGCTCTAGCCGCCTGCTCAGGATGTTTTCGGGCGGCTTTGCCAGTAGAGCCGTTCGCGGATGTTCAAATCGGCGTTGCGGATTTTCATAGCAAGATCGGCGGCAAGGTTACGCATCAGGCGGTAGCCAAGCTGCGGATAGGTATCGCAGAGCAGCATCAGCTTATCGCGTGGGATGACTACCAAGCGCGTATCGTGTGCGGCTGCCCGTGCGCCGGCAGAGCGCATTCCCTCATCCACCAGCGCCACCTCACCAAAGGACTGTCCGCGCCCAAGCGTGGCGATCACAAAGAGCGTATCGGTTGTTTCGCGCCCGACCAATGCCGGATCAAGCTCAATCTCCACTTCACCATTGGCGATGATGTATAGTTCTTTGCCCTCTGTTTTTTCGGCAAAGATCAGGTCGCCGCGTTGGAAGGTTTTCTCTGTGCCAATCGAGGCAATTAACTCTAGCTGAGTCGGTGTCAGTTCGTAAAAAATATCAGCTTGCCGTAAGATAGAGACAATTGAAGACATAGCGTCCAAAACTCCTTGCAGTGTGCTGCTGCATTGTAGCACGGACGCCGCCTTGCAGAAAGTGGCAGCAAACGTAGATGAGCAGTTCCACCACACCCAACCGCCGCATACAAGGCGCACGCGGCGAAGCACTTGCCGAACAAGCACTGCGGCAGGCAGGCTACCAGATCGTGGCGCGCAATTGGCGCTGCCCTGAAGGCGAGATTGACCTGATCGCGCAGCAGGATGGCGAGTGGGTCTTTGTGGAAGTGCGCGGCTGCACAGCGGGCATTTCTGCTGCCATTGAGAGCCTGACGGCGCGCAAAGCAGCACATATGCTCAGCGCAGCGCAGGCATATCTGCAAGCTATTGACCAAAGTGAGGCAGCCTTCCGCCTTGATCTTGCCGCCGTAGATTACCACAGCGGCACAGTGGAGATCATCCGCGATGCCGTCGCCTGGTAGCTTGCCGCTGATCGCGCTCATCGGTGCGACGGGCATTGGCAAAACTGCCCTTGCTATCCAGATCGCGCAGCGCTTTAATGGTGAGATCGTCGGTGCGGATAGCCGCCAAATTTACCGCTCCATGGAGATCGGCACGGCAAAGCCAACGCCTGCTGAACGCGCCGCCGCGCCGCACCACCTGATTGATGTGACCGATCCTGATCAGCCCCTGACGTTGGCAGAATACCAAGCGCTTGCCTACGCTGCCATCGAAAACATTCACCAGCGCGGCAAGTTGCCTTTGTTAGTGGGCGGCACTGGGCAGTATGTGACGGCTGTGTTGGAAGGCTGGCAGACGCCCGAAGTGCCACCGAATGCCGCCTTGCGCGCCGAACTAGAGGCACTGGCTGCCGAAGGCGGGACGGCTGCCTTGGTCGAACGGCTGCGCGCCCTTGATCCCGACTCGGCAGCACGCATTGATCCGCATAATGCCCGCCGCCTGATCCGCGCCTTAGAGGTCTGCCTGATCAGCGGACAGCCCTTCAGCCAGCAGCGCCGCAAAGCGCCACCGCCCTATCGCGTGCTGGAGATCGGGCTACACCTGCCGCGTGAGGTGCTTTTTCCGCGCCTTGATGCCCGTATTGACCATATGATGGAAGTTGGCTTATTGGCAGAAGTTGAGGCTTTGCGCGAACGCGGCTATGATTGGCGCTTGCCTGCCATGAGCGGGCTGGGCTACGCGCAGCTTGGCGCATACCTGCGCGGCGAGTGTAGCCTTGAGGCAGCCGTTGCCGCTATCAAGCGCGAAACGCGCACCTTTGTGCGCCGCCAAGAGACGTGGTTTCGGCATCATGGCGCGCCGCAGTGGTTCACAGCAATGGATACGGCAGCCGTTTTCAACACGATTGCCGTGTGGCACAATTACCATGTGGCTTCAGGAGATAGGTAGACCGCATGTTTGGCATTAGACGGGTTCGGGAATATTACAATGATCCGAATGGGCGCTTAATTATTGTGGCAGCCCTCATCTATCTGAGCGTGCTGTTCATCACGCGCTTTTTCCCCGGCGTGGAGAGCGGACTAGATTGCAACAGCATGTCACGCCCGATCATCACGGGCAACAACCAATCCGTGTTGGCAACGTTGGTTGATCCGTCTGTGCTGAACGTCGAGCTGATCGTCTACCAACCGACCATCAGCGCCAGCCAGCCATTGGTGATGGAAGTGCGCCTTGTTAACAACAGCCTGGCGCCGCTCACGCTCTTTTACGATGAGCCGAGCATCCGCTTTCGCTTCACCCAGCAAGAGCCGGGACTCGTCTTTGCCATCCAAGCTCTGAATGGGCGCGTCGCCGGCGAGCCGTTCACCTTCCGCCCACAAGTGCCGCAGCCACAGGCATTTGACCGCAACCTGCTGCGCGTGCTGCCGCCGCGTGCGCGCTGCAACGTCCGTGTGGAGATTGATCCCGCACGCCTTGCTGCCAGCGGCGTCACGCCGGGACAGCAATACCGCATCATCGCTGTTTATCGGAATGCAGTACGTGGTCAGCTTCCAGCCCCAAGCGCACTGACACCGACGCCGATTTTCCGTGATCAGGGCGTGTGGGCGGGCGAAGTACGTTCAAATGACGTTGTCATCACCGTTAATCCATAACGTTCCATTGAGGAGGTGTTTCTGCTATGTCTCGTAAAATCTTTAGTTTGTTTGTGGGTGTCGCTTTGTTGATTAGCACCGCCGCCAGTAGCCCTGCTCAGGCGGAAGATTTCGCGCCACACTCCGGCGATTGGCGCGCCTATCCGCTGGAAGGGACGGGCGAATACGTTTTTCGGAATGTGTTGCCGCTTTACACTGAACCTGCCGTCCCACTGCCGATCACTGTCAGCGACGACGGCGAATCGCTGCAATTTGTGATCAATGGCGTCTCGGTTTATGAGGAATATCTGGATACGCCCATCCAAGGCACCTTAGAGCGCGTTGAAGGTGGCTATGTGTCCGATCAAATTGTGCTGGATGAGGTGGACTATTCGCGCAGCTACAGCATTTTCAGCCTTGTCATGATCAGCCCAACTCGCGCCATACTGACCGAGTCCTTCACGGGCTTTGAAGTCCAACAAACGCGCACATGGCTGCTGACCTTCGGTGAAGATGAGGATGATCCGCGTGAGGCACTCTTCCGCTGCGAAGGTAACGCGCCTTCGCGCTTGGTGGTTGGCTTGCGCGTCGTTGTGGTCGGCGAGACGCCGAATAATGTGCGCGCCGCACCTGCACGCACCGCTAATCGGCTTTTCCAAGTGCCGCCCTACCTAAATTTGGGCGTCCGTGAAGAAGAGGCTGTGCTGAAAGTGCTGGAAGGTCCGATCTGTGGCGATGGCTTCGCGTGGTGGCGCGTCCAGTTTGGCACACGCGAAGGCTGGACGGCTGAGGGTGATGCTGAAAGCTACTTCTTGGAGATTTTCGAGGAAGATCGCGGGCTTGCCGATGATCTTGTGCTTCAGCAGTTGAAAGACTCTGCGCCGCCAAGCCGCTAGACAAGGGCAGCCCACACATCCGATCCTGATCCGCAATCCGTAACATAGTAGAGGCGGAACGTATGCCGCCAACAGGGTACAGCAGCCCGTTGCCCGCAATCTTATGGTCAAGGCAACGGGCTGATTGTTAAACTTGCATGTGTGTATCTGCGAAGTGAGGAGGTTTGCTATGAATCAGTACCCAATACTAAATACGCTGAAGGGCTTGTTGCAAATTGTTGGTTACGCAGTGTTGGTCATCGGGTTTTTCGGATCGTTTGCTTCTGCAAGCAGCCCTGCCGTTGGTAGGGATAATCTAGACGTTTGGCTTTTGATCCTGCAACTTGTGTTCGTTCTGGCAATTGGTTTGCCCTTGTTGATCTTGGCAGAGTTGGTAACGCTCTTCCAAGATGTGGCGCGCAATCTCAGTATGGCGCGCTTTGCCGCTGAGGACATCAGCAAGCGCGTGGATGCCTTGCATGAGATAGAGGCGCGCCGCGAACGGACACGCACCTAAGGCGAGGCAGGCGGGATTGGCTGGCGCCTATTCAGATCGTAGCCATGCCCTGCCGTCAGGATGTGCAGCCGAACATCGTGCAGGGCAATCACGCCGTAGCCCTTCACCGCGTGCGTATCTGTGTAGCTGAGCGCGCCACCATCCACCACCGTTACGCTGCCGCTGCCGATCACTTCTGCCCTGCCCGCCGCCGTGATGAGTAGAGCAGTGTTTTCGTCAATGCCCACGCCCAATAACTGCGGATTAAGTGCGACCGCTGCCAACAAGCGCCCGATCCGATCCCGCTGCCGAAAGTGCTGATCAATGATCAGCGGCGCGCACAAGCCCAAGCCCGCCGCCAACTGCACCATGCGCTGCTGCGGTGCTGCGCCGCCACGCCCAAAGGCGATCATGTGCAGGCTGAGCGCCGAGGCGCCGGCACTGGTGCCACCTACCGTCACGCCCGCCGCGTGTTGTTCGTGCAGCGCGCTGTGCAGCCGTGTACCACCTAGTAAGCCGACCAATTTCAATTGATCGCCACCCGTGAAGAAAATGCCCGTCGCAGCACGCAGTGCCGCCACTGCCTCATCAGACTCGGCATCACGGCGCGCCTTGATCGGAATGGCTTCCACCTGTGCTGCGCCCAACGCGCTGAAGACCTCCACATAGCGCCCGCCGCTTTCTTCCGGCACAGCAGAGGCAGCCGCAATCACGGCGATGCGCGCCGCGCTTCCGCCGCACAGCGCCACAAACCGACTCAAGACCGTCCGTTTTGCCGTCTTGTCCTCCGCGCCGCCAATGGGCAGCAATGCGCCGTGTGCCATGCCTCACCTTCACTCGATTGAATAGACACGCCAGCCCGCCAACCTGTAGAGCGCTGTGCGTTCGCCAAAATACGGCGGCAGCCCTTCAAGCGGACTCAGCACAATGTAGCCGTTTGCTTGCGGTGCGTTCGGCAAGCCGCCCGTAATGACCTGCACACCGTCCGCGTGATAGAACAAGATTTGATCGCTCGTCCAGACCTGCGCAGCGCTTGGTAGCGTTTTCAAATAGTGCGCCACATCGTAGCGCGCACCGAACACCACACGCCAGCGCGCCTCGATGTCCATCAGCGGCGCACGCACCAGTTCTGCCTTATAGTCCACTGCGCTGTAGAGCGCGAAAAAGCTGCTGACCAGCGCGAGAAGCATCAGCGCGGCGCGGTGGCGCAACGGCAGACGCCTAAATAACGGCGCAAGGCAAACGCGCAATGCTTCCGCCGCCATGACCGCCGCAGGTGCGCTCAGCGCCAACAGAAAGCGCTCATCATAGCTGAAGAACAGCCACCACACAGCAAAGAACGGCATATAAAACGCCGCCAACAGCACCGATTCCGTGTGGCGGCGCAGCAGGGCGCGCCCAAGCGTGAACATCACGCCTAAGGTCAGCGCATAACTAATGAACAGATAGCCCGTCTCGCTGAGGTAGGGAAACAAATTGCTCAGCGTGCGCTGCGCTAACCACGTCCAGCCGGTAGGCGGCACCAGCACGCCGATCATAAGCAGGTTGCGCGCATACCACGCACCGCAGATTGCGAGGAAGCCGATCCCGATCAGCGCTGCGCCGCGCAGCTCAGTGCGCCAGGTCTGCCTGCCCACCAACAGCCGATAGGCGAACCAGACTCCGAAGGCGCCCAACACTAGCAAGCCGCTGTTCTTCATCCAAGCTGCCAAGCCTGCCATCACGCCTGCTAAGAGCGCCTCTTGCCAAGCCGCAGTGCGCGCCCAACGCGCCGTGAACAGCGCGCTCATGCCGAAGAAGAAGGCACACGGCAAATCGGTATAGCCTGCTGATGCCCAATCGGTGAAGAGTGGCGCAAGCGCCAAAAGCAAGGCAGCGCTCAGCCCAATTGGTGCATTAAAGAGTTCGCGTCCCAGTGCATAGGCTGCACCCAATACACCAACCGCATACAAGGCGCTCATGAAGGCGGCAAGGCTGTCGTTGAAGCTGCCCGAAAGCTGATGCACAAAGGCGTACAGCAGCGGCATGAACATCGGATATGCCTCATAAAGCGCGGCGTTGTTCAGTTCGGGCAGGCTGCTCATCAGCGCGATTTGCTTGCCAAAGCGGGCATAGATCGCAATGGCATCATCACGGTTGTAGAACCAATAGGCGGCGTTGAACAGGATCAGGGCAGCCGTCAACACCAAGATAAAGATCACGCCGCGCCGCACGGGCAAACGGTAGGGCGTGATGTAGCGCTCTGGTGTGATTGTGGCGCGCTGCCACACCCACCAACCGACCGCGCCAAGCGCAAGGCAGCTTATGAGCGTCGCTTGTGGCGTGATCGGCATACCCAGCAGCCCTTGCCACAGCATACTGAGCGAGAGCGCGCCACCACCTAGCCCAAGCGCTGTTAGCAGGGTCAGGATCGGCTCGCCGCGCACCAAATAGCGCGCCCAGAAATATTGGCTGCCCAAGCCGATCAGTGCGATCAGCCACGCCAACATCAGATGTGCTGCCTCACAATCTGCACCAAGTCTTGGGCGCGGTGGCGAAAAGTGTGTTCTGCCAGCACGCGCTGCCGCGCTGCCGCCCCAATTGCCTGCCGCACCGAGTCGTTTGTCAGCAGCCAACGGTAGCGCTCCACAGCTTCTTCGGCATTTTCGAGCAAGATGATCTCGCGCTCTGGCTCAAACCACGTCTCAATGCCTAAATAGGGATTTGCCACGATGCAGGCACCTAAACTTGCCAACTCAAACGGGCGCGAGCTGGACGAGGCGAACACAGAAGCGTGCGCCTTGCGCGTGATACACAGGTTGATCTTAGCGCGGCAAGCATACTCGCGCAGCTTGCTGAAGGAAAGGTAGGGCAGCATTTGGGCGCGCCCAAGGCTGCCCAAGCTTCTGCCGCGCACGGCGAAACGTGCTTCAGGCATGGCGCGGCTGGCATTCATCAGCATGGCATCAATCCATGACTCACGGTATTCGCGGGTGTGTCCATAGAAGAACACATCAATAGTTTTCGGCACGTCTACAGGGCTGAAGACATCAGCATCCGCGCCATAGTAAAGCACGTGCGCCTGCCGTGCGCCAAGTTCGCGCAGCATTTGCGCGCCACCATAGCTGTTGGAGATAAAGCCTGCATACTCACTCACGTCCGCGCCAAAGTACATCTTAAAGCCGCTGGCAAAGCCGGCAAACTGCGGCAGGCTGGCAGGTACATCACCATCATAATACAGCACGGGCTTGCCGAATTTGCCCTGCACATGCGCCGCCAAACCGACCACGTGATTCAGCGGGATGGTCAGGAAAATCACTGCGTCAATATCTGGGTGTGCTTTGAAGGTGCGATCCATAAAGGCGCGCCAACGCGGCATCACCACGCGCTGCGCGATCTCGCGCTGGAGGCGATCCGTCCGTGTTTCGCCGCTGCGAGAAGTCTCTACCTGCTTTTCTTTGCCACCGCGCTTGATCAGATCGCGCACTGCCTTGAAGGCGTCGCCCTGTGCGCGCACCGGATTCGGCAGCGCACGCCACCATAACGATTCGATAGCAGGTCCTTGATAGGTGGTCGCAAGGACATCTACGCCAATTTCATACAGCCCTTTCAAAAGCTGCCACCAAGCAGGCGTGGCGCTGAAAGGCTGCCGCAGATCGAGCGACGAAGCAATGAACAACAGTTTCATGTGTGTTTGGCATCATCTTTCATGCTGAGTGGATTGGGAAACGGCTCATGCTGTGTTTCGCGGCGCTTGATCCATGCGTAGAGCGTTAGGCAGACCATGCCAACTGCCAAGAGCAGCGAAGGTGTAGCAGATTGCCAATAGAGCAAGCCGACGACTCCAAAGCCCGTTGAGAGCAGCAAATAGAGCGATAGGACGCGCAGCGGTGAATCGCCCAGTTTGAGCAGGCGTTGGTAGAGGTGCGAACGGTTGGCGTGTTCATCCTCACCGCCTGCCAGCAGATAGCGCACAAAGGTAAGGGCTGCATCAAAGGTGAACAGGGACATGATCAGCACGCCACTGACCAGCAAGCGCGGCGACTCGCCCTGCCCAACAGCCAGCAGCGGCAAGGCGGCAAGGCTAAAACCGAGGAAACTGCTGCCAACTTCACCTAAAAAGATGCTCTTTGGTGGCAAATTATAGACGCCAAAGCCAAGCGAGCTGCCCGCGATCAGGGTTGCCAACAGCATGACCAACGGCGCATCGCTCAGCCAGCCAATGATTGCCCAAATGCCTGCCGCCAGGACGGCTTGCCCACTTGCCAAGCCGTTAATGCCATCCATATAGCAGTAGACGTTCGTCAAGCCGACAATCCACAGCACAGCAATCAGGTAGCCAAACCATAGCGGAATCTCAATGGTGAGCGCGGGCAATGCCAAGGTGGTGATCGGCGTGGCTGGCACGAAGATCAGCGCCGCCGCCGCCTGCACCAATAGGCGCATTGGGCGTGGCAGCGTCCGAAAGTCTTCATAGAAACCGATGAACGCCATCAGCGCGCCCGCCAGCGAAAAGCGCACCACAAGGCTTGGGTCGCTGCTCAGCCCTAGCCCGAAGGGCATGAAGATCATCAGCACCACCGCCAAGATCGCTAAGCCGCCGCCGCGTGGTGTGGCAGTATGTACTACTATGAGGGGTGTCTCGGTTTGTTGTGCAGCGTATTGGCGAATGAAGCGCACGCCCAATCCGGAGGCAAGTGCCGCCAACCCACCTATAATCATGATGGAAACAGGATTACCCACTAATCGCCTCCGTCCGAGCGGTTCGGAATAGCCGCGTGTGTCCCTAATGCTATCAGAACTTTACGTATATGCAACTTGTCCATCATAGCGCGCTGCCAAGCCCTGAAGGTCAGACCATTGCAATTTGGCGCGCTCTCCATGATAATGAAAGGAGCGCAGTTGGCACGCTGAGCGCGAATTACCATCCTCAACCTCAATACAGTTATTTGAAGCGCACAGAAGCGGCTGACCCTACTATTTTTAATGCGCTTGGTTCAGCAGCCGCCAACTTATTTCGCTTTACACAAGGCGCACAGGCATGGATATTGAAAAATTTTTTCAAGCGCTTTTCGCGGAGTTTCGCGTTCTTTTCGAGCAGATCGGGCAATCCCTCGCACCTATTTTCGGCGAATTTGAGGGTGTGCTGTTTGGGAGGCTGATCTTAGTGCTGCTGCTGTGTGGGCTAATCGGCTTGGAGCGTTCGCGGCACGAGCGCGCCAGCGGCTTCCGTCCACACATTTTGGTGGGTCTAGGCGCTTGCCTGATGACGATGGCGGGCGTCTATGCGCTGCCAGATTTCGTCGGGCGCGACCCAATGCGTGTTGCCAGCTATGTGGTTTCAGGTATTGGCTTCCTGGGTGCCGGCGCTATTCTGCGGCACGGGACAACAGTACGCGGGCTGACAACCGCCGCCAGCATCTGGGGCGCGGCGGGCATTGGCATCACGACGGGCGTTGGGCTTGGTTGGCTGGCAACCGCCACTATGGTCTTGATCCTATTCACGCTCACCGTGCTAGAGCATATTGAGACGCGCTTCAATCAGAACAGCACTGCCAACATACTGAGCCTCTACCTCAAAGATGACCACCGTGCAGTGGGCAAAGCGCTGACCGCACTAGGGCGTTTGGGCGTGCCGATCAAGCGCGCCACAATGCAGCCTGCTGCTGGCGAATCGGCGGTGTTGGTGGTGGAATTGAATCATCCACTCACCCTGATTGAAGCGCCACGCCTGATCGAGCAACTGCTGACCGTTAAATCTATTGCGCGGGTGGATATTACCGACCTGCACATTAAGAGCGTCTATGAATACGATCCGAGCCTGCCGCCTGAAGAATCGCCCGCGCTTGCCCTTCAGCGGCAAACACTGCTGGACGATCTGAATGAAGGCGAGCCAGACTCGGATTCGGAAGAGCAGCCCTAGCTACTCGACCACTTCAACCAGCCAAGCCTCGATATACATATCGCGCTCGCCGCCACGGATGATGAACAGACGCCCAAAGTCGTCCACCTTATCTACTGTGGCGGTGTTCGCGCCTTCTAAGCGCCCTTTCACTTGGTCAGGTGCTGCCGGGACGAAGTAGCTGACCGAGGCGCCCTGCAAGGCGCGCACGCGCACACCCGCTTCAAAACGCGGCAGGCGCTCTGCGTTTTGGGTATCTAGCCGAACGCTCATGAAGCCGCCAATGTAGGGATAGTCGTTCGGCACGGAGAACAAGCCATGACCGGGATAAATCCGCATGTTGTTCGTTGATAAGAAAGCGTAGAGATCGGCGGGACGAGCGAATCGCCCAATGTTAAAGCCAAAAGGACTTGAAGGAATGGCACCCGAAAAATCGGCGGCAGTCGGATTAGGCTTATCGGGCAGGCTCTGGCTTAAATTAAACACTTTGTTGGAGACGGCGCTGTAGGGAACATCTCTTAAGCCTAAGACCTTAACTTGCAGGTCACGATCTGTCTTATTCACTTGCAAAAGTTGAAAGCTGAGCGATGGTGTGGTGTTGAATGCCATACCAACCACGCCAAGCACGGCGGTAGGTGGCGCCTCGCTTGGGTCAACCTGAACAACCAGCGCACGGTCTTTGTTCACAGGCAGCATGACTGTTGAATAGAGCGTGTTGCGGGTGCGGTCTGCCGCCAGGTTGGGCAGATCAGTGCTGCAAGCAGGGTCGGCTGGCTCATCGGATAGCGCCGTGCTTTGGACAAACTGTTCGATGAAGCGATAGCCGCCGGAAGGTGCATCCGGCGCAATGGTATACATCAGTGCTGCCACCTTAAGGGTGCTGGTGATTTTTACGTTGGCACCTTGTGGGATAACCAGCCCAAAAGATGTTGTCTCTCGAAAGAGGAGCGCATAGCCTGTTTCGCCACCGGTAGGGCGAACACAGACCAAGATGCCGTTTTGGGTAGGTTCAGGGCGTTGGGCGTATACGATGAGCATTGGCAGCCATGCCACCAGAACGGCTAGAACAAGAATATACCTCATAAACTTGTGCATTGATTTTCTCCTTCGCTTGTTGAGCGCATTGCTTTAACGGTTGAATAAGCAGCGCACGGGCGCTTTTTTGTTTTGGTTGGCGGGATCAGAAAGCTGCTCAGCCGTCCATTCGTTGGGAATGCGCTTTGCAGTGCCGCGCCGCACAATTTCGTTCAGTTCCTGAGTCAAAGGCAAACGTCCGCCAAACTGCCAAAGGCAGTAGTCTTGTGCTTGGTTAGCGGTCATCTCCAAAATGCCTGTGCCTGCGTTGCCAAAATCAATAAATGAGCAACCGCCTAGATCATAACACGCACGGTATTGTCTGACGGTGGCAGGTTCAAGGTTCAGCCATCTGCCTGTGTGTGTATAAACGCCGATCACCTCAACGCCGCTTTGGGGCGGCACAAAGTTGCGCTGCGTGCCGAGTTCAGGTGTGGCGGTGCCAATGATCAAGGGTGTTACGGTTGGTGTAGTGGTCACGGTTGGCGTGGCGGTGACAGTTGGCGTAGCAGCCAACATGGGTGTAGCACTCGCCGTTCGGGTGAGGGTGGGTGTGCGGCTGGCTGTTTGGGTAAGGGTCAGCGTAGGCGTGCCGCTGGCTGTTTGGGTAAACGTGAGCGTTAGGCTGGGCGTTGCAGTCGCTGTGAAGGTGGTGCTTGGTGTAGCAGTTGCCGTCAAGGTTGGGCTAGGGCTGGCTGTTGGGCTTGCCGTGCGGGTTGGCGTTGGGCTTGGGCTAGGCGTTGGCGTGGTGGTGGCGCTGGGTGTGTAGGTATTTGTGGCACTTGGCGTTAGGGTCGGGGTGCGCGTGGCGGTCGGTGTAGCGGTCGGTGTGGCGGTGGCGCTCGGCTCGATCACAATTTGTGGACCAGGCAGCGGTGTTTGGGTTGGCGGCTCGGTGGCTGTTTCGGTTGGTGCGGTTGTCACTTCAGCAGCAACAGTTGTGCCTTCATCGGCGGGTGACTCACTGCGTGGGCTGGCTGCTGCCAAGAGCACAATCACGAGACATATAATGATGACAGGAGAGATAACAAGTGCGATATGTTCAGGGCGCAAGCCTGTTTTCAAAAAATGTCGGATCGACTCGAACTGCTGCTGCAAAAACACTAAGTAGGCGGGCGTGGGATGCTCTAGCGCAGCACGGAAGGCACGTGCCAGCTCACCAGCGCTCTGATAGCGGTCTTCGGGCTTTTTGGCAAGCGCTTTTAAGATCACACTATCTAGGGCGCGTGGCAGGTCGGCGCGCATGGCGGAAGGGCGCGGCGGCGGCGCATTGACGTTCTTATACATGATTTGGGTTGGCGTCTCAGCTTGAAAAGGTGGCTCACTGGTCACCATTTGGAAGAGGATCACGCCTAGCGCAAAAACATCCGAACGCGCATCAACCTGATTTCTATCAATGGTTTCGGGCGCCATGTAGCGCGGTGTTCCCCAACGCAGCCCGCCTTGTGTTTGGAACACATTGCTGTTATCCACATCTTGCTGAATTTTAGCGATTCCAAAATCGGTCAGAATGGCATTGTCAGCATCATCAAACAGCACATTTTGCGGCTTCAAATCGCGGTGAATGATGCCTTTGGCATGGGCATAATCTAAGGCAGAGGCGATTTGTTCAAGCCACTTGAGGCAATCTTCCAAAGAAATGCCACCAGCTTCAATGCGTTCGTGTAAATTGCCACCACCCAGCCAATCCATGACAAAGTAAGGATTGCCTTGATAGCGTGCATGGGTGTGAATGCCGACGATGTAGGGATGTTTGAGGGCTGCCAATGCTTGCATTTCGAGGTCGAAACGCTGCATAAAATCGTTGTACTGCTCTGGTAGCACGCGGTTGCGGTCAAGCACTTTGACGGCAACATAGCGGTTGAGGCTGGCTTGGCGTGCTTGATAGATGGTTGCCATGCCGCCGCTGGCGATCCACTTCGCCTCACGGTACTCCTCTGAAAAATCAAACGGTTCGTTCGATTGGATCATGGTGGCTGTCATTTCTGCCCATTCCAATTTCTCCTCGCAAAAAGACGCCTATAAGCCTACCATAGGTCGCATAAAAATACTACAGACGCCGCACCACCACAGCTATAACAAGTGGAAATGCGGAAGCACTAAGCGCGTGTATAAACTTATAGCAACTGTGTAATTGCTATGTAGTTATTTTGCCCTTGCCCACAACAGCGTTTGGTAGCTTGTGAGCAAGGAGCGAAGGGATATTCTGGGCGTGAACGCCTAGCGCCCTTGCAAGGCCTCTCCAAGTGTTGCCGAAACACGCGCCCAGTCGTCCATGAACATCTTCAAGCCGATCTCGGTCATGGGATGATCCATCAAGCCTTTCAGCACTGAAAACGGCATGGTCACGATGTGCGCGCCTGCTAACAGACACTCATAGACCTGTAGTGAGGTGCGGATGCTGGCTGCCACCACTTCCCGATCCCAAGCGTAGTGCTTGAAGATCGTTACGCTATCGCGCACCAACTGCATCCCATCATGACCGACCATATCAAGGCGGTTGACGAAGGGTGAGACAAAATGGGCGCCAGCAGCGGCTGCCATATACGCCTGATTAGGTGAGAAGATCAGCGTGGCGTTGATGGTGGCAAACTCTTTGACGATCTTCATCGCCTTCAAGCCTTCAATAATCGTTGGTATCTTGACAACTACATGCGGCGACCAACGCACCACTTCCTCCGCCTCGCGCACCATGCCCTGCCAGTCGGTGCTGACCACTTCGACGCTGACGGGACCTTGCACGATCTCGATAATCTCCAAGATGTGGGCGCGGAAATCGGTGACGCCGGCGTTGGCAATGTGGGTTGGGTTGGTGGTCACTCCGCGCACCACACCCCACGAGACAGCTTCCCGAATTTCTTCCAAAACAGCGGTATCCAGCCAAACTTTCATGGTTTATATCCTTAAAAACGAACCTGTTTACGATGTGTAAGGGGCAAAATCAGCCAGTGGCGCATCAAAATCCTCAGCAAGTGTTAAGCGACCTTTTGCACTGCCCGCCTGACGGGATTTGGGAGGTTGTGTGATAGGCACAATTTGTACAATATGATCCTCGTCCCGCACAATTAGAATGGTCTCGCCGCGCAAGGCTGCACCAACGAGCTGTTTGAGTGCGGCAGGAGCTTCTTCAAGGTTCATGCGCTGCATAAGGTTTAATTGTCTTCTCCTAATTCTTTCATGGCTTTGCGGTCACGATAGTCGCGTTGGCGTAAGGCAGCACTGCCACACGCTGAATGCTTGGATCAGCATCCAATGCTTCGTAGAGCGCTGCGCGCAAGCTGGACGCACTGCGGAAGGCGAACGCCGCAGGGTTCGGCAGATCGGTTACCCAAATGACGCGCCGATCCACCGAGTCACGGGCGATTTGGAAGGCTTTGTGCGGTCCGACGCGGAAGCCTTCGGCACGGAAACGCTCAATCACCACGCGATTGGCATCGGCGCCAAGCGGCAAACGCAGCTCACCGATCCAATGCTCATATTTGGCGCTGCCGCTGCCTTCGCTGCACGCTGCTGCTAGGATGATCGTGCCGCCTACCCGTGAGGCAAGCACGGCATGGCCGAGCGCTTTTTGCGCCTGATAGATGTTAATGTCCTTTGGGTGTCCGCCGGGCGAGGCGATGATCAGGTCGTAGGGCTGTTCAACCATCTGCTGATAGACTTGGCGCACCAGCGGAATCGCCGCGCGCATCACATTCAGCGGCGCACCGCAAAAGACGCGCACGATCTGCTTTTGGTCGTTCATCACGGTGTTCAGCGCCAAATGCACGCCGACAATGCGCCCCATGTCCTCAATATCCTGCCGCACAGGATTATCCTCATAGCTGCCTAGCGTGGCGCCCTCAGCAGACATCATGCGGTGGTTGCTGTTAATGGTATCCCAGCCCGCCAAGCCGATCACGGCGCTTTTGACGCCGCCGCTGAAGCCTGCGAACTGGTGTGGCTCAACGTTGCCAAGCGCAATCCGCAAGTTTGCCTCAAAGAAGGTGCGGTTGATCGAGACAATGGTGCGGCGCGTACTCATGCCAAGGCGCACAATGTTATGATCGGCATCTATATCATGGCTGATGACACGGTAGCGATCAATGATCGCCTCTGGCAGAATGCTGCTGAACTCATTAGGCATCATTGGGCTATGGTTGCCTGTTGCCACGATCAAGGTGATGCGCTCTGGCGGAATGCCAAGCTGTTCCAAGCGTTCCAACAAAGGCGGCAGCAGCAGGTCGTGCGGCACAGGGCGCGTCTTGTCATTAATGGCGATGGCGGCAGTCCGTGCGCCTTTGTATTGCAGCCAGTCCACGCTGTTGAGGGCAGCGGCAACCTCGGCAGACGGATCAGGCGCGGCTGGCGTCTTGTGCGGATGCAGCACATCCACAGAGAGATGATCGGGCAAATCGAGCGTGAGCTGTGTTTTGCCGTAAGGCAGGCTGATGTTCATGGCTGCACCGCGTTTCTATAATTCTGTTAAACCCTAAACCTGAAAGATCTCAGCAACACTCAGGCTGAAATCAGGCAACAGGTCGCCACCGCTGAGCGTTTCGTTTTCCAACAAGATGTTGTGTGTATTGAGTGTGTAAGTTTCGACAAGGCGCTTTTCGGGAAAGACCAACCAAACCGCATGTGCGCCGTTTGCAAGGTAAAAGGCGGCTTTCTCGTGCATCTCTTTATAGGTTTGGCTGTACGTTTTCACCTCAATCGCCAATTCAGGCATGGCAGGCACTGCACCTTGCCTTACGATAGGGCGTTCGTTGTTGAGAATGAAGGAAATATCGGGCAGGCGTTCATTGTAATCATCATTTGGCGTGCGGTGAGAAATTTCGACACCCACGCGCCCAATTGGGTGTTCCCTGAGATAAAGCCCAAGAATGATGATGAGTCTTGCAACAATCAGCCCGTGTTCTTCGGCAACCATCTTTTTGACGATCTCTCCGTCAATCAGTTCGAACAGGCGATCTCGATTTTCAGGGCGCGCAGTGAACGCCTCAAATTCGGCAACTGTGTAGCGCACACGCTCTGTAACCATAATTTCCTACCCTCTCTCAACAGTGCAGCGGATAGAGAAAAGGGCTATCCGCTGCACGCAAACGTTAGGGTTACGCCGTCACGCGCTCACCGCCGGCGCTATCTAGCGACCATTCGCCGTGGAACTGCGGCAAGAACTCGGCAAACGTCTCCAGAAAATCAGCAAGGATGGCACGTGCGCGATCAATATCGTTCATCATCGGATCGAGCATAAGTGCTTGCAGCGCCAGATCGCGGTCACCCTGTACGCAGGCATCCACCACAATGCTGCTCAAGCCCAGTTCGCGGCGGCACAGCTCCGTGATGCCCGCTGGCAAGGCAGGCACGTTCAAGCCATGAATGCCCGCGCTGCTCAGAATGCCCGGCACTTCCACAATGGCGTCGTCGGGCAGATTTGGGATCTTGCCGCGATTGACCAAATTCAACTGCTCAAAGTAGAGATTGTCGTTATAGGTCAGCGCCTCGATGATCTCAGGCACACCTTCGGATTTCACGTCACGCAGTTCGTCCACATCACGCTTGCCCGCCACAATATCGCGTGCCTGTTGCAGGCGGCTGGCGCGGCGCTCAATGTTCATATCCCAATTTTGCAGCTTCAGGTCATACTTTTCCCAAGGCTTGGCAATTGGATCATGTGTGATGGTCAGGTATTCGCACATATGGCTATCGCCAGCAGTTGGCATCAGTCCGAAAATCTTGAACATTTCGCGGGTGAGTGGCTCAAACGACTCACGGTAGTTCATGAAGTATTGGCGCAGCAGCGGATACATATCGCGCCCTGTGCCTTTCTCACGCACATCATAAATCCACGAGAAATGGTTGATGCCGGCTGCCTTCACATCGAGATGTTCGTGAGCGCGCTTCGCCATGTGCATTGTGATCGGCACGTTGTGTGCGTCGGTATGCACATGGAAGTTCGGCGGCACCTCATGTGCGTAGCCGTAATGTTCGGCAAACAGCGCGCCGAGCATCGCATAGCCCCATTCAAGCTGATGGCACAATCCAACGGTCGGCACGCTGCTGTAGCGCTGCACGCCCCACGTCAGGCGGATAAGTGGGTTGGTGAAATTCATGTAGAGCGCCTTCGGGCAGTAGCGCTCCATATCTTTGGCGATGTCCAGCATCAGCGGCATGTTGCGCGCTGCGTGGGCAAAAGCGCCCGGCCCGCTGTTTTCGGCGTAGGGCTGGCGCACGCCATATTTTAGCGGAATCTCCCAATCCAGCCGCCAGACAGTCTCGCGCTGCCCGACCTGCACAGTGACGATCACAAAATCTGCGCCGGGCAGTGCTTTGGCGCGTTCGGTGTAGGCGTTGATCCGCATTTGCGCGCCCCACGCACGGTTCATCACTTCTGCCAGTCCGGTCATTAATTCAAGGTTTGGCTCATAAATATCCACAAGGGCAAGCTCTGCACCGCGCAGACGTGGACTACGCATGAGCGTGGCAAGTGAGCTAAGCCCGAAAATGGCGCTGCCTGCGCCAATCACAACAATTTTGGGTGGTTTGGGAGCGTTCATAGCGGTCTTTTGGTACACCTTATATACGGCATTTTTCACGCCTAATCTTAACAGATTCAGCCCGCGAAAGAAAGTCGTGCGGACGTGTACGGATAGGTTTGTGCGCGGTTTGCTCTGCTATGCTGCCTTGCGTGCTGGGTGACGTGGCAAAGCATCCCAAAAAGTGTGGTAGGATTGTGTTACACTGCGCAGATATACAAAGGAGTCCAGCTATGTTTCCGCCACTTTTTAAGGGTCAGCGTATCCGCCTTGCAGCGCCAACTGCCGCCGATGCCGAGGTATTGGCGAGCTGGTCGAACAATGACGAATACATGCGCTTTGTGGACGATGATCCGATTGCGCCAATGACAGCGGACAGTTTCGCCTGGCTGATCAAGCCTGATGATCGCTCTGCACGCTTCACACTCCGCACTCTGGCAGATGATCAGCTCATCGGCTTTGTGATCCTGCACACCATCCGTTGGGCGCAACAGGTGGCAACCATCACCATTGGCATTGGCGAGCCTGCCTATTGGAACAAAGGCTATGGCAAAGAGGCAATGGAACTTGCCCTGAACTATGGCTTTAACGAGCTGAATCTGTTCCGCATCGAGCTGTTCGTGACAGATTACAACGCACGTGCCATCGCGCTTTACGAGAAGCTGGGCTTTGTGCGCGAGGGTGTGCGTCGGCAGGCGGGTGTGCGCTATGGCAAGCGCTTCGATCTGGTGGAGTACGGTCTGCTGAGGGATGAGTGGGTGCGGTGAGGATGGGGGAAACATTAACACATGAAGCAACAGCGTCAGTCGTTCTTAATCTGTTTAGGGCTAGTTGTCTGTATCGCGGTGGCTATGCTTGTTGTGCTTTCGGGATCATTCCAACAAGGCAAGTTAGATGTTACGGATACGCCACAGGAAGTGGGGATGCGATCAACCGATGAGCCACCACCGCCGCCTACGGAAACACCACACCACAACTGCCAACCAGTACTTCGACGCTGACCAATACACCCACCTTAACCGCCACACCGACGGCTACCCACACAGCGGCATCAACAGCTACGGTTACAGCCACACCAACCACACCGCCTACCGCAACACGCACACTCACACCCACGGTAACTTTTACACCGTTACCGCTTGTTGGCACGAACGCATCACAAACAATACGGGTTCAGATAACACGCATGCGCGAAATAGGGCGTCTGGGTGGCGGCGCTTTTCTTATCTTTGATGCGCTGATCACCAATCAGACGGGACGGCGTGGGTGTGTCTATGATCGGGATGTTCAGTTGCATTACCCCGCTGGCGGCAACTCTGCACAGACCAATTTGCCGAACCGTACCACAGGCACGAGCAATGTTGTAGCGGAATTACGCCGTATAGAACCAGCCTATAATGGCATTGAAGAACTTAAGCCGCAACAACTGACAGGTAACTTCTGCCTGAATGCAGGGCAAACACGCCCAACCTTCCTAATCTACAACGTACCCGAAGGCTGGGAAGCTGCAACGCTTTTGATCGGTGGGACGCAAACCGTTAATTTGTGCCTTGCCCGCACGGAGAAGGTGCTGAACGGCTTTCGTGAGATCGAAGCCCATACAGCCTGTCATTTCACCTTTGATTGGGAATCCGTGGGCGAAGTGCAGCTTTTGCCCAGTGAAGGGTTTTTCTTCGCGGCAGAGATGCCTGCCTCCAATTGCGACTCGCTTACGCCGTTTACAGTGTCTCGCGGTGCGGAAGTTCAGCAAGACAAGCAACCCGCAACACGCATTCAAGTTAATAACAATTGGGAAGACCTAGCACGCAGCTTGGTTGGCAGCATCACATTACAACTGCCCTTTGTGCAAGTCGATCTTATACGCTTGGTTGAGAGTCAGCACAAAATCACCAATGGACAGCGTATCACTATCACCAGTACACTTTCGCGGACAGTACCCTCCGGCATGGATGCTAAATATCGCTTTGTTTGGCGCGAATATCGCATGGATGGCTTCTTGATCGTGAATATGCAAGCAGATGCAGGCTATACCATTCACAGTGTGCGCGTACCGTATAGCATTTATGGCAAAGTGCGCCCTAGTGTCGAGGTAATTTATGAACGCCCTTGCCCAACGCCAACGGCTGCGCCCTAGCTCCCACTAGGGCATTTGCCCAAGCCTTTTGCACGCCCGTTCAAGTTTTGTTACACTCCCTGATGCATTCAAGAGATGCTTTAACAAGGAGCGCAAGAACTATGAATTTTCGTATGGCAAAATTTGGCATGGCGGTCCTGATCGCCTTCCTCGTGATCGGCTTGGCACTGCCCAGCACAGTGGATGCCCAAGAAGGCTTGCTTGCCCGTGTGTTAGCGCGTGGCAATCTGGTTTGTGGTGTGAACGGCGGCTTGGCAGGCTTCGGCTTGATTGCGCCTGACGGTGCGGTGAGCGGCTTTGATGCCGATTTCTGCCGTGCCTACGCGGCGGCGCTGTTTGGCGATCCCACAAAGGTGGAGTTCAAGCCCATCAGCGCGGCGGATCGCTTCCCATCCATCCAGGCAGAGCAGATTGATGTCCTCGTCCGCAACACCACCGACACCTTTGAGCGTGATACACGGCAGGGTGCCGATTTCGGTCCGACCGTCTTCTACGACGGGCAGACCTTCCTTGTGCGCCGCGCCGATAACCTCAGCTCAGTCAGTGACCTGAACGGCGCAACGATTTGCGTGATCAAAGGCACGACCACTGAGGCGAACCTCTCGGACATCATCGCCCTGAATAACATCAACGCGACCGTAACGCCCTATGACGACATCAACCTCGTCTTTGAGGCGTTCGCTGCGGGCAGTTGCCAGGCGGTCACCTCTGACCGTTCGCAGTTGGCATCTCGCCAAGCAACTTCTGCCGATGGCACCACATGGGTACTCTTTGATGAGAACTTTTCCAAAGAGCCGCTGGCACCTGTCTATAAGGCGGGCGACGCACAGTGGGGCGATTTCATCCGCTGGGTGACCTACGCCACCATCATCGCCGAAGAGTATGGCTTGACGATGGCAAATGTGGAGGAAAAAGCAGCTGATCCGAACCTTGCACCAGAGGCAAAGCGTCTGCTGGGTGTGGAAGGCGAACTGCACACCTTCTTGGGGCTGGAGAGCAACTGGGCGATCAACGTGATCAAGGCTGTGGGCAACTACGGCGAGATTTACGAGCGCAATCTCGGCGCGTTGGGCGTGGAGCGCGGTCCGAACAAGCTGTGGACAGAGGGCGGCTTGCTCTACGCACCACCCTACCGTTAAACTGCACACCTATCTCTGGGCGAGGGAATAACACCCTCGCCCGTTTTTTATTGCAGCACATTTAAGCTGGTGGTTTGGAGCAATCCAACTTCCACAAAAAAGCGTGGTATATGCTGCGCTACTTGATCTCTCTGACAACAAACCCACTAAAGCGCGTCACACGCCCATTGATCTTGTTGCCGCCAAACAGTCCCGTGAAAATCTGTACATCACCTGCCACGCGCTTGGCAGAAACATCCAATTGCTCAATGAACTTCCCATTTAAGAAGAACCATGCTGTGCCGTCATTCACGACAAGGCGCAGCGTGTTTGAACCATCCACGGCAACGTTTAGGTTCTCCAGCGTGCCGCTTACCACTGTCGTCGAGGTGTCACCATCGCGCAGCAGCAAACCCCAGCGCCCATCCGAAATAACCGCTAAGCGATATTGGCGGTTTGTGCCTTCATCACGGAAGAAGAAGCCGTAATCCCAGCGCCCTTCATCCGTACCGTAGGGATTGCTGAACAATGCCTCGATGACCAGATTCCGCACATTTACCTCTGCCGCTAACACTTCAGGTCCGCTGCGCGTGCTATGAATCAGTTCACCGCTACGTGGCTCAAAAACAGGCACAGCGCCCGCCGCAGCACGCTGAGCAGCCACCTCAAATGAGCGCAGGGTCGCTGTTTGAATAGCTGCCTCTGTACCAGCAAAATCGGGTGTGCTGGTGGCAGTGTTGGTGGCGGTTGCCGTAGGTGTATTAGTCGCTGTGAAGGTGGGTGGCGGCGTGGGTGTGAAGGTGGTTGTGCGTGTGGGCGTCAGCGTTTGGGAGGGCGTGAAAGTAGGGGTCAGGGTTGGGGTGCGCGTCGGTGTGGGCGTTGCCGTCAGCACCTCGACAAAGGCGACCGTTTGTGTGGCAGCAGGTTCAGGGCTTGGGCTTGGACTGGGTTCACTGCTCGGTGTAAAAGTGAGGCTGGCAGCCAAGATTTCGGTAGCGGTTGCCGGTGCCGCAAGCGCTGGATCGAGGGTGGCGGTGGGTGTGATGGTTGGCGTTTCGGTCGGTGTTTCGGTGGGTGTTTGGCTCAGCACAGCGATAACCACCGCGGTAGCGGTCTGATCACTTGCCGAGATCGCACCGCCGCCAGCAGAGGCAAGGATGATGAACAGCACCAACACAATTAGCGCGCCACCAAGCGCCAGAACAGGCATTGGTACGGGGAACGAACGCGGCGCAGGCGGCGGTGCTATGGCTGCCAACGGCGCAGGCGGCGGCTCAGCACGGGAGGCGACTGATGGTGGTGGCAGCGTTATGCCCATCTCCTCAACATTGATCGGTTGTGTGGAGTCGCTGCTCATCGGAAACGACTGCGCTGGGGCATAGCTTGGCTGCGGTTCTCGCGGTGTATCTCTGGAGAGGCGCGTAGGTGCGTTGTGCGTTGGCACAATGCGGTCAGTATCAGAGGTCGCGTCGGTGCCTGCTTGCGCCTGCCATTCTGCGGCAGCACGCGCAAAGCTCACGGCAAATTCAGCAGTCGTGACGTAGCGATCTTCGCGGCGCTTGGCAAGCACCCTATTCATGACGGCTTGGAGGCTAGCAGGCATACCGCCGCGATAAGCGCTAATCGGCGTTGGTTGTTGGGTGAGGTGCTGCTGCATCAGGTCGTAGAGGGTTTCGCGCTCAAAGGGCAGCCTGCCGGTCAGCATTTGGTAAGTGGTGATGCCCAACGCATAAATATCGGCGCGGCGGTCTATTGATTCACCTTGCCATTGTTCAGGCGCGATGTACGCGGGCGTGCCAACCACTGCGCCATCACGGGTAAGGGCTTGATCAGCGCCTTGCAGTTTGATGATCCCGAAATCGGTCAGAAAAAGGTTGCCCGCCTCATCAAATAAGATGTTGTGCGGCTTCAGATCGCGGTGGACAATGCCTTTTTGATGGGCATAGTCTAGGGCAGGTGCAATTTCGTTCAGGACGGCGGCGATAGCGGGTAAGGACATCGGACCGCGTGCGATGCGATCCGCAAGGCTGCCGCCACGCAGCAGTTCCATCGCAAGATAGGCGATGCCGTCCTGCACACCATAATCGAATACCTTCAAGATGTGTGCGTGGCTTAGCGCAGCAATGACGTGCGCTTCACGGTCAAAGCGGGCGAAGAATTCCTCGTGCTGTTCCGCCGTCGGCTGGATCACTTTCACCGCAACATCACGCGCCATAGACGCTTGATGGGCGCGGTAGACAGTGGACATGCCGCCTTCGCCGATGATTTCTAGCAGTTGATACTGCCCAAGTGTGCTACCAATCAGATTTTTCATAAGCTGCCCCAAGTCAAAGCCAAGTGACGAGGCAAGCATACCACACATTGGCAAAGGCTTGGCAGCGGTTCGCTACTTATTCTTCATCCAGCCATGTGGCGGCATCCTCGTTCGCCTTGTGATAATCCTCAAAGCGCCCAATGTCCAGCCAATATTCATGGATCGGGTAGCTGCACACGCGCAGTTGTGCGTCCATTGCCGCTTGGATGAGCTGCGTTGCATCGTAGCGCCCGCTAGACGGCAGTAAGGTGAGCGCCTCTGGGCTGATAGCATAGATGCCGGCGTTAATGTTCACGCTGAGCGTTGGCTTTTCGCGCAAGGCGATTACATCATGCACATCACTCTCGACGACGCCATACGGAATTGGCACCTCATACGCCTTGACGCCAACCGTGATCGCAGCGCGCTGCTCAAGGTGAAAGGTGTAGAAGGCACGGAAATCAAGGCGCGTCACAAGATCGCCGTTCATCATTAGGAACGGCGCACGCAATTGATCGCGCAGCAAGTTCAGCGCGCCTGCTGTGCCAAGCGGCTCCGATTCGCGCACGTAGTGCAGCGCCACGCCTAAATGCGCGCCGTCCTTAAAATAGGTCTCGATCAGTTCGGCTTTGTAGCCAAGCGAGAGGTAAATCTCGCCAATGGCGTGTTTCCGCAAGCGCGCCAAGAGCAGTTCAAGGATTGGGCGCTCACCGATGGGAAACATCGGCTTAGGAATAACATAGCTCCACGGACGTAAGCGCGTGCCGAGTCCGCCGCACATCAGAACTGCTTGCACGGCGCCGCTCATACCTGATACTGATCGGGCTGGAACTTATCAAGGTGTGCTGAAATCCAGGCAATGGCGCGCACTAAGCCTTCTTCCAGCGAGATTTCAGGCTGCCAATTCAGGACGCTGCGCGCAAGGCTGTTGTTGGATTGTAAGCGCAGCACTTCGCTTTTCTCAGGGCGCAGGCGCGCTTCACGGTTTGCCTGCACCGTGACAGGACGCCCGATCAGGCTGATGATCATCTCGGCAATAGCGCCGATAGTGTGCGTTTCGCCCGTGCCAAGGTTAAAGACCTGCCCAACGGCAGATTCTGCGCCAAAGGCGGCGCGCATTAAGCCCTGTGCCGTATCGGCGGCGTGTGTGTAGTCGCGGTAGGTGTGGATCGCGCCAAGCTGCACCACATCGCGGGTGAGCGCCTGTGTGATGATGGTTGGGATCACAGCGCGGGCGCTTTGGCGTTCGCCATAGGTGTTGAACGGGCGTACCACCACAATCGGCGTTCCGTAGGTGCGTTGAAAGCTCAGGCTGAGCGCTTCCGCCGCGATCTTGCTGGCAGCATAGGGCGATTGCGCTTGCAAGGGATGCCGCTCATCAATTGGCACATACTGGGCAGTGCCATAGACTTCGCTGGTGCTGACGATGACGCCGCGTGGTGTGTTATGCTGGCGCATTGCCTGAAGCACATTCAGCGTGCCGTTGATGTTCACCGAGACGGTTTCTTCTGGGTGCTGATAGGAATAGGGAATCGAGATGATCGCGCCCAAGTGGAAGATTGCCGCGCACCCTGCGGCTGCCTTGCTCACTGCTTCGGCATCGCGCAGATCGGCGGCGTAAAGCTCAACGTGATCTAGCACGTCAGCGGGCAAGTCGGCAAGGTTACCGCGCTTATCCGCAGCGGAGGTGTAGCGCGTCATGGCGCGCACAGCATAGCCTGCGCGCACCAACTGTTCGGTGAGGTGGCTGCCAATGAAGCCCGCCGCACCTGTCACTAAAACTTTGGTGTTGAAGGTGTTCATAGCAGCAGATTGTAGCGCGCCCTATTTTTGCGCGCTAGGCTCAGCCGCCGCGCCGCCGCAGCCGTTCTGCCATCACCTGCATCACATGCAGGGCAAAATAAGGCGTCTCGGTGACCATAAAGCTAAAACGCTGCCGATCTACTGCGGCAAGTTTGCAGTTGGTGCGCGCTACTGCTGAAAGGCTGCGTGGCTTGGCATCAATGAGCGCCATCTCGCCAAACATGCCGCCGGGCATCACCACTTCGGTAATGCTGCCGCTGTGATCAATCAGATTTACTTCGCCATCCAAGACGACGTACATCACCGCGCCGTATTCACCTTCGCTGAAAATGCTCTGCCCGGCGCTGAATTCTTCCGTTTGGTCAACGTGGCGGAACAGGTTAGTTGTGACGCTCATCAGATTCATCTCCTCTGAATTTAAGGACTAGTGCTGTGCGCTTCAAACTATAGCGTGTGCGGTGCGCCGCGCAAGGCGATGAACCTTAACATTTTGAGGACAGTAAGAGATCGCAAGCAGTTTCAAAGGATTAGGCGATCCTAGCCTAATCCGAACCATGAGATGCCGTTTGGCGCTTTATAATAGGCGTATCTTAAGGAATATATTGAGGATTCATGCCATGCGCCGCGATAGTTTGCTCTGCCCACACTGCCGCATCGGGCGGCTTGATCTAAGGCGTGCTAATGCCATTTACACGCACGGCAACACGCTGATCTGCGCGCCGAACACACCGGCATGGCAGTGTGACGTCTGCCAGCGCCGTGAATTTGATGCCACCGCCCTGCGCCGCATCGGTTTGTTGGTACAGCGCGATGTGCCGCCCTTTAATCAATACCGTCCATCGCAGGTTGCCGCGCTGTTAATCAGCCGTCCCACCTAAGCTGGGCAGCAAAATGTGAAAGGTTGCGCCTGGGCAGGTTTCTTCATCATAACCGCTGCTCTCTGCCCAGACGCGCCCATTGTGCGCTTCCACCACACGCGAGACGATCGTTAGCCCAATGCCCATGCCCATGCCCATGAAATCAGTCTTGCTGGTGCGCCCGCGGTTCACATCAATGCTGGTGTAGAATGGCTTGAACAACAGCCGCAAGTGATCGGGGTGAATGCCAATGCCCTGATCACGCACGCATACATGCAAAATATCCGCTTGTGTGCCAATGTGAAAAATGATCGCGCCGCCGCCATCCGGCGTTGCCTTGATGGCATTGCTGATCAGATTGCTGAAGGCAAGCCGCAGCAGTGTGGCATCCGCCATGATGATGGTCTCCCAACAATCGCCGCTGGTCTCGATCCTCAAATTGCGGCGCGCTAGGGCGGGCGCGTATTCTTCGAGTGCCTCTTGCGCCAAAACGCCAACGCTAACGGGTGCCATGAAGGCATCTACCTGATTCGCGGCAAGGCGCGCCATGACGACCACTTCATTCATCACGGTATGCAGGCGCTGCACGCCCGCTACTGCCATAGTCGCCAGATCAGCGTAGGATGGATTTACGTTCGGATCGGCTTGCAGTTGTTGGCGCAGCATTTGAATATAGCCAGAGAGAACGGTTAGCGGCGTGCGAAGTTCGTGCGAAACTTGGGTGAGGAAGGCAGTTTTGGCGCGCTCCAAGTTCCGCAGTTCGGCGTTATCTTCTTGCAGCTTACGCACGGTGCGCTCTAGTTGGCTGGTGATGTCGGCGTGCATCTCTTTGGTGGCACGCCGCTGATCCACATCATCCAGCCGTTCAGTGCGCCCACCCAAAAAATCTTGAATGGTGGCGACCAGCGTGCGTGAGTCAATCGGCTTGGTGATGTAGCCAATGCAGCCGGCTGCTAAGGCGCGCTCACGCACTTGCTTTTCGCTGTGAGCAGTCATGGCGACAATCGGTATATCGTCGCCGGCAAGGGCGCGAATGCGTGCAGCGATCACCTCGCCCGATAGATCGGGCAAGTTAAGGTCGGTCAGCACCAGATCAGGCATCCGCTGCTGCAAAATATCCAGACCTTCCAGGGCATTCTGTGCGGTCAACACCTCAAATTCTTTTTGCAGGATTTTCCGCACAAGGTTACGGGCATGAGCATCGTCTTCAATATAAAGGACAGTCCGTTTTTCAGCCACGTCTCACATATCTTTCGGCTGTTACTGAGATAACTTGGATAGACTCACACTGGTTAAGGTTGGCTACGATTGAGGATAGCGCAGCATGATGCACTTACATGATAGTGGCAAAGGTGTTGTGCAGCCTGTCTCAAATGTCTATCAATTAAGGGCGCAGACTCGATCATGACTATAGCAATACTTCGATTATTTTTCAGGCGTGCTGTATTGGTGATGGTGTTGATTGGTGTGCTGCTGCTGACGATAGAACGCCCAAACGCGCAGGCAGAGCTGTGCGCGGGCAATTGGTTCAGCGCACAGGCTCAGGAGGAACTGCCTGAGCCTGCCGACTATATGCGCCCTAGCACGCTGCCAAGCATTGGTGCGGCGCAAGGCATTTTCACGGGCGAGATCAGCAGCGCGGACTCTGTGCGTGGCGCTGTAGACATGGTGTGTTTACCTAACCGTCCCTTCATCGGCACAGAATTGTATTGGCTGCCCGAAGGTGAGCGCGGTGAACAAGAGCGCGCTTGGCTGCGCGAACTTCAGCTTGACTTCTTGCGCGTAGAAGTGACGGCGGAAGAAGTGCGTGCTGAAACAGCCGACGATCCCTTCGCGGCAGGCTTTGTGCCGAGCGATTTTAGCTACCTGAGCGAACGCGGTTGGCGCTTTGACGATCCTGAGCGCACCCTGAGTAACATCATGCCCTACATCGGCGGCACAGAGGGTTTGGTGCGCTTCCCACTGATGATGATGATGCACTACGGCGGCGAGTCCTACATGGGCAATCCGCCCAACAGCGATGCCTATGCTGAGTATTTTTTGGCAGTGGTCTACTACTACAATGTGGTGCTGGAGCGCGGCATTAAATACTGGGAAGTGCTGAACGAGCCGGACTGGGGCTACGCTGATGTGCCTGTCTCGCCTGAGACCTACGCCGCGATCTTTCGGCGGGTGGCGGCGCGCATTAAGGCGCACCCTGATCCGCGTGTGAACAGCATTCGGCTTGGCGGACCCGTCCTCGGCAGCGGCGATCCGATTGATGGCGGCTTTCCTGATGGCTTTGCCAACCGCACCGATGACGGCGAACGCGCATGGCGCGCCTACATCCCAACGCTGTTGGCGAAAGGCTCCCGCGAGGGCGCTTACGATGTTGGCTTTTTAAGCTGGCACGACTACGGCAGTGATACGTGGGATGTGCCGAACAACATCTACCGCTTGGAGAACCTCTACGCCATTTTCAACCGCGTGAACGCGCTCTATGCCCAAAGCGCGAGCTACGGCGTGCCGCTGCCGTTGGTCGTCTCGGAGATGAACCTTGCCGCTGGCAAAACGCTGCCGCAATCGAAGGCATATTACAAGAATTTCTACGCCGCGTTGTGGCACACCAGCGCCCTGAACACCTACTTTGCCACGGGCAAGGTGCGGATGCTCTCGCACTTCTACTGGAAAGGCAACGATTTCTGGACGAAGGGACTTGTTTATCAGGATGCTGACTCGAACGATGAATTGGTGCGGAATCCTGTCTGGTGGGCCTATCGGGAATACATCGCGCACACAGAAGCGAAAATCCTTGCCGCCTATACGGGCTTGCACGATCGCTTGCTGGATGCAATCACCACCACTGACCCAACAGGACAGGTGATCTACCTAATCGCCGTCAACAAAGATGACTCACCACGCGCCATTGATTTCAGGTTCGACGCGCCGCAAGGCTTCGGCGGTGAGGTGCTGATCAGCAAGCGCTCCATGCAGGCAGGCGGCGGTGGACTCTACGGCGCGCCCTTTGCCGAGCCGCTCATCACCGATGCTTACCAGTGGCAGCCGATACAACTCAGCGCTGATCGCCAAATTCGCTATGCAGAGACGCTGCCGCCGCGCACCATCGTTTACTATACACTTCTGCGCCGCTGAGCGCGCCCTTTTGCCAAAGCTGCGCTACAATGGAAAGCATCTTAGCGCTGTGGGAGATGCTTTAGTATGGTACGTTTAGCGAAAGTTTTAGGGATGCTGTGTGTGGTGGCAGCACTCTGCCTTGCGCCGCGCCTTGCTGCTGCCCAAGTCGGCATAGAGATGGTGCTGCAAGTCTACAACGGCGCACCGATTGCCCTGTATGAGCGCCCTAGCCTCGCTAGCCCTGTGCTGCGAACAATTGGTGTGGGTAACCGCTTTGTGTGGCGTGCCGACCGTACCATCGCCGAAGGCAGGCAGTGGTTTTTCATCCAGATTGGCAGCATCAGCGGCTGGATCAGCCCGGACGACAATGTCGTTGACTTTGCCGACCCAACCCAAATCACGCCGACCATGGATCGCAGCGCCACTGCTGTAATCACTGCCAACCCAATGAGCCTTTACGCTGCGCCCGGACGCGGCAACACCATCTTGGCGACGCTGCCGATTGGCACACAAGTGCGCGTGCTGGACGCGCCCGTTGTGACCGACCTTTACACCTGGTGGAAGGTGCGCGTGCTGAGCAGCGGCGCAGAAGGTTGGTTGGTAGATACTGTCCGCGAGATGCAGGTGACCGCGCCGCTGCGGGTGTATGGCTATCAGGTCTGCGAAAACTTTGACCTGAAAACGTTCGGCATGACGGGCTGGGATAGCATTGTGAGCAGCCTGCCGCGCCTGCTTGATCCCGGTGAACAGGTGATTTGCCTTGCCAGCACCAAGCTGGACGGCGGCACTTCGCCGATTGTGGTGGTGTTGGCACGCTTAGAAGGCGTGCAGCCACGCGATTCGCTGCGGACGTTTGCGCTGCGCGGCGGAGTTTGGACGCCGATCTTCACGCAGTATAGCGATTTTTTTGCCCGCACAGAGCGCCTGAGCCTGCACGACTTGACAGGCGATCCTTATCCATCGCTCCTTTGGAATGTGCGCCTTGATGGTACCGGCGGTATTTTGCGCGCCAACATCTTGCGTTTTAACCCTGCCACGGGCTTAGTCCAAGCTGTGTTCACAGGTGAGTTTTACAAGGGCTTCATGCAGATCAATAGTCGTTTGCTGACTTTTTTGCAGGCGCACTACCTGCCTGATGAACCGAACTGTTGCCCAAGTGGTGTCGAGCGTTTCGCCTATCAGTGGAATGGCACGACCTTTGCGCTGCTCCTCAACGAGGTGCTGCCGCTGCCCTATGCCATTCAGTCATCACGGCGCTAAAGCCTTAAGGAGCAAGCATGATCTACACTGGGCGCGTTTGGAAATATGGTGATAACGTCAACACGGATGTGATCTTTCCCGGCAAATATACCTACACCGTCACTGAGCCTGCTCAGATGGCGCGCCATGCCCTTGAAGACCTTGACCCAGCCTTTGCCGCGAGTGTCCAAGCTGGCGATGTGGTGGTCGGTGGCGCTAATTGGGGCTGTGGCTCATCGCGTGAGCAAGCAGTGACCTGCCTTGTGCAGGCGGGCGTGCGCGTGCTGATCGCTAAATCCATAGCGCGCATTTACTTCCGCAATGCAGTGAATGGTGGCTTGCTGCCCGTCGTCTCACCAGCAGCGGTAGCAGCAATTCAGCATGGTGAGATGGTCACTGTGGATGTCGAGGCACATCAGGTGCGCTGCGCGGCGGGAACGTTCGATTTTCCGCCGCTCTCACCGTCGCTCAAGGCAATCCTAGAGGCGGGTGGCTTGATCCCAATGCTGCGCGCTAAACTGGCAGCGGAGCGCGCTGAATGAGCCTCACCATTTGTTTGATTGAAGGCGATGGCGTTGGCAAAGAGGTAATTCCTGCGGCGGCAAGCGTGCTAGGCGCGCTTGGACTGCCGATCACGTTCACGCACGCGCAGGCAGGTTGGGAATGCTTCACACAGCAGGGCGATGCCTTGCCCGAAGCAACCATCACCGCCATGCGCGCCGCTGATGCCACACTCTTTGGCGCGACACAATCACCCATGGCCAAAGTCGAAGGCTACCGCAGCCCGGTGCTTGCCATGCGGAAGCTGTTCAACCTACACGCCAATCTGCGCCCAACGCGCTCACTGCCCATCCCCGGTGGGCGCGAAGGCATAGACTTGCTCATCGTGCGGGAGAACACCGAAGGACTCTACAGCGGGCGCGAACGCCGAGAGGACGATGGGCAGACTGCCATCACGGAGCGCGTGATCACAGCGGCGGCGACCGAGCGCATCGGGCGGACTGCCTTCCAGCTTGCAGCACGCCGCCCGCGCCAACAGGTGACCATCGTCCACAAGGCGAACGTGATTAAGGAAGGCGACGGGCTGTTCCGTGAGGTATGTTTGCGCGTTGCTGCCGAATTTCCGAACGTGCAAGCGAGCGAGATGTTGGTAGATGCCTGTGCGATGTGGTTGGTGCGCGATCCAGCGCGCTTTGATGTGATCGTGACAGAGAACCTATTCGGCGATATCCTCTCGGACGAGGCAGCCGGCTTGATCGGCGGTTTGGGTGTTGCGCCTTCTGCCAATGTCGGCGCGGGCAAGGTTGCCTACTTTGAGCCAGTGCATGGCTCTGCGCCGGATATTGCTGGGCAAGGCATTGCTAATCCAATTGGCGCAATCCTGAGTGCAGCGATGCTCTTGGCGCATATCGGCGCAACGGAGGCGGCAGCGCGTGTAGAACGTGCCGTGCAAGCTGCCTTGCGAGAAGGCGTGCTGACACGCGATTTGGGCGGAGCTGCCAGCACTTCCGAGATGAAGGATGCTATTCTAAAGCAGCTCTGATCGCGTAAAGCAGCCTACTGCCAGCGTGCGCCATCACCATACAGACCGATGATCTTACCGTCGCGGTCGCGCAGGAACAGAGCAGCCGCGCCACGCTGAAACTGCGTCTCGAAGGCAGTTTCGGGCGCTGTTGCCCAACCCAGCCGCTGCCGAACGTTCTCGCGGCTGCGCCACGCCAAGCCGAAACCGCGAATTGGTTGTGCCAGCCCGTCGGGCGGGTTCAGGTTTGGGTCGCTTTCGGGCTGTCCATCGCGGTACTCATCTTCAAAGGCAAGCCAAGTGGGCGTGCGGTTATCGTTGAACAGCACATAAATTGTGCGCCCTTCTGCCAACCAGAACATCATGCCGCGCTCAAAGGGTTGGTAAACTGCCAAACTTGGCACAGCGGGCAGATCAGGGCAGCCACCATCGGCAGGCGTGGGCGTGAAGAACCATCCTTCGGTGCAGCTTGCCGTCACGCGCACCTCTTGCGTAATTTCTTCCACGCCGTTGTTGACGACCAACAGGAAGCGTGCCAAGCCATCCGCGTTGGGACGGACTGCCACGCGCAGCGAGCCACTGCGTGGCACGCGCCACGCCTGACCGCGTACGGTTGCTTCTGCCTCACCTTCCAGCCGATAAATGGTGGCGACATCTGCGCCTTGCACCGCCCAAAAGAGCGTAATGACATCGCCCGCGGCGGCGGCGGTCACATCGGCTGTGAAGTATTCGACGCGCACCAAGCCAACTGCAAGTGCTTGGGCGGTAGCTGTTGGTAACTCTGGCGGGCGCGTTGGCGCAAAGCCGAGCAAAGGTGTTGGCGTGACGCCAGACGGCAAGGTAGGGCGCTCAATGGGGATGGGCGTTGGGCTAATGCGCGGTGTGGCAGTTGGTGTTTCGGTGGGCAGCGGCGTTTGGGTTGGGCGTGGCGTCGGGATGATCGGCTCTAAGGCGGCGCCACACGCGCTGAGGGTAAGCCAGCAGGCAAGCACTGCCGCCAGCCGAGCAGCGGAACGAGTCAGCACAGGCAGACGGCACATGGCAGCGCTTAAGGGCTATTCTTCAGGCGGCGGCACAGGCAGATCAGCTTCGGCAACGTCCTTATAGCGCTCGCCAATCTCGATCATCATGCGCGGAATGCCGCCGGCAATCGGATACTTGTAGCCGGAGTCATCACAGACCAGCCAGTAGTTATCTCGCACTAAACGCAGTTTGCCCGGATCATCGCCACGGTCAGTGTAGTGAACGGCAACTGGACAGCGCAGCAGGTCTAGAAAATCAGGGCTGAACGCAAGCGTTTCTTGCGATTGATTATCGGTCATGAGTAAGTGCGCCTCACAGGTTGGAATCGGGTTATGCAGGCAGAGTATAGCCCTGTGATGTAGACGAGTCAAGCAAGGGGTGCATTAAAAAAAGGCAGAAATTTTATAAAGTGCCAGCAGGGGTGCTTTTTAGCGCCCCTGCCAGGCGTATTTATTTAGCGGCGCGGCACAAAAGTTGGTGCTAAAGGTGGCGTGGCGTCTAGCTCCACGGCACGGCGTTCAGGCTGCGCCATCTGGATGAAGTGGAAGAAATCCAGCCGCACTGCACCTGTACCGGTGAAGGTGATATACACATCTTGCAGCCCGATGATTGGTGTGCTGGTGCGCGCTTGGAAATTTGCCCAACCCGTCACACCGCTGACCGGTATGCGTGCCAACAGCGCGCCGTTTGGATTGCCAAGCCGAAACTCGATGTTGCCACTCACGGCGGCTGTGCCTTGCCGAGAGGCAGTCACCACTGCAAAGGCGGGATAGGTGTAGAAGTTCAGGCGTGTGTATTGCAGCGGCGCAGAAGCGGCGGAAAACGCCACGCTCTGCCCACCTGCTATAGTAGAATCTGGCACGATGCTAGCGTTCACAAGGGCGCTCTCGACGCTTTCCGCCTGCACGAACTTAAACGGATCGCGCACGGCAGCGGCACTCGGCGCTGATCCCCATATCAGGGCGCCGTTTCGGTAGAGCGGTGCTTTTGCCCAGTCCAGCAGTGTGCTGTGGTTGCCAAACGAATAATCGTTGTTCTGGTTAAAACTGCTGCCATCCTGCTTGGTGAGGCTCACCCGAATCTCGCCAGTCTGTCCGTTAGGCGCAAGGCTGCCGGCGGTGCTTGTGAAGCCGATCTCAAGGTAATGATCAGCACCGCTTACCGCGGCAGGCAGCGCCACAAATTTCCCTGTGATGCGCGAACAGCCAATTGCCGCGCTGTTGCAGGCGAAGTTCAGCACCGCGCCGCTATCGCGGGTGAAGTAGTAGCGCAGGGTGAGTTCAGCAAGATTGACTGTGCCTTGCGGACCGTTAGCAACGTTGAAGATAGGTTGCAGCGTATTGGTAGCGCTCTGCGTGATTTGAGCGCGATACTGCGTTCGCGGCGGACTGTTTGGCACTGCTGTTGGCTGTCCGCTGTTCACGGTCAGCTTACCCAAAAAGTAGCGTCCTTGCGCGTCTTTTTGCGTGTGGGCAAGCTGAATCTGGCGCTCGTAGGCAGGCTCTTCAAAGCCGAAGTAAAGATCATAGGTGCCGGCGCGCATCTGTGGCAGGATGAATTGTTCAACCACATTGTAGGCAGGTGGCGCGCCTTTTGGGCAGGTCAGAAAGTCGTTGCTGGTGCTTGTCACGTTGGCGGGCAGAATCTTAGTGATGTCGGTTTGGGTAAGCGGCAGTTGCAGCGAGACCTGTGAACTGCCTGCCTCCTTGAAATACAGATAGAGTGGGTAGCGGTGATAGGCAGGCGCCGTGCCGCGATTCAGCCAGGTAAGCGCGAAATTCACCGTCTGACCGCCGTTAGCGCTGGTTGGATATTCAGCGCGGTTCAGCACAATGCGGTAGCCTAGCTCACGCCATAGCGGATTGAGATCAATGCTTGGCTTGCTGGAGAAGTTGTTGTGAATGCTGGTCACATGGAACTCACGGGCAAAGCAGAGCGAACGCTGCATGAAGGTGCTATCCAGCGGCGCGTAGTCGCTTGTGCCAAACTCGCCCATGATCGGCTTAGTCTGCCAGACTTGCGCTACATAGCTGCCGACGCTGGTACGGAAATCGCGCTGTTTGTTGTCCTTAGCACCAACGGCATCAAAGCGGATGCCTGCGCCGTTGGCAACGCCAATCGCCACGTCTTCTTGATCGCCACGGCTGATCAGCACAGGCTTGTTGCGGAAACCGGTATAGGTATAGCTGACGATCTGCTGCTGTCCATTGTTGCCGATGCAGCGTCCGCTGCCGCTGCCGCCGGTGAACATACGGATAATGCGCGTGCGCGTATCAATGCTTTGCTGCAAGGTTGGGTCGGTTGCATCATAGACTTGGCTTTCAGGGAAGCGCTCTAGCACTGTTTTGCCGGAAAACCACTCGCCATACCAGCCATAGCTACCAATGTCTATCGAGGTCACCGTTGGATGATTATCGTAACGGCGCACCACTTCATTAATGAATTTGCCCCACAGATCGAGGAAAACACATTTGTGGTAGTCAATCTCTGGGTAGCTGCCGCCGCCCCATGGCTCGCGCCCGTTAGAGACGGTGACGCCAAGCGCCTTCGCCCAGTTTGGCACATTGGGCTGATCGCCGCGCCCGACCACATTCCGAATGCGAAAGCTGACGTATTTGTTGCGGGCTGCCATATTGGCAACGAAGCGATCAAGGCTGGTGAACGAATAAACGCCGTTTTGTGGATTTAAGCGATCCCAATTCAGTGCATCGCAAGAGACCACCTTGCCGTTATCGTCGCAGGTGGCGCCAGCACGCAGGTAACCCGTGCTAAAGGGATACCATGTGCCATTCACGTTATGGTCTTCAAAGCCCATCAGCGGATTGACGAGGATGCTGGTGGTGTCTTCTGGTGGCGAAACCACAATGGTGGTTGCACCATAGCTTGTGGTTGTCGTCCACAATGCACTCAGGCAGATTGCCAAGGCAGCAAAAGCCAGCCAAAATGCAGTGCGTGCTTGATTTTGCATGAGTGATGATGACTCCTGATGATGGTTGCAAATGGATCAGACCGTCCGCGTTCTTCACAATGAGAACAAAAAGCGGGAAAAGCCACTACCTGTTACAAAAGATTCGCGGAAACCTAACAGAAAAATCGCAGCAGCACCCAAACCGACCAAACATTAAGCAGATGCACAACGGATAGGCACATTTCTGGAAGTCAGGCGAAGTGCTATCCACGCGCATCAACAAACAGGCGGTGCCCCCTTTAATGATAAAAGCGTAACAGAAGAATCGCGGAAACTTGCGTTTCAAGAAAATTACAATTGAGGCAATGGAACTTCAATGTTAACTAAAGTTTATAACAGGTTAGTGATAAGTTCAAGCATTATATGTAATGATGCGCGATCAAGTCTTTACAGGTACTTTACAGTTGCTAACTGTAAAAGCTGTTCTTGGATCACACTGCGTGAGGGTGCGGTAGTCGCCCTTGACTCATCGGCGAGTCAAGGGCTATGGAGTAGGGCTTGGCAGGGTTGGCGCGCCTAGCCAACCACAATGCGGAAGCCCACATTATCATTGGCATGGTACGGACGGTATGGCACACCACGATAGGCACCGCGTGCTTGCTGCGCGCTGTGATACCACGATCCACCACGTACAACGCGATGTTCATCGGGCGTGTGCGCGTCTTCCCGTCCATCATCAGCATGGTAGGGATAGGCGCGCCGCAGCGTGCTTGTCCATTCCCAGATGTTGCCACTTAAATCATGCACGCCTTCGGGCGTTGCACCGCACGGAAAAATGCCAATGGGTGTGGTGCCGCCGATGTGTGCCTCAACCGTGTTGGCGCACTTAGGATCGGCTTTCTCGCCATAGGCATAGCGGCGCATGGCAGCGCCGCGCACTGCCACTTCGCGTTCCGCTTCAGTGGGCAAGCGCACAGGCAAACCGCTGTGATGCGCCAGCCAGGCGCAGTAGGCACGCGCCTCATACCACGTCACACCGACCACTGGCTGTGTTGGTGCATTGAAGCGTGTATCGTGCCAATGGGCAGGCAAGGTGCGCCGTGCTGTGGGATACCATGTTGCCAGTTCCGCCTCGAACTCAGCCTCGCTCATTTCGGCAAGGCGTTTGCGGCTCTCGAACTGTGCTTGGGTAATCTCGCCGCTCTCCAACTGTGCTTGTAAGCGCCCGTCGCTCAGCATGGCGCGCCGTTCAGCGTTGCGCGCACGCCATTCCGCCTTGTCCAGCACGTAGGTTTCCCCGCCGCTGCGCCAGCGCTCGGCTGCCTCACCTTGCCACCAACGCTGATCCTCATAGCCGCCTGCCTCAATGAACAAGCGGTACTCAGCGTTGGTGATGGGAAACTGCCCAATTTGGAAGGGTGCCAGCCGCACGGTGTGAATAGGCTGTTCATCAGGATTTTCATCGCTGCCGATGCGGTATTCGCCCCCTTCAATGTGGGAGAACGGCGGCACGATGAAGGCTGCTTCGCTACGCTGTGCGGCAAAACGCGGATCGCCCAAATCACCGAGCGCTTTGGCAGCGGCAATACGAGCGCGCAGGTCAGCCTCAGAATCGCCACTGCGGGCGATCAGCAGATCGCGCAGTTCAGCACGCAACTGCGCGCTCACGTGGACATCCGGCGCAGCAGCACAATAGGCGGCGAGCGGCAGATTTGGTGCGATTAGATCGCGCACGAACTGCTCTTGATTTTGCGTCATAGCGGCGGCGAGAACCATAGAAACCTCCCAACCAGTAGTTGGCATAGGCGGCAGCGGATCATGATGGGGCAAACTGCTGACCACATCTTCCAAAGATGGCTTAATATACTGCGCTTGCCACTCGCTGCGGGCGAGGGCGGGGTTAGGGGTGCGGGCGAGCAACCGTGCAGCGAAATATTCCTGCAAAAGTTGATGGAAGAAACGCACATTGTGATCGTGATCCAACTCCAACGTGGTAAGCGCAAAGCCGGCTTGCAGCACTTGCTCACGCCGTGCCTCTGGCGCTGCCACCTGATCACGCGCATCCTGATACCACAGGCTGACGAGGCGCTGCCCTTGTGCAAGGTTTTGTAAGGTGTGGGCAAAGCCTGACAGCGCAGCAATCAAGAGTTCTTGATCAGGTAGATAATGTGGCTGATCAAGCCTAACATTCTCTAGAAAAATGCTGCGCGCCATCGCGCTGAGTAAATCTTCATGGCTGAGCGCAGGGGTTCGGTTCTCCAATTCGCGCTTGACCAGCTTGCGGATAAGGCGCGTGAAGGTATGAGCGCGTCCGCGTGGCACGCTGCCAAATTCGTGAAATAGTTCGGTGAGCAGGCGCAGTAGGTACGGCACACGGAACAATTCGAGCAGTTCGGCGTTATTTTCCAACACCTGCCAAATCTGCTGGGCGTGTTCAGGCGCATAGCGCTTCAGGTAGTCCTGCATTTGTAGCGATTCAAGCGGCTGAAGGCGAAACTGCGGCACGGGGTAATCAGGATGGCTGAGCGTTTGGCTGTAATCTATGCTGCGGCAGGCAAAAATTGCCTTGTTACCATGCATTTCGAAAATGTATTCTTGTAAAAAGGTGCGCCATACATCCAAGCGCCGCTTGTAGTCTGAGGGGCTCGTATAGGGTATTTCGTTCAAGCCATCCAAAATCAGCACCACGCGGCGCTGGCGGAGCAGATCAGGTAAGCTGGGTAAATTAGGGGCGGCAGACTGCCAACACTGGGCAAGCCACTCTAGCGGATTGGGCAGTGCTTGCACGTCCGTCAAACCAGTGCCATAGCGTGACAGCGAGATGTAAAAGGGTAGCAAGCGGCGTGTGGTGACTCCACGCAATGACTCAAGGGCGATGTCCATCTCCAGACGGCGTAACAAGGTAGATTTACCTGCACCGGGCAACCCAAGCAGCACCACAACGGGTGAGCTCGCTTGCTGCAACGCCTCATATAGATCGCTATAGTGGCGCGTGCCGCGTTTTTCGGTGTAGCGATCCTCTTCCTGCACCAACAGGGCAAGGTTGATAAATTTCTCATCAAGGGCAAAGCGCGCTTCACACCATTTAGCATAGCAGGCAAGCAAGTATTCGGTTTCGTCCTGTGGCTCTTGAAGGCGAATCTCAGCGATTTGTTCAGGGGTCACAGCAATTTTGTCGGCGTTTTGAATGGTGCGGAGCAGTTCATCCCTTAGCTGGCGCAGGGTGCGTTCGGGCGCAAACTCACTTGGCACAATAATGCTCTGTTTGGCAGCATTCGGCACTGTGAAGGGCGCACCGAGTTCAGCGCACAGCTTGGCATAATCGCGTTGTTCGGGTGTCTCCCAAGGCAGGTATTGGAAGGGCAACAATTGGTAGTGCGGCTCACACTTTTCGACCATCAGGCAGTGCAGCGGCTTGCGCTTATTGTAGAAATAGAACCACTCGTTAAAGACTTCGCGGGATCGCATAGCAGCGGGTGTCATCAAGAGGACGAGGCGATCCGTACTGCGCAATGCGCTGTCAATTGCTTGCGACCGTTGATCAGTGTGGCGAATGTTATGCACATCCTGCCAAACGGTAAATCCGTACTGTGTAAGTGCCGTATAAAGTGCCTCCGCAACGGCTTGGGACTGGCGTTGATATGAAAGAAAAATTGTTTCAGGCATCGCCGCTTCCTTGTTTGCCATAAGATGAGAGCCGCTCGGCGGCGCGGTGAAAGGTGTAGCGGCTATTATGGTCTAACTGAACGTCAGAAACAAATTTATTTACAATTTCTATCAAACTTTTGGGCTACCCATTAACGGGCTGCACCTGCTGCTTTGGCTGCGCGCTGATGTAGGCTGCCAAACGGCTGAAAAAGGTGCGGCTGAGCGTGCTAACCGTCTGTTTGATGAGCGGCTGTGCCACCCTTTGCAGGGCGGGCGCGAAGGCGCTCTCGGCGTGCCAATCAAGGCGCGTGTGGGTGTTGCTCAAAGCGTTCAGGCGGATCACGCCCGTCCCACTGACCAAACTTTGCCGTCCTTCGCCACTGACCGTAAGACGGTAGCTGTGCGGCGCGTTCACTTCCGACATTTGCACAAGGTAGCTGGCTGTGCTGTTGATAAGCAGCCACTTGAAGCGAATTGTGGCACGCCACAGTTGCGCCCGCCCCGCCAACGGCACAATCCGATGCACGCCCAGCGCGGCAGCAATCCCTTCAATATCCATCAGCGCATCCCACACGGCAAGTTGGGCTGCCTGAAATGTAAATGTATCGCTCAGGTGCATTTGGCACGTCCAATCTCTGTAAAAGCGATGCGTAGACTTTAGTGCAAAGCACATCAAAACGCCAAGCCTTTGTGCATAGTTTGTAATACATGATGGGGTACGTCTGAGTGAGAAAGATTCTCGAAATGACGACCTTTGGCGATCGCTTCTCGTCGAGAGATTGAAGGGTAACAGTCCTAAAGGTAGAGGATTGCTCCTAGCCAGTTGGTCAAGTAAGGTGGCTAGTTTTTTATAAGACTCTTATCCAATGTTTATTTTTTATTATTCTCCCTTTATAATGAGGAAGCGCTGTGAATACGCTTAGAAGGAGCTAAATGAAAACCTAATTTTGTAAAGATTTAGTTTGCTCCTAAACGCAGTTCAGGCATCTATTAAGCCCGTGCGTGCAACGTCTTACTTTGACTATTTCGCTAAGCGCAGCGGCAGACGTTTGCCCAAAATTTGAAGGACGGCTTCGACTATGACAACACAACATCGGTTTCATTCTCTTGTACGTTGGGTGTTGCTGCTTATGCTCGTTGTGCTGGCGCTTTCGCCCAGCAGCGAGGTGCTTTCCCAAGCAGACCCAAACGAGGCGCAGGTCAACAAGCAGTTCATTCCCACGATTATTCCACCCGGCGGCGTTGCTAAACTGCGCGTCTTCATCTATAACCCGAACAGCTATTCTCTCTCCATCACCAGCCTGACCGATAACCTGCCCCCTGGCATGACAGTTGCCAACCCGACCAACGCCCTGACCACTTGTTCGGGCGGTTCGGTGAGCGCGACGCCCGGCGGCACATCGTTCACGCTGAACGGCGGTACCGTGCCACCTAAGGTTGGTGCGATCAATGGTGAGTGTTACTTTGAGGTGGATATTACCTCGACCGTGCAGGGCAATAGCATTAACACGATCCCTGCCAGCGCGCTTATCTCGACGGGACCCAACGGCCCCGTCACCAATAGCACACCTGCCAGCGCCACCCTCCTGATTGAGAGTATGCCCAACGCCACCGTCTCGAAGGCGTTTGCGCCGACCACCGTCTTTGTTGGGCAGAACTCTACGCTAACCATTACCATCAACAACAACAGCAATACCATTAACATGACCAATGTCTCGCTGACGGATGTTTTGCCCGCCGGCGTGATTATCAATGGTACTGCAACGTTGACGGGCTGTGGTGCAGGCGTTGTCAGTGCGCCGATTGGTGGTGACACGATCACCCTGACTGGCGCTACGGTGCAACCCACACCCAACTGCGTAATCACAGTGCCGGTGACCTCGCTGACGCCGGGCATTTACACGAACCAAATTCCCGGTGGCTCACTGCAAAGCCAGCAAGGCGTCACTGATCCAACCAACCGTTCTGCCACGCTGAGTGTGCAGAATTTGCAAGTGCAGAAATCCTTCACGCCCACCTCAGTTTCACAAGGCGGCGTCACGCGTTTGCGGATCACGCTGCGTAACCCAACCGGTACACCCTATACCGGCGTTGCCCTCACCGATACGCTGCCGAACGGCGGCAATGGCGACGTAACAGTTGCTGCGCCGCCCAACCTGAACAATACTTGCGGCGGCACAGTCACAGGTGCAACGGCTGGCTCTACCTCTTTCAGCCTGAGCGGCGGCACCATTCCCGCTGGCACCATCAGCGTGCCGGGCGAGTGTATCATCGAAGTAGATGTGGTGATGAACGTGGTTGGCACGCGCACCAACACCATCCCGGCAGGTGGTGTGACGACCAGCGAAGGCGCCAGCAACGCGCTGCCCGGCTCTGCCACCATCACTGGCACTTCCACTGCGCCCGGCAACATTGGCGGCTCGAAGCTCTTTACGCCCACCACCATTAATCCGGGTGGCGTTTCGCGCATCCGCGTGCGCCTGAACCGTAGCGGCGGCGATCCATCCACACCGTTGACTGGCGTTACCTTTGTGGATAACCTGCCCGCCAACGTTGTGATCAACAATCCGCCTAACATCGCCTTCACCAACTGTGGCAGCGCACCGCCCGTCATGACGCGCAACGATCCGCCAACCTTCACGCCGCTCAGTGGTGGCGAGACGGCGTTCCTCGTCCGCTTTGTGACCGTGCCAGCCACTGGCAACTGCGATATTTTCGTGGACGTGACCAGCAGCGTCCCCGGTGTCTACGTCAACAGCATCCCAGCAGGCGCCATCACCAACAGCCAAGGCACTACCAACACCGGCGCACTGAATGCCACCCTGACCGTCAACAGCGGCTTGACGGTGAGCAAGCAGTTTGTGCCAAGCACCATTACGGTTGGCGGCTACTCCACGATCACCATCACACTCACAAACACCAACACTTTCCCGCTGACGGGCGTCACTCTGACCGACCCGCTGCCGAATACCGGTGCGCGCCAACTGCGCGTGCGGAATCCCGCTAATGCCAGCACGACCTGCGGCGCAGGCGTTGTGACGGCTGTGCCGGGTTCGGATACGGTCACCCTGACCGGCGGTGAGATTTTGGCACAGGTTGCGGCAGTGCCGGGTACCTGTACGATCACCTTTGATGTCGTACCGTTCGGTGCAGGTCCGTTTACAAGCGGCAACACCACCAACGTCATCCCGATTGGGAATGTGACAAGCAATCAAGGTATCAGCAATGTGCAGCCCGCCTCTGCGACGCTGAACTTTGCCCAGTTGACCATGCGCGCTGTGAAAGAGTTCGATCCGACGCTCGTCTACGGCGGTGCGGATTCGCTCTTGACGGTGACGCTCACGAATCAGAATGCCATCCCGCTAACGGGTGCTAACTTTGTGGATAACTTCCCGGCGGGCATGATCATCTCTGCGCCAGTCGTTACCAACACGACCTGCGCGGGCGGTGTTGTAACAGCCAACGCGGGCGATGGTTTCTTCACCTTTGCCGGCGGCACTATTCCGCCGAATGGTTCATGCGTGGTGCAAGTGCGCGCTACCATGACTGTGAACGGCAACTTGACCAACGTCATCCCTGCCAACGGCGTCTGCACCATCGAAGGTGTCTGCAACCCTGATCCCATCGCTGCCTCGCTGACCAACCTGCCCGGCGTCAGCATCTCGAAGGTGTTCGTGCCAAGCACAATTGCTTCCGGCGGCGTCTCGACGCTGGTCATCACCATCCGCGATACAGGCGGCTTGCTGCTGACCAATGCCAGCGGCACCGATAACCTACCGCCCGGCTTGACGGTTGCCTCGCCTGCCAATGCCAGCACCACCTGTGCAGCAGGCACGGTCACGGCAGTTTCAGGCGGCACAACTATCACCCTGAGCGGCGCAACAGTGCCAGCCAATGGCTCCTGCACCTTCCAAGCCGACGTGACTGGCACTGTGCCAGATACCTACGTCAACACTATCCCGGCAGGCGCGCTGACTACCAATGAAGGCGTTACCAATGCACAGCCCGCCACCGCTACGCTGACGATCACACCGGCACCGCCGAGCATTGTGAAGTCCTTCACGCCATCGAACATCACGGTAGGTGGCACCAGCACGCTGACTCTCGTCATCACCAATCCGAACGCAAGCGTGGCACTGACGGGCATCGCTGTGACGGATACTTTCCCAGTCGGTATGACGGTTGCCGCGCCACTGACCACCTCTAACACCTGCGGCGGCACGCTGCTGGATAACCTTGGTGGTGTGTTGGCTGCGGGCGCTGCGGGCATTCAACTCACCGGCGGTAACATCGCCGCGGCAAGCAACTGCACGCTCACCGTCAACGTGACGGTCTCGGCAGATGGCGCCTACGTCAACACGACGAACAACGTCACCTCGACCAACGGCGGCACGGGCAACACCGGCAGCGCCACGCTGACCACAGTTGCACCGCCGAGCATCACGAAGGCGTTCAGCCCAACCAGCATCCCAGTTGGCGGTGTCAGCACCATCACGCTCGTCATCACCAATCCGAACGCAAGC
>QWHC01000034.1 GCA_021404685.1 Chloroflexi bacterium CFX4 | reverse complement strand
GCTGGCGGGTGACTGGAACGCCGATGGTGCAGATTCAGTCGGCATCTATCGCGGCGATGAGTTCTTCCTGACCGATACGACCTGCAACGGCTGCATCCCGACGGCGGATTACAATTTTGTGTTAGGTCTCAGCGGTGATGTGCCGTTCGCCGGTGACTGGAATGCCAACGGCAGCAGCGGTGTTGGTGTGTTCCGTCCAACGGATGGCGTGACTTTCTTCAAGAACGCGCTCAGCACCGGCTTTGCCGACATCGAGATTGTCTACGGCATTGCGGGTGACAAGCCGATTGCTGGCGTGTGGGGCGCCGCGCCACCACCGGACGCGCCCAGCGCACCTGAAATCGCACCGACCTTTGTGCCAAGGCAGTAGGTAAACACAGTGGACTTTCGCGTGGAGGATACAGAAACTTAGAATCTCGGTCTTTACAAGGCGCGCTGATCCTGCTATACTGTGTCATATAATGACGCGGGGTAGAGCAGTGGCAGCTCGTCGGGCTCATAACCCGGAGGTCGCAGGTTCGAATCCTGCCCCCGCTACACGCAAAAGCGCTGAGCGTACGCTCAGCGCTTTTTGATTCCTACGTTCTGCCAAATTCTTTTGCCAACTGCGCCGCGCTGATGTGGATCAGGGTTGGGCGACCATGTGGGCAGCTCAGCGGATGCTCACAGCGTTCAAGTTGGCGCAGCAAGTCGTTCATCTCCGTGTAACTTAGAATTTGCCCTGCCTTCACGGCGGCTGCTTTGCAGATTCGCAGCACAAGTTGCGCCTCAAAGGCGGATTCGCCCGCTTCTCTGCCGCCTTCAAGGTCTGCCAGCACTTCGGCAGCCGCTTCCATCGGATCGTATTTGGTGAGGGCGGCCGGCACAGCGTGAATGCGTATCATGTTTGCGCCGAACGGCTCAATCTCAAAGCCTGCTGCCTGCATGGACTCTGCCTTTTCTTCAAGCAAGCGCAGCGTCGTAGGCGGCACGGTGAGCGTGAAGGGCTGCAAGGTGCGCTGCGCGCTTGGCTTGTGGCGCGCCTGATCCCTCATGTATTGCTCATAGAGGATGCGTTCATGGGCAGCGTGCTGATCGATCAAATACATGCCAGCCGGCGCTTCCGCGATGATGTAGGTTGCCGCCAACTGACCTACAATCCGCATCGGCGGCAAGCTACGCGGACGCTGCTCCAAAGGCGGTTCATCAGGCATAGAGTCAGGTTGATCAGCGGGCGGCATTTGTTGCGTGTAACGCCCAACATCCTCAGTGGGCAAGTGCAGGGCGTTTTGGGTGCTGCCTTGCGGCGCGCTCAAGGCACGCCATGGGCGGCTTGGATCAGTAGTGTGTGGCGCAAAACCTGAGAGGTTCGGCGCACCGCCGCTTGTGCCGAGTACGGCGCGCCGCACTGCACGCTGCACCGCGCTAAAGACTGCCTCTGGAGCGCGGAAACGCACTTCCGCCTTGGTCGGATGCACATTGACATCCACTTCGGAAGGCGGCAAGACGATCATCAGCACGGCAATGGGATGTCGATCCTCAGGCATTAGCGTGTGATACGCCTGCGAGACAGCGTAGCTCAGGCTGGAATCCTGCACATGGCGACCATTCACGAATAGGGTGATGTAGGCGCGTGTGTTGCGGTGCAGGTTCGGCGTGCTGGTGTAGCCATAGACTGCAATCGGCGCGGACGCACCTTCAGGCGGCTGCACGGGCAGCATCTCGCGCATAATGTCCAGTCCGAGCGCCTCTACCAGCACATCGGCAAGGCTGCCGTTGCCTGTGGTGGCAAAGCTGGCGCGCCCGTCCTGCACAAGGCTGAAGCGCACATCAGGGTATGCCATTGCGTAGCGCGTCAGCACGCTATCAATGTGGCGGCGTTCGGTTGCCTCTGCCTTCAAGAATTTTAGGCGCGCCGGCGTGTTGAAAAATAAATCTTCCACCGTGAAGACGGTGCCGTTGGGCGCACCTTCAGCGCGCTGTTCTAAGATTTGCCCGCCTTCAAGGCGCAGAAAGGTAGCGGCTTGCTCATCGGCATGGCGCGTTAGGAGCGTCACACGCGCCACGCTGGCGATGCTTGCCAACGCCTCACCACGAAAGCCTAAGGTCTGAATGTGATCCAGATCGTCAATCTTTTGCAGCTTGCTGGTGGCGTGCCGTGCGAAGGCAAGCGGCGCTTCCGCCGCGGGAATGCCGCAGCCATCATCGCGGATGCGGATCAGCTTGCGTCCGCCGCCTTGCACCTCAACGCGGATGCTGCGCGCTTCGGCGTCGAGTGCGTTTTCGATCAGCTCTTTCACAACGGAAGCAGGGCGCTCAACCACTTCGCCGGCAGCGATTTGGGCAGCGACCACTTCAGGTAAAATACGAATAGGCATAGCTGTTCTCCACAGCCACCTATTGTAGCCCATCTGTGCGCTTTGGGCATGGCAAGTGTGCTTGAAAATCCCTCAGCGCTAGAGATTGTGGCACTTTTCGGCTACAATATCGCTTGTGAACATCCGTTTTGGTTTTACGGGAAATGTGTGCCATGTCTGAAGCCCGCCCGCGCTTGGTCATCATTGATGGTCATGCGGTTGCCTACCGCAATTTTCACAGCCAGCACCGCGATCTATTGACAGCCAGCGGCGAACCAACCACTGCCACGCTTGGCTTTGCGCGCACCCTGCTTGATATTCTGCGCGCCGAATCGCCACCGCAATATCTGGCGGTTGCCTTTGATCAAGGGCTGAGTGGGCGCGAAACCACTTTCCCTGACTACAAAATTCAGCGCGAAGCAATGGATCCCTCGCTTGCCTTTCAGCTTGGGCGCATTCGCCAATTGGTAGAGGCGTTCAACATCCCAATCCTAGAGCGTGAAGGCTTTGAGGCGGACGACGTGATTGGCACAGTGGCGCATCAGGCAATTACGCAGGGCGTGCATGTGCATATCGTGACGGGCGATCAAGACCTGTTCCAGTTGGTGAACGCACACATCAGCGTTGAACTGCCTGAACGCGGCGGCGGCAGCAAGGTCTACACTGCGGAAGGTGTTTACGCAAAACTTGGCGTGAAGCCTGAGCAAGTGCCAGATTACAAGGGACTGGTTGGCGATAGCTCTGATAACATTCCCGGTGTGAAGGGCATTGGCGAAAAGACGGCAGTGCCGCTACTGCAAGTTTACGGCACGCTAGAGGGCATCTACGAAAACCTGCCCCTGATCCCTGAGAAAATCCGCACCAAGCTGATCGCAGGACGCGAAAGCGCCTTTTTAAGCCGCCAGCTTGCCACCATCTACACCAACCTTGAGATTCCCTTTGAGCTAGCCCGCTGCATTGCCCAAGACTTTGACCATGAAAAAGTGCTGGCGCTGTTCCGTGAGCTGGAGTTCAACTCGCTTATCCGCCGTTTGCAGCCGCCCGCACCGCCACCACCGCCGCGTGAAGGCGAGCAAATGTCGCTGTTCAGCGAGGCTCAGGTAGCGCGCAAGGTTGAGGCTGATCCCGATGACGACCCAACCCTGACGCCTGCCGAAGAAACCTTCACGACGCACCTTGTGGATACGCCTGAGGCACTGCGCGAACTGACCGCACGGCTTAGCAACGCGGCATGGATTGCCTTTGACACCGAAACGACTGGCACGGACGCCAACTTTGCCGATCTGGTCGGCATCTCGTTGGCAGTCAGCGCTGAGGATGGCTACTACATTCCCATTGGACATCTGCCAGAGATGGCTGAGCGCCAACTGCCCTTGTTCGATGTGATTGAAGCGCTAAAACCTGCCCTGACCGATCCCAACATCCCGAAGGCTGCCCACAACGCGCCTTATGACCTGAATGTGCTGGCGCGCTATGGCATCACGGTGCAGCCACTTGGCTACGATACACAGCTTGCTGAAGCACTTTTGCAGCCTGAGCGCCGCCACAGCCTGAAAGATTTTGCCCGCATCCGTTTTGGCATTCGTATGACGAAAATTGACACGCTGATCGGCAAGGGGAAGGCACAGATCACGATGGATCGTGTGTCTGTGGAAAAGGTTGCGCCCTACGCCGCCGCCGATGCCGTCTTCACCTTCCGCCTGATTGACGCCACGCGCACCGACCTGCACAAGGCGAACCTCTGGCAGCTTTACGAGACGGTTGAACTGCCGCTTGTGCCGATCATTGCCGAGATGAACGCACACGGCGCGCTGATTGATCTGCCCTACCTTGCCAGGCTGAGCGCTGAATTCACCGAACGCCTTGCCGAGATTGAACGCCACATCCAGGACTTGGCAGGCGAGCCGTTTAACATTGGCAGCCTGAAACAGCTTAACGACGTGCTGTTCGGCAAGCTGAAACTGCCCACCAAGGGACTGCGTAGCAAAAAACACGGTCATTCGCTGGATGCCGACGCGCTAGACCTGTTGCGCGATCAGCACCCGATCATCCCGCTGCTTGCCGATTGGCGCGCTCTGGATAAGCTGCACAGCACCTATGTGCTTGCCCTACCGCGCCAGGCGGATCCCAATGGGCGTGTCCACACCACTTATCGGCAGATGGGCGCGGTGACAGGCAGGCTCAGCAGTGAGAATCCAAACTTGCAGAACATCCCGATCCGCACCGAAGAAGGGCGGCGCGTGCGGCGTGCCTTCATCGCACCTGAGGGATACCAACTGCTCAGCACGGACTACAGCCAGATTGAATTGCGGATTCTGGCGCACTACAGCGGCGATACTGCCCTGCAACAGGCTTTCCACGAAGAACGCGATATTCACCGCGCGACCGCGGCGTTGGTTAGCAATGTGCCATACGACGCCGTGAGCAAGGCGCAGCGCTATTTTGCCAAGCGCGTGAATTTCGGCTTGCTGTATGGCATGGGCGCCCAGCGCCTTGCCCGTGAGAGCGAACTTAACCGTGTCGAGGCAGAACAGTTCATCCAGAACTATTTTGCGCGCCTGCCCGGCGTGCGCCGCTACCTTGACGAGTCGAAAGTGCAGGCGAAGGCACAAGGCTACCTTGAAACCTTACTGGGCAGGCGGCGCGATTTCAGCGCCCTAAGCGCCGATCCGCCGCTCAGGCAGCAGGACATTGCCCGCATAGAACGCGAGGCGATCAATATGCCCATTCAAGGCACCGCCGCCGATATTATGAAGGTAGCAACCATTAACCTGCACCGTGCGCTGCGCGAAGGTGGCTTCCGCGCACGGTTGATCTTACAGGTGCATGACGAGTTGGTGCTGGAAGTGCCAACGGATGAATTGCCGCGCCTTGTGCCGCTCGTCCGCACAACGATGGAGAGCGCCTACACACTGAGCGTGCCGCTGCGTGCAGAGGTGAACATTGGCGCGAATTGGGCAGAAATGGAGGCGGCTGATGTCTGGCTGGCGCACCATTAGGCGTCTGGCGCTTGCGGCAAGCGCGCTGATCAGCCTGCTCTTTTTGGGCGCGTGCGACCCTGAGTTGATGTTCACGCCTGTGCCACCAACCGAGACGCCCGTCATCTTGCCTGCCAGCCCAACCGTTGATCCTGTGCTGCCAACGCTGCCCGAAGGCTTTGAGGCAGATGATCCGTTAGCAACTCGTGTGGCAGGCTTTCAGCCGCGTGTGCTGACCCTTGCGCCCAACACCAGCTTTACCGCCACGCCGCTGCCGCCGCCAACGGAAACGTTCATCAGCCTGCAATTCACTATGCTAGATGGTGTCTCGCTAGACAGCCTGCTCTTTGGCGCGCCGCGCCGCCCTGCGCCAACCGTTCTGCTGCTGCACGATTCGGACGCGACCAAAGAAGTGTGGTTCACTATGGCACGCACCCTTCAAACCGCGGGGCTAAATGTGGTGACGTTGGATCAGCGCGGCTTTGGCAGGTCTGGCGGCGCCCGTGATTGGTCGCGTGCGGCGCAGGATGTGGTTAGTGTGTTGGAGCGTCTGCACGGCTTGCCCAACCTTGACCAAGGTCAGCTGTATGTGCTTGGTGTTGGTGCAGGTGCAAACCTCGCCCTGACAGGTTGTGCCAGCACCACGTTGTGTCAGGCGGCTGTCCTGATCAGCCCACTACCTGCCCTGAATGGCGCAGCGCTTGAGTCTGCCGTGCCTGCTTATGGTGCGCGCCCGCTGCTGCTTGCCTATGGCAGTGCTGATGCACAATCTGCTGCGGCTGCGGCTGCCCTTGAGTCGAATTTCAGAGGTGTGCGGCGCAGTTTGCCCTATGAAAGCGCGGCACGTGGTATGATTTTATTGGATAGCGAGCCAAACCTGAGCGAAATTATTGCGCGTTGGCTGCTGGAGTAGCCGCGCCGAGAGAGAGAATAACGCCGTGCCAAAACTGGTCACCGTTGCCGAGATGCAAGCCATAGAGGCAGCCGCCGATGCGGCAGGAGTCTCTTACGCGCAGATGATGGCGCGTGCCGGGCGCGCCACTGCCGATTTAGCCTATCAGATGCTGCCGCCAGAGGCAAAACAGCCGCGCATTTTGATCTTGGTTGGGCATGGCAACAACGGCGGTGACGGTTTGGTGGCAGCGCGTTGGCTGGCAGAACAGGGCGCGAACACTGCCTGCTATCTGGCGCGTGGGCGCGAAGATAGCCTAGTGGAAGCAGCGCGTGCAGCGGGCGCAACCATCCTCAGCGAAAATCTGGATACGCTGCGCCAGCTTGCTGGCGGCGCGGATTTAATCATTGATGCGCTGCTTGGCACTGGCGCCAAACCGCCTGTGCGCGGTGTAGTGCGCGAAATTTTGCTGAATGTGCGCCGTGCCATTGAAGGGCGCGCCGCACAAAGCAACCTTGATGAGGGCGAGAGCAGCCACAGCCTGCATAAGCTACCCCAGCCGCTGCCGCCGCGCTTGCCGCGCGTCCTCGCCGTTGACGTGCCTTCGGGCATGGATGCTGACAGCGGCGCGGTTGACCCTGACTGCACCTTACACGCTGACTCAACGCTCACCTTTGAGGCGGTGAAACACGGGCATTTAACGTTGCCCGCTGCTGAGTACGTTGGCGAACTGCACCTTGCGCCGCTTAAGCTGCCCTCCACCTTGCCCGAATTGGCTGCGGTGCGCCATCAGGTGGTGGATGCCGAACAAGTGGCGGCGCGGCTGCCACAGCGCCCACTGGATGCCAACAAAGGCACCTTTGGCAAGGTGCTGGTGCTGGGCGGCTCAGAACGCTACATAGGCGCAGCGGGCTTGGCGGCAAGTGCTGCCTATCGCGTGGGTGCAGGCTTGGTGACGGTTGCCGCTATCAAGCCTGTGGTGAATGCCTTGGCGGCTGCCTTGCCTGAGGTGACGTGGCTGCCTTTGCCGAATGGCGGCGAGGATGGCGAAAAGACGCTGACCGATGCCGCAATCAGCCTTGCGATGACCGAAGTGCCAGATTACGACGCGCTCTTGATCGGCGTTGGCATGGGGCGCGCCCTGAACGCCTTCACACTCATTGAGACGATCCTGACTCAGGCGGAAGGGCAACTGCCGCCGTTGGTTATTGACGCGGACGGCTTGAATATGCTTGCTACCATGGACGAGTGGTGGGCAAAAATTCCGCCCAATACGATCCTCACGCCGCATCCGGGCGAAATGGCGCGCCTTGCCAAGCTGCGCGCCGAAGGCGGGCGGACGCCTGCCCAGTTGGTGCAGGCGGATCGGGTGCGCCTTGCGGCAGAAAAGGCGGCACAGTGGCGCTGCATCGTGGTGCTGAAAGGCGCCTTTACAGTCATCGCCGCGCCCGACGGACCGCTTGCGGTGCTGCCCTTTGCCGAGCCAGCCCTAGCGCGTGCCGGCACCGGCGATGTGCTGGCGGGCATGATCGCGGGCTTTTTGGCGCAAGGACTAGCACCCTTTGAAGCGGCGATCAGCGCTGCCTATGTGCATGGCGCCAGTGGCAGGCTTGCCGCCGCACAGACTCCAAGCAGCGTGCTGGCGCAGGATGTCATCGCACATTTGCCGCAAGTGATCACATCATTGGAAAACAGCCGCCTTTCGCGTTAGAATTCTTGTTCGCCTGCCCACTTAACCGAGAGAGCGAACCGTGAGCCAACCCAACCTGCTAGATGGTCTGAACGACCAGCAAAAAGCGGCTATTACCGCACCGCCTGCCGCCACACTGGTGATCGCCGGTCCCGGCAGCGGCAAAACTGCCGTCCTAACGCGCCGCGTTGCCTATTTGGTCAGCCAATTGCGCGTGCCGCCGCACCAGATCATGGCAGTCACCTTCACCAACAAGGCAGCCCGCGAAATGCTGGAGCGCATTGAGCATCTGCTTGGCGAAAACCTACACGGGCTAACCGTCGGCACCTTCCATGCCATTTGTGCGCGCATTCTGCGGCGTGAGGCAGCGCACGTTGGCATTTCGGCTGCCTTCACCATCTACGATACAGATGATCAGCTCAACGTGATTCGGCAGGCACTGGCAGAGCAAGGCTTAGATGAAGATCGCAGTCAGCCGCGCAAATTCCTCAACGCGATCTCTAACGCCAAGAACGAACTAATCACAGCCGACGCCTATCCACAAGGCAATTATCAAGATCGGCAGATTGCACAGGTCTATGAGCGCTACCAAGCGCTGCTGCGCGCCGCCAACGCACTGGATTTTGACGACCTGCTGATGTATTCTGTGCAGCTTTTCCGCGACCATGCCGATGTGCGTCGTGACTATCAGGCGCGCTATGCACACATCTTGGTAGATGAATTTCAGGATACAAACACGGCGCAATATAAGCTGGTGCAGCTTCTCGCAGGCAGCGAAGGCAGCCTGTTCTGCGTAGGCGATCCTGATCAGAGCGTCTATCGTTTTCGCGGCGCAGATTACCGCAACCTTGCCTATTTCCAACGCGATTATCCGAACGCCAATGTGATCTTGCTGGAGCAGAATTACCGTTCGCACCAAATCATCCTAGATGCGGCGATGGCGATCATTGATAAAAATACGGATCGCATTCGCAAGCAACTGCGCGCCACGCGGCGTGATGGCACGAAAATCGCCCTAAAGCAGCTTAGTGATGACGAGGACGAGGCGCAGTACATCGTCTGGACAATCCGAGAAGCGGTGCGGATCGGGCGCTATGCCTATAAAGAGTGCGCCGTGATGTTCCGCACCAACGCGCAATCCCGCGCCCTTGAAGAGACGTTCATCCGCGCCAATGTGCCGTATAAGCTGATCGGTGGCGTGCGCTTCTACAGCCGCCGCGAGATTAAAGACCTGCTGGCGTATCTGCGCGCCATTCAAAATCCAAACGATGACGTGAGTATGCGGCGCATCATCAACACGCCGCCGCGTGGCATTGGCAAAACGACGCTTGGCAAGCTGGAAGACTGGGCGCTCTCGCGCAATCAGAGCCTTTCGGATGCCCTCAGTGCGCTGCGAAGTGGTCAGCCTTCACCGTTCACGGGCAAGGCGCTCAGCGCCTTAGAAAGTTTCGCCGCCACGCTGGAGGTATGGCGCAACCTGCGCGATACGATGGCGGTTGGCACCCTGCTGCGCGATGTGCTGGATCAGACTGCCTACCTGCAATACATCAACGACGGCACGCCCGAAGGCAAAGAGAAGGTCGAAAATGTGCAGGAATTGGCGCGTGTGGCAGAAGCGCAGGGCAACAAACCGTTGGCGCTCTACCTTGAAGATATTGCCCTGATTGCCGATGTGGATACCTACGACGACTCGGCAGATAGCGTGGTGCTGCTCACGTTGCACGCCGCCAAAGGGCTGGAATTTCCCGTTGTCTTTATCGTCGGCTTGGAAGAAGGCTTGCTGCCGCACGCGCAGTCGCTGGAAGATGAAGAACAACTGGCTGAGGAACGCCGCTTGATGTACGTCGGCTTGACACGCGCCAAAGAGCAAGTCTACCTGACGTGGGCGATGCGGCGGGCAGGCTACGGCGGCGGCTTAGGCGAGCGGACGCTTGTCTCGCGCTTTTTGGAAGATATTCCGCCCGAACTAACGACAGGCTCACCGGTGCCAAAGCGCGGTGCCGGTGCTGCCTTTGCCACGCGCTGGGAAGGCGACCGCGCCACGCCACCACGCCCAGCTTGGCGCATTCCGCAGCCACAGGCAACCGCCAGCGCGCCGCGCCGCGAACGCGCAGTCAGCAGCGCCAACATCAGCACCAACAGCCTTTACCGCAGCGGTCAGCGCGTCTATCACGATAAACTTGGCGAAGGTGTGATCATTGCCAGCCGCTTTGTGGATGGTGATGAGGAATTGGACATCCGCTTTGAGAAGCACGGCTTAAAGCGTTTATTTGCCAGCATTGCGCCGCTGCGAATGCTGGATGAGGACTAGACAACATGGCAGAAGCCTATCTTTACCACATCACGACGGGCAGCGCGTGGCAAGCCGCACAACAAGAAGGCATTTATCGCCCTGAGTCGTTGGCAACGCAAGGCTTTATTCACCTCTCAACAGCCGATCAGGTTTACCGCGTGGCAAATGCAGTCTATCACAGTGTCCCTGATCTGCTGTTGTTAACCATTCAGGCGGCAGGGCTTGGCGATGCCTTGCGCTACGAAGCGCCCGATCCTACCTTGCCAACCCAAACCGCCGATACAGAGTTATTTCCGCACCTCTACAGCGCGCTGCCACTTTCGGCAGTGGCTGCGGTGCAAGCGCTTATCCCAAAGGCGGACGGCAGCTTTAGCGCGGACTGACGAACATCTCTGCTTGCTGCATCGCCTGTAGGAATGCTTGCGGCGGCTGTGCGCCGCTGAAGGCGAAGGTATTGTTAAAGACGAAAAACGGCACACCGCGAATGCCAAGCTGCTGCGCCTGCTGCACAGCCTCCAGCACCTCTAGGCGCCCAAGATCGCTGTGTAGCGCGGCGCGCAGATCAGGTGTGGGCAGCGCCAGTGCCTCCGCGATTCGCAGCAGCACCTCTAAATCGCCGATGTTTTCGCCGTTTGTAAAATAGGCGGCGTAGAGCGCTTCGATCAGGCGCGCTTGCTGATCAGCAGGCGTGAGGGCAATTAGGCGGTGTGAGAGCAGCGTGTTGGGCGCGTGCGTGATCGCCTCAAAGTTGAAAGTGATGCCAACAGCGGCACCTGCACGGCGCGGCGCGCTAAACCAATCTTCAAGCTGCACTTGCCCGCCGCCTTTGGCAAGCATGTATTGCTGGAACGGGTAGCCTTCGGCGGGAATATCTGGGTTAAGGAAGAATGGGTGGTAGCTGACGCTGACGGGTGTGCTGTGCCATTCGGCAAGCGCAAGCTGCATGTGTCGCTTGCCAATGTAGCACCATGGGCAGACGGTATCTTGAAAAACGTCAATGTGCATGAGCAATCCTTAAGGGGCTGAAATGCGTTAGGCAGACTTTAGCAGAGGTGGGCGAGAGCGGGCAAGTTTAGCCCTAAACAGGGCGTCGGTTGGCGGCACGTGCAAAATTTGTTACGATACACGCCAACCTTTTGCCATATCCCTTTTACAAATGGAGCGAACAATGGCGTTTTTGCAAAACCTTTCCAACCGCCTGACGCCACCTGAAGGCGGTTTATCAAGCGCTGTTGCCACCTTAAGCCAAGATGGTGAACTGACCGATCTTGAGCGGCGCATTATTTCGCTGTTCCGCGATCAATTCTCGCCCCTCAGCGATCTGGACGATGCTACCTTCAAGGCAGCCCTCGCTCGCGCTGAACGCTTTGTCTTCGAAAACAATTTAACCACCGCTGCCAACATTCCCAATTACGTCAGCACCCACTTGGCGCCCGTCATCACCCAAGACAACCACCGCGCCGAGTTGTATCGCTTCTGCTATGCCTTGGCAATGACAGACCTCAACATTGACGAAGGCGAGCAGGCAGTGCTAAGTGCCTTGCTGCATACCTTTAACATTGTGCCTGCCACACAGCAGGCAGCCGAGGCAGAAGTGCTGAATGAGTTCTACACACTGCACCATGCCATCGCTGCGACGGTGGTCGGTCTGATTGTGGTCACCGCAGATGGACGCGTGGAGCAAGACGAACTTGATCATGTGCGCGATGCACGCGGCTTGTTGGAGCCAATTGGTCGGTTGGACGATCTGCAATTTAGCCTCGTCTTTGATCTGGCACTCAACATTCATGATCGCTTCCTGCTCGATCCTGCTAATCGGCAAGCCTTTTTGCAAAATATTGTCTCGACCATGTTGAACACACATGAACTCGGCTTACAAGCATTTGAGTATGCTGCCGCAGTTGCCACAGCGGATGGTGATATTTCGCAAGCAGAGCTGGACGTGCTGAAGGCACTGCTGGATGCCCTCAGCATCAATGATTCGGATGGTGAAGCAATCTTCAACCGCTACATGGCGCGTGTGCAAACCATTGACGGTAAACCGCGCTAGGCAGCACGCTCACATGCCCTGATCCAATGTGCAGATCAGGGCATTGGCATACTTTAGGAGCAAACCGCATGGCAAACTTAATCGGGCAAACGCTTGGGCAGTACGAAATCACGGCGTTTTTGGGCAGAGGCGGCATGGCGACGGTCTACCGTGCGCGCCAAGCAAGCATCAACCGTGACGTGGCTATCAAGGTTATCAAGCCTGATCTCATCGAGTCGGAAGAGTTCAAGGTGCGTTTCACCCGTGAAGCACAGGTGATCGCCACCATGAGTCATCCGCACATCCTCAAGGTGTTCGATTATGGACAGCACGGCGATTTGGTCTACCTCGTCATGGAACTGCTCAGCGGTGGCAGCCTTGCGGATCTGCTACGCGGCGGCGGCAAACTCTCGCTGAATGAGGCGACTCGCCTGCTCGATCAGATTGCCGGCGCGCTGGACTACGCCCATCGGCGTGCCATTGTCCACCGCGATTTGAAGCCGCAGAATGTGCTGCTTGACGAGGATAAGAACGCCTTCCTGACCGACTTTGGCATTGCCAAGCTGCTTGGCGAAACCAGCGCACTGACCCAAAGCGGCATGGCGATGGGAACGCCTGCCTATATGTCGCCGGAGCAGTGGCGCGGGCAAAATGTGGATGCACGTGCCGATGTGTATGCGCTGGGCGTTATGCTCTATGAGATGTTGGCGGGCAAAGTGCCGTTCACCGGCGATACGCCCTACAGCATGATGCACATGCACGTTTTCGAGGCACCGCCAAGCCTTCGCAGCTTCCGCCCCGATCTGCCTGACGCGCTGCAAGATGTGTTGAACATAGCAATGGCAAAAGAGCGCGATCAGCGCTTTGGCACTGCCGGCGAAGTGGCGAATGCTTTCAAAGCTGCTCTTGCCGGTATGCCAATTAGCGCTGCGACTGCATCAGATACGGCTGATCTGACCGCCCCTATGCCAGTCGGTGCTGCCAATCCCAATGACGTGACCATTGGCGCTCCCATGCCTGCCGCACCTACTCAGGCAGGTGCAGGGCGCAGTGCTACACCACTTGGTTTGGCAGCTGAAGAGGAGAAGAAGCCTGCCAACCGTGCGCCGATCCTCATCGGCGTGGCGCTTTTGGCAGTTTTAGGCGTGCTTGCCGCTGTGTTGGCACTAGGTGGCGGTCAGGGCGGCGTGGCGCAGACAACTGCCACGTCAACGGAGCCGCCCGTCAGCGCACCCACTGACCAAGTGATCGAAACGCCAACCCTCTTTTTGGCTGATGAGGCGACTGCCACGGCACTTGCCCTGCTGCCGACCCAAGCCAGCACCGATCAGCCTACCGAAACGCCAACCCTCTTTTTTGCCGATGAGGCGACT
>QWHC01000019.1 GCA_021404685.1 Chloroflexi bacterium CFX4 | reverse complement strand
AGTAGCCCTTACGTAATATGTGCGTCGCACGCTGGTTGAGCATCCCTCACACGGGATGTCCGCCCAAACTGCTCTGCTTGCCTTTCTTGTCACGGTTCAGCTGTTAAGCCAAAACGCACCCCTAAATCGGGTGCGTTTTTTGTTGCCTAATCCTAGAACAGCGGCGGCAATTCCCCTACGATCCGCACCGTCTCTAGGCTGACCTGCACCACCTGCTTGACCAAGCGCACGATGTACTCAGGGTCATCCGCCCGATTCGGATCGCGCCCCGCCTTGACGCGATACTGATCAATCACCCATTCCAGCGCCGAACGGTTGCCAAGTTTGTAGTCCAGCGCCGCCGACGGAATGCCCGTCAGGCGCAGCGCATTGTTGACGTGCAGCACGTATTCGCCCGCCGCGCTGTTGCTTGGCGCTAGGCGCATGGCTGCCTCAACCGCATAGTTCGCCACACCTGACCACAATTCGCCCAGTGGATAGGGCGTCGCCCCCTCATAGTTCACGTGCAGTTCGGCAAGCGCCTTGCCCGCCCGCGCAAATGCCCAGAAATCGGTGGCGAACGGGATGCGCGGCAAATCCTTCTTGAGGGCGTCCGCAAAGCGCTGGCGGTAGGCAGGGCTGTGCAGTGCCGCATAGATGTAGTGCAAAATATCCCACTTGCCAATGCGCGGATCGCCGTAGTGCGCCTGAAACTGCTCTAGCGCCCAATCGGTCAGGTTTTCGCGCCGATCTGTGCCGTCCTCAGCGTAGCTGTAGAAGGGAAAGCACTGCGTACTACTGCCCGCACCAACAAGGTGTAAATCCACAATGCGATCACTCATCATAACCATAAAAGGCTTTTCAGAAGCAACATCAGTAAGGCAAATCACCCGATTTTCCGCCTCAGTGTCGGGTGTGGGGAAGAAGCGGTGCTGCAAATGAACACTATTGATCAGTAAACGGTCAAAGTACAGCCAGTGCTTGGTGAAGGGACGGTATAGGGCTTGCCGCACCCGACTCGGATCAAATGTCACCTCACGCTGATAGCGTAAGTGACCCTTAAGCGTGCTATCCCATTTTAGGTAGGCACGGCGCACAAAGCTATCAACGTCTACCGCGCCTTTTTTGACGGCGCGCTTGTAGCGATCCAATTCAGCCGTGTAGGCTTCTACAAGATATGCTACACCCTTGAGCAGCCGCTCGCGCTGAAAATCGTAGACTACCTCATCGCGGTTGGTCTTAATGCCGCCGCTGTAGGTAGCGAAAAGGGTCTGTGGTGCGCCTGCCCTACCCGCTTTGGCATCTTTGGCGCCCATCGGCAGAAAGGTCTCAAAGGTGGCTGCCTCAGGGGTGCTTAGCCAGTTTCCGTTAGCGTCCGGCGTCAGGGGTTGCCACAAAGTTCCCGAACCGCCTGAATCAACCCCACCCCCTAGCCCATGCACAACCCCACCCCCTAGCCCCCGCCCCGCGTGCAGGGCGGGGGAATCGGACTCAGACTCCCCTTTCCCTGCTGGCGGGGAAAGGGGTTGGGGGATAGGGGTAGATTTCCCTGTTGGCGGGGGGATAGGGGTTTCTGCCAACGCCTCATTAATCTGCTGCAACACTTGCTCAGTTTGGTTAAGCACCGCAGCGTTTGTAAAGCGCAGGACACGGAAGCCCATGCGCTCTAGGATTTGGGTGCGGAGTGCATCGTATGCCTGTGTATGTTCGTGGATTTCGCCATCCACTTCAACAATGAGCCGCGCTTCAGGTGCATAAAAATCCACTATAAAACGTTCCAGCACATACTGACGGCGAAATTTGACGCCGCCTTGCTGTGTGCGGCGCAAATGCTCCCAAAGGTGTTCTTCGGCGGGTGTTGGTGTTTGGCGCATTTCGCGGGCAAAGCCTTTGAGTTCATGCCAAAGTTCGGGCGGGGTGTGCCAACCGCCTGAATCAACCCCACCCCCTAGCCCCTGACGGGAAGAATCAACCCCACCCCCTAACCCCCGCCCCGCGTGCAGGGCGGGGGAATCAGACTCAGACTCCCCTTTCCCTGCTGGCGGGGAAAGGGGCTGGGGGATAGGGGTAGATTTCCCTGTTGGCTGGGGGATAGGGGTTGCTTGCGGGAGAGGGACTCCGCGCAGGGTCTGTTCCGCCAGCCAGTCCAGCTTTTCCTCTTTGCGCCAGGTGGCTGGCAGGGCGTGATAAAATACGCGCCGTTCGCAGTGCGCGCTGTGCCGTATGGCAATCGTAATGCCGACGCCGACACGAATATCAAAGACGTTGCTGACCTTCTCTCCGCGCCCCGTCTTGCGCGAATTACCACCCAAGTCTAGGTGATAGATATGCGTGAAATCTTGCAAAAGGTGCTTCCGCATTCCATCCATGGCAAAGCCATCTATAAAGCTGTTGTTGGTAACGTAAGCGACGATGCCATCGCGCTCACCAAGCCGATCCGCCGCCCAACGGAAGAACTTGACGTAGGGATCGTAGAGGCTGTTTTTGTTGGTGGCGCGGGAATCGCGGGCGTAGGTCTCGGCAATGCGCCTATCCAGTTGCGCGTAGCGCCGATTCTTGTTGTTGTCGTTCTCGCTTTTCTGCCAAGCGTTATAGGGCGGGTTGCCGATGATGACCGTGATCGGCGCCTGCTTTTGGCGCTCGACGCGCTCGGTGTTTGCCTCCGTCAGGTAAGAGAGCTGACCGCGCTCGGCAATCTCAAGGGTATCCACAAAGCACAAGCCCTCAAAGGGCTGGTAGCTGCCGCTGAGCGCGTAGAAGGCGTGTTCGATGTTCAGGGCGGCGATGTAGTAGGGCATCAGCAGCACTTCGTTGGCAAACAGGCGCTCGCTATAGAGGTTATGCAGGGCGGGCGGCGGCAGTTGGGCGCGCTCCAGCAGGTTGACGATGAAATTGCCAGTGCCGGTGCAGGGGTCAAGAATGACCACATCAGGGTCGGCAAGCGTTTTGCCAAAGTCGGCGCGCAGCACTTCCAGCACGCTGGCACACATGAAGCTGACGATCTCTTGCGGTGTGTAGACAATGCCGTGCGTGTCGGCAGTTTTGGTGCTGTAGCCCTGAAAGAAGCGCTCGTAGACCTCGTTCAGCACCTTTTGTTTCTGCCCAAAATCCAGCCCGTGCGCGGTTTGCTCAATAATCTCATAATAGGGGCTGAGGTCGTGCAGGTAGCTATCGCGGCTGAAGGCGGCGGAGGTCAGCGCCTTGATGACTTGCTCTAAGGCAGCGGCGATCACGTTGCGCTGGGCAAATTCAGGGTTATCGAAAATCTTGCGGATCAGGCGTTCGGTCAGCAAGTGCTGCACCAGCATTTCATCAATCTGGTCGCGGCTGATGGTAGGATTAATGGCGGTGCGGCACAGATCGTGAAAGGCTTGGAATTCGCGCTGAAAGAGGGGTTGGCGGCTATGGGCGCGCTCCAGGATGCGGCGCAAGCCATCGGCAAGGGCGGGGACGCGCTCACGGAAAGCTCTGAGCGCCTGATCATAGCGCTCGAAATCAGGTTCGCTGTAGGTGAAAAAGGCGTGGAGCAGGGCGGCGAAGTCAGCGCTCTGCTTGGGCGTTAGGTCGGCGCGGGCGTATTCGCGTCCGTTCTGATACAAAATGGCGCGGCGGGTGTCCTCAAAGATGATGTTGGTGGTTGGGTAGGCGCGGGCAAATTTACGGGCGATCTCTGCCTCAAGGTCATCCGCGGCATCTTTCGCCTCGTAGTAGCCACGCGGCAGCCCGTTTTTATCAAGGGTGGCATCGGGGCGCAGGCGTTGGTTGGGCAAGGTATGCTCACGGATAAGCTGCCAGCCGTAGTCCTTGCCGATGCTCTCCAAGAGGCGCATAAAGGGTTCGCGCACAGCCGTCTCACGGGTGATGCCGCTGTGGGCAAGGGCGCGGCGTGCTTCATAGAACTCGTCAAAGCGGCGTTTATATCTCTTGAGGAAGTCTGCGCTCATGCCGTAACCTAACCTTTCTGCAAAGCGTCCGCCGAGTATAGCGCAAAACGTGGCGCGGGTGCAGTGATCACGGGCAATCCGAGCGAAAGGTTCACAACGCGGCGCTATTGGTAGCCTGTGAAGGTTGCAAAATCCTCGCCACGCCGTATGCTCAGCGCGGGTTGCGCGCTGCCGCCCTTTGGCGATAGACTTAGGGCGGTTTGAAGGTGTATACAAGCCCACTGGATTGCCTATGGTGTTAGGCTTATCTTGAGGAGTGGAAAGACGCATGAGCCGCTACGAAGACCCCTACAGTCCATCTGATTATGAGGATGAGGGCGCGCCCGACGAACCGACTCGCCCGTTGGAGTCAACGCCGATTAAGCGCATCACGCCGCATAAAGCGCCGCGCTCCACACCTACACAACCGCTGCCACAAGCACCGCGCCGCGCCGCACCATCTGATCCGCGTCAGGTGCGGCAAGCGCAGCCGCTGCGCCAAACGCCCCCGCCGCCGCCCGTCTATGAGCCAGCCGAGCCACGCTTGCCCAAAGCGCCCGCCCGCCGCCGTCCGCCCCCGCCGCAGCGCCCTAGCAAGCGCGAAAGCGGTTGGTACTTGCCGTGGTGGTCGCTGCTGGTGCTGATTGCGTTTGTGGCAGCCGCGGCAATTGGCGCGTGGGCAGTGGTTGACTCCGTCGGTGGTGGTGCAGCGCCCGGCGGTCAAACGCCTATTGTGATCGTGGTAACTGCCACCTTCACCGCAGGACCGCCGCCAACCCTCACGCCGCTGCCGCAGGTTGAGCCGCCCACACAGCCACCCTTGCCAACCATTGTGCAGACGGCAACTTTGCCGCCGGGCGAATTTCGAGCAGGTGTGATCGTGGAAGTGGTTGGCGTAGGCGCAGCCGGGCTGAATATCCGTTCAGGGGCAGGCGTCAGTGCCAACATTTTGTTCCTAGCACCTGAACAAACACGCTTCATGATCATCAGCGGACCACAGAACGCCAGCGGCTTGGAGTGGTGGGAGGTGCGTGAGGTGAATGCGCCAAACCGCACCGGTTGGGCATCGCGCAACTACCTAACTGTGGTTCAGTAGCTTAGCGGTGCAGGGCTGTGCCGCCTGTGGCGATCAGTGCCTCGACCTCTTGGCGTGTCACCAGCGCCACATCGCCCGCAATGCTCAGCTTGAGCGCTGCGAGCGCCGCGCCAAAGCTCAGTGCATCTGAGAGCGGCGCGCCTTCCAGCAAGCGGCAGATCACGCCTGCGGCGAAGGCATCGCCGGCGCCTACGCGCTCCACTACCTGCACCACGAACGCCTTGCAAGCGGCTGCATCGCGCTGAGCGTGTGCCGCAGCGCCGTTTGCCCCATCCGTCACGATCACGCTTCCGCCCCAAAGCTGATGCAGCCGCTCTGCTTGCTGTGCGGCGTCCCCTGTCACCTCAAAGAGCGCCGCTGCGTCCCGTGAGGCAATAAAGACGACATCGGCGGCATGGCAGAAGGGCATCAGCGTTGCCCGTGCCTGCTGCGGCGACCATAATAAACTGCGGTAGTTCACATCAAAAGAGAAGGTCAGCCCGTGTGTGCGCGCATGGCTGATTGCAGCGTGGCAGGTTGCCTCGCATGATGGGCTGAGCGCAGGTGTGATGCCCGTCAGGTGCAGCCAGCGCGCCGCAGCAAGCTGCTCCAGCGGTAAATCGCTCGGCTTAAGGCGGCTGGCAGCCGAGTTCGCACGGTCATACCATACGCGGCTTGGGCGCGGCGGCATCCCACGCTCCAGGAAGTAGAGTCCCATGCGTTCCTCTGGCACAAACAGGGTGCCAGAGACATCTACGCCGTACTGACGCACAAAGTTCGCGGCAAGCCGACCAAGCGGTGTATCAGGCAGGCGTGAAAACCACGCCGCTCGCTTGCCAAGCCGCGCTAGGGCAACCGCAACGTTCGTCTCAGCACCCGCCACATATGCTTCAAAGGTCGCCGCCTGTTCAATGCGAAGCGGACTTGGCGCGGTCAGGCGCACCATGCTCTCGCCAAGCGTGAAGACATCAAGCAGCGGTGGCGGTGCGCTTGGTTCAAACGGCATGGCTATTGGCTAGGAATCTTGGGTTAGGCGCTGCAACCAACGCTCTGCGGCATGGCGCGCGCTTTCGGCATCCACAAAACCGTTAGGATACTCGCTGCGATTGTCGCCCGCTAGTTGAGCAGTTTCAGCAGGACCATCGCAATAGACGGCACGCCAATGCCACGCACCACGCGACCAACGCACCGTGAATGAAAAATTCTCTTGATCAGCGACCCACGTATCGTGAATGCGTACCCAATCCATAGCTTACCTCTCGTCCTTCGCTCATGTGCGATAGTGTGTGTTTCAGTGTGTGGTGCGTGGCGGCTGAAAGGCTTGCACCTCAAAGCTGCTCTGCACGGTAAGTGGCACTTCGGGCTGTGGGAAGTGCGCTGTGATGGCAGACCGCACGGCTGCCAAGCCCTGTGCCAGTTGATCATCGGTCAGCCGCCATGTGCTAGACCAGTGGCGGCTTGCCAGTGCCTGATACACGCTGTGTGGGCTGCGCTGCACCAGGTAGGTGTGCTGCTGTGGTGTGCCAAAGGGACGCCAGCCAAGTGCGGGCAGTGCTTCACCAACGGGCTGCGTCAAGCCGATGCGCTCTGCAATGCCTTCGGGCAGTGCGGCACGCCACGCTGCCCAGATCGGCTCGAACGTGGCGCTGTGCAGCGCATTGCCCAAATCGCCGCCGCACAGCAGCAACCCATCAGGGGGCAGCACGCGGGCAATTTCGCCTAGCACGCCTTGCCAATCGGCAATTAGGTGTAGCACATGCACCAACACCACTGCATCAAAAGCTGCCCGCCGAAAGGGCAACCGCAGCGCATTCGCCTCACTCAGGCGGATTGCCGCTGCGCCTGCCTTCATTTGCAACTGACCCATCATGGGGCGGGAGAGGTCTACGCCGCACAGCCTGCCAACGTGCGCCGCCAAGGGCAGCGCAATGCGCCCCGTGCCAATGCCCACTTCCAGCAGGCGGCTGCTGCTGTTCAAATTGCCCACTTCGGCGATGCGTGCCGCAATAGCGGCTTCCTCACCTTGTGGGAAGCCGCGTGTGGCATCGTAGTAATCAGCAGCGCGATCAAAGACAATATAGGGCGTGTTCGCCGATTCGGGCATATAGAGTGCCTCTTGCTCGTAAACCTCAACTGTATATCCCATTATAGCGCCACGCCATAGGGAGCGTTTCCCAAAAAAGTATGAATTTTCCCGTTAGACGGCGCTAACGCAATGTTTAGCCGCTTTTTACGCACTTCTGATGCAGTCCGTGCTATCTTCTTAAAGATAGGCAGAGCAACAAAACGCAGTTTTGGCAAACGCTGCAAGTGGCGTAAGATTATGCCAAGCTGAGCGGATGAGAAGGGTAAGGAAAGAGCATGATGCGATTTGACCGATTTACGGAGCGCGCCCAAGATGCCGCAGCGCGTGCCTACGAAATTTTGCAGCGCTATGGGCATAACCAGGTGGATACTGAGCATATCCTGCTGGCGCTGCTCGAACAGCCGGAAGGCGTCATCCCGCAAATGCTGGAAAAGATGAACGTTGACCAAGAGGCGATGCGCTATAAGCTGGATGAAATCTTGCGCTCTACACCGAAGGTCTCCATCTATGGCGGCGGCGGTGCCGGGCAGATTTTTATGACGCCGCGTGTGAAGCGCGTGATCGATCTGGCGCAAGAGGAGGCGAATCGGCTGCGCGATGAATACATCAGCACAGAACATATCTTCCTTGCCATCATCGCAGAGCGCAACACTGCCATCGCACGCCTGATGAAGGACGCCGGCATTACCAAAGAGCGCGTGCTAGAGATCATCAAGGATTTTCGCGGCGGGCAGCGTGTGACCGACCCACAGGCAGAGACGCGCTACCGCACCTTAGAGCGCTACAGCCGCGATCTAACGCGCATGGCGCAAGAAGGCAAACTTGATCCCGTCGTCGGGCGCGATGAAGAAATCCTGCGCGTGATCCAGATTCTGTGCCGCCGCACCAAGAACAATCCCGTGCTGATTGGTGAGGCAGGCGTTGGCAAGACTGCCATCGTAGAAGGCTTGGCGCAGAAGATCGCCAACCACGACGTGCCAGAAATTTTGCTGAACAAGCGCGTTGTCAGCCTTGATCTGGGCGCGATGATTGCCGGCAGCCGTTTTCGCGGCGAATTTGAGGAACGCCTGAAGGCAGCCATTGAGGAAGTGCAGCGCAGCGAAGGCGAGATCATCCTGTTCATTGACGAACTGCATACCGTTGTGGGTGCAGGCGCAGCGCAGGGCGCTATTGACGCCGCAAATCTGCTCAAGCCGGCGCTGGCACGCGGTGAGCTAAACTGCATCGGCGCAACGACGCTGGACGAGTACCGTCAGCACATTGAGAAAGATTCTGCACTGGATCGGCGCTTTGCACCTGTCTTTGTGGATGAGCCAAGCATCGAGCAGACCATCGAAATGCTGAAAGGTCTGCGCGACCGCTATGAGGCACACCACAAAGTGCGCTTCACCGAAGAAGCAATCGTGGCGGCAGCGCGCCTCAGCCAGCGCTATGTGACTGAACGCCGCCTGCCCGATAAGGCGATTGACCTGATGGATGAGGCAGCCGCTAAGCTGCGCGTGGCGCTCTACAGCCTGCCCTCAGAGTTGAAGCAGCTTAAGAATGAACTGGATCGCCTGACCGCTGAAGAAGAGGCAGCCGGCTTAGCGCGTGATTATGAACGCGCCGCTCAATACAAAATGCAGCGCATTCAGGCAGAGCAGCACTACGAGGAGGCACTTGAAGCGTGGCAGCGCGAACACACCCTTGATGATGTGGTGGACGCCAACGACATCGCGGCGGTGGTTGCCCAGTGGACGGGTATCCCTGTCAACCAGATGTTGGAGACAGAGGCGGGCAAGCTTCTGCGTATGGAAGAAGCGCTCCACGAGCGCATTGTTGGGCAAGATGACGCGGTGGCTGCCATCGCCGATGCCATTCGGCGTGCGCGCAGCGGTCTGAAAGACCCACACCGCCCCATTGGCTCCTTCATCTTCTTAGGCTCGTCCGGCGTCGGCAAGACTGAACTTGCCAAAGCGCTTGCCGAGTTCCTCTTTGATGATGAGGATGCCCTCGTGCGGATTGACATGAGCGAATACCGCGAGGCACATACCGCCAGCCGTTTGTTTGGTGCGCCGCCCGGCTACGTTGGCTATGAGGAAGGCGGACAGCTTACAGAGGCGGTGCGCCGCCGCCCCTACAGCGTGGTGCTGTTCGATGAAATCGAGAAGGCGCACCCAAACGTCTGGAATACGCTTTTGCAAATCCTTGACGATGGACGCCTGACGGACGGACAGGGACGCACCGTAGATTTCCGTAATGCGGTCATCATCATGACCAGCAATCTTGGTACGGAATTTGCCCGCAGAGGCGGTGCACTTGGCTTTGTCACCAGCCATGATCCGGAGTTAGTGGCAGATCACAAGAAGATCGAACGCGCCCTGCGCGAGAACTTCCGCCCTGAATTCCTGAACCGCATTGATGAGGTGATTATCTTCAGTCCGTTGAGTGTGGCACAGGTCGAGCGCATCGTAGACTTGCAAATGCGCCAAGTGGCGGAGCGGATGGGCGAGCAGGGCTTGATCGTGGAGCTGACAGCCGCTGCACGCGAATGGCTGGCACGGCAGGGCTACGATCAACAGTTTGGCGCACGCCCGCTCAAGCGCGCCATTCAGCGCTATATCGAGAGTCCGCTCTCGGTGCAGGTGTTGAAAGGTGGCTTTGGGCGCGGCGATGTGGTGATGGTAGATGTGAACGAAGAAGGCAACGCGCTCATCTTCGCCAAGCAGGATGGTGCAACCTTCCCGCTGCCGATCAAGAAAGACGCCGACACAGAGGCGTGAGCCAATTAGTATCTGGACGCAAGGGTCGGACTTGTTCGACCCTTTGTGTATATGCGTAGGTCGCGCTGCCCAAGAATAAAAGCCCAAACAGACCGATATAGGCAAGCAGGAAAGCAATCAGTGCCGCTTTGCTGAGGAGGTTGGGTGTTTTGCGCTGAACAGCACGCTCAACACAACTGCTTGCAAGGATCAGCATAACAGCTGCCGCTATAACAAATGTCGCAGCAAGTTGAGCGTTAACGCATTAGCCAGCACAATGCCAACTGCCGAACCAATCCCTGCCCTGAGGAGCTACGCTTTATCTTCACCACGCCCAAAAGCCACCCACCATTGTGCAGAAGGCACGGCACGGGTATAGTTATAGGCGGTATCCCAACAGGCAGGATGTACCCATAAACCGCATGACTCTCACTGAATTGACCCTAACAGAGGCGCTCTCCCAACTGCGTGCGCGCCAGATTAGCGCCGTGGAACTGACTCAGGCGCACCTTGATCGAATCGCCGCCCTAGAGCCGCGCATTGGCGCGTACCTGACCCTGACGCCCGAACGCGCCTTAGAGCAAGCCCGCCAAGCCGATGCACGCCGCGCCAACGGCGAAGATGCACCGCTGCTTGGCATTCCGCTGGGCGTGAAAGATGTGCTATGCACAGAAGGCGTGCCAACCACTGCCGGCTCACGCATTCTGGAAGGCTTTGTGCCGCCCTACACGGCAACCGTCGTCCAGCGCCTGTTTGCCAGCGGCGCGATCATGCTCGGCAAGACCAATACCGATGAATTTGCGATGGGTTCTTCCACCGAGAATAGCGCCTATCACATCACCCATAACCCACACCGCTTGGATCGCATTCCCGGCGGCAGCAGCGGCGGCAGCGCGGCAGCCGTTGCCGCACGGCTGGCAATGGGCGCGCTTGGCACAGATACGGGCGGTTCGGTGCGCCAGCCAGCAGCCATGTGCGGCGTGGTGGGCATTAAGCCAAGCTATGGGCGCGTCTCGCGCTATGGCTTGATCGCCTTTGCCTCATCGCTTGATCAGGTTGGTGCGTTAGGGCGGACTGTGCGCGATGCAACGGCGTTGTTGCAGATCATTTCAGGGCATGATCCGCTCGATTCAACCAGCCTCAACGCACCTGTACCAGATTACAGCGCAGCGCTGACTGGTAAGGTGAAAGGCTTGCGTATTGGCGTGCCGAAGGAGTATTTCATCAGCGGCATTCAGCCTGAGGTTGAGGCAGCCGTGCGCGCTGCGATTGCCCAACTGGAAGCACTCGGCGCGGAAATCCGCGAAGTGAGCCTGCCACACACCGATTACGGCTTGCCGATCTACTACCTGATCGCACCGGCGGAGGCAAGCGCAAACCTTGCCCGCTTTGACGGCGTGCGCTACGGTCCGCGTGCTGCCAACGGAGGCGGCATGTGGGAGATGTACCGCAACACACGCGGCACAGGCTTTGGCAAAGAGGTCAAGCGGCGCATCATGCTTGGCACTTATGCGCTTTCAGCCGGCTACTACGACGCCTACTACCTAAAGGCACAAAAAGGGCGCACGCTCATCAAGCGCGATTTTGACCGCGCCTTTGCCGAAGTGGACGTGATCGCCACACCGACCGCGCCGCGCACTGCCTTCCGCATTGGCGAAAAGGTGGATGATCCGCTGCAAATGTACCTAGAAGATGTGTTCACGCTGCCGATCAACCTTGCCGGCATTTGCGGAATCAGCTTGCCGTGCGGCTACGACGCCGAAAATCTGCCCATCGGCTTGCAGATTTTGGCGCCCGCCTTTGGCGAAGAAAAAGCACTGCGCGCCGCTTATGCCTATGAGCAAAGCGCCGAATGGCACAAGCGCACGCCTGCCTTTGCCGAAAATTAATGCGTGCCGCACAGCCAACTAGACTGTGCGGCATTCTTGGAAAAAACGAAGGAGTCTTCATTCATCATGAAAGTTGTTATCCCATTGGCGGGCTTTGGCACGCGCCTGCGCCCGCACACCTTCACCAAGCCCAAGCCGCTGATCAACGTGGCAGGCAAAGCAGTGTTAGGGCATCTGCTGGATAAACTCGCCGCGCTGGATGTCGAAGAATATATTTTTATCGTCGGCTACTTGGGCGATCAGGTTGAGGCATATGTGCGCGCCAACTATCCGATTAAGGCGCGCTTTGTGGAACAGACCGAAATGCTGGGTCAGGCGCACGCCATTTACCTTGCCAAAGACTATCTACAAACGGATACACCTGTCTTTGTGATCTTTGTGGATACGCTTTTCGAGGCAGACCTAACCAACCTTCAGCAGCCGAACAGCGATGCGCTGATCTTTGTGAAAGAGGTGGAGGATCCGCGCCCGTTCGGTGTGGTGACGCTCAACGCGCAAGGTGAGATCACGCGCTTTGTCGAAAAACCTGCCACGCTGGACAACAAATTGGTGGTGGTGGGCTTGTATTATTTCGCCCATAGCCTGCCGCTGCTCGGCGCTATTGAGCAGCTTATGGCGCGCAAAATTATGACCAAAAACGAGTTCTTCCTTGCGGATGCCATGCAGCTTATGGTGCAGGATGGCTTGAAGTTCCACACGCGGCAGGTCTCTGAATGGCTGGACTGCGGCAGACCTGATACCGTCTTAGAGACGAACCGCTATTTGTTGGAGCATGGGCATGATAACAGCGCGCATGTGGTGCATTATCCACAGACGATCATCATTCCGCCCGTGCGGATCGATCCATCAGCGCGCATCAGCCGTTCGGTGATCGGACCTTACGTGACGATTGCCGCTCATGCCGTGATCGAAGATTGCCTCATCCACGATAGCATCATTGAAGAAGATGCCTTCTGTAAGGATACCCTGCTGGCACAGAGCCTTGTTGGGCGTAATGCGCGGGTAGAGGGGCGCTTCCGTGCCGTCAACGTCGGTGATTCGTCTGTGTTGGGCTTTGCATAAAGGGCAACGAGCATGAGAGATTTTATCGCGCAGCGCGTGCGTGCCGTGCCGCCTTCGGGCATTCGGCGCTTTTTTGATATTGCCGCCACCATGGACGATGTGATCTCGCTCGGCATTGGCGAACCCGATTTCACCACACCGCCCACGCTGCTTCAGGCAGGCATTCAGTCTTTACAGCAAGGTGGCACACACTACACCAGCAATTCGGGCATTTACGAGCTGCGCGTTGCCTTATCGCGCTATATTGCGCGCTTGTATGGCATTGAATATCACCCTGAGAACGAACTGCTGATCACGGTCGGCGTCAGCGAGGCGCTCTACCTTGTGCTGACTGCCATCCTGGACGCGGGCGATGAGGTGATCGTGCCTGAGCCGTGCTTTGTCGCTTACATGCCAGAAGTGACGCTTGCTGGTGGCGTGCCTGTGCCTGTGCCAACCTTCGTTGCCGATGATTTTCAGGTGACGGCGGCGCGCCTTGCCGAGAAGATCACGCCGCGCACTAAAGCCATCCTGATCGGTTATCCCAACAATCCGACAGGCGCGGTGATGCAGCGCGACCACCTGCTGGAGATCGGGCAGCTTGCCGAAGCGCACGATCTGCTAGTCATCTCTGACGAGATTTATGATCGGTTGGTGTATGGCGTGCCGCACACGCAGTTTGCCACACTGCCCAATATGCGCGAGCGCACCGTTGTGCTGAGCGGCTTCAGCAAGAGCCACGCCATGACGGGCTGGCGCATCGGCTATGCGGCGGGCAACGCCGAGATCATCAGCATGATGCGGAAAATCCATCAGTATACGATCATGTCCGCGCCGACGACCGCGCAAGAGGCACTGCTGCTGGCGCTTGACACCAGCGAGCCAGATGTAGAGGCAATGCGCGCCGAATATGATCGCCGCCGCAAGCTGATCGTGAACGGTTTCAATGCGCTTGGGCTGCCCTGCTTTGAGCCACGCGGCGCGTTCTACGCCTTCCCGAACATCGCGGCAAGCGGCATGGATGAAAACACCTTTGCCGAGCGACTATTGCAAGAGGAGCGCGTAGCAATGGTGCCGGGCAGCGCCTTTGGGCAGAGCGGCGCAGGCTTTGTGCGTGCCAGCTACGCGGCTGCCTATGAAAAGATCGAGGAAGCGCTAGAGCGCTTGGCGCGCTTTATGCAGCGGCATGGGTAGATCGGATCATAGTTGGTGGTGCACTACGATTGCGCGTACCGCTTGTCACATCGGACTCTGTAATTGCCGAAAGCCGCATCGTGCAGGGTGTATGGTAGGGCATGGAAAGAAGCGCTAAGATGGTTTTTCAAGACCTTTTGAAAGAATATCCGGTTGTCATCCCAATTTCGGTGGCGTGGGGCGAGATGGATGCCTTCGGGCATGTCAATAACATTATCTATTTCCGCTACTTTGAGAGCGCACGGCTTGCCTACTTTGAGCGCATTCAGATGCTTGCCTATATGCAAGAAGTCGGTGTCGGTCCGATTGTCGCGTCGCTCCAATGCCGTTTTCGTGCGCCGCTCACCTACCCAGATACACTTTCGGTTGGCACCCGCGCTCACAGCCTAGAAGCTGACCGCTTCATGATGGATTATTGTGTGGTCAGCCACAAGCTAGGGAAAGTCGCAGCTGAAGGCAGCGGTCTGGTTGTGATGTATGACTACAAAGCGCTCACTAAAGCGCCCATGCCCGATCTGCTCCGTGAACGGATCAACGCCCTCCAAAACAACGGAGTCGGGTAGAAAACCTGAGCATCCACTGCACGCAATCCGCAAAAAATGGCTATAATACGCCATAAAAGTGTGCCTGTGTGCAAGGGTGAGAGGTAAAAAGTGCGAAGCAACCGACGGTTGGTTTGGGTGTGGTGTTGTTTAGGTGTTTTGGTGGCAAGTTGCAGTCAGAGTGGTGCGGCGGGCAGTCCTACTGCACAGGTAGCCACCCGTGCCTTGCTGAAGTGGGCAGCTACGCCCAGCCCGTCTGCCAGCCCAACACCCACACCGCGTTTGCGCCGCACACCAACCCTGAACCCGGCGACTCTCATCGCGCTGACCCTTGCGCCAACGCCCTTACCCTTGCCCCTTGCGCTGCCCAACTGCTACGAGACTCCAGTGGGCAGCCTGTTGTGCTTGGGCAGCCTGCATAATCCGCTTGGTGTGCCGATCAGCCAATTAGTGGTGCGCGTCTATCTGATAGATGAGGAAGGCAACGCCCTAGACGTGCGCGAAGTGGCAACGGCGCGCAGCTACCTGCTGCCTGATGAAAGCACACCCTATGGCGCGCAGTTTGAGCGCTTGCCCTCTGAATACAGCAGCGCGGTGGCAGAAGTTGCCCGTGCGCTTCGCAACACACAGATGCTGCCCCACCTGCACGTTGAGAATGTGCAAAGCGCTTTTACTGAAGGCATTTATACGCTGAGTGGCACGCTTAGTAATCGCGGTGAGCAGGCGGTGCAGCAGATCAGCCTTGTGGCAACACTCTACGACGAAAGCGGTCAGGTCACCGGTTTCCGCCAAGTGCGCTTGCCGCCTGATCAGCAACTGCTGCCGAACGAACAGCTGCCATTCAGCTTATCCGTTATTCCGCAAGCAGATGGCACACTAAACATTGTAACGAGTGCCGAAGGCGAACTGCCTTGAAACATAACTCTAACTGATTCTAAGGAAATCTATCGGCACACCTTTGTGAAATCGGATTAAAATTGAGTAGACGCTGCTTTAAAGCCTATGTAAGGCAAATTTCTTTTGCCTGTAGCAGGCTGAGCGCACGCCATAAGTGGTAGTTTCGAGAGGGCTTCTCGCTCAAACTTACCCTTATACGGTCTGGTTCTAATTATCCGCTTCAACAGCACTTGTAAGGTGTAGGGTATGGCTATTCAACCGCTGGAGCTACTGAGGCAGACTTTTCCGGGCATTCAAAGCGCTGAGCAACTCACCCAGCTTGCCCAGCTTGCCCGCCAAGCAACCTACCCGCCGAACACGGTCTTGTGCCATGAAGGCGCTTACGAAAAAGTGCTTTACCTCATCTGTGAAGGTGAGGTGATCATCACCAAGCGCTTTGATACGCTTGAAGAAGATCACTTGGTGCTGCGCCGTGCCGCCAGCGGTGATTATTTCGGTGAGATGGCAATTATCTCGGACGCGCCGCGCTCCGCAACAGTCACCACCACCACTGAAACCACCGTTCTAGAGATCGATCAGGACGTTTTCCGCACCATCCTAGAGAAAAACGCCGACCTTGCCATGCAGATGGTGCGCCAAACCTTTGAGCGCCTGCGCCAGAACGACCGCATGACGCTGGAAGAACTGCGGAAGGCATTCGAGACTCTGGAGAAGCTAGACCGCGCCAAGCTCGATTTCATCGAGGTTACGGCGCACGAACTTCGCACGCCGCTGACCATTATGCGCGGCTATGCCAGCATGATCCTGACCGATCCGATTGTGCGCGATAATCCTGTGCTGCGCGAGATGATCGAAGGCATTTCCAACGGCAGCCAACGCCTGCATGAGATCGTCAATAACATGCTGGATGTGCAACGCATAGACCTTGAGCAAATTTCGGCGGCGGCAGTGCCGGTCTCGCTGCCGTTGGTGCTGCGTGGCGTCGAGATGCAGTTTAAGCAGGCAATCCAGCAGCGCCGCCTAAACCTGCAAATGGATTTGCAGCAAAATGAAGGTGATGGCAGCAACTACATCGAGGCGGATCCTGGCTTGCTGAGCAAAGCCTTCTACCACATGCTGATGAACGCCATCAAATATACGCCTGATGGCGGCACCATTCGCGTGGCGCTCAGCTACGAAGATCATCCTGTGATGGAGCGCGTCGCGCACGTGCAGATTGCCGACAGCGGCATTGGCATTGATCCTGAATATCACAGCCTGATCTTCGAGAAATTTTACCGACTGGGCGATGTGCAACTGCACTCCAGCGGCAAGACTGCCTTCAAAGCCGGCGGGCCCGGCTTAGGGCTGGCAATCGCACGTGGTGCTGTGTTGGCGCATGGCGGTGAGATTTGGGTGGAGAGCGCGGGTCACGATGAAGCAGCCTTTCGCGGCAGCGTCTTTCACGTCCTGTTGCCCATACAAGCTGCCCTGCGCGAAAAAATGGCGCTACTGCGCGTGCGCTACGGTGAATAGCGTTACGCCTCGCCCAGGCTTCGCAGCACGCGCACAAGGACGCGCACAGCGCGCTCATATTCCGCGAGTTCGATATGCTCGTTTGGTGTGTGGTCAAGCGCCGAGTCGCCCGGTCCGTATGCTACAATCGGACACTGCCAAATTGGACCCACAATGTTCATATCTGATGTGCCGGTTTTATAGACAAAGCCGGGCTTGCCGCCTTCATCACGGATGGCATTGTTAAAAGCGCGCACCAATGGCGTATTCTTCTCGGCACGGTAGGTCAGTTCCTCACCGCGATAGCTAAGCTGCGCGCCATTGGCATACACGCCCACACGCTCTTTAAGCTGATCAGGCGTCAGATCAGGCGGAAGGCGAAAGCTGAGCGTCATGTAGGATGTCTCGTGGAAGCCGTCATCTTCGCTATGAATGTGCCGCAGCGTCGTAAAGAGCTGATCGAACGCCTTGTCGCGCCCTTCATTGAAGTGCGCCACATCGGCACGGATGGCATTCCAAAAAGCAACGGCGTTCTCCAGCGCGTTCGGTTCAGGGCGTGCCGTGTGGCTGATCGGCTGCACATATTGATAGTCGAGCAGCATACGCCCCTTGTAGCCAAGCGTGATGCGATCCCAACGGCTTGGCTCACCGATGACCACCAACGACGGATTGTAGACGGTCAGTGCGTGGCGTGCGCCCTTAGAGGTGACCGCTTCTTCTTCCGTCGCACCAATCACGATGATACGCCAGCCTGTTTGCCTGCCTGCCAGCGCGGCAGCACTGGCAAAGGTTGCCAACGGACCCTTGGCATCCACCGAACCGCGCCCGTACAGCTTACCATCTTCGATCTGCACAGGAATATAGCCCGCCACCGTATCAATGTGACCCAGCAAGATGCACTCCCGCGGACCATCACCCAGCACGCCCACCGCATTGTCGGCAGCGTCCACAAAGGCGTTATCAAAGCCCGCAGCCTGCATTTGCGCCGCAAGGTATTCGCTGGCGCGCCGCTCTTGGTGCGAAGGGCTGTAGATTTCGACAAGTCCGCGCAGCAGCGCAATCGGATCGAGCATGGATCATCCTTTGGCAGCGCGCAGCAGTCGGATCGACTCGCCGTCAACCCGACCGCTGCGGCGAAAACACTAACCCAAATCCGCCATTACTTTTGCCAGTGCCTCACGGCTTGGGCGCAAGCGCTCATCAGGCAGTTCGGCGAGCGGCGTATCCGCGATGCGCTCCAACTCGCCAAGCGTTGGGCGCGGCTCAGCAATGTAGATCAAGCCCGTGATGAACTTCTGCTCTGCCTTCGATTGCTCCAAAAGGCGGATGGCAGCCTGCTTATCCCGTGGGTCGTGCGTGTTGTCCGTCTTCTTAAGCAGGATTTGCGAACCATCGTGCATGGTCACAGCGATTGTCTCACCTTCGGCATAGTCGGGAATGGTGATCTCTTGGCGCTGAATGACCAAGCCGGGCGGAATATGCTCGATTTGCTGCAATTCGATGTTGTTCGCCTTGCCATAGGCATAGCTCTTGGTTGATTCGGGCGTGTCGTTAAAGGTGACGCACGGGCTGATAATATCCACCAATGCCATGCCCTTGTGCGAGAGCGCTGCCTTCAGCAGTTCGCGGCACTGCTGCGGATCGCCGCTGAACGAACGCGCTACAAAGGTGCAATCGGCAATGATTGCCTCAAGGCACAAGTCAAGCGGCGGGAAGTAGTTCACACCGTAGTACTTCTGGCGCTGATTCTCATCGGCGGTCGCGCTGAACTGCCCTTTGGTCAAGCCGTAGACGCCGTTGTTCTCCACGATGTAGACGGCTGGCACATTACGGCGCAGCATGTGCTTGAACTGACCAAAGCCGATGCTGCCAGTGTCGCCATCACCGCTGACGCCAACACAGATCAGCGAGTGGTTTGCCAGCGTGGCACCGGTTGCCACAGAGGGCATCCGCCCATGCACCGTGTTGAACGAATGTGACAGTCCTAGAAAGTAAGCAGGCGTCTTGCTAGAGCAGCCGATGCCGCTTAGCTTGAAGATGTAGCGCTGATCCAAGCCGAGTTCCCAGCAGGCATCAATGATCTTGGCTGAGATCGAGTCGTGACCGCAGCCGTTGCACAGCGTGGACTCAGAGCCTTTATAAGCGGTCTTTTCCAGACCGAGAGCGTTTGTCTTGACAGTACGGGCAGTCATGGCTACTTCTGTTCCTTCTCTAGGATCGAATCGGTAATCCAGCGGGCGGTAAGCGGCAAGCCATCGCAGTGGCTTACCGAAATAATGCGGTCGGCAAAGGCGGGATATTCCATTTTGAGCAACTGCGCCATCTGCCCAAGGTAGTTATTCTCCACAACGTAGATGCGCTCGTACAAACCCATGAATTCGTGGGTTGCCTCGCCTAAGGGCAGGGCGCGCAGGCGGTGATAGCTGGTGGTGATGCCAGCCGCCTTCAGCATGTCGCGTGCCTCAATGATGGCGGCGTCCGATGAACCGTAGGCGATGATGGCGCAAGTTGCCTCATCCGCAATCTGGCTAATCGGTTGCGGCACCAGGTGGCGTGCCGTATCGTGCTTGCGGGCAAGCCGATCAAGGTTTTTCGTCCAGTCGTCCGGGCGCTCGCTATAAGTGGCATACTCGGTGTGACCTGTGCCACGCGCAAAGTAGGCAGGTCCTTGTCCGGGCAGCGAACGATAGGTGATGCCATCGCCATCCACATCCTTATAGCGTCCCCATGTGCCGAACTTCTCAAGGTCTTCAAAGCTGACGACCTTACCGCGATCCAGCGGCTGGTCGGGATACTCAAACGGATCGGTCATCCACAAGTTCATGCCCAGATCAAGATCGCTCAGCACGAAGATCGGCGTTTGCAGATGATCAGCAAGATCATGGGCGCGCCAACCAAACTCAAAGCATTCGCGCATATCGGCGGGCAGCAGCACCACATGGCGCGTATCGCCGTGGCTGAGGTAGTAGGTCTTCAGCACGTCGCCCTGAGAGGTGCGCGTGGGCAAGCCGGTGCTGGGACCCATGCGCTGAATGTCCCAGATCACGCACGGCACTTCGGCAAAGTATGCCAAACCGCTAAACTCAGACATCAACGAGATACCAGGGCCGGCTGTAGCAGTCAGTGAGCGTGCGCCCATCCAGCCCGCACCGATGATCATACCGGCGGCAGCCAATTCATCTTCTGCCTGCACAATGGCGAGTGTGGTCTTGCCGTCTGGTTCTACGCGCAGTTCTTTGGCATAGTCCATCAGGGCATCAATCATACTGGTGGAAGGCGTGATTGGATACCAAGCAGCCACGCTAACGCCGCCAAAGATGGCACCGAGCGCGGCTGCCGCGTTGCCCTCAATCATCACTTTGCCCTGTGTGGCAGTCATGCGTTCGGCGCGGAAGTTGCGCGGTGCATCGGCAAAGTGTTCGCGCACGTGGGCGGCTGCCTTCTCCACAAGGAAGTAGTTGAGATCAACTGCCTTCGCCTTGCCCTTCAGGAAGTAGGTGAGGGCGTTCTTAATCTCGGCAAGATCAATACCGAGCAGTTCAGCCATCGCGCCGACGTAGACCATGTTCGCCACATAGTCTTTCAGGGCGGGCGAGGCGCCGCTTTCCTTCACCATGTCGCGGACGGGGACGGAGATGTAGGTAATATCGGTGCGCGTCTGCTTCAGCTTCCATTCTTCAGGGTAGATGCACACGCCGCCGCTTGCCAGCTTTTCGATGTCTTCCGCCTGCGTTTTGGCGTTCATAGCTGCTAACACATGGTAATCCGGACGGCGGGCAACGTAGCCATCTTTGCTTAGGCGGATGGTATACCATGTGGGCAAGCCATAAATGTTGGAGGGGAACAAGTTCTTGCCATTCACCGGGATGCCCATCTTGAACAGGGCGCGCACCAACGTATTGTTGGCGGTTTGGCTGCCCGAACCGTTCACAGTGGCGGCAATGATCACAAAGTCGTTCACCAGCACACCTGCTTCAGTGCGCTTATCGGTGGTTAATTCAACTGCACACATAGATAGCGGATACTCCTTGACTCTAAAACGTCACTCAGCTTGAGGGGGCTTGATAAAAACGGCGTCGGCGGGTGCCGTTGCGCCGTTGCGGTGGCGCAGCAACTGTGTATGCTCAATAAAGGCTTGCAGTGCTGCATCGGGGTCATTTTCTAAGATATGCTTCAAAATCTTTTCGTGGTATTTCCATGCCTCCTGCCAATAGGCTAAATCAGCGTAAGTATTTAACTCGACAGCCTCATAGGCTTCCCAATATGCCTCCAACAACCCTTTGACAAATGGGTTATCGAGGTGGGCAAAAATGCCCATGTGGAACTTGCGGTGTTCTTGGTGCGGAATTTGGATGAAGGGCTGATTGTTGAGCTTTTGCCATGCGCGTTCGCACAAATCACCTAAAGCGGCTTTATCGGCTTCCGTCAGGCGTACCACCGATTCATGCCAAAAGGCAACCTCAAGATGGTTGCGGAGTTCGGAGAAAGCGACGAAATAGCGCTTATCCATCGCCAGCGCAAAGAGCAAACTGAGGCGCAGGGCGGGCAAAAAATCGTATTCGCGCAGGCGAATGCCCGTGCGCGGACGCACATCCACCAGCCCAAGGGCGCGGGCAACCTCAAGCTGCTCACGCAGTTTGCCCACATTAATGTTAAGCTGACCACTTAATTCATTCAATGAAGGCAACTGCGCGCCATTTTCAAGATTTTGTTCTACGATATAGTTTAGCAGCGCCGAGTCGAGTCGGTGAGTCATAACTATGCGCCAATCATCTGATCAATCTAATTAATGAGGGTAATTAAATTATACGCCCAAATTCAAAAGTCTGGCAAGTGGCAAACGTGCAGCAGAATTTGTACTTTTGGTCACAATCGCCAGGCTTCAATGTGCAGGTTTTTCAGTTGCTGTTGGGCGGTAGGGTTCTTCGCGCAGCATGTGGCAGACCAACAGCTTGGTATAGTAAACAGGCAAGAACCACTCAAAATGGACTGGCACTGGCAGCACATAGAGCGCCCAAAAGAAGCTAAGCGCCAACAACAAAGCAGCCAATGGGCGCTGCAAATAAAGCGGCGCACCCAAGATCAGCAGTGCGGCAAGGACGAGGTAGCCGAAACTGCCCACCACAAACGCCCAATTGCCCACATCAAAAAATAGCACAATCAGCGTAGGCTGAACGAGGTGCAGCGCCACAAAGCGCATATGCTGCCCGAAGCCTTGCCCTGAACGGTGATACCAACGCTTGGCGGCACTGGTGGCGTTCGTGATTACGCCACCCAGCATATCCAACATCAGCACGCCCGCTACCGCCATTTGCAGCAGCGACCAACTCCAGTTATCCATAACTGCGATGATCAACCACACTGCCGTTATGATGAACGTCGGCACAAGCTGCAAAAGAATCTCGGCACGGCTGGCACCGGGTCCGATGAAGCGGTCAAAAGCATTTTCAGGCTCAGGGTACGACCAGTCTATAACGGTTGCCTCATCTTGTGTAGTAAATTCAGGGGTTTTCATAAACAGCACCTTCAGGTAAAAAGCGTTCGGTGCAGGGTAGGGTATAGCGTTTTGTGACGAACTGCCAACTTTTGTTCAAAGGGCGATCAGTCCCAGCCGTGCTGCACGTACGACTGCCTCTGTGCGGCTTTGCGCGCCAAGTTTGCCCATGATGGCGTTCACGTGAAACTTAACCGTATTTTCACTGATGCCAAGCCGCAACCCGATATTTTTGTTGGCAAGCCCTTCGCTCAGCAAGCTTAGCACTTCGCGCTCACGGCTGGTGAGCGCCTCTTCGGGCAGCGGCGCACGGGCAGGCAGCAAAGTAGCCGCCAAACTCGGATCAAGCACGGTGAGGTGTTGCACAACTGCCGCCAACGCCGCCGCGATTCGGGCAGGTTCTGCGCTGCGCGGCAGCAAGCCAAGTGCGCCGCCTGCCCACGCCTCCGAGACGAACGCCGCATCGCTGAGCAGCGCTAACACCGGTGGCGATTCTGCGCCAAGTGCCGCCAGCGCCGCTGAGTCTGCTTCCCAATCCAAGTCCCAGAGCAGGGCGTTGGGCTGAGCGCGCTCAATCTGAGTGCTTAGGTCGGAGTCGGGCGCGCTTTCGCCCACCACTTGCACGCCAAGCTGCTGCGCCAAGAGTGTGCTAAGCCCAACGCGGGCGAACGGATTGCGCGCCACGATCAGGGCGCGGATGCTTTCGGTATGTGGCGGACTTGTGAACATCGGCGCAACTCGCTAGGATTATGGCAAGGTACGGATACACTTGATCCTATACGCAAGAAGGGCTTTTGGAATGCGCCACCGCGTTAGAAATGCGCTAAAAATGTTGGGCTTGTATGGCGTGGCACGCCAGATTATGGATGGACATCGGCGGCGGCAGAAGGTAGCCAAGATGCGCGCCTTTTACCGCCAATTCATTGCGCCAAACGATCTGGTCTTTGATATTGGTGCGAACGTTGGGAACTACACCGCGATTCTCTTAAGTTTAGGCGCACGCACGCTTTCCGTTGAACCACAGGCAGACTGCATGGCGCAGATCAAGGCACGCTTTGGCAAGCAGCCGCGTGCCGCGTTTTATTTAGGTGGTGTGGCTGCCCAACAAGGTGAATTAGAACTGCACATCAGCAATATCAACGAAACATCTTCCTTTTCACCTGAGTGGATCGAACGCTTGAAAGATCGTCCAGGTTGGGAAAAGCACCGTTGGTATGCCACGCAAACAGTGCCAGTCACCACACTCGATGCGCTGATCGCAGAACACGGCGTGCCAGCCTTCATCAAGATTGATGTGGAAGGCTATGAACTATCGGTGCTGCAAGGGCTTTCGCAGCCTGTGCAGGCGCTCTCTTTTGAATACAGCCCTGAACTGCCAGAGAAAACCGCTGCATGTATGGCGTATGTGTTGACGCTTGGGGACTATGAATTCAACGCTGTCCACAAAGAGTCGTTCGTCTTTCTGTTGCCAGAATGGACGGACGCCGCCAGCGTGCAGCACATTTTAGAGGAACGGGCAAGTATACGCCGTTCGGGCGATGTCTATGCGCGGTTGAAAGGACAGTGATGTTCAAGATAGATTGGATTGTTCCCGATGTGCTGGCAGCAGGGCAGATTCCCTCTAGCGTGGATGAGATTAAGGTATTGCGTGCGGAAGGCATCCGCGCCATAGTGACGCTTACTGAGCGTCCCTTGAGTGAATGGCGCACCCTCTCAGCCGAACTGCTGCGTAGCTTTGAACTGGATACCTACCACGCGCCCATTGAAGATTTTGAGGCGCCAAGCCATGAGCAAGCGCACACCATCATCAATCACATTGATGCCATGCAGGCAGCAGGCAAGCCCATTTACCTGCACTGCCATGCCGGAATCGGGCGCACTGGCACACTGCTGCACGTTTATTTCATGCGGCATGGGCAATCGCTGCAAGAGGCGATTCGCAGTGTGCAGGCACGCCGTCGGCAGTGTTACTTTTACATGCTTTCCGCGTCACAGCAGGCTTTTTTACAGCGCTTTGCCGAGTCACTCATCATCTAGAGGCGGCGATGCGATGCTAAAGTGCTGAGGAACGTCCGCAAGGCAAGGGCAGTTGCCTGTGGCTGCTCCAGCATGGGCATGTGGGCGGCATTCTCAATGGTGATAAGTGTTGCTTCAGGCAGCAGGCGCGCCATTTCTTCGGCACGCGCCACTGGCACAATCGGATCCGAGTCGCCGCACAGGATCAGGGCAGGTACATTGATGTGCGGCAGCAATGCGCTGCTATCAGGGCGGTATATCATGCCACGAATGGCGCTCATCAGGCTGGTTGGGCGCGCCGCCTGCATCATCAGCCGTGCTTGCTCTCGGATGGGATCATCTTCGGGTAAGGTGGGTGCAAAAAGGCGCGGCAGCATTGCCTCTACCACAGCCGCCGCACCGCGCACAGAGACCTGCTCAATCAACTGTTCGCGTCCCTGCCGCTGTGCTTCACTATCTGCCCATGCATGTGAAGCGATCAATCCGAAGGCGCTGAAGCGCTGCGGCGCAAGATTCCAAAGCGCCAGTGCCACATAGCCACCCATGCTGTGTCCCATAATGGCAGCCTGCTCAATGTCCAGCCTATCCATCAAGTTCAGCACATCTTGCGCCATCAAAGCCATATCATAAATGCCTTCGGCGGCATCGCTCTGCCCAAAACCGCGCAGATCGGGCATGATCAGGCGGCAAGTATCGCTCAGGCTGCGCGCCTGCTCGCGCCACAGCGCGCTGTTAAACGGGAAGCCGTGCAGTAAAATAAGCGGCAAGCCTTGTCCCTGCTCGCTGTAACTCAAGGTGAAAGTGTTCATAAAGCGCTTGAAGTCCGTTTCGGATAGAATGCAAATTAGCCCGTCTATTGTACCAAAGTGAGCAACCTTATGCTGATGCCCGATGCGCCTATCATCGAAATCCGCCCACTGACGGCGGACGATATTCCGCGCCTGCCCGAAATCCGCCCAACCTACCGCACCGATACAATCTTAGCAATCGAGCATAGCGGCAGCGGCTATCAGGTTGGTTGGCGGCTGACCGAACGCCACTTGGCGCAGCCATTCGACAAAGGCGGCTTGTATGACTTCACACCAGAGATGCAGCAGAATATTCGAGCGCGCTTGAATCGCGGCGAGGCAGCTTATCAGCGCGTGGCAGTTGCCGATGGGCAGCGGCTGGTTGGCGTGCTGGATATGCTGTGGCAAGCCTGGAACGAAACAGCCTTCATCTACAACCTGATGATTGATCTGGATTTTCGTGGGCAGGGCATTGGGCAGCGCTTGTGGCATTTGGCAGTGCGCGCCGCCAAGAACTGGGACGCACGCGCCATCACGTTGGAGACGCAGCAGACGAACATTGCTGCCTGCCGCTTTTATGCGCGGATGGGCTGCCGTTTGGTTGGGCTAGATGAGTCACTCTATGGCAACTATACGGATGATCCTAACGCGCCCATCGTAGAGATTGCCCTGTTTTGGGCATATAGACTGGATTAATTGCCGACATTGGCTAAAGGCAGGCGCAGCGTGACGGTAGTTCCCTGCCCTTGCTGGCTGACGAGTGAGGCATCGCCGCCGTGCAAGCGCAGCGTTTGGCGCACCAACGGCAAGCCCATGCCCGCGCCTTGTTGTTCGTGCCGCTGCCGATCTGACTGCGCCATCAGCTCCCAAATGGTGGCTTGGTCAGCCTCAGCGATGCCGCGTCCGTGATCAGTGACTGTGATGACTGCCTCGCTGCCTTGTTGTTCGGCGTGCAACCAAACCTTGCTATGTTCAGGGCTATAGGAAACAGCGTTGCGGATCACCTCGTAGATCGCCATGCTAAGCAGCTTGGCAACACCGCGCACCTCGGTTTTTTCGGCAAGCCCATAATCGGTTTCAACGTAAATATTGCGTGCCTTCATCTCAGGGTAGGCAGCTGTGATCGCGTTCTCGATCAATTCAAACAGGGCAAGCGGTTCACCATATTCTTCCAGCTGGCGGCGGGCAAAGCCGCTGGTTAACTCGGTATAGCTGACCACTTGCTCGGCAAGGCGTGTTAGGCGCTGCGCGCCGCTGCGAATGAGGTTCATGCTGGCGTTCACATCTTGCGTCTCGCCTTCCCGTTCAACCAGATCGGCAAGCAGCTCAAAGCCGCCGGTGATGTAGGTGAGCGGCGTTCGCAGTTCGTGCGAGAGCAACTGCACCAACATGCGGCGGACGTCATCCAATTCGCTTTCCACCTGTTGGCGCATTTCCTGCGCGCGCCCTAAACGGCTTCGCACCGAGGCGATCAGTTCGGAAGTCTCAAAGGGCTTGACCAGATAATCATCCACGCCCAGTTCACGCCCTAAGTGAATGTGCCGCCGCGATCCGAAGGCAGTCAGGAAGATGAATGGCACCGCACGCATGGCAGGAATTTGACGCACCGCCTCAAAGAAGGCGTAACCATCCATCTGCGGCATGGCAATATCGCTGATGATGAGCTGTGGCGTGCATTTGCCTTCCGTGATGGCAGCCAAGCCTTCCAGCCCATCGCTGGCGGCAAAAACGCGGTAACCTTCCAGCGAGAGGATCATGGTGGCGGTGGTGCGGATTTCATCGTCATCATCCACCAACAGGATCGTCGCTTGGTTCGATGTTGACTGCATAGAGAAATCTCAGTCTGCTCAGGCACCGAACGGTTAGGGAATGACAATCGTATTGGTGAGGAATAGCAGGGCAACACTTAGCACACTAACGGCAAGGAAAAAGATGATGGAGAGGATCATTCGTTCGCCAGCGGTCAGTCCAAAAATGCGTTTTGGCTCAACACGCTGAGAGGCAGTGCTTGGCACGCCAAAATCCGTCTCGAACAGATCATCTTCAACTAGACCACCGCGAATATCATCAAGGCTATCATTCGCGCTCTTGTTGGTCATGAGGATTATCCTTCCTATTGGTTTTTGTCAGGTAGGTATACGTTACATTGTAGGGCAAATCTGCATTATGGCAAGCCTTGTAAGGAACGGTGTGTAAAAGAGCTTCACAGGATCAGGCAAGGTACAACGCTCGTACAAACTGTGTAGCGATGCGCCGCCACAAATTCGCAAAGCCGCACCATTGGCAGCAACACACCCAATAATCCCGATCTATACGCCGCATTCGCTCAAAGAGGCTGTGTTGCTAAGTGGCAAAGTATGTTACTCTCATTTACACTATACTAGAGTGAGCCTTATCTTTTGTGAGGGTTGGGCAGCCGGGAGTAGCCACTATGCAGGCATGTCCGAATTGTAAACATCTTAACCGAATCGGTGTCGTCTTTTGTGAAAATTGCGGTGCTAGCCTGATCGGCGATGCACCGCTTGGCACGCGCAGCATTGGCATCAACACCCCTATGGAGGTACGTGAGGCGTTGGCAGTCATCAAAAGTGCTGAACCGTTCCCTGCGGATGTTATGCTCCGTATTGAAATCGCCGATGCCGAACCGATCTTGCTGAAACAAAAGCGCGAGACGATCTTTGGGCGGCGCGATCCGGCAACTGGTGCGATGCCTGATGTGGATATGACACCTTTTGCCGGCTATCGCATGGGCGTTAGCCGCCGCCATGCTGCCATTCGCCAAGCCGAGAACAATCAGCTTGAACTGTGGGACTTGGGCAGCAGCAATGGCACATATCTGAATGGTGTGCGCTTGGCGGCGCACCGTCCCAACCGCCTGCAAGATGGCGATGAAATTCGCTTAGGGCAAATGGTGTTGCACGTGCGCTTTAGCCACACCGCACACTCGCTGCCTCAGGATGATAACGATGATGAGAAGCGCTCACGTCCTTGATGTGCATCACTGCTAAGTGCGGCTCACTAGCTTGTTGACGGAGAGTTTGACTTGAACACCTTATTGAGACGGCTGCTTTTGGCTGCCTTGTTTTTTATGTCTGCTTGTGGTGCGCCTGCCAATCCCACCGCAGAAGGCAACGCACCAACACTTATCGCGCCCACACTGCCGCCTACAGCAGTAGCGGCGACACAAGCCTCAGACGCTTCGACGCCCGCCAATCCGCCCGCCACGGCACCACTCACCACCGCACCACAGCCTGCCAACCCAACCGCCGTTGCGCTGCGCGAAGGCGATCCGCGCATTCTTGCCTACAACCCAAACGGCAATACGCTTGCTTTCTACGATCTCAGCGGCAATGCCGAAAGTTTGGCGGTTGGCACAACGCGCACGCTTGCCATTCCCTGCTTTACCTACGCGAACAACCTCGTGCTGCACTTTGGCAGTGATATTAGCGGTGTGCAAGAAATTTATCCGCTGGGTGGCGGCAAGGCGCTGCCACTGGGCGAAAACAACGGCTTGGCATGTGCGCTGCGCGGTGGAATGCAACTCAGCAGTGATGGTGCGCTGCTCGGCGTGATGCGCTACCGCTCAGATGCGGCACGCGGCAACTATACCGTTGGCACGCTGCGCTTGATCGATCTCACCACCCTGAACGACCTCACCACGCTAGACAATGTGAACAGCTTCACCTTTAACGGACGTAATGCAGCCGTGGTACAGTTCTTTGCCGATTCGCAAGGCGTGGTGCCTTCAGTGGATGTGCGTTTGTGGGATGGCACACGCACACAACGCATCGTCACCGAACTGCCCGCCAGCGAGGGCTGCAACTTTGTGAGCAGCACGCTGCGCGCCGTAAGCGATGCCTTCTACATCGTCTTTGGTGAGCGCTGCACGGGCAAACCTTCTCAATGGCGGTTGGTGCGCGTTAGCACAGACGGCAACTACACTGAGGTTGGCAAGGGCAACACGGGTGGCGCCTATCTGACCTTTAGCGCGCTGAACCAACTGCACATCCTCAGCACGACTGAGGCGCTCTTGGTCTATCCGAACGGCTTAAATGCATGGGTTGCCAATGTGGGCAGGCTCTCGCTAGAGACGGGCGAGCTAAAGCCCGTAATGAATGGCATTATTGTGGAGCGGCATCCGCCGGATATGCCTATCCAACTCACATTCAACGCCGACGGCAGTTGGCTGGCAATGGTCACCCGTGATGGCAATGGCGATGAGCGGTTGCACCTCTATGCAGTAGATGGCGAGGGCGCACCCGTTGCAATCAGTTCGGCAGGGCGCGAAGCACGGATACCAGCACTGGCATGGACTGCGGATGGCAGGCGGCTGTATTACCTAACACGCGGCGCAACCGAAGCGCTCTACAGCGTTGAGGTAGGCGGCGATCTGCGCCCACGCCTGATTGCCCGCGGGCGCTTTCAGGGCTTGGTCATCACGCCCAATGGCGATCAGGCAGTCCTTTCTAAGCAGGTGCAAGAGGGGCGCGATCTGCTCAACCATTTCGTGTTGATCGAGACAACCGACGGCAATGAAAGCATGATCCGTGAGGGCAAAAAAGACGAGGCAGCTTTGCAACCTCTAGCCATCCGCTAAACAGGCTGGCAAGCCAGCAAAAAACCAGCAGTGTTCCTGCTGGTTTTTGTTTGCCCTGGAGAGGACTCGAACCTCCACGCCATAAAGGCACAGCCCCTCAAACTGCCGCGTATGCCAATTCCGCCACCAGGGCTTAACTGTTTGTTATTATACATGCCGCGCATTGGTTGTCAATCCTGTGGTAGCCTGAAAGTGGTGGGGTGTGTATAAATCATCTCTCAGGCTAATCCCTTTCCCGGCTGGCGGGAACAGGGATTAACTGATCCCTATATGCTGCACCATCCCCTTCCCGAACAACCATTTGTGCTTTTTAGCGCAAAGTGCTATACTCGTTGGTGGAAAATGAAAATGCAGACCTTCGGGGCGGGGCGAAATTCCCCACCGGCGGTGATGCGCCCTGAGCGCCTAGCCCGCGACCCGTCTAAGTGCCACGCACCTAGCGGTGGATTCGGTGAGACACCGAAGCCGACGGTTACAGTCCGGATGGGAGGAGGTCAGCAGCAAGGCAGAACGGCTTGCCGCAAGCCGCGCTTTGCTGTTTCTGCATGGTGACCAAAGCGAGACTCCATGCCTGTGCGCTGCGAGTCTGCTTTGCCTACCCTGCGCCTGCCCCGAATCTGCTAAAGATTGGGGAGAGTTTTCATGGCGCACTTGATCAGCCAAGCCACCCGAACCGCTGAAGCGCGTACTATCCGCGCCCCTGCCGTGCCTGCCGCATCTCGTTTGCGCCGCCTCTGGAATCGGCTGCCTGCCCTTCTGGTTGCCATCATTATCCTTGTGCTATGGCACGTCCAGACCCGTGAGTCTGCCAGCCTTGCTTTCGTGATCGCCACACCAGAGGCTGTTTGGCAGACCTTTGGGCAGTTGCTCAGCAACGGCACGCTCATCAATCATCTCGGCACCACGCTGTTAGAGGTGCTGCTTGGGTTGCTGCTTGGTGTGCCTTCTGCGCTGCTGCTTGGCTACCTGATTGCACGCAACCGCTTTGCCGAACGCACACTTGCGCCGTATGTGGTCGGCTTTCAGGCAGTGCCGTTGGTCGCCATTGCGCCGATCTTGATCACACGCTTGGGCGGACCCGGTGTTGCCTCTGTAAGCGCCGTTGCCGCGCTGATCGTCTTTTTCCCAATGCTCATGTCTACGTTGGTTGGTATTCGCGGCATCCCGCCCGAACTACGCGAATTGTTCCGCGCCCTAAACGCCACACGCTGGCAAACTTTCCGCCGCTTGGAGCTGCCGGCTGCCGCACCTTCGCTCTTTGGCGGCTTGAAGATCAGCGTTACGTTGGTCGTGGTCGGCACGGTGGTCGGCGAGGCATACGGTGCAACGGCGGGCTTGGGCTATATGATCTTTTCCTCGCGCTTTATGTATAATCCTGCTGGCGTTATGGTTGGCGTTATCACGCTGACAGCGTTAGCACTGCTGCTCTACGAGTGCGTGGCACGCCTAGAGCGTTATGTGCTGCGTTGGCGTGCGCCGCAGCCTTAAAGCCTACTCTTGTGCATCAGAAAGGGAGACAATGCGTAAGTTTCTAGCAATCCTGTTCGTGTTGAGCCTCGCGCTCTCAGCGTGCGTGGTGAGTGGTGATCCACAGGTTGGCATCATCAAAAAAGGGCATGGCGAAAGCGAAGTGAAGGAAGGCGAAAGATCACACGGTGAGGCAACTGCCGAACCAACGTCCGAGCCGACTGCTGAACCAACCGCTGAACCAACCGCCGAGCCAACGCCGGGTGCTTCTCTGCCCTATAGCGACGTGCTGACTAGCGCCCGCGCCGAAACACCTATCACACTCTTTTTGGGCTACATTCCGAATGTGCAGTTCGCACCCATCTATGTAGCGCTTCAGCAAGGTTTCTTCAGTGAGGGCGGCATCGCCCTCACCATTGAACACGGCTTTGATGAGACCGACGGCTTGACGCGCATTGCCACCAACAACCTGCAATTCGGCATGATCAGCGGCGAACAGGTGCTTATGGCACGCGCACAAGGCGCGCCTGTAACCTATGTCTATCGTTGGTTTCAGCGTTTTCCGGTTGGCGTCGTCGTGCCGAAGGATAGCGGCATCCGCACGCCACAAGATTTGAAGGGCAAAGTGGTGGGCGTGCCGGGCAAATTTGGCGCCAGCTACTTCGGCTTGCAAGCGCTGCTCAACACCGCCGAAATGCAGGAGTCTGATCTGCGCGATGTGCGCGCCATCGGCTTTGATACCGCACCGATCTTCTGCGAAAAGCAGGTGGATGCCTCCGTCGTATACATTGCCAACGAGCCGCTGCAAATCGCAGCACGCTGCTTTGAGGTGGACGTGATCGCCATCAGCGATTACGCTGATTTGGTCTCCAATGGGTTGGTGACGAACGAAAAGACCATTGCCGAGCGCCCTGAATTGGTGCGCGCTATGGTGAATGCCTATCACCGCGGCTTGGCGCTGACCATTGCCGAGCCTGAACTTGCCTACCAAATCAGCCGCAACTATGTGGAAGGCTTGGGCGAAAATGATCCTGTGCAAATGCAAGTGCTGCTCAATTCGATTGAATTGTGGAAGGCAGAGCGCTTGGGCATGAGTAGTGAGGCTGCCTGGAAATTGACCGCTGAAACGCTTGTTGCGATGGGCTTGATCGACTCAGCAGAAGGCTATGCCGATGCCTTCACCAACGCCTTTGTGCCAGAAGCGGACGATTAGGTATGTTGCGCTTTGAGGCAGTTTCGCAGCGCTTTGGCACGCTAGAGGCACTCTCCAACATTAGCTTTGACGTGCCAGATGGTGCGTTTGTCTGCCTTGTCGGTCCGAGCGGCTGCGGCAAAACGACCTTGCTCAAGATTGCAGCCGGTTTGATCGGCGCCAGCCGTGGGCGCGTCACTTTGAACGGCGCGCCTATCAATACGCCGCGCCGCGAGATCGGCATCCTCTTTCAGCAGCCGAACCTGCTGCCCTACCTCAGCACACGCGCCAATGTGGAACTGCCGCTTGCCCTGCGTGGCATCTCGCGCCCTGAACGCCGCACCACGGCTGAGCGTGTGCTGCATCAAATCGGCTTGGCAGACTTTGCTGAAGTGTATCCGAGCCAGCTTTCCGGCGGTATGGCGCAACGCGCCGCGCTCGGACGCGCCCTTGTCCAGAATCCGTCCGTGCTGCTGATGGATGAGCCATTCGGCGCGCTGGACGCCATGACACGCGAACACATGCAGCTTGAATTGCTCCAGCTTTGGCAGCACACCGGCAAGACGATCCTGATGGTGACGCATAGCATTACAGAGGCGATCTTTATGGCGGATCGTGTGGTGGTGCTGACAGCGCGTCCGGGCAGGCTGCACACAGAGATCAGTGTGCCGTTGGCGCGCCCACGCCATTTAGAGATGGTGCATTCGCCTGAATTTGGCAGCCTCGCCTCACAACTTCGGGCGCAAATCAGCCTCGCCTAACGCCAAACGCAAATCACCATAAGCAGGCAGTTTGTGCTACACTCTGAGAGCATAAACGGCAGCATTGACACGGCGTGCGCCAAAGGATCGTTGGTGATGAATGGTGCGCTGATCGGCAGACGCTATCAAATTTTGAGTCCGCTTGGCAGTGGTGGCATGGGCAGCGTTTACCGTGCCTTTGATCGGCTGAGTGGGCAGGTCGTCGCGCTTAAACAGGTGTTGGCACCTGCCGAGTCTGCCACCTTGCACGATTCCGCGTTCGAGAACAGCCTGCGCCTTGCCCTTGCCCATGAATTCAAGCTGCTGGCAACCCTACGGCATCCACACATCATCGATGTGTTGGATTACGGCTTCCACCAGCGGCAACCCTACTACACGATGGAGCTGCTAGAGGGCGCACAAAACATCCTTGAAGCAGGTTATCAACGCCCGCTGATTGTGCAAGTGAACTTATTGGTGCAGTTCTTGCAGGCGCTTGCCTACCTACATCGGCGTGGCATTCTACACCGCGATCTGAAGCCGAACAACGTCTTGGTGGTGCGCGATCAAGTGAAGGTGCTGGATTTTGGCTTGGCAACGACCCGCGAACACTACGGACCGATTGCCCAAACCGTAGGGACGCTTGCCTATATGGCGCCCGAGATTCTACGCGGCGGCATGGTGACGGAAGCGACTGATCTGTATGCCGTTGGCGTTTTGGCGCACGAAATGTTTATGGGGCATCATCCCTATAATATCAACGACACATCGCGCCTGATTGATGATATTCTGCACAAGCCGCTTGATTTTGCCCTGACCGATGTGCAAGAACAGGTTGCCCAAGTGTTGCAACGCCTTTTGGCAAAAGACCCTGCAATGCGTTACCACGATGCCAATGCTGTCATTGCTGCCTTCAGCGAGAGCATTAATCAGGCACTGCCGATGGAGACCGTCGCCACACGCGAGAGCTTTTTGCAGTCAGCACCCTTCGTTGGGCGCGAAACCGAGATTGCGCTGCTCTCTGAGGCACTGGAGGCAGCCTTGCGCGGCACTGGCAGCGCATGGCTGGTTGGCGGCGAAAGTGGCGTGGGCAAGTCTCGCTTGTTAGAAGAACTGCGGATTGCAGGGCTGGTCGGCGGTGCGGCTGTGGCACGTGGGCAAGCGGTCAGCGTTGGGCGCAGTGCTTACCATCTGTGGCGCGCCATTGTGCGCTGGTTGGTGATGTTAGCTGGCGATCTGCCCATGGCAGAGGCAAGCCTGCTGGCTGAGATTGTGCCAGACATCAGCACTTTGCTTGGGCAAGCGGTTTCCCCAGCCAATGACGTTGCTGCGCTGCGCCGCCAAATGCCAATCGTCCTTGAATCGCTCATTCGTCGCCAAGTACAGCCGCTATTGCTGATTGTGGAAGATTTGCAATGGGCAGGCGAGGAAAGCCTTGCCCTGCTGGCACACCTGACCGAACTTGCCCACACCTTACCGCTTTTGATTGTGGGTAGCTACCGTAACGACGAAACGCCCGATCTGCCTGATCAACTGCCACACATGCAGCACTTGCCCTTAGAGCGCCTTTCGGACGAGGCAATTGCAAAGCTGAGCGCAGCTATGCTTGGTGCTGCCGGCGAGACACCGCCCGTCCTAGACTTGCTCCAGCGCGAGACGGAGGGTAACGTCTTCTTCCTAATCGAAGTGGTGCGCGCCCTAGCAGAGGAAGCCGGTCAGCTTAGCAATATTGGGCGTACCACACTGCCACGCAGCGTTTTCGCCGGTGGCATTCGCCGCCTTGTGCAGCGCCGCCTTAGCCGCCTCGCACCGACTGATAGACCACTGCTCCAATTGGTGGCGGTGGATGGTCGGACGCTGGATATCGCCCTTTTGGCGTATGTTGCACGCGAGTTTGACATCACCGATCTTGAGGCGTGGCTGCTGCGCTGCGCGGATGCTGCCGTGCTGGAAGTGGTGGATGAAGCGTGGCATTTTGTCCATGATAAGCTACGCGTTGGCGCCCTTGCCGAACTTAGCGAGGCTGCCTTGCGCCATTTGCACCGTGTGGCGGCACAAGCTGTCGAGGTGGTCTATCCGAATCAGGTGGCACAGGCGGCGCGCCTTGCCTACCTGTGGATGCAGGCAGGCGACGGCGCCCAAGAAGCACGCTACACAGTGTTGGCAGGCGCACAAAGCCTGCGTATTGGCTTGTATAGCGACGCCCTGAACCGTTTTGGGCGTGCGCTTAGCTTGTTGCAGCACACCAGCGCGCCGATTGTGGAGCAGTTGCCGCTGCGCCATCAATTGGCTGAAGCACATCTGGGACTAGGCAACTATGCTGAGGCGCAAGCTGCCCTTGAAGAAAATTTGGTGATCTGCCGTGCGCTGGATGACGCAAATGGCACAGCACTTGCCTTGCTGCGTTTGGGCGATATTGACTATGCCCTAGAGCGCTACCAAGCAGCGGAAGAGCGCTATCAAGAGAGCCTGACCTTATTCCGCAGCATGGGCGATAAGCGCGGCGCGGCACACGCCCTGAACGGCTTGGGCAACGTCGCCTTTGAGGTCGGCGAAGATAGCAAGGCGCGCCTGCTTTTTCAAGAAAGCCTGACGCTCAGCCGCGAGATCGGCGCTGGCTGGGGCATGGGTGGCACGCTTGGCACACCAACCGACAAGTCAGCCTTTTGAACTGCTTCTACACAAGACCTTCACAAATGACTCAGAGAATTCTAACGTCGTTTGAACAAGACTGTGCTACGCTTTGGGTAAGAAACAACACAAGTGGAAGTGAGTCATAAACCCTATGTTACGTCTTAGCCGCGCAGGACTTTCTGCGCTGATCATCGTTACGCTGATCTTTGGTGTAATGCTTGGCAGCATTTTCTCAAGCGCACCTGCCCGTGTGCAAGGGCAGGACTTTGTGGATGATGAGACCAGCCTGCTTCAGCGTATCTACACACAAGCTAGCCCTTCCGTGGTGGCGCTCGAAGTGCGCGTGCCGGCTGATGCTCAGATGCGAAGCCTGATGCCCTTTGTAGACCCAAACCTGCCAACCGAACCACGCTTCCGCATCGCGCAAGGATCGGGCTTTCTCTACGATAACGAAGGGCATATCGTCACTAATAACCATGTAATTGAGCAAGCGGATCGCGTCACAGTTATCTTCTCTGATGGCTTGCGCTTGCCCGCTACCATCGTTGGCACCGCACCCGATGCCGATATTGCTGTGGTGAAGGTGGATCCAACCCAAATCGCGGAGCTAACACCGCTCACTTTGGCGGATTCGGATCAAGTGCGCGTCGGTGAGCGCGCCATTGCGATGGGCAATCCCTTTGGGCTGAACAACACCATGACGCAAGGCATCGTCAGTGCCATTGGGCGTTCGCTGCGCCAGCAGCAGTTCAGCATTCCGCAGATCATCCAGACGGATGCAGCCATTAATCCCGGCAACAGTGGCGGTCCGCTGCTCAACAATCGCGGCGAAGTGATCGGCGTCAACACTGCCATTCGCAGCAATGTAGAGCAATCAGCAGGCATTGGTTTTGCCGTGCCAAGCAACATCGTTAAGTTGATGGCAGATCAACTGATTGCGACTGGTAAGGTTGAGCATTCTTATCTCGGCATCACAGGGACGACACTGACTTCAAATATTGCGGAAGCACTCGGCTTGGATTTCCGCTTGACCGGTGTCTTGGTCAACAGCGTTGTGACGGGCGGACCTGCCTCAACGGCAGGCTTGCGCGGTGCAACCCGTGAACAGAGCATTGATGGCGAACCTGTGCCAGTTGGCGGCGATATCATCACCGAGATTGACGGCATGAAGATCAAGGTCTTTGAGGATTTGCTCGGCTACCTGTTCACGCGCACCAAGCCCGGCGATGAGGTGACGCTCACCATTCTGCGCGATGGCGAGACCATTCAAGTGACGGTGCGCCTTGCGCCGCGCCCTGCCCAAGTGCGCTAAAGCAATCACACCTAACGGCGGTGGGCGGAAATTCTCCGCCCATCGGTCTTTTAGCCCATCGCGGCGATTGAGCGGCACACCAATTCGTGTTAGACTGTGGTTTGCGAAGGCTTGCAAAAAGGGAGGAACAACCCATGCAGCACATCAGCGAGAGCGTTTCAATCAACGCCACACCTGCGGCAGTTTGGTCACTACTCACGACGCCGGACTCGATCCTGAAGTGGTTTGTCGGCATTGATACCCTTGAGGCAACGCCCGATTACCCTGCGGTTGGCTCGAAAATTGCGGGCAACTACAAGGTGTTGGGCATAGAGCTAAAGGCAACACAAACGGTGACGGCATCCGAAGCCGGCAGCACCATTCACTACGCGCTGGAAGGCGTGGTGAACGGCACACAAAACTGGTCAATCGCTGGCGCAGGGAACGCAGTGACGCTGACGATGACGATGGACTACAGCATGAGCGGCGGCGTGTTGGGCAAACTGGCAGAGCCAGCCGTGCATCAGATGAATTTGAACAACGCCAAGCAATCTCTTGCCAAACTTAAGGCACTGGCAGAGGGCTAACAGCATAAAACGCACTTTAGAGCAAGCGATAGAACCAATCATTTAGATATAAGACGGCGATCTGCGTGCCTTTTTCAGGAAGTTTTGCGCCACGCAGATCGTCGCGCATATAATGCGCCGTGCCACGCCTGATCTTCAGATCAGGCAGCAAGAATTGATAGCGCAACCGCACGTAATAATGCGAGGCGCGCTCTTCCCCAAAACATTCCACCACCTCGCCACGCACCACAACGCCGCGCCGCTCATACTGCGTCAGCAAGATATTTTGCGCCAATGCCCACAGCAGCACAGGCAACGCCAACAAGGGCGGCACAATCACCATGAACCACAGCAAGTCTGCCTCAACCGCCTCAAGGCGGCGCTCAAGCAGCGTGTTCAGTTCAGGCTGATCGGGCAAAAACTTGATGACAAGGCGGCTGCCCACAAAATAGAAATCGTATTCGGCGGCATCCACGCTCACTTCTCGGCTGAAGGTGCGCCCGTCGGGCAGCCCAAAGCGATAGGTGATGAACCAACGACGGTGAATATCGCGGTTGCCTTCCTCAAAACGGCGGTCAATCACCTCAGCAGGGGCGCGTCCGCTGCGGGCATCGAGGGCAGCGTTCGCCTCTGCTTGGCGCACTGCCAACCACAGCGAGAGCAGGCAAACAATCACGGCAGCCAGCGCGATATAAAGATGTGTGCGGTGCGCGATGTGGCTGTGCGCCTTACCTTCCACCAGATCATATTCAGGGTGCAGCACGAATGCCGATTGCGGATCGGGATCAATGGGGATAAGGGCGGGTGCGCTGCCAGTTGTTGTAATGAGGGCGCTCTGTGTGCCAGTCTGCGTTTTTGCCGTGCTTTTCTTTGCCATAATCACTTCATGTCAGTTCGGCTAAGCTGAGTGTTTCGCCGTCCATCTGCCAGACTGCAAGGCGCACCACTTGCGGTCTGCCTGAACGGCGTGCCATCAGCACCACACTCGGCAAGCGATCCAACAAGCCGCTGTGAATCACTGCTTGATCAATGCTTGGCACAGCACGCCGCACCGCCATGCCGAAGGCAGTCCGCAGCCGTAGCGGATCAGTGGCAGCACGGAATGCCCACAACAGGCGCGGCGCACGGTCGCCCAGCCCGCTTGCCAAGGCATCCCACATTGCCTCAGACTCATCAAAGCGGATTTCATCGGCAACCAGCCAGCCACCGCTCTCGCCAACCTGTTGGCGCGCCGCACTGAGCTGTGCGGCAAAGGTGCCGCCTTCCGCATTCAGGATTCCTGTGGGCAAGCTAAGCTCTGCGGCGCGCTGCGCGGCGGCGTGCGTGCCGCCCTGTTCTGCGATCAACGGCAAGAGCGCCTGTAGCAACGTCGTTTTGCCGCTGTCCACATCGCCCGCCAGCATAATGCCGCGCCGTTCACTGATAAGCCGCTTCAGGTGCGCTGCTTGTTCAGCGCTTAGCAGTGCCGTGCCGATCAGGTCATCAAGGCTGAGTGGCTGTGCAGCGTGCAGGCGAATGCTTGCCTGCAAGGTCTGGCTGATTGGCGGCGTGGTGATCGTCAGCCGTGCAGGACGTTCTGCCAAGCGCACGCCGACCTCGATCAGCGCCTCGCCGCCGTAGAGTGCCACATCGGAAGCAAGCAGCGCACGGCGCAGCACGCGCTCAAACTGCGAGCTGTCCTCAAAGTGAAGGCTGGTGAGTGCTTTCTCGCCGCCGCGCCGCGCATAGATGCGATCATAGGCTGCGATCTCAACCTCGTTGACGGACGGATCAGTCAGCAGCGGATGCAGCACACCCAGTAAGAACAGGTCGTTATAGGCAGCCTCGATGACGCGCAGGCGATCCTCACGCGAAAGGCGAATACCTTCCACCGTCAGCACATACTCGACAATCTCGACGAGGATGCGGCGGCGTTCGGCAGCGTCAGCTTCCAGCAGAATATCAGGGCGCGCCTCAGTTTCGGCGGCGAACTGCTCGGTCACGCGCTCCAGCAGGCCTGCCAACGAGACACCACGCGCACTGAGCAGATCAGGCGTTGGTTCGGGCGGCTGTTCGGGCAGGTCATCAAAACGGCTTGGCATGGCTATCCCTCAGTCTGCTTCAGCTTGCCCAAAGCGCGCCAGAAAATCGGCGATCACATATCCATAGGCTGATTCGGGCAAGTTATTGCCAAAGTTGATCAGCTTTTCGCGCAGCCACACACCGCCCATCGCCTCATAGAATGCACGTGCCCGCAAGTTATCGCTCAGCACCCAGATCAGCATATGTGTGTGTCCGCCTGCCACAAAATGGCGCGCCACAGGCACCAGCAGTCGCCTACCAATGCCGCGCCGTTGGTGGCTCTCCCGCACGTAGAGCGCGTAAATTTCGGCGGTGTAGGGCGCGTCGTTGGTGCGTGAATTGCCGCCATAGGCAAAGCCGACGATCTGCCCGTCATCTTCTGCAACGTAGATATAATGCGGCGAGTATGTGTCGCTAAGGCGCATTTGCCAAGAGCGCTCGCGTTCCTCATAGTTGAACTGGTCGAGGAAGCCTTCCGGCACCAGCCGTCCATAGGTGGTGTGCCATGTATCCAAATGCACAATGCCAATGGCGCGGGCATCTTCCAACCGTGCAGGACGAATCAGCATGGTATCTCTCAATCTACCACCAGCACTTGCTCAGGCTCAGCCACCTTTGGGCGCATGGCACGCGCTTCGGCGCGGCTGGCAATGAAGAGTGCCACCAAAATCACGGCACTGCCAACCAATTGCAGCGGTTGCGGCAGTTCGTTCAGCAAAAAGACGGCAAAAACGGCACTCAGGATCGGCTCGCCCAAGATGATCAGGCTCACAAAGGCAGCCGAGAGATAGCCTAGCGCAAAGTTAAAGAGCGAATGTCCGATCAACTGCGGAAAGATTGCGACCAGCGTCATCCAGAAGAAGGCGCCAAGCGGCAGATCGGCAAGCACGCCGCTTTGCCCTGTCAGCGGCAGCACAACAATCAGGGTGAGTGCTGCGCTGCCATAAACCAGCCAAATATAAGGCAGCGCCTTGAGCGTGGCGCGCAGTTTGCGCCCAATGATATAGTAGACTGCCACTGCCACCGCACCTAGAAACGAGAGCAGCACGCCGAGCAGCGGTGCTTCTTGGCGCGGCGCAGTGCCGGCGCCACCGGCGGTGCTGATGATCACGCCGCCCACGATTGCCAACACAATCGCGCCGATGGTTTGGCGGCTCAGCTTTTCACGGAGCAGCAGCGGCGTGAGCAGCGCCACAATCAGCGGATTGGTGGTGACCAACGTCGCGCTGATCAGCACGGAAGTGTATTCCAACGAGGTGATCCACGTGCCGAAATGGACGGCGAGGAAGAGCCCTGAGAGCATCGCTAAGCCGATCTCGCTGGGCTTAAGCGCTCGAAGTTCCGCGCTGTGGCGCGCCCACACGAACGGCGTCAGGATTAGGACTGCCACGGCGACGCGCCATGCTGCAATCAGCAAAGAGGGTGCGCCCTCGGTCTGCGCGTAGCGGATCAGGATGGAGGACGACGAGGCAGCCAACAAACCGATGGCAAGTGCCGCATAGGGACGCCATGTGACAATTTTCACAGCGAATTCAAGCCTCATAACGCTCAGAGATTGGCGAAAATGCACAGATTAGATTAGATTCGTCTAGAGAGTGCAGGCGTGATCCTACCACTACTGCCTAGCAACACGCAAACGCCTGCGTCCCTTGTGCCTTTTTTCCACAACAGGAGTAACACACAATGCCAAAGTTTGAGTTAGCGCCGCTGCCCTATGCGGCGGAAACGCTTGAGCCGCACATTGACGCACAAACCATGCAAATCCATCACGGCAAGCACCACGCTGCCTATGTGAACAATCTGAACGCCGCCCTAGAGGCACATCCGCAGTTCTTCGAGATGACCGCCGAACAGATCATCAAGGATTTGGCATCGGTGCCAGAGGCAGTCCGTCAGGCAGTCCGCAACAATGCCGGCGGGCATGTGAACCACACTATGTTCTGGAATCTGATGGCGGCAAACGCTGGTGGCGCGCCAAGCGGCGATCTGGCAGCCGCCATTGACGCCACCTTCGGCAGTTTTGATGCCTTCAAGGCGGAGTTCAAGAAAGCGGCAGTTGGGCGCTTTGGTTCGGGCTGGGCATGGCTGATTGTGGATGGCGGCGCGCTGAAAATCGTCTCCACACCCAATCAGGATAACCCGGTGATGGATAATCCGAACGTCGTGCCGATCTTGGGCTTGGATGTCTGGGAACACGCCTACTACCTCAAGTATCAGAATCGCCGCCCAGACTACATTGACGCTTGGTGGAATGTGGTCAACTGGAGCGCTGTTGCCGCGCTCTATGCGGCTGCCAAGTAAGGCTGCACTGTGCAAGGGCGGGAGCAATCCTGCCCTTTGCGTAGCAGCACCCAATCACTTTCCCCTGTTTCCTGCGCCTTGTGGAGAACTTCGCTTATCATCTATAATACCTATAGGCAGTGGGTGAGGGTAACACACCATGCGGATTGCACTGGACGACGGCACAACCGAAGACTACGAAGACAATCCTTTCGCCGAAGGTGGACAAGGCAGACTCTACCGTTCGCGTGATGAACGGCATGTGATCAAGCTCTATCACCAGGAAGATCGGGCGCGCCTGCCTGCTTTACAGAAGATTATGGGTGATTTGAACGTCACACGGCATGATCCGAGCACGGTGGCGCTCTTTGCATGGATCAACGGCATTGTGCGCCGTCCCTCGCTTGGCGTGCGGATGTTGAATATCAACCGCGACATGCCGCACAAAGACCTGACGTGGTGGTTCACGCCGAAGGCGCTTGCGCGTGTGCCTGAGGATATGCGCGGCAATTGGTTTGATCGCACTTGCATTGCCAGCGAGATGGCGCGCATCGCGTGGAAGTTGCACGGCGTTGGTTTGTGCCACTCGGATTTTTCGGGCGGGAATTTCATGGCGAATGTGGCCCGCCATCGCGCGGTGCTGATTGACCTAGATGGTTTGGTGGTGCCAGATGTGCTGCCACCATCCATGATCGGGACAGCCGAATACATGGCGCCTGAAATCGTGACCGCTCATATGTACAAACAACGCGATATTCGTCCATCCATTCAGTCGGACTTACACTCGCTTGCCGTGCTAATCTACCAGCTCTTGTTGATGCGCCACCCACTGCGCGGACCCAAAGTTCACGATCCCGATAACCCAGAGCGCGACGATCAACTGGCCTTTGGCGAGAAGGCGCTTTACACCGAAGACCCAACCGACCGATCCAATCGCCCCAAAGACCCATTTCGCGGCGCATGGCTGCTTGGCGAGGAAGTGGAAAGCCTGATGCGCCGCACCTTCACAGTTGGTCTGCACGACCCAAGCAAGCGCCCTGTGGCTGCCATGTGGCGCGATGCCCTGCTCCGTATGGCAGATCAGCATGTGCCGTGCTTCAACCCACAGTGCAGCGGCAAGGCGTTCATCCTGCTGCGCGATCATCCCGCGGTTTGCCCATGGTGCAACACGCGCATCAGCTATCCAAAGCAGATTCCCGTGCTGCGCCTCTATTCGGGCGTTGGGCAAACAGGGCATTTCCAGCAGGATAAGGGGCGCATTGTCGGCTGGCAAAGCCGTTCGCTGCACCGCTGGCATGTGCAGAGCAATTTCTCTGAACATGAGGCAAATCGTGCCGAAGATCGGGCGCCATTGGTGGAATTCCAGTATGATCAGCGGCACGGCTGGCTGCTGCATAACCTTGCCCTAGAGCAGTTGCGGGTGGCAGATACGGGTAGCGTACAGCCGATAGGGCTGGGGGCTGCCTTGCCGCTCCGCGAAGGGCAAAAGTGGCTGCTTGGCACGGGCAATACAGCACGCCTTGCCCTTGTGACAATGCAAAGTGTTTAGCACGGCACACCATGCTGCATGTGAGTTCCGCCGCTGAATTAACTGCCGCCTTGCGCGCTGCCGAGCCAAACAGCCTGATCAGCTTGGCAATTGGTGAATATGGCGGCGTTTTCGTCATTGAAAAGCCGTTGGTGCTGCGCGGCCAGAAACGCCAAACGGTGCTTTGGCGGCAGGCAGCGCCAGTGGTATACGTCCGTGCGCCGAATGTGCGCTTGGAGAATCTGTTGATCGAACGGACAGTGCAAGCTGGTGTTATGGTTGTGCATGACGCTGAATGCCTGCCGACTGGGGAAAAATCCATGCAGTTAGACGACAACACCCTGATCAACTTAGGCGAACTGCTGCCCGGCGCACCTGTGAGTTTGCCGCTGCGCCTAACTGTGCGTGCGCGCACCGAACTAAGCGTGAGCGGCTTGCACGGCGCAAAAATTGAGCCGACCATCCTTAGCGGGCGCGGCACGCACACCCTGCTGCTCACCTTAGATGGGCAGGCGCTTCAAAAGGGCGAAGTGCTGCTTGGCGAGATCACAGTGCGCGAAGGTGACCACACGCGCTACTTGTGGTTAACCGGCACCGTGCTGGATCAATCGCCACCAGAGCGCTTGCTGTGCCTTGCCCTTAAAAAGCACCGCCTCTATCCACCTTATAGCGGCATGATGCTCTCAGCCGCACATTTTGCCGCCCTTGCGGTTGGAACGCTGCCGGAAGGTGATTACTGCTTCGTTCAGCGCGATCCGAGTGGCGCCTTGTTCTTGTTCATGCCGTCCGATCCGCCGCTACCCGTCAAGCTGAATGGCACACCAATTCCGCGTGGTGTGCGCCGCCTGCTGCACGACCATGACATGCTGAACATTGGTGAGGTGGCGATTCAAGTGACACAGGCGGCTGAACCACCTAGCATCGAAGTGCCGACCAGCCTTCATTTCGAGCGTTTTTCAGATCGCTTTCCTGAACCAGTGCCCTTGACTTTGCAGACGCTTAAGGTTGGCTGGAAAGGCGAGATCATACCCATTGTGCCTTATATCGGCGTCTCGCCTGATGGACAGTTTCGCCTGCCACCCAACCGCACGCACACATGGCTGATCAGCCTGAATAAGGAAGCGCTGAATCTGCCCAATGCCGACTACATTGTTTCAGGTGGTTTGTTGGTGGCAGGCGCCAATCAGGTGTATGGCGTAGATGTGCATCTGAGTGTGCAGCGTCCTGAAGTTGCCCTACACACCGAGATACTCGATCTGGGTCAGGTGGAAGCCGGCTGGCTGACCGAACGCTCACTTGAATTTAGCATTGCTAATTTAGGGCGCGGTGCGTGGTCAGGTGAAGTGTATGCCACAGTGCCATGGCTGAGCGTGCTTTCGCCAATACCAATCAGCGGTGAGGCATGGTCGGAAACCTTTGTGCAGGTTGGGCTAAGTTTGCGTTGGGAGGCGGCGCACGAGGCAGATATGCTGCCAAGCGGCATTCACGAGATCGCAGACGCACTGATCATTGACGGCGGCGGTGTTTTCCCTGATGTGCCAATTGCAGCGCGCATTGAAGTGCTGCCGCCGCGTGGTCATTTGCGCCTGCTCACCGAAGAAGTGCGCTTTGATGAAGTTGAGCGCAACATGGACTTGCCAAGCGCCTTCATCGAGGTGCGGAACGAAGGCGCGGCGGATTGGCATGGCACGCTGCGCCCTGAACGCGGTTGGGTGCAGATTATCGACGCGAGCGGCGGAGAACTCAGCGGCGAGATCAGCGCGCCAACGCTCAGTGTGCCTTACGGACAAACAGCGCGGATCCGCCTTGAACTGCTAGATATTCCCGACGCCATTCCGTTGGATACGCCCGTGCCGCTGGACGCCATTCATATTAAGAGCGACTCGCGCAGCGCGCCTTTTGCGGCGGCGGTGCCTGTCTCGATGATCCTTGTGGAGCGTCCGCCGTTTCTGACGGCGCGCCCCGTGTATTTTCCGCCTTTTGTGCGTGGCGAGCCGCCTAGCGAGGCAACCTTGCGCGTTTACAACACAGGCCCTTCCGTTTGGCGCGGCACAGTACAACGCCATGCGGCATGGTTGGCTGTACCAAACAGCGTCTTTGAGTGTGCCGTTGGCAGCGCGATAGACATTCCGATCAGCATTCACGAACGGCAGATGAACAGCATACCGCTTGGCGTTAGCCACCATGAAGCAGCGCTGAGTCTGAGTGGTGTGCGTGAGCCTGTTTTTGTGGCAGTGCAGCTTGATTTGCGCGATGCACCGCACAAACTCTACCTAGAAACACCACTGCTTAATTTTGGCAAGGTTAATCCGCTTTATGCAGAGCCATCCGTTGAGTCGGTGCGCGTTCTGAATGCTGGCGTGGAAACGTGGCAAGGCGAAGTGACGCTGAATGCCGCGTGGCTTTCCCTAGAGACTGCCCGCCGCAGTTTTGAATTGAGCATTCCGCCCATGAGCGCGGCTGAGTTCAAAGTGCTGATCAACACCACAGCGGTAGATTTGCCAAGCGGTGTCTGCGTGCAGCCGAACGCGCTCAGCCTTGAAGGCGGCGGGCAGCGCCTCGAGATTAGCGCGCAGCTTTCATTGGTGGAAGCAGCACCGCGCCTTAGCATTACGCCGCTGCAAATCACCCTAACCAGCCTGAAAGCAGCCAAACTAAAGCTGACTAACAATGGCGGACGCGAGTGGACGCTAACCTTGAACAGCGCGCCGTGGCTGGCGCTTTCGCTGAGTGAACTGACCCTTGAACCGAACGAAACACAGAGCATCGAAGTTCGCTGGCTGCCGGAACAACTTAGCACGGCGTGGCAAGATCCGCGAGGGTTGGTGGTGGTTGGCAATGGGCGCGAGTGGGCAGTTGCCGTTGAGGTGAGTGAGGCAGCCATTAAGTCGGCAAAGCGCGCTAAGACTGCACCACTCACGCCGCCCAGCGAACCAACCGCGCCGAACCCATCCGAAACGCCCACTGCACCCAGCACGCCGCCAACCGCTGAACCGCCCTTGAGCAGTGCCAATGGCTGAGCCATTATGTGTATATGTGCTAATTGATCACTCTGCCTCTATGAATGGCGCGGCGCTTGAGTCGCTGCGGCAGGGTGTGCAAGTGCTGCTGAGCGCCTTTGAAGGCTACCGCGTACGCCCGCTTAAGGTGAGCCTGCTCACCTTTGAAAGCACACCGACGCTTCTGACGCCGCTCAGCGATGCTCAGGCAGAAGAATTTACGACCGATGTGAGCCTGATCCTTGCCACGCTCGAAACGGCAGGCGCCTCTAATTTAGGTAAGGCGCTGCGTCGCCTTGCCGAAAGCCTGTCCGAAGGCACACACAACATCTTGTATCTGTTCAGCGATGGCAATTTCACCGATAACTGGCAAGCTGCCCTAGAGGCGTTGCGCCCAAATTTGCGCCGCCTCTATGCGGTTGCCTGCGGCATGGCTGCCAACCGCGAAACGCTTGCCGTTGCCGACCAAGTGTTATTGGTGGGCAACCTGACCGCCGATGCGTTGCTAACCACACTGCGCACCGCCAAATAAAAACCACCCAACATTTATACGTTGGGTGGTTGGTGAGCCACCTTTGGGACTTGAACCCAAAACCTCACGCTTACGAAGCGTATGCTCTGCCAATTGAGCTAAGGTGGCACTATACGTCTATAGTTTAGCCGCTGTGTGCCTGCCTGTCAAGGCGCAGAAACAATTAGGGCATGGTGAACCTGAAGGGCAAAATACAATCTCTAAGGTGTGTGGAATATATTGGAATGCACTGGCGATCTCTTTTAGCCGCGCTCGCACCCATTTTGAGGATTTTTAACACAAGGGCTGTAGAATGAGCGTACTGTAGAGTGACAGGAGCGCCTGATACATGTTCAATCGTGTTCTAAAAATAGCTTTTCCGAAGGTGAACACGCCGCTTTTCGCCCTTCGTGTTCGGCAGCTAAACCTAACCCGCCTTGAGTCAAATGGCATTTTGATATGCCTTGCAGGTGTGGCGCTCGGCATTTATTTAGGGTTTTTCTCTCAGTATTCTTGGAACTATAACAGCTTCATCAACTTCCTGATCTTCGGGGCATTCGTCTTAATTCTGCTGGGAGATTTTCTGTACGTTTTTAGCGGGCTTGCTACAGCAAGGCGACTACAGCATGGCACACAATGGGAAGAACTACGCCTGACAAACCTCAGCGCGCACGACGTGATCAGCGCCGAATTTGCCGCATTGCAGATGCGTTTGTGGCGTGTTATGGCATTTGAGTGCGCGGTACGGCTTGCCCTTATCGCGCTGGTGATAACGAATATCGTCCTCTACACCAATTTTGGCAGATTTAACCTGTTTATAGTGGCTGTGCTTTGCTTGAGCATTGCCTATGCCATCTGCTATGGGATGGAGCCTCTGTGGCGAATGCGGGCGCTAAGCGCACGTGCGCTTCTGTTTGGCACGCGGCTGCGCGATCCGATCCTAGCAAGCCTGCTGAGCATCGCTTTTGGCATCATGTTGCATGGCATTGTTATGGCGGCTGTTTTTGGTGGGTTTATGGCGTTCTGGTGGCTGAGTGGTAGCGCGTTCTGGGGATACACAAGCGACATTTCCGTGACCGAATTCTGTGGCTTTATCATTGTGAGTGTGGTTTTCTGGATAGTGATACGAGGCAGCCATCGGTTATTGACCGAACGTGCGTTGAAGGCGTTGGCGCACCGCTTTGAGCGCGTTGAGTCCAACGAATGATCAACTATCTGCTCAACCAGGTCATCTATGCAACACGCAATCCGCTCTATCACCTGAACATGCGCCAAACACAGCCCGACCATCTGCGCCGCGATGGTTGGCTAATCTTGCTGTGTGGCATTGGCATTGCAACGCTGTGGTGGCTCACAGAGAGCCTCCTGTCTGGTGCGGCGTATTCAGAGCGCTATAACACGGTGCTGATCGCGCTTTTCTTCGGCACACTGGCGGTCATGTTGGCAGCCAACGCCTTCTACATCCTGAGCGCGGTAAATGCCGTGCAGCAAGAAATGGTGCGCGGCACATGGGATATACTGCGCCTAACACGCCTGCCTGCCAACGAAATTGCCGCCGCCAAATTTGCAGTTGTACAAGTGCGCGTTTGGCGGATGGTTGCCTTTGAGTTGACGCTGCGCTGCGCGGTGCTAACCTTGATTCTGCTGCCCTCACTGCAAGTTGGCGTGCCCTTGGCAATCACACTGACCATTACAGGCTTACTGCTGGCGGGCATGTATGCGCTGGAGGTGTGGTGGCGAATGCGCGCTGTGGTCAGCGTTGGGCTGCTGCTGGCAACCCGTTTCGCCAATCCGACGACAGCCGTGATCAGCGCAGCATTCAGCGTGTTGGTGCTGCATGTGCTGCAAGCGGCATTTTTGGTCATCTGCTATGCTGTGCTGCTGGTAGTGCTGATCAACGAGTTTACGCTCGGCTTCATCTTTGGGCTGCCCCTATGCGCTCTAAGCGTGCTTGGTGGCACCTATTGGTTTTACCTTCACGTGGCAACTGTTGCACTCAATCGGTTGGGCAGGCACATCGGCAGCGGCACAGCGCAGCGATAAAGGCGGGTATGTAGGTCTATGGATATTTTCTTGAAAGCGTTCCGTGTTGGCGGTGAAACATGGAATGGTGCACCAAATCCGATTTACATCCATCTGTTACGGCGTTTTCAGCTTGATAAGTGGCTGGTGTGGCTGCCCCGTTGGGGCTGGTTTTGCCTGTTTGGGCTGCCGCTGATTGCCGCCCTTCTGCACCTGATGAGCGCGCCGTACACCTCACCGCAACGCCGCCTCGTCCTCGACGTGCTGCACATCCTCAGTGCGGTGATGCTGCCACTTGGCACAGCCGTTTACCTCTTTGCACCTTTGCGCCAAGCCCGCCACCGTGCCGACTCGCCCGATATGGAGATGCTACGCCTGACGCCGCTGCCGATCCAAGCCTACCACCGCGCTTATGATGCAGTGGCACGCTTGCAAGCATGGCAAGTCATGGTCTTAGAGGTCGGCTTGCGCGTAGCGGTCTGTTTGTTCATGTGGCTGCAAGGCTTAGAAGAGACGCACGCCTGCACCGATGGCAATACTTTCTGGTTGTGCGCCGCCAGCAGCACGCTGCCTGCCTTTGGTGTCTTTTGCATGGAGCCATTTGTGCGGATGCTGGCGCTCATCGGCATTGGGAACTTTGCAGCGGCGCGCCGTGCTGTGTGGCGCTGGCTGATTGTGGGTGTGGTGGCGTTTCTGGCGTTTGGCGTGTTAATTCTGCCGCTGAGCGATACGGGCATTTACGTAAGCGCCGCACCACTAGGCATCTTGGCGCGCCTTGAAATCTGGTTTATGCGCTTGCCAGAGTGGGTGCAGTGGGAAATCCATAAGGATAGCTACCGCTTTACTGTGGTGATGTACATCGTCTTTCAATACGGGCTGTGGGCGCTGTTCGTGCTGCCCGTTGCCCTCGTGACGGGCATTGGGCGTTGGTGGCGGGCAAGGCGTGAGCGCCAAACGCGCCCCTTGCTCAAAAGGCTGCCGTTCAGGTGGCTGCTGGCAGAAGCAAGTGCCATTGACGGCAAGCCCAACCCGATCTTTGAGCATTTTCAGCGAGAGGGCAATTTCAGCCTCACCCTTGTGCGGCTGCGCGCCCTGAGCCTGATCGGTTTGGTGGTCGCACCGATTCTGATCACGGTAGCAGCCACGCCCTTCTTGCTAAGCCCGCCTGCCCAAGATTTTCTTCGCAGCGGCATTTATAGCGTTATGGGTGTTGGTATTCTGGTGGCAACTGCCTTTGGCACACTTGCTTATGCAGCACTGCCACTCTTTACACGCATCACACGCTCGGAGCAGTATGAGATGCTGCGGCTTACCTTGCTGCCTGAATGGGCGTTTACACAGGCAACCTATGGTATGGTGCGCTTGCGGGCATGGCTGTTTGCCTTGCTAGAAATTGGTTTGCGTGTTACTACCTTGTTGCTATTGATAGTGGGTATGGCGCATTCATTTACAAGTGGCGGTGGTGGGCTGGTAAATGGCAGCTTATCGTTGCTGCTCTTCCTACCTTATGTGATCACAATGGGATTGTGTTTCATAACAGAAGTGTGGTGGCGCATGAAGGCGGCTGCGGCGCTTGGCGTGTGGGCAGCCACGCAAAGCGGTATGCGGCAGGTTGGGCTAGTGGTTATCGGTTTGGGCTGCCTTGCGGCTGTGCTGCCCGCCGTATTCATGTTTTTAGTGAGTTTGTCTTATCCGGCACGGGCAGCCATTGTGCCAATCGCAGCACTCTTAGAAACTTTTGTGACCCAATATGCCATGTATACATACTGGCTGGGCGGCGGATCGGGCAGTGACCTGCTGGCATTGCCATTGGGTCTGGCGGCATTGTGGATGATCATCACGTTCACCATCTACGGATCGCTGGCGCGCTTTGCACTCAATCAGGCTGCGCATCAGAAAGGCTCGTCGGATGTTTAGAGAGGTCCTTGCCGAGATTTTCAGCGCAGCACAGTCTAACCCGGTGCTGTGGCTTGCCCTGAAGCATGAGGGCGAGCCGTCCGATAGGCTGATGCGCTTTGGGCAGCGGTTGCGCTTTGGTGCTTATGGTTTGGCGTTCCTGTTTACGTTGCCTACCTTGCCAAACCTGCCAGACAACCTGTTCAACGGTTTCAGCGTGTGGTTTGTGGCATTGATATTCAGTTATGCGGTTAGCTTTGGCATGGATGTGATCTATGTGCTGGCGGCGCGCTTTGGCGGCGATGTGCAGGGCGAATTTTGGGATGCGCTGCGGCTGACGCTGCTGCCTGCTGCGGCACTGGTGGAAGGCAAATATCTGAATGGGCAGCGGCGCGTCTGGCGCTGGCTGGCGGCAGAAACGGCATTTCGCCATTTCTTATCGGCAGCGCTTCTCTTTATGCTCATCCTGTCAATGATTTTGCTAAGTCCTTTCTGGACATTCGCTGCCGGCTGGCTGCTGATTATTCCAACGGCTTTGTTGTTGTTTGCTTATAGCCGTGAGCCATTGTGGCGAATGCGCGCTGTTGTTGCCCTCAGCTTTGCGGCGGCTGTTCGCCTGCGGGACGATACGATGGCGCTGCTGACTGCTATTGGGATAGCCTTTGGTGTGCGCCTGTTGCAGATCATTTTCATTGTCACACTGCCGCAGCAAGGCAGGTTGATCGGCACGGCAAGCAGTTCGGGCAACGTACTGTTGGGATTCCTGCCTTGGCTAAACCTTTATATGATTTATTTCTTGTTTTTTGGCATTTATCGCCACTTGCAATTCCGCGCAATACGGATAGCACAGCGCTATGCGGAGATGGGTACCTAGCCCATGATCAACGGTTTTTTGCGGCAAATTCGGGGTAAATATGCCCTGAACCCAATTTGGGAAGTTGAATTAAGGCGTTTGCAAGGTGGCTTGCAGTTGTTGCAGCGTTTCGGCGTGCGCGCCCTGAGCGCCGCAATTGCCGCAGCCCTTGGCATTTCTGCCTTCACGGGCATTCAGTGGCAACTATTAGGGCAGCTTCACTTGAACATCGTCGGGTGGAGCATTTTAGGAGCAATTGGCTTGATGTTGGCGGCGGATGTTGCCCATGTCTTCACCACAGTCACGCATCTTGGCGCGGAAATGCGAAGCGGTCAGTGGGATTTGCTGCGCCTGACTGCACTGAAGCCGCAAGCAATCCTTGACGCCAAGTACAACAGCGCGCAGCTCCGCACATGGCGCATCTTGATGCTGGAGATCAGCTTGCGGCTGTTCACAACGCTGTTGATTGGCGTGCCTACTTTATTCGTCACCATAACAGACATACTGCGCTTTACTAATTTTGTTGATAGTAATCTTTTGATGATATGTTTTGTGCTGTTTGTTCAGCTAGGCATTGCAGTGATTTATGTGCGCGAACCATGGTGGCGAATGCGCGCCATTGTGGCGGTCAGCCTTGCGATTTCTGCCAGCGTTCGGCAAGAAGGTTATGCTGTGTTGGCAGCACTTGGTATGCTGCTGGCAATTCGCATTATTCAGGTCGCTCTGGTCATTGGCATTCCGCTGTTCGTGATGCTCATAGGGCGAGACACCTTTGGCTTCGCCATGCTGTGCCTTATCCCTTATATGGTTGCGCTGCTGTACGGCACTACCTTCTGGTTTTACAACTTCTTGCGCGTGAATATGCTGCGCTTTGCGCTGCGGTACGCCTTCCGTTCAGAGTGAGCGCCGATAGATTTCTTATGCAACGCGCCATCGCCGCTTGCGTATGATATGATCATGGAACGTGAAGTAATGTGAGGTGAACACCATGAGCGATGAACCCAAGTTTGAGCAGGCTGCCGCACAGCCCGAAGGCGAACAGCCAACCGATGAGCAGCCAGAAACGGGGCGCACACCGTTGGCAGGCTTCTTGCACCATCAGCGTAAAGCGGCGGAGGCAGCCCTAAAGGCACTCGGTGCGTTCATTCCGCCGGATTTCCGCAAATACAGCCGTGAAGCACGCGAGGAATACCTGAAATCCTTCAAAGTGCTGATCGAAGGCGCGCGTGCCACCGTTGAGCGCGAGATGCACCGCACTCGTAGTAAAGCGGAGGGCGATGAGGGTGATCAGCCGCCGCGCCCAAGCAGCACCGGTAAGACCAAGGTGAAGGTTGAGGTCAACTAAGGTTGGCAAGCCAACAGAGAGCGCTACAACGGCGCTCTTTGTCTTTCCTCTAGCGCACCGCGAACGGTGCGCTACAATTGCAGATGCGCCGCACTTTTACCTACGTTCACCCGAAGGAATGGTGACTCGTGTTACAACGCATTGATTTTTGGCAGGGCGGGCAGTTTAAGGCGCACCCACCCAACACCGACCTGAAGACCACGCTTGATTCCGCAGATGGCTGGCTGCCCGCCCAAGTTCCGGGCTGCGTTCACCTCGATTTACTGCACGCTGAGCAAATTCCCGATCCATTTTTTGGTATGAATGAAGCGGATGTGGCGTGGGTTGGTGAATCAGACTGGCTGTATGTCTGCACCTTCCATCTCAGCGCTGAGCAGCTTAAAGCGCCACACCTCGACTTATGTTTTGATGGACTAGATACTTTTGCCGAAGTCTATTTGAATGGCACACACATCCTGAGCAGCCAAAATATGTTTTTGCCGCAGCGCGTCGGGGTGAAAACACACCTGCGTGAGGGTGAAAATCGGCTCGCCGTGCTGTTCGAGTCAGCCTTGCGGCGCGGCAAGGCAATCGAGGCACAGCATACCAAACGTGCCGTCTGGAATGGCGATCCGAGCCGTGTTTACGTCCGCAAGGCGCAGTATCACTACGGCTGGGACTGGGGACCGACGCTGCTCACGGCGGGCATTTGGCGTCCTGTGCGCCTGGAGGCATACACAGCGCGCCTTGCCGACCTGCACATACAGCCGACGCTTTCGGATGATCTCCATCACGCCGATCTGCATGTCAGCGCACAGGTCGAAGGTAAGGCGGATACGGTGCGCCTGGCGCTTTATGATCCATCAGGTGCATTGGTTGAGGCTGCCCAAGTGGCGCTCAATGGCACATCGGCACAACACACCTTTTCCCTCGAACAGCCGCAATTGTGGCAGCCACGCGGGCTGGGTGAACAGGCGCGCTACCGTGTCGAGGCAACGCTCCTTGGTGCAACCGGCAGCCTAGATTCACAGAGCATTCGCCTTGGCGTGCGGCGCGTTCGCCTTGTGCAAGCACCGCTGCCCGATGCATATGGCGGCACGTCCTTCACCTTTGAGGTCAACAACACGCCATTGTTCTGCGGCGGCGCTAACTGGATTCCTGCCGATAGCTTCACGCCGCGCCTGACAGCGGCGCGCTATGGCGAGTGGCTGCGCCTTGCCGCAGAGGCAAATATGCGGATGCTGCGGGTGTGGGGCGGCGGAATCTATGAGGATGAGGCGTTCTATGAGACGTGCGACGCGCTAGGGCTGCTTGTTTGGCAAGATTTCATGTTCGGCTGCGGCATATATCCCGCGCACCCTGAATTCTTGGAGAATGTGCGCGCCGAAGCGACTGCCCAAGTGAAGCGCTTGCGGCACTATGCTTGCCTTGTGCTGTGGTGCGGCAACAACGAGGATTATCAGATCGCGGAGTCGCTGAACGCCTACGACTCAACCTTCAACGGCGACTTCACCCAGACCGCCTTTCCCGCCCGCGAGATTTACGAGCGCCTGCTGCCGCAGGTCTGCGCTGAACACGATCCGACTCGTCCCTATTGGCAAGGCAGCTCTTACGGTGGTAGTGCTACTGTGATGGATCAGACGGTTGGTGATCGGCACACATGGGAAATTTGGCATGGCGATATGGCGGATTATCAGGAATATTTCCGCTATGGTGGACGTTTCGTCAGCGAGTTCGGAATGCAAGGGTTCCCGCATCGGCGCACCATAGAATCCTTCACCACACCACAAGATCGCACGCCCGAAAGCACTGTGATGGTCTATCACAACAAGGCAGGGCAAGGCGTCCTACGCTTAAATCACTACCTTGATCGCAATACAGGGCGTGCCGACTCCTTAGACGAATACGCCTACCTTACGCAGTTTGTCCAGTCAGAAGCTGCTGCGGCAGCCTTTGAAGGCTGGCGGCTTAGCTGGAACACTGAGGGCAATCGCAGCCTCAGCGGCGCGCTGATCTGGCAGCTAAACGATTGCTATCCCGTCATCAGTTGGGCATTGGCGGATTACTATCTGCGCCCAAAGCCTGCTTACTACTGCACCAAGCGCGCCCTTGCACCGTTGGCGCTGCTGCTGCAAGTGGATGAGCGGCATGTGTTGAGCTGGGCAGCCAGCGACCTACTGACGCCGCTTGCCGCACACCTGACGCTGGAATGTTGGTCGCTCAGTGGCGAACTGCTCAGCCAAGCACGCCTTGATGTGCAGGTTGGCGCTAATCAGATCACGCCGCTGCTGGTGCAGGAACAGCCAAGCACAACGCTGCGTGTTTGGGCGGCGCGCCTATGGCAAAATGGGCAAGTTGTGGCGCGTGCGGCGTGCTTCCCCGAGCCACCGCGCAGCGTGAACTACAGTGCGGCTGAAGTCACGCTGACCGCACTAGGTGAAGGGCGCTATGAGCTCAGCGCGGATCGCCCTGTGCGTGGCGTGTGGCTGGAAGCTGAAGACCCTGAGGCGCGTTGGGACGATAACATGCTGGATTTGCTGCCGAACGATCCGCAAGTTGTGCGTCTGATCTCAGCAACTGGCGGTGTGCAGCGCATTCGTTGGTTTGGGCAAACTAGCTAGATCAAACTATCTTTTGTGCGGAGCGCAGTAGCCAACGCTCCGCACAAATGTGAAATTCATGCACATTATTCCCATTTACTTGACAGGCACTCAGGCATATTCTAAACTGTCTTTTAATCTTTGAGAGCGCTCTCAAAAAAAAGCGGCGACCTTGGGAGCGCTCTCAAAAGAGATTATGTTTTCTTATGCTGCGTTACGAGTGAGTGATCTAATGGATTTAGAAGGTATTGCACGCAAAGCAGGCGTTTCACGCTCAACTGTTTCGCGTGTCATCAACAACTCACCCAACGTCAGCGACCGCACGCGCCAGCGCGTCCTTTCTGTTATTGAGCAAGAAAACTTCCACCCCAACATCGCCGCTCGTGCTTTGGTCAAGCGCCGCACCGATATTATCGGTGTAGTGATTCCCAGCCCCGCGAATGTTTTTCTCAGCGATAACAACTACTATCCAATGCTGCTTTCTGGGCTTGGGCAAGCCACTCGTGCGCTAGACTACGCGATGCTGATGTGGCTTGGCGAAGTGACGCATGACGACCAGCATCTGATGCACAAAATCTCGAATCCGCATTTGACCGACGGCTTGATCTTCGTCTCGCTGACCAATGATCACCCACTCTATACCAAACTGAGCCGCTTGCGAATCCCCTTCGTCATGATAGACCGCCCCTTTGCCGACCTTGATTATGCCAACTACGTGAGCATAGATAACGTGCGTGGCGGTGAAGTGGCGACCGAACACCTGATCCGCATTGGCAGGCGGCGTATTGCACACATCACTGGCATGATGACTATCACCGACGCGCATGACCGTCTGGCGGGCTATAAAAACGCGCTGCGTGCTGCCGGCTTACCCATAGATTACCGCCTGATTGTTGAAGGGCAGTTTACCTATGAAGCGGGCTATCACGGCATGAAAACGCTGCTGCCACACCAGCCGGATGCCCTTTTTGCTGCCAGCGATACGGTCGCTGCAGGTGCGCTGCAAGCCGCCAAAGAGGCAGGGCTGCGCGTGCCAGAGGATTTGAGCATTGTCGGCTTTGATGATGTAGACATCGCCTTACAGTCAAACCCAGCCCTGACCACCATTCGGCAACCTATCCGCGATAAAGGTGAAGTTGCCACGCGCTTGTTGGTGGATTTGATTCATGAGCGTGTGAGTTCGCCGCAGCATGTGGTGCTGCCGACGGAACTTGTTGTGCGGCAATCGTGCGGTGGCTAATCCTAGATAAATGTAGCAGAAAAAGGAGGTGATGTTCAACTTAGCACAATCGGTTAAGCCAGCGCTATTCAGCACTTTCTCGCTAGCGAAGTTAAGTTCATTTTTAGAGAGGTTCAAACGAACAATGTCCCGTAAAGCCCTGTTTATTCTATTTGTGGCGTTGGCAGTAGCGCTTGTTCCCGCGCTTTCCACTGTCCAAGCACAAAGCCGTACCGTTGTGACGTGGTTTGTCGGCCTTGGCACCGGCACTAGCCCCGATCAAATTGACACGCAAAACCGCCTCGTTGAAGAATTCAACGCCAGCCAGAATGAAATCGAACTGAAGATCAACATTGCGGCAAGCAACACAGCTGCCTATGATGCGCTCGCCACGTTGATCGCCTCTGGCGACGCGCCCGACATTGTCGGTCCCGTTGGCTTTGTTGGTGCCAACAGCTTTGCCGATGCGTGGCTCGATTTGACACCCTACGTTGAGAAATACGGCTACAATCTCGAACAGTTCCCACAAAGCCTCGTGGATATCTACCGTTCAGACGCAGGCTTAGTCGGCATTCCGTTTGCGGTGTTCCCTGCCCTGCTGTTCTACAACAAAGACTTGTTCGATGAGGCAGAGTTAGCTTACCCACCCAACCAGTTTGGCGCGCCTTACGTGCTGGATGGTGAGGAAATGGCGTGGGACTGGGATACGCTTGCCAAGATCGCTGCCATCCTGACGGTGGATGTGAACGGCTTGACGCCTGATGATGAAGGCTTCGATAGTGGTCAGATTCGCCAATTCGGCTTCATTCAGCAGTGGTCAATCCTGCGTGCTGAGTTGAACACCTTCGGTGGCTACGAGTTCTATGACGCCAGCACGGGTAAGGTGACCATTCCACAGCACTGGCGTGATCAGATCGCTTGGACGCACAAGGGTCTGTGGGAGCGCCACTTCATCCCAAGCAGCACCTATGAAGGCAGCGAACTGTTCCAACCCAGCGCCTTTGCTTCCGGCAATGTGGCGATGGCGCGTGTGCAGTTGTGGTACACCTGCTGCATTGGCGACCTGAAATCCAACTGGGATTTGGCAGTTGTGCCAAGCTACAACGGTCAATACCATGTGCCGGTGGATGCTGATACATTCCGCATTACCCGCAGCAGCAAGAACCCAGATGCCGCCTTCAAAGTGCTAGAATACCTGCTCGGCGATGCGGCAGGTCCATTGCTGCAAGTCTATGGTGGCTACCCAGCACGTCCTGATCTGCAAGGTCCAGCTACCGAAACACGCGCTGCTGCCTTCCCAAGCGTTACGGATTGGTCTATTGTGCCAGCCAGCTTGGAATATGCAGCCGCGCCCGGTCACGAGTCGGACTTCCCGAACTTCGCCAAGGGGATGCAGCGCTTCGGCGACTTCCGCACCCTGCTCTATGGTGATACCGGCAAAGAAATTGACCTCGAAGCTGAGATCAACAAGCTAGAGGCTGATTTGCAGGCTATCGTTGATGAAGTGAAATAAGGACTGCCCTTCGCGTTTGCCGTGCATTGCGGGCAAGGGTAAACGTGAGGGCAGCAGTGAAGGCGGGTCGTGGAAGACGCACCCGCCTTTATCTTACCACAGCCGCAAACTGCTGCTAGGGAGAATAAAGTATGACCACTGTGCCAAGTAGCCTAAGCCTGAACACAACCACCATGCTGCCACGTAAACTCAGCACGTTGCAGCGTCAACGCCGCTGGGGTTGGTTCTTCCTTTCTCCGTGGCTAATCGGCTTCTTTGTGTTCACCTTCGTGCCGATTGTCGTTTCGTTGTTCTTCAGCTTCACCAATTTCACGCTCTCCAAGCCCGATCAAATTCAGATTATCGGCTTTGCCAACTGGCAGAAACTCTTTGCCGATCCACTGGCAATGAATGCCTTGGGCGTGACTATTGGTTTCGCTTTACTTTCGCTGCCAGTGGCGGTTGGGGTGCCAATTTTGGTGGCGGCTTTACTGAATTCCAAATTTTTGATCGCCAAACCCGTTTTTCGCCTGCTTTTTTACCTTCCCTATATGGTGCCAGCCATTTCGGGCATTTTTGTGTGGCAGGCGTTCCTGAATGGGCAAACCGGCTGGCTAAACCGCTTATTGCGCTCGTTTGGACTGAATCCGCCCAACTGGCTGCAAGATGCCACTTGGATCGGACCGGCCATGGTGCTGATGAGCCTGTGGGGCATTGGTAATGCTGTTCTGATCACGCTGGCAACCATGCAAGGTGTGCCACAAGAACTCTACGATGCCTCTAAAGTGGACGGTGCCAACGCCACGACAGCCTTCTTCAAGATCACACTGCCGATGATTTCACCTGTTATCTTCTACAACCTGATCTTGAACACGATAGGACTGTTGCAGTTCTTCATCGTACCATACGTGCTGACGGAAGGCACAGGGCGGCCGAACGGCGCTGCCTACTTCTTCAACATGCATCTTTATAAAACGGCGTTTTTGTTCCAAGACATGGGCTATGGTGCCACGATGGCCTGGTTCATCTTCCTGATGGCACTCGGCTTAACCATCATCCTGTTCAGCACCTCACGCCGTTGGGTCTACTACGCAGGAGGCGAATAGTCACATGGCAACCTATGCACCTTCCCGTGCGGTGAACACCTCACCGTACTATGCCGTTCAGCTTCGCAAATTTGCAGCCATTGCCATGGTCACGCTGTTCACCATTGGCATCCTGTTCGTCTTCTTGCTGCCCTTTGGCAATATGATGAGCATTTCCCTGCGCGATCAGGACTCTTTGGCGGGCAACCAAGATTCACCCTTGCTGCCCATGAAGCCTACGCTCTTTGAATACCAAGGGCAGAATTTAGAGCTGCTTGAAGTGCCAATTGATGGTGAAGTGCGCCAACTGGCAGCGCTTACCAAACGCCGCACCAGTGTGGTGTTCATTGATCCCGAAAATCCCGATGGTGAGCCGATTGTATGGGAAGGCAACTGGCGCGGCTTGAAGCCTGTCTTTTCCTTCCAACCGCGTTGGGAAAACTATGCTGATGCGTGGCGGATGATTGACTTTCCACGCCTGTTCCGCAACACGCTCGCCATCGCCGTCATTGGCATGATCGGAACGCTGCTTTCCTGCATTTCCGTTGCCTATGCCTTTGCGCGCTTCCCGATTCCGGGCAAAAACTGGCTGTTCATCATCTTGATCGGTACAATTATCCTTCCCAGTCAGGTGACCCTGATCCCAACCTACGCCTTTTTCGCCTCCATCGGCTGGACTGGCACTTGGCTGCCGCTGATCGTGCCGCATTTCTTCGCCAATGCCTATAACGTCTTTTTGCTGCGGCAGTTCTTCATGACCTTGCCGCGTGAATTGGACGAGGCAGCCATGATTGACGGCGCCGGACCGTTCCGCATCCTGATCAATGTGATCATTCCACAGTCTTGGGCAGCCATCATCACCGTTGGCTTGTTCCACTTCGTTTGGTCATGGAACGATTACTTCGGTCCGCTGATCTACTTGTTAGGCCAGCCTGAATTGCAGCCTATTTCGGTCGGCGTGCAGATTTTCAACTTCCGCTACGGTCCGCGTCCGGAGCTGGTGCAGGCAACTTCGCTAATGGCAATGTTGCTGCCGCTGATCCTGTTCATCTTGGCACAACGCTTCTTCATGCGTGGCGTCGTGATCACCGGTGTGGAGAAATAGCTATGCGCCGCCTCTTTATGTTGATTTGCCTGCTTGCCCTGTTTGGGGCAAGCGGCGGTCTGCCGAGCCACGCCAATGAAGGCGTCATCCGCGTGAACATTAACGAGCCGTTGGGTGAAATCAGCCCTTATGTCTACGGTGCAAACTATGGGCCATGGGCGCTCTTGCCCGTTGATTTGTGGGGCATGGCGGAAACCAGCGGCATCACCTTCTTCCGCTTTCCCGGCGGCGAATGGGGCGATAGAAACGACCTCAGCACCAACCACATTGATTCCTACATCAAGTTTGCCCAGCGCATGAACGCCGAACCGACGATCTCGGTGCGGCTGCGCGGCGGCACACCTGAAAAAGCTGCCGAGATGGTGCGCTATGTGAACCTTGAACACAACTACGGCGTACGCTACTGGAGCATCGGCAACGAGCCGAACTTGTATCCCGACTATGACGCAGAGACACACGCGAAGGACTGGCGCGCTTTTGCGCTTGCCATGCGCGCTGTTGACCCGAACATCCTGCTGATCGGACCTGACATCAGCCAGTATCCGCCCAGCCTAGAGGACTACCACGCGCCGCTGCGCGATTGGGTGCGAACATTCCTCAAGGCGAACGCCGATCTGGTAGAAGTTGTCTCCATTCACCGCTATCCCTTCCCAAAGAGCATGAATGCAGCACCAACCACCATCGCTGAGCTGCGTGCGTCCGCCGCGGAGTGGGAGTTCATCATCCCCGATTTGCGCCAAGTGGTGCGCGAATCAGCAGGACGCGATATGCCCATCGCGGTGATGGAAGTGAACTCACACTGGAACAAGCCCACTGGTGGTGCTGCCTCACCCGACTCATACTTTAACGCCATTTGGTGGGCGGATGTGCTGGCGCGCCTGATCCGCCAGCGGGTGGATATGGTGGCATTTTGGCTGCTGGCAAGCTATGGCGAAAATGGTCCCTATGGCTTGTTCGACCGCTATAAAGAACGCCCAACCTTCTACGTCTACCCACTCTACAAGCGCTTGGGCAAGCAGCTTGTCCACGCAGAGAGCGAGAATACGGCGCTAACAGTTGTGGCAGCGCTGACAGAAGATGAGCAACTGACCCTGATGATCGTCAACCCTGATGATGTGCCACACACGGCACGCTTAGAGGTTGAAGGCATTGGCAGTTGCCATGTTGTGGGTGCGTGGCGGCTCGATCCTGAGCTAAAGGCGGAGCCAATTCGCATCTCGGAAACAGCGCAAACTTTTGATCTGCCTGCCTACTCTGCCACGCTCTACCTGATCGAACCGCGCTGCCGACCGCTGCGCTTTTAGAAAACATCGAAATGAGGCTTTCATGACCTTTCCAAAAGACTTTGTGTGGGGGACTGCCACAGCCAGCTATCAGATTGAGGGCGCGGCAGTGCAGGAAGGGCGCGGCGAATGCATCTGGACGCGCTTTTCGCACACACCCGACAAGGTGAAACACGGGCATACGGGCGATGTGGCATGTGACCACTATCACCGCTATCCCGAAGATGTGGCGCTCATGCAATCGCTGGGCGTTGGCGCCTACCGCTTCTCTATCTCATGGGCGCGCTTGATACCCAACGGCACAGGTGCTGTAAATCAAGCAGGCATTGATTTCTACAGCCGCCTGATTGATAAGCTGCTTGAGGCAGGCATCACGCCGTTTGTTACGCTCTACCATTGGGATTTGCCACAAGCGCTTGAGGATCAGGGTGGCTGGACGAATGCCGCGCTGCCCAATTGGTTTGCTGATTATACGGCGTTGGCTGCCAAGCAGTATGGTGATCGCGTTAAGCACTGGATCACGTTAAACGAGCCGTGGTGTACTGCCTTCTTAGGCTATATGTATGGCGTCCACGCGCCGGGCGTGCAGGATAGGAAAGCGGCTTTCCGTGCCGCGCACCATACACACCTTGCTCACGGACGTGCTATGCAGGCGCTGCGCGCCGAAGTGCCGAACGCCATTGCTGGCACCACGCTGAACGTTGTGCCACATGAGCCTGCCACCGACGATCCGCGTGATGTGCAGATGGCACACATTGCTGATGGCTTGCAGAATCGCTGGTTCCTCGATCCTGTTTTCAAGGGCTGCTATCCCGCCGATATAGCAGCGCACCTCACTTCTCGCGGCTTGCTCGACGGACTCGATCTGGATGCAGTCAGCATTGCTGCCCAACCTGCCGATTTCGTTGGCATCAACTACTACATGCGCTGGCTCATTCGGCATGATCCCAACAACCCAGAGAACTACTTCACCGAACTGCCCGCCAATGCACAAGTGACCCATATGGGCTGGGAAGTCTATCCGCAAGGGCTGCGCGACGCGCTGCTGCGCTTGCATCGGGACTATGCGCCGCCCGCCATTTATGTAACCGAGAACGGTGCAGCCTACCCTGAGCCTGAGCAGGTGACGGGCGATGTGTTAGAAGACCCAGAGCGCGTTGCCTTCCTGAAGGGCTATCTGAGCGCGGCGGCGGAAGCCATGGCGCAAGGTGTGCCGCTGAAAGGCTTCTTTGTGTGGTCGTTTTTGGATAACTTTGAGTGGGCAGAGGGCTACACCAAGCGCTTTGGCATTGTGCATGTGGATTTTGCCACACAAAAGCGCACGCTGAAGCGCAGCGCGCTCTACCTCAAACAGATCATCGAGACGGGTGAATTGTAGTCGAGACCTCACACGGCACAGAGGTTCTGCTTAACCTTGCCCGCACCGTGAATGTGGTACGGGCAAGGTTTTTTGTGGTGCGTTTACTGGCGTGGCACAAAGGTGGGTGCCAGATCAGGCATCGCTGAATCCGTCATTAGATCGCCTACCAACGGATGCGTTGCCCATTTGCCGCCAACGGGACGGTCACCGCTTGCGCCGAAGAGCAGCGTAATGTCTGGCGTGCCGGTTGAGAGTGCGTTCCGCAAGAAAAGCTGCCCTGTGGACGGACGGAACACACCGACACCGCTTGTGCCGTTACCATTCCAGTCACCGGTGAAGGGCAGATCAGTGCCTGCGCCAAAGGTGAAATCAAAATCGGCAAAAACGATGCAGTTGCACACCTGATTGGTGAGGAAAAATTGCCCCAGCGAGGGACGGAAAACGCCCGGCGAAGCGCTGCCGTTGCCGTTCCAATCGCCTGCCACTGGCACGTCGCCCGGATTGCCCAGCACCATTGTGAAATCGGCAAAGCCTGTCGTCAGCGTGCTTTTAATGTAGATCAGCCCGTTCGACGGACGGAAAACACCAACGCCATCTCGCCCATCGCCATCCCAATCGCCCGCCATTGGCATATCGCCCGGATTGCCCAACACAAAACTATAGGCAATCGGCGCGCCCGCCGCATTGGAGTCTTTCAGGAAAAACTCGCCAGTCGTGCTGCGGTAGATGCCAATGGTATCCACGCCGTCACCGTTCCAATCGCCCACAACAGGCAGATCGCCCGCCAAGCCCCCAAAAAGCAGCGAGAGATCGGGCATCCCAGTTAGGTTTGCATTCCGCAAGAAGAACGCTGACGCTGTGATGCGATAAACGCCGATGGTATCGCCAGCGGTGACTGCGTTCGCCTCAAACGCGCCAATGTCGCAGAGTGTGTTGCTAGGCGTCAGACGCCGCATTCCCCGCTGATCAAGGTTATTGATCGGTGCGGCGGTGCAGGTGTTGTTATCCGCTGTGTTGATGGCAGGGCTGCCGCTGAGCAGTGGTACGGTCAGGCTGCCACCGCCGTTATCGCTGAGCGAACCAAGCAGCGGATTAGCAATCGTGATGCCTGCCGTGCAGCGCCGATCGTTCGAGTCGTTCGGATTTAGGGCAGGGAACTGCAAGTTGTGGCTGCCGCTAGCAATCTGCTGCCCACAGTTCTGCTGGATGTTCCAGCCGTTGCCGCCATTCTCGGCTGTGTTGTTGGCAATGATGCTGTTCCGCAGCACGCCGCTGGTGCTGGCTGTGATGCCGCCGCCGACCCAACCGGCGTAGTTATTCACCGCCGTGATGTTGGTGATGATATAGGGCACAGGGTTATTCACAATGTAGATTGCGCCGCCATTGGCGTTGAAGCAGTTTGAGCAGACGCCGCGTGCTTCATTGCCGACAAAGGTGCTGTTAGCGATCACGATATTTGCCTTCTGCGCGAAGGCGAGCGCGCCGCCTGATGCGCCCGTGCTGCCGCCGGCGACCGTGTTATTATGAAATAGGCTGTTGGTAATCGTCACATAGGCAGAGCCAGTGCTGCCTGTGCCGCCGCCGCTCAGCGCGCCGCCCAAGCCCATGCCGCCGCCGCTGACGCTGTTGCCTACAAAGCGGCTGCCGTTAATGGTCAGCGACTCGCCCTGTGCGGTATATAAATTGACATAGGCAAAGCCGCCCTGATTGGCTGCTGTGTTGTTGGTGAAAGTACTGTTATTGATCCGCACGTAGCCATTGCCGCTGGAAAGCGCGCCATCCACATAGAGCGCGCCGCCATAGCCGCTGGAGGTGTTGCTGCTGTTGTAGGGCGTAGCCTGATTGCTGGTAAAGGTGCTGTCCTCGATGCTGATGTTGCTCCGCAAGCCGTGAATGGCACCGCCGGCGCCGCGCAAACTGCGGTTATTGGTGAAGGTGCTGTTTCGCACGTTTAGGAAGCCGCCTTGTGTGAAGATAGCGCCGCCGCCGTAATCGTAGCCGTTGCCGCTGGAGCCTGTCTGGTTAGAGGTGTTATCTATGAAGCTAACGTTCTCAATATTCAGCACTTGCGGATAATCCGGCGGCGAAAAGCTATTATTGACGCTGCGGATGGCTGCACCGTTAGCATCGGCAGCATTCCCACTGATGGAAGCGTTCCGAATAGTGAGGTTGCGTAAGGTGAGCGTGCTGGCAACGTTGGTCAGGGTGCGGTGCAGGATCATCCGCACGCCGCTGCTGCCCTGCAACGTGATCAAGCCGCCGCCATCAATGGTTGTGTTGGCGGCAGTGATCTCTAAGGTGCTGGTGATTGTAATGGTGACAGGGCTTGCGCCACAGCTAAAGGTGACCAAGCCGCCGCCTGCCAGCTTGCTTTGTAGGTCGCTCTGGTTGCTGCAATTGGTGACGACGCCCGCCGCCTGAGTCGGTGTTGGAATACCGAGCAGCAACACAACAAGGCACAAGCTGATAAACCCTCTGATAAACATGGGCAGGACTCCCCATAATATGTATACCCAGTTTTCATTTTAGCGAGGGATTAGGCATTCTTTTTTAACATCTAGAATCCGTCACAAAACCTGATCAGTTTATACAAATCAGCAGGCATTAGGGCAGTGTACAGGGAAAGGCTAGAACGGCGTTGGGTCGGCGCGCCAAGCGCCACCCTGTGCCAGAAAGATGAAGGTCTGGTTGAGCGCACCCACAAAGACCATCTCGCCGCGCTCAAAGCGCTGAATTTGCGCGCCGGTGCCGTTTTCCGCGCCCAACGCCCAGCCCAAGCCGTTGCGCGCCGCAGGGTTCAATGCCCAAACCTTACCAAAGCCGCGTATCGGCGCGGTGCGCCCGGCAGGTGCGCCTTCTGCGCCGCTTGGCACTGTCGGATCGACACCTTCTGCCCATGTGTCTGCATAGCGCACATACTGCCCACTGTTGAAGATCGCGTAAATCGTGCTGGCTGGCACATCCGCCAGCGCGGAAACCCACAGCATCCGCCCGCTTTCAAAATCCTGCACGGCGCTGTTGACGGGCAAGGCGGCGCTTTGCGCGCAGCCAAGCGCTTGCTGCAAGGCAGGCTGGCGGTTATAAATGGCGGCAAAGCCACCTTGTGGCGCGAGTGAGCAGGCACGCGCCGCAAAGGTCGGTTCGGGCGTATCGGTGTAGGTGGCGGTGAAGGAAGGTGTGAGGGTTGGCGCCAAAGTCGGCAGCGGCACGGCAGTTGCCGTGGCTGAGGGACGTGGCGTGAGGGTGAGGTTAATCAGCGGCGCGATGACAGGCGTGGGCGAGAAATTCGGCGCAGCGTCAGGCGTGATCGGGGCAGGCGTCGCCGTCACAAAGAGGACGATGGGCGTTGCAGGTGGCTGTGGTGTAGCACAGCCAACCACCATCAGCAGGGCGAGGATGAGTGCCAAACGCGGGATCAAAGCGGCTCATCCTTACGAAATTGCCGTATCCAGCTTGGCAAGACGGCGGCGATTCACGCGCAAGGCGATCATCACCATGAAAATGCTGAACACATACAGGCTGAGCAGCACACCCATGATCATGCTCATGGTGACGGGATCAACCGTTGGTGTGATGATGGCAGAAATGACCGCCGTGCCGACAATTGCCTGCCGCCAATATTTGATCATGCCGCGTGGCGTCACCACGCCCATCCGCCCAAGTGCATAGAAGATCACCGGCGTCTCGAAGGCGACGCCATGCCAGAGCAGCACCGTCGTCACAAAGGTGATGTACTCATCCGCCGTCCACTGAATGACGAAAATATCCGCCTGAAAGTTTTTTAAGAAGTTAATGTAGATTGGGATCAGGATGAACCACGTCACAATCAGTCCGATCAGGAACAACAGCGTTGTGCCGGGCAGCGCCATGAACACCCAACGGCGCTCTTTGCGCGTTAAGCCGGGCGCCACAAACATAAAAACGTGGTAGGTGATGATGGGCATTGCCAAGATGACGCCCAGCATGAACGCCACGCGGAAGAAGATGATCACCGAATCGGCGGGGCCGAGGATGGCAAGCCGTTCGCCGTAAGCCTCTTTCATGTATTCAATAACGACGTTGGTGAAAGCCAGCGAGGCGAGCATCCCAATCACGACGGCGAACACCACACGCACCAAACGGCGGCGCAGTTCGTCCACATGCTCAAAGAAGCCCATCATCCGCCCGCCTTCGTCTTCTGGTTCGGGCAGCAGGTCGTCAGGCGTCTCAGGTGGTTTCGGTGCTATTTGGGTAGCCATGCGTCATACCGTTTATTCTCATCCGAACGATCAGGGGCGGGCGATTGATCCGCCGCTACGGCGGAGTCGCCGTTGGTGGCGGGCGGTGTGCCGTTTGCCGTTGCGCCGTTGCTTCCACTAGCGGAATACTTTGAGCCAGCGGGCGGCATGGCGCGGCCAAGTTCCGTATTAATGGCGCGATTCGCCTCTTGCATCAGGTTAACGCGGCGGCGCGGCAATTCTTCGGGCAGGTCAATTTGCGCGCTCTCCAGCTCTTTCCGCACCTGACTCCACGATTCCTCCACCATGCGGCGGAACTGCGCCGTATAGCGCCCAAGGTAATATGCCCATTGAATCATCCGCTTAGGACCTGCCACCACAAAGAGCAGGATCAGGATCAGGATGAGTTCAGCGGGACCGACACCAAAAATATTCATGCGGATGCAGCCTTATTGCCTAGTGTGGCGCGCAGTTCTGCCTCGTGCAGCGCCAACGCGCCCAACACGCCGTTCACAAAGCGCGCTGTGTTTTCTGCACCGAAGGTCTTGGCAAGATCAATCGCCTCGTTGATGGCAACTTTGATCGGCGTTCTGCCGCTTACAGCAAACTCATAAAGTGCTAAGCGTAACAGGTTACGGTCAATCAACGCCATTTGGTCAAGTGGGAACTCCGGTGCAAACTGCCTGATCACACTATCAAGATGTGCGCGGTGATCTCGAACGCCGTTGACAAGGTCGTGGGCAAAACGGCGCATCTCGCCATCTAGGGCGCTGCTGCCTTCAAGCGATTCAAGGCGTTCGCGCATGACATCCTCTAAGGGATGGTCGGTGCAATCCATCTCATAGAGCGCTTGTAGGGCAAGGGTGCGCGCCGCACGGCGGTTCAAAGCAGACACAGTTCCGTTCCTGAAGCCTTTTGCTGATATGCTATGTACGTATTGTAGCGTACTGTTTGGATTGTGTCACACCATTTTGGGTGCGGCGGGTGTTTCTCCGTGCCACTTTACTGCGCTCCTGCTGCCCCTCAGGCGAAGCCTCAAGGGGCAGGGATTGAGAGGCAAACTCAAAGGATTGCGGGCAGGCGTAGCCGCCTACATGATCAAACCGCCGTCCACCGTCAGCACCTGCCCGGTGATATAACTCGCCTCATCGCTGACCAAGAAGGCGACAGCATAGGCAATATCTTCCGGTGCGCCGTAGCGCGCCAGCGGAATGCGCTTGTTCAGTTCTGCCATGAGTTCCGCCGAAAGGCTCGCCGTCATATCGGTGGTGATGAAGCCAGGCGCTACTGCGTTCACGGTGATTTGGCGTGAGGCAACTTCGCGTGCCAACGCCTTAGTGAAGCCGATCAGCCCTGCTTTGCTGGCGCTGTAGTTGGTTTGCCCTGCTTGCCCACTGATGCCAACCACGCTGGTAATGTTCACAATGCGCCCGCTGCGCTGCTTGATCATGCCACGCACAGCAGCCTTGCAGCAGCTCCACGCGCTTTTCAGGTTGGTATCCAGCACGCTGTCCCAATCGGTTTCTTTCATGCTCATCAGCAGCCCGTCACGAGTCATGCCGGCGTTGTTCACCAGAATATCCACTTTGCCAAACTGCGTCTGCGCTGCCTTGATAAGCGCTTCAGCCTGTGCGAGGTCGCTCACATCTGCCTGAACCGCTAAGGCGCTGCCACCTGCGCCCTGAATAGCTGCTACGACTTGTTCAGCAGCTTCTGCGCTGGCGTTATAGTTAACCACAACTGCCGCGCCGCGCCGCGCCAACTCTAAAGCGATGGCGCGCCCAATGCCGCGGCTGGCACCAGTCACCACTGCGACGCGCTCTGCTAGGTTGCTCATGCGAAAAACTCCTGTGGGGTGCGAATTCAGGCGCGTAGTATACCGCAGGAGCAGCCGCACGCCTAGCGTGGCTAACCGCCGGGCGGCGTGTTGGTTGGTGGGCGTTCGCTGATGAAGATCGAGACGGTGCAAGAGGCGCGCATCTCGCTCAGAGTATCAAAGACGGCAACGCGGAAACGGTACTGTCCGGGCTGGAAGCTGGCAAGCGCAAACTGCCCTAGCACACCTTTCTCAATCACGGGCGATGTCTTGTTATCCAGCACGCCAAACTCGCCACCGGTGCTGGCACCGCTGATCTCCAGTGTGTAGAAGGCGAAGTTAGGAATATTTGCCGTGCCGACGACGGTCAGTGTGTCAAAGACGAGCATTCCATTCGCTGGGATTTCTAGCCACGCCTGCTCCGAGTTGCAGCCGATTGGCTCTGGCGCGCCGCTGACGATGGTGCCAACCGGCGTGGGTGAGGCAACGGCTGTCAGTTGCAGAATGGCACCGCCGCCGCTGAGCGCTTGTGCCGTCACCGTCAGGAAAACGCCTTCGGCATCGCTGCCATCGCCGCCGGGCGTGCTGGTTGCAAAGCGCTGTTCAGCGCCGCCCTCAGGCGTGATGGGCAAACCGGCGTTTAAGAGATCGGCACGTAGTGTTGGCGCGATAACGACAGCGACTGCTAGTGCTGCCAGACCTAGCTCAATGAAGCCGATTGCCCAAGTGATGGCGCGCGCGCGGCGCTGTTCTTCAAGTTCGCGCTCCAGCTCGAATTCGGCGGCGCGCAAGCCTGCTTGTGCAGCAAAGTAGCGCCCTAGCCAAAACAACACACCCGCCGCACAGAACAGATAGATCGCCGGCGCAATTTGTTCGATCAGATAGACGAGTTGTGTCATTTTGCCGCCTTTCAGCCGCGCAGCGAGGCAAGCACACCGCGCACCAATGCTGCCAACGCAGGCGCGATTTTATCCCTGCCCATTGCCAGCACGTCCGCATGGGAAACCTCTTGCCCATGTGTTTCGCCCGCCACCAGCATGTTGGTAATGCCTGAAAAGCCAAGCACGCGCATTCCGCCGTGCCGTGCGACCGTTACCTCACCCACCGTAGACATGCCAACTGCATCCGCGCCAAGCCGTTGCAGCATCCGTACTTCGGCGGGCGTCTCGAAACTAGGGCCTGATAAGCCCATATAGACGCCTTCATGCAGCGTAATGCCCTTTGCTTGTGCCGTGCTGCGCGCTACGGCACATAGTTGCGGATCGTAGGCAGCGGACATATCTGGGAAGCGTTCGCCAAGCGCATCATCGTTATGCCCAATCAGCGGATGGTTGCCCGCCATGCCCGGCAGGTTGATATGATCGGTGATCAACATCAGATCGCCCGCCGCAAAAGACGGATTCAAGCCGCCGGCGGCGTTGGTGACGATCAAGACCTTCACGCCCATGCGCTGCATGACGCGGACAGGGAAAGTGACCGCCTGCATGGAGAAGCCTTCATAATAGTGAATGCGCCCTTGCATCGCCAGCACCGAAACGCCCTCAAGCGTGCCTGCCACAAAACGGTTGCGATGCCCAAGCACCTGAGATTGTGGAAAGCGCGGCACTTCGTTGTAGGGGATGTAATCTGCCTTTTCGATGCTCTCTGCCAGGGTGCCAAGCCCACTGCCTAAAATTAAACCAACCAATGGTTGCACTGAGGTGCGTGCGCGCAGTGCCTCTACGGCGAGATCGTAATCGCTGATGGTGTAGTGATCGTAGGTGGTCATTCTCTAAGTAGCTTTCTGCCTTTGGTGCAGGGATAAAGTTGTGTGTGTCTTCATTCAAGTGTGCGGCAAAGTGTAAACAGTTGCGCGCCCAAAAGCAAGCATCCGCGCCTAATGAGAGCGGTGAAATGCGCCTTAGGTTGCCTTTGCGCTCAGTTGTGTGCCATAATCAGCAGCAGCCTGATGCATACATATCGGAAGGAATGGATGCCGTGTCTGCTGCTTTTGCTGCGCTTGTAGCTGCCTTAGGGGTCATCTTTACCCTTGCGGTCAGCACGACCACCAGCCAACCAATTGAAACGTACCTAAACGTGTTGACCGAGTTCCTGCGCGGCGAAAATCTGCGCGTTTTAAGCGCTGAAGAAGCGCTCAGCATGTTCTTCTACTGCGCGGTCATCTACCTGCTCCTCTTTTCGCTCTCGTGGTCTGTGCTGCGGATTGTGGCAATCTTTTTGGTTGCCTTCGGCGTGCCAGATGAGGATGCACTGCGCCTTAACCGTGAGGTGCGGCGTGGCAGAGGCGCTCACATTGACCTTGCACGGCGGCAGGCACGCCTGACGGCAGGTTATATCTTGCGCGCACAGCAGGTTGCTGCGGCACGCCAGCGGCGCGCCAACGCTGCAAAATCACGAACGGGCGAACCAACCCTTGAAGACTTTAATCTATAGCAGAGGCTGAATGACCTTTCGCAGTTTTGACCCGAACACGCTAGAGCCGCGCCAAATGGCGATGCTCTTTCAAAGCCTGATCGTGCCGCGCCCTGTGGCGTGGGTCTCCACGCTGAGCGCGGAAGATGTGCCAAACCTTGCCGCCTTCAGCTACTTTAACGCGGGTAGCACGCTGCCGCCGCTGGTCATGTTCTCAATCGGCGTTCACCGTGATGGACGCACCAAAGACACGCTGAACAATCTGCGCGAAGTGCCAGAATTTGTGCTGCACATCGCCAACAGCGCCCTGATCGCCCAAGTCGAGATCACGGGTACGGAATTTGCGCCAGAGGTGAACGAATTCGCTGAGGCGCGCCTGACCCCGCTGCCCTCTGAGCTGGTGCGCCCTGCGCGCATCGCTGAAGCGCCCGCTGCACTAGAGTGCCAAGTGTTGGAATTGCATCCAATGCCTGTGGGCAAAAGTACGCTGGTGATTGGGCAAGTGCTACGCTTGCATGTGCGTGCCGATCTGCCGACGGACTCGCTGTGGGTGGATACCTTAGCGCTCGATCCGATCTCGCGCCTTGCTCGCAAAGACTACGGCAAACTCGGCAGCATGGCAGATGGGCAAACCTTAGCTGAGAAGTTCCAACGTGAGGGCGTGCCTGATTCTGATTAACCGCCAAATTTTCACATTTGTGCAAAAGCCGATTCGTGGTTAAAGTTAGCGGCAGGTGCAGGGCATCACCCTGCATGGAAGGGGGAATTTTAACCATGCTGCGCCATAACCGCCCAAATGCTGCTTTTGTGAACGTCTACGACCGCGTAGCACTGACCGAAGACGTGCCAGAACACCACCTGCTGCGCGGGCAGGTTGGCACCGTTGTGGAGATTTTAAGTGGTGATTTATTTGAGGTGGCTTTCAGTGAGCGTGATGGACAGCTTGTCTGCGCCTTGCACGCTAACAAACTCACCCTGATAGATGATACCCGCCGCGATCCCACGCTCCACTAGCTGCGCTGCCGCACGCCGCACCAACGCGCTGCGGCAGCCACAGCACACAGCCCTACAAGCGCCGTGCGCGCACAACCACCCGTTTCAGATAGTCGTAGCGTTGCGCGTCCCAATCGGCGCATGTGATGAGCGTTAGTTCCTCATAGCCGCGATTGCGAATCACGCTGAAATCGTTCGGCGCAACGATCAGGACTTCCGTCACAGCGTAGCGGATCACCTCTGTGGTGGCGGAATTTTCCCGAAAGACGCTGATAATATCGCCCACACGCATTTCGCCGATGCGCGCAAACGGACCCGCCACGCCATCACCAAGCTCCACATGCCCTGCCAGCACGAAGTTGCCACCTTCATCAAGGTTGGCTGTCCCTTCTAAATGCCCGGCGTTGGCGTTCAGGTAGTTCAGATTCCATGTATCAAGGTTCATATCAAAGTAGAGCGGCACAATCTCCGCCAATAAGTTCACATTAGCGGCAGCCACACGGAAGGGTAGTTTGCGGATCGGCGTGGGTGTGTGGCTTGGCTGTCCCAACGCCACTGCGATTTGCGTCGGCGGTAGGTTGGTAGGTGTGGGTTGCGTCGTGGGCAAACGGCGATTGATCGTCTCGAAAGCGAGATAAACTGCCACTGCGCCAAAGATGATCAAGAGGGTAGCGAGTGGGCTGAGGCTGTTGCGTCGGCGTGGGCGATACCTATACATGCGATTTTTTCCCATCCATCTGTGTTAGCGCGTTTTTCAGCAAAAGGTGGGGAAAGCTGGCTGCACTGCCCTGCCGAAACAAGGCAGCGCAGCCACACTATAAGGTTACCTTAACGACGGCTGACGCGCCGCAGCAGCAGACCGCCCATCAGGATGAGCAGCACGCCGACCAACAGCAGCCCCACTGCCTGACCAACATTGATTGGTTCGGCAGGCGGCAGACCGGTGGAGGGCAGGCGTCCACGAGTGACGCGCAGCAGTGCGGAGCTAACACGCGGGTTGCCCGTCTGATGGCGCAGTTCACCGGTGTTGGTCACATCGGTGGGTGCTGGCGCATCATCGCGCAGCCGTGCTGTGATGGTCAGCGTGATGGTTTGACCCGGATTGACCACACCAACATCAAAGATGACCGTCTGACCGCTGATCGTGAACGTGCCTTGCGTGGTTGAAGCACTGATGATCTGCAAGACCGCTGGCACAGGGTCAGAGACGACGACGCCAATTGCCGGTGCGCTGCTTGGGTTGGTCACGGTCAGCGTATAGACGACCGTCTCGCCGGGCAGGGCAAGGGCAGGGTTGACCAGCTTCACGATGACGGGATCAACGATCACGATGCCGCCAATTTGCGTTGGGACAGGTGTCGGGCTGATGCCGCCAGACGGATTGCTGGTGGCAGGCGAGCTGTTGTTAGCAGGTGTTGGGTCAACATAGCCGCCTGGCAGCGACACATAAGCAATGTTGTTGATCGGACCTGTCGTGCCAGCGCCAACGATTGCCGTCACAGTGTAGGTGAGGAAGTTGCCCGCGCCGGCTGCAAGGTCAACCGTATCCACAAGGTTGCCGTTCTGCAAGCCCGCCGTGCAAGTTGCACTGCCGGTTGCCACGCACGACCACTGCGGATTGATGAGCGCCGCTGGGAAGGTATCCGTCACGGTTGCGCCCGTCACATCGTTGGGTCCGTCGTTCCGCACCACAATGGTGTAAGTCAGTGCGCCGCCAACTGTATAGGTGGTTGGATCAACAGTCTTGGTGATGACCAAATCTGCTGCCAAGCCCGTCGTCACGATCACGACTGGCACGCTGCTCTCGTTGTTCGGCTCGTTCGGATCAACAATATCCACCGGCGGTGTGATGCGCGCTGTGTTGGTGAAGCTGCCGCTGCTCGCCGTCACAATGCCATTGATGGTGATGGTCAGGCTGCCGCCACTTGGGAAGGTCGGAATGGTCATCGTCACATTCTGACCTGCTACATTCACACTGCCGCAGACTGCGCCACCGGCTGCACTGCCGCATGTCGCGCTGAGGATGCTCACCTCAGCAGGCACAGCATCGCTGAAGGTTGCGCCATTGGCTGCATCAGGCCCATTGTTGGTTAGCACAATGGTGAAGCTGATCGCGCCGCCGGGCGAGACGCTGGTTGGGCTGACACTCTTGACCGCTTGCAGGTCTGCCACGCCGCCGCCAACGCTGATCGGTGCGCTGCCATTGTTGCCCGTGCCACCGTTGGTCGAGCTAACATTGCCCGTCGTGTTCACGCCACTCTGGGTTGCAGTCACCAACACGGTGATCGTGCAGTTGCTGGCAGGTGCGATTGAGCCGCCCGTCAGTTGGATGCCGTCTGCGCCATCTGCCAACACACCGCCCAAGTTATCCAGCAGCGTCCCGCCGCAGGTATTGGTGGTGGTCAGCGGCGCGGCAACGGTCATGCCCGTTGGGAAGGTATCCGTCACGGCAACACCTGTCAGCGTGGTGAGCGCATTCGGGTTGCTAATGACGAGAGTCAGTGTGGTGGTGCCACCGCTAACGATTGCCGTTGGGCTGAAGGATTTGACGATGCTTGGCGGCTGCACGGCATTAACCACCACAGTCGCAGTGGCGGTGTTGCCCGTGCCACCATTGGTAGAGCTGACGTTGCTCGTCGTGTTGACCGAGCTACCAAGCGTGCTGGTCGTCACATCCACACTGAGCGTGCAGTTGCCGCCCGCCGCGATGTTACCACCGCTTAGCGAGACGCTGCCCGCACCTGCCACTGGCGCAAAGGTGCCGCCGCAAGTGTTGGTGGCGTTCGGCGGTGCGGCAACGGTCATGCCAGCAGGGAAAGTATCCGTCACGGCGACGCCCGTCAGAGCAAGCGCCACGTTCGGGTTGGTGATGACCAACGTAATCGTGGTCACGCCGCCTGCCTCGATAGTGGTTGGCGTGAAGGATTTGGTGATGCTTGGCGGTGCAATCGCGCCGACCGTCAGCGTGGCGCTGCCGGTGTTGCCCGTGCCGCCGTTGGTAGAGCTAACGTTGCCCGTCGTGTTGACGCCACTCACCGTCGCCGTGACAAGCACCGTGATCGTGCAGTTGCTGGCAGGCGCGATGCTGCCGCCTGTCAGTTGGATGCCGACTGCGCCAGCGACCAACGTACCACCCAAGTTATCTAGCAGCGTGCCGCCGCAGGTGTTGGTAGTGGTCAGTGGTGCGGCAACCGTCATATCGGTTGGGAAGGTATCCGTCACTGCCACGCCAGTCAGGGTGAGTGCCGTATTCGCGTTGGTGATGACCAACGTGAGCGTGCTTGTCTCACCGGGATTGATGCTGGCAGGTGTGAAGGATTTGGTGATGCTTGGCGGTGTGATCGCGCCAACCGTCAGCGTGGCAGAGCCTGTATTGCCCGTGCCGCCGTTGGTGGAGCTAACGTTGCCCGTCGTGTTGACGCCGCTCACCGTCGCCGTGACAAGCACCGTGATCGTGCAGTTGCTGGCTGGGGCAAGCGTGCCGCCGGTGAGCTGAATGCCCGCCGCGCCGGCTACCAATGTGCCGCCAAGGTTATCCAGTAGCGTGCCGCCGCAAGTGTTGGTGGTGGTTAGTGGTGCGGCAACCGTCATATCAGTTGGGAAGGTATCCGTCACTGCCAAACCTGTCAGCGTCAGTGCTGCGTTCGGGTTGGTGATGACCAGAGTCAGCGTGCTTGTGCCGCCGGCTGCAATGGTGGTCGGTGTGAAGGATTTGGTGATGCTCGGCGGTGCAATCGCGCCGACCGTCACGGTGGCAGTGGCAGTATTGCCGGTGCCGCCGTTGGTCGAGGTGACGTTGCCCGTCGTATTGACCGAGTCGCCGGGCGTGCTGGTCGTCACATCCACAGTGAGCGTGCAGTTACCGCCCGCCGCGATGTTACCGCCGCTTAGCGAGACGCTCGGATCACCAGCGTTCGGCGCAAAAGTGCCGCCGCAAGTGTTTGAGGCGTTCGGTGGTGTCGCAACGGTCATACCGGCTGGGAAGGTATCCGTCACAGCGACGCCTGTCAGCGCAACCGTAGCATTCGGGTTGGTGATGACCAATGTAATCGTGGTCACACCGCCGGCTGGGATGGTCGTTGGACTGAACGCCTTCGTGATGCTCGGTGGCGCAACCGTGTTCAGCGTGGCGCTGCCGGTGTTGCCCGTGCCGCCGTTGGTCGAGGTGACATTGCCCGTCGTGTTGACGGATGCACCCGCAACGCTGGTCGTCACATCCACAGTGAGCGTGCAGTTGCCGCCCGCTGCGATGCTGCCGCCACTCAGCGAGACGCTCGGATCACCAGCGTTCGGCGCAAAAGTGCCGCCGCAAGTGTTGGTGGCGTTCGGTGGTGTTGCAACGGTCATGCCGGCTGGGAAGGTGTCC
>QWHC01000018.1 GCA_021404685.1 Chloroflexi bacterium CFX4 | reverse complement strand
CGGGCGCAACGTCGGCACTCTCTGCGCTCAGATCGGGCGCGCCGCTCAACCAGTCAAGGCTGAAGGCAGAGTCTTCGCCTTCGGCGGCGGGCAGGTCTGTGACGGGCGCAACATCGGCACTCTCTGCGCTCAGATCGGGCGCGCCAGCGGCATCAAACATGCCAAAATCGAAATCGGACTCAAGGGAAGTGGCAGATTCAGCAGCAGGTGCGCTGCTGGTAGCGGCGAGCGATTCAAAATCAAAATCCGCCGCGAAATCTGTGCCACTGGCTGCCTGAGGGCGCTCATCGGCGGACTGCGTGAGCGTACCTGTCATCAACCACGCCATCGCGTCCAGCGGATCATCGGCAGGCGCGGACGCCGCAGGCTGTGGTGCGTCACTTAACCAGTCGGGTAGGTCGGCGGCAGGCGCAGAATCAGGTATATCATCAATCAGCCACTCTGCCTGTGGAATATCGGCGGCAAAGTCATCGTCTGCCAACCAGTCAGCTGCCGCCGCCGCAGGGCGAGCAGTAGGCACATCGTCTGCCAACCAGTCAGGTACATCTTCCGCTTGCTCAGGGTAGTCCTCTGACCAGTCCGGCATAGCGAAGGTGGCAGCCTGCGGTGCGTCGTCCAGCCAATCGGGCAAGTCGGACTGAGGAGCGCTTTGGCGGGCAGCCTGAGCAAGGCGTCCGGTGGCGGGCTTGGGTGAGGAGGTGTAGTCAGGCAGGCTGCTATCCGAGAGGGTGAGTGCATCCAGTGAGCTAAAGACCTCGCCCATACCGCTCACATCGAGCGCCAACGCCGCAGATTTAGCGCGCCAGTCCAGCCGATCCAGCAAGAAAGCGTTCTCTGGCACGCGAACATCTTCACCATATACGACTTTCCAAGCCATGTATGGGTCAAGCGCCTGTAGGCGGTTGACGAAAGGACGCGCATCGGAAGGGCGCTGCATGAGCAGCCAAAGCGTTGCCATGATACGGTTTGCCTCAAGATGATCCGGCAGTTCGGCAAGCACCTGCAAGGCAACTTCAGTCGCTTCATCGGGGCGATCATCTGCCCACAGCGTTTGGGCAAGCAAGCCACGCAGATCATGTCGTTCAGGGAAGCGCTCCAGCAGCTTCTCTAATTCAGCAGCAGCCTCCGCATAAAGCCTGCCGTTGAAATAACGGCGGGCGAGCGCTGGTGTGGTCATCTGGATAGCAAGTGGCGCTTCACCATCGCGCTTGGCGTAAAGTTTTCTCAGCTCATCCTGAATGGCAGCATCTTCGGGCGAATGTTCCCAGACGCGCTCTAAGTGGAAGATGGAGGCGTTCGGATCAGTTTCGCTGTAAATCTCGCATAGGTAAAGGTGCGCCTCACGGTCGTCGGGAACGGCGGCAAGAATGCGCTTGAAGACATCAGCGGCATCGGTGGTCAGGCTGCGCTCGTAGAGTGCCTTGCCAAGCAGTTGATAGGTCTTAAGGTGCTTGGGAAAGCTCTCTAGGATATGCTTACAATGCCCGATTGCCTCATCACGTGCTTCACGGTCAATGAGTGCCTCGACCTCTTGCAAATAGGTGTTAAGCGTAATTCTTGGCATCAAGCAGCCCTTACCCACAAAAAATGCGCCATACTGCCGATTATACAACACCCATCAGAGTCTGCAACACGGCAAGCTGCGCTCAAGCGGACTTGTTATAGCACCGCGATTTGAGAATGGTTTGTCATGTGCCATGTTGCGGATAGTATTCGCAAGTGGGCGCGCTACGCCGCGCTCCTGCGGAGGATGTAATCTCTTGCCTTGTGAATGCTCATGGCGCATGGTTTGTAGAGAAAGCTGCCCGTTGGCTATAATACGGTCATGTCACAGAAAGGAGCGCGGCGTGCCGATGGCGCAAGGTGGTGCGAACGCCGTGCAATATAAGCCATGACGACAAAACCGCGCAAGGTTCCCGGCACAAAATACACGCCCTCTGAAGTGGGTGGCAAAACACCGCCCGGACAGTATGGGGATATTAAACTCTATGCCGGTTCGCACTATCCCTATATGGGAAAAGAGATTGCAGACTATCTAAATGTGGCGCTTAGTACTTGTGAAGTCCAGCGCTTTTCCAACGAAAATATCTTTGTAAAGCTCCGCAGCTCGGTGCGTGGGCAAGATGTTTACTTCGTGCAGGGTATGTCATCGCCCGTCAGCGATAACATCATGGAGATGCTGATCACCATTGATGCCCTAAAGCGTGACTCGGCAGGGCGCATTACGGTGGTCATTCCCTACTACAGCTACGGGCGCAGCGATAAGAAAGACCAGCCGCGGGTGCCGATCACCGCACGCCTGATCGCAGATATCATTCAAGTGGTAGGCGCGGATCGCTACATCACCATTGATCTTCACGCGCCGCAGATTCAAGGCTTTTTCAGCATTCCCGGCGATGCCCTGACCGCCTTCCACCTGATCAGCGATTACTTTCTGGAGAAAGCGCTGACCAACGCTTCTGTGGTCAGCACCGATCTTGGTTTTGCCAAGAAAGGACGCAACTACGCCCAAAAGCTGGACATGCCGTTGGCAGTTGTGGAGAAGCGGCGGATCGGCAATCAGGATAAAACTGAGGTGATGAGCCTCATCGGCGATGTGGAAGGCATGGACGTGATCATCATTGATGATGAGTGCGATACCGCCGGCAGCATGGCAAATGCCGTCAACGTGGTGCTGGATAACGGTGCGCGAGATGTCTATGTTGCCTTCACGCACGCCATTTTGAGTGGGCAAGCGGTTGAACGTTTGTCAAAATTGCCTATCAAAGAGATTGTGACGACCAACACCTTACCCATTCCGCCCGAAAAGCGGCTGCCCAACATGACTGTATTAAGTGTGGCGCCGCTGATTGGTGAGGTGATCAAACGCGCCCACGAAGGGCGCAGCGTGGGCGAGCTTTTCGACGAGTAAATCAGACATCAAAGGTGCAAAACAACATGGAAATTGCGCTTGTGAACGCAGTGCCGTTCGCCCTTGCCGCCTGTGCCATGCCGCTTAGCCGTTGGCTGACGGCACGTGCGCTAGGCAGCCTGATGGCGGGCGGTATGGCGCTGCTTTTCGTAATCTTGGTGGGCTATCTGCCAACCGTCAGCGCGCAGGGCGCCCTAGAGATGCTCATCGCATGGGTGCCAAGCCTGAACCTGAACCTAACTTTCTACATTGACGGACTGGCGCTGATCTTTGCCCTAACCGTGACGGGCATTGGTGCATTGGTGATGCTCTATGCGGGCTACTATTTTGAGGACGCCGCGCAAGCAGGACGCTTCCTGATGCTGATGATGGCATTCAGCGGCGCGATGCTTGGCTTAGTATTGGCGGGCAATCTGCTCTCGCTGTTCATCATGTGGGAACTGACTTCGATCATCTCATTCTTGCTGATCGGGTTCAAAGGCAAGGATAAGGCGGCGCGAGTCGGCGCGACAATGGCGCTGATCATCACAGGCGGCGGCGGCTTGGCGCTGCTGGCGGGCTTGATGTTGGTCGGCGCGGCGGCGGGCAGCTATGAGATGGCAGCGATCTTGAATAGCGGCGATCTGCTGCGTGAGCATCCTGCCTTCCTTGCTATTGCCCTGCTGCTGATGCTTGGTGCTTTCACCAAGAGCGCACAGTTTCCCTTCCACTTCTGGCTGCCGAACGCCATGTCCGCGCCGACGCCAGCCAGCGCCTTTCTGCATTCGGCAACGATGGTGAAAGCAGGCGTTTACCTGCTGCTGCGCTTCTATCCCGTGCTGGGTGATAATGACCTGTGGACGGGACTCTTGCTAACGGTTGGCTTGCTAACCATGTTCATCGGCGCTTTCTGGGCAATCCGCCAGAACGATTTGAAAGGCTGTTTGGCATTTTCCACAGTGAGCTGGCTGGGCGCCTTGGTGGCGCTGATCGGCTTGCCAAACGGCTACGGGCTGATGGCGGCATTGGTTGGCATCATCGCCCATGCGATGTATAAAGGCGCGCTATTCCTGATCGTCGGCACAGTGGATCACAGCACTGGCACGCGCAACCTAGACGAATTAAGCGGTTTGCGCGCCAAAATGCCCGGCTTTGCCGTCGCTACTGCGGTCGCCTCACTCTCGATGGCAGGCGTTCCGCCGCTGTTTGGCTTCGTGGCAAAGGAAGTGCTGCTTAAGGCGATGGACAAAGCGCCGAGTGCGGGCATTGTGTTGTTTGTGGTGACTGCCGCCGCCGCCCTGACCGTCACAATGGCGCTCATCCTATTCTGGGATGTGTTCATGGGCAAATATCGCGTCGCGGTAGCCAACCATCAACCTGCCAAAGATGTGTCCGATCCGCACCATCCCTTAGGCGATGATGCCTACGCCGCTGCGCCGCACCACCACGATGCGCCCTTCCCAATGTTGCTGGCGCCTGCTGTGCTAGGCGTTGGGTCAGTGTTGTTCAGCTTCCTGATTGATCCCGTCATCAAGCCGCTGATCCAACTAACGCTTGGCACGCCGATCAGCTTGTATCTGATTCCGCCACAGATTGACCTCGCCTTTCAGTTGAGCATGTCTGCGCTTGCCATCGGCTTTGTGATCTTCATCACGCGCTCATGGTGGCGTGCGTTGAACTTGCCCAAATTGCCAACTGGTCCTGAAGTCTACCGCGCTGTGCTTGGCAGCATAGATGCAGCCGGCGATCTGCTCTTAAAGACGCAGAACGGCAAGATTCGGCATTATCTGATTGTGATGCTGATTGCAGTCGTGCTGTTTGTCGTGTTCTCAAACGTGGCGAACGTGGTAGATTGGTCACGCGCACGCATTGAGATCAAGAGCGCGGCGGACGTGCTGAAGATCATGCTGCTGCTGCTCTCGCTGGGTGCAACCTGGGCAAGCATCGCCTTCCACAAGCATATTTTAGCGGCATTGGCGTTGGGCATGGCAGGTTACAGCATCGGCGGCTTGTTCCTGCTCGAACCTGCGCCGGACGTGGCGTTGGTGCAGTTCCTTGTCGAGACGCTTGCCACCGTGCTGATCATCCTGATCCTTGCCAAAACCAGCACCCGTGAGCGCGAAAAGGTCATTCAGCAAGCACAGCGCGGCACACCACGCCATAGCAACATACGCGATGTGATCATCGCTACTGTGGTGGGCGGCATTGTCACCTTGTTTGCAGTGGCAGCCGTTGTTAACCGTCCTTCGCGTCAAACTGTGGCGGAATGGCATATGGAAAACTCGCTGCCAAAGGCAGGTGTCAATGATGTGGTGGCTGGTATCATCACCGATTTTCGTGGGATGGATACCATGATTGAGATCACCGTCTTTGGGTTGGCGGCTATTTCCGTCTATACCCTATTAACGCGCCCGCCTGCCGGCAAGGTGTGGCGGCGCTTGCAGCAGCACACTGCCATGCAGGTGGGCGAAGAAAGCTCAGAGGTGCGCGCTGATACCACGCCACGCCTCTCCACGCCGCTGACGCGCTTTGCGGCAACGATTGTGCTGCCCTTTTCTTTCCTGCTGGCGATGGCACAGCTTTTGTATGCGGGCGTGGGGCCGGGTGATGGCTTCACAGCCGGCGTGGTAACTGGGCTGGGCGTGGCGCTGTGGTTTGTTGCTTTTGGCTACGACGAAACCAAAAAGCGCTTACCTTGGCTGCGTTCGGGCAGGCTAATCGGCGCTGGGTTGGTGCTTGCCTTTGTGAACGCGGCGGTGCCACTGTTTTTCGGGCGCGAGTTTGCCGCCATCACTATTTTTAAGGAGTTAACGCTGCCCGCCAGCCTTAAACTTGCCTCCACCACATTCTTTGAAATTGGCATTTTCTTGGCAGTCTTAGGCGGCATCAGCGCCATGATGGAGGCAATTGCACATCCGAAGGAGGTTGAGTCACTGTGAACATCTTATTTGCGATTGCCACTGGGATCATGTTTGGGTTAGGCGTTTACCAACTGCTACGCCGCGATCTGATCAAAGCCTCGTTCGGCTTCTACATCCTGTTCACGGCGATCAACTTGTTCCTTTTGGCGGCGGGCGCCTTTGAAGGCACCGTGCCTGCCTATGTAGATGCTCAAAATGAGGTGATCAGCGGCGGCACGCCAAGCGATCCGTTGGTGCAGGCGCTCATTCTGACCGCTATCGTGATCAGCTTTGGTACCTATGCGCTGCTGCTCAGCTTTATCGTGTTGGCGTCGCGCCGCTTCAAAACCGTTGACTCTGATGAAATTGACGACCTGATAGGGTAAACCTTTATGATCAATCCGCTATTGCTCGGCACGATCTTTGTGCCGTTATTGTGTGCTGCCTTCGGGCTGCTGATCGGACGCTTCCGCACCTTGCAGCACCTGCTCATCTTTGGTGGCGGCGTGGTGGCGTGGGTGTGCAGCGTGCTGCTGCTCATCGCCAACTTCGAGTCCGGCGTGCAAATCTATCGTGTGGGTGGCTGGGAGCCGCCCTTTGGCATTGTGCTGGTTGCCGATAAACTGTCCTCCGTCTTTGCGGTGATGGCGACTACTGTCGTGGCGGCGGGCTTGCTCTATGCGCTTGGCTGCAAGGATAAATGCGTGACGTATCCCGCCTTTATGCCGCTGTTTCTGTGTATGGGCGTTGGGCTGAACGGCGCGCTCTACACGGGCGATATTTTCACGCTCTTTGTGTTCATTGAGCTGATGGTCATCTCTTCGGTATTCTTGGTGGCGATCTCTGATAACCGCTTGGGCTTGGAAGCAGCGATCAAATACCTGTTCATCAGCGCAATGGGAACGCTTTTCCTGTTGATCGCCATCGGCAGCATTTACGCCACCTTTGGCACGCTGACCATTGCAGACATCGCCCAAAAGCTGGCAACCGGTGAGCGCCCGCTGCTGGCAGAGGCAGCCGCCGTCATGCTGATGTGCGCCTTCTTGCTCAAGAGCGCCGTCTTTCCCTTCCACTTCTGGCAGCCGGATTTTCACACCACTGCACCTACGCCTGTCCATTCCGTCCTTTCGTCAGTGGTTGTCAAAGTGGGCATTTACGGCTTGATTCGCATGATCACGGTCATGTTTACGCAAGAGGCAGCCACAATCGAGAACATCCTAGTGATACTTGGTGTGATCGGCATTTTCTTCGGCAGCTTGGGCGCACTTCGCACCTACGATGCCAAGCGGATGCTCGCCTATTCCACCTTTGGGCAGATCGGCTTTATTTTAGTCGCCATTGGCTGGGGAACGCCGGCGGCATTGGTTGGTGCGTTGGTCTATGCGGTAAACCATTCCTTCATCAAGTCGGCGCTGCTGATGCTAACCGGTGTTGTGAGCAGCCGCACCTATGGGAAAACTGCCACCAAGCGCGAGATCGGCGGCGTGGGCAAGGGCATGGTGCTAACTAGCATTCTATACCTGCTCGGCGGCATGGCACTGGCAGGCATTCCGCCGTTGAATGGCTTCATCAGCAAGGTGGCGTTGGTGCAGGGCGGCATAGATGCACAAGGCTGGCTGGCGCTTGGCTTGGCGGTTGCCGCCGGCTTGATCACGCTTCAATACATGATCGGCACGTGGTCGCTGCTCTTCCAGCAGGCGCCCGATGAGGGCGTGAAGGCAAAGCCAACCGGCGATGCACAGTATGCGCCTGCCCTGCTGATCGGTTTATGTGTGCTGTTTGGTATCTACGCGGCGCCCCTGGTTGAGGTGGTAACGCGCACCGTCACCGATTTGGGCGATCCATCGCTCTATATCCGCGCTGTGTTGGGAGGCTAAACCACAATGGGACGTTTGACCTACATTTTGGCGGTGTCGGCGCTCTTTGGCATTACGTGGATGCTGATCACGGCACGCCTAACCTTAGAGAGTTTCGGTGTCGGCTTTCTGATCAGCGCGCTGATCATCCTCTTGGTTGGCACACGCGATACTGCCACCATGCAGCCAGCGCGCTTGCCGCGTCAGGCAATCAGCCTGATCCTCTACACGCTGAAATCCTTTGTGGATATTACCGTTGCCAGCTTTGACGTAGCGCGCCGCGTGTTGCATCCCAAGCTGCCGCTGAAGCCGGGCATCGTCGCTATTCCGACGCAAGATGCACAGCAGAGCGAGACAATCGCCGCGCTGAGCGCACACGCCATCACCATCACGCCCGGTCAGCTCGCCGTAGATTTTGACGGCGCCAAGACGATGTACATTCACTGCCTTGATATAGACAGCGCACAGGACTCTGCCCAAGAGCAGGCAAAGCGCCTGAAGGCACTGCGCGCCATTTTAGGAAAGGATTAAGCCATGAGCGAAATCGTAAACGCGGGCATTCAACTTGCCCTGATCATCCTTGTGGTGCTGTTGGTCCCATGTGTATGGCGTGTGGTGGTTGCTCACAGCGCGGCAGAGCGCCTGCAAGCAGTAGATTTGCTCACGACGCTTTTGGTGGGCATTGTGGTGGTATTGGCGTTGGTGGAAGGCGTCGCTTTTGTGGTGGATATTGGCATTGCGCTGGCTGCTTTCAGCTTCATCGGCACGCTTGCCATTGCGCGCTACCTGAGCGATGGGAGGCTATTCTGATGACTGTGGGTGAGTTGCTTGGTCTGGCGGCGCTCTTTTTTGGTGTGGCGTTCTGCGTGATCGGCGTGATCGGCATGGTGCGCCTGCCGGATGTCTATACGCGGCTGCACGCTTCGGGCAAGGTTTCCACGTTGGGCTTGTGGGGCATTTTGCTGGGCGCTTCCTTGCTGATGGAAGGCATCGCGCCGCGTGCGATTGCCCTTGCCGTCTTCCTGATCTTGGTGCAGCCGATTGCCTCGCACGCCATTGCCGCCGCCGCACGGCGCAGCGGCGTGCCGATGGTGCTCAACTTCCGCGACGACATGCCCACACCAGAGCAGCTACCTACCGAAACGGAGCAAGTGTGAGCGACCATCACGACGAACAGGACGACTTCGCGGATTTCGAGGACTTTGAGGAAGCAGACGCTGAGTCGCACGAACTGCTGCACAGCGGCTATGTGGCAGTCGTCGGCAAGCCGAACGTCGGCAAATCTACGCTGCTCAACCGCATTCTGGGCGAGAAGATCGCCATCGTCAGCCCAAAGCCGCAGACCACACGGCTGCGGCAGATCGGCATTTATACCGCGGCGGATGTGCAGGCGATCTTTGTGGATACGCCGGGCATTCACGCGCCGCGCCACAAACTTGGCACCTTCATGGTCGAGGTAGCACGTGCCGCGCTCAACGATGCTGATCTGATCCTCTTTGTGTGCGACCTCACCAGTTTGCCCGAAGATGACGATGCGCGAGTGGCGGCGATGGTGCATGAGGCAATCGGTGTGCCTGTGGTGCTGGCGCTTAACAAGCTCGATCTGATCGCAGCCGATCAGGTGATGCCGCGCATTGAAGCATACCGCGCCCTGATGCCAGAGGCGGACTGGGAAAGCCTGAGCGCCGCCAACGGCGACGGTGTGCCTTCGTTGCTACGCCGCGTGATCGAAAAACTGCCGCCGGGTCCGATGTACTACCCTGAAGATCAGATCAGCGAGACGGCGCTGCGCGATATTGCGGCGGAAGTGGTGCGCGAGAAGGTGTTGCTGAACCTTGAGCAGGAAGTGCCGCACTCGGTGGCTGTAGAGGTCGAAGAATACACCGAACGCAGCGCCAAACTGACCTATATCCGCGTGGTAATCTACGTGGAACGCGACTCGCAGAAGGGCATTCTGATCGGGCGCGGCGGCGCGATGCTCAAAAAGATCGCCAGCGAGGCACGCACCGAACTGGAACGCCTGATCGGCACGCAAATCTACCTTGAGCCGTGGGTGAAGGTGCTGAAAAACTGGCGGCAAGACGAGACCATGCTCTCGCGGTTGGGCTATAAACTGCGCCCATAAGGCGCGCCAGCATGGTAGCCGATCAGGCGTTTTTCCTCGCCTTTCCCTTAGCCTGTCCGCCGCGCCTCACCGATCCCTTTAATGCGCCGCGCCCGTATGCCAACGGCAAGCATGAAGGCGTGGACTTTGCCGCGCTGGATGATCAGGGTCAGCCTGCTGCCGTCTTGGCGGCACAGCGCGGCGTCGTGGTGCGCGTTGGCTTTCAGCGTGATGGCTACGGCTTATTCGTGCGGATAGCGCACCCGTGGGCAGCTGATCAGCGCTTTGTGACGTGGTATGGGCATCTCAGCCGCGTCTGGGTGCGCGAAGGGCAATCTGTCGGGCTTGGCGTGCCAATCGGCGTGGCGGGCAGCAGCGGCTTTTCATCAGGCGTGCATCTGCACCTGACCTTGCAGCATATTGGGCATGGGCTAAGCGGCTACAGCGTGCCAGATGTAGTTGATCCGCTACCATTTCTGCCCTTCAATGGATAGTGTTGCTGTCTTTGCCTAGGCTGTGGCAGCAGAACTCGAATAGGAATATCCATCCTTGCCACACGGACGCGCCTTGGCGCGTCCGTTCTCGTTGAGCGAGGCGGGCTACGCCTTATGCTCTGGCAGCAGGCGCTGAATATCCACCTTCATGCAGCGATCCATGACCACCTTCAAGCCGGCGTCGCTGGCGCGTTGGGCAGCTTCTTCATTGATGATGCCGAGTTGAATCCAGATTGCCTTCGCGCCAATGGCGATCGCAGCTTCCACCACCTCTGGCACATCCTCAGCGCGGCGGAAAACATCCACCACATCAATCGGCACTTGAATATCGGCAAGGGCGGCAAAGACGGGCTGTTCGGTTGAGGATTGCACAGTTGGGTTCACCGGATAGATTGTGTAGCCGTGCTTCTGCATATAGGCTGCCACGCCGTGCGAAGGACGGTCAGGCTTGGGCGACCAACCGACGACAGCAACGGTTTGTGTCTCTTGCAAAAGCTGGCGAATGTCTTCATCAGTTGTTAGGCGCATCGGGAGAAATGTCCTTTATTGCGAGTATGTGTATGCGGTTTGTAGGCTTAGAGCAGCCCACAACGGGAAATTTTACCTTGAGTTAGAACTAGCTGCCCTCAGCCACTGCCGCGCCCATGCAGACCAACCATACGCACTGCACCGAGAAAATGCCGATTGGGTAAAAATCCACCACGCCGATCAACAGCAGCGCCAACGCACCGACCGCCAGTGCCACGGATTCGGCACGGCGTGCCTTCAGCCACACGGCGCGCAGCCATGCCACAAATGCCGCGCTCCACAGCACAAAGCCGACGATGCCTAACTCGCTGAGGATGAGCAGCGGCACGCTGTGGACGTTCTCGGCGCGCAGCAAGCCGCGATATTGGCTGCGTACCAACAGATCACGTGCTTCCCATGCGAAGGTGCCAACGCCAACGCCCGCTATCGGATAGCGTTCGATCAGTTGGCGCGCAAAGTCAATGAAGATGCCGCGCTGTGCGATGCTGATCTGCTCAACCGACTCCGCACCAACGCCCGCCCGCGCCAACAGAAACGGCGCGTAGCCGATCCCGAATAGGGCAAGGATGCACAGGCTGAACGCGACAGCTGCCAAAGCACGGCGCACCGCTTGAACCTGCCACAGCGCACGGCGTGTTGCCCATAGACTGAAGGCGGCAAGCGCCAGCAGGCACGCCAGCCATGCCGAACGGCTGAAGGTGAGGCACAACGCCCACAAGCTGACTCCGAAGGTGAGCGCACGGACTGCCCAACGCCAGCGGCTGCACGGCATAAAGAGCCACGCCGCCATACCCAGCACCCCTAGCGCCAAATAGCCGCCTACCACGTTCGGATGGACGCTTAACCCATATGGGCGCAGCAGACGCAGTGATTCGGCGTTCAGCACGCTCAAGCCTTGCCGTTCAGGATATAAGTTCAGTTCGCCAAGCCAACGCAAGCCTAGGTCATCTTGAATGCCCATTTGCGCGATGATCACAACAGCCTGTACAGCCGCACCCGCCGCCAACGCGCCGATCACTACCCGCGCTGAGATCGGCGTGCAGGCAGCCAGAAAGCCAAACGCCGCCACCACGGCGAACTGTGCAGCGCTATTACCCGCCACCTGGGCATATTTCGCCCATGTTGGCGAGAGCAGCACCCAACCCGCCAGCAGCAGCCAAAACAGCAGCCACCAACGGCGACTATCACGCAGGGCAGCGCCCAAGCCGCGCAGCCCCAGCAGCAGCCAGCAGAGCAGCGCAAGCAGGATTGGGACTGTGATCAGGAAGCCGAGAAAGTAGGGTTCGGGTGGCAGTTGCAGTGGATCAGGGTAGCTTGGGCGCAGCCACCACGCGCCCAAGAAAGCGATCAGCAGCAGGCAGCCGCGCAGCACCGCCTCAAGGATGCCGTGCAGCCGCCGCCTAATGCCTAGCACAGGGCTAGTTCACCCTACCAACTTGCTGCCACTGCCCTGTGCCAGACAGCTTCAGGTAGTAGACCGTGCCGTCGCTGGCAGAGATGAACAGCTCATCGGCAGCCGCGCCCACTTGGAACGTGCCGCTGTAAGGCTGCGCCGGCGCAATGGCATAGCCCAGCAAGTTTTGCAGCGGGCGCGTATCGAACCACGTGAAGCTGACCCACACAAAGCCGATCTGTGCGGTCGGCACAAAGCGTCCGGGCGGTGCGGGCGCAATCGGCGCGGGCAGCGGCACACCTTCTACCCAAGCGTTGTTGAAGGCGCCTACTCGAAAATCTGCGGAGAGGATGTAAACGCGGTTGGTGGCAGGCAGATAGAAGGCTGCACCGCGCTCAAACTGTTGGAAGACCATCGCGCTGAATTGGGCGGGCTGGCTGGCGCAGGCGTTATTCTGCGGCGGCGGGCGGAAGAACCACGCGATGCGGCAGGTGATCTCCACCGCGATGGCGCGCTGCACGCGCTGTCCACCGCGCTCCACAATCAGGCGGAAAGTGACAGCAGTCCCTAAGCGCTCCTCAGCAGTGAAAAGCTGCTCGCCGGCGCGAATAACCTCTTGCCGCGTGATGGTTTGTCCGCGCCCGTCGAGGCTCTCCAAGATGATTGTATCGCCCTCTGCTTCCCACGTCACGGCAACCGTTGCGCCTTGAGTCACACTCAGCGCGCTGGTTGTGAAGGCGATGATGGTTGGCGGTGCTGGTGTTGGCGTGCGTGTATCGGTCGGTGTCAGGGTGAAGGTTGGCGTGAAGGTTGGGGTGAAAGTGGCGGTATGCGTTGCCGATGCGGTGCTGGTTGGCGTGCGTGTAAAGGTGCGCGTGAACGTTGGCGTATTGCTTGGCGTGAAGGTGAGCGTTGCCGTCGCCGTGCTAGTAGCAGTCGGTGTGAAGGTGAAGGTCGGTGTAAAGGTCGGCGTGGCAGTGATGCTCGGCGTGGGCGTGAGCGTATCGGTTGGCGTCAGGGTTGGCGTGGGCGTCGGCGTATGGGTTGGCGTGGGTGTATCCGTAAAGGTGGGTGTGATGGTTGGGCTTGGCAGCACAGCGACGGTTGGAATCGGTGGACGCTCACGGCAGGCGGCAAGCGCCGTGAGGACGATCCCTAGCACGAACAGGCGAAGAAACACACGCGACATAGCCTAGTCCTCCGTTGGTTGATCAGAACTGCCTGCATTTAAGACGCGGCGGCGTTGTAAGACGTAATTTGCCAGCTCCAAATCAAGCTGGCGATCATCAATCACCTGAGTCATAAGCGCCGCCAACCGATCTGGCAGTTCATGACGGCGCGTTTTTGCCACCCGATCCAACATGACGAAATAGCGCATCAGCTGGTTCAGCGCACGCTCTAATTTGCGGGCTGCCTGTGGGTTCGCGGTGATGTCGCTCGCAATCTGGCGGGCTGCCTCATGGTTATCAATGAGCAGTGCCACGCGCCGCTGCAATTCGGCTGCCACAGCGCGGAAAGCGCGCAGTTCACCGTGCAGCAAATCGCGTTGTGGGCGCAAGCGGGCAGCCAGCCGCAGATACTCAAAAGCGTCGCGGTCGCGCCCGTTATCCAGCATGGCGGCAACAGCAGCCTCTAGGCGATCCATGTTCGCCTGTGATTCGGTCAGGTGCTTCTCAAGGTCGCCCTCGTAGGCGGCGGCATGTTCGGCGTAGTGGTAAAGTGCGGCAAGGCGGGACTCGAAGCCATCCAGCGCAACAGGTTGAGGGGCTTCGCTGCGAGGGCGGTTCACAAAGCCGCGCAGCGTCTCAAAGAGGCGATTCATTGGTAGAGCGCCTCAAAGCGGGTGAAGTAATCGGGAAAGGTTTTGGCGGTGCAGGCGGGATTGTTGATCCGCACGCCGTCCAGCGCCAAGCCCGTGACGGCGAACGCCATCGCCATACGGTGATCGTCATAGGTATCTATGGCGGCGGGCTGCAATGTTGACGGGTAAATGGTGACCGAATCAGCGGATTCTTCGACCTGTGCGCCCAGTTTACGCAGTTCGGTGACGATGGCGGCGATCCGATCTGTCTCTTTATGGCGAATATGCTCAATGTTGCGGATATGGGTAGGCGTGCGGGCAAACGGCGCAATGGCTGCCAATGTCTGCGCCGTATCCGACATGGCGTTGAGATCAACAACCACGCCTTGCAACTGCCCTGTACCATGCACTTCAAGGTAATCTGTGCCGCGCACCACTTGGCAGCCCATCTGCTCCAACACATCCACAAAGTGCGCGTCACCTTGCAGCGAGTTGGCTGAGAGGTGCGGCACGCGCACCGTACCGCCGATCAGGGCGGCGGCGGCAAAGAAATAGGTGGCGTTGCTGGCATCTGGCTCGATGACGTAGTGCTGCGCCTGATAACGCTGCCCTACACGCACGTGATAGGTGCGCTGATCCTGCACCTCAACCTGCACACCGAACTGCGCCATCACGCGCACGGTCATCTCAATATATGGCTCGCTGACCACTTCGCCACTGAGCATGAGCAGCACATCCTGACGTGCGTAGGGCGCCGCCTGTAAGAGCGCCGAGACGTATTGGCTGCTGTTGGTTGCCTCTAAGGTGGCAGCACCGCCATTCAGCCCAACGCCATGCACGTTGAGCGGAAACGCCTCTGGCGCGCCCTCAAAGCTGAAGTGTGCGCCAAGCTGCCGCAGTGCCGCCAAGAGCGCACCCATCGGGCGCTGGCGCATACGCGGCACGCCATCAAAGCGGTAGGTGCCGCCGCCAAGGGCTGCCGCCGCCACCAGAAAGCGCGCCGTCGTGCCGCTGTTGCCAACGAATAAATTGGCGTGCGCGGATGGGAACGCACCGCCCTTGCCCTGCACCACAAAGCGCGCCGCCGCCTTATCTGCCTCAATAGGGATGCCCATTTGCGCTAGGCATTGGCTGCACCAGTGCGAATCTTCGCTAAAGAGCGCGTTTTCCAGCGTGGTTGTGCCTTCGGCAAGGGCAGCCAACACAAGGGCGCGGTTGGTGATGCTCTTTGAGCCGGGAACGTTGATAACCGCGTTAATTGGGCGCCCCAGCGGGCGAATATCAAGGTAGGCGGGCGGCTGGCTCACAATAACATTCCTTCTATTAGGGCTGTGGCTGCTCAATGGTGCGCGTCAGGCGGCGAATGATGGTGCGTCCGCCTTCTGGCACGCGCAGGGCAAGGCGTGCTGCGCCATTCAATTGGACGCTGAGCGTTTGTGGCACGCCAACCTCGCCCACTTCTACGCGCAGCACTTCGCGGCGCTGCACGCTGTTATCAGCGGCGCGTAGCTCAAGGGTGTAATCGCCGGCGGTGGTCGGCAAAAACTCTAGGCTGGCGCCGATGAGTCGGGGCTGTTCGGGCGGCTGATTCAGCTCAAAGAGGATCGGCAAATTGGCGCAACGCAGCGGTGAATCAGGCAAGCCGACAGTCACCTGATTGAGGTCATCGGCAAGGTTTAGCAGCAGGATCGCCGCCGCACATTCTGCCACACCTGCCGTATCAGCGCGCAGCGTGAACGCCCACTTCACGAACTCATCGCCTTCAAGCGCGCCTGCCTCTAGCAGAGAGTCATCGGGCAAGCGTGCAAAGTCCACCGCGAAGGGATCGCTGTTGGTTGTCAGCGTGCGCGGCACAAAGTTGTTGAAGATGTTCGATTCCGGCGCACGGTTGTCAGGATTCACCCAAGCGGTGGTCAGATAGGTTCCCCACCAGCCAAAACGGTAAGTGCCGATGACGGTCGTTTTGGCACGCGGACTCAGGTTGGCGACTTCACCCTGCAAAGCGGGCGTGGCATCGCCTGTTTCGGCATTGGTATCGAACCACACCCATGTAAAGGCGCCGGAATCGCTGGTGCCGTTGTTCTGCAACTCGATAGCAACCGTCACCGCCTGACCGGGCGCCGGGTTGGGCGGCAAGAAGCGCACGCGGATAATCACAAGGTCAATGTCACGTGGTGCGTCTGGTGTGGGCGTGAAGGTAGCAATATTCGGCGTGGGTGTGTTCTGAGCAACCTGAGTTGATGTGGGTGCGCTGCTCAGCACATTGAGCAGCAAGCTAAGCATAGCAACCAGCACTAACACAGCAGCAGTAATTGCTAACAACACACGCGGACGCAGCAGTGCCTCGCGCAGTCCGCCGTAAGACGGGCGTTCGGTGTAGGTGCGCCGCTTGGGGAACAACACGCCGCTTTGGGCGCGCAAAAACAGGACGGGTGTTGCCCACTCAAGGTTGTTCAGGCTGCTGCTGATGGCGCGCCGCGCCTCTGCCATTGCCGCCTCGATAGAATAGCCTTCCGAGAGGGTGCGGTAGAACTCGTGGGCAAAAATGCGCGAGGCATCGTCGGTGATGGCGAATTGCATCGCCACCACAGCGGGAACGCCACGCGCCACAATGCTGGAGGCGATCCCTGAAAACGGATCGTTGCGATCTTGGCGGGCGCCTTGGCAGGCGTTCAGCACCACGAGGCGAATGCTGTTTTCTTCCACCAGCTCACGGGCAAGCGCCTCACCACTGACGGGCTGTGTGAGTTCGGTGCGCGGCGCTTCAAAGGCGAGCATCCCAGCCGCGCTGCGCTCATCAAAGGCAGCATGACCAATATAATGGAAGACCTGATAGCTGACACCGCCGCGCAGCTTGCGTTGCAACGTGATCAACTGGGCATCGTCCACGCGCTCTAACTCTAGCAAGCCGCGCTGCCGCAGATCGGCGGTTGCCTCCAGCAAGCCTTGCCATTCCGCCTCCACATTGAGCGTTTCCTGATCTTTCGGGCTGCTGATCAGGACGAGGACGCGCAGCGGCAAGCTGACCTCTACGACTGGGCGAATGTTGATCAGGCGTGGGTAGCGAATGATAGGCGTCTGGCGCGAGAGCGCGAGATAATCGCCGGATGGATCGCGCAAGAGTTCCCAAGGCAGGTCGTGGAGCGCTTCTGCCTTGTCCAAGTTCAAGCGAATGCGTAAGCCGCGATCACCTGCTTGCGAACGGCTGGTGAGGTAAGCGGCATAAATCTGCCCTGTGAAAACAGCACTAAAGAGTTTCTCGCCAAAGGTGCGTGCTGCGCGGGCAGCCTCACCACGTGAAAGGCGCGTACTGCCATCCAAAACGCTGAGGATGCGCTCAGCGTCTGCTGTCGTGATCGGGTTCGGCACATCCAACGTCACCGAGCCAACCGGGGAGCCAGCCAACGTCACGCGCAACTGCTCATTCGGAAGCGCTTCAATGTTCAACTCAAAATCGAGGTAGTCTTGCGTCGCCATTGCGCGTCGCCTTTCCGCTGCCTACAATCCGATCCGTATGCCCAGACGTTGATTGTAGAAAGAGAACGGCGTGGTGTCAATTTGTTGCCGTTTTGAGGCGTGGTGAAGATGTAAGGAGCGCATCGGATTTTATGGGCGGTTAAATGGGTCAGACAAGTCCGACCCATTCCGAGGCAAGGGAAACGAAAAACGGTGGCTTAGTTCACGGTGTAGTAAAGTTGCGCTGCGATGCCACCTTCCGCCAAGAGCAGCTCAGCCGCCTCGCCGCGCACAAACTCGATCTGGCTGCCGCTGTAGAGCGCCTTGACGAGCAGTTCATCCACAATGCCCATCAGGATCGGTGTCTCAATCGGATAGGGCAGGATCAGCAGGTTCACGGCGTACATTTCCAACGCCTGATTAACATCTGCCAAGCCAAGCGCGGCACGTTTGCCCGCCTTTGCCATGCCAATAGTATCCTGCACCAAGAGTAGTTCGTGATCGCGCTCTGCGGTATAGGCAGTTGAACGGATCAGGTCGGCGATCTCGTGCGGCGCTGCCTCAAAGGGAATCTTGGCGACGCTGATCACCTTGCGCGCCACGGAAGGGTGCAAGAAGGCGCGCACGGCGTGCGCCAATTGCACATTGCCACCGAGTACAACACGATCCACGTCCTGATCTTCCACAAAGTACTGATTGATCTCATCAGCGATGTAGCGCGCAAAGCGCCGATCAAATTCGTCGTTGCGGCGGGCAATTTGCGCGGAGTGCGCTGTCTTACGGCTATCCTTGCGCTGCCAAGTTTGGTCGAGGTTGGCAGTTACGTCATTGGCGGAAGCGCCCAAGAACAAGCTGACCGCACGCGCCTTATCCTGCGCGAACAGCACAATCAGGTGCTGCTCATACTCATCGAGGGCATACAGAAAGTCTTTGATTTGCATCCAGCCGTAGTGGATGTGGTTCCGCAAACGTACCGGCAGCTCGTAGGCAAGCAACTGCTCCGGGCTAATGAACAGCACCAACGTCTTACCCTGTGCGCGGTAGCTATCAAGGTAATTCTCAAGGCGCAGACGCACCCGCGCCCACTCGGTTTTCTCAGAAGTGTCTGAGAGGCGGACGGTTTTCCACTGTTTCACTTGCTCTGAGTCAAGCTGATTTTCGATCTCGGTTAGGGCATTCCGCAGAAAGATTTGCCAGGCGGGCGTATCTGCCTGATTGGCTTCCTCAGAAGGGTCTACCACAAGATACAGCGAGAGGACATTTTGGCGCTTTTCGCCATCTTCCACGTATGCGACAAACTCTTTTAAGAGATGCTCTGCTTCGTGAAGCATGGGTAACTCCTATGTTGGGTGAAGGCGCACCGCTTAATAGAAGCGTGCGCTATCCTTAACACCTCTATTTCAGCATAAAATAGCGCAGAGTCAAGGTTTTCAGGGCGAAGACTCACGCCCTGCTTAGCTACCTTTCGGCAGTGTCTGCCATCCCTTTTGTTTGAAACATTAGCATTCTGGCGTACAATAGGCAGCCAAACACACCGACTCGCGGCATTGAAATGAGGCGTAGTGTAAATGCCACGTCCTGTCACTGGGCGCCGTCCCGATAGCTTATTTGATAATCGCTACCGTTACGATCATATCTATCCACGTGGGCGCAGTGGCGAAACCTTGCGCGCCTACGACACACAAACCAATGATCGCCCATGCGTGATCAAGCGCCCTGCTTTGCAAGACGCACCGCCTATCCGCGCCGGGCAAGAGCTGAGCATCCTTAACGAGAAGCGCGCCCTAGAGCTGCTCAGCGGACATCCTGTGCTGTGCGAGTTGCTGCACAGCGGCACCTTTCGCGTCGGTGGGCAAACGCATCAATACATCGTGATTGAGATGGCGACGGGCGAGACCGTCGAGGCGTTGACGCTTGCCCTTGCCGCACAGGGCGAACGCCTGCCTGACCTTGAAATGCTGATCATCCTTGAAGGCTTGCTCGACCTATTGCAAGCAGCACACGATAAGCGTATCGTCTATAACGATGTGGACGCCAAGCACCTCTTTTGGGATCGTGAAGCGTACCTGCTCAAGATGATTGACTGGGGTAACGCCGTCTTTCTGGAGTCTGACCACACGCACAGCCACGTCACGCGCCATAGCGATATTGCCCAAGTGGGACAGCTTCTCTACTTCCTGCTCAGTGGCGGGCGCCGCCTTGATGTAAATCACCTTGAATCAATCAACGATCTGCCCGACAATGTCCCGACGCGCTTGAAGGCGATCATCAACCGCGCCGTGAACACCGATCCCGCGGTGCGCTACACCGATATTGCCGATTTGCGCCGCGATCTGGCAGAGGTGCGCCGCCCACTCCAAAAACAGCGCGAGGCGCTCATTGAGCGTGTACGCACCCGTCTGCCGAGCGTCAGCAGCCAGAGTCAGCTTGAAGAACTGCTAACATGGCTCACTGAGGCACGCCGCGCTGATGTTGGCTATCCGCCCGCCCGTGAGCTAGAGGCAGAGATTGACCGCCGTCTGAGCAAGCTCTCGCTGCAAGCCGACCTAGACGCCGTGCGAATTTACCTTGAAAGCGGCAACCTGACCCGCGCCGCCGATCTAATTGATGATCTGCTGACGCGCAGCAGCGAAGAACTGCACCCGATGCTGCGCTTTCTGCAAGATGCCTGTGAACTGCTCGGACGCGAGACGCCGCCCCTTCAGCCGGAAGGCTTCTCGCCCGCCCTGGATGCCTTGCTGCGCGATGATCCGCAGGCAGCGGCGCGTGCCTTGCTGACCACACCCGATCCGCGTGATGGCGCTCGCCACACCCAATTGTTGCTGGCAGAACGGCTCAGCGCAAGCTTGCCATCGGTTGTGCTGCTGCGCCCGCACCTTGCCCGCCTTGCCGATTTGCTAAGCAATGCACCTAACGCCAGCCGCACGCTAAACGTGCTGCGCCAAATTACAGCCCGCCTTGAAGAAACGCCCGCCGCAGGCTTGCAGAACTTACTGCGGCACTATCAGCGCGCCGCCGACGGACTGGCGACCCTTGAGGAAGATTTGCGCGGTATGGAGAGCGCCCTTGAAACAGCGCGCCGCGCCGCCCACACCGCCGATGCCATCATTGATCTGCTGGAAGTTGCCGCCCAAAACGCACTTGGCGATCCTTCCCGTGCTGGCAGCGCGCTGTGGCACGCCCACGCCATAGACCCGACCAGCACAGCCTTTGCGCCGCTGAACGACCTGCTGAACGCCTTCCATGCCGACCTTGAATCGCTGCGCGCCTATGCGCCTGCTGCCGATGGCAGCGACATCACCGACTTTCTAGGTCATGCTGCACAGCGCCTTGCCACCTATGCCGCCGAAGTCACCGATCCGCGTTTTCAGGGCATCCTGCGGGACTTGGAAGCGGCTAATGCGGCATGGCTGCGCGTTGCCGATTCGATTGCGTTGGGCGGCAAACGCCCCGCCTTAGAGAACTGCAAGACCGCTGCCGCTGCGGTGCGTTCGCTCAGCCCGAACACTGCCTACTGGTTTGATGAATATGCCCGCCGCATGGAAGACGCGCCGCGTGTGGAGTTCCTTAGCCCAAACGCGCCCTTTGGCAAAGCGCTTGCCGAAGGCTGGGAAGGTTGGGACCGCGGACGCACGGCTGAGTCGTTGCACAGCGGCAAGCGCGCCGCGGATTACGCCCTGACCGACGCCGAAAAGCTGGCTGCCCGCCGCCTGATCAGCCTGAGCGAGGCGCTGGACACATGGCTAGAGCGCGACGGCGCAACCTCCACACCGCAGACTGAGGCAGCACTCCGCCGCGTCAGCGCGCTCTTTCTGCCTGAAGAAGAAGCCGCCCGCCAAACCTTCGCCACCCAAATGCCCAACATGCAAATTTACCTGAAGGCGATGGTGAAAGGCGTGGTTGATCCGCTGCGCGATTCCAGCGCTGCCGCTGTGCGTGTGCTGTTCTTCGACTATGTGTTGCGTGGCATTCTCGCCTTGCAGCGCGAACACTTTGAGGATGCCAACACTTGGAAAGAGGCTGCCGCCAAAGCGCTGCCCAATGCGCGCAATCATCCCGCCTTCCAAACCCTAGAGACTGCCATCACGCGCCGCCAATTGGTGCTAGAGGCAGTGCGCGCCCTGAACGAGATGCACAGTGTTGCCGCCATCGCAGAGACGCGCCAAGCAGTCCGTGCGCCGCTGGCTGCCACACAGCTAGAGAGCGCCGATCAGGCACTCCGCGCCCTAGAGGATGCCTTGCGCCGCTGGCATGATGGCGATTTTCGCGCCGCACGCAGCCAACTGGATGCTGCGCTAGAGCGTGCCGTTGGCGCTGAAATTGCCCTCAGCAAGCCTTTGGATGGCTTCAAGGGCTGGCTGCAAGAATTGGCAGACGCCGCCGAATATCTGGCGCAAGGACGCCGCCTGATAGAGGAAGAAGCACTGGCACCCTCGGATGATCCCAAGCCTGAGATCGCTGAAGCACACCAAAAATTCGTGGACATCACGCGGCGCGATTTAGGCGAACCCTACACCGCCCAACTGCGCCAATGGCGCGACACCTACCTTGCCGTGCGCGATCTGTATACCGACCCAAGCCTGAGCAAAGATGAGAAGCTGCGCCTGTTTGAAGGGCATTTCGCCTCGCTCTTTATTGATCGGCAGCCTGCCTTGCCCATTCTGCGCCATTGGCGCAACCTTGTGCAGCGAATGCCCGATCCTGAGCCAGATCTGCCGCGCTATCAGGCGCGCTTCACCGACTATGAGCCACCCACCGCGCCTGACCTTGACGCGCTCTCGGATGCTGCGCCAATGCCTGCGCCGCGCCGTAGCACGCCTGTTATGCCAACACCCGAGCCGCTGCAACCAGAGGTAATTAGCGCGCCAGAGGCAGATGTAGCACAGCTAGAGCGCCGCGCTGAGCGCCGCACGCGCCGCGACACCGTTCCGCTGCTCATGATCGGCGCCTTTGGTGTGGTGGCAGTCATCGCCGCTTTGTTGATGCTGCTGAGTGGTGGCGCAGGCAGCGATGCACCGCCTACACCAAGCGCCACACCTGCCGGCTTGGGCGCGCCGATTGGTCAGCTGCCCACGGTTGATCTGCCGAGTGTGGTGCCGCCAACCGTGACACCGACGGTGCCAACGCTCACGCCAAGCCATACCTTCACGCCGGAGTCTTCCGTGCCAACACCAACACCGATCCCGACGGGCGAACTGCTTTCACCATCAACGCTGGCAGCCGCCCTGACGCCAACCCTGATCCCAACCCTGAGCGCTGGCGCCTCGCCCGAACCAACCAACCCATCTATTGCGCTGCCAACCTTGCCGCCTGATGCCAGCAGTGGCGAATACGACGTACTGGCGTCGCTTTTGGCGTTGGATGCGGCGCGCCGCACGTGGGATTCTGACTGGTTTTCGTATCAAGAAGGTGCGTGGATCATCGGCAATCCAACACGGACAAGCGGACGCGCACCACTCGTCCGCCTTGGACCCGAATTGCTGACGCCGCTCTTTGGCACAGAGGCTGCCCGCTACCTGCGCCGCATGGAAGTTGAGCTGGAGCTGGTTAGCTATGAGCCGCGCTTGCTGCCAACGGGTCAGGTGGTCTTTGGTGCAGGTATGGAATCCTTGCAAGGGCAACGTGCTGCGGTGGAAGCACGCCTGATCCAAGAGCAGATCGCCAATTTTGGCATCAACCTAAACGGCAACTTCCTGCAAAAGACACAGCTTCCTGTTAGTCCGCTCATTGTTAAGGCAGCCATTGCCCGCGGCGCAGATCGCACGCTCTCGCTGTACCTTGATGGGCAGTTGTTAGGGCAATCCAACGCTGCCTACGCGCCGGATGTGCCGATCAGCCTGTACCTCTACACTTCAACCGGCGGCATGATCGTCAAAGTGAATTCGCTGCGCGTCTGGCTGCAAAAGCCCGAATAGCCCAAAGGACTTAACACCGTGGCACTGCTAAACGATCTCTACCAAATTGGCAACACGATAGATACTTTCGCGCCGGGACATTATGCCCGCGTCTATGAGGCGACCGATAAACGCGATGGACGGCAAGTTGCCTTCAAGGTGATGCGCCTTGAGCATGTGGTGAACAACGATGCGCCGCCGCGCATGGAAGCGATGGCCTTCATTAATGAGGCGGATTTGCTGATACGCATGGCCGTTTCGCTGAATGTGGTGCGCCTCTATGACTGCGGCTACATCTCGGCGCGGGACGAGAATCCACGCGGCGGCGAGATCGAGTCCTACGGCTTGAATGTGGATACCTTCCGTCAAGGCGCTTTCCGCTATGCCGGACGCGGCTGGCGTCCTTACCTTGCGTTGGAAAACTTGCCGCGCACCGATAGCCTGCTCTACGTGATGAAGCCCAATGCGCCCGGCGCACGCTGGCGCTTGCCCACAGAGGAAGGCATTGATCTCGCCTATCAGTTTGCCGAAGTGCTGGCGCACGCCCACCGCCAAAAGATCATCTACCTTGATCACAAACTAGAGCATGTCTATTGGGACGGGCGGCACCTGAAGGTGATTGATTGGAACAGTTCGCGCCTGATCGAGAACGGCGGGCAGGTGCTTGCCCAGCAGATCATCAACGATCTGCATAACCTGTGTGTGGGCATTCTCTATCCAATCTTCACCGGGCTTTCGCCACAGAAAGGCACGCTGGTGGCACAGCCTGCCGATCAAGCAGGCGTCGAGAGCCGTTATAAAGATGTAAACCAACTTGATTTTGCCGTTGAACCAACGTTAAGTAAGGGTATTCAAGAGTGGTTGCAGCAAGGCGCACGGCGGCACTATAGCAGCCTTGATCAATTCCGTGCGGCGTTGGGCAAGGCGGCGGCTGCCTTTGGTTGGGAAATTGGCTTTTCCAGCGCGGCACTGCGCGAAGCACGCACCGACGTGCGCGATGGCTTGGCAAAGCTGCGGCAGGGGCAGGCATCGCTGCGCGAAGCACGCGACCTGCTGCGCGACGCCGTGACCATTGAAGACATTGGTGAAGATTTAGAGGCAGAACTGCGGCGTTTGCTGAGCAAGATTAACGAGATGCTTCAGTGCCGTGTGATTCCGTAGCGTAGAGGTGATCGGACTATGCGAAAATTACGCCTGTTGATCGCGGAAGATGACCGTGCTTTAGCAAATATCTTGCGGATTGTGCTGCAAGAGGAAGGCTTTGAGGTCACCCACTGCCGCGATGGGCGCATCGCCATCCAAACGCTGACCGAAATGCGTGATAAAGGCGCGCTGCCGGATATTATCCTGCTCGACCTGAACATGCCGCACGTCACCGGCTGGGAAGTGGCGGCATGGCTGGATGCTGATCCGCGCTTGGGCGAGATTCCGGTGATCGTCATTTCGGCGACCGAAGCCCACGGCAAGGCGGCAAAGGCGCTGCACGTAGATGCCTACTTGGTCAAGCCCTTCACGACCGATGAAATCATCGGTGTGGTGAGCTTGTTCACAGTGCTGCTCACGCGCCACGACTAATCCTACTCGGCAAGCGCAGAACTTTCGTCAGGACTGCATATCCGCTCGCTGCCATACGGACGCGCCAAGGCGCGTCCCTAAACAGTTTCCCGTAGAAATAGGCTTGCGAAGGCGGCGCAATCAGCCCTTCTCAAGTGTGTCCAAAAATTCTTCGTTGGTCTCTGTCATCCGCAAGCGGTTAACGACTGCCTCTGTGGCACCGATCAAGCCCATGCCCGCGCCGTTAGGCGGATCAGCCATCATCTGCCCAACCATGCGGCGCATTGTCCAGACTCGTGCCAAGACATCCGGTCCGAGCAACAGTTCCTCGCGGCGCGTGGAGGATTTTTCAATGTCAAAGGCGGGGAAGATGCGGCGCTCTTGCAGGCGGCGGCTGAGCGTTAGCTCCATGTTGCCCGTACCTTTGAATTCCTCGTAGATTACGTCATCCATACGGCTGCCGGTATCTACAAGGCAGGTTGCCACAATGGTCAGCGAGCCGCCTTCTTCAACGTTACGTGCCGCGCCAAAGAAATGCTTGGGCGGATAGAGCGCGGACGGATCGAGACCACCGGTCAGCGTGCGCCCGGACGGCGGCACGGTCAGGTTATAGGCGCGTGTCAGGCGCGTGATGCTATCCAGCAGGATGACCACATGGCGCTTGATCTCCACCAAACGCTTAGCGCGTTCCAGCGCCATTTCTGCCACGCGGACATGGTGCGTCACCGGATCATCAAAGGTGGAGCTGATGACCTCCGCTTCAACCGAGCGATCAATGTCCGTCACTTCTTCGGGGCGCTCACCGATCAGGACAATCATCAGATGCACATCGGGGTAATTGCGGCTGATGGCGTTCGCAATCTCTTTGAGGACAGTGGTCTTACCTGCCTTCGGCGGCGAGACGATCAAGCCGCGCTGCCCTTTACCAATCGGCGCAATCAGGTTCAGCAGACGGGTGGAGAGAATGCGCGGATTAGTCTCAAGGTTGAAGCGTGTGTTGGGGAAAATTGGCGTCAGGTTCTCGAAGGAGGCGCGCCCGCGTGAAACTTCTGGGTCTAGCCCATTAACAGCTTCCACGCGCAGCAAGCCAAAATAACGCTCAGTGTCCTTGGGCGGGCGCACTTGCCCAACCACCATATCACCCGTGCGTAAGCCAAAGCGCCGAATTTGCGCCTGACTCACATAAATATCCTCCGGGCCTGGCAAATAATGTTCAGAACGCAGAAAACCAATACCTTCATCAATAATTTCCAGCACGCCACCGCGCAGTTCATGTCCTTGCTTCTCTGCTTTGTCGCGCAGCAGGCGCAAAATAAGATCGGGTTTTTTTAGGCGGCTGTAGCCTGCGATGTTAGCATCCCGCGCCAACGTGCGGAGCGAGTCCAACGTTTGCTGTTCGAGTTCTGCAATATCCATAAATGTGTGTGTCTCCGGGGCAGTTTGTCGGTTAAACCTTCTGAAGGGGCGCTTTACAGGGCGCCGTTGGTATTAAATCAGCCAATAGAGGTGGAAGATCAGCCGTGCAGCCGTATCATGTTTACCTGTGTGGTTTGCTAAAGACCGTTTTGGGCAGAATGCTGCGCGGGAATACACTTTCAATGATAGCATAATCCGTAAGGCTGTCAACAGCGATGCTGGCTTTTTGTGATTATTCCTCACCCGTGATGGCAGTGTGCGGATCAAGGATCAGCGGCGCACCTTCTGCCTGAAAGCGCCCTACCTCGTGCAGATCGCCAAAGCGTGGGTTCAGCAGCAGGTTAGTTTGCCATGCCTGAACCGCGTGTTTGGGAAACTTGGCAATCTTATTCACGCCGATGAAGGTATTTGCCTTGACAGCCGCCTGCATGAAGGCAACAGCTTTCGGCAGCGCGCTGAAGACGGGCAAACAGACTTGATCGCCTTCCGCCAAAGTCAGGGCGCGCCAGTGCTGCGCGGCGGTAGGCGTTTCCCAAGCAGGGCGGCGTGCTGCTTGCCGCACCAACACAAACAGGAAGTTTCCGCGCACGGCTGCCGCCACCTCTGCCGCGGTCAGGGCTATCAACGCCTGATCAGGTGTGGAGTCACGTTCGGCGGCGTGCTGAATGCGTTCAGCCGTGCTAAGGTGCGTATAATCGCGTTCGCCGCGGCTTAGCACCGCAAAACCATCCAGCAGGCGCTCCGTCAGCACGCGGACAAAGCCTGCCTGTTCCAACACCTGCACCATTTCGGCAAGACGCACCTGCCGCGCCGCCGAACCTTGCCACGCCTTCAGTGACTCAGGCTGATCAGGCGCATCCGCCGCCGCGTCCAGCAGGATGAGTCGCCCGCCGAGCCGCAAGGCAGGCAGCGCTGCGCCCAGCACTTCAGCATGGCGGCTGATCTGATCACCGCGCACCAAGACTGCATCAAACTGATCCGCCGCAAAGCGCAAGGCTGTATGGGTGTGCGGATCGTGGTGATGAATGGTCAGATCAGCGCGCAGGGCAGCGATGTCCGCTGCCTGAGCAGGCAGACCGATATACAACAGGTGCAGCGTACCGCCGCTGGGCGGCAAGTGGCGCGCCAATTCGCCAAGCGCAGCACGCCACAGCGCATCAGGCAGCGTAATCATTAGCGCTCGCGCAGCAAATTACGCATTAGCGAAACAAACTCATCCCACTCCTCTTGGAAGAAGTGAACTGTGATGTTGCCGGCACCAAGTTCAAGGTGATATTGAATCTCGCCATCTGGCTCTTGCGAAAGCCACACCGAGTAGTTTTCCGTCTCGGCAATGATTTCAGTGGGCAGGTCGTCCTCAGGCAGAATGTCCGCCTCACGCGGCTTCTTGTCTTTGTTCATTGGTCGCCCTATTCCGCTTCGGCAGCGTCCGCCAACACTTCTTTACCAAGCAGGCTTGGCACGAGCTTGCCTTCGACATTACGAATGACACCCATATTCAGCAGCGCAGGAGCGGCGGCAACCGACTCGGCTGCCAGCGGTGCGCCTTTTTCGGCTGCCTCTGCCACTTGCTGAAGTGCCTGCATGTGGGCAGCGGGCATTGCGTCAATCTGATTGATCCGAGCGCGCATACGGCGCGCTTCACGGTCACGGATACGCGCTTTACGCGCACGGTCGTTGATGGTTGTACGAGGCATCCTTAAATCTTCCTCTCAATCGGTTTAGAGTCACTCAGTTTGAAATTACAGGGAAAATGCAATCGGCTGGCTGAGCGGGCGGCTGAACAAGCAGGCTTTGCCGCTATCATCCTTCGGGCGCCGCCAGCCAGCTTGCTCAATGGCGACTAGGCGCTCGCCACGCGCCAAGATCATATGACGCACCTGATCAACACCAAGCGCAGCACCTAAGGCACGTGCGGCTTGGGCAATCAGCGCCAAGGCACCGACTCGCGCATCAAGGTAGATTATGTTGAACTCTGCCTTCATAGCACGGTAAGGTGCGCCAACCGCACCGATCAGCACACCGTCTATTTGCGCGGAGTCGTGGTGAATGCCGTGCCAAGACCACAGCATATTTTGTGCCGCCAAGGCTTGCAAGCGCGCATCGGTTAGGCGGCGGCACATCCAACGCGTTTCAATGCTGCTGCGCTGTGTATTGGCATAGTGCGGTGAGGCATCCAAAAAGGCGCGCAAAGCGGGCAGTTGGTCAATCCGCAGCGGCTGAAACGTGGCGGAACGGGCATCGCTTGGCTGGACAGAAGCGCTGTAGCGCCAAAACTGCGCGGCTTGGCGAAACTGAAAGGCTGCCGCCATACGGTGAATGGGCGTGTTTCCGATGTTGGTGCAGAAGCGCACTTCGGCATCTGTTTCACCCGTAGCGCGGTGCAGGTGTTCGGCAAGCGCCACGCCATAGGCATGAACAGCACGCCCAATGCCCTGCCCGCGCAGATCCGGCGCAACGCGAATGCCCTCGAGCCACCACTCGCCAACGCCCAACCGCGTCACTTTAGCGGCGCCTGCTAGGCGCTCATCGGGCAGGCAGGCAGCGTAGAACATACCTTCAGGGTCGGCAAGCCATGCATCAAACACATCTGGCAGATAGTCATCACCATTCCACGTTTGGGCGGCGATTGCCTCCAACGCGGGGCGATCCGCCGCTGTGATGCGGCGGAAGGTAAGCTGCTCATGGGTTGATTCGGGCATGTTGACCACTGGCTGCATGGTTTGCCTGCCTTCGTAAGGTTAACGGCGTCCGCCGCCGTAGCCACCGCGCCCGCCGCGGTCACCACCCCGATCACCGCCGCGGTCGCCGCCACTACGTCCGCCACGTCCACCGCGATCACCGCCACCACTTGGGCGTCCACCGCGATCCCGTTCACGCGCCTCCTCAAGTGTCCAGCCTTCCAGCACAGCCTGGCGGCTCAGGCGCACTTTGCCAGTGGGATCAATGGCAGTTACCATCACCATTAGCTCATCACCAATGGCGATCTCATCTTCGATGTTCTCAATGCGTCGATCTGAAAGCTGGCTAATGTGGACAAGCCCTTCTTTGTTGGGCAGGAATTCCACAAAGGCGCCGTAAGGCTCAATGCGCGTCACCTTGCCGGTGTAGATGCTGCCCGGTACAGCGTCTTCAGTCATGCCTTGCACAATCTCCAACACTTTATCGGCATTTGCGCCGATTTCGGATGAGATATAGACCGTGCCATCTTCCTGAATATCAATCTTGACGCTGTATTTATCCTGCAAGCCGCGCACGTTCTTGCCGCCGGGTCCGATCAGCGCGCCGATCTTCTCCACATCAATCTTGGTGACCAACATCCGTGGCGCATAACGGCTGAGCTGTTTACGTGGCTCACTGATAGCGGCTGCCATCACCTCCAGAATCTTGAGGCGTGCCACACGCGCTTGTTCCAGTGCTTCGCCCATTGTGGCATCGGAGACGCCTTTGATCTTCAAGTCCATCTGCAAGGCGGTGATGCCTTTGGCGGTGCCGGCAACTTTGAAATCCATATCGCCGATATGATCTTCCAAGCCCTGAATATCGGTCAGGATTGCGTATTTGGTGCCGTCCGTGATCAAGCCCATGGCAATGCCGCCAACCGGCGCTTTGATCGGCACGCCAGCATCCATCAGGGCAAGCGTGCTGGCGCACACGGAAGCCATCGAGGTGCTGCCGTTGCTGGAAAGCACTTCGCTCACCACGCGCACCGTGTATGGGAAAACATCCACATCAGGGATGACATAGCGCAAGGCTGTTTCTGCCAACGCGCCGTGACCGATCTCGCGGCGCTTGGGTCCGCGCAGCATGGTTGTCTCGCCACTGGCAAAGGGCGGCATATTATAGTGGTGCATGTAGCGCTTTTCGTCCTCAGGATCGAGTCCGTCAAGCTGCTGAACATCGCCGGGCGTGCCGAGCGTTGCCACGCTTAGCACCTGAGTCATGCCGCGCTGGAAAAGCCCTGAGCCATGCACACGCGGCAGCAAGTTGATTTCAGCGTGCAGCGGGCGAATTTCCGTTGTGGTGCGCCCATCAGGGCGGATGCCTTCTTCAAGGATGCGGCGGCGCACTTCTTCGGCAACCACATCTTCATAGCTCGCCATAATTGCCTGTGGGCTGTAGGCGGCTGCCTCGGCGGCGGCTTCCAGTGGGGAGCTGTATTCGGCAACCAATTCATCACGCAGATCACCGAGTTCGGCTGCCCGCGAGTCGCGGTCGGTATATTGGGCGATGATGTTGGCAATCTGGCTGGCAGCACGGGTGCGGACGCGCTCCATCAATTCGGTATTGGGCTTGGCTGGCACATACTCTGCTTTGGGCTTGCCAAGCTGCGCGCGCATTTCCTCTTGCAAGGCGAGGATTGGCTGCATGGATTGGTGTGCCAGTGAGAACGCACGCACCATCGTTGCCTCATCCACCTCGTTTGCGCCGCACTCGACCATGATGATGGCGTCCTTGGTGCCTGCAACGCGCAGATCAAGATCGCTGTTCACCATCTCAGAGAAGGTCGGATTGACAACTAACTCGCCATCAATCAAGCCAACGCGCACGCCGCCAACGGGTCCATCCCAAGGGATGTTGGAGATCATCAGCGCGGCACTGGCGCCAAGGATGCACAGCATATCGGTAGCATGTTCTTGGTCATGGCTGAGCGCTGTGATGATAATCTGAACTTCGTTCCGCAGGTCTTTGGGAAACAAAGGGCGCAGGGGACGGTCTGTGACGCGGCTGGTGAGGATCGCTTGCTCTGCGGGGCGCCCTTCACGGCGGAAAAAAGAGCCGGGAATGCGCCCGGCAGCGTAGAGACGCTCTTCGTATTCGACCGTCAGCGGGAAGAAATCAATGCCTTCACGCACGCCTTTGCTCATCGTTGCAGTGGCAAGGATCACCGTTTCGCCAAGCCGTACCGTCACCGCGCCGCCTGCCTGCATGGCAAACTTGCCGGTCTCGATCACGACTTCTTCCTTGCCGAGCATGGCTGTGAAGCGATGACTCGCTAAGTGTTCGCCGTTGCTCATAAGTGGAAATAACTCCTTGAGGATTCTTTAGTGCATACCAATACAAAAGGACGCATGACGAATGCGCCTTTGTGGAGAGCGGCTGAGATCGCCCTTGCGAGGCGATCTCAGGCGGTTAGGTGTGCGTTTAGCGCCGCACGTAGTCGCGCAAGCCCAGTCGTTCAATGAGCGCCTTATAGGCTTCTGGATCGCGCCGATTGAGATACTTCAAGTGGCGCAAGCGCTGCCCGACCAACTTCAACAGCCCACGCCGCGAATGTTCATCGTGTTTGTGTGCTTTCAAATGCTCGGTAAGTTGGCTAATGCGCGTGGTGAGAATCGCAATCTGCACTTCGGGCGATCCCGTATCTGATTCGTGGCGCGCAAAAGTCTTGAGTAGTTCTGCTTTTTCGTTCTTCGCTAAGCTCATGGCGTTCCCGCCTGCCTTTCTGCCACCAAAGCAAGCCGAACGCATGGCTTGCCGGTCAAGAGGATACATCAATGCGCATTATAGCAGGTCTGTGGGCTGAGGGCAACGGCAGACCTAATGGCGTGGTTGAAGTATGGGAGCAATACACTTCACGCGACGGCTGCTAAAGCGAAACGATGCTTTACCCTTAAGCTTCACCACGCCCTCAAATTTCCCGCCGTTGACCGCCGCCCTGCCTAACGCTATAATGGCAACACACTTTTTGGAGAGGTCGCATAGTTGGTCTAGTGCGCTCGCTTGGAAAGCGAGTAGGGTGCAAGCCCTCGTGGGTTCGAATCCCACCCTCTCCGCCACCTAAAAACAGCCGCACCGAAACAGGGTGCGGCTTGTGTTTGGCTAAAAGTTTTCCCGAATGTACTCAAGGGCAGCCTCTAGGGTGGGATCGCCTTGCGGGCGGCTGCCATCGCTTGGCAGTTCGACCAACACATTCGGCAGCAAGCCGCCAAGTGCATCGCCCTGCCGCTCGATAGGCGTCTCGTTCGGCGTATACCACGCGCCCTGCGTCACGCGCAGTTGCGAGCCATCGCTGAGCGTGAACAGGCGCTGCACCGAGCCTTTGCCAAAGGTGCGTTGCCCGATCAGCACGGCGCGCCCGCGATCTTGCAGCGCGCCTGCCACAATCTCGCTGGCGCTGGCGCTGTTGCGGTTCACCAAGACGATCAGCGGCACATCTTCGGCAAAGTCACCATCGCGTGCATTGAAGCGCTTCTGTTCACCGCTGGAAGTCTTTTCAGTGGCAATGACGCCTTCTTTCAGGAAGAAATCGGCAATCTGGATCGACTCATCGAGGAAGCCGCCGCCGTTGTCACGCAGATCGAGGATCAACGCACGCGGCTTCTGTTCCAAAAGCGGCGTTAGCTGTGCCTTGATCTCATCCGGTGCGGTGCTGGTGAACTGCGAGAACGCCAAATAGGCGATTTGATCATCGAGCATTTCGCTGAAGACGTTGATCTGTTGGCGCGTCATGGTCAGCGTGATCGGTTCGGGCGAGTCGTCACGCTGGACAGTTAGCGCAACTTGCGTGCCAAGCGTACCACGCACGCGATCCACCAGTTGGCTGAACTCCAACCCCAGCACGGATTCGCCGTCCACCGCGATGATCTGATCGCCTTCGCGCCCGCCGGCGCGCTCATAAGACCAGCCACGCTTCACCTCAACCACCACAAACCGCTTGTCCTCAGTCTGTGCCAGCAGCACGCCCACGCCGCCTTGCTGTCCACTCATGGCGGCGCGCTCTCTGGCAGCGGGTGCTGGCGGCAAAAAGAGGGTGTGTGGGTCTTGGAAAGTGGCGAGCAAGCCCGTGATCGCGCCATACAGCCGATCTTTGTCGTCAGGTTTGGCGTAGTAGAAATAGCGATCTGTGAGCTGCCACACCTCATCGGCAAGGCTGAGTTTGCTCTGCGTGGCACTTTGCGCCACAGCGTAGCCGGCTGCAAAGGCGCTCAGGGCAGTCAGCAGCAGCGCGCCTAACACGATCATCAACTGCACACCGCCAAACATGGAGCGTTGTGCGGTGCGGTTTTCCCCAGAGTCAGACCAAAACATGAAGGTTGTATCCCCTCCCTAGCTTGTGGAATGTATTTCAAAAAATGTATAAAGGGTAAGTTTGAGAGGGGAGCCCTCTCGAAACTACCGCCTATGGAGTGCGCTGCGCGCTCCATAGGCAAAAGACTACCTTACACAAGTTTTGAATTAGCTTCTAGATTATAGCATTAGGCAATGGTGGGCGGACGGGAGAAATCCCGCCCTTATGCGGTTTCTCATCAGGATTCGGGTTTGCCCGACCTGTGAAGGAACGGATGCACATAAACGTATTTCTGTTCAATCTTCCAATTGGCAAGCCCACACAGCACAGTAAAATCCTTTGCGATATTTGCAGTTCAGTAAAGGATGTTCAAAAGTATGCGCCGCGTATTTGCCTGTTTGCTTGTTTTAGCCCTTGTCTTTGGTTTTGCCGCACACGTGCCTGCTCAGGCGCAAGGTGGCGCCCTGATTGTGGCAGGGCGCTTTGTGGATGTGATCACCCTCGATCCCGGACGCGCTTTCGAGACCACCAACCTTATCGTCCATCACGCGACCTACGAGACTTTGCTCAACATCAACGCTGACGACCTCTCAAAGATCGTCCCCGGCTTGGCAGAAAGCTACAGCATCTCTGAAGATGGTTTGGAGTACACCTTTGTGCTGAACCCTGCCGCCAAATTTGCCAGTGGCAATCCCGTCACGGCGGAAGATGTGCGTTTTTCTTGGACGCGCCTGCTCAACATCAAAGGCGGCCCGTCATCTTATCTAACCGACTTCGGCTTCAAAAGTATTGAAGTGGTGGATGAGCGTACTGTGAAAGTGACCCTTGAAACGCCGCAGCCCGCCTTTGCCAGCGTGGTAACTGCGCCCGCGCTCAGCGTCTTGGAGAAAGCGGTTGTGGTAGCGCAAGGTGGCACTGATGCCGAAGATGCCGACCAGACCGACACCGCCAAAGATTGGCTCGATCAGAATTCGGCAGGCTCAGGGCCGTTCATCCTCACCGGTTGGACGCCCAACAGCGAGATCACGCTGGTGCGGAATGAGAACTATTGGCGCGGCGCAGTCGCGTTGGAAGGCGTCACCCTTCGCAACACCAACGATGCCTCTAGCGCGCTGCAACTGGTGGCGCGTGGCGATGCCGACATTGCGCTCGGCGTGGATGCCGATACTGCCGATCAGGCACGCGGCAACGCCGATCTAACACTCAACATTGGACAGACGCTCAACCTGCTCTACCTTGCTGTTTCACCAAGCGATTATTTCAACCTACCCATCAGCGATGTGCGTGTGCGCCAAGCGATTGCCTACGCCATTGACTACGACGGCATCATCGCCCTGACTGGTGGCTTTGCCGACCGTCCCGCTGCTATGCTGCCTCTGGGCATCGCCGGCTCTGATCCTGCCCTGCGCTACAGCCGCGATCTGGATAAGGCAAAGACACTGCTGGCAGAAGCAGGCATTCCCGATGGCTTCGCCATGACGCTCTACATTGGCGGCGGCGCCACGGCAGGCGTGCCGCGTGAAGTGTTGGCGGCAAAATTGCAGGCAGACTTTGCCGAAGCAGGCATCCAGATCGAGATCAACCAGCAGACCTCGCCCAACTTCCTGACCGCCTTCCGCGCCCAAGAACTGCCCATGGTCATCAGCGCCTGGACACCAGACTACCTCGATGCTACTATGTGGACATCCTTCTTCAGCAAGGCAGGTAGCGGCGTTTCGGCGCGTATTCGCATGGATGTGCCGCGCATTGCCGAACTTGCCGACCTGATCGCCGCTGAGCGCGATGCTATGGTGCGTGAGCGCCTGCTGACGGAGTATGTCAAGGCGCATGTTGAGGCAGCCGTCTTCATCCCGCTGCTGCAAGAGCAGTACATTGACGTGCTGAGCAAAGATGTGAAGGGCTACGTCTTCCATCCCGTCTACCTAACCGAGTTTAGCGGCGTCAGCAAGTAATTCAGTCACTTTTAAGCATACAGGGACAGGCGGAAACGTCTGTCCCTAACTTATTACGGCTTACAGAAGGTTTGACGCATGTCGCTTTTGCGCTATATCGCCCGTCGCCTGATCCTAACCATTCCAATGCTCTTTGGAATCACGCTCGTACTGTTCCTAATCTACAACCTTGTGCAGGTTGACCCCTTAGTGATGATCGTTGGCGAACGCGCTATGGATAATCCACAAGTGGTCGAGGCAGCCATCAAGAAGTGGGGCTTAGATCGCCCTGTTTGGGAGCAATATTTCACCTACGTCACCAACATTCTGCGCGGCGATCTCGGCACCTCTTTCCTCACGCGGCGCCCTGTGTTAGACGATCTGCGGATTCACCTGCCAGCAACCGTTGAGTTAGCGATCAGCTCACTGTTATTCGCCATCCTGCTCGGCATTCCATTAGGCATTGTGGCGGGCATTTATTTCGGCAGCCTCTTTGACCGCATCGTGTGGTTTATCTCGTTGCTCAATGGGTCGCTGCCGCCTTTCTGGACGGGGCTGATCTTCCTGTTCATCTTCTACTACACACTTGGTATCTCGCCCGGACCGGGGCGTTTTGCGCCGCGCATGGACAAACCACCGACCTTCACGGGACTGCTGACGGTGGACTCGCTGCTGGCCGGTGATTTTGCTGCCTTTGGCAGCGCCCTGAGCCATCTTGTGCTGCCAACCGTGATCTTAGGCGGCTTCACGTTGGCGTTGGTGCTGCGCGTGACCCGTGCTGCGATTGTGGAAGAAATGCGCCGCGAATACGTCCGCACGGCGCGCAGCAAAGGCTTAAGCGAACGCCTCGTGGTGGTGCGCCATGCCCTGCGAAACGCGCTGCTGCCCTTGGTCACCATCATCGGCTTGGCGTTTGCAGGCTTGCTCAGCGGCGCAGTGATGACCGAGACCGTCTTTGATTGGGCAGGACTTGGGCAGTACCTTGTGCGGGCTGCCTCCAGTTTGGACTATCCAGCCATTCAGGGCGGCACACTGCTGATCGCCGTCATTTATGTGATCGTCAACCTGAGCGTGGACGTGCTGTACAGCGTTTTGGATCCGAGGGTGCGGCATGGCTGATTCAATCACGCTTAGCGCCTTAAACAGCCTGCCACGCCAAACGCGGCGGCGCGATTTGGTCAAGCACATGCAGCGCTATCCGTCGCTGTGGGTAGGCGGTGGCGTTTTAGTCATCTTTTCGCTGATGATCCTATTTGCCTCGTTCATCACCGTGCATGATCCGATCAAGCAAAACGTGGCGATGCGCCTCAAGCCGCCTTCTGCTGAACATATCTTCGGCACGGACGAGCTAGGGCGCGATCTTTTCAGCCGTGTGCTGCACGGCGGGCGGGTTTCGCTGCCAGCGGCACTGATCGTTGTGCTGATCTCACTGAGCGTCGGCGGTTTGCTGGGTGCGTTGGCGGGCTTTTTCGGCGGCTTGGTGGATGATCTGATCATGCGCCTTGCCGATGTAACGCTGGCATTTCCGGCGGTCGTGCTGGCACTGGCAATCTCGGCGCTGCTTGGCCCAAGCCTGAACAACGCCATTTTAGCAGCCTGCGCGGTGCTGTGGCCTGAGTATGCGCGCCTGATCCGTTCGCAGGTCATTGTGGCGCGCACCTTTGAGTATGTGACGGCGGCGCGCTCGCTCGGCAGGCGCGAGGCGGGCATTTTGCTGCGGCATGTGCTGCCTAATACTTGGACGCCGCTCATCATCAAGGCGGCGTTGGATGTTGGCGGCATCATTTTATTGGTTTCAGCGCTCAGCTTCATTGGGCTAGGCGTTACGCCACCAACGGCAGAATGGGGCTCTATGGTCGCACTTGGGCGCACCAAATTCTACCAATGGTGGGTAGCAACCTTTCCCGGCTTGGCGATTCTGGTTTCGATTATGGCGTGCAACCTGATTAGCGAAGGGCTGCGAAATTGGCTCGATCCGCGCACATAGCGGCGCTTTTCAGCCTTGATAAAAGCGCTGCGGAGCCGCTTTACCGCCAATTGATTCGTGCAGTGCGTGAAGGCATTGCCGAAGGTGCGCTGCGCGCTGGTGATAAGCTACCGCCCAGCCGCGAACTGGCCGCACAGCTTGGCATTAGCCGTATGAGTGTGGTGAATGCCTATGCCGAACTGCTGAACGAAGGCGTGTTGGCAGCCTCGCCAGGGCGTGGCACGTTTATCGCTGGCAGCCTAAGCACACCACGCGATCCGAGCGCGCTGCCTTCTGTGGCGGCGAATCCATCGGCGGGTAGCTTGCCGCCAGAAGCACTGATCGCCTTCAGCGGCGGCGCGCCGGCTGAGGAATTTTTGCCCGTAGCTGCCATTCGCCGTTCGATTGAGGCAGTCCTAGAGCGCGATGGTGCGGCTGCCGTTGCCTATGAGGAAACAGAAGGCTATCCGCCGTTGCGGGCTGCCGTTGCCGAACATTTGGCATCCTTAGGCATTCGCACCACGCCTGAGAACGTCTTGATCACGGGCGGTTGCCAACAAGCGCTTGATCTGGCAGCTCAAGCACTGCTGAATGAAGGCGACACACTGCTGACCACCAATCCAACCTATCTTGGCATTTTGGATATTGCCCGCATTCGGCGCGTGCGCGCCGTAGGTGTGCCGATGGATGAGCAGGGACTCCGTACCGAACTGCTGGAGTCCGCCATTGAGGCACATCGCCCGCGCCTGATCTACATCGCGCCGACGCACCATAATCCAACGGGCAGTGTGATGCCGATCCACAGGCGGCGCGTGCTGCTGCGGATTGCCGCCGCCGCCGATATTCCCGTGCTGGAAGATGGCGTCTACCATGAGCTGAGCTACGGCGGAGAGCCGCCACCGCCACTCAAGGCGTTGGATGAATACGGCATTGTGGTTCATGCCAACGGCTTTTCTAAGATTGTGCTGCCCGGCACGCGCATTGGCTACCTAATTGCAGAGGGTGCGCTATGGGAGCGCGCTTTGCGGGTGAAGCAGGCAGCCGATATTTGCACGCCGGGCTTGAATCAGCGCGCCATGCACCACTTTCTGATCAGCGGCGCGCTGAGCGGACACCTTGATCGGGTGCGGCGGGCTTGCCAACAGCGGCGCGATGCTGCGCTGAAGGCGGCACGGCGCTATTTGCCGAGTGGCGCACGCTGGTCAGAGCCGCCGGGCGGAGTCTATCTGTGGGTAGCGCTGCCGCACGCGGGCATCACCGCCGCGCAGCTCTACCCAATTGCGCTGCGGCACGGCGTCAGTTTTGCCATTGGCGCGGAGTTTTACACAATGGAAGGCGATCCGAATGCGGCGTACTTCATCCGCCTGAATTTTGCCCAGCAGCCATCCGAGCGGATTGAGGAAGGCATGAGGCGGCTTGGCGCAGCCTGGGCAGAGGCACAAGGGCGTTATGGCGGCAGCGTGGGATAGCACATCATCGGGGACTCTGGAGAGGTTTGGATGCCACACACATATCAACTCGGTGACCGTCGCACGGACGAAAAGACAGGCGCCATCATGGTCTACGTGCCAGCGGGTAAGTTTATGATGGGCAGCGATAATGGCGATAGTGACGAAAGACCCGTTCACGAACAGTTCATCGCACAAAGTCTCTGGCTAGACCTAACGCCTGTTACGAATGCCGCCTACGCCAAGTTTGTAGCGGATGGCGGCTACCGACAGCGCGAATTGTGGACGGCGGCAGGCTGGGCATGGCGTGAAAAGGGCAGCGTGATTGCCCCTCAAAATTACGATGGCTTCACGGCACCCAATCAGCCGCGGGTGGGCATTTCGTGGTATGAGGTATGGGCGTTTGCGGCATGGCGTGGTGGGCGCTTGCCGACTGAGGCAGAGTGGGAGTGGGCAGCCCGCGGACCTGAAAATCGGGTCTATCCATGGGGAAACAGCTTTGTAGATGACTTGGAATATGTTATCTATCATGGCAATTCGGGCGGTAAAACACACCCTGTCGGTGAAGGTATACGCATCAAAGGCGCGGCATGGTGCGGCGCACTGGATATGAGCGGCAACGTTTGGGAGTGGGTGAGCAGTGTGTATGAGCCTTATCCCTACAGAGCGGATGACGGGCGCGAGACACGGGACGGGACAGATAGTCGGGGCTTGCGCGGTGGTTCGTGGTACTATGATCGAGGCGACGCCCGTGCTGCCTTTCGCTCTCGCCCCGATCCTGATTTTCGGGGGTTCAATCTCGGCGTTCGCGTGGCGGTATCTGCCCCTGTTCGGTAGGGCTGAGGTGACTACAACACCTACAAAGCAATCTGTGCGCTAAAGGCAGCCTTTCACGGTATACTCAGCGCGCTGAGCAAAGGATGGGCTGTATGACTGATCTCATCGCGGTGGATTTGGGCAACTCCAACGGGCGCATTTTCAGTGTCCGTTTTGATGGTAAGCAGGTGCAAGGCGCAGAGCGCTACCGTTTCGCCAATACGCCGATCATGGTGCGTGGCACGCTGCATTGGGATGTGCTAAACCTGTGGGGTGAGATTGAGCGCGGCTTGGCAGCGGCACAGCTCGAAACTGCCGCCAGCATCGGTGTAGACTCATTCGGCGTAGATTTCGGCTTGCTGGATCGGCGCGGCGCGCTGCTTGGCAATCCTGTTCACATGCGAGATCGGCGCACCGAAGGCATTATGGAGCAGGTCTTAGCGCTTGTGCCACGCCATGAACTTTATCAGCGCACGGGCATCGGCTTTTATGTGATCAACACGCTTTATCAGCTTGTGGCACTGCAACACGACGCGCCCGACTTGCTGGATATGACGCACACCTTGCTGACTATGCCCAACCTGATCACCTACTGGCTGACGGGCGAGAAGATCAGCGAATTCACGCACACCACGACCACCCAGTGCTACAACCCAACGCTTGGCGATTGGGATCGTGATCTGCTGGCGCGGCTGGGCATTCCAACGCACTTTTTCCCGACCGTTGTGCAGCCTGCCAACCTGATTGGCACCTACGAGACGCTGCCGGTCTTCACCGTTGCCAGCCACGATACGGGCAGTGCTGTCGTTGCCGTGCCAGCCGAGACGCCGCACTTTGCCTACATCAGCAGCGGCACATGGAGTCTGTTTGGCATCGAGACGCACCAGCCGATCCTGACTGAGGCGGCAATGCAGGCGAACCTGACCAACGAAGGCGGCGCCTTTGGCACATTCCGCCCGCTGAAGATGGTGATGGGCTTGTGGCTGGAACAACAGTGTCGGCAGCGTTGGCGCGAACAAGGTTTGGACATCTCATACGACCTGCTGCTGAATGAGGCACAACTTGAATTGCCCTTTGCCGCACTGATCGATCCCGATGATCCGTCTTTCTTTCCACCCGGCGATATGCCCACACGCATCGCTGCCTTTTGTGCTGCCACAGGGCAGCCCGCCCCTGAGCGACAGGGTGCCTTTTTACGCTGCATCCTAGAGAGTTTGGCGCTCAAATATCGCTATGTGCTAGAACAGATCATCAGTGCGACGGGCGCACAAGTAGACGCGCTGCATATTGTGGGCGGCGGCGCACAAAACGCCATGCTCTGCCAAATGACGGCTGACGCGACGGGCTTGCCCGTCTATGCCGGTCCCGTTGAGGCAACCGCGCTTGGCAACGCGCTGGTGCAGTTGGTTGCCTTGGGCGAACTGCGCGATTTGGCGGAGGCGCGCCAAGTGGTGCGCGCCAGCTATCCGCCAACCGTCTACACACCCAACTATTTGTTGGACTGGGGCGCCGCTTATGAGCGCTTTCAGGGCGTCATCACCAGCGGCTGAGCGGGAAATTACAGCCTGCCCTGACTGCCTTGCAGCAATCAGGGCGCAGGCTTAACGCCGCTGTTGCATGTACTGTTCAAGCCGCCGTTCGTAGTAGAGCCAATGGAAGGCAACGGCTGCCACGCCCGCCGCAAAAGCTGCCGCCATAACCACCACAAAGCGCGGATTGCTCCAGCCTTGGAAAACCTGCGGCAAGAAGTACGGCGGCACGATGGTGAGCAGAACAAAACCCGACCCCAGCCACACAAGGCGCGGACGTGCTGTCATGCTCTGTGGATCGAACAAATCAATACCAAGCGTGTTCCAAAAGATAAGTAGCCCATACAGCGCCATGAAGATCAGCAGTCCGCTGCGAGCCTCATCACGTGCGGCAAGCACAATAGCGCCGTTCTCCACACTGCCGCGCAGCAGCAGATAGAGGACAGCGTACAAGCCCGACATCACCAAAGCGCCAACTACCGTGCCGCTGAACACGTAGCGCATTACATCATTGGCGAAACTCGGCAAGTGGCGCGGACGCAGCACGCCAAAAGTAATTAGGATGCCCGGCAGATTGACCATACCAAAGGTCAGCCAACTGATGATGATCGGCGTGGTTGCGAAGGGCAGCGCCATGTAGCCAATGAAGATGAAGGCAAGCACTGTGAAGAAGTTCTTGGTCAGGAAGATGCGCGTGCTGCCAAAAATCTTTTGTGTGATCGTCTTGCCGCGCTCAAAGGCGTTGGGCAGCGTCGCCATGCTGTTATCCAACAGCACAAGGTCGGCAACATCTTTGGCAATTTGCGCGCCGTCGTTCATGGCAACTGCCATATTCGCCTCTTTCAAGGCTGGCACATCATTGACGCCATCGCCAACCATTGCCACATAAGCGCCCTCTGCCTTCAGCGCACGGATGATCTTACGCTTGGTCTCTGGCTCAATGCGCGCAAAAAGATTCGCTTCGCGCACGGCGTGGGCAAAGGTCGCCGCGTCCATCGCCTCAAGCTGATCGCCTGTGCAGGCGCGCTCAATGGTCATGCCGGCTTGCTCGGCAATGGCGCGCACAGTTTCGGCGTTATCGCCGCTAATGACCTTCAACTGTACGCCTAGTGTGGTAAATTGTGCGATGGTCTGCTGAATCTCTGGACGAATTTGGTCGCTCATGGCGATCAGGGCGAGCGCGTGGCGCTCACTGGGCAGCGCGCCATCAACGGGTGTGTTGCTGCTGCGCGCAAAAGCAAGGATGCGCTGCCCTTGCGTGGAGCGCTCATACGCCACTTGGAGCGCCTCCGCGTCACGCACAGGGTCTAGCAAGCGTTCTGGTGCCCCTAAGAGCAGCGTCTCGCCCTCGAAGATGATCGCACCCCACTTGCGCGCTGAGGTAAACGGAATCTCCCGTTGCTTTGCTGTGCTAACGCCGTTCGTGCCGATGTATTCGGCAATCGCGCCGGCGGTGCGGTTTTGGGTGGCAAGGTTTTCTACGTAGCGGCGCAGAGCGCTGTGGAGTGGCTCGGTTGGTGTGCCGTTCAGCGGCATGATCTCATTCACGCTGAGCATATTGCGCGTGAGCGTGCCTGTCTTATCAAAGCACAGCACATTGACATTCGCCATAGATTCGACCGCGTTCACGCGCTGCACCAATGTGCGCTGACGGCTGATGATCAGCGCGCCGATGGACAGCGAGATCGTCGTGACCAACACCAAGCCTTGCGGCACCATGCTGGTGACCAACACCACCGCATTCCGCACGATCTCAATAGTTGGCAGTTGCGAGACCAAGCCGCCGATCACCGTCATCGGGCCGAACACCAACATCACAAAGACGGCGATCTGGACCAAGTTGGCGATGTAGCGCTGCGTCGGCGTCAGCGGATGCCGATACGCCTTCGCCGTTGCCGAGAGCTTGTTGATCGTGCTGGCTGCGCCAACGGCTGTTGCCCGCATAACGCCCGCGCCGGCAATCACGAATGAGCCTGAATAGAGCTGCATTCCGTTCTCTTTCAGCACCGCGTCCGATTCGCCCGTCAGCAATGCCTCGTTCATCTCCAGTGAGTCGGCAACCAGCACCACGCCATCCACCACCACCTTATCGCCTGCCTCAAGTGGCAGCAGGTCATCTTTGACGACGCCTGTCAGCGGCACTTCTACCAGCCCACCATCCCGCCAAACCTTCACCTGCTGCATAGAGAGCGCCGCGAGTTGATCGAGCGCACGCTTGGCGGCAATCTCTTGCACCAACCCAACAATCGAGTTCAGCACGACGCTAAAGCTGGCAAAGAGCAGATTGGCGTAGTCCTGAAAGAAAATCATGATTGCGCCGAGCGTTGCCAGCACAAAGTTAAAGACGTTGAAAACGTTATCGCGGAAGATTTCCCAGTAGGTGCGCCCAACTTGCACTTTGAAATCGTTCGATTCGCCGCGCTCAACGCGCACAGCAACCTCAGCACTCGTCAAACCGCGTTCTTCTTGTGGCAATTGTGAGATCAGGTTCATGGTGATCTATGTATCCGTGTTTTGTGAGCCAATATGATCCAGTAGTACGCCAGCCTATGCCCTAACGTTTCAGTATAGAACACATTCGGCGTAGTGGAGATGTCTTTTCAGGTTTCAAGCAGGTTTGAAGTGCGCTCGACACCGTCAATTTGTTAGAGAATCGTCAGGAAATCTGTGAAGCTGTCATTTTGGTAGCCTCTCAAACGACGTTTGTGTAGAACGGGCGAAAATGGATTTGCCTGAAACATGCCAAAGGGAGAAACATACCATGAAGTACATGCTCTTGATCTACGCTTCGGAAGCTGCACGCGCCCACATGACCCCTGCCGACTACGACGCAGAACTGCAAGAATACAGGGCTTTTGGCGCAGAAGCAGCCCAGCGCGGCGTGATGGTGACGGGTGAAGCACTGCACCCAATCAGCACTGCCACAACGGTGCGCGTGCGCGATGGGCAAGCGCTCAAGACCGACGGGCCTTTTGCCGAGACGCATGAGCAGCTTGGCGGTTTCTACATCTTAGACTGCCGCGATCTGGATGAAGCAATCGAGATGGCAGCCAAGATTCCCGGCGCAAAAGATGGCAGTATCGAGATTCGCCCAATTGTGATCTTCGCCCAAGCCTAATTGCCTGTGAACTGGCACAATGGGCAAGCTATACTCTTGCCCATTGTGCATCGTTAATCGGTTGGGTGAGGTGCTATGCTCAGCGATCTGCGCACAGTCATTGAAGAAGTTTTCCGCCTTGAACATGGGCGCGTCATAGCAGCCTTAATCAGACAGCTTGGTGATTTCACGCTTGCCGAAGATGCCCTGCAAGATGCCTTTTTGCAGGCATTGGAAAGCTGGCAGACCGACGGTGTGCCCCACAACCCTGCGGCATGGCTGACCACAGTTGCCAAGCGCCGCGCTGTGGATAAGGTACGCCGTCAGGCAGCCTTTGCACGCCGCCAGGCTGATCTACACGCCCTCAGCCAACCTGAACAACCTGATCCTGCTGATGAGGGTGATTCTGAGATGCTTGATACCTTTCCCGATGAGCGCCTAAAGCTCATGTTCACCTGCTGCCATCCGTCCCTTTCGCTGGAAGCGCAAATTGCCCTCACCTTGCGAACGCTTGGCGGCTTATCCACTGCCGAAATTGCCCGCGCCTTCCTTGTGCCAATTCCAACGATGGCGCAGCGCTTAAACCGCGCCAAACAGAAGATACAGGCAGCTGGTATTCCCTACCGTGTGCCGCCAGTGGCAGATTTGCCCGAACGCCTAGACGCCTTGTTGCACGTCCTCTATTTAATCTTTAATGAAGGCTACTGCGCCACCAGCGGCGAGGCATTGGTGCGGCAAGCACTCTGCCAAGAGGCGATTCGACTTTGCCGAGTCTTAATTAGCCTGCTGCCGCCAACCGCCCTCAGCGCCGAAGCACATGGCTTGCTGGCACTCATGCTGCTGCACGATTCGCGCCGTGCCGCACGCACCGATGCTAATGGCGATTTGGTGCTGCTTGCCGATCAAGACCGCAGCGCATGGAATGCTGAGCTGATCGCCGAAGGTATTAGTATTTTGGATGAGGCGTTCGCCATGCGAAAGGTGGGCGTTTATCAAGTACAGGCGGCAATCAGCGCGCTGCACGCCGAGGCACCAAGTGCCGATCAAACCGATTGGCGGCAGATCGCTGCCTTGTATAGTGTGCTGATGAACCTTGCGCCTTCAATGGTGGTGGCAGTCAATCACGCCGTGGCGGTCGGCATGGCAGACAGTCCGCAAGCTGGATTGGCGCTGCTCTACCCACTTGGCGCGGCAGCCACCAACTACTACCCTTATCATGCCGCCTGTGCCGACCTGCTGCGGCGGAGCGGTCAGCGTGAGGCGTCTGCCGATGCTTACGGGCGCGCTTTGGCGCTCTGCCAAAATGAGGCAGAACGCGCCTACTTTCAACGTTGCCTACAAGCGCTTGGGTAGGGCGAAATAGCGGTGATTGGTCAAAATAAAAACTTATAAAAACCACTTGATGAAAATATAGCCAATTGCTACTATTTCTTATCGTTAAGTCCTTGAAATATCGGAAAGGTGTCATATGAAAACGCTTCGTTTGGTAGCGTTGCTTGTTTTAGTGGTCGCGCTAGCTGTACCTGTAATGGCGTTGCAGGCGCTCAGTGGCAGCGGCAGTGGCAGCGTGGGCTGTACAGGTTTCACTGACTTAGGCTCTAGTTACACAGCGGATCGGGACAACACAGGTGCCGGGCAGGAAGCCTATCATTTCATTGCGACAGACGGTGCTGGTAATGTCATCCACTTTTTTGCCAGCTCAGTTTCTGTTGGTTTTAGCGGCCCTATTGGCAATTTCCTGTGGAACGCTGGCGCACCGCAATATAACCCTATTACGCTGCGCTTTGTCAGCCTCGCGGGCAACGGCTTCCAGGAGCAGTTAGCTGGCGAATGGACGGGCAATTGCGCGGGCTTGCCCACCTATGTGCCACCATTCACTGGACCTGGTTTGCCGGGGAACAAAAATCTGGTATTATTCTTGGGCGATACCCCTATTTTGCAGTCAGCTGGTGGTGCGCCTACCGGCTTGGCGATGAAGACCTGCCAGACTGCCTTTGTGATTGACCAAAAAGACGGTTTTGCACGCCTATTCGTGATGGGTGGCTGGGTCTCGCTGGCAAACACGCTGGATGTGCCAGAGGAATATGGTCAGCCGGGCTCACCCGTCCTGCCGCAGTGCGTCGGCAAGTAAGCCTTAACATAGTACAGCGCCTCTCCCAGCCGAGAGGCGCTTATTTTTTATACAGGCGGCGTGCGAGATCAAGTGCTTCCTCAGACGTGCTGATCTCGCCAACCGCCTGTGCCTCTGCGATCTGCTCCAAAAGCTGCCCAACCAGCTTGCCGGGCGCTAGGTTCAGCGCGTCCATCAACAGTTTGCCGCTAAGCAGTGGCGGTGGTGCGACCACTTCGGCGTGACGGTTAAAATAGCCATCTAGCAAGGCACGCACCACTTGCAAATGTGCCAACCATTCAGGCACTTGCAAATGTGTGCCAACCACACCTAAATAGTCGGCAAGGGTGAGCAAGCACACATCCAGACCGAGTCTATCGGTCGCCTTCCAAAAACGGTAGATGGCGCGCCGCGAAAGGCTTTCCGCGTTGCGAAGGTGCATCGGACGCATGTGATGGCGCACGCAACCAACCAAGCGCGCCGTCTCTTCGTTGCTCAAGCGCAGTGCCTCAGCACGCACCTCTGCCATTTCCGCGCCGATTAACTCATGCCGATAGAAGTGAATGCGCCCATTTTCGCTAACACTGCGCGTTGCTGGCTTGCCACAATCGTGCAGCAGGGCAGCCAACATCAACAAGGCGCGCACACTTCGACCATTTGGCAGCGCAGCCTCAAGGTGCGCCTGTAACTGCGGACGGAAAATATCCAGCAAGTAGACGATCAAGCCAAGCGCGCCGTCGGCTGCGGTTTCATCGGTGCGCTGTGGGCTGATCGTTGTGATCACGCCGTCCAGCCGTTCGATCACATTGAGGGTGTGTTCCCACACATCGTAAATGTGTGGTGCAGACTGCGGCACGCCGCGCATAGCGTCTATCTCTGGCACAATCAGAGATAGCAGACCAAGCGAGTCTAAGGCGCGCAAGGCAGCCTGTGGCTTTGCGCCGCCGAGCATGGTCATGAACTCATCACGGACGCGCTCTGGCGAGCTGTGGACAATACCAACACCATACTCACGCAGATCGGCGCGTGTTTCGCGCTCAATGAGCAGCTTGAATTGCAGGCTTTGGCGCACGGCGCGCAGGGCGCGGATCGGATCATTGCGGATCGAGTCAGGCGTGCAGCGGCGCAGGCGTTTCTCATGCAGATCGCGCACACCGTCCAGCGGATCGATCAGCGCTTGCAGGTCACCGCGTAACGGCGCAGCAATGGCGTTCACTGTGAAATCACGCCCGTAGAGGTCATCTTGCAAGGAATCGCCGCGGAAGCGCGCCACGTCCACACTGTAGCGCACGCCTTCATAGTCCAGAATAGCGCGCCCAACCTTGCGCTCAGGGTCAAGCGGATAGTAAGCGCCATTGAAGGCGTTAGCGATCTGTTTGGCAAGGCGGCGTCCGTCATCAGGCGTAGCAAGGTCAAGGTCGTGGCTAGGGCGGCGCAGCAGGGCATCACGCACGGCGCCACCAACCAGATATGCTTCACCCGTGCCGATGATCGGCAGCAGCGCTGCTACTAGGGGCGGATATTCGAGGGTGAACGGCGCGGTGGACTCATTCATGTGCGTACATGCCGGGATTCACCGCGGCGATGAAGGGCAAACTGCGGTAGAGTTCATCCAAATCGAGACCGTAGCCGAACACGAATTTATCGGGAATTTCGAAGCCGATGTAATCCACGGGAATATCGGTCAGGCGGCGGCTTGGCTTGCTCAGCAGCGTGCAGATTTTCAGGCTGGCAGGGTTGCGCGCCAAGAGCAAGCGCCGCAGATAGGCAAGCGTGGTGCCGGTATCAATAATATCCTCAACAATGAGCAGGTTGCGCCCTTCGATGTTCTGTTTCAGATCAAGATCAATGCGGACGATGCCGCTCGTCTCGCGTGCGCCGGCGCCATAGCTGGAGATCGCCATAAAGTCTATGGCGTGCGGCACGTGGATATGGCGCATCAGATCGGTCAGGAACAGCACACCGCCCTTCAACACACACACCAACAACAGATCAGTGGCATGACTGTAATCGGCGTTGATCTGCGCGCCAAGAGCTTCAACGCGCTGTTGCAGCCTGTCCTCATCAATCAGAATTTCTTCAATAAAGCGTAGGTAGCTCTGCATGGCTCACTGGCTTTCTGCCGCAGTTTGGGCAGTGCTGCTTGCAGATTCCTGCGGCGGACACAAACGGCGCAAATAGTCCCATGTATAAATGCCTGTGTGATGGCGGTCATCCCAGAAGGGCTGCAAGGCGTAATTGCCCACCAGTTCGATGCGCTCAATGCCGTAGGAACGGGCGGGCGTTAACACCAAGATATGATCGGGATCGCTGTGGCGTCCCATATTTTCGTGTCCACCGCGGCACTCCACGCACGGACATGCCTCACGCAGGTGGCTGAGCGGATAGCGGCAGGTGGCGCCATCTGCCCATTGAATGATCAGAACATTGTTCGGCTTATCGAGCGTGATGCCAATTGGTCGCGGCATGGGCATGATGCTGTCTGTCCTATCTGAATGTGCTGCGCTAAGGCGCAATCACCACTACTGTATCGAAGGCGACGCGGAAGCCCGTGGCGGCTTGCCCTGCCACCGCGCCCAGCGCAATTTTACCCGTTTTGAAGGCAGAGTCGATCAGGAAGTCTGCCGTCTGCTGGTTGTTGCTCAGGCAAGCACCGCTGCGGAGTCCGTTCCATGTGGAGCGCCGATCCTCACCCTTTGGGCAGAGCAGCACAGGCAGATCGTTCACATAAAAGCGGAACTGATCGCCCTGCGCCACCACACGCAGCCGATTAAAGGCACCCACACCACTTAAGGCTTGCGGCGCGATCTGCCATTCGCTCAGCACATCCAGCGTCCCGTCTTGCAGACGCTCCACACGGTAGGCGCCATCGCCGCGCAGCTTGAAGGCATAAAAATTGTTCACATCCTGATAGCGAAACATCAGGCTTGCCTCAGCCGCCTCAACGATTTCAAGGCTACCACTTTCCCAACTGGTCAGCACTTCCACATCCAGATCGGCAAAGGGCTGGTTCAAATCCGTGAACACGCCACCGGCAGAGCCAATGCTGATGAACAAGACGCCACCTTCAACCTGTGCGCTGTCTTGCCCTGTGTAGAGCGTCCACTGTGCGTTGAAGGTATCATCGGCGTCCGTTTCTTCATCATCATCAAAGGTGCTGATGTAAAGCAGCGTGCCACTGGGTGCATTGGTAGGCTGATCAGCGCTGATGAGGGCAGTGAGCAACAGATTCAGCATACCTAAGGCTGCGATCAGGATCAGCAGCAGCACAGCGGCAGTGCGCCACAAGCGCGGGCGCGTTCGTTTAGGTTGGGTTTGCTCGTTCATAGGGGCAATTCTACCACAAGTGGGCTGAGCAATCACCTATAGGCTGATGAAGCGTACTGAATCTTGAGGGTAGACCATAGTCAAGTTTCGCCTCAGTTAGCCGTTGGGTGAAGTTAGCTTTTCCCATAATTCATTGCGCCTCAATGATTGTGACCCGTTCCTCAAGGCGCTCAGCTCTCGCACGGTGCAACTTGTCTGCCTGCCCAAATGCCTTTCGCACTTTGCGCGCTTTGTGATATACTTCACGCTAATTTATCTCGCCCCGCACAGATTGGAGTCGGCTTCTATGCGTAATTTCCAGACCTTAGACGACACTAAGGTTGACTCCGGCTCGGAAAGCCTAGAGATTTTTCTGAGCGCCGCCGATGATGACCAGCCGCGCCTTGCCGTTCGTCGGGAAGGTACCTATGTCACGCTCTCTGCTAGCTACGGTCCGCTAGAAATTGCGATGCGCCCGCGTTACGAAGACCTAATGCGCGCTTTAACGCGGTTAACAATTGTGGAAGGCTTGTTGACGACACGCCAAGTTGGCACAAATCAGGCATATCTCGCGCTTGGCTTGCAAAGTGATGGCAGTTTGCTGCTGCGCCTGACGATTGTGGCAGATGCTACCGGGCATTTCAGCATCAACCTGCGCTTGGTAGATGCCGTGCGGCAACAACTCTACACATGGCTGGATGTGGCGGGCTTTAACGGGCGTGCTGATATCCGTTCAACGAACACCTAAACCCACGCCTACAACGCTTTTCTGCCAAACCACTGTAAGCCCGTTGCGGCTTGCAGTGGCGTTGTCTGGCTAGCCACCGAACACAGCTCACCTTGCCAAGCAGGGCAGCGTAGCGCTACACTCAGCCCACCTAAGATAAAAACGCAAGATATGCCGATGAACCCTAGCTTATTCCGCACACAAGCTGCACGTCAGGCGCTGACTCTATTCGCGCTGATCGCCATTTTTGCCCTGTTCGCCCGCTTGTGGCACATTCAGCGCGAGAGCTTTTGGGCAGATGAGGGCTGGACGATGCTGCTCGCCAAAGGTCCGACGTTGGCGGATGTGGCGCATACCATGACGGAAGATCAGCACCCACCGCTTTACTTCATGCTGATGCGCCTGTGGATGGATGTCTTTGGTGATAGCCTGTTCATGGCGCGTCTGCTCTCTGCTTTGTGGTCGCTGATCTGCCTTGCGGCGGTCTATCGGCTTGGTGCGGACTGGTTCTCGCCAGCGGCAGGCTTGGCAGCAGCACTCATCCTTGCCCTGACCGATAATGAGATTATGCTGGCGCGTGAGGCGCGCCACTACACGCAAATGGCGGCATTAGCGGCGCTCTCGGCGCTCTTTTATCTGCGTTATGCGCGCCAACCGCGCCGTGCCAGCGGCATCGCATGGCTGCTCAGTTCAATTGCGCTGCTCCACACGCATTATCTGGGTGTGCTGGTGATCGGTGTGCAGGCTTTGCACGCCCTGATCACGGTGCGTCCGCTGCGCCGCCTGCCCGATCTGATCATCCGCTTTGGTGCAATCGGCATTGCCTTTCTGCCACAGTTCGCCGTCTTTTTGGCGCAGAGCAGCGTGCGGTACACGCGCCCAATCATCTTTCAATCCACGCTGCCCAACACACCTGAGACGTTCACAATGGTGCGGACGGATTTAATCGGCACGCATTTCGGCTTGACGGGCGCCTTGGCGCTGCTTGGTCTGGCGTATGTGACGTATCGGTTTGGCGTGGCACATTGGCGGTGGCGTCCGCTGCTACCGACGGTTTTTTTGGCGTTGTGGGTGTTGCTTCCAATAACAATCATTATCGGAATAAATGATCGCTTTCCAATCCTAACCACACGCAATTTTCTGATTGTGACGCCTGCCCTTGCCATTCTGATCGGGCATGGACTGCTGAACCTTGACCGCACGGCACGGGCGATCATCCTTGCTGTGCTGGTTGGCGTCAGCCTGACGACGATTGACGCCTATCACATCAAGCCGCCGTGGCGCGAAGTCTCGCAAATGTGGCTGACCTACCGTGAGGCTGACGATCCGCTGCTGATGGATATTTGGGTGGATGACTTCGCGCTGCGCTATCACATCGGGCAAGATTTGAAAGCTGATCCTGCCGAGTTGCCGTTGGTTTCCCTGCCCAGTTGGCGGGAAGGCTACCGCGAGAACTTCTTTGCCTACCTGCACGCTTACCTTGAAGATAAAAATGCCTTTTGGCTGATTTATTGGGGCAAAAATGAGGATGGTTTGCTGGATTTTCTGCCCGAACGCGGCTTCATCCGCGTGGCAGAGCTAACCGCACGCCACTACGAGAATGTCATCTATCTATGGCGCTACGAACGTCCGCCACAAGCGCGCCTCGCCACTTTTGGCGATTTGTTCGCACTAGAGCGCGCCGCACTTGATCGAAAGGCTGATCAGGTGCGCGTGACGCTGCTTTGGCAAGCGCTGAAAGCACCAACGCTCGATTACAGCATCTCCGTCTTTCTGCTCAGCAGCGATGGACGGCTGATCGCACAGCATGACGGCGTGCCGCTTGATGGTCATGCGCCAACCTCGGCATGGCAAGCGGGCGACTTGCGCTTGGACTCACACCGAATCGCCTTGCCGCCCGATCTGCCCAGCGGCGAGTATACCGTAGGCGTGAAAGTCTATTGGTATGCCGATCCGACACCGCTCAGCGTGGAGGGTGCGGAATATTTCAGGCTTGGCGCGCTGCGCTTGCCATAGCTCAGCCGAGTCCGCGCATTTGCCGTCCGCCAAGCAAATGCCAGTGCAAGTGAAAAACTTCTTGTCCGCCATCCTTGCCGATGTTGGTTACCAGACGGTAGCCGCTTTCGGCAATGCCTTGCTCACGGGCAACGTGTGCCGCCACCCTGATCAGATGCCCGATCAGCAGCGCGTTTTCGGCGGTTGTTTCGGCTGCGCTCTCAAGGTGCTGGCGCGGCACAATCAGGATATGCACAGGCGCAATCGGCGCAATATCTTTAAAGGCGACTGCCTGCTGATCTTGGTAAAGCATGGTGGAAGGCAATTCGCCGCGAATAATCCGACAGAAAATGCAGCTTTCGCTCATAAGCGTTTCTCCTAAGGGTTGCCTTAGTATACGCACATGCGGCAAATTCACCACACCCCAGCGAGAGATTTTGCCCTTGCGCGCTTGCCCAAACTCTGCTAGACTAACAAATATAGGTACGCCGAGATAGCTCAGTTGGTAGAGCACCGCACTGAAAATGCGGGTGTCGCCAGTTCAAGTCTGGCTCTCGGCACACCCTAACATTAATCGCCCACACAGGGCGATTTTTTGTTGCGCCGCGCCCTGCAATTGTTGATCGCAGCCAGCGCGGTAAACTCTAAGGCAGCCTATCCACATAAAGTTATAGATGAATGGACACAAAACAATGCAAGGCGTAGCAGATTTTGATCAGATTGTGGCACAGACGATTGGCGCGGGCGATTGGCGCCTGCTGATTAACGGCGACTGGTGCGAGAGCGCCAGCGGCGCAACGTTCCCTGTGGAAAACCCTGCCACAGGGCAAATTCTGGCGCATGTGCCGGATGCTGGCACCTCGGAGACGACCGCCGCGATTGAGGCAGCCTACGCGGCGCTGCCTGCATGGTCGGCAATGCCCGCTAACGGGCGCGCCGAGATTTTGCGGAAAGTGGCGGCGCTTATGTTAGAACGGCGTGACTATTTGGCAACCCTGATGACGCTTGAGCAGGGCAAACCACTCAGCGAAGCACGCGGCGAGATTACCTATGCTGCCAGCTTCCTGACGTGGTTCGCTGGCGAAGCAGAGCGCATTTATGGGCAGATTGTGCCTGCCTCAGTTGCCAACAAACGAATTCTAGTGCTGCGGCAAGCCGTCGGCGTGGCGGTCATGATCACGCCTTGGAACTTCCCGGCGGCGATGCTCACACGCAAACTCGGACCGGCACTGGCGGCCGGCTGCACAGCCATTTGCAAGCCCGCCGAACAAACACCGCTGTCTGCCATTGCGCTGGGCAAATTGTTCATGGAGGCAGGCTTGCCCGACGGTGTGCTGAACATCCTCACTTGCCAAGACCCTGTGCCGTTTTCCGAGACGATCTTCGCGGATGATCGCGTCCGCAAAATTTCGTTCACCGGCTCTACAGAGGTTGGCAAACTTCTGATTGCTAAATCGGCAGCAGGTGTGAAGCGGCTCTCGTTAGAGCTAGGCGGCAATGCGCCCTTCATCGTCTTTGAGGATGCTGATCTACCTGCTGCGGTGCGCGGCGCAGTCATCTCTAAGTTCCGCAACGCCGGGCAGACGTGCGTATGTGCCAACCGCATTTTTGTGCAGCGCGCCATCTACGAACAGTTTGCCGATCTATTCACACAAGAGGTGCGCCAATTAAATGTTGGCAACGGCTTGCTGCCGCACGTCCACGTTGGACCGTTGATCGATCTACCCGCCCGCCAAAAAGTGGAGCGCCACATCAGCGATGCGCTGGCGCAAGGCGCGCAAATCCGCTTAGGTGGCAGCGCGGCTGAGCTGGTCGGCACCAGTACTTTTTGGCAGCCAACCGTCCTGAGCAGTGCGAAGGCAGATATGCTGGTTGCCCGCGAAGAAACCTTCGGCCCTGTTGCGCCGCTGATCGCCTTTGACGATGAGGATGAGGTGCTGCACGCCGCCAACGCCACGCAATATGGGCTGGCAGCCTATTTCTTCACCCGCGATCTTAGCCGCGTCTTTCGCGTGGCAGAGCGGCTTGAGTATGGCATCATCGGTGTGAACGATGGCTTGCCCTCAGTTGCCCAAGCGCCCTTTGGCGGCGTGAAGCAAAGCGGCTTAGGGCGCGAGGGCGGCTCGGTCGGCATTGATGAGTACCTTGAAATTAAATACCTCTCGCTTGGCATTTAGCCTAACGGATACGGCGGTGGTGTGCGAACGACATCACCGCCGCGCTTTTTCGGCACGCTTGTTCGGTGCAAAAGGCGCTTGGATGGGCATCTATGGCTATCATTTGTATATGGTTTGCGGTAACTGCTCTACTGTTCTCTTGCCAAAGCCTTGACTCATACAAACGTTCGGTTTATGATTGATTATAAAAAGCGAACGTATGATCAATCCTATCTTAAACAATGGCTTTGATCCGAGGAGAAACCTATGCGGGACTACAATTCACTTTCCGAAAAGCAGCGGGCTATTCTGCGCGTGATTGAGGAATGGCTGACGCAGCGCGGCTACCCACCTACCATCCGCGATATTGGAAATGCGGTTGGCATCAGCTCCACTTCTGTGGTGAACTACAACCTGAATAAATTGGTAGATGCAGGCTTCCTAACACGCTCTAAGACTGTTTCACGCGGCATCCGCCTGAACACCTCTACCCAATCGCCTAACGCAGAACTGCCCATCCGCGTGAATGACTCAATCAACATCACCCATTTGCCCATTCTTGGCAGCATTGTTGCCGGTGAGCCGCTGCCTATTCTCGGCGATGACCTCGATTACTACGATGAAGATTCGCTTCTGGCAGTGCCAACCAGCCTGATCGGGAACGTTGATCCGTTGCAGGTGTATGCCTTGAAGGTCAGCGGCTACTCCATGATTGACGCTATGATCAACGATGGCGATACCGTCATTTTGCGGCGGCAGGAGACGGCGCGCAACGGCGAGATGGTGGCGGTCTGGCTGACTGAAGGCGGCGAGACGACCCTCAAGCACTTCTTTGATGAGGGTTCGCGCATCCGCTTGCAGCCTGCCAACCCGACCATGCAGCCCATCTATGTGGATAAGGATAAAGTGCAGATTCAAGGCAAGGTGCTTGCCGTGCTGCGCCGCGTAGCCAATTAAAAGCGTGCGCGCAGCACCTCAAAAGGTAGCTCTGCCAACGATGTGAGCGTTAGCGCCACGCCGGAAGGACGCTCCAGATGTTCGGTGAGCCAGTTCGGCACTGCAATGCACCGAATGCCCGCCGCGATGACAGCCTGCATCCCGGTTGGCGAGTCCTCAATGGCAACGCAACGCTCAGGCGGCACGCCCAAACATGCCGCCGCCGCAAGGTACATATCCGGCGCAGGCTTTGCGTTTGGCACATCTTCCCGTGTGAACACGCACGTGAAGTACTCCCACACGTCATGCTGCCGCGCCCAATGCTCCACCCACGCCCGATCCGAATTCGAGGCGATTGCCAAGCCGACTCCCGCCGCCTTTGCTGCTGCCAGCATTTCGCGCACGCCCTCCAGCACGGGTTGTTCGTTGCAGAGCCGCATATAGTGTTCTTCTTGAGCGCGCAGTTCTTCAGCGCTCAGGGGATAGCCTTTCACCGCCGCAAAGTACTGATCGGGCATAAAAACGCCCTGTGCGCCTGCATGAACAACTCTCCCAACGCGCTGCCGCCATAAATCAAGGGTGAGCGCCAACTCATGCCGATCAAAGACTGCCTTCCAAGCGTTAAAGTCTGCTGACTCCGTATCAATGATCGTGCCGTCAAAGTCGAAAATGATCGCGTCCACTGCCATACTGTGTGTCCTTTCTAGGCAAGCAAAAGCGGGGCAAAGTCCCCGCCTGCTCAATGCATTTGGTTGGCTGTTAGTATAATCGCTGAATGTTAACTGATGTCGGCAGCCTCGCCTTGCCCATAGATACGTTCAAGGCGCGCACGTAAGGCGGCGTGTTCGGGCTGGCTGAGCGTTGGGTCTTCTTCGTAGAGCGTGCGCGCCTCAAGTTGTGCCTCTGCCACCAACTTCGGATCAACCGCCGCGCTCATGCGGATATAGCTGCCGCTTTGGCGCGTGCCAAGCAGTTCACCGGCACCGCGCAATTGCCAGTCCATCTCAGCCAGCTTAAAGCCGTCAGTTGTCGCTTCCATCGCCTGAAGGCGTGCGTTGTCATCATTGTCATCATCTGGCAGCAGCAGGCAGTAGGATTTATGTGCGCCGCGCCCCACACGCCCACGGAATTGATGCAACTGCGCCAAGCCGAAACGGTTTGCCCCTTCGATCAGGATCAGATTGGCATTTGGCACATCCACGCCAACTTCAACGACGGCAGTCGTCACCAAAATATCTAGCTCGCCTTTGCTGAAAGCGCTCATCACGGCATCTTTTTGTTTGGGCGAGAGCTTGCCATGCAGCAATCCAAGCCGCCGATTCGGGAAAATCTCGCTTTGCAGGTGTTCGTACTCGTCCACGGCTGCCTTTGCTTCGGCGTTAGGCTGCTCCGCATCAGACTCTACCAATGGGCAGACGATGAACGCTTGCCGCCCTTGCCCAAGTTGGCGATCTATGAAGCTGTAGACAGCCTCACGGTCTTTGCGCTTGACGATGCGCGTCTCAATCGGTGTGCGTCCGGGCGGCAGTTCATCCAACACGCTCAGATCGAGATCGGCAAAGAGCGTAAGCGCCAACGTGCGCGGAATCGGCGTGGCAGTCATCACCAATAAATGCGGATTGCTGCCCTTGCCGCGCAACGCGCCGCGCTGCTCCACGCCGAAACGGTGCTGCTCATCAATGACTGCCACACCAAGCCGCCCGAAGGTTACATCATCGCTGATCAAGGCATGTGTGCCGACCACAACACACGGCACGCCCGCTGCTAACTGCGCGAGGATTTCGGCGCGTGCGGCGGCGGATGTCGCGCCTGTCAGCAGGTGGACAGGCACTGCTTCCATGCCGCTGAGTGTGCTGTAGAGGCGGCTCAGGCTTTTGCAGTGCTGTTCTGCCAAGATGCTGGTGGGCGCCATGATCGCAGCCTGCGCGCCGTTCAAGACAGCAACTGCCATGCTGAGCGCAGCAACCGCCGTTTTGCCAGCACCAACATCGCCTTGCAACAAGCGGTTCATAGGAATGTCATTCGCCAAATCGCGGCGCACTTCTGCTAAGGCGCGTGCCTGTGCATTGGTCAGCACGTAGGGTAAACCTGTGATGAGCAGATTAAATGCTTCATCGGTGATGGACAGCGGCTCGGCGCGCTGCGATTGCCAGATCAGGCGGTTTCGCAACACGCCAAGCTGAAGCAGAATTAGATCGTCAAAGGCGAGGCGGCGTTTGGCGTGGCGCAGTGCCTCTTGCGAGTCGGGAAAGTGCAACTGCCTGATCGCCCAACCAAGATCGGCAAGGTCTACACGCTCTAGGATTGGCTCCGGCAGGTAGTCGGGTATCTCTAGGGCATAGCGCTCCACGACCTTATGGCTCAGCTTCCGCATCATGCCGAGCGACAGGCTTTTGGTGAGTGGATAGATCGGCACAATGGCGCGTGTATTGAGCGCTTCCTTTTCCAAAGGCTCCCATTCAGGGTTGGTCATCATCAGGCGCTGCTGATAGAGCGTGATCTTGCCGCTGAAAACAACCAACATGCCACGCTCAAAGCGTTTTTCAAGATAGGGTTGGTTGAAGAAGGTTGCCGTTAGCGCGCCGGTGCCATCATGAATGGTGATGTTCAGCACTTCCGCGCCACGTTTGGCACGGTTGATTTTGATTTCGCGCACCATGCCTGCCGCTGTAACGGTCATGTTGGGGCGCAAGCGTGCCAACGGCAACATGGTTGAAAAATCGTCATAGCGGCGCGGAAAGCACCATAGCCAATCTTCAAGAGTTTGAATGCCAATTGCCGCTAACTTTTCGCCCATTTTCTCGCCCACGCCGCTGATGGTGGTGGTGGACTGCTGGAGCGATTTCCAAAAAGCAGCGTCGCGGCTAGGGTTGGGTGCAGGGCGGCGGCGGCGCGGTGGGCGCGTCAGCGGGGGTGGTGGTGCGGCGGCGAAGGCAGTTTCACCACTGGGCGACTCCAGATCGAGCGGCGTTGAGTCACGGTGTGCATCGTCAGGCAGATGGTCATCAAGGTGTGTTTGGATGGGCTTGTGTGTGGCGGCAGCCGTTGATGGGACCGCCGCCGCAGGTATCGGCATGGGTGGAACGCGCCCAGTAATGCGTCCCATCATGTGCTTGATGGCAGCTGAGCGCTCATCCGGTGAGGTCTGGTTGGCATAGACCTGCATCAGGTGGATGAGTTCATCAATCAGCAGGTAGTGTTCCGGCTTTTTGGCTTGGGCGCGGGCATCGGATTCCCACTGCTTGGCAAAGGAATGCAAGCCGCCAATGACTGCCTTATCTTGATAGCCTGATTCACGTTCCAACTTGAGGACTTTGTAAAGGGTTTCGAGTGCCGAAGGCATGGGGCAACGGGCTTTCTGCTAAAAATGCGGCTAGGAGGTATGCGGCGCACGCAAGGTTGCCGCGCCCACAGAGCCAGGACCGAAATGAACGCCAATGGCAGCCGCCACATTCAGCACCACCGTTTTATCGGGTGCGCTGGGCGCAATATCTGCCAGCAGCAGGCGCATTTGCTCAGCCAGTTCGGGCGCATTGGTGTGCAAGATGGCGAGCCCTTCTAACGGCGCACGCTGACGGATGGCATCTGCTACGGACTCAATCGCCTTTTTGACTGTACGCGCACGCTGCTTTGAGTCCAGCACACCATCTTTGACGGTGATGATCGGCTTGATTTGTAGCAGCGTGCCAATGCTGGAGATAATCCGATTGACCCTGCCGCTGCGCCGCAAATATTCTAGCGAGCCGGGAATTGCCCACACATCGGCACGCGGACGGGCATCCGCCACGGCAGCAAGGATGCCTGCCGCATCTGCGCCGCGCTCACGTGCCTCGCAAGCTGCCACGATCTGCCAGCCCATCGCCATGCTCATTGTGCCAGTATCGCACACTGTGATGCGTTCAGCATCCACCTGTTGCGCGGCAAGCCGCACGGCATTGTATGTGCTGCTGACGGCGGGCGAGATGGTGAAGGCGATCACATGCTCTGCACCCTCCAATGCCTTACGCAGCACATCGGCGGCAACGCCCGCCGAAGGCGCGGAGGTGGTTGGCGGCGTTTTCGATTCAGCCATGCGGCGGTAAAACGCATCATGAGGCAGCGAAATACCATCATCAGGAAAGCTCTCATCGCCAAAGTTGACAAAGACGGGTATGACGGAAATATCCCAACGCGCACGCCAAGCGGCGGGCAGATCGGTAGCACTATCGCAGACAAATTTAATGCGGTGTGGTGCGCTCATTCGTATTCTTCTGCCTCATGTTGGCTGCGGTGCCCTTCGGAATTGAGCGCCGCCTCGTAAACCATAATGCCGCTGGCGTTCGGACCTAAATAACAGGCTAGGGATGGTTGGTAGACCGCAGTTGGATAGGTGCGTGCCGCAAATTCGATATTCAAGCGCTCAATGAGTGCTTGAGTCTGTTCGGTTGGCTGCACGGCACTCTGCAAAATCAAGACCTGATCCACTGCGCTAAACTCTAGCATGAACTCCACAAACTTATCAATGGTTTGCAGCGGTGTGCGAACCTTTTCCATCGCTAATAGTTCGCCATCTTCAATGGTCAGTAGCGGCTTGATGCCAAGCATGGTGCCAAGCAATGCCTGCGGTTGGCTGAGCAATTGGTGCTGCTGAAGGTATGCCAAGCGATCCACCGTGAAGATGGTGTAGAGCCGTCCGATCTGCTTCCGAAGCAGGCGCACAATCTCATCTACAGAGTCGCACGTCTCGGCAAGGCGTGCTGCTTCTTCCACCATGAGCGCCAAGCCAAGCCCAATGCTTTTGGAATCTACCACCGTGATGGTGCAGCGCCCAAGCAGATTTTGAATGCCGTCTTGTGCGTTTTGCCATGTGCTGTGCATTGCCTGCGAAAGGTGAATGGAGAGGATGCGATCTGTCTCTCGCGCAAGGCGTGCATAAACAGCGTGAAATTCATCAGCCGAAGGCGGCACAAGCTGCGGCAACCCTGAACTCGCATTCAGCATTTCTAGAAATGCTGCGGCGTCTAAGTCAACGCCTTCGCGGTAGAGCTGCCCTTTCCAACGAATGCCCAACGGCACCACAGTTATGTCGTAGTCCGAAACAACCGATGGATCGCTGAAATGCGCCGCGCTATCGGTCACGATCTTGATTTTACTTGGCATGTGCAGACGGCTAACGACTCATTCTATCCCAATAATATAGTGGTAGTACGGCTGCCCGCCCCAGAGGACTGCCACTTCTTGATCAGGATACCGAAGACGCACCGATTCCGCTAGTGCTTCAGCCTCATCATCCGTGATATGCGCGCCGTGATAGAGCGTGATAACCTCGTGTGCGTCGGCGGCGGCGTGTCTTAGCGCCGCCTCAACAACCTCGGTCGCCTCACCGCCTGCTGCAATGATCTGATCTTCTAACAGCCCAATGATTTGCCCTGTTTGCACCTGCACACCATTCAAGGAAGCATCGCGTGTGGCGGTGGTCACCTCCACTGTGCGGACTTGCGTGGCAAAGTGCTGCATATTCTCGCGCACTTGCTCAAATTCGCCGTCAGCCTGCCATGCAATCATCGCAGCGATGCCTTGCGGCAGTGTGCGCGTTGGAATGATGGCTGCCAAACAACCGATCTCGGTCTCGGCAAGCTGTGCTGCCTGCTGTGCCGTTAGGATGACATTTGGATTGTTGGGCAGCAAGATGACGCGCTGGGCATTGGTTGCGCGCATGGCGTCTAGGAATTCGCCCACACTCGGATTCATGGTCTGACCGCCGGGCAGCAAGCGCGCACCCAGATCACGGAAGATTTGCCCCATGCCTTCGCCATAGACAACGCTGATCACGGCAATTTCAGGGCTGCGGCTGTTCCCTAAACGCGCTGTGCGATACTGTCCGCTCTGTTCTTCCATGTTTTCGACGACCACATCGCTGAGCGTGCCAACCGATTCGCCATAGGCAAGCGGCACTTGTGGATCAGGCACATGCACATGCACTTTAACCGCCTCTGGTGTGCCAACCACAATTGGTGAGTTGCCCATGGCGCTGATCGCGGCACGAATGGCATCTACATCAAGGTTTTCGCCATAGAGGATATACTGCACATCATAGCCGAAGCCGTCGTCGTCATATTCATCTGAGAGGGCAAAAGCTGCGTCAAGGGCTTCTGTGTTCAGCGATGTTGGTGCGATCAGGGTTGGCAGCGTGCCGATCTGATCATCAAACAAGCGTGCCATGCCTTCCAAAATCACGATTAAGCCTTGCCCACCTGAATCCACAACGCCGGCTTGCGCCAGGATGGGCAGCAATTGCGGCGTGCGCGCCAATGCGTCGCGTCCGCTTGCCAAACCATCAAGGAATAGCTGTTTGAGATCAGCGGTCTGCGCCGCGGCTTTGGCAACCGCTTCACTGATGGCACGTGCTACCGTCAGGATGGTACCTTCCACAGGCTTTGGGAAGGTGGCATAGGCGGCTTGGGTGGCTGCCGCGAACGCTTGTGCCAGCAGGGCGGCATCGAGGTGTGTTTTGCCGCGTAGCGCACCAGCAATCCCGTTCAAAAGCTGGGAAAGCACCGTGCCAGAATTCCCACGTGAGCCGTGCAGCGCGCCATAAGCAAGTTTGGCAGCCACTACACCGATTTCAGTGCTGGTTTCGTGGGCAGCAGCAGCATAGGCAGCGCGCAGCGTGAGCAGCATATTGGTGCCGGTATCGCCATCTGGCACAGGGAATACATTGAGTGCGTTTACCTGTTCAACGTGCTGTTCCAGCCAAAAGAGCGCGGCTGCCATCAAGTGGCGCAGCAGCGCACCATCACAAGTCAGCACAGCACGCGAAAAATCGGGGTGGGTTAGGTTAGGTGAGATCACTGACCAAATCGCTTCATCTGTAGACAGTAATTATTAAAACACCTCTGATTATAGCGCGTTGTGATAAAGCTGACGCACACTAAATTTTTAGGGGAAACAGCGGCGAATAACGAATATGTATCCGCCGCCGTCGATAGCAGGCTAAGCGCGTAGTGTTGCGCCGAGTTTGCCCTCTGCCGCTTTGATGATCTTCGCACGCACAGTTGCCACTTCCTTATCGGTCAGGGTGCGTTCTGCCTGATAGGTGAGGGCGTAGGCAAGGCTCTTTTTGCCTTCTGCCAACGGCGCACCGCGATAGACATCGAACAGGCGTACTTCACGCAGCAAATCGCCACCTGCCGCACGAATGACTGCCTCAACCTCAGCCGCCGGGACAGAATCCTTGACCACAAGGGCAATATCTTCATAGATAGGCGGCGTGGTCGGGATGACTGCGATCCGATCAATGCGTGGAATTTCGGCAGTGAGTGCGTCGAAATCCAGCTCACAGGCGATCACGGGCAGATCAATATCATAGCGTGCGCGCACCAACGGATGCACCTCGCCCATAAAGCCGATCCGTTCGCCGCGCAGGTAGAGCGCCGCACAGCGTCCCGGAAAGTAGCTAGGATGATCCTCTGCTTTGAAGACGAGCGCACCTGCGCCACCGCGCAGCCGCAGCGATTGGCACAGTGATTCTAGGATGCCTTTCAGGTCGTAGAAATCCATCAGCGGTGCGTTTTTGGGCGTCACTTCGCCGCGCTGCCACGACGAAAGCTCTCGCGTGCCGCACAGCACAATGCCCAAGCGGCGTGGTTCGTCAGGCAGTGGCGCGCCCTCACGCATCAGAAAGACGCTGCCGATCTCAAAGAAGCGCACGTGGGCGCCGTGCCGCAGGTTATCCGCCACGTTCACCAACAGTCCGTTGAGCAGCGTATGGCGCAAGGCGGTGCGCTCAGCACTGATCGGATTGGCAAGCCGCACGTAATCGCCGCTATCAGCATCATCCAAAGCAGGCAAGTTAGGTGCGATCAGGCGCGCTTCCGCTTCCGGTGTGGTCAGGCGGTAGTTAATCACTTCGCGCAAGCCAAGCTGCGCCAGCAGATCGCGGCTGCGTTCCTCGCGCAAGAGTGCCTCGTCCGCCGCTTGTTCAGGCAGTGCATCCTCAATCAGGGTATCGGGAATGCGGTCATAGCCGTAAATGCGGGCAATTTCTTCACACAAATCAGCGATGCCAATACTACCTGTGCCAATATCCACACGATGATCAGGCACGCTTACGCGCAGCATATCGCCCTGCTGTTCTACGCCGAATTGTAGGCGCGTCAGGATGCTGACGACGGTCTCCGCTGGCAGTGAAATGCCTATGATGCGCGTTACTTCGCGCAGCGGCAAATCAATCACAATCTGTGGTGCAGGCTGTGGGTAGATATCAATCACATTGTGCGTGATGCTTGCCTTCTCGCCACCGAGTGCGCGCATGAGTTCAGCGCCGCGCCCAATCGCCCGCCGTGCCAGAGCAGGATGCACACCACGCGAGAAGCGCAAGCCCGCCTCGCTGCTCATCTTTTGGGCAGTCATGGTGCGCCGAATGTTGATGTAGTTCCAACTGGCAACTTCAAGCAGGATGTTGCGCGTATCAGGCTGGATTTCACTCTCCGCACCGCCCATAATCGCACCCAAGCCCAAAGCGCCCTCACTATCGCAGACGAGGACGGTCTGCTCATCTAAGGTGCGCTTCACGCCATCCAGCGTTTCCAGCGTTTCGCCCTGCGCGGCGCGCCGCGTGATGATGTGCGGCGGCTTACCACCTGAACGCTTCAGCAGGATGTCGTAGTCGAAGGCGTGCATGGGCTGCCCTAGCTCAAACATCACATAGTTGGTCACATCCACCATATTGTTGATGCTCCGCACGCCGACAGCCTCTAGACGGCGGCGCAGCCAACTGGGCGAGGGTGCAATTTGAACGTCGCGGATCAGGATGCCGCAAAAGCGCGGATTCAGCTCACTATCACGGATTTCGACGCTGAAGAAAGTCTCGCTTGGCGAGTCTGTGCCGATGAATTCGTAGGAAGGCTCGCGCAAGGTTTGCCCTGTCAGTGCTGCGACCTCACGTGCCACGCCCAGAATGCCATAGGCACGCGCCATATTTGGCGTCAGGTCAATTTCAAAGATCACGTCGCCCAGAATATCCACCAATGGCGTGCCAACGGGCGCGGAAACATCCGCCAAGAGCATGATGCCATCGTGATCAGCGCCCAAACCGAGTTCTTTGGCGCTGCACACCATCGCACGGTTAGGGATGCCGCGCAACGCCTTCTCCTTCAGGATCATGCGCTGCTGCCCTTCGGCATGTCCATCGTAGACCTCGGCGCCTTCTAATGCCAGCGGCGCATAAAGCGGCGGATTGAGTTCACCCTGCCCTTTGTAAGGATAGAGGTTCGGCGCGCCCGTCACAACCTGTTCAAGGGACTCCGCGCCATAATCCACCATTGCCAGCACCAACCGATCTGCATTAGGGTGCGGCTTCACCTCACGGATGGCGCCCAGCACGATCTTATCCCGCGCCCAAACCAAGTGATCAGACGGCGGCACGGTAATGCCTGCTGGCGCTTCGCCTTGCGGCACGCCAATGTATTCAAGCGCCTTCACCTCTAAGCCTGCTAAAGTCAGGCGTTCGGCAAGTTCTTCGGCGCTGATGGTGATCTCTACATATTCTTTCAGCCAAGATAGCGGCACGCGCATAGATTGAGCCGTCTCCTGTTGGGGAAAACCTGAGTGTTTGCGATGCAATGCCGCGATTTTACCAGAAAAATGGCGCTTTGGTGAGTGTTCGTAGAATCCTAGCGCATTAGGCTTGCCGTGCCGTGCCGCCGCGTGCTATGTTTCGTAGGTGACGTATGGTGACTCGGAAAGGAAACAACATGCACGTTAGCAAACGCACTGTGCTTGTGATTGCCCTTGTTTTGGGTGTGGCATTCACCTTTGGCACGCTCTTTACGCGTGCCGCACAAGACGCCAGTGAGGGACAAAGAGTGGCGAACCTTGCCTTTTCGCCCGCGCTGGAAAAGGTTGGCGAAGGCTTCACGCTGCCGCTGTTCCTGACGCACGCGGGCGATGGCAGCGGGCGGATTTTTGTGGTGGAAAAAGGCGGCACAATCGCATTGTTGGAGGATGGTCGGCGTGGTGCAGTCTTTCTGGATATTCAAGATCGGCTGCGCGCCAGTGGCTATGAGCAGGGCTTGCTTGGCTTGGCTTTCCACCCGAACTACGCGCAAAATGGCTACTTTTACGTGAACTACACTAATCGGCAAGGGCATACGGTGGTAGAGCGCTACAGCGTCTCGGCAGATAATCCAAAGCGTGCCGATCCAAGCAGCGCTAAGCGCATCATGCTGATTGAACAGCCTTACGCCAACCACAACGGCGGCATGATCGCCTTCGGTCCGGATGGCTTCTTGTATATTGGCATGGGTGATGGCGGCAGCGCGAACGATCCACTGGGTGCCGGTCAGAATAAGCAGATGCTGCTTGGCAAAATCCTGCGGGTTGACGTGGATAACGGCGATCCGTATGCCATTCCGGCGGGCAATCCTTACGCTGATGGGCGCGAAGGCTTGGCAGAGATTTGGTCAATCGGTTGGCGCAATCCGTGGCGCTTCAGCTTTGACCGCCTGACGGGTGATAAATACATCGCCGATGTGGGACAGAACCGCATTGAAGAAGTGCATATCGAGCGCCGCGGTGCGCCGGGTGGCTTGAACTACGGCTGGAACATCATGGAAGGCAGCCAGTGTTTCGCGCCGCGTAGCGGTTGCAACCAGAACGGTTTGCAGTTGCCCATCGCGGAATATGACCACAGCAAGGGCATTTCAATCACGGGCGGCTATGTCTACCGTGGCAGCGCCTTCCCACGGATGCAGGGCATCTATTTCTTTGCCGATTTTGGCTCGACGCGGATGTGGGCGCTGCGCGAAACAAGCGCCAACCGTTGGGAGCAGACCGAGATCATGAGCGCACGCTTCCCGGTTAGCTCGTTTGGTGAGGATGAGGCTGGGGAACTCTACCTTGTGGATTTCGGCGGCGGCACAATCCACCGCTTGATCGATCAAGAATAAGCCCAGTTGGGCAGTCTGGTAATTATGAGTGCTAGGCTGCCCGAAAACTCACCCACCGCTTAGCCATTGCTTACACATCCTTTATAGACGTTGCTCTATACTCAGCGCTATGATCTACGCTAAGTTGTAGTGTATGACATAGGATGTGAACAATGCAAACGCAGCTTGAAATTGCCCGTCGCTTCCTAGAGCAAGCCTATCAGCATCAACTCGCTGGCGCGTTGGAGCGTGCTGTCAACCTCTACCGCGCCTCGTTAGAGATGCACCCAACGGCTGAGGCGCACACCTTCTTAGGATGGGCTTACAGCCAACAAGGGCGCTATGAAGATGCGATTGATGAGTGTATGCTCGCCATTGAACTTGATCCCGACTACGGAAATGCCTACAATGACATCGGCGCATACTTGATTGCGCTGGATTGCCATGAATCAGCCATTCCATGGTTGGAAAAAGCCATCGCGGCAGCGCACTGCGAACGGCGTTCGGCTGCCTATATGAATTTGGCGCACATCTATCAGCACTTTGGGCAGCCCTTTAAGGTGCTGCGTGTGCTGCGCGAGGCATGGGAAAGCGAGGCGTACCTACCTGCTTTGGATGGTTATCACAGCTTGCTCGGACGCCTGAACTGATCACTTCGCTAGGCAGTAGAGGCGGCGCGCACCCGCCCATGCTTGATCGGCTGCAAGCGTTGCAGCACATTGAGCAGACGTGCGCGCCACTTTCCTTCGCCATCGTTGGGCAGCCAGATTGCCACACGGCTAACGCGCACGTCGTTTTCAAGGTAGCGCTGCAAGGCAGCCCGATCAATCTCGCCTAAGTAGGGCAGCTTAAGCGCGATCTGGCTTGCCTCCACCACAATCGCCAGCACATTTGCTGCCTGCGCTAGCAATTTCACCCGCAGTTGGTAGAGCAAGTCCTCCAGTTCAGCAGGCAATGCGCCAAACCGATCCAGCAATTCAGCGTGCATCTCGTCAATTTCGGTGGGCGTGTGCAGATCGGCAAGGCGGCGGTAGAGCTGCAAACGCATGGCACTTTCTGCGATGAAATCGGTTGGTACATAAGCGCGCAGCGGCAGATCAATCACAATGGCAGCCTTATCCGTGCTGGTAAGTGGCATAGCAGGCAGCGGCTGCGCCTGCTTTAGGCGTGTCACTGCCTGCGAGAGCATCTGGGTATAGAGGTGGAAGCCAACCGACGAAATGTACCCGCTCTGGCGGCTGCCAAGCAGTTCGCCGGCACCGCGTATTTCCAGATCGCGCATGGCAATCGAATAGCCGCTGCCCAGATCGGTATGTTCGCTGATCGTCTCTAGGCGTGCGCGTGCATCTGCGGTTAACGCTGTGTTCGGCGCATAGAACAAGTAGGCGTAGGCACGGTAAGCGCCGCGCCCAACGCGCCCGCGCAACTGATAAAGCTGCGCCAAGCCGAAGGTATCAGCGCGATCAAGAATGATGGTATTCGCGTTCGGAATATCCAAGCCGCTTTCAATGATGGTTGTGCAGAGCAGGATGTCTTGTTCGCCGTTGGCAAAGCTGATCATCACGCGCTCTAGCGCATCTTCGTGCATTTGCCCGTGTCCGATGGCAAGGCGCGCCTCTGGCACCAGCCGCCTCAAGTGATCAGCAATCGTTTGGATGGTTGCCACGCGGTTATGGACAAAATAGACCTGCCCACCGCGATCCAGTTCGCGCAGAATAGCCTGACGCACCAGCTTCTCATCATACTGCCCAACATGAGTCAGCACGGGTAAGCGCTCAGAGGGTGCGGTTTGGATCATGCTCACATCGCGGATGCCGCTCAGGCTCATATAGAGCGTGCGCGGGATGGGCGTCGCGGTCATGGTTAGCACGTCAATTTCGGTGCGAAGGCGCTTGAAGCGCTCTTTATGCGTGACGCCGAAGCGTTGTTCTTCGTCAATGATCAGCAAGCCGAGAGCGCGGAAGGTCACATCTTCCTGTAAGATGCGGTGCGTCCCGATCAGGATATCTACATCGCCGCGCCGCGTTGCCGCCAAAATTTCGCTCTGCTCACGCGGCGTGCGGAAGCGCGAGAGCATCTCTACCCTGACGGGAAAGGCAGTCAGGCGCTGGCTGAAGGTGTTGTAGTGCTGCTGTGCTAGGACGGTCGTCGGCACGAGGATTGCCACTTGTTTACCATCCATGACTGCCTTGAAGGCAGCCCGCAAAGCAACCTCCGTTTTGCCAAAGCCAACATCACCACAAATCAGACGATCCATTGGCGAAGGGCGCTCCATGTCTGCCTTTACCTCTGCCAAGGCGCGCAGTTGGTCTTCCGTCTCGATGAATGGGAAAGATGCCTCTAGCTCTGCCTGCCAAGCTGTATCCGCGCTAAAGGCGTAGCCATTCACAGCAGCGCGTTTGGCATAGAGTTCGAGCATCTCACGGGCAGACTCTTCTGCTGCGCGGCGCGCCGCCTCTTTTTGGGCGTGCCATTCGGCAGAGCCGAGTCGGGTTAGCTGCGGCGCGTGATCATCGGCGCCCACATAGCGCGAAAGGCGATCCGCTTGGTGGATCGGCACGTAGAGCATATCCGTGCCGCTGTACTGCACAACCAAATACTCGCGTGGGCTGCCATCAAGGGTGCGCTTTTGCAAGCCGAGAAAGCGCCCGATTCCGTATTCGATATGCACCACATAATCGTTCGGTTGCAGATCGGCAAAATGCGCTTCGGGCGAGATAGCACGCTGCACCGTATGGCGGCGTGGTTCAGGGCGGCGCCACCCGAAAATCTCCGAGTCGGTCAGCAGGTGCAGCGGTGGATCAGTCCGCAACTGCCAGCCTTCAGCAAGCGCGCCTTCCACAAAGGCAAGCGCGGGCGTCGTCTCAAGCCCTGAGACCACGGTCAGGCGTTCGGTGCGCCCTTGCTCCGCCCAGAGTTCTGCAAGGCGCTGTGCCTGATTGCTGACCACAATCGGGCGCGCACCACCTGTATACAGATCGCGCAGTGCCTCCAGAAACGGCTTCAACTGTCCGCCATAGCGCGCATCCGGTGCGAACAGATCGCCGAGCGCGCCTGACTCGGCACTAGGGTCACTTTCCAGCGCCGAGCCACCAAGACGGATCGGCTGGCGCGCCATGATCGACTCGCGCAACGCTTCCCAAGGCAGGTAGGGCAGCGGATAACTTGGCGGAAGTTGCCCACTGCGTTCCTTTTCGGCGCGCAGCTCAACCGCCTGTGCCTCTAGCAGCGCAATATTTTCTTCAAGGGCTGCCCAATCCTCTACGACCAATAGGGCATCGTCAGGCATGAAGTCCAGCAGGCTGTGTGGCTCACGGTAGAGGTAAGGCAGATAAAACTCAAGGGTTGGGAAGGCAGACTCACTCGCCAAATCTGCCTGATCCATGCGTGCAGAGGCGGCATCTTCGCTCGGATCAGGCTGTGCCTCGAACCATGCGGCAAGCCGTTCGGCGGCAGGCGCGGCAAATTTCGGCAGCGCTTCACGGGCAGGCGTCACGATTAAGCGTTCAAGTGCCTCAACGCTGCGCTGTGTGGCAGGCTCAAAGGCGCGCAGGCTCTCTACCTCGTCACCGAATAATTCAATGCGGATGGGGCGCTCCGCACTAATTGGAAAAATATCCAGCACGCCACCACGCCGACTGAAGGTGCCGGCTTCCGTCACAACCGATGTTGGTGTATAGCCAATGGCAAGCCACAGGCGCAGCAGCTTATCTTGATCAACGCGCTGTCCAACCTTGATGTGGCGTGCATTGGCGCGAAACTCACGCGGCGGCAAGGTGCGCTGCATCAGCGCGTGCGCGGAGGCGACCACAATGGACGGCGTTCCGCGCTCCGCTCCGATGGGCGGCGCAAGCGCGCTTAGGGCTGCCAAGCGGCTGCGGATGCTGTTGCTTGCCCATGCGCTGCGATCATAAAAGAGGGCGCTTGGCTCGGCAAAGCGAAGCGTTGGTACGTTGGGTAGCCAGACGGGCAACTGTTCTGTGAGCGTGTAGGCGCGCTCAACGACGCCACTCAGCACCACGATAGGGCGCTGTGCCGCGTGCGCGATGGCTGCCACCACAAACGGGCGCGCAGCCCGTAAGATATGTTGATCAGGGATAGCGCAGCCTGCCATGATCTGATCGATCAGGTGGCGAAAGGCGGCGCTCTCGCGCAGCGGCGCGATCAAGCCGTGTAAGTTCATCGTTCGCGTTATTCGCTCGTTGGCTCAGGTTTCGGTATGGGTGCGGTGGCGGTGGCGTTGCGCGCCGCTTCTTCCGCAGTGCCGTTGTGGCGCGTCATGGCAGTTTCAATGCCATATTGCAGCCACGTTTCGGCGGCACGTACTGCCCGATCTAAAGTCTCGATCACCAACATTTGCTCATCGGTGGCAAACGGTTGCAACACATAGGCAGCCGCATCCATGCGTCCCGGCGGACGCCCAATCCCAAAGCGCAGCCGCGCAAGGTTTTGCGTGCCAAGCTGCCCTAAGATGCTTTTCATGCCGTTCTGACCGCCGGCGCTACCGTTCGGACGCAAACGCAGCGTGCCAAGCGGAATGTCTAAATCATCAAGGATGATCAGCACATTCGCCAGCGGAATGTTGTAGAAGCTGACCAACGGACGGACAGACTCGCCGCTCAGGTTCATGTAAGTTTGCGGTTTGGCGATCAGCACGCGCCGTTCGGCGATGCTGCCTTCTGCCAAGAGCGCCTTTGCCTGTTTTTTGGCAAAGCTCAGCCCGTGTTTGGCAGCCAATGCCTCTGCCACGCGAAAGCCGATGTTGTGGCGCGTCTTTTCATAGTCCCTGCCCGGATTGCCAAGCCCAACGATCAGAAAGCGATCCGTCATAGCCGCCTGTGCCTCTGCCTATCCTACTGATGGAAAAACAACCTGTCAATTATAGCATACAACGAACGTATTTGGGCGGGCAGCTTGTGGATGAAGTCTGCAAAAGTGCGGCAGCACGGACAATGGCAAGTGTGCGGAAGCGAGTCCGCCCCTACCTAACGCAATCTTACATAGGGGCGGGCTGCTACGCTTGGCGAACCTGAATGATCCTAAAGCGCTGTGGTTGAGCGCGGCTCAAACAGCACACCAGTGGCGGTGTAAATAATGCGCTCGCAAATGTTTGAGGTGCGGTCGGCGAAGCGCTCAATATCGTGCGAGACCCACAAGAGCATAGTTGCAAATTCGACCGTTGCCGGGTTCTCGGTCATGGACTTGATCAGGTATTCATAGACGCGGTTATGCAGGGCGTCTACCTCATCATCACGGCGCACAATTTGCCGTGCAAGGTCGGCGTCGCACTTTTCAAAGGCGATCATCGCCTGATTCAGGTTTTCAGCGGCAAGACGTGCCATATCGTTAAACAATGGGATATGCACCACTGCCTGCAACGGCTCAGTCCGCAGCGCAATGCGCGCCACACCAGCGGCGTGATCGCCCATGCGCTCTAGGTTGGTGGCAATGCTCACGGCTGCCACAATGCGGCGCAGATCGCTTGCGTTGGGCTGTTGCAGCGCCAAAAGCGTGTAGCACTGCTCCTCAATTTCATAGCGCAAGCGGTTAATGGTGGCATCGAATTCATCAATGCGGCGTGCCGTCTGAAAATCGCGTGTTTGCAGCGCACGGACTGCTTCCACCAACTGTGTTTCGACCAATTCTGCCAAGCGCAGCAGGTCGTTGCTCAAAACCTTCAATTGCCGATCAAATGCCGAACGCAGCGCTACCATTGATCCACCTCCTCTTAGCTGTTACGTTAGCTACAAACTATGCACGCGGCTGCTGGTCTTAAAGGGCGCAACCTGCGTGTGGTCACCGCGTTCTTGTTCAGTGATGTCTGATAGTTTAACACGTTCTTAAACTTTTTTGAAGTGATAAACGTCCAACAATAGCGTGAAATTTGTGTAAAAAGCAGGGCAGAAAGTCACAATTTTATGACTGGCTGCCCCTCTCAGCGCCTAGAACAAGCGCGTGATCTCGAAAATCTCGCGTATTTGCTTGTTGAAAACCTGCTCGTTTTGTGTAGGTAGATCGAATAGCTTCTCCATATAGCGCATTTGCGGCACAATCTGTTCAATACTAATGCCATAGGTTGCCTCAAAGTCGCGCACTGCTGTTTTGCCGTTTAGCAATTCGGAAATGCGCTCGGATGCTTGCTTACCAAGCCGCATGTAAAGCTGAAAAAGTAGCGGGAAGTATTCGGCGATCAGCAACAGACGAATCGTGTTTGGCAGGTGGACATCTGCTTGGCGGCGCTGAAGGTAGATCAGGTAGCGGTTTAAGATGCGCTTGATGCGGCGCGGATTGTTAAACTTGCTCTCTGCCAGCGCCGTGCTCAGGTCGTCAAACTCTCGCTTGTAATCTGTCTGACCCACTAACACAAACCGCTGCTTCTGAACGAAGTGATCCATCGTCTTCTTATCGAGGTCAATCTCTGGCACGTAGAAGGCGTAGTTCAAGATTTTCTCCAGATATTCGCGCCCGTCAATGCCCTCACCGCCGTACTTGCGCCGTATCGCCTGATAAACAACGCGTCCATTGAGCGCCAGTACAAAAATGCACTTCGGCACGCTCAGATGGTGCTTGATGCTCTCCAAGATGCTGATCGTCGTATCCGGCAAGCAGCGGTCAAGGTCATCCACCAAGATCAGGAAGCGCACGCGCTCAGCATCAGCCTCGCCGACTATCTCTTTGGCATAGGTTTGGAGCAGGTCTTCAAAGGCATCCGCAAATTTGCCAACACTATCCGCCCAGTCGCTGAGGACGGCTGCCAGGGCGCCATCGTTGGCAGCTTTCCGCTGATTCTCACGCACTTGTTTCAGCGAGTCTTCAAGTGTCTTCAGGTCTACTGCGCCGCCGGTCAGAGTCTTTAAGAGCGCCTTCAAGCCAACCTGACCAAGCGCTAAAACACTCGTAACGACTACCGTCTGAAAGGCTGCTTGAATGTTGCTGCGTTTTTCCTGTGGCACATCGCGTTCATACTGTTGCTTGATCACATGCAGCAGCGGATAGACGATATTTGCCTCGTTCTCATATTTCCATGCATCAAACCAGATCGGCACGAAAATCTCTTTACCATCAGGCAGCCGCATAATCTCATGCTTGTTGTCTGTGGCGCGAAAGCGTGCTTCCAGCAAGCGCAACACAGACGTCTTGCCTGTTCCCCAGTCGCCCAGCACGCCATAGACAAAAGGCGTCTGGGTGCCACGCACCGCGTTTTCAATGAGGTCTACAAAGCCCTTGAAGTCGAACAGATCGTGATCGGGATGGGCAATGGGTGCATCAGCAATAAAGCGCATGGCACAACTCCTTAAGCTGACTCAGGCTGTGAGACAAGCGCAACCGCGTCACCCACGCGAATCAGTCCGCCGCGCACCACGCGGCACATGAAGCCAACGCGCCCTTTCACGGCGTGCGGCATACGGCTATCCAGCTCGGTAAGCTGTTCGCAAGGCTCGCGCAGCGCCAGCAGGGCAATCACTGCCTCGCCACCGATTTGTAGGTGCGCGCCTTGCGGCAGAGTCCGCAGGTCAATGCCGCTGAGGATTAGGTTTTCGCCTAAGACACCCACACCCATCGGGTAGCCTTCGGCGGCAAGCTCCGCCAGCGTGACCTCGTCCATCACGTTCAAATGGCGCTTGGGATGTCCGCCTTTGCGGTCATTTTCAATGCCATAGTCGGCAACAAGGCGCGCTTCTGGCAGGGCGAGGCGCTGATAGCCGCGCTCAACTCGTGGGGCATCCTTAGGCTTATAAGCGATGCTCTTAAGCGTTCCGATCATGGGGATTCGTCCTTTTCGCTAGGCAGGGTAGACGTAGGTTATTGTAACACAGGTAGCGCGGAAGGACGTGGGGACAGGTGGCTATACTGAGGCATGTCGCTATGAAAAATATCCACCCATCACCGCACAATTCGGTATTCCCCGAATCTTGAGGGCTTGCCCACTGCCCGCCGACCGATCACAATGTAATCCATCTCAACGTGATCAATCCCAAATGCCCGAAAGGTCGTTTTGCCCATGTCTAGCAACAATCCGTTTGTGAACGCCCTACTCACCGATTTTTACCAACTCACCATGCTTTCCGCCTATTACCAAAGCGGTCAGCATCGGCGGCAAGTTGCCTTTGAATATTTCTACCGCAGCGCGCCCTTTGGCGGCTTGTACGCGATCTTCGTCGGCTTGCACGACGTGATCCACTACCTGCAAACGTTCGCTTTCAGCGCGGAACATATCGCCTATTTGCGTTCACTGAACACCTTCAGCGAAGATTTCCTAGCGCACCTGAGCGATCTACGCTTCACAGGCAGCCTTGAGGCAGTCCGTGAGGGCGAGGTGTTGCTGCCGGGCGTGTATGGCATCCGCGTGACGGCTGCCCTTGAAGAGGCGCAGATCATCGAATCGGCGCTGTTGGCGCTGGTTAACTTTCCAACCCTGATCGCCACCAAAGCGGCGCATATCAAGTTCAACGCCGAAGAAAAGAACGTGCTGGAGTTCGGCTTGCGGCGCGCACAAGGCGCAGATGGCGCGCTAACTGCCTCGCGGGCTGCCTACATTGGCGGCGCGGATGCGACCAGCAACGTGCTGGCAGGCTTTCAACACGGCATTCCGGTAGCAGGCACGCACGCGCACAGCTATGTGATGTTCTTTCCCGATGAGCTGAGCGCTTTTGAGCGCTACGCACAGGTCTTTCCGAATGCGGCGCTCTTTTTAGTGGATACTTATGATGTCTATCACGGCTTGCAAAATGCGATCCGCGTGGCGCACGAAATGCAGGCGAACGGCAATCAGGCACGCGGCGTCCGCATAGACTCCGGCGATCTGGTCTATTGGGCGATTGTGGCGCATGTGCTGTTCGAGCGCGCTAACCTGCCCGAAATGCGGATTGTACTGAGCAACGATTTGAACGAGCGCAACATCGCCCTGATTCACAACGAAATTCGGCGCAGCGTGCGCGATGAAGGCTACCTACGCGAGATCAGCCTGCAAGTTGGTGCGGAAGTCGGCAAAATCTCGGCAGAGGCAGTCATTGATCGGCTGGTCTTTGGCGTTGGCACGGATTTAATCACCGGCGGCAACCAGTCCTCGCTGGGTGGCGTCTACAAGCTGGTCGCCGTGCAAGAGGCAGATGGCACATGGCAGCCGCGTGTCAAACTCTCGGCGCAGCCAGAGAAGATGACCAATCCCGGCACAAAGCAGGTTGTGCGCCTGCTGCGGAATGGCTTTGTGGTGGCGGATATTATCGCATTACCTGATGAAGTCATCACGCCTGATCAGCCGTTTGTCGGCATTAATCCTGCTAATCCAAGCCAGCAGACCACTTACCGCAATTTTGATGAGGTGCAAAGGCTGCACCTGCCAATCTTCGCGCAGGGCAAGCTGGTTTATACGCCGCCGAGCCTGCCTGAGGTGAAAGCCTATGCCAAACAGCGCGCACGCACCATCCGCCTAGAAAGCCGCCGCTTGGAGAATCCGCACACGCTAAAGGTGAGCCTAACCGAACGCTACTTTGCCTACAAGCAGGCAGTCATCGCCCAAACAACCAAGCAGCCTTAGAAAAGCGCGGCAAAGACGCGGTTCGAGATCAGGCGCGCCGCGTCCGTCAGCCGCCATGTATCGCCTTCTTGGCGCAGCAAGCCCTGATCGCGCAGCATGGCGAACGGTCTGCCGAATTGCGCTAAGAGCGAGACGCCAAAGCGCGCCTGAAAGTCGGAATCGCACACGCCCTGCCGCACAAGGCGCAAACCTGTAAAGAGATGCTCTAGCATGGCGGTTTGTGCGTCAATAGGTTCATGTGCTTCTACCGCCGCTGTGAATGGGAAAGGCAGCGGCGCGCTTTGCCCACCTGCCCGCGCAATATACTGCGGAATAGGGCGCACGGTTGAGTAGCGTATGCCGTTTGCATAGCCGTGCGCGCCTGCGCCAACGCCAAGATAGGGCAGGTTATGCCAATATTGCAGGTTGTGGCGGCATTCTTTGCCGTGCTGTGCCCAATTGCTGATCTCATATTGGAATAAACCGTTCTGTGCGGCAAGCCTATCCGCCACCTCATACATTTCGGCGGCAAGGTCATCATCGGGCAAGGGCAAGCGTCCACGCCCTACGTCACGAGTCATTGGCGTGCCGTTTTCCAATTCAAGGGCATACATTGAAAGGTGCTGCGGCTGCAAGGCAAGCGCCGCCTGCACACTCTCTAGCCACATGGCAAGCGTTTGGTAGGGCAGCGCAAAGATCAGGTCTAGGCTCAGATTCTCAAAGCCGGCGGCACGCGCAGCGCGGACGGTGCGCGGCACTGCCTCTACATCGTGATCGCGTGCCATCAGGCGCAGTTCGCCGCTGTGCGCGGATTGCATTCCAATGCTGAGCCGATTGACGCCAAGAGCGCGCACCTGCTCAAAATAATCGCCCGTCACGCTGATCGGATTGACCTCTAGCGTGATTTCGGCATCAGGCAGCACCTCAAAAGCAGCGCGGCAGGTTGCAAGAATGTTAGCAATCTGTGATGGGCTGAGCAGGCTGGGTGTGCCGCCGCCAAAAAAGAGGGTGTGCAAGGGCTGCTGCACCGCGCTGCCAAGCCAGTAAAGCTCGTTGCAAAGCGCAGCGACATAAGCAGGTATCTGAGACTCGGCGTTGGTATAGGTGTTAAAGGCGCAGTAGGTGCAGCGCGTGCCGCAAAACGGCACATGCAGGTAGAGCGAAAGTGGTGCTGTGTGTGAATTATCTAACATCCGAATCGTGTAAATTGCATATGACCCTAGCCTCATGTACAATATCTTAGCATGGCAACTTGCAATTTCCCTACCCTATTTTTAGCGTGATGGTGTGATGAGCTATGGTTGAAACACAAAAGTTCCCGCAAGGAACACGACGGATGCAAGGCGGCGATAGCGCGGTTGGCAAAACGCTCAATGATCGCTATCGCATCACGGGCGTGCTAGGTGTAGGTGGTATGGGCATGGTCTATCTGGCACGTGATATGAACTTTCCCGACGTAACGCGCAATGTTGCCGTTAAGGAAATGCAAAACGGTGTGACGGATCCAACGCAGCGCCAAACGATGGCGGATCAATTCGCACGCGAGATCAGCATCCTTGCCTCGCTCACACACCCCGGCATCCCACAGATCATAGACCGCTTCATGCTGCAAGATCGCTTTTATTTGGTGATGGAATACATCAACGGCAAAGACCTTGAGGCATACATGAACACGATGCCTGATTTTATGCCGTTGGAGATTGTCATCCGTTGGTCAATCGAACTATGCGACGTGCTGCATTACCTGCACAGCCA
>QWHC01000033.1 GCA_021404685.1 Chloroflexi bacterium CFX4 | reverse complement strand
CCAAGCCAGCACCGATCAGCCTACCGAAACGCCAACCCTCTTTTTTGCCGATGAGGCGACTGCCACGGCACTTGCCCTGCTGCCGACCCAAGCCAGCACTGATCAACCCACCGAAACGCGCACGCCAACCTTTACCAACACACCAGCGCCAACGGCGACCTTAACGCCCAGCTTGACTGCTACGCTAACGCCCAACCTGACCAACACAGCACGTGCCGAATTCCTTGCGACTGCTAACGTGACCAACACAGCGCGTGCTGAATTCCTTGCCACGACTCAGGCAGAGGCAGATGCGCGCCGCACCCAGTCTGCGGCAACCATCACAGCCGCCACCCTCACAGCCCAAGCACAGCAGACGCGCCTCGCCGAACTCCAGTTGACAGGTGCAGCGCGTGCCGCCAACAGCACAGCAACCGCACTGGCGCAGCCAACGCGCACACCCACACCGAATCTAGACGCCAGCAGCACCGCCGTCGCACAAAGCGCCATCACAGCAACCGTTCAAGCACAACTCACCCAACTGGCAGCAACTGTTGAAGCGGTTTTGACTGTCCAAGCACAGCAGACGCGCCTCGCCGAACTCCAGTTGACAAGTGCAGCGCGTGCCGCCAACAGCACAGCAACTGCTGTTGCTGTGGCGCTTGCCGCACCCACCGGGCGCATTATCTTCCACACTGACCTCTATGGGCGCTGGGAGATCAACCAGATTGCACCCGATGGCGGCGGTTTTTCACGCCTGACGGATGGGCGCGGCGTTTACTACTTGCCGTCCTTCTCGCCCGATGGCACGCTCATTGGGCTATCTTCCAACCTGCCGGGCAACATCGAAATCCACATCATGAACGCCGATGGCAGCAATCTGCGGCGCGTTACGCAGCAAGGCGCGGAAGATTGGGGCGTGGCAATCTCGCCTGACAACACGCGCATTGTGTGGCATAGCAACCGCGGTGGCACCTTCCGCCTCTACATCGCGGACATTGACGGGCGGAATGTGCGCCAACTGACGCCGCCTGACTCGACACGCGGCTCACTGGATGCCGATGCCTCTTGGGCGCCAGACGGCAGGCGGATTGTCTTTGCCGCCTCGCGCACACCTAAAGGGCTGTACTTTATGGATGTGGATACGGGTGTGCTATCACACTTTGCCGCCGCGGGCGAAGACGCCGAAGACCCTGCTTGGTCACCGGACGGCACACGCATCGCCTTCCAGAGCAAGCGCGATGGCAACCAAGAGATTTATGTGATCAATGTGGATGGCACAGGGCTGCGCCGTCTGACCAATCATCCCGCCGTAGATGGGCGTCCTGCATGGTCGCCGGATAGCCAGTGGATCGCCTTTGAGTCAGAGCGCGATGGCAAGCTGGATATTTACATCATGCGCGCTGATGGCACTGACGTGCGCCGCGTCACAACCAATGACGGCAAGAACGGGTGGGCGTCCTGGACGCGCTAGGCGCACCGCAAAACATCGCTCCAACAAACAAGGTATGGGCGAGAGGTGACTCTCGCCCATGTTGTGTGCAAGGCTAATCGTCAGCCTTTTTGGTGGCGCGCTCTGCCTCTTTGGTGGCATCTTTAGCAGCATCCTCAGCCGCTTTGGTCGCCTTCTTGGCAGCGTCCGCCGCATCTTTTGCGGCGCGCTCTGCCGTTCGGGTCGCATTATCATTCATTGAGGTGTCTTCGGTGGCAGCAGGCGTCGGCTCAGCCGTTGCTTCTTGGGTGGCGGCGGGAGCTGGTGTAGCATTCGGGTCTTCAGTGGCAGCAGGCGTCGGTGTAGCATTCGGGTCTTCAGTGGCAGCAGGGAGAGGTGTGGCGTTCGGGTCTTGGGTTGCCTCAGGGGTACCTTCCGGTGGCACTTGCTCCGCAGGCGTCTCTGGGCGTGGTTGCAGCGGCACACCATACCAGGTGATGTAAATGCCAATGCCCAAGGCGGCGGTGATCAGCCAGAGGGCAAGCGTCAGGCGCATTTGCGGCTTGATCGGCTCATAGCGCAGCAGCGGTGGCAGTTGGTATTCAAACCACATACGGATGAGCGAGACGGTTGCCAGAACCTGTGCGATGCCGCCTGTGATCAGGTGTATCAAAGGGATGATCAGTTTGCTTGGATCACGGTTTTCATAGTATGGCACGGCACCACTGAATGAAACGCCCATCACATAGGCGATGAGCGCCCAGTTCAGCACGGTGACAAAAGTCATGGCATACTTGTGCTGAGGCACGAATAATTGGCGGCGGGCTGCCACATAGCCGTAGATCATGCCCGGCACCAGCAGCAGTACGTAGGCAAGCAGCGAAATATCAGAGGCACGGCTGGCACCCGTGCCAAGAAAGCCTGCCACGAGGCGCAAGTCTTCACCTGCCAGTGGCGAGGCACGCACGGCGTCGCGGTACAGCAACGTAATTGGGACGAGTAGTACGATCACCAAAACGGTGAGCAAGAAAAAGCCTGTGATCCGATTTTCAGAAGTTGTTTGCACGGTCAACCATCCTTTGGTACACCCTTGTTGATACACTGAATCGGGCGGGCGCGCAACCTTTGCCTTGAAGCGCTTGGTGAAGTGATGCACTGCCAAAACTGTGTGCATCACCTAGCACCACACCAGTTGCCTTAGGCAGCGCAAAACGCTAAGATCAGCACCATCACGAGCAGTTGAATCATCCCAGAAAGGGTTCGCATAAATGTCAGACTATATTACGGTGGCAAAGGCGGCTGATCTTAAATCCGGCGAGCGCACCGTTGTGGAAATCAAAGGGCGCTATATTGCGATTTTCAACGTGGGCGGCACTTATTATGCCATTGAGGATATTTGCACCCACGATGACGGTCCGCTTGCCGAAGGCGAGCTAGATGGTGTGCAGATTGAGTGTCCGCGGCACGGCGCACGCTTCGACATCACGACGGGCAAAGTGCTTTCCATGCCCGCCACGCAAGATGTACAGCGCTTCGAGGTGCGCCTTGAAGGTGACGACGTGCAGGTGTTGGTCTAACACACGCACAATGCGGGCGAGATAACAACATCTCGCCCGCATACCTGCCTTAGGCAACCTTCTCACGTGTGCCGCGCCGAAAGAGTGCAAAGAGTGGATTGCGCCCTGATTGCAGATGATCAATCGCGCTGACCAGCACGAAACCCACCACAAACAAGCCAATGATCAGCGCGATCTCGCCCGCGCCAACCTGTGAAAACTTGCTTAAGCCCGCTTCTGCCTCCAACCAAATGCGCCGCAGCGAGCCGATCATGAAGCCGACCAACGCCGCCACTGTCACATTGTAGTAGTGCTTCAAAAGCCAGCTTAGCACCCGTGAAAACGCCAAAATGCCAACCACTGCGCCAAGCCCAACCGCCGCCACGCTCACAACGTCCAGCGAACGGACTGCATCCAGCACAAATTTATATTGCCCCAAGATCAGCAGGATGAACGAGCCTGAAATGCCCGGCAGGATCATGGCGCAAATGGCAACTGCACCACTGAAGAACAGCACCGGCAGCGAGTGATCGGCATCGCTTAGCTCTGGCAATGCCACCAGCCAAAAGGCGAACACCGCACCCACTGCCATTGCAATTAAGGTTGTGAGGTTCCAGCGCAGCATCAGCGAGACCGCGATGATTGAGGCAACCACCAAGCCGCCAAAGAAGGCATAGACCAACGTCGGTTGCTGCTCTAGGGCGTTGCCCAGCACATTTGCCAAAGCAAGGATAGCGGTGGCAATGCCCGCGCCAAGCGCCAATAAGAAGAAAAACGAGACGTGCTGCAAGAGTGCGCCGATTTTGCGGCTGAGCAGCAGGCGAATCGCTGTTAGGTTAAAGGATTTGATGGCGTTTAGCAACGTGCTATAGACGCCCAAGATGAACGCCATCGTGCCACCCGAAACACCCGGCACCACATCGGCAGCGCCCATCGCAAAGCCGGTGAAGAACAGGCGCAGAAATTGGCGCGGTGTGCGCGGTTGGCTGAGGTCTTGATTTTGCATAGCATTCCCACACTGAGTTGACTAGGATTGTTGAACACAACCGCACAACTATGCCCGATTCAGCGGCGGATGTCAACGGGGAGCGTGTAGCGCTTTCAGCTTGCCGCCGCATTGATAAATTCGCTGCACTTGCGCTATAATGCCTCTTGATAATTCCTTAACCATTGGAGCGAAGTTCATGCACATTAGTGTTTCCGAGATGCGCCGCGTTACGCTTGTCGAAGTTTCCGGGCGCGTGGATAGCCCTAACGCAACCAAATTGGGCGAGTCGCTGAACGAACAAATTGACGCCGGACACACCCAATTGGTGATTGACCTGAGCAACGTTGAATATATCAGCAGCGCCGGGCTGCGCGAGATCGTTTCGGCAGCCAAGAAGGTGCGCGCCGGCGGCGGCGATCTGCGGATTGCCAGCCCTTCGCAGCGCGTGCAAGATGTGTTCCAGTTGGCGGGCTTGTTAGAGCTATTCCAGATTTTCCCGACCCAAGTTGAGGCAGTCGGCAGCTTTTAGGGCGCGGAGTTGCCATCATGCCGCAAGAACGGCGCTTTATTTTGCTCGGTGAACTGGCGCGAGTGCCAGAGGCTTGCCAATTTGTGCGCGAAACAGCGCGCCAAGCCGGGCTGAACGACAAACAAGCGGATAATTGTGAACTTGCCACTGAAGAATGGTGCACCAACATCATTGAGCATGGCTATGGCAGGCAAGGGCAGACGGGCAGAATTGAGATCATCTGCCAGTCCTTGCCCGGTGCTTTTCGCATCACCCTGCATGACGATAGCCCACCATTCGATCCAACCACGCTGCCCACGCCTGATCGCAGCATCCCCTTGAAAGATCGCCAGCCCGGTGGCTTAGGGTGGTTTTTTATTCAAGAGCTGATGGATACGGTACAATATGAATACCGTGACGGACGCAACACGCTTATCATGACGCAGCACAACCCGAACGTGGGCGACTCCCACAGTGCAGAGCAGCCCGATCCCTTCCCCGCCCGCACCCTAGCGAATGGTGTGCGCGTCATCACACCCAGCGGGCGCATTGATAGCGCCAACGGCAGGCAGCTTGAGGCAGCCTTGCTGGCGCAGCTTGACGCAGGCTTCACGCGCCTTGTGGTGGAGATGCAAACCGTCAATTACATCTCTAGCACGGGCTTGAAAGTGCTGCTGACTGTGATGCGGCGCGCTCAGGAACGCGGCGGCAGCATTGCGCTTTCAGCGCTGACGCGGCGTGTGCGCGAAGTCTTTGAGATGTCGGGCTTTGATACAGTTTTTACGCTTGCCAACGCCACAGACGAAGCGGCGCGTTCGCTAGAGGGATAAGGAGCGGGTGTGGATACACCGCTGCTGGTGATTCTGGTTAGCCTGCTCAGCGCGGGCTTGTTGGCGGCAGGCTTGTTGGCGGGCTATGCACGCGGCTTTCGGCGCGGTCGCAGCGCCACGCCCGAACATCTTGCCGATCTGGACATTCTGGCAAACGTTGGGCGTGCTATTCTCGGCGCGCAGCTCAAGCTCGATGCGCTGTGCGAGATTGTCTATCAACAAGCAAATAAGATCGCCGATACGAGCGACTTTCAGATCGGCTTGTTTGAGGGCGACGATTATCTGATCAAGGTGTGGGTGCGGCACGGCGAACGGCTGCCTGAAATTCGTTTCGCAGGGCAGGCAAACAGCGGCTTGGTTGGGCATGTGCGGCGCACCGCGCAAGGCATCCGCGTTGGCGATTTTCAGCGCGAGTGGGACACACTGCCCGCGCGCCCTGCCTACGAGTCGGTCAATCCACCGCGTTCGGCGCTCTTCGTGCCGATGATCGCCGGCGGCGAGAGCATCGGCGTGATCGCTGTACAAAGCGATGAAGCCGACCGCTACACCGCTGAATCCCTGCGCTTGCTGACCTTGCTGGCAAATCAGGCAGCCGGTGCCATTCACAACGCGCAGCTGTATGCCCAAGCCCGCGAGCGTGCCAACCAACTGCGCGTAATCAGCGAACTGAGTCGGCGCATCACTACCACACAATCGCTTGCCAACCTGTTCCGCCAGATCGTGAATCTGGTGCATGAGCAGTTCGGCTACTACGCTGTGAACATCTTCACCTATGATGAACGCACCAACGAAGTGCGCCTGCGTGCCAGCAGCCACGAAGAATTTGATCGGCGCAGCCTGCACCTGAAGAACGGCGAAGGCTTGGTCGGTTGGGCAGCCTTGAACGCGCAGACTGTGAACGTCTCGGATGTCTCTGCGGATAGGCGCTATTTGCCCGTCACCGTGCTGGAACAAACACGCAGCGAATTTTGCGCGCCGCTGGTGGTGGATCGGCGTGTGCTAGGCGTGCTAGACGTGCAGAGCAATCAGCCGAATGCCTTCAAGACTGAAGATGTGTTCATGCTGGAATCTTTAGCAGGGCAGTTGGCGCTTGCTGTGCAAGAAGCACAGACCTACGATGCTGAACGGCGGCAGGCAGAGCGCATTAACGCCATGGCGGAAGCCTCACGCGCTGTCGTCTCCATCCTCGATATTAACGATCTGCTGGACGAAGTGGTTGATCTGGTTGCCGATTATTTCGGCTATGACCGTGTGCATTTGTTCTTGCGCGTGGGCGATAAAGTCGTCTTCCGCAGCGGCAGCGGCGCGCATAGTGCGCGTTGGTCAATCGAACAACTCGCTTACAACATCTACGACAACGGCTTCATCCCATGGGTAGCGCGCACCGGGCAAGCCTTGGTCAGCGGTGATGTCCAGTCTGATCAGCGCTATGTGGTCGGCATGGGCTTGGAAGACAGCCGCAGCGAGATGACCGTGCCGATCACGATAGGCAACCATGTGCTGGGCGTCTTTGATATTCAATCACCGAACCCTGACGACTTTACGCCTGAGGACGTGACCTTGGTGCAGGCATTGGCGGATACGGTTGCTATCGGAATGCGTAACGCCAGCCTCTTCGCCGTCGAGACGCGCCGCCGCGTGCTTGCCGAGACGCTGCGCGATGTCAGCGAGGCGCTTGTCTCGTCGCGGGACGTTAAAAGCGTGTTGGATGAACTTCTGAACAGCCTGCGTCAGGTGGTTGACCATGAGGCAGCACTCATTGCACTGCTGCGCCCTGAGGAAAATGATTATATCGTGCGCGCTGCACGCGGTGAGCTGAACGAACAAGCCGTATTGGAACAGACTTTTCCTGCCGATGATCAGGCAACAGAGCGCCTTTGGGCGCTGCTGCGCCTGATGCAGACACCTGATGAGGCGCTTACCGAGAATGCAGGCGACCGTCTTTTTGCGCCTATGCAGGTCGGCGGGCGCGAGATCGGCTTGTTGGCATTAGAGCGCGTTACCGCCGATCAATTTGATGATGAGGACATCAAGATCATTGATGCCTTTGCTAATCAGGCTGCCCTTGCCATTGAAGTGGCACAGCTTTTTGCCGCTAAAGAGGAAGAGGCATGGGTAACCTCAGCGCTGCTCTCTGTGGCAGAGGCGATGAGCAGCACCCTTGAACTTTCGCAGATGCTAGAGACGTTGGTCAGCCTGACCTTGATGTTGGTAGACGTGCGGCGCTGTGGCATTTTGGCGTGGGATGCCGAGTTGAAGACACTGAGCAATGGCACAGCCCGCGGGCTAGAACCGAGCGCAATCACTGCTTTCCGCACGCTGAGCATAAGCGATCATCCTCTGTTGGACGTGCTGTGCGATTGTGTTGAACCGATCACGGTTGGCAGCGGCACAGAACATCCCCTGCCAGAGGATTTGGTGCGCTTGTTTGGTATGTCCACGCTGTGGGTGATGCCCTTAGTTGCCAGAGGTGTGTTGGTTGGCGCGATGTTTGTTGATCCGCCAAGCAAGAATGGTGATGCCAACCGCCGCCTAAACATCCTGAACGGCATTGCTCATCAGGCGGCTTTGGCGCTGCAAACGGCGCGCCTGCAAGCCGAGTCCAACGAGCGACAGCGCCTAGAGCGCGAGCTGGACGTGGCGCAGCGCATTCAGCGCAGCTTCTTGCCGCAGCAACTTCCGCACTTGCCCGGCTGGCAAATTGCAACCTTCTACCGTGCGGCGCGCCAAATCGGCGGCGATTTCTACGATTTTATCCCGTTGAAAAACGGTAAATGGGGCATCGTGATTGCCGATGTTGCCGATAAGGGCGTGCCTGCCGCGCTCTTTATGGCGCTTTGCCGCACCAACATTCGTGCGGCCGCCTTCAGCCGTGATGACCCTGCCGAAACGCTGATGCGCGTGAACGAACTGCTGCTCTCGGATAGCCGTTCCGATATGTTTGTGACGGTTTGGTATGGCGTTTGGGATGCTGTGCATGGTGAAATTACCTACGCCAACTGTGGGCATAATCCGCCGTTGCTGATGGCTGCCGATGGCTCTTGCACGGAGCTTACCGCCAAAGGCATCGCGCTAGGTGTGGTGGATAAGATCAAGCTGGAGAAGAAAAGCTGCACGATTGCACCGGGCGACGTGCTGGTTGCCTATACAGATGGCATTACCGATGCCCTTCGCAGCGATGGCACAGAATTTGGGCTGATCGGCTTGCACAGCACGCTCACCCACCACCGCCAGCGCACTGCCACCGAAATCGAGAAGGGCATTGTCAGCGCGCTGGACAATTTCACCGTCAGCGAGCCGCAGTTTGACGATCTAACCCTAATTGTGATCAAGCGCACTGCGCAAGGTGAGCTGGCACGTGCCACTGCCGAACTGCAAATGATGCGCCCTGATCGCAAATTTCCTGAGATGGATGAGTAGGTGAATATTATGATGAGCATACCTTACGATCAAGCCCAATTGCTGACCATTCAGCAGGTTGCGGAAGCCACCGGTCTAAGCGTCCACACCCTGCGCTACTACGAGCGCATTGGATTAATTCATCCCATTCATCGCGCCCAGAACACACACCGTCGCTACTCGAACGATGATGTCGGTTGGATTGATTTTCTGAACAAGCTGCGTGCAACCGGCATGTCCATCCAGCAGATGCAGCGCTATGCCGAATTGCAGCGGCAAGGCGATGAAACATTACCAGAGCGTGTTGAGATGCTGCGGGTGCTTCAGCAAGAGGCGGAACAGCGCATTTGTGCGTTGCAGGAGCATCTCAGCTTAATCCGCTACAAGATCGCGATTTATTCAGATAAGCGGTAAGTGCTTAGCGGATCGGAATAGGTTGCCAATCCGCTATTTGCACTTTTTTATTGGCGTTAAATCCTCTACAATAGCTTCATTGAAATACACCATCCAAACCGACAGGTTATGTTATACTAGCTAGGCATGAACAGCGCGGAAGATCGGCACACGCCACTCGCGCTTGACTTAATGGCAAATCATGAGGAGCATGGCATGTCTAAAATCATCTCGATTCACTCGTTTCGCGGTGGCACGGGCAAATCGAACACAACTGCCAATCTGGCGGCGCTAATCACGGCGGAAGGCAAGCGCGTTGGTGTCATTGATACCGATATTCAGTCGCCGGGTATCCATGTGCTGCTTGGCTTGGAAGAAGATCAAATGCAGATGACCCTGAACGATTATTTGTGGGGACGCTGCGAGATTAAAGACGCCGCTTATGATGTGACTGCTAATTTGGGTGTACCAACCAGTGGAAAGCTGTACTTGGTGCCTTCCAGCATTAAGGTGAGCGATATTGCCCGTATTCTGCGCGAACATTATGACGTTGGCTTGCTCAACGATGGCTTCCAGCGCTTTGTCGAAGACCTTCAGCTGGACGTGCTGATGGTGGATACGCATCCCGGCTTGAACGAAGAAACGCTGATGTCTATTGCGATCTCTGATGCGTTGGTGATCATCATGCGCCCTGACCAGCAGGATTTTCAAGGCACAAGCGTGACGGTGGAAGTGGCGCGCAAGCTAGATGTGCCGCATATGATGTTGGTCGTGAACAAGACGCCTACCAGCTTTAATATGGAGAGTGTGAAGCGCAAAGTTGAGCAAATTTACTCAGCAGAGGTTGGCGCCGTGCTGCCCCACAGCGATGAGATGATGGCGCTTGCCAGCGAAGGCGTCTTTGTGATGAAATATCCTGATCACGCTATTGCCGCACAGTTGCGCCGCGTCGCACTCTCGCTCATTGCTGAATAAATGCGCTTGCGGCAGCCTTTGCCAACAAAGATGCCGCATTCTATATACCTAACGTTATAATTGGGTTGGTAAAGGCTTGGGTCTGTGAAGCAGGAAAACACATATGAACCTGATCGGGCAGCGCTTAGGGCAGTATGAGGTTCTTGCCCGCTTTGGGGAAGGCGGCATGGCAACCGTCTTTCGGGCAAAACAAGATAAAGTTGGGCGTGAAGTTGCCATCAAAGTGATGGCGCCTGCCCTAGCGCAGAGAGAAGTCTTTGCCCAGCGCTTTGAGCGTGAGGCGAAGCTGATCGCGCAGCTTAGCCATCCGCACATTGTCAAGTTGTTTGACTATGGTACGCTGCGCGGCTTCCACATGCGCCTAATTGACCCAACCTTTGATCCCAAAACAGATATTTTTTACTTTGTGATGGAACTGATGCTTGGCGGCAGCCTTGCCAGCCGCCTGCATAAAGCACGCTTTACACCGCAAGAGACCAGCCATGTGCTGCGCCAGATCGCGCCCGCCCTGGACTATGCCCATGAGCAAGGCATCATTCACCGTGACTTGAAGCCCGCCAATGTGCTGTTTGATGATCATCAAAATGCCTTCCTCACGGATTTTGGCATCGCCAAATTGATGGAAGAAGACGCTGGGCAAAACGCGCTGACGCAGGAAGGCACAACACTCGGCACGCCCTCTTATATGTCGCCAGAGTTGTGGCAAGGCGAAAATATCGGCAGTTGGACGGATATTTACGCGCTTGGCATCATGGTTTTCGAGATGCTGACGGGCAAACTGCCCTTCGTGGCTGGCACGCCCTTCCGCGTCATGCATATGCACCTCTTTGACCCGCCGCCCGCCTTGCAAAAATACGATGCGACGTTGCCCGCCCGCCTAGAGCCTGTGTTACAGCGCGTTCTGGCAAAAGACCCTAAAGATCGCTACCCAACAGCGGTAGCCTTTGCAGAAGCCTTCGACGCAGCCTTGCAAGCTGCACCTGTTCAAGGGACTGCCTCACCCACTCCTGATCCACACGGCAAACCAACGGCAGCCAAAAACGAGACATCGCCACAGTCGGCTGCATCTGCGGATGCAACACGCTGGCTTTTGATTGGTCTAGCGGTGGCACTCGCACTCAGCCTTATTGTGGTGGTGGTGCTGCTCAGTAGCAGATCGTGAGCGCGCTTTGCGCCTGCGTAAAGCGTAACTTTCGAGGGAACTTTTATGCGTAATACGTCAAATTGGTTGCGGTCAGTGATTGGGAAACTATTTGGAGTGCGTCGGATGGCTGAGCCAACCCCAACAGATATGCTTGATTTACCGCCTGCTCAGCTTAAGATTATGCGCTTGATGCTGCGCCAGCGCGAGATGGCCTACACAGATTTGATCTCGGAACTGGAACGGCAGCCAAGCGCCGAACAGCTAAGCCGCCTTGAACTAGACGTAAATCTGCGGCAATTGGTGGAGATTGGTTGGCTGCTGCGTGAGGAATCGGCTGAGCGTGTGCTGTTTCGGATCGGGCAGATCACCAGCGCTGCCATGCCAAAGCCTGACCAGCCCACGGAGGCGAGCGGCGCAGCACAGCCGATTGGTAAGCCATCCGTGCGGCATGACGGCGGACGCGAGCGCCTGAGCAATTTTTGGGATGTGGTGGATGAAGTTGCTGCCGAGCAACCCAGCCGCCCTAAGGTAGGCATCCGCACAGGCTTGGCGGAAGAACTTTCCGCCGGCGCAGAAACACCTGCCGAACAAACTCGCCCGGCGCGCCCAAAGGTCGTCGGCAAACTTTTTGAAGAACTCTCCGCCAAGCCCGACGATTCGGACTAGCGAGCTAAAGGGACGGGCAACCCGACCCGTCCCCTCTCCTGAACAACCGCCTTACTGAGCGCGTGCCACTAGGTTCAGCACAATCCGCACATCATCGTTGACGCGCACAAAACCCAAATCCGGCGGATTCAGGTCGAGATCAGTCAGCTTCAGGTCAGTGTAGGCAGTCACCACCAACACACCATCACTGTACATGCCCATCGCCGTGAAAGTTGTCTCGCGCACGGTCTCGCGCACTTGCAGATTGCCCTTAATCTGGAAGGTGAGCATCTCGCCTTCGCGGTAAGCACGTTCCGGCAAGCCTATCAGCTCTGCATCAGTCAGCTTGGCAATTGGGAATTGGTTGAAGTTGAAGCCCCGATTACTGATCATCCAGTTATCACGGTTGCGCTGATCCGAGCGAATCTGCGCCAAATTCACGTTGATTTCCTCACCCAGTTGGCTGTTGGCAAGGTTGCCAAGGTCAATCGCCACTTCACCGGCGATCTCTTTGGTCACACCGACCGCCAGCACAAAGCTTCCGTTCAAAATCTCGCCGACTTGGTAGCAGGCTTCCGATTCAGCACCGACGATGCTCAAAAAGACGAAGTTCGACTCACCTACGGTAGGTGTTGGCTCTGGTGTGGCGGTTGGCATAGGCGTGGCAGACGGTGCATTCTGCGGTGTGGCAGTCACGCCACGGGCGACCGTGCAAGAAACGTATAGTTCTTGCGCCAAGCGCCCGCGCAGGGCAGCTTCACTGTAGGCAGCCGCCCGCACGCCGTTCTGGTAGAAGGCGCTGTTGGTGGCGGTTGGTGGGGTGGTGGTCAGGGCGCGTTCTGCCTGCTGGGTGCGAAGCGCATCAATGTTATTGCTGCGCGCTGTTGGCACGCCGGTTGTGGAAGGTGTGGTAAAAAGGGCGGGTAAAATGAAATTCACGGCAACGTAGATGCCGACAATTAGCGCCGGAATACCAATCAAGGCAGCCATGCCAAGCATGAGCGCTCTAGAGCGGTTCATCGCGTTTTTCCTCCATAGGTTAGGTTTGTAAGTCGGGACACGCTCTATTCTAAAAGCGAAAAGATTAAATGCCCTGCCAAACTTGATGAGAGATCGCTAAGAGCGCCTCTTCCCTATCCTGCTGCCATTTACCCTTGCCCTTCGCCCGATCTCTCACTACAATCTGTCAAACCCAAACTTGACAGATTGTAGTTGGTATTGGCATGAGACGAGGTTTCCTTTCGAATCCCGGCGCGAATTCAACCATCAATCAGTACACGCACAGATCTTGGGGTGCTGCCAATGTTTATGCTGGCGAAAACCCCGTTGGTTACGCTGTAATTGTGCGCTATGGTCACTTTTTGCACGCTATGGACACCTCAAAACAATTGAAGTATGGGTTGGCAAACATGTGCAAGTGGGTGAAGGGATACTGGGATCATCTGAAGCGGAGAGCAAGGCAGCCCGCCATTTGCATATCGAAATTCACACATATGGTCAATCTATCTCACCTGACTATAGTGAAGTTATCTTCTACCCATCGGGAATCTTGCGTTATGGGCAGTCTGCCTTTGATAGCATCGCACCCTATCACTATGATCTTGCTCAGTTTCTGTCCGATCCACCTAATCTGGACAGCGGAATTCCCTTCACAGATATAGTAACCACTGCAAACTTAAGCGGACCACCTAATAACAAACAGGCTTTAATTAACTTCACAGAACCGCTCTGCAACCTTACTTACCACACACAACTCATTAACATAGCGCCTTTACAGGAAATCAATAGCCATCGAGGCTTCAGCGCTTATAAACAAAGCGGCAAACCACTTGTTGACCCATACCTAATCGTGCAACCTTAGTTTAGTTGGAAAGGCTCAGAACCATGAGAGCGCTAAAGCCTGTAATCGCGTTAATTGTCGGTGGTGCAATCTGCTTCATTCTAATGAGTGTGCCAACGCACACACTACAAAGTCAATCGCCTGTGCAACCCATCTACGCTGACCCCGGACTCGGTTTTTTCACACCACTTCATTGGTCAGGCGACTCTACTCAGCTTATTTTTCAGGCAAGTATCCTAGCAGATATGCCACAAGAGATGCAGCAAGGCTGGCATGTTTACACTGTGGAAACACAGCAACTCAGTCCTGTCCCACGCAATCCGACGCTGCCGATTCTTACGCCAGCACAGGACAAACTGCTTGGTATTACTGATTATGAGTATCTTACAGGAAGTGTCTCGTCTAACGGTCGTTATTTTGTATACAGCACACCAAAAACAGCAGGACAATGGCGAGACGGACGTCCCTTAATTGGTTTAACAGACCTTGCTCTTGGTGAGACAATCGTGATCAACTTACCATTAGCTCTTTAGAATATTAAGTGGAGCAAAGGTAGTCATGCCTTTATGGTTGAAACTGATTCGTATTATGCTTGCTATTTCCTTTTTTATTTTAGTAATTTCGCAGCCTCTGTGAAAGAGGTTCAGAGTATTGTTGTTTCAGATGTGCTAAGCGTAGATGGACGTTTGGGGCGGCTGCGTTGGCATACGATCTCTCAGCCGATGGGCAAAAACTGTTGATAGGCACATTCACTAGCCTTGCGGTGTGGGATGTAATGCATCCAGCAGAGGCAACTAGTTTTGGTAGCCGCGATGTTATAGCCAAAGACAGGTAGCCTGGACGTAAGGCGGGACGCCCGCGCCGTTGGTTGTGAATCGCACCCCTGTTGCATGAGCTGCTGAGCGACTGTGCTGTCATGTTGTTGTTCGGGGGTCAGCAGCAGGGTAAACAGGCGTCCCGCACCATCCACGCGGGCATGGATTTTGGTGGTCAGCCCGCCTCGACTGCGTCCGAGTTGCTCGGCTTGCTGGGTACTTTTTTTGCCCCTGCCGCGTGCTGGTGAGCGCGCACCACCGTGCTGTCGATGAAGTGGA
>QWHC01000002.1 GCA_021404685.1 Chloroflexi bacterium CFX4 | reverse complement strand
GCATCCGCTGTCGGTGCAGGCTCGGATTTGGGCTTGCCGCCAAAGATTCCGCTGAAGGTACCTGTCTTGGGCTTTTCGGCGGGCTTTTCAGGGGCAGCCGTTGGTGAGGCTTCCGCAACTGGCACGCTAAAGGCAGTTGGCTGTGCTGCGGGCTGTGCGGCGGTTTGCACAGGCGTGCTGCGCGCACCAAGCGGCGCAGGTTTGGCAATGGCGGGTGCAGGCAGTGGCGTTTCTTCCGAAGGTGGCTCTGCCACGGTGACCGCCGGCGCAACCACAGAGGTGCGGAAGGCAGCTTTGCGCGCAGGTGGCGTTGGTTCGGTGCCAACCGTTGCCAGGACGGGCTGTTCGGGCAGATCGGCGGTGTGGGCAAGCGTTGCTGCGGCTGGCAAGCCTGCTGCGGGCTTGGGTGCGGCTTGGGCTTGGGCAGCCAACTTTGCCGCCTCACGCTGGGCGCGCACCTGAGCGCGGGTGGCTGCCTGTGCGGCACGCCGCGCTGCCACTGTTTGCCGCCAGGCGCGCCAACTCTCACGGATGCGCCCGAGCCGTGCGCCGAAAATCTGGAAGGACGACTTCACATAGGTGGTGATCTCTGCCAACGAGAGTTCAAAGAGCCACAGCGTGCCGATGAAGGTTGTGATAACCAACACGACTGGCACGCCGAACTCACCCGTCAGGCGGATGAGGATCATGTAGAGGCGATCACCGACCCAACCGCCGCCTTGCATCAGGTCTACCGCACGCGCTGAGACTGCAACCAACTCATCCCAATCGTAGACGATCTTATCAATCAGTTCGATGGTGTGCAGCCCTGCCGCAATGCTCAAAAAGAGCAGCACTGCGCCTGTCATTTGCAGTGCATCAAAGGTGAGGAAGGGATTTTCTTTGAAATGGCGCACCAGCAGCCAGCCACCAACAGCAAGGCAGGGAATGGGCAGCACATAGCGCCCATAGCCAAACAGCGCGCCGAAAATATCCACAATCGCCTTGGTGAAAGTGCCTTCATCAGGCTGGATCAAGCCAAAGATCATCACAACACCGGTGACGATCAGCAGCCAGCCGATCATATCCAGCTTTTGGTCAAGCGATAGCCCAACATTCTTGACCGTGACGTGCGTTTGCCCTTCCAGCGGCTTTGCCTGTTTTTCGCCACGGGCGGGCGGCGCGCCGGGGATGGATGAGCCGCCGCGCTTGCCATCAATCGGCGCGGGCGTTTTCAGCGGTGCGGCGGGTGCGCCGCCTTCGGGCTTGGCTGCGCCGCCGCCGCGCAAACGGCTGAAGAAGCCGCCTTTGGCGGGCTGTTCAGGCTTCTTATCATCCTTCTTAGGATCAGCTTTAGGCGGTGTGGCAGCCGCACCACCAAAGCGAGGTGTCGCGCCGGTGGCAGTGGCGGGCTTGGGTTGTTCGGCAGGAGCAGGTGGCTTGCCCGTCCCGATCTTCGGGGCATCGGCGGGCTTAGCGGGTTTATCTTCTGCCTCTTTTTTGCCGCGCCCAAAGAATCCGCCTAAGTTGGGAAACCTACGCTTGGGCGCTTCCGCATCGGCGGCGGGCTTTTTGGCAGGTTCAGGTGGGCGGGAAGGCGACTCTACCTTGGGCGCAGAGGCTGTGCCTGTGCCAATGCGGGAAGGTGCAGCACTGCTGGCAGGCTTGGGTGGCTCTTTCTTTTCTTCAGGCTTGCCGCCGCCGCGCCCAAAGCCGCCGAGCAGACCACCGGCTTTCTTTTCCTCAGGTTTAGCGGGATCGGCGGGCTTGCTGCCGCTGCTACCACCGGAGCCGCCACGCCCAAAAATGCCGCCGCCGGGCTTCTTTTCTTCGGGTTTGGGCGTGCTGGGTTTGGGCGGCGACTCCGGTTTGGGCGGTGCAGGATCAGCGGGCTTTGCCGCGCTGAACGCACCTGTGCGGCTGCCAAAGGGGCTGCCACCGCTGGCAGGTTTTGACTCCGCTTTGGGTGCGCTGCTTGTAGTAGTCGAAGGCTTGGGCGGCATCTGGGCGGAACGCCCAAAGGTGCTGGTGCTGCTGGGCTTGCTTGGCTCGGAAGCGGCGGGCTTGCCAAAAATGCTGCTGGCAGGCTTGCCGCCAAACGGTGAGGGACGTTCGCCCGTCTTCTTTTCTTCTTCTTTCTCTTTATCCTCAGAGCGTGAGCCAAACATGCTGCTGCGCGGACGCTCCTTATCATCGCTCGGCTTGTCGGACATGGCGATTTCTCCCTCCCGCAGCGCACGCGCTTGCCACTTAAAATCACGCCTGTAGCGCAGATTCGACCCTTTAAGCATAGCACAAAAGGGCAGAAAAAACCACCCTGCGCTGCTGCGCTGAGGCACGTTAGGCGTTTTTTTGAAATGCCGTCTCCCGCATGGCTTCTTTTAACATTTTCTTAAAATACTTTTGGCTATACTTTAACTAACTGGCTGTTGAGCGTTAACGCACAATGGTTAGATTTATAGATCGTGAGCAAAACTGCTTTTTGCCTCAACCAAACACTAGGAGAACCTTTCACATGAATATTCGTAAACTCCTGATTGCCGCTTTGGCAATTGCGCTGCTGGCAGGTGCATTTTCTGTGCCAGCCTTCGCGCAGCAAAAGACCGATATCAAGGTCTGGATTGCCTTCACCGATGCGCGTCTGGACTGGTCGCGTGAGCGCGCCGCTGAATTCAACGCGCAGTTCCCACAGTTCAACGTGACGGTAGATGGCTATGCCAACTACGAAGAAATCCAGCAGGCAACCGACCTCGCCATTCAGCAGAACAACCCACCTGCCATCGTGCAGTGGTTTGAGGTTGGCACGCAACGCGCCCGCGATTTCGGCTACTTCAAGAGCATTGCGGATGCCCTCGAAGGGCGCACGGAAGTGAATGGCATTCCCGTCAATTTTGACGATTTCATCCCACCCGTGGTGGACTACTACACGCTGGATGGCAAATTCACCTCGATGCCGTGGAACAGCTCCTCGCCCACGCTCTACAGCAATGTTGCCATGCTGAAGGAACTCGGCTTGGAGAATCCACCCGCCACGTGGCAGGAACTGGAAGCCGCTTGCGCTAAGGCGCTGGAGATGAAGGCAGCGCTTGGCATTGATGGCTGCGTGACGTGGCCTAACCATGGCTGGTTCGTTGAGCAGTGGATGGCGCAGCGCAATGCCTTGTTAGCCAACAATGGCAATGGGCGTGATGCACGTGCCACCGAAATCTTCCTCGATAGCGAAGATGCCATTGCGATCATGGCGTGGTGGCAGAAGATGCACCAGATGGGCTATTACGTCTACAGCGGACGCCAGCGCGACTGGGGCGCCACAGAGCAGGCGATCCAGAGCGGCAAGGTGCCCTTCATCATCACCTCTAGCGCAGACACCGCCAACATCGGCAATGCAGCGAAGGCGAACGGCATTGACATCCTGACCAGCCGTATGCCCTACGATGCCGACAAGGGCTGGACGGGCAACCTGATCGGTGGCGCCAGCCTGTGGTTGGTGGATGGGCTGACCGCCGAGATGGAAGAAGGCGCCCTGACCTTCTTGCTATGGTTCACCAATACCGAGAATATTGCCGGCTGGCACAAGGCAACCGGCTACCTGCCGCTGCGTAACAGCTCGGTGGACTTGCTGGAGGCGGAAGGCTGGTTCGAGACCAACCCGAACTTCCTGACCGCTGTTGAGCAGATTCGCGGCACGACCGTAACACCTGCCACACGCGGCGCTCTGCTTGGCACCTTCCCACAGACCCGTGACATCATCACCCGCACGATGGAAGAACTGATGCTGCAAGGCGGCGACCCGGCTGAGAAGATGCAGGCAGCGAAGGCTGAAGCTGACAAGGTGTTGGCTGAGTACAACGCGCTTTACGAATAAATTCAGGCACGGATTGCCGCGCCACAATCGCTAAAAGCAGGCAGAGGCGAGGCATATACCTCGCCTTTGTTGTTTCTCCGCAAACGGCACGCTATCTTAAATTAATCCTGCAAAACGAGACAAAGGAGTAACGCGCCAAATGCTTGTTGACCCGATTTTAGTGGTAGGTATCGCCGCAGCACTCGGTGCAGCCTTTCTAGGCGTTACATTTCAGCGCGCAGGGCGCACCCCTGCCTTAGGCGCTGCGCTCGGTGCGCTTGGCGGCGGCGGCGGCACGCTCATGTTCATGCTGCCGCTCAATTTCTGCACGTTTGAACTGGAACGCACCGTTGAGGATGTCTTCTTAGGGGTGCTGCTGATCGCCGCTGGCATGGCGCTGCTGCTTGTGCCGCTGCGCTGGTGGTTCGTGGTGCGTCCGCAACGGCGGCACACGCCACAGGTCGCACAAGGCACCTTCAAAGGTTGGCTGATGCCGTGGCTGCTGCTCTTGCCAACCCTCACCGTGTTGGTGCTGTTTCTCTATTATCCCTTCCTAGATACGTTCAGGCTCTCGACCCTGATCGTGCAACCACGCGCCCGCCGCACGCCCTTCGTCTGCATGAATAACTTCACGGGTTTGCTCGGCGATCCTGCCTATCTGCGAAGTGTGCTGACCACATTTGTCATCTCAGCCGCCATCATTGTCATCGGCTTGCTCTTGGCGCTCTTGATCGCCTCCGTTGCCTATCAGCCGATCCGCGGTGCAGGGCTCTACCGCACGTTGTTGGTGTGGTCATATGCCATTTCGCCAGCCGTGGCGGGCTTGATCTTCTTCATCATCTTCAATCCGATTGCCGGCATCGCCAATTATTTCACCAACAATTTGTTCGGCGTGCAGTTGGCGTGGTTCACGGATCCAAGCTTGGCTGTTTTAGCAGTCGTTTTGGCAAGCGTGTGGAAATCGCTGGGTTTTAACATCCTCTTTTACATTGCAGGCTTGCAGAACGTGCCGAACGACCTGCGCGAGGCAGCCTCGATTGACGGCGCGAGCACAGTCCAGCGCTTCTGGTTCATCACTGTGCCGATGCTCTCTCCGATCACCTTCTTTTTGGTGATCACCAACATCACCTACGCCTTCTTCGACCTATTCGGCACGATTGATACCATGACGGCAGGCGGGCCGGTTGGTGCAACCACCACCCTGATCTACCGCATTTATCAGGATGGCTTTGGTCAGGGCAGAATTAGCTACGCTGCCGCACAATCTGTCATTTTGTTCTTGATGGTGATTGGCATCACCGCCCTGCAATTCCGCACGACTGCACGGCGCGTAACCTATGGAGCTTAACGGATGAGCAGCGAAAGCCTCTATAAGGACTTAACCCTGAGCGTGCCTGAGACAACCTTCAGCACGAACCGTCGGTGGCTGCCAAAGCGCTTTGGCGCACACCTTTTCTTGATAGCTGCCTGTTTCATCATCGGTTTTCCGCTGCTGTATGCAGTCATCGTCAGCACGCAAACCAACGCCGATGTGTTTGCCTACCGCTTCACGTTTGGCAACGCGCTTGCCGATAACCTGAATGTGGTCATGAACACGCGCAACCTTGGCACCTATATGTGGAATACGGTCTTCACGGCGGTCGCCGTCACCGTTGGGAAGACGATCCTCTCGCTGCTGGCAGGGCTTGCCTTTGTCTACTTCAAGTTTCCGGGCAAGTGGCTGGTCTTTGGCTTTGTGCTGATCACACTCATGATGCCGACCGAGATTTTGATCATCGCGCTGCTGCGCTTTGTGGTGATTGACTTAGGCTGGGGCAGCACCTATCAGGCGTTGATTGTGCCGTTCATCGCCAGCGCCACAGGCACTTTTCTGTTTCGGCAGCACTTTGCCAATATTCCCTCTGAGCTTTCAGAGGCGGCGCAGCTTGATGGCGCCAATGCGCTTCAATTCTTATGGCGCGTGCTGATCCCAATTAGCTGGAACACCATCGGCGCGCTGGCAGTCATCCAGTTCGTCTACGTTTGGAATATGTATTTGTGGCCGCGCTTGGTCATCACCGACTCGTCGCGGCAAGTGGTGCAGGTTGGCTTGCAATCCCTGATCAGCACGGATACCGGCATCACCTACGGACCGTTGATGCTTGGCGCCGTGATCGCCAGCATTCCGCCGGTGATCGTCTTTGTTTTGCTTCAGAAGCAGTTTATGAGCGGCTTTGCCATCGGGCGCGATAAGTAGGGCGCTTCTCAAAGGCCTGTGGCGTGCGGCTTAGGCAGCCACAGGCGCGCCGGCTCAGCCGCAGCCGCCGCTGCCGCCGCGTTTGCCGGCCAGCTTGATCTTCGGCTCGAAGGGGATGTTTGCCACTGCGTCTTTGTGCAAGCCTGCAAAGGGATAGCGTTCGCCAAGGGCGGCTGTGAAGCGGTAGGCAAGTTCGCCCGGTTTAGCATCCTCACGGCGCGCCAGAGGCGGATCAGCCTGTGCGGCAAACTGATCCAGCCAAGCGTTTACGCCGCCTTCAAGGATGTATACATTCGGCAGGCTAGCAGCCGTCAGCAGCTTCCACAGCTCGGTTGGCAGCACCTCATCATTGCCGATCAGCACAAAGGCAGTGTTGGTATAGTCTTGCCGCAGTTGTTTGGCTTGCCCAAGCAGCGCCTCAGGCGCAATGTGGCGCGCATCGCGGATGTGGAACAGGTTGTAGTCAGCTTCGCTGCGGACGTCGAAGAGGATGATCCGTGCGCGTGGGTCCGTGGTCACGCTGATCAGCTCTGCGGCGCTGACGTAGACTTGCCGCTCAGCGAGCAATGCCGCTTTTTGCGGTGCGATCTGTTCCCAGCGTGCCGCTAAGGTTGGCTGCCCAATGGTGACTGTTGGCAGTGCGACGATAAGCAGCACAGGCGCAAGCGCCATCCGCCAGCGCGGAAACGCCCGTGCTGGCATCTTCCCAACGTAGCGCTCCATATATTCGGCAAAGGCGAACACGCCAAGCGCCATCAGCACGACCAGCAGCACCACTGTGCCTGTCTCCAAGCCGAACAGTTCAGGCAAGGTGAAGCGCCCCAGATAGCCGCTGTTATAGAATGCCTCGAAGCTGCCGACCGTCTCGCCGAACACGAAAATGCCGAACAGCACACCCAAGGCAAACAGCACGCCGTCTAGTTTGAGCGTGGCAGCCGCCACTAAGGACGTTCCCGGACAAAAGCCGCCCAAGATGAAGCCAACGCCCATGATCAAGCCACCCACAATGCCCGACCACAAATAGGTTGGATTGACCCACACCAAGTTAAAGTCCAGCAGACCGACGCCCGTCGCCATGAAAATCAGCAGCATGGCGACCACAATCGCGCCGAACATAACCTTGATTACGGTCATCTCTTTGAAGTAGAACTGCGCGGCAAGTTTGGTGGATTTGCCAAAGCCTGCCATCTCCAGCACTGCGCCAAAGGCAACACCAATCACCAGATAGACAATGTACTGCCCCCACTGCCCCAGCAGCGATTCAAGCGGTAAAGGAAACGGATTCATGGCGTAGCCCTCTCAATTCCACAACTTCCGCACAAAATAGGCTAAGGCGTAAGCGCCGATAAAAACCGCCAGCATGAACGCCCAGCTGCCAACGCTCAGCACTGCGCCGCCGGAAAGCGCCTGCCCACTGGTGCAGCCACGCGCCAAGCGTGCGCCATAGCCCATGATCGCGCCACCCACAAAGGCGACGAGCAGCCGCGTGCGCGGTGAAATGTGCGCGCCGCGGTTGATCTCCACCTTCAGGCGTCCGTTGAAGAAGCCGCTCAGCGCACCGCCGATCAGCGTGCCAAAGACCATCCAAACCACCCAGTTATCCAGCGGATTGGTCTCACCGCCTGCCATTGGGATCAGGTAGGCGGTGGTGTTCACATGCTGCGGCACAAACCAATCTTGCACCATCACCACCAACCGATTTAAGCCGCCGGAGGCACCCAACCCATTGCCTGTGATCAGGAATGCTAAGAACAAGACGACACCGAGCAGGCTTGCCGCCACATACGGGTGCAGGTATGGGCGTTCAACACGCTTGCCACGAGTCGCTTTACGGGAAATTGCTGGCGCTGCCATAGGTATCTATCCTTTGTATAACGCGCTCTCGAACCTTTGAAGAGAGGCAGCCCAAACTGCCTCTGCCTGCTAGATTAATCGCTGCTTTGCGGTGGCGCTTGCTCCACCGCTTCCCAACCGTTGATCATGGCGCTGATGCCTGCCAGCGGCGCGTGTCCCGTCGTCGTTAGGTAGACGTGCGCGATGATGAACGCGGCGAACAGCCATGCGATCAGGGTGTGGAACGGCGCAAGGAACGGCAAGCCGCCCACGCTGGCTGCTAGCTCTGGAAAGTGCCGTATGCCCCACATCAGAATGCCGCTGATGATCTGTAACGGCAGCAGCACATTCAGCAAGCCCAAGTAGGTGATCTGCTGCAACGGATTGAGCTTGCGCTGCGGCGTCTTTTGCATTGGGTGCGGCGCCCCTTTGAAGATGCCGCGCAGGTAGAACAGCGCCTGCTTGATCGAATCGTTGAAGAAGCCCTTCGGTTCGGGCAAAAATTGCTTGATCTGCCCACTGGCAAGGTGATAAAAGAGCGCCAACGCCGCGTTGATGACCAAGATCACCGCCAAGACGTTGTGGATAACCACCATCGCCGCGAAGGATAAGATCGGGAAGCTATCCGGACGGTGAATGACCAAGCCGCTGAGCAAGAGCAGCAAGATCGCCGCCGTTTGCAGCCAGTGCCAGCCGCGCTCATAGACGCTATACATATAGACGCGCTTCAGCGACGGATGCGCCTTGATGCCCTGCTTAGCGCGCAGCCGCGCCATGAAGAAGCGTAAGCCGCCATGCGTAAAGACACCGCCCAACACGCCCAAGAACGCCAACATGCCCAGTGTATCTGCCCATTCAGCGCGGTGATGCCCAAACACGTACAGATCGGCTTGCGGCGGCGGCACATAGATGAGCGCGCCGTCTGAGGTGTGGCGCAGGCTGCCACCCAACATCACATTGCCGCCGTTGGCGCTGGGCAAGACACCGTTAGGCGTATAGGCGGCTAGCGTTAGCGTGCGGCTTATCAACGAGTCCTCGGTGTGGCAGGTGCGGCATTCGCGGATTGCCCACTGACCGCTGGCAACGCCGTGGCTGAGCGCAAATGGCTGGATGTCGCCCACAATCTCGGCGTTTGGGAAGCCAAGTGCCGCCAGCTTCGCCGCGATCAGCGCCGCCTTTTCAGAAGTATCCACCTTCCGTTCAGCGTCGCTCAGGGCGCCATCCCGATCTGCATCGAAGGCAGCCAGCACATCCGCAGCGTAGCCTTCATCGGTCAGGTAGACGCTTTGCAAAGCAGATTGCGGCACCGCCTGCTTTTCCGCTGTGCCATACGCCCAATAGAAAGTGGTGATCAAGTTGTAGGGCGCAACCTTCTGCGTGCCGTCTGTTTCAGTGCGCGGCAGCAGCAACGGCTGATAGCCTGTGAAAAGCGGCACTTCAGAATCGGTGACGCCGCGGCAGCTTTGGTTCGGCGCGCCGTCGGCTGTTAACACAGTGTAATCCACCATCTCAAGGGCGGGTGCAAAGGTCTGCGGAATGTGGCAGCTTTCACACGCCAACACTTGCGTATGGCGCTCAAGGTAGGGTAGCCAAGCATGCCCTTGTGCGGCATCGTGGCAGCTTTCGCAGCGGCGCATAGTGTTCTCGGTTGCGCTGGGCAAGCCGCCGTAGTGCGCGTTGCTGCCCTGCGCGAATTGGTGCAGCGGACGGTAGAGATACTCGCCCAAGTCCATACGGCGCGGATCAAATTGCAGGTGGCTGGGTGACTCTGCCTTGTGCGGCTGGTAGTAGACAGGGTTATTCAGCGCGTAGTGGCAGTTGGTGCATTTCAGAACGCGCTCGGCATGAATATCGAACGAGCGTGTTGTCTGCGCCTTGTTGGTAAGGTTCAAGGCGCTTTGGCTAACGCGCTGCGGCGAAAAAATCTGCCCTGTGGTGGCGGTGTTGAAGGCGTTAATATCGCACGCGCTGACCAAGAGCGGCGTCACGGTTTGATGGTCGGCAGCGCCATGGCACAAGCCACAATTGGCGGTGCTTGGGTCTTGAATGGGCAACGCTTCACGGCTGAGCGCGCCATCGGTGAACAGCTCGGCGTTATAGCGGTAGCCTGTCGCGGTGCGCTCGACGATGCCGCTGCCGATCAGTGTAGCGGTGTTCGCCCAGCTCAGTTCATCGCGGGCAAGTGCCTCCAGCCGAGCGGCGTTGTTCGGATTAGCAAGGTGGCATAAGAAGCAGTTCATCTCGCCGCCATCGCCCTGCTCAGCAGCAGGCGGATAGAGCCGTTCCAAGCCGAAGCCCAGATCAGCGCGGCTGTGCGCGCTGTTCGCCATGATGAAGGCGGTGTCGTGGCAGGTGCCGCACGTTTTTGCCGTGCTGATCGGCGCATTGCGCTGTAAGACGCTCACGCCGTCCGCATCAAGCAAGGTAACCGATGGGTGCATGGGTGAGGCGAGGCTGCCGCCACCTTGTGCGCGTACTTCGAGGCGCGCCGCCAAAAGCAGCGTTAACGCGCCAAGCGCGATGAGGGTGAAGCCGAGAAGGCGTCGTGTCGTCATGGCGATTTCCTCACTTGCGTCCGCCCCAGATCAGCGGATCGCCCATATAACCAAGCGCTTGCCAGTCTAGGCGCGTGCTTTCGCCGTGGCAATCGGCGCATTGCAGTGCGTCTGCTTTGGGTGCCACCTGATGAGTCTGCATGTAGTACATCACGGTTGGCGCAAAGCCATACTGCCCGCTGTATGCCAAGCCCGTTGCTTGCGCGCCTGCGACGAACGCCTTGTCCCAGTCGAAATGCACCCAATAGCCGCCGACGGTATTCGGCTGCAACAGATAGTTGTAGACTTTATCGTAGGGTTGGTTGCCCAAATGCACCTTGAAGGGATAAATTTTGGCGTTAGGATCGTTGATACTGCCTGCCAACGGATTCAGCACAGTGGGCAGGCTTGGGTCAATCGGATCGCCAAGCAAGTAGCGGTCGCTTAAGCCGTTAAACCAGAAATACTGCGGCACAAAGTTCTGCTCATATTCAAACGAGCCTTTGATCTTCAAGTAATGGTGTGGGTCTTCTGCCAAATCTTGCCCGGCGGTAGACCAATCCCAGAGCATTTTGGTGGCGTTGCGGCGTGCGGCGGCGGGAATGTGGCAGGTTTGGCAAGCAACGCTATCCGTGTGCGCGTTCAGGCGCGCATCCTGATGCGTGTTTTCGGCGTGGCAATCTGTGCAGCCGATTTGCCGCGTCAGCACGTCGGCGCTGGAGGTGAGCGAGCGTCCACCAATAATATGATCGGTGGTGACGTGGCAAGTGGTGCATTCAAAGTTCAGCTTGCCCATGTGAACGTCCAAGGTTGGGTTTGGGAAATACATGCTCTCGTCAAGGTCGCCATGCTTAACGGCGTTGCCGCCGCCGCCGTTAAAGTGGCAACTGCCGCAATTTTGGCGGGTGGGCGCGCCAACGCTGCGCGCTGCCACCAGCAAATCCACGCCTTGGGCGGGCTGCCCGGCGGCTGCCTTCAGATAGGTGCCGCTCTGATCATGGCAGACGAGGCAATCCACTTGCTCCACATTGGTGAAATCGTAGTTGGCGTCCTGCCAGCCGTAGCCGGCATGGCACTTGGTGCAGCCCGTCCAGTTAGATTGAATGCCGATGCAGAAGTTGTTCAACAGGTTTATTTTGCCGACGCCAATGGGCTGATCGCGCTCACCAAAGACGACAGGCTCTGCCTGCCATGTGAAATGAACGCTGTGCAGCATTTGCTGCCCGGCTTCGGCGTGGCAGGTAAGGCACGCCCGTGTGACCTCGCTGCCCGTCTTAAAGTCACCGTTGATGAGCGCTGCATGGCTGACGTGTTGGGGCGTGGCGCGTATGGCTTGCCAAGGGCTTGGTGTAGTCGGTGTGGTATCGCGCAGGGCAATCAGCATTGGCAGACCGATGATCAATAAGGTAACACCTAATCCGATCAACCAGATATATCTAAATTTTTGGAGCATGGCGACGGCTTCCTACACTTGAATCACAATGTATCCGCCAGCGGATACAGCTTCAGTGTACGCCTGCTCAGCCTCAAAAACAGGTGCGACTCATCACGTTTTGCTTATGACAGATCACAATTTCGATAAAAAGCGCTGATGGGCAAACATAACAGCCTTTTATGGCAGCGGTGAACAGCATAGTCGGTCTTTTACGCCAAACGCCCTTCTGCGCTATTGCCGTTTTGGTGTTAGAATAGCCGCATATGCCACAGGCTCACGGAAGGATCGCTAAATCTTATGGCGCGTGAAGGCTCGGAAACAAAAACAGGCATCAAATATCCATTGGTTGTATACCGTCTTTTGGCGCGCCGCTACCGCCCGGTGGGCGTGCTGCTGGTCGCCGTTGGCGCATTGGCGCAGTTGCCGCGCTACCTGCCAGAACTGCGCTTTGCAGAGGCATTCATCACCTATGAGCAGCTCTCGGTGATTGGCTTGGCGGCACTGCTGAGCGGGCTTGGCTTGTTTGTCGTCTCGCTGTTGGAAGGGCGGCAAGCCTATGCCCAGTGCCTGCCGGATTATCTGCTGATCAACACCGCCGGCGGGCGCGTTGCCTGTGCTTATGCGCGCATTAACACCACCAAGCTGACCATCCCACGCGATGCGCTGGAGACCAAAAACGTGCGCGGGCGCGATAAGGTGCTGATCAAGTGGCTGAGCAAAGTGCATAAAGACCGCGTGCTAGAGATCGAGTTGGCAGACTATCCGCTGCCAGAGCGCCAAATTCGCAAGCGCCTGCACCCGTTCTTCTTCAGCGTGCGCCTTGAGCGCGGCTTGGTCTTGATTGTGCCAAGTCCCGATAGGCTCAAATTCGAGATAGATACTGCCATCTCTCGCGCACGGGAAGCACGCCGCTTGGCAGAACAAGGCGAACGCGATCCGCTGGCTGCCTTTCGCCCGTAACTTGAGAGTGCCGGTGCGCCCATGCCACGCCTTCGCCTGCCAAGCCTGATTGATGTTCACGTCCACTTGCGTGAGCCGGGCGGTGAACACAAGGAAGATTTCGAGAGCGGCACACGCGCCGCGCTGGCAGGCGGCATTACAGCCCTGTTGGCGATGCCCAACACACAGCCGCCGTTGATCGACTCTGCGAGCCTTGCCCTTGCGGAGCGCGCCGCCGCGCTGCGTGCCTGCTGCGATTACGGCATTTATCTGGGTGCCTGTGCGGAGAACATCGCCTTTGCGGCAGACCTTGCGCCGCGCACCTGCGGCCTGAAGTGCTACCTGAATGATACCTTTGGCACGCTGCGGATTGACGCCGACGATCTGCACACGGTGCGCGAGCATTTCGAGCGCTTTCCGAAAGATCGCCCGATTGTCTGCCACGCAGAAGGGCAGATGGTTGCCAGCGCCATCCTGTGCGCGCACTTGGCAAACCGCAGCGTGCATATCGCGCACGTCAGCCGCGCCGATGAAATCGCGCTCATTCGTGCGGCAAAGGAACGCGGCATCGCCGTGACTTGTGAGGTCTGTCCGCAGCACTTATTCCTCAGCCTTGCGGACGCGCCGCGCTTGGGCAAGGGACGCTCTGAAGTGCGCCCGCGCTTGGCAACGCCCGCTGATCAGGCGGCGCTGTGGGCAAATATGGCATACATTGACTGCATCGCCACCGATCACGCGCCACACCTGCTCAGCGAGAAGGACAGCGCCACGCCGCCGCCCGGCTTCCCCGGCGTCGAGACATCCTTTGCCCTGATGCTGACTGCCGTTCACGACGGACGCCTGACGCTCGATGACGTATTGGCGCGTATGGCGTATAATCCGCGCCGTTTGTTTGGCATCCGTGACCCGGAGCAGACGTGGATCGAGGTGGATACCGACGCGCTTTGGCAGCCGCGTGGCGCGCACATGCATTCGCGTGCCGCATGGACGCCTTTCGAGGGCTGGACGCTGCGCGGGCGCGTTGAGTCGGTCACTTTGCGCGGTGTAACGGTCTATGAGGGTGGCAGGTTTCGGGTGCAGGCAGGCTTTGGGCGCAATCTCGCGCCGATTCATCAGACATAAGCAGGATATGGGCTATGACATTTGCGGCAAACACGATCAACATCCAATCGAGCCGCTTGCCGTTCGAGGCGCAGTATGACGGACGCTTCAGAGGCAAGCATATTCTTTCCGTCTCGCAGTTCGACGTTCACGATCTCGCCTACATCTTCGATGTGGCAGAAGAATTCCGCCTGCTGGTGCGGCGCATCGGCGTGATGGACTTGCTCAAGGGCTACATCCTCGCCAACTTGTTCTACGAGCCTTCCACGCGCACCTCATCCTCGTTCATCGCTGCCATGCAGCGCTTGGGCGGCACCGTCATCCCGATTAGCGAGGTGCGCTACTCCAGCGTCTCTAAGGGCGAATCGCTGCCGGATACCATCCGCACCTTGGAATGCTACGCCGATGTGATTGTGCTGCGCCACTATGAAGTTGGTTCGGCAGCCTTAGCTGCCCACTATGCGCGCAAGCCGATCATCAACGCTGGCGATGGCGTTGGTGAACATCCTACGCAAGCACTGCTTGATCTCTTCACCATTCTGCAAGAGCGCGGGCGCATAGATGGCTTAACGGTGACCATGCTGGGCGATCTGAAGTATGGGCGCACCGTGCATTCGCTGGCCAAGCTGCTGGCGCTCTTCAACGTCCGCCTGATCTACGTCTCGCCGCAGGCATTGAACATGCCCGATGAGCTGGTCAGCGCGCTGTCAGCGCGTGGCGTGCGCCAAGAGTGCCACACTGATCTGGAAGGCGTGCTGCCAGAGACTGACGTGCTGTATGTGACGCGCATTCAGAAGGAACGCTTCACCGATGCCGACGAGTACGAACGCCTGAAAGACAGCTACAGCATCACGCCACAAGTGCTGCGCGCTGCCAAGCCTGATATGACCTTGATGCATCCGCTGCCGCGTGTCGGCGAGATCAGCATGGAAGTGGATAGCGATCCGCGGGCTGCCTATTTCCGCCAAATGGAATATGGCTTGTTTGTGCGTATGGCGCTCTTGGCATTGGTGCTAGGTAAGGCATAAACGCATGACAACACCAACCTTCTTTCAACGCCTTGCAGCGCGGGCAAGCGCAACCAACTCCTTGTTATGCGTTGGGCTTGATCCGCACCCTGACCTGCTGCCCGAACAGACTGCCGCCGCCGCGCACGCCTTCTGCCTGCGCCTGATTGACGCCACGCACGACCTTGCCTGTGCCTTCAAACCCAACAGCGCCTTCTTTGAGGCGCTTGGCGCGGAGGGCTACGCCGCGCTGCGTGAGGTGATCGCCTATGTGCGCCGCCGCGATCCAACTATCCCGATCATCTTGGATGCCAAGCGTGGCGATATTGCCAGCACCGCCGATGCTTATGCGGCGGCTGCCTTCGCCTACCTTGAGGCAGACGCCATCACCATCAATCCGTACATGGGCTATGATGTGCTGACGCCGTTCCTGAGTTACAGCGGCAAGGGTGTTTTTGTGCTGTGCCGCACCACCAATCCCGATGCGCGTGCCGTGCAAGAGCTTTCCACCGATACCTTTCAGCCGCTTTGGGAAGTGATCGCCTCTCAGGTGAAGGCGCTCAACGAGGCAGATCGGGTCGGGTTGGTGGCAAGCGCGCTCGATAGCAGCGATCTCGCCTATTTGCGGCGTTCCGATCCGCGCAGTTGGCTGCTTATTCCCGGCGTCGGCGCGCAGGGGGGCGATCTGGAGTCGTGTGTGCATGGCGGCATTCGTGAGGATGGACTCGGTGTGCTGATCAACTCATCGCGCAGTTTGGCGCGGGCTGCCGATCCGCGTGCAGAGGCGCAGCGCCTGTGCGATGCGATCAACGCGGCGCGGGCTGCCCATACGCCAGCCTTGCCCGCCCCGCGTGATATTCAGCGGCGGCGCGTGGCGCTGGCGCTGCGCGATGCTGGCTGTGTGCGCTTTGGCAAGTTCAAGCTGAAATCTGGCGCCGAGTCGCCGATCTATCTTGATTTGCGCCGCTTGGTCTCTTTTCCGCATGCCCTGCACGATGTCTGCCTGTGGCTGGCAGAGCTGATCAAGCCGTTGGCATTTAACCACATTGCAGCCATTCCATATGCGGCGCTGCCTATCGGCGTGGTGACGGGGCAGCTTGCCGGGCGCTCAGTCATCTATCCGCGCCGTGAGGCAAAAGATTACGGCACCGGTGTTGCGGTGGAAGGCGTCTTCACACGCGGCGACATTGCGCTGTTGGTGGATGATCTTGCCACGACGGGTGAGAGCAAATTTGAGGCAATCGCACGCTTAGAAGCGGTTGGGCTGCATGTGCGCGATATTGCGGTGGTCATAGACCGTGGGCAAGGCGCCCGCCAGACGCTTGAAGAACAGGGCTACCGCTTCCACGCGCTGATCACATTGCGCGAACTGCTGGACGAACTGGAGCGCGTTGGCTACCTGGGCGCGGCGCAGCGCGCTGAAGTAGACGCTTTTTTGCGCGGCGAACATGCCTAGCAGCGAGGAACTTGCAATGCACATCCCTGAACGCACTGCCTTGCTGGCAATTGATATTGGCAATACCAACATCACGCTTGGCTTGTGGTATGGTGGCGCCTGGCGGCATGATTGGCGTGCGCGCACCGTCCACGACAAAATGCCGGATGAGTACGCGGCACTGCTCCGCAGCTTTCTGCGCGATGCAGGCTTAAGCTACGCTGTGGTGAGCGACGTGGTGATTGCCAGCGTGGTGCCGCCGCTGACGCACGCCTTTGGCGAACTGACGCGCAAAAGTCTCGGCATCGCGCCGCTGATCATCAATGCGCGCACGCCGCTAGGCATTCAGCTTGAGGTGGATAATCCTGAGCAGGTCGGCGCGGATCGCATTGTGAACGCCGCCGCCGTCCATCAGCTTTACGGCGGACCTGCCATCGTGATTGATTTTGGGACAGCCACCACCTTTGACATCATCTCGCGGCAAGGCAACTACATCGGCGGCAGCATTGCGCCGGGCATCGGCATCGCCCATGATGCATTGGTGCGGCGCGCCGCGCAGCTTTACAAGGTAGAGTTAGCGCCGCCGCCTTCGCCCATCGGGCGCAACACGACGCACGCCATCCAGAGCGGCTTGTTTTTGGGCTATGTGTGCATGGTCGAAGGCTTGGTGAACCATCTGAAGGCTGCCATGCCTGAAGGCGCGCAGGCGAAAGTGATCGCCACCGGCGGCTTGGCAAGCTTGTTCCAGCAGCACACCGCCGTGATCGAGATCATTGCGCCGACGCTGACTCTAGACGGCTTGCGCCTGATTTATGAGCTGAACGCGCCAACGCACAGCGCACCGCAAGCCTAGCTGTGTGTTTCCGCCACTAAGTTTACGGTGTGGTGCGTGCGGAACAGACTGTATAAGCCCGGCTTGCCGTTGATCGGGTTGAGGATGTTCTCCGCTTCCATGATCGAAATCCACAGCGCCAGTTCTGCGCCGCTGATGCCGGTCTCGCGGGTGATGTTCACCGCGTTGATGGGCTGGCGCTGATCGTAGAGGCGCAGCAGCGCTTGTATGAAGGCGTTGCGTTCGCGCAGCGTCTCTTGCGTGATGGTCGAAGACTCCACAATCGAAATGCCCTTTGTTTTGTAAGGGCTTTCAGGATTGTCATACTCATCAATTCGCACTGCGCCTAGCTCTTGCAGCCATTCCACAGCGCGCTGAAAGGTGACGCCTGAATCAAAGGCGCGCAAACGGCGGTGCAAGCTGCCCAACGGACACCAGGTAAAATTGCGGTAGCTGGTGAACTGATCCACGCTGACGATGACGCGCTTCATCATATCTTCCGTCTCAAGGTCGCGCTTGACGACTTGCGTTGATGAAGAATCAAGATCGTCGTAAGAGGGCGTGCTGCCATTGATGCCAATCGGTGCGGGGCGTGCCATCGGCGGCAGATCCGGCGCCAACTTGATGACTGGCACAAGGTCTTCAGGGTTGTGGCGGTGCGGCACCATCTCACGGATCAGGATGCCCTCGCGCACGAGGCAATCTACCCATTCAGAGCGCCAAGCGTCATCAGCGTTCATGCCGGGCTTGTCCAAATCACGATCCATCGCCACGCCTTTCAGCAGAAAGCCGTAGTTCACATACTCCCAGCCGCGCACTTCCAGCGTATTTGCCACGCGCAGCACGATGCGATCACGGACAAGGCGCGTGCGCTCCACAATGGAATGCTCATCAATCGGCTGCACAAAGTCCTGCCCGTCGGTGTGGACGAGACGCATAATGCCCATCGCCACTGCCTGCATGATCAGATCGCGCCCGCGTGCTGCCGAAACAACGGCGTATGTCTCTTGAAGCTGCTCTTGGAGCGCTTCTAGCGTTACGTCGTTGCTGCCAACGCTAACCGCCAGCCGATCATACTGCAAGATCAGGCTTGACCACTGCGAAGGGGTGAAGGCAGTGCCAGCGCTGCCAACTGCCACGCTTGGCAAGGTGCTTGGCTGCCCAACAAATGCCTCGTAGCGCGGCAAGCCTAGAAAGTCGTCCAGATATTCCACCTGCAAGGATGGGTTGGTTTCCAGCAGGCGGCTGGTGCTGCCGCGCACGCCCCAGACGATCACCTGTTTGTTGCGCCCGCGCAGCGCGGAAAAGACCTCGTTAAAGTCGCGGTCGCCGCTGGCGATGATGAAAATATCGGCAAAGTTGGGCTGTGTGCTATCGGCAAGCACATCTTTCGCAATCCGCATATCGGCGCTATTTTTGCCGGGCAGGTTAAAGACAGGATCAATATTGGCAAGGGCAAGGCGGCTGCTCGCCTCGTCCGAGACTTCGCGCCCTGCCGAGTCGATCAGGGGTGGCAGGCTGCCGCGCTTTCCCCACGGCGCGTAAGCTGCCATTTTAATGATCTGCCCATGCGCCTTAGCGTGCGCGCTGACGCCTTCCACCAACCGATCAAGGTTGACGGCATAGCCCTGTTCGTTCAGGCTGATGGCGATGTTCTCAAAATCAATGTAGAGCGCCACCGTCTTAGATTGGATGCCCAAGATTGACTCAAGGGGCTGGTAAATAACATCATCTACATCTTCAGGCGCGCTATCTGCCCACACGCGCACACGCGCATTTTTGCGCTTATGCACCCGATCAATCAGCGAAAGCACCTGTGGGCTGGTTGCCACAATGATCAGCTCGTCAATTGGTTGTGGATCGTTGGCGAAATATTCTTGCATCATGGCGTCGGCAAATTCGGCGCGCTCTGCCACATTGAAGGTCTGGAAGCCTGCCCCTTCCATAATCTGCTGGGCAGAGCTATTCAGCGCTTGCAGGCTTTCCCAGTTAGCAATGGCAATCGCCTGAAGGCGCTCAACACTCATCAGCCCGGCGGCCAATGCCGCCGTGCTACGCAGCCGTGATGCCAAATCATACAAATCAATGGCGAAGGCACGCCGTTGCAGACCGCCCAGTAAGTCTTCTATATCTACGATAAGATAAGCGGACATACAAAATCCCCCAAGTATTTTGCGAGTGAGACAGCATTAAAATATAATTGTGAAAACATTAAACAGGTGAGCATTTTTTAATAATCAACTAAATTGCCGAAGTGTAAATCTGAAAGAGCCTTAAACAAAACAAACAATTCACGCATAGTACCAATTGTACCAATTTGAACGAGTGTCCGCAATAAGCAATTTTGTGCAAGCCTTTAACAAAAACTGTAAGGGTATACAAAGATTGGACAAGCCTTTTGTGTGTGAACTTTTGAGCAATGTGTTGGGTGATCCGTGCGCGGGGACAAGGGATCGGAGGTGAGTGGGGCAGTAGGTATCCCGTGATGGTGACCACGCCCAAAGCACTTTAGCGATAGGACGCGCTGGATTAGCATAGGGTTGCTGGGCGTTTTGCCTGAAACTGCGCGGTTTGCCCTTTGACAAACACATTTCCAACGGATATACTGAGGAAGATTTAGGCTGAGACGCGCTCACCAAACGATCTACATCGGTACATTCCGCCGTTTGGCATAACCATCGCGCACAATTAGCGTTATTTCACAAGCATGCTTTGCAGCCGTTTCTCATGCGCGGCTGTGAGGTGTGTGGGTGTGCGCCTCACCCAAAAATCAAAAAAAATACCCTTAGGGGGTCGGAGAAACATGGAATCATCAGCTATTGGATTAGGTCCTGATATGGACTTTCGCGCCTTGCTAGAAGAATCGTTCAACAGCATGGAACAGCCCGAACGCGGCGACCTGCTGATTGGCACGATCCTTGCCATTGATGAGCAAGGCATCATTATTGATGTCAAGATGAAGCGGGATGCAGTCGTGCCGCGCACGGACTTGGAACGCATGGAAGGGATGACGTTCGAGGTGGGGCAGGACGTGCCGATCATCGTCATGAATCCCGAAGATCAGGACGGCAATCTGGTTGTCTCCATCTCGCAAGCGCGCCAAAGCGAAGATTGGATACGCGCTGAGGAGATGATGAACAGTGGCGACGTGGTCGAAGGCGTGGTTGCCGATGCCAACCGCGGCGGCATCATCGTGCCATTCGGCAACTTGCGCGGCTTCATCCCTGCCAGCCATGTGGCAGACCTGCCACGCGGCTTGAGCGAAGATGACCGCAAAGACTACATGGCGAATCTGGTTGGCAAAAAGATTTACATTAAGGTCATCGAAGTCAACCGTAAGCGCCGCCGCTTGGTGCTGAGCCAGCGTGACGCACAGCGTGGGCAGCGCGATCAAAATAAAGAATCGCTTCTGGAAAACCTGCACGAGGGCGAAGTGCGCCGCGGCGTGGTCAGTGGGCTGCGCGATTTTGGCGCGTTTGTGGATTTGGGCGGCGCCGACGGGCTGATCCACATCAGCGAACTGGCATGGCACCGCGTCAAGCATCCGCGTGAACTGCTGAGCGTTGGGCAAGAGCTGGATGTCTACATCCTGCGCCTTGATCACGATAGCAAACGCATTGGGCTTTCGCTGAAGCGCCTGCAACCTAATCCCTGGTCGCTCATTGATGAAATGTACCACGTTGGGCAGTTGGTGGAAGGCACCATCAGCCGCGTGGCACAGTTCGGCGCCTTCATCAGCCTGGAGCCGGGCATCGAGGCGCTGTTGCACACCAACCAAATGGGCGATCCGCCACCGGACGACCCAACGGAGGTGCTGCGCGAAGGCGATAAGCTGCTCATGCGGATTATCAGCATCGAGAGCCACCGCCAACGCTTGGGCTTGAGCCTGAAAGACGTGAGCGATGAAGAACGCGCCCGTTGGACGGAAGAATATGGCACCATCCTCGCCGTAATTCCGCCCGGCACTGGTCAAAAGAGCGCCGTTGCGGTAGAATATAGCGACGAAGACGAAAACGTCGAGGTGGCAGAGTAGGCTTGGCGGCACATTCTGCACCGCATAACCGCACAGCACAAATGGAATGCACAAGGCAGGGCAGGCAGTGCGCTTGCCCTTGTCGTGTTTACCACAAAAGCTTTGAAAGAGAGGGGGTGAGTTAGCGTGTCATCTGTCGTGTTACGCCCGAACGAATCGCAGGAGCAATTGCTGCGGCGCTTCCGTAAGCAAGTGGCAAAAAGCGGCATTCTCAGCACCGTGCGCCGCAAGCGCTGGCATGTTTCTAAGAGTGAGCTGCGCCGCATCGCCAAGAAGAAGGCAATTCGCCGCGCCCGCCGCAAGCAGCAGCGCACTTACGGTTGATCTTGAACGCCGCACCCTGATTTTCCTTCACCTGAGCGCGGCTTGGGTGAAGGACCTTCATCGAACCATGTAGAAAGGACGGCTATGCCGAAAGAGACTGAGTCGAAAATTGAAGTAGAAGGTAGCGTGATCGAGACGCTCCCCAACGCCACTTTCCGCGTGGCGCTTGATAACGGGCATGAAGTGATGGCGTACCTCTCTGGCAAAATGCGGAAGCACTTTATTCGCATTCTGTTGGGCGACCGCGTGCGCGTCGAACTGAGCGAATACGATTTGAAGCGCGGGCGCATCACCTACCGTTATGTGCGGCGCGGTGGCGGTGGTGATAGCGAGGGTTCGTAAGCGCCACGGCGCTTTAGCTTGAAAGGCATTCCGCGTGCTTGGACGTTTGCCGCTGGCTTGGGCAGGGCGCTTGGCAGTCCGCCGCCTGAGCGCACAATGGCGCTCGCTGCTCACTGTGATTGTTGGCACACTGCTCAGCGCTGCCGTTGGCGCGCTTATTCCGCTCTATCTGACGACCGTTGCCCAAGTGAGCATGGTCGAGCGCTTCAGCCAACTGCCGCTTGAAGATGTTCACGCCGCTGCCAGCCTGGCACTCATTCCCAACCAACGCTTACCGCAGCCTCTGGCAGATGCCATCCGCAGCTATGACGCGCAATTTCGCACCCTCGCCGCCGCCCACTTTGATAATTTTCCCGCATGGCTGAGCCGCACCGCCTTCTACGCCGAAACAAGCGCGCTTGCCATCAACCCGCCGCCCGAAGCAGGCGAGACGCGCATTCCCGACCCAACCTTGCGCGCCTTCCTTGCCTACCACGAAGGTTGGACGGACGCCCTAACGCTGATTGAAGGCAGCTTGCCGCGCAGCCTCAGCGACGATCCCGATGCCGATCTTGAGATCGTCATCCCTTTTGAGGCGCAAAACGCGCTCGGTTTCCAGGTGGGCGAGATTCTGGCGCTCGATCAGGGCGGACCGCGTGGCGGCTGGGCAAGCAGCCGCAACATTCGGGCGCGCATCGTCGGTGTGGTGGCACAAGCGGAGAATCTGCCGCCTGCCCAGCGCGCCTATTTCATGAATCCATCGCCGCTGCGCTATGCCGAGACCAGCGGCGAATACCGCGCCGAATTCGTCGCGCTCACCACCCGCGATTCGCTGCTGCGCGCCGCCGCCGAATTTATTCCCGATACGCCAACGCGCTTTGGCTGGCGCTTGCTGTTTGACCATGCGCGCCTGCCTTTCTCGCGCAGCCCTGAGGCACGCAGCGCTTTGCTGGACTATGACAACGCCCTCGCGGAGGCGTTCCGCCAAGCTGAGGACGGCACGCCCTTACAATTGGTGCGCTATACACGCCTGATCAATTGGCAGCTTCAGAGCGATCAGACTGTGGATAACGGCGTGCTGCTTGCCTATGAGCGCGCCATTCGCTCGCTGGATGCGCCCTTCACGCTCTTATTGTTGCAGGTTGGCGCCTTGGTCATCTTCTTTTTATTGGTGACGGCTGCCCTTGTGCGGCGCGGCGAACGCCGTGAGATTGCCATGCTGCAAAGCCGCGGCGCCGCCGATGGCGCGCTGATCATCGTGCGCGGCTTCGAGGCGTTGGTGCTGTGCCTGATCTCGGCTGCCCTAGCGCCCTTCTTGGCGCAGCAGCTTTTGATTGCCATCACGCCGTTCTTTGCCAACTATCCCGATTTGCCGCTGATCCTGACCGCAGACGCCTTCCTGTTTGCGGCGGTGGCGGCGGGTGTCGCCTTCCTTGCCCTGATCGCTACGCTGCGCCCTGTCCTGCGCTTGCCCTTGATTGCGGCGGGCGGCGTAGCGCAGCGCGGCGAGAAACAGGCGTGGTGGCAGCGCTACTACCTCGATGTGATCCTTGCCGTGTTGGGCATGGCGGCGCTCTTGCGCTTGGTCAGCCGCGAGTCGCCTTTGTTCACCACTACAGCGGGTGGCAACGCCACCGATCCATTTTTGCTGCTGGCGCCTGCCTTGCTCTTTCTGGGCTTGGGCAGCGTGCTGCTGCGCGTATTCCCGTTGTTGGCGGCGTTGGCGGCGCGCTTGCTGGCGGTTGGGCGCGGCGCCGTGGGTGCGTTGGGTGCCTGGCAGCTTGCCCGTGAGCCAATTCACTATGGGCGCATCACGTTTCTGTTGGCGTTGGCGATTGGCATTGGTTGGTTTGCCACCAGCTTCCGCGCTACGGTAGACCGCAGCCAAGCCGATCAAGCGCAGTACCGCGTGGGGGCAGATTTGCGCGCCACCGAGCGCGATCTGCGCCTGAATGCGGGGCGTGCCTTGCCTGCCGAAAGCTATACCGCCGCGCCAGAGGTGGCGGCTGCCTCTGTGGCGTGGCGGCTGCGCGCCCTGAACTTCCAGCCGGATGCTTCACGGGCAGCGCTGAATGGGCAGCTTTTGGCGGTGGATTCGGCAACCTTTGCGGCAAGCGTCCATTGGCGGGCAGATTTGGGCGATCTACGGCTGCCAAGCGCACCCGAGGCCGCCTTAGCACTCCCGCAGGTGGGCGAGGTGCTGCCTTTCGTACCGCAGACCTTGCGGCTGTGGGCGCGCTTTGACGTTTGGACGGGCTTCATGCACGTGCCAGACCTTGACCGTCTGCTGCGGCGGACAACACTCTATGTGCGCCTGCAAGATGCTGACGGAATCTGGCTGCAAGTGCCGTTCCGCGCTGTGGAGACGGAATATACGCGCACGGGCAGCGGGCGGGCGGGCTTGGAAGGCGGCGATAGCTTCTATGCGAACGGCTGGGCGCTGCTAGAGGCAGACATCGCCGCGCTGGACTACGTGCCGCAAGCGCCCTTACGCCTCGTCTCGCTCTATTGGCAGCACCGCGGCAGATCGAACAACGGCGAGCGCTTCCTCCGCCTTTACCTGACCGATTTCAGCGGCACCGATACGGCTGGGACGCGCCACACACTCAGCTTTCTGAATGAGGGCGCGTGGCAGTTCGCCTATGATAGCGGCGCGCAAACACGCGGCGACGCCACGCCCGACTCGTCCGATGGGCGGCGCGGCTTGGGCATTATGTGGGATCAGGCGGCGGAATCGGCGCGCATGGGCATTCTGCTGAACTACCCTGAACCTGCGCCCGTGCCGCTGATCGCCAGCAGCAGCCTTGTTGATCGGCTTGGTTTGCAGGCAGGGCAGTTGCTGACGGTGCGGAATATCTTGGGCGTGGATGTCCAGTTCCGCCTGGGCGATGCGCCACAGGCATATTATCCAACGCTCTACGATTCCTACCAGCGGGATGGCGCATGGGTGCAGGATCGGCAATTCATGCCGTTTGCCGTTGCCGAGCGCGACCTGCTGCTCTACGCCCTGAATCGGCGTCCGAGCGCGGCGCTTTATCCTGATGAGGTGTGGTTGAAGGCAGCCGAGGGCGTCACCGATTCGGCGTTGGTGGCGGCGTTGCAGCCGCGCACGGAGCGAGTCTGGCTGCGCCTGCAAACGCTGGAAGGCGAACGCCAAACCTTGCAGACCGATCCGCTCGCACGCGGCTTGCTCGGCTTGATGTTCACGCAGTTCATCGTGGCGTTGGCGCTGAGCATCGTCGGCTTGCTGACCTATACGGCGCTGACGGCGGCGGCGCGCCGTGCCGAGTTTGGCGTGCTGCGTGCGCTTGGCTTGCCTGCCCAGCGCGTGATCGGGCAGCTGGCCTTTGAGCAGCTTTTCGTGATCGCGTTGGGCGTGCTGCTGGGCGCGGCGCTGGGCGCAGTGCTGAGCAGCCAAGTGGTGCCGCGCTTGGCGCAAGATGCCAGCGGCGCGCAGATTACGCCGCCGTTCATTGTGCAGGTGGAGACGGCGGCACTGCTGCAATACGGCGCGATCATCGGCGTGGTGCTGATCGCGGTGCTGGCGGTCAGTGCGCTATTGGTGCGGCGGCTCTCGTTGGCGCAAACGCTGCGCTTGGGCGAGGATTAGCCGATGACACACACCAAACGCGGCTGGATCACAGGCGATGTGATCGGCTTGGCGCTTAACCGCTTCCTCTCGGATTTTGGGCATGAGGCTGGCACTGCCATCCTGCCGCTGTTCCTAACCTTGCTGGGCGCGCCGCCCTTTGCCTTAGGCTTGATCGAGGCAGTCTCGGACGGGCTGTCGAGCTTCTTCAAGCTGTTCGGCGGCTGGGTTGGGGATCGGGTGCAGGATCGGCGCGGCTTGGCTGCGGTTGCCTATGCCATCACGGGCATCACGACGGGCATGTACGCGCTTGCCAGCGGTTGGCTAGGCGTGTTGGCGGCACGCGCTTTGGGTTGGGCAGGGCGTGGCTTTCGCTCACCGCTGCACGATGCACTCTTGGCAGACGCTGTGCCGCCTGAGGTGCGCGGGCGTGCCTTCGGGCTGGATGAGGCAGCCGATACGGTCGGCGCCATTGGCGGACCGGCAGTTGCCTTCCTCTTGGTGACGCTCCTCGTCACGGGCGATAACGCGCTAGGCATCTATCAGCTCATTTTCGTGATTGGGATGCTGCCGGGCATTCTGGCGGCTGCCAGCATCCTCTTTTTGGTGCGCGAACGGGCAGATCGGACTGCGAGCAGGCGGTCATTCAGCGCGGCACTGCGGGCTTTGCCGCTGCGCTTCCGCCGCTACCTGATCGGGATCGCCATCTTTGGCGCGGGCGATTTCTCGCATACGCTGCTGATCCTGTACGCGGTCACAGCCCTTTCGCCAAGCATGGGCGCGGAGGCGGCAAACACGACGGCACTTCTGCTCTACACCATTCACAACGTCTTCTATGCAGTGGGCGCCTATCCTTTTGGCGCGCTGGCAGATCGGATCGGCAAGCGGACGATGCTCATCGCTGCCTATAGCCTAGCGGTGCTGATGAATCTGTTGTTGGTTGGCACGCCGAATGCGGTTGCGTTGGTGGCGCTCATCTTCATCTTGGGCGGCGTGGTCTATGCGGCGCAGCAGGCGCTGGAGCGTGCGATAGCCGCTGATCTGGTGGACGAATCGGTACGCAGCACGGGCTTCGGCGCGCTGGCTGCCGTCAACGGCGTGGGCGATTTTGTCTCCAGCCTGGTGGTTGGCGCGCTGTGGACGGCATTCTCGCCGTCGGTGGCGTTTGGCTACAGCCTGCTGATGAGCGCCTGCGGCACGGTGGCAATCTTTTTTGCCTTGCGTGTTCAGTCAGAAGGCGCATAACGCAGAATGCCTATTCAAGATGTGATGGGCGATCTTTTTGTAAATGCACACAAGGCGCAGACGCACGATGAACGATCAAATCTTAATTGATTACCAAGAGCGCCCTGTACGTTTGACACAAGAGCGATGGCTGCACATCCTACAGCATCCTGAAATAGTAGACCAACGTGAGCGCCTTAGCGAAACGCTGCGTACACCACAGATTATCATTGCAACGGTTGCTGACGAAAACGTACACGCTTATCATAGGTTATATGCTGAAACACCTGTGACTCGTAAATATCTCATTGTGGTGGTGAAATTCATAGAAGACGATGCTTTTGTTCTGACAGCATATTTCAGCAATCGCTTGAAAAGAGGACGTATCGTATGGCAAGCAACACCTTAAAGGTTTGGTATGATCAGGCGGGTGATTTTCTAGAGGTGCTTTTTGAAGATTCACCTGCTACGCTTGAAGAAGTGGCAGAGGATATTTTCGAGCGCCGCACACCTGATGGGCGTGTGGTTGGTTTTGCCGTCCTCAACGTGAGCAAACATGATAAAATGGCGCTCAACCTACCCATTGCAGTCACGGTGTTGCCTGATATACCCCCATCCTTAGAGTGAGCATATACCTGTGAACCTTTCGCTTGCTTTGCGCCGTGCGCGCCGCACCTGGCGGCAACTCGCCGTCCTTCTGATTGCAGTCTGCCTTGTGACTGCCTTCTTCGCCCTTGCACCGCTGTACGTGCGCGCTATGGTGCAAGCAGGCATCCGCTTCACCCTGGATGAAGCGCCCGCTGAACGGCTCACGCTCACCCTGACCAACCCACAGCCCTTCGCGCCCAACGACTGGACATTCCTAACCGATCAGCTTGGCGGCTTGGTGAACAGCCTCACGCGCATCTCACGCTCGGCGGCTGCCTTTGGCGGCTTCAGCTATCAGTATGGTGAGCTGACCACCGAACTGACTGGGCGCTCAGAATTCACCTATCACGCCTATGCCTTTTCCGACCTTGAGACGCGCTTCAGAGTGCTGGACGGACGCCTGCCCATCCGCCTTGCGCCGCCCAACGCACCCGAACGCACCGCCCAAACCGAAGAAGAACGCATTGATAAGGGCATCGGGATGTATTCCATCGGCGATGTGGAGGCAGTCATCGGCGCAGAGGCGGCGCGGCTAAGTGGCTATGCGGTTGGCACGCGCTTTGCCATCGGCGAGACGCCTGCTAACCGCGTCGTGGTGCATATCGTTGGCATTGTCGAGGCGGCTGCTCCTGATGATCTGCTCTGGCAAGGCAATCGGCGCGCTTTGGAAGGCGAAGTGATTCAGGTCGGCTTGACGGACACCGAATATCAGCTTGCCTTTATTGTGACCGAAGGCGCTTACAGCGATTGGGTGGCACAGGCAACCCAGCGGCTGCGCGGCGGTGAGAACAACAGCTACCTGTGGCACATCCGCTTGAACGGCGGCGCTGTGACGGCTGACAGCCTCGCCGAGATACGCGAACGGCTGAAGTTTGTGGTGGATAAGCTGACTGCCGATTATCGCGGCTTGCTGAGTGCCAATCCGCTGCTGCGCGAGCTGGATCGCTACGTTGATCAGGTGGCGCGCACCGAGCCGCCGATCATCCTGTTGGCGGGCGCGGTGCTGCTGCTGATGCTCTACCACTTGGTGACGACGGTCAGCCTGTACCTAGAGACACAGGCGGAAGAATGGGCTGCCCTGAGCAGCCGCGGCGCAGGAACGTGGCAGTTGGTGCGCCTGCAAACGCTCACCATGCTGATCCTGTGCCTGATCGGCGCCGTGCTGGGCGCGCCGTTGGCAGTTGTGCTGCTGAACATCCTGTGGGCAATTAGCCCGCTTGGCGCGGCGCAAAGCGGTGCGGCGCCGATGGCGGGCATCCCTGCCAACGCGGTGATCCTGAGCGCGGTTGCCGCTGCCGCCGCCCTGATCATGCTCAGCTTGCCTGCCATTCCCTCCGCACGGCGCAGCTTGGCGCAGTTCAAGCAGCTTGTGGCGCGCCCGCCGCGCAAGCCGTTTTGGGCGCGTTACGCGCTCGACCTGATCCTGATCGTGATCGGGCTGGGCTTCATGGCGCGTCTGCTCTTTTTCGTGGCGGGCGATCTCGGTCAGACGCTCAGCCTGTTGATCAACAATCCGCCCGCGCTCATTCAGCAAATTGTGGATGGCGCGGCGCGCACAGGCGGCTTGGCTGATCCGCTCAACCTGATCGGTCCCGGCTTGCTGCTGAGTGGGATCGCGCTATTGTGGCTGCGCTTCTTCCCGTTCCTGATGCGCTTGATCGGCTTGTTCTCGCGGCGCAGCAACAGCCTCACCGCACCGCTTTCGGTCTGGAATGTGGAGCGCGATCCGAACCACTATGCACAGCTCGTCCTCTTATTGATTGCCACGCTTGCGCTTGGCACGGCGGCGCTTGGGCTGGGCAACACACGCGAGATCGGCGCGTGGGCGGCGGCGCGTGCCGTGACGGGCGGCGCCATCCGTGCCGAGTTGGACGGGCAAAACGCGCCTGATATGGCAGCCTGGCGCGCCTTGCCAACCGTGCGCGGCGCCGAGCGGCTCTTGCGTGCCGAGTCGGTGCAGCAGGCAGGCACGGTCAGCTATTTCATGCTTGGGCTGCCGCTGGAGACGTTCAGCACGACATTTCCCGAAACGGCGGCGGTGCTTGCGCCATTAGCAGGGCAAAGCGTGGAAGTGCGGCGCAGCTTCAGCCGCCAAACGGGACGGGCGACCGAGACGCTGATCGTGCCGGCGGTCATCTCGGAGCGCTTGGCGCGTGAGGTTGGCGCGGCGCAGCGCACAGACCGCTTGCCGCTGCGCGTGGGCAACGAGGCAGTTGTGGAGCTGTTGCTGCCCAATAACCTGCGTTGGGCAGTCCATTTCCGCGTGATGGGCATCACACGGAACTTTCCATCCCTGAGCGAGACTCAACAATTCCTGCTGATGGACATCAGCCATCTGGGTAGGCTGATCTTCGCTAATTCGGTGGTGGCGATCTCGGTGCGCCCTGTGCCGAATCAGGTCTGGTTGGATGTGCCGCAGGGTGCGCCCAACGCCGATTTGCAAGCGCAAATTGCCGCGCAAGCAGGCTATCAGCGCGCCGCCTACGCTTGGGAGCGCTATGCGGACTTGCTGCGCGAGCCGCTGCCCGCTGCCGTCGCCGGGATGCTCTACGCGGGCTTTTGGGTCTCGCTGCTGCTCAGCCTGCTGGATTTCGGCTTCTATCTAGCGGTGACGGCGAAACGGCGTGCGCTGGGCTTTGCGGTGCTGCGTGCGTTGGGCTGGAATGCCAATAAGATTTGGGCGCTGCTGGCAGCCGAACAAGCGACGTTGGTGCTGCCGGCACTCTTGGTGGGCGTTGGGCTTGGTGCGCTGCTCGCCTATGTGATTCTGCCCTTCCTGACGTTGTTTGGCGGCGTGGCGCTCAGCTTGCCGATGGCGGGCGTGATCGGCGTGGTGGCGGCGCTGTTGGTGGGCTTCAGCGCCCTGATCGGCGGTGCGGCGTGGTGGCTGCGCCGCTTGGAGATCAACCGCGTGCTGCGCTTGGGTGAGGAGTAGCTCGTTTGCATGTTGGTACACATGGCAATGCAGCTACCCCTCTTTGAGCCGCCCGAACCACGTACTGACGATTGGACGTTCAGCGGTGCGCCCACACGCAACCTCACCCACTGCTACCACGATTATCCCGCCCGTATGATCCCACAGATTGCCGCCAAACTGCTAGAGCGCTTTGCAGCGCAGCCCGTCCGCCTCTTTGATCCGTACTGCGGCACAGGCACAAGCCTTGTCGAAGGATCGAGATATTCCCAACAAGCGGATGCCGCAGCGCAACAGTCCCTCGAATCGGCGTGGCGCAACCGATGCCACGATGACTCGTGAAGCGATTGTGGTGATGAGAAAGGCTTAATGTGTCCATCCAACCCGTTATTTTGAACATTCCAGGCGCAGCCCTTGAAGCGCTTTGCACCCGCTACAAAGTGCAGCGGCTTGCATTTTTTGGGTCAGTGCTGCGCCAAGATTTTCATGCCGAAAGTGATGTAGATGTTTTGGTTGAGTTTTTGCCCAATGCCACCATCGGCTGGGAGATCGTCTCGTTAGAAGCGGAGCTAGGCGCGCTCATCGGGCGCAGAGTGGACTTGCGAACAGCCCAAGCGCTGAGCCGCCACTTCCGCCACGAAGTTTTAGAAAATGCACAGACCTTCTATGAACAGGCTTGATGAAACCCTTTTGCGTGATATGCTGGATGCAGCTTTAGCGTTGCACCAGTTTGTAGCAGACGAAAATCGCATGATGCAACGTGCTATTGAACGCACAATAGAGATTATCGGTGAGGCAGCCTCCAAAGTAAGCTCAGAAACACGCATAGCTACGCCACATATTGCCTGGCAAAACATTATTGGAATGCGCCACCGTCTGATCCATGGGCATGCAAGTGTGGATGAGGATATTGTTTGGGTTACCGCCACACAGCACATCCCTAATCGGATTATAGATTTGATCAGTTTACTTGGTTCAAAAAATGCATCAACAGACTCGCCAGCAGGCTGATCGGAAAGGCTCTCTACTTGTCCACCCAACCCTTTATCACGTGTGAAAACCTCGTCAAAATCTACAAGGTCGCTGATCTTGAAGTGGTTGCCCTGCAAGGCATAGACCTCATCATCAACAGCGGCGAGATGATGGCGCTCGTCGGACCGAGCGGCTCGGGCAAATCTACCCTCATGAACATTTTCGGCGGCTTGGATACGCCGACAGCCGGGCGCGTTTACGTAGGCGATTACAACCTGCTGGAGATGACGCGCCGCGAACAGGTCATCTACCGCCGCCGCGAAGTTGGCTTCGTGTGGCAGCAGACGGCGCGCAACTTGCTGCCCTACCTGAGCGCCCGCGAAAACGTCGAGCTGCCCATGGCGCTGGATGGACTGCCTGCCCGCCAGCGCCGCGAACGCGCTCAGATGCTGTTGGAGCAGGTTGGGCTAGGCGGACGCTTGAACCATCGCCCTGATCGGTTGAGTGGCGGTGAGCAGCAGCGCGTTGCAATCGCCGTTTCGATGGCGAACAAGCCGCGCCTGCTGCTGGCAGATGAGCCAACCGGCGAAGTGGATAGCGAGGCAGCCGAGCAGATTTTTAGCACGCTGCGCGCCTTCAACCGCGATCACGGCGTGACGGTCATCATCGTGACGCACGATGGCAGCGTCTCGGCGCGTGTGGATCGCGTCGTCGGAATGCGCGACGGGCGCACCAGCACCGAAATTTTGCGCCGCCGCGCTAGCGATGGGCAGATTGCCAGTGCAGATGAGTATGCCATCGTAGACCGTGTGGGCAGGCTGCAACTGCCACAGGCATACCTTGAGTCACTGGGCATTGCAGAGCGCGCACGCCTGAAGCTGCGCGAAGATCACGTTGGCGTTTATCCCGATGAGCAGGACACACACGCATGACCAGAAACGGCAGCACCGACGCGGCAATTGCCGCCATCCGCACCGAGAACCTGACGCGCATCTATCACCTTGAAGGTGAAGACATCCGCGCTGTGAACGGCGTTTCGCTCGCCATTTATCCACACCAGATGACCGCGATTGTCGGGCGTTCGGGCAGCGGCAAAACAACGCTGCTCAACCTGATCGCCGGCTTGGATGATCCAACCGAAGGCGGCGTGTGGATCATGGGCAAGGCACTGCGCGAAATGGACGAGAAAGCGCGCCTTGCCTTGCGCCGTGAGCAACTCGGCTTCATCTTTCAGAGCTTTGGCTTGTTGCCACTGCTGACCGCCGCCGAAAATGTGGGCGTGCCGCTGCGGATGCGCGGCGTGCCAAGCCGTCAGCGCGAGGCGCAAGTGAGCGAGGCATTAGAGTGGGTCGGGCTGACGCGCCGTGCGCGCCACCGCCCTTATGAGCTGAGCGGCGGTGAGCAGCAGCGTGTGGCAATTGCCCGTGCGCTTGCCGCACAGCCGCATATCATCCTTGCCGATGAGCCGACTGGGCAGCTGGATAGCCAAACCGGCAGGCGCATCCTCGATCTGCTGCGCCGCCTTGTCAGTGAGCGCGGCATGACGCTTGCCATCGTCAGCCATGATCCGATGGTGATGGCTGAGGCAGATGTGGTGCATGAAATGCGCGACGGCAAGCTGATCGAAACGCGCCACAAAGCGACGGGCTGATCGGCGTATGCCGCCACCGACACACCGCAACGCGATCTTCGGTATAATCTAAAGCAAATTCAGCTCACATAAAGAAACGCATTATGAATGCACTCGAACTGCTTCACAACCGCATTGATTTAAGCGCGATTCCCTTCACAGACCGCGGATCGCGCTTGTTGATCTTCCGCGAAGGCAACCGTGTTGCCATCCGCCTTGCCGAACGTTGGGAACGCTGGCAAGGTGAGGTGGGTCACTATCGGCAGCGCCCACCGATCCTCGATCAGCTCACCTTTTTAGGCACGGACGGCACACCACAGCCCTTTGAGGTGGATTCTTACCCACACTGCGTTACGCTTGGCACGCCCTTGGGTAACTTTGCGTGGACGTTTGTGGAGCCAGAGGCAGTGCTGATACGTTTGCCCGCCGGCAGCTATGGCCTCAGCTTTGAGGCGCACGCCACACGCGGCGCAACGGATCGGCGCGGCGGCACGCTGCACGGCAAGCGCAACATCGCCTACACCACCAACGCACAGCTTGACGCCAACGATCTGTTCGCCCTGACCGGTGATCGCTTCCGCGTCAATCTGCGGCTGACCGCCCGCGAGGGCGACGCGCTGCTGCTGAACATCACGCCGCGCTTAGGCTACAACCGCACCTTGCCGCCAACCGACGAGGCGATCAATCGCTCGCGTGCGGCGTGGCAAGCCTGGTTTGACTCTGTGCCGAAGGTGCTGCCTGAATATGAGGCGCAGTATGCCCATGCCTGGTGGATCATGCGGGCAGGCTTGCTGAACACGCGCTATTACTTCACCCGTGAGGCGCTGGTGCCTTCCAAGATTCACTACATCGGCGTGTGGCAGTGGGATCAGTATTTTCACGCGCTTGCCTATCGGCATGTTGATCCGCACCTTGCCGAAGATCAAATCCGCATCGTGCTAGATCACCAGCGTGAGGATGGGATGCTGCCGGACGCCATCCACGATGAAGGCTTGGTAACGCGCCTGACGCGCCCGGTAGAGGCAGATGTGACCAAGCCGCCGCTGGTGGCATGGGCAGCCTTGAAGGTCTTTGAAAAATGCGGACGCCTTGACTTCCTGAGCGAGATTTATGAGCCGATCACGCGCTGGCATGAGTGGTGGCTGCGCGATAACTTGGGCGAGAATGGTTTATGCCACTATCAGCACCCCTTCTCCAGCGGCTTGGATGATAGCCCGCTCTGGGATGACGGAATGCCCGTCGTCGCGCCTGACCTGAACACGTATATCGTCATCCAGGCGGAGAGTTTGGCGCGCATGGCATCTTTGATGGGCATGGCGCAAGAGGCTGCCCGTTACCGTGAGCAGGCGCAGCAGCACACCGCACGAATGCTCGAAACGCTCTGGGACGAACGGCGCGGCTATTTCAACGCGCTCTATCAGGGGCAGCCGATTGAGGTCTTTACGCCCTTTCAACTGCTACCCCTGTGGACGGGCAGCCTGCCAGAGCGCATTAACGCACGGCTCATCGCGCACCTGACCAACCCACAGACCTTTTGGGATAAATGGGCATTGGCAACCGTCGCCCTGAATGATCCGAAATTTGATGCCGACCAAATGTGGCGCGGGCCGGTGTGGGTGAACATCAACTACCTCTTTATCGAGGCGCTCATCCGCGTCGGACGCCCTGAACTTGCCGATAAGCTGCGCCGCAACACGCTTGATCTGGTCATGCAGCGCTCAGATATCTATGAATACTACAACCCGATCACAGCGGCGCGCCCGCCAAAGGCAGCGCCGATCTTCGGCTGGACATCCGCCGTCTTTATTGATCTCGCCATTCAAGAGACGGCATACGTGGCAAACGCCTGATGGCTTTCCATAAATTTCTATAAAAAGTGTGGGCAGACCGTAGCCTGCCCACACCGCTTGTGTCCCGTTATAGGATTACTTCCGCAGGCGCAGCGTGATCGGCTCGCTGATGCCAAGCTGCGGTGCTTCATCGTCATTGCTCACGTCGTAGATAGCCACGAAGAACTGAATGCGCGAGTCGTTGACTTGGCGGAAAGCACGGTTTGGAATGAACAAGCCCACACCGTCAAAGCGGTTGTTCTTGCCCTTCACGTCAATCAGGCGCCCGGTGGCAATCGTGCCAAAGAGTGTGTAATCCTCTAGCTCGACGGGCAAGGCATCGCCGTTCATGTCGGTGAAGATCGCCACCACAGCCAAGCGGTTGCCGGTGAAGTTTTCCAGCGTGAACGAGGTATTGATGCCCATGCCCGTAACGCCCTGCACCTTCACGTTGAATTGCGTCCGAACGTCGGTGACGGTGAGCGTCACTTCGTCCTCATCGGCGCCCAACACCGAGCCGTTATCTTCATCCTCATCGCCGCCAAGGACGTTGCCTTCTTCAGGATCAACGCCGTCGGGCGCGGGCAACATCAAGCGCCCCGTACCATAGACGACATCATGCCCTTTATCGCCCAAGTCAACCACGCTCTGCATCAGGAATGCCTTAAGCTGCGCGTTGCTCAGGCTTGGGTTCGCTTGCAAGACGAGGGCGGCGGCGCCGGCTGCCACAGGTGCCGCGCCAGAAGTGCCGCCAAAGCCGCGATCATAGCCCGGCACAACCTCGTTGGTTGGCGCGGAAATATCAGGTTTCAGGCGGTCATCTTGGGTTGGTCCTTGCGAGCTGTAGTTTTCGATCTCACTGCCGCGCAGATTGGTTGCGCCAACCGTCAGCACGCCGGGACTATCGGCAGGCGTGGCGATGCTATACTGCAGCACCTTCGCCCACGGCGCAACCTCGCTGTTGTTGATGATAATATCAATCAGGTTATCGGTGTTGCCGCGTGTGCGCGCTATCAAGAGGTAATAAATTTCGCCCGGCGTGGTGCGGAAGTTCAGAATTTGGAAGGGAAAGTGATTGCGCTGCCCGCGCCGCTGCTCAGTTGCCGCGCCGATCTCTTTACCATTCCTATCCAGCACCACGAACACATACTCGGTGTTCTCGCCGCCCTTCCAATTGCCGTTCCAGTTCATGGCAATGGTGGTGACGGGTGCGAACGCCATGAAAGGCAGCAGGTTGCGCTCGGACGAGTAGAAGTGAATGCCCTTCTCGCCCGGATTGAACTCAAAGAGCGTGTGCGACATCGCGTAGTTGCCCGATGAGTTGATCCACAGCGCGCCGGTGCGCCGCATGAATAACTCGACCAACTGAGCGCTGTAGGATGAGCCGTCACGCGGTCCGATCAACTGCGAGACCGAGTAGTTGACGACCTGCACCTTGTTATCTTCCAGCCATTGCAGCACGTTGGCAAAGCCGCGTGCGCTGTTATCTTCAAAGGCAAGGTAGAGTTCAGCATCCGGCGCCACGCGATGCACCACAGCGGCAACCGCTGTGCCGTGATTCTCGCGCTGGCGATCCAACTGATCAATCGGGAAGTTGGTCTTGACGGTGGCGGGCAAATCCGAGCCAAGCAGACTCTTCACGCCGCCAAAGCCCAAATCCACAATGGCAACGCGCACGCCCTTGCCGGTAATGCCGGCGGCGTGCCACGCATCAGCACCAATGGTCTGGGCGATGGGGCTGCCGCCGCGCTGCAAGCCCAAGCTGCCCGTAACGGCAGGGATGGGCAAGCGCCAGCTTTCGATATGCTCTGCGTTGGCAAGCGCCACCAGATAGCCAAGCAGCGAGCCGGGCGTTTGGTACTGCGCCAGCAGTTCCAGCGGAATGCCAACCTCGACTTCCTCAGTGGTCAGGTCATAGCCGTAGACGGTGACGCCGAAGTTTTCTTCAAGGTCTTTGGTAACTGCCTCAAGATTCTTAGCATCATCCAGCAGCAGGTAGGCAACCAGTTCGTCGGCATCGTTGATGAGCTGACGGACGCGGGCAAGGTCTTCAACTGCCTCAATGCCACCCTGATCGAAGGCAACCAGCAGGTCGAGGTAGCTCAATGGGATGTTCAGCTTCTCCAGGATTCCGCTATCCTTCAGGAAGGTAGCAACACCGCTGGCACCGCGTGCATCATAGATTTGGAAGATGCGGCGGTAGAGTTCGGCAAGGTCGAGGTTGCCCAAGTCCACATCGCGCACCTGATCAATGTAGGGCTTTAGATCGGGGAACTGCGCGATCAGGTCATCCAAAGTGGCGGGCGGCGTAAAGATGGGCGGTGTGCCGCCAAAGTCGTCGTTCGGCGGCTGCAACTTTGGCACAACGGGCGTTGCCGTCGGGTTTTCCGGTTCAATCTCAATGCCGCCGGGCGTCGGTGTGCCTTGCCGTGGCGGCTCTGCCGAGGCGCTGTTTGGCAAGCTGGCAACCATGCCAAAAAGCAAGGTAACCGCCATCAGTAAGGTAATCAGGGTGTTACGTTTCATTATGCTTCTTTCCTTCGTGTTGACAACATTTTCCATCGCAGCGCGAGGCAGCAGCCCTCACGCACGCGCAAGCATACAACATAAGACGTTTTCCAGAGCAGGCGTGTTCCCAACGCTTGCCCAACGCTGCCTAGAACGGCTCGTTGCGGCGCAGCGCAAAGTGGCTTGCCGTCAGGAACACCAACGAAAAGCCGATCAGCACCAACCAACGCACAGCCAATTCGCTGCCATTCGTGGCGTAGGTCACGCTCAGCGAAGGCGGCGCCGGGAAATATTGCCGAGTCAGCGGCGCGTTGGGCAGCGGACGGTTGGTCTTCGGATTGACCGCCTGCGCTGCCACCACAATGCGCCCTTCGGCGTTGCGTTGCACCATATCCACCGTGCCGCCGAGTGCCTCCAGCGCCCAGCGCGTCACGGTCAGGCGCGAGATCGGCTCTAGGGCGCCGTCCATCTTGAACAGCACGCCCGGAAACAGGATTTGCATGAACAGGACAGCCAAGACCAGATAGGTGACGGCGTTCACTTGCCGATTGAGCGCTGAGATCAGCAAGCCGATGCTGACGCCTGCTAACGCCGTCAGCGCCATTGTGATCAGCAGCTCTAGGAAGCCGTTCATCAGGATGCCTTGCGTAGGCAGCATGACGCCAAGCGAGAACAACAGCAGCGCCACTACGCAGCTTAGCACCGCCAGCACGCCGTACACCGAGAACTTTGAGGCAAGGTAGGCAGTGATGCGTAGGTTTACCATGCGTTCGCGCAGGAACAGGCTTTTCTCCACCACAATTACGTAGGCAGAGGCAAACACGCCAAAGAGCGCCACCGCCAACGCCAAGATGAACAAAATGCGCTCTGCCTCTGAAGCTGGCACAAAGGTGCCAACCGCGCTGACGACAGGTGCGGCGCGCCGCGCTGGGCTTGATTCTTCCTCCGGCTGTGCATCCGTGGCAGCATCGGGCGACTCGGCAGCCTCAACCGGTGCAACGGATTGGAGCGGCACTTGATCCATCAGCAGCGCATAATCGCGTGGTGTGCCGCGGCTGACCAACATCTGCCCGCGCCCGCCCTCCACCGTATCAAAGCTGATCAAGCCCAAAAAGAGCGCCACAAGCGGCAAGACTAACATCAGGGCGATGATCGTCCGCACGTCACGGCGCACAAGCGCGATGGTGCGCTCAGTCAGCGAGCGCGTCTGCTGCCAGAGCGAACCACGCCGCACACGGCGCAGCTTTTGGTTGGTCAGCGCCGAGTTTTTCACGCTGGCGCCATGCACTTGCAAGCGCTCGACCACGTACTTTTGGTATTCGGGCGTTTGGCGATATTTTTCTGCCCATTGGCGCGCTGCGTCCTGTGGGTTAACCTTTGCGCCTGCCACAATGCGCGAAGAAGCGGGCGTAAAGACCATCGTCTCGCTGGTGGCGCGTGCGGTCTCTGGCGGCAGCGTCACCTTGTTATAGATTTCGGAATAATCGCGGGCATCGAAGAACTTGAGCGCCTGCTTGGGCGGCCCGTAGTAGGCAAGATAGCCACGCGACATCAGCGCGACGTGATCGCACAGGTCAATGTTGAGCGTGGTATGCGTCACCACAATCACGATATGCCCACGGTCTGCCAAGCGGCGCAAGGTCAGCATCATGGATTTATCCAAGCCCGGATCAAGCCCGCTGGACGGCTCATCCATAAAGAGCATGATCGGCTCTGCCATCAGCTCTAGGGCAATGCTGACGCGCTTGCGCTGACCACCGCTTAAGCGCCCGACCAGCCGATCACGGAAGTCGGTCAGTTCCAGCGCCTCTAACACCTTCCGTATGCGTTCCTCACGCGAGGCAGATGGTTCGTTCGGAAAGCGCATCTTGGCGCCATAATAGAGCGTTTGATAGACGCTCAGCGCATCCTGCACAATATCGGTCTGCGGCACGTAGCCAATGATCGGCTGATAGACCTCATAATTTTGGTAGAGATCATCGCCGTTGATCAGTACCTTGCCGCTGCTGGCAGGCTGCGCGCCGTTCAGGGTACGCAGCAGCGTAGATTTGCCCGAACCACTGCCGCCGATGATCGCCACAAATTCACGTGGCTGGATGGCGATGGACGTTTCGCGCATGGTGTTGAGCGTTACGCGCCCGAACAAGCCCGTGCGATAGGTCACATCCAGATTGTAGGCGTCAATCTCCAGCTTTTGCGTGGCAGCCATCCGCACCAAGCCCTTGCCATTATAGACAAAGAGCGCCTGATCAATGCGGATGACATCCTCAGGGCGCAGGCGGTGCGGTGCAGTCAGCTTTTTATCGTTCACAAAGGTGCCGTTCACGCTGCCATCATCGGCGATGATGTGGGCATTGCCCTGCTGCGTGATGATGGCGTGATGCCACGAGACGGCTAGGGAACTGAGGTGAATTTGCGCTTTAGGATCGCGCCCAATGATGCAGGGCAGAACATCGAGCGGATAGGTGCGCCCAACCGATTCGCTGCCCAGTGCGCGTTCAATCGGGTTGGAGAAGGTGAGCGTTGCGCCAACACCGCTGCGATCCTGCAAGCGGATTATGTCACCATCGCGCAGCAACGTGCTGCCATCAATCAGTTGGTTGTTCACCAACACGCCGCCCTCGGTCAGGTCGAAAATGCGGTAGGTGGTGCCTTCTTGCAGCAGGCGCGCATGGCGCGTTGCAATGCCTGCTGCCTGAATGGCAATATCTTGGCGTGCCTCGCTGCCAATGTTGATGGTGCGCTGCACGACAAGCGTCGTAAAGCTGCTGCCACTATCAGGCGAAATCCGAAGGGTTGGGTCGCGGCTGTCAATCTCGTTGCGGCTGACCGAAAGCGTGTTTTTCTCTGGCATAGCACCATCCTTGTACGGCGCACGATGTTAGGGCTAATTGCTTGACCAACACCCAAAGCGCTTTTATTGTACGCTGCTTTTGTGATCTGTAGAAGGAAGATAGCGCTATTTAATGCAAGTTTTTCACGGTTTTTTTGCAATTTCTTTACAGGCTTGCCCCGCCCGCAATTGCTTGAATTGAGCAGCACACTTTGAGGGCAAGGCAAACTGCCGTTCTGCCAAGCGTGCCTTCAGGCATTTCCGTTCAGAAAAAGTTATCCACATAGTGTTTTATAGATCTAGCAGAGGTAGTAGGGCATGTGGATATGTGGATAACTCTGGGCGAAAATGGCGCACAAGCGTGCTAAAGCGCTATATATGGCATATGGGATTCGTCATAAAGCCCATATATGGCGTTTCGGAATTACTTACAAAAGTATACTTATCCACATTGGGCATGTGGATAACTCGCCAAGTTATCCACATTTATCCACAAGCACCTTGTGATCTTTCCGCTTACAGGAAAAGTTATCCACAATTTGAGGTGAGTTATCCACAGGTTATCCACAAGTTATCCACATACGTGAACGCTTAAAATAATTATTAGTTCATTTATTTCGCAAAAGGCGCCCGCCTAACCCTCTACGCTTGCCATTCGCTTGGCACGCCTCTAACCGAAATGCGTTGCCGATCTGCCAATGTGGTGGTAGACTGATCTCAACAACGGAGGTAGTGGCACGATGGTGTATGGCAGATTAGATGTCTATTGGCCCAACGGACCTTCAGAGAGTTATCCACTTGACAAGCAGACAATCGCCATCGGGCGCTCAACGGGCAACGATATTGCCCTAGATGCTACGTCCGTCTCGCGCTATCACATCACCATCTCCTATGAGAATGGGCAAGCGGTGCTGCGCGATAAAGAATCGGTGAATGGCACCTACGTGGATGGTGAGCGCATTAAGCCTGAAGATGCCATCATTCTGCGCGGCGGCGAAGAAATCCAGATGGGCGATCTACGCCTGATCTACCAACCCTTGCAAGATGATGTGCCAACGCAGCCGATGGCTGCCGCCGCGGACACCACCCAGCGCGTCGAGGTTGTCGGCGTGAGCTTCCGCATCGAGATGGAAGCGCCCTACATGCCCGTGACGCCCGGCGCCCACGTGCAGACCACGCTCACCATTCACAATACAGGCACAGAGGCAGAGCGCTACACCGTCGAGGTAGAAGGTGTCCCGCGGGAGTGGGTGCGCGTAGACCGCCCTGAGCTGGAAGTGCGCCCGGATGAACCCTCAACCGTCACCCTGAATTTTAAGCCGCTGCGCCGCAGTGATAGCAAGCCCGGCGAATATCCCATCAAGGTGACGGTGCGCGCCAAAAACGCGCCCGATCAGAGCATGAACGCAATGCTCACGCTCACCGTTCGCAGCTACAGCGGCTTTGGTATGGCGCTCGTCCGCAGCGAAGTGGAACTGCCCGCGCCCTTTGATCTGTATGTGCAGAATCAGGGCAGCGCGCCGCTGCCGATTGCCCTCTTTGGCAAGACAGCCAACGGTGCACTCGAATTCGATATTCAGCCTTCGCACCTGACCCTTGCGCCCGGTGAGCGCCAGCGCGTGCGCGGCTTCATGCGCCCCAAAGCGCGCAACTTGCTCGGCGGCGCGCAGCGCATCCCCTTTGATGTCATTGTGCAGGCGCAAGACCAATCCGCCTTCCTTGCCACCGTGCCGGGCATCGCCATTGTGAAGCCTGTGCTAGGCGGCTTGCTGAGCAGCGTGGTGGTCGGTGCGTTGCTCTTAGGGCTGGTTGGCTTGGTCGTGCTGCTCTCGCTGCCGCGTGCCGCACAGATTGCGGCGTTCACTGCCCAACCGACGACGCTCATCCGCCATGTGGAGCAGCGCGTTAGCCTGGCGTGGGACGTTCAAAATGCCGAGAGCGTCACAGTTGAAGTGGTGGATAGCCAGACCAATGCGCGCCAGCAGTTTGCTGATCAGCCGCCGCGCTCAACTGACTCATCGGTGCTGATCGCCCCTTTTGGGGCAGTGGCCGTGCGCCTGATTGTGCGTGGGCAGGATGCACAGACCGTTACGGAAGAACGCCGCCTTGAAGTCAGCGAGCCTTCCTGCGTGCTGCGCGGCGATCTCACGCCAATCCTCTACGCAGGGCCGGGTGAGGTCTATCCCGAACGCGCCACGCTGGATATTAGCCAACGCACAGCCGCTTACTCGCCTGATCGGCGCGACGCAAACGCCGATTGGGTGCGCCTTGCCGCCCCAGAAGCATACCGTGGCGGCTGGCTCCGCACACGCGGCTTGGAGTGCAGCGGCTTCACGCCCAACCAACTGCTCCCCATTGAGCAAGCGCAAATTCCCGCCACGCCCACGCCAACACCGACGCCGACCAGCACACCGACGCCGACCCATACGCCAACACCAACCGCCACGCCCACGGCAACGCTAACACCCACCAACACACCGACTGCCACATCGAGCGCCACGCCAAGCCCAACCCACACCGCCACACCCACGCCGACTGCCACCCTCACCCTAAGCGCCACCAGCAGCAGCACGCCAACGCCAACGCCAAGCCCAACCGCCACCAACACACCTACTCCAACGCCCACCCGCACCGCAACGGCAAGCCCAACCACCACACCCAGCGCCACCGCGACCGCCACCCTCACCCGCACGCCAACCCGCGCCCGCACCAACACGCCCATCCCAACCGTGCCACCCCGTAACCTTCAAAGCGAGGAGGCATTGCCCTTCGATCACCTTGTGGCAACCCTGATCAAGAACCTGATCGGCACGCTTCAAGCACCCTAAAAATAAGCTAGTGATAAGTTTTTGAGCATTGCTACCCAAAGGTGTGTAAACTATCGAAAAGTGAGTTTAGCGGAGCAATCATTTGGTGCGTCAACATGCTGCGGCAGTTCTGGTCTGCCTACTCATTACCCTGCTAACGGTCACCCTCATCGGCACAGCCGTGCCTGCTGCTGCCCAAACACCGAGTGGCGTCTCGCTCAACCTTGAAGTCGGCTACGACGGCTACTTCCGCGACGGGCAGTGGACGCCGCTTCGCATCACTGCCAGCAACAACGGCGCGGATATTCTTGGCACGCTGCGCGTCACCGCGGGCGATGCCATCAACCAACCGACGGATGCCTACGCCGTCACGCTCGATCTGCCCAACCAATCCAGCAAGCAGATATTTGTCTATGTGCCGCTCAGCGCGCAATCGCAGCAGGTGCGCGTGGAGTTGGTGACGGCTGAACGCATCCTGGCAACGCTCACCCGTGATGTGCGCCCCGCCCGCAACACCGATATTTTATTCGCCGTCATCACCGAGTCGCCACGCGGCGGCGTGGATTTGCGGAATTTCCGCAGCGGCATTGGCGATGCCTATCAGGCGAATTGGCGTGTGGAGAACGTGCCGCGCATTGGCGAGGCACTGCGCGGGCTGGATGCGCTGATCCTGACCGATGCCGATAGCGGCAACCTGACCTTTGAACAGCGCCAAGCCATTGAAGATTGGGTGCTGGCGGGCGGGCATCTGATTGTGACGGGCGGACCGAACTGGCAAAAGACGCAAGCCGGCGTGACGCGCTTGCTGCCAATGCAGCCGAATGGTACCCTCACGCTCACTTCGCTGCCCAAAGTTGCCAGCTTTGCCGGCGTTGCGGCTGATCAACTGACCTCTGCCAACCCGATCATCGTGGCGAGCGGCGTGCTGCTGCCGGATGCCGCGCTGCTGGTTGAAGAAAGCGGCACGCCGATCCTTGTGCGGCGCACACTGGGCGGCGGCATTGTGGACTACCTCGCCATTGATCCAAACCTAGAGCCATTCCAAACGTGGGTGAACCGCGGCCAGTTCTGGTTTACCCTGCTGACGACTGCCACCATGCGTCCGAGTTGGTCAAACGGCGTTGTCAACACGGAGCAGGCAATCGTTGCCGCCGATTTTATCAAGGGCTTGCGCTTGCCGGATGTGCTTCAGCTTGGCGCATTCTTGCTGGCATATATCATCGTCATTGGGCCTGTGAACTACCTGATTTTGCGGCAGCTGAAGCGCCGTGAGTGGGCATGGTTCAGCATTCCGCTGATCGTGGTGGTGACGAGCGTCCTCTACTATGTGACGGGCTTCAATCTGCGCGGCACTCAGGCGATCATCAACCGTATGGCGGTGGTGCAGGTCTGGCAGGGCAGCGAACGCGCTCAGGTGGATGGCGTGTTAGGCGTGCTGGCGCCGCGCCGCAGCGTCTATAGCTTGGGCGTTGGCGAAGGGATGACACTCCGCACGCTGACGACCGACGCCTTTGGCAACATCGGCATTCCGCGCAACCTGACCATCTATGAGGATAGCGGCTACGTTGCCCGCGATTTCCCGATTGACGCCGGCACGACGCAAGCCTTTGCCGCCAGCGGCTATACAACTGTGACGCCTATTGAAGGTGAGGCAGTCATTCAACTGGCGGGCGGCAGCGCCGTGCCAACAGCGGACGGGCAAACTGCCAATGCGCGTATTCAGGTCACCTTTAGCAACACCAGCGGACTCACGCTGAACGACGCCATGCTCTTGGCGATGGGCGGCACACGACCGCTCGGCACGGTGCAGGCGGGCGAGGCGCGCAGCGTCCAGCTAGACGTGAATCCGCGTCAATCGCCGCCGATTGGCTTGGGCAGCGGCAACCTGATGAGCCTCTACATCGCACGTGGCACGCGCTTCAGCGGTCAGCGGGCGGGCACCGTCGCCGATATTATGGGGACGAACTACGTCTATGGGCAAGCCTTTTACAGCGGGCGCGGTTTCGAGAATACTGAGCTGCGCCAAGAAATGTGGCGGCGGCAGTCCTTCCTAGAGTCGATCATTGCCGATTACGATCCAAGCGGCGGACGCGGCACGGATGTCTTCTTGGTCGGCTGGACGAACACATCGCCCTTAACCGTCAGCTTGGAAGGCGCCGCCTTCGAGACGGAAGATACCACCCTCTACATCTTCCGCCTGCCGACCCGTGTGCAGCCTATCTCGACCAGCGGCGTTGTGGAACTGCCAAGCGCCTACCTGACGTGGACGCCGACTGAGGGCAGCCCACGCCGCGATGCCGCGCCTTACGAACTCTATTTGCAGCCGAACGAGACGGTCATCTTCCGCTACAGCCCAATGCCGCTGATGCGCCTGAACATGGTGCAGGAAATCCGTCTGTTCGTGAAGCCGGGTAACACCTTCAGCACGGGCAAGGGGCGCCTTTCGCTGTGGGATTGGCAAGCCGCCGATTGGGTGGTGGTGGATACGACCAATATCACGGTGCGTATCACAGACCGCCCTGCACGCTTCATCGGACCCGAGAATGCTATCGAGGTGCGCGTAGACACGCCCAACGACTCAGCAACCGTCCACTTTGAGCGCATTGACCTGACCTTATACGGACGCCTGCAAAATGCAGGGCAATAAGAATGCCAAGCCATATCACAAGAGAGAGTGCCTATGTCCGAGTCCGATTTGACGCCTAATTTGCCCGAATCCACAGCACCTGCTGCACCGTCCGCCGCGCTCATCAACGAGAATGAACTGATCGTGGAAACACGCGGTCTGGTCAAGCGCTATGGCAAGCTGACCGCCGTCAACGACCTTTCGCTGAGCGTGCCGCGTGGTGCCATCTACGGCTTTGTGGGACCGAATGGCGCAGGTAAGACCAGCACCATGCGAATCCTGACCACCCTCATGCTGCCGAGCGCCGGTCAGGCTTATGTGGCAGGGCATGAGGTCACCAAGAATCCACGTGCCGTCCGCCGTTTGATCGGCTACATGCCTGATTATTTCGGCGTCTATGATGATATGAAGGTCTGGGAATACCTCGATTTCTTCGCTGCCTGCTACGAGATTCCAGAGGGCAACCGCCCGCAGATGATCGGTGACCTGCTAGACTTGGTAGACCTGAGCCACCGCCGCGATGACATGGTCGATAAGCTCTCACGCGGGATGAAGCAGCGCTTGTGCCTTGCGCGCACGTTGGTGCATGATCCGCAAGTGCTGATCCTCGACGAGCCTGCCAGTGGGCTGGATCCGCGGGCGCGTGTCGAAATCCGTGAGCTGATGGTCGAACTTGCACAGATGGGCAAGACGATCTTCTTCTCGTCGCACATCCTGGCGGATGTGGCAGAAATCTGCACGCACATCGGCATTGTGGAAGGCGGCAAGATGGTGATGCAAGGCAGCATGGACGCCGTGCGCCGCCAGCTCTCGCCGCATCGTGAAGCAGTCGTCACCTTGCTGGAACGCGCTGATGAGGCAAAGCAGGTGCTGGGCGCCATTCACGGCGTGCGGGAGATTAGCGATCTGCCTGATGAAGGTGGGCGCAAGCGGCTGCGCGTTGTCTTTGAGGGCGAAGATACCATCCTTTCGAGCATGGTGCAGGCGCTGGCTGCCAAAGGCATCCCAGTCCTGAACTTTAACGAGCAGACGCAAGACCTTGAAGCGGTCTTTATGAAGGTGACGAAAGGGATCGTCACATGACGGAGGCAGAGGCTGCGCCGCGCTACCGAAGCGGACTGTTCAAAAATCCGGTGGTGGTGAAGGAACTGCGCGGGCGAATGCGCGGCGCACGCGCCTTTGCAGTGCTGTCGGTTTACCTGCTGCTGATGTCAGGCTTTGCGACGCTGCTCTACGTGCTTTCAACTGCCTCGCAAGATATCTTTGGCTTCACCTCTGGCGGTCAGGTTGGGCGCACGCTGTTCACGGGCATTGTGGGCATCGAGCTGTTCCTCGTCACTTTCATCGCGCCGGCCTTCACCGCCAGCGCCATCAGCGGTGAGCGTGAGCGCCAAACCTACGATCTGCTCAAGACAACGCTGCTGCCAGCGCGTGCCTTAGTGATCGGCAAGCTCTTTTCGGCGCTCTCTTACGTCTTTCTGCTGCTGATCGCGGCGATCCCGCTGCAAAGCATCGCCTTCTTGTTCGGCGGCGTCTCAGAGATCGAAGTGGTGCTTGCCTTTGTAATCTTGGCGGTGACTGCTATCACGCTCGGTACGACGGGCATCTATTTTTCGGCGGTGCAGCCGCGCACGCTCTCGGCAAATATCACCACCTACGCTGTCACGCTCTTTATCACGGTTGGCTTGCCGCTGATGATCTTCATCGTGGTGGCGCTCATCTCCAGCTTTTTGGGTGGCAGGCTTGCCGATGTGCCGGCGGAGGTGCAGGCGCTGCTGCTTTACGGGCTGTTGGCGCTGGCAGCCACCAATCCGCTGATGGCAGCTTTCCTAACGCAGTTCTGGCTGCTGAACAAGCAGAGCGCCTTCTTTTTCTACGAGACGGTCAGCAGCACGACGGGCATTCTCCAAGTGCCGATCATCTCGCCATGGATTCTGTTCAGCGCTGTTTATCTGCTTGCCGCGCTGATCTTGCTGATCCGAACGGTGCGGCGCGTGCGGCGCATCGAAACATAACGCGCAAAAATGCGGTAAACTAAGCAAAATACAGATGTGAGGGCATTCGCCATGACCGATCAAGCTGAGAGCATGAACTTTGCAAGCGTGCGGCAAACCTTGCTGCGCTATGTGGCGCGCTGGGATAAACGCCTGCGCCTGACTCAAACGACGCTGTGGTTGCCGCGTGGGATTATGCTCGGCATCCTGATCGGGATTGGTGTGGCGGTCGCGGCGCGGGTGCGCCCGTGGTTGCTGCCAACGCAAGTGCTGGCGGTGGCGGGCTTGGCAGTGCTGCTCGGCGCGCTGTTCGCAGTGGTGGGCGTGTGGCTTTATCCGCGCACGCCGTTGGCAGCCGCTCGCTTCTTCGACCGTGCCTTTGGCCTGCAAGAGCGCACCAGCACTGCCCTTGAATTGGCGGAAAACGCCATCCGTGCGCCGCAGATGTTCAGCACGCTGCAAACACAGGATGCACTCGCTCAGGCAGCGATGGTGCAGGCGCGCCAACATTTGTCCTTCCAGTGGCGGCGGCGCGAACTGTTCGCCATGCTCGGCTTGGCGGTGCTGCTGGGCGCCCTGATCCTGCTGGGCAATCCACAGGCAGAGATCATCGCCCAACAGACCGCACTCCAAAGTGCCATTGAGCAGCAGCTTGAGCGCGTTGAGGAGATCAAGCGCGAAGTGCAGGCAAACCCTGCCCTTTCTGAGGCGGAGAAAGAGGCGCTTACCCAAATTCTGCAAGATTTGCAGGAGCAACTCTCACAGCCGAATATTACGCAGCCTGAGGCAGTTGCTCAGCTTTCACAAGCGGCGCAGCAGATGAATCAGGCGCGCCAGCAGCTTACGCCACAAGAGCGCGCTGCCATGCAAGCGGCAGGGCAAGCGCTCAGCCAGAGCCAGCCGACACAAGGCGCAGGGCAGGCAATGCAAAACGCGAATCCGGGTGATGCCGCCAACCAACTGCAAAATCTGGCGCAGCGCGTGGAGAATAACCAACTGACCCAAGAGCAGATCGAGGGCATGATTCAGGCATTGCAGCAGGCAGCCCAAGCCCTCCAACAGACCAACCCTGCCGCTGCGCAAGCGCTCCAACAGGCGGCGCAGGCACTCCAACAGGGCAACATGCAGCAGGCTGCCCAAGCCCTCCAACAGGCGGCACAGGCGCTCCAGAACCAACAAAATCAGTTGGCGCAATCGCCCTTGACGCAAGCAGCGCAGCAGGCAGCCCAACAACTGGCGCAAGGTGGTAATCAGGTTGCCCAAGCGGGTCAGCAGGGTCAGCAGGGTCAGCAGGGTCAGCAGGGTCAGCAGGGTCAGCAAGGGCAGCAAGGACAGCAGGGTCAGCAAGGGCAGCAAGGACAGCAGGGTCAGCAAGGGCAGCAGGGTCAGCAGGGTCAGCAAGGTCAGCAGGGTCAGCAGGGTCAGCAAGGCGGACAGCAAGGCGCGCAGGGTGGACAGCAAGGCGCGCAGGGCGCGCAGCAGGGTCAGCAGGGCGCGCAGGGTGCTGGTGAAGGTCAGGGCGCTCAGCAGGGCGCGCAGGGCGGCGGGCAGGTGCCGGGTCAGCAGGCGGGCGCTCAGGGCGCTGAAGGTGCCGGGCAAGGCAGCGGCGGCGCGGGCAACGATACGGTGGAAGGCACAGCGGGCAGCGGGCAGCCAATCGAGGCGAACAATGGGCGCAGCGACGGCACACTTGCCGAAAATGACTTCATCTACGCGCCAACCTTCATCGGCGGCGAAGGCGGGCAAGAGATCAATCCGCGCAGTGGACAGCCGGGCAGCGAGAGCGATCCGATGCAGTTGGGCGAATTTAGCGAGAATCCGACGGGCGAATCACGGGTGCCGATTCGAGAGGTGGTCGGGCGGGCAGCGGCAGAGGCAGATCAGGCGATGGAGACTGACCGTGTTCCCGGCGCGCTGCGCGGCTTCATCCGCCAATATTTCACCGATATTCAGCGGTAATGATGCGCCTTTCGCAGACTGTGGCAGCCGCCGTCCTGCTGATCGGTGTGGTCGGCTGCCAGCCGAACGCCGCACCGACTCAGCTTGCCGCGCCAACGCTTGAAGTGCTGCCAACCACTGCCGCCGAAGAAGGCATCTGGCTGGAACAGCCTTTCGGCGGTGGCACGTTGGCTGTCTATTTTTACACGGCAGCCGATGGCGCCAATTGCGTGCGCTTCCTCGCCGATTTGCCCAACGGGCAGCCGTTCAGCGCCTGCGCTGCGCCGAATGTGCTGGCGGCAATCGCGCAGGGCGTCATCCGCACGGCAGAAGGGCAAGATTACACGATCATCGCAGCGCGAACGCTCCACACGGACATCACAACGCTGGTGGTTGAGCTGCGCGGCGGCGAAAGCTATCCGCTGGCAGTGGATGATGGCGGCGCGCTGCTGATCCTGCCTTCCGTGCAGCAGGTGTGGCAGGCAGTGCCGATTGATGCCTTTGGCAACACCGTAGGCAGCCTAATTCGGCTTGGCACGCCGTAACCCTTGCGCGAAGGCTGCCACACCCAACCAGACGCCGAGAAAACTATTCAATGTATTGGAGAAGTATCCCATCATGACTGACCAAGCCGTAACTGCCGCGCTGAGCGTGGAAGAATTTCAAGAGACCGTTGCAGCCATCACCCGCGAAGTGAGCAAAGTGATCGTTGGGCAAGATGAGGTCGTCCGCTATGTGCTAATGTGCGTCATCACCGGCAGCCATGCCCTGCTGGAAGGCGTGCCGGGCTTGGGCAAAACGACCCTCGTCCGTGCGCTAGCAACTGCCCTCAATTTGCAGTTTGCCCGCATTCAGTTCACGCCTGACCTGATGCCCGCCGACGTGACCGGCACCAACATCATGGAAGAAGAAGAGACGGGCAGGCGCGTCTTCCGCTTCCAGCCCGGTCCCGTCTTTGCCAACCTGGTGCTTGCCGATGAGATCAACCGTGCCACGCCCAAGACGCAATCTGCCTTGCTGGAGGCGATGCAAGAGAAGACGGTCACCGTTGCCAACCGCACCTATAAGCTGGAGCCGCCCTTTTTCGTGTTGGCGACGCAGAATCCGCTGGAGATGGAAGGCACCTATCCGCTGCCCGAAGCACAATTGGACCGCTTCATGTTCAAGATTGATGTTGGCTTCCCTAGCGCTGAAGAACTGGTCTCGATCTTAAACCGCACCACCGGCGGCGATACGGATCAGCCGCAGTCGGTTGCCGATGGCGCTCGCATCATCGAGATGGGCAAGGTGGCGCGCAACGTGCCGATTGCGACGCACCTGAGCGAGTATGTGGCGCGCCTGATCGTCAATTCGCACCCTGATCAGATCAGCGCGCCGGAGATGGTCAAAAAGTATGTGCGCTATGGCGCTAGCCCGCGTGGCGCACAGTCGCTCATCTTGGGCGCTAAGCTGCAAGCGCTCTTTAGCGGACGGTTCAACGTTTCGTTTGAGGACGTGCGAAGGGTGGCACGTGCGGCGCTGCGCCACCGTATGCTGCTCAACTTTGAAGGGCAGGCAGAAGGGATCAGCACCGACCGCATCATTGACGACATGCTGCAAAAAGTGCCAGAGCAAGCCCGCTAAGCGCGTGAAGGCAGCAGGGGGCGCGTGGTGTATTCATCACACGCCCTCAGCAGTAGGGAAAGGCACACAATGATCTTACAGCCTAACACGGGAATAGTTGGGTATCTAGCGCAACAAACCTATCACCCACTCTTTATTGATGAGTCGGTTGATTTTTGCATGACCAGCCCACCTTATTGGCGGCAGTGTAGACTATTTCTTGGCGTCTGTTCAAGATGGCAAGGTGGTTGATTTTGTCGGCATAGAGCTTCAGGCGGTGGACACCACAGGATCATTGTGGTCGTATCGCAATCAGTTTTTAGGGCAGCCTAGCCGTGAAGTTGGAAGCTATGGCATGCACTGGAAAATGACGGCAAAAACAACGCTCATGCAGCTTCACCACAAGATAGAGACTTTTGCGCGGTTCGGAAAACATCTGTTGCAACCCACTTCGACCCGTAGAGGGTACTGAAACTAGACGCAATGCATTTCCACAGCTACACCCTGCAAGCGGTTGATAGCCAATATCGCATACAACTAACACAACGGCTAAGCACAGATACGGCAGGCATTTCCCATGCTTTAGGTTTGCAAGCTGCACCAAACGTCGAACTTGAGGTTATGCTGGCAACCTTACAATCGAAAATCTCGGTGCGGACGCATTTCAGCCCTGTGTAAGGTTGGGAAACCCCACCCGCAAGGTTTCCCAACGTTTCCCAAATGCCCCTCACTGGCGCGGCACGAAGGTTGGTGCTACCTCAGGCGCGTTGCCATCGGGTGCGGGCAGCACCCACACGCCCGCTACGGGCTTATCGTTGGCAATGCCGTAGACAATGCCTATGTCGGCAAAGCCGCTGCTCAGCGCATTCTTAAAGTAGGTGATGCCGTTGCTGGGACGGAACACACCCACGCTATCGCGCCCATCGCCATCCCAATCCCCTGCGAATGGCACATCGCCCGCGTCCCCCAGCAGCAAGGTGTAGTCCGAGACGACGATGCAATTACAGACGCGATCCGTCAGGTAGAACAACTGGTTGGAAGGACGGTAGACGCCGACCGAATCCACACCGTCGCCGTCCCAGTCCCCAGCGATGCCTACATCGTTCGGAATGCCCAAGACCATCGTCTGATCGGCAAAGCCCGTCGTCAGGCTATTTTTGAGGTAGATCAAGCCGTTGCTTGGGCGGAAGACACCCACGCCGTCGTCGCCGTCACCATCCCAATCGCCCGCCAGCGGTGTATCGCCTGGGTTGCCCAACACAAAGCTGTAGAGGACGGGCGCGCCAAAGTCGTTCACATCTTTCAGGTAAAAGACGCCTGTGCTTTGGCGGTAAATGCCGATGCTATCCACACCGTCGCCATCCCAGTCACCCACGATGGGCAGATCGCTCGGATCGCCAAAGACCACATCTATATCAGCGGGACCGGTGGTGTTGGCGTTCCGCAGATGAAAGGTTGCTGTTGACGGGCGGAACACGCCAATGGTATCAATCGGCTTAGGCTGTGGCGTCATGATCATGCGGTTGAGCAAGTTGCGCGTGATCTGCTGCACAATCGGATCGGCGTCAATGTCATCATCCCAATTCGTATCGAGGAAGCGCGCCCACGAATTGGTAGAGGCATCGAAGACCAGCGCGCCGCTTGGCGCCGTGTAGATCGAGGCGTGCGAAACGCCGCCGGTGAGTGGAATGGGCGAATTGGACAGCACAATCAGGTTGGCAGGCGTCAAGCCGTTATCCCACACGCTGTCGTACTCATCGTTAATCAGGTTCGGGATGGTGCTGCCGTTGCTTAAGCCTGTGCCTTTGTACAGCCAGTGATCGCTGTTCTGCACCACGTAATCAAAGAAGATGTTCCAGTCGAAGTTATCGTGGTACATGACGCCCAAAAGCTGGTTTTCAGGGCGGTTGACGGGTGGATCGCGCCACAGGACGGTTGTCCGTTCGGGCGTGCTGCTGGTGGACATTGGATCGAGGTTCGCCTGTTTGTAGCAGACCAACGTCGTGTTGGGTTGCCCGCCGCTGGAAGGCTCGTAGCGCGTCTGCCAATAGATGTTGTTGGAAGACAGGATCGCCGTGTGCTTGCCCTGGGCAATCCACGCCTCAAGGTTGGCGCGCATTTCCCAAGACCAATACTCATCATGGTAGTTGCTCAGGAACATCTTACGGTTATCCAGCAGGTTCGGGCGGGCGTGAACATCCTCGCTGGCGGCGTAGGTCACGTTGTAGCCTTCGCGTTCTAGGAACTGGATCAGATCGAAATCGCCGCCGTAGAGGTAGCCGTTGCCGAGATCAATGCTGTAGGGGCGCAGATACGAGACCTTGTGAGCGCGCTGACCACCCGTGGAGTTGAAATTATAGAGGCTTTTGCCGCCCCAGTTGTTATAGGCCTGATAGGTGCTGGTGACCACCTGAAAGAGAATATCCGCCGCTTGGCTGTCATCGCGCAGGATGAAGATGGCGTAGGTCACCTGATTATCGTTGGTGGTGAACTTTGCCTGATAAATGCCCGAAACCCAAGTGTTCGGCACACTGAAGGTATAGGCGGCTGCCCAATTCAGCTCTAACAAGCCCGTGCTTGGGTTCGGCGCGGGGATTGGATATTCGGTGCCGGGCAGATCGTTCACCGTCCGCATCAGGCGTGCGCCGTCGCCGTTATACCAGCCGATGCGGTAAATTTGCAGTTTGAAGGTGGGCGCTTTGCTGCTGACGTGAAAGCTGATTGTCTCGCCTTTATTGACGCTCACATGGCTGGCGTAAGCATAGATTGCCTTGTTATCGCTCCAAGTGTTCAGGGCATCCGCAGTGCGGCTGAACGGGACGCCTGCGCCGGAGTCGGCATCGGCTTGTGTTGCCTGGAGGAGGGCATCGCGGTTGCGGCGCGCCTGAATAGCTGCCGTCAGTTCGGGCGAGCGCCACTCGGTAGAGCCTGCTTGTGCGTTCTCAAGCGTAATCACATTGCTTGGCTTGGCAGCCTGTGGTGCTTGGCTGCGCTGACCGTGCCACAGCAGCAGGCTAAGCGCCGCCACAGCCACAACAATGAGGACGATTCCTAACCGTGACTTCCCACCTAAACTAAACATTTGCCCTAACCTTTGCATAGCCTGAGCGTACTCACACCTAGTGTAGCGAACTTCCGATAGGCAGTTCTAACGCATAACGAAAATTTCACAAAAAATTTCGATTTGTTTATGGGCAAACAGGCAAAGATCGATCTTTATCGCTCTTTCGGCAGCTTGCGCCCTTGCTGTATAATCGTAAACAAATGTTTGTTAGGCACACCCGCAAAAAGTTTTATGAAGGAGAATCGACCCTTATGCCGCCCTTGATCACCATTGAGCGCCATATCATTGAGCAGCAGCGCCAACACCCAGAAGCAACTGGCACCTTTACCCAAATCCTGCAAGATATGGCGCTGGCAGCCAAAATTATTGCCCGTGAAGCACGGCGCGCCGGCTTGATCAACATCCTTGGCAGCACCGATTCCGTAAATGCCTCTGGCGAGGTGCAGCAAAAATTGGATATTTTCGCTGATCAGACCATTTTCAAGATGAACGATCACACCGGTCGGCTGTGCGTGATGGCTTCCGAAGAACACGAGGACATTCTGCCCATTCCGCCGCAGTTCCCGTGCGGACGTTACGCACTTGTCTTTGATCCGCTGGATGGATCAGGCAATCCAGATGTCAACGCCAGCATCGGCACCATATTTGCGATGTTCCGCAAGGTCAGCTTTGGTGCGCGTGGCGATCTGAGCGATGTGCTGCAAGCGGGGCGCGAGATCGCCGCCGCCGGCTACATCGTCTACGGTCCCAGCACGATGATGGTCTATTCGACAGGGCAAGGCGTGCATGGCTTCACGCTCGATTCGTCGCTCGGCGAGTTCATCCTGAGCCATCCCAATATGCAGATCGCACCATCGCCGCGCTACTACGGCACCAATCACGGCAATGAGCGCTACTGGACGCTTGGCGTGCGTAAATACGTGGACTGGCTGCAAGCCAAAGAGGAGCCGCAGCGCAAACCGCTTGATGCGCGCTATATGGGTGCCTTGGTGGCAGATTTTCACCGCATTCTGCTAAAGGGCGGCGTCTATCTATATCCGGGCAATTTGCAGAATCCGGCGCAGCCAAGCGGCAAACTGCGCCTGATTTACGAGTGCGCGCCGCTTGCCTACCTGATCGAGCAAGCCGGCGGCTACGCCTCGGACGGCTTGGGCAACATCCTTGACATTCAGCCACACACGCTTCATCAGCGCGTGCCGTTGTTCATCGGCGATAAAACGCTGGTGCAGCAGGCAGAACGCTTCATTCAGGCACACGATGCCGAGTGGATCGCCAGCTACCGCGCCATGCGTGAGGCAGTCCGTTAAGGGTTGATGACCGTCAGGCGGCGGCTGGTGATTTCAGTCGGTTGCTGACCGCTGTAGGTGCGCGTCACCTGCACTGAATAGCGCCCGATTTGCCAATCCGCCGCCGTATCACCTTCGGCGCGCACGCCATAGCTCAGGTCAAGCACTTGGCTGCCGCTGCATCCAAGTGGATTGGTGCAGGTGATGCTCAGGCTGCGCTCGGCAACGGTTTCGCCGTTTTCGCTCTGCACAATGGCGTGTACGGTAGTAGTCGGGAAGCGCGGCCCAATCTGGTAAGACCAAGCCACCGTTACACTGAGCTTGCCATCGGGCGCAAGGGTTAGCAATGGCTCGTCGGTGGTCGTTTCCGCCGCTGCGGAGTCGGGCGTTTCGGGCAGTGCGGCAAGCGCAGCGCTCTCCGCCGAAAACGTCACGGTGATCTCGCGCTGCCGCAAGAGGGTCAGCAGCACTTCGATAGATAAAATGGCAACGATAAGCAGGGCAATCGGCAATCCTAGCCGCTTGATGGTCATGAGTTCACTTCACCTGTGTGAAAATTTGCACGTGCTGATCAATTGTAGCAAAAAGGCAGCGCGCTTGGCAGGGATCAGCCGCCTGTGCCTATAAGGGTGCCACCGCCAACTTCAGGTTGTGGCAGGTGCGCCTTTCCCAAAGCAGGGCTTGACTCTCACGTAACGTTATAGTTTAAGATGCAGGGCGTGTGAGGAGGCAACCGTAGATGTACACCGTCAAACAAGTGGCAGCGCTGGCTGGCGTCAGCGTGCGCACGCTGCACTACTACGATGAGATCGGCTTGCTCAGCCCGTCCCACGTCGCGGCGAACGGCTACCGTCACTATGACGAGGCGGCGCTGCTGCGCTTGCAGCAAATTTTGTTCTACCGCGAGATCGGCTTGCCGTTAGCGCAGATCAAGGCAGCTTTGGATAGCCCAACCTTTGACCTGACGGCAACTTTGCAGCAGCACCGCGCCGCGCTTCAGGACAAGATTGCCCATCTGCAAAGCCTGATTCACACAGTGGATAGCACGCTTAGTCACCTTTCAGGAGAGCAACCCATGCCGCCCAAACGCCTTTTCGAGGCATTCACGCCCGAAAAAGAGCAGGAATACACGCGCCTTGCCCGTTTGCAGTACGATCTGACCATCGTTGGCGAGTCCGTCAAGCGTTGGAACGGCTATAGTGCCGCCCAAAAAGAAGCCGTACGCGCCGAAGGCAACCAAATCTACGCAGCACTGACCGAAGCGCTCGACAGTGGGCAAGACCCACGCAGTGAGGCTGTGCAGGCTGTTCTGGTGCGTTGGCACAACCACATCCGCTACTTTTACGAGCCAACGCTCGACATTCTGCGCGGCTTGGCAGAGACCTACCTGCACGATCCTGCCTTCCGCACCAATTTTGAGGCACTGCACCCTGATCTGCCCGCCTTTCTGCATCAGGCGATTGATCAGTATGTGGATGAACTGGAAACAGCAGAACTGCGCCGCCTGCTGGCGGAAGATGACAGCACCGCTGCCAGTCAGGCTATCTAACCATGCTTCAGGGCGCGTGCGCGCAGCCATTCTGCCCACGCGCCGATGCCCTCACCACTGCGGCACGAGATCGGGAAAACCTGCACCGCAGGGTTCAGCAGCCGCACGCCCTGCAAAAAATAATCGGTGTTGAAATCAAGGTAGGGCAGCAGGTCAATCTTGTTGAGCAGCAGCACCTCCGCACCGCGATACATAGTCGGATATTTGTAGGGCTTGTCATCGCCTTCGGTGACGCTTGCCACCACCACCCGCGCATGGACGCCTAAATCCCAGCCAGCAGGGCAGACCAAATTGCCCACATTCTCCACAATGACCAGATCGAGCGCGCTCAGGTCAAGTGCGTCCAGCGCTTGGCGCACCATATGTGCCTCAAGGTGGCAGTTGCCGCCCGTGTTGATGTGAACCGATGCCGCGCCTGCCCGCGCGCCGCGTTCGGCATCCATGCTGGCAGCGGTCGTATCGCCGTTAATCATGCCGATCCGCACCTGCGGCGCTAAGGCGCGCAGCGTTTGCTCGATCAGCGAGGTTTTGCCCGCGCCCGGTGAGGACATGATATTGAGCGCGTAGACGCCCGCCGCCGCAAAGCGCGCACGGTTAGCGGCGGCCACCTGATCATTTGCCTGTAGGATGTTCTCCAAAACCGAGATAACTTTTACGCTCATGCCTCTGCTTCCTGTTCTCGTTCATCCGCCGCCTGCACCTGAATAGCGCGCACATAGAATTCTTCGCCCGCCACCACGCGCACGTTCAGGCTGCCGCACGCCAAGCAGCCTTGCGCGCTCTCCGCCAAGGTGGAACGCTGACCGCATTCGTTGCAGTCCACCTGTGCTGGCACGCGCTCAAAATGCAGGTGCGCGCCTTCTGCCAGCGTGCCGCTGCTCAGCGTATCCCAGTAAAACTGGATCGACTCGTCAATGAATGAGGAAAGTTGCCCGATCACAAGATGAATATCCGTGATGCGCGCCGCGTGTGCCTGCTGCGCGTGGCGCACCACGATCTCTAGGATGTGCTGTGTGACTGATAGTTCGTGCATGGCGCATCTTCTCTCAGTGCCGTTCAGCCCTTTATGATACGCGCTGCGGACGGCAAAAACGAGTGCCGCCGCTCATCAAAAGCAGGTGCCGTTTGTCACTTTAGCCGACCTTGCCGCATATCTGCCAAGAGCAGGCGCGCCGCCACGCCGCCGCTGAGCGTCACCATTGGCACGCCGCCGCCCGGATGCGCCGTGCCGCCCGCGAAATACAAGCCGCGAATGCCGCGCCCACGGTTGTGCGGGCGCAAAAATGCCGCAAACGGATTGTTGGAGGAGGTGCCGTAGAGCGCGCCGCGCCGTGCGCCCGTCAGCCGTGCAATATCGGCAGGTGTTAACTGGTGTTCAGCGCGAATGTGCGGCGTTACGCCGAATTGGGCAAGGGTCGCCAACACCTGATCGCGGTAGCGCGGTGCGTTCGCCGTCCAATCGTAGCGGTTGCTCAGGGCAGGCGCATTGATCAGCACGAACCAGTTCTCCATGCCTTCGGGCGCATCCTCAGGATCGCTTTTCGAGGTGATCGCCACATAGACCGTTGGGTCGTTCGGCGGCACGCCGTGTGCAAAGATGTCGGCGAATTCGGCGCGGTAATCCTGCGTGAAGAAGATGTTGTGGTGCGCCAAGCGCTCGTGCTTGCCCTGCACGCCCAGCAGCAGCACATAGCCCGAACAGGATGGCTCGGCATTTAACAAGCGCCGCACATAGCCCGCGCTGACTGCCTGAGCAGGCAACAGGTTTTCATAGACGGTTGCCACGTCCACATTGGCGATGACTGCTTTCGCGCCGATGCGCTCACCGCGCACTTGCACGCCGCAAGCACGCTTATGCTCGACCCAAATGCGCTCGACGGCGCAGTTTGTGTGAATTTCGACACCGACCTCGCTTGCCAAGCGCGCTAAAGCACGCGCAATGGCGTATATGCCACCGCGTGGATAATAGACGCCGCCGTTCAGCTCCACGTGCGCGATCACGTTCAGCGTTGCCGGCGCACGGTATGGACTGGCGCCGACGTAGGTGGCGAATCTGCCCAGCAGTTGGCGCACATGCGGCGAGCGCACAAAACTGCGTATCGCCGCATCCATTGAGCGCATAGCGTCTACGCGCAGGGCATCGCGCAGCGGCACTTTGAACAAGCTGGCAGGCGTTGGCGGCGTATCGTAGATGAACACCTTGCCCGTGATGCGATGTAGGCGCGCCGCGTATGCCAAGTAGGCAAGGTAGCCTTCGGCATCTCGCGGATCGATCTGCTCAATCTGGGCGATCATGCGCGGCAGGTCGCTTGTGGCATCTAGGACTGTGCCATCGCGGTAGAAGTAGCGCGTCAGCGGCTCCGCCCGCGTCAGCGTCAGGTAGTCCGCCGTGCGCTTGCCCGCCGCCGCAAACAGATCGTCAAAGACGTGCCGCATGGTGATGACCGACGGACCTGTATCCCAGCGGAAGCCATCGGCACGCAGCTCGCTCATCTTGCCGCCGACTTGCGCGTTCTGCTCAAAGAGGATGACGCGCTCGCCCTCTGCCGCCAGACGGATCGCAGCGCTTAAGCCGCCAATGCCACCGCCGATGATCACAATCGGCTGCTCAGCCATGCGCTGCTTCCTTTGTGGGCAAGGTGCGCCCTTTCCACTGCACGCCGCCATAGCGCAGCCGCCAATAGATCGCGTGTGCCGCGATGCGCGTCATCAACATGACTGAGATCGGCATCAGGATGGCATCCCGCAGGCGTTGGCGCGTTGCCGCCGCCGTCAGCATTCGCAGCGCAATGATGCCTAAGCACAACATGAGCGGCAACACGGCAAAATTGCTCGGCACCAACCACACGAACGGCAACACAAAGGCGAACCAATGCAGCGCCGTTGAGATCAGCAGAAAAGGCAGGCTATTCCCATGCCCGGCAAGGATGTTCTTGGCAAAGCCATCGCGGACGGCTGCCCAACCGTTATACATGCGGCAGCCGATCAAGCCCGCGCCGTCAAACATCCGCAAGCGCAGCCGCGCCGCCTTGATGCGCCGCGCCAACGCTACATCTTCCACCACTTTGGCGCGCACCGCCGCATGTCCGCCGATTGTTTGGTACGCCGCACGGCGGAACAGCATGACCTGCCCATTGGCAGCCGCGAAGATCATCCAGCGCGAGTAATGCACCATGATCACAGGCAGATAGGCGAAGATAGCAAACGCCATCAGCGGCACGATCAGCCGCTCTGCCCAGGTGTGCGTTATCTGCGTTGACCACACCGTGAGCAGATCGGCGCGTGTGCGCGCCATGTGTGTGGCAAGCGCGCTCAGTGCTGCTGGCTGCCAGCGCACGTCTGCATCGGTGAACAGCAACCACGCGCCGCTGGCTGCCTCTGCCAGTTGATGACATGCCCAATTCTTGCCGCCCCAGCCTTCGGGCAGCGGCGCACCGTTCAGGACGCGCAAGCGCGGATCGCCGTTGGCAGCCGCGCACGCAAGGTCGCCCGTGCCATCGCTAGAGTTGTCGTCCAGCACGATCAGCTCGAAGTTTGTGTAGGTCTGCGCCAAAATGCCGCGCACTGTCTCGCGGATGACCGCTGCCTCATTCCGTGACGGAATCAGGATAGAGATCAGCGGTGCTTCAGGCGGCACGGCGCCTTTCAGGCGCGGAAAAAGCAAGACGTTGCTGAGGGCAGTCACGCCGAAGATGAACAGCGCGCCGCCGCTGACCAGGGTGATGAGCGTCTCGATCATGCCACTTTGCTTGCACCTTTTGGCAAGCGCAGGCGCAGCGGCTTTGCCAAATCTTCCCGCTGCTTGTAAAGGCTGAGCAGCAGGCAGCCGATCATGACCGCGATCAGCGCCTGATCGGGCAAGTTGATCAGCAAGTAGGCAAGCCCGCTGAGCGCTGTTAGGATGACCGCCCAACCGCTGACCGTCACGACGTAGAACCAGAAGATCAAGAGCAGCATCAGCACCACAGGCATATAGGCAAGCGTCAAACCGATCCAGATGCCGCCCATGGTGGCAACCGCTTTGCCGCCTTTGAAGCCCAAGAACGGCGAAAAAGCGTGACCTAGCACAGGCGCAAGCGCTATCGGCACACTCTCCATACCGCGAATGCCCATCAGCCAATAGGCTGCGCCAACCGGTGCCGCGCCCTTCGCAATATCCAGCAGCAGCGCCGCCACAAACCACAGCTTGCCGCCGGCGCGCAGCACGTTCGTCGCGCCGGGATTGCGGTCACCATAGCTGCGAATATCCTTCCGCAGCGCCAGCCTGCCAATCCACACCGAGAAGGGCAGCGATCCGAGCGCAAAGCCAAGCGCCGTCCACAGCAGCCAGCTCATGCCGCACGCTCCCGCCCAAACCAGAGCGCCGCCACCAAGAAGCCGCCCATCACTGCCGAGCCAACCATGCCCGCGCCCACCAAGCCCCAGAAAAGCGTTACGCCGCCCGTCATGAAGAACCACGTTGCCCCATAGAGGAATAGCAGCGGACGGCGCGGCAGATCGGCGCGTGGCAGGGTCACCGCCGTCATCAGCGCAGAGGCGAACAGCCAACCGCCATAATTGCTCAGCGGAATGCCGAAATAGGCGCCCACCGCTTGCCAGCGCCAAAAATCCCACGCCACCAAGAGCGGATCAAGGAACAAATCCCACGCGGTGAAGGCAAGCGCGCTCACGGCGATGAAGGCAAGGCGGCGCACAAGCGGCTTGGCTGCCAAAGGCTGCGTAATGCTGAAGGCAACTGCCCAAGCAGGCGGCAGCATCATCAGCCACGCTAACGGGATCAGCAGCGGCACACCGCCCAGCTGCGGCTGCAAGCGCTCTGTGTAGCTGTAGAAGCCGAAGGGAAAGCCTGTGGTATGCCCAAGCCATTCCACCAGCCAGCCAATCAGGGCGACGGTCAGGGCAGTCCGCAATACGCGCCACACTGACCACCTTTGCAACAAGAATGCCGTGCCGACTGCGACCTGAAACAGGACGCCAACGCTCAGCGCGATAGGCGTTGCCGCGTCACCAAACGTCCAACGGGCAATCGGCAAGCTGATCATCGCCAGCAGCCAGCCGACCAACAAGCCGAACGGCAGCCGATCTGGGCTTTCAAGGCGCAAGTTTCGCAAACGGGCAGCCAGCGCGCTCATCGGAACTGCTCCACAAATTCGCGCAGCGCATTCTCGACCTGAGACCAATAGGCTGCACGCGGATCGATCAGGCTGTGTTCGGCTGGCACCTCAAGGTAGCGCACAGCGCCGCCATAGCGCGAGACCAGTTGGCGTGTTAGGTGTGGCTTCACAAGCGTATCCTCCGTGCCTTGTAGAATGAAAGCAGGCATCTTGAGCTGTGGCGCAAGGTTGAAGGCGCGCTGCCCAACCTGCCTGATCTGCTCAAAGACGGTGATCGGCAGCCGCAGATCGCGGATGGCGTGCTGCACTTGCGGATCGTCCAGATCAGCATCCGGCATGAAGTTGCGAATGCCTTCGCGCACCTCCGGCTTGGAGAAATCCAGCCGAATGAGGCGGAACGGGCGCACTTCTGGAAACAAGGCGCGAAAGACGGGCATCATGCCCCATAAAATGTTCTCAATCTTGCTGAACGGTGCGCTCAGGATCAGACCGTCGGCGGGCGTTTCCGCTGCCACGCCCATCACCAACGCGCCGCCCATCGAATGCCCAACCAAGAGGACGGGCGCATGATCCTTTTGGAGCGCTTGCAGCGCCTCGCGCACGGCGGCTGACCACTCTTTATGGGTGCGCTTGGGCAGCGTCTCAATTTCCACGCCAAAGCCGGGCAACAGAATGCCCTGCACTGTCCAGTCCAGCGCACTGAGGCAATCTGCCAAGGGGCGAATATCGGCGGGCGTGCCGGGAAAGCCATGCACCATCAGCGCCGCGGCCTTGCCGCCTTGCATCAGGAATGGCGCGTGTTCAGCGCCTTGAAAAGCCGTGATCGGTGGCAGCACAGCTGCTCAGCCCTTTTTGCGATAGCGCGGCACGATCAGCGCGTTGATCACATCCCAGATGAACAGCAAGCCGCCCTGCACGATGATGCCCACGCCCATCCCGCGCCGAAATTCGGCAGTCTCACCACCTTTTTCGGCGGCGCGGCGCGCCATGTTCAAGCCGCCAAGCATGTAGAGGATATCTAGCCCAGCGTTGACCCACAGAAAGGCGCGGATGTTGCGCGCTTCCTTTGCCATGCGTTCGGGCGCGTGCGCTTCAGGTTTAGCGGCGCGCCGTGTATTGCCCTTCTGCCCAAAGAAGCCTATGGCAAGGTTGATGACGCTCCAGCCGATTGCCTGTGCGCCAACGCCGCGCCAAAATGACGTGAATGCCTGCAAAACGACGCCCGTCCCAAAGTTGGCAACGTTCCACACGATCAGCCGCCGCGAAAGTTTCTCGTAAAAGCGCCAAATATTCGGCGGCGCTGGCACTAGCTCACGGCGCTGCTGTTCGGTCAACTGCACATAGTTATCCAGCATGGCTACTCGCTCCCTATCTCAACGGTCTGTTTGCGGGTGAGTATACCGCGCAAGGCTGCCACATAGCGCGCTGCACGTGCCTTGCTCTCGGTAGCCATCACTAAGGTCATGCCGAAGGTGATCAGCACATTCACAATGAAGAAGAATTGCAGCTCTTCCAGCGGCAAGCGCCCTAAGATCAGCACATTCACCGTCTGTTCAGGGTTGATTGTCCAAGTGCCGCTGCTGATCGCTAATTTATCCGCCGCCGCGAGGTAGAGCGTCATCGGTAGGATGGTGAGCCACACCACGCGCCGATTGCGCCACAGAATATCCGCGCCGAAGGCAGTTTGCAGCATGATCGGCGGCAGCGCCCACACGAACAGCAGCGCCATATAAGTGCCGGGCCGCCAACCAAAGACCAAGATCGCCACAAAGACTAGCCACACGGCAAAGATGGCAAGCGTGCTGATCTGGCGCAGGCGAACGCCATGCTTGGGTGGCGGCGCTTGCTCTGGTCTGTGGCGCATGATCATCAGCAGCCAAGAAGCAGTCAGCAGCGTCATCAGCACGAAGAAGGTGTATTCTTCAATCGGCACGTACCAGATCACGAGTCCTGTCACAAGGGCAGGGTCGTACCACCACACGCGAGTCGCCACCAGATAGTTATCCCAAGGCGTGGTATAGAGGATGGCGATGATCACATGCGCGAACATGATCCAGTGCGCGCTCCAACTCCGCAAATGCGCGGGAACGCCAATGCCGCGCCGCGTATCCCACGCGGCAACCGCCCACAGCGCCAAAATAGGCAGCACAACGAAAATCGCAAGGAAACCAAAATAAGTCATCGGGAAAATGCAACCTCAGGCGGATGATTGGGTGTTCGGACGCGCACGGCGCGCTTTGCGCCAGATGATCGGCAAGCGGCGCAGCTTGCCCAACGTGCTGACCCGCGCACGGCGACGGAAGACATCATAGTCGTTCGCCTCAATGTCGTTCAGGATGGCGCGGTAGAGTTCGGCGGCGGCGGCGATGGCAAAGCGCCCTTCGCTGTTCAAGAGGGCGATGCCCGCCCACGATTCGGCATAGAGCTGACGATTGCGCGCAATCTGATAGCGCATGAAGGCGCGCCAGTTCTCGGTGAGGCGCCCTGCCGCGATGTCCTGCTCGCTCACGCCGAAGGCTGCCAACTCGTCTTGCGGCAGGTAGAGCCGTCCGTTGCGCCAGTCCTCGCCCACATCGCGCAGCACATTGGTCACTTGCAGTGCAACACCTAACTTCACCGCGTAAGGGATCGCCTCATCGCTGGTGAAGCCGATGATGTGCATCGCCATCAGCCCGACGGTGGATGCCACGCCGTAGGCATACTCGGCAAGGTCGGCAAAGGTTTCGTAGCGGCGCGGATACAGATCAGCGGCGCAGCCTCGGATCAACTGCTGCGCGTAGCCTTTTGGAATGCGGTAGCGCGCTTGGGCATCTGCCCACGCCACTGCGACTGGCTCGCTGGCGGGCGGGTGCGCCATGCTGACGGTGTGCTGCCACGCCTCAAGGTGGGCGGCGCGTGCGGCGCTTTGGCTGTCGTCCACGATGTTATCGGTGACGCGGCAGAAGGCATACAGCGCACGGACGGCGCGCCGCTTCTCATACGGCAGCAAGCCCGATGCCATATAAAAGGTGCGGCTGTGCAGGCGCGTCAGCGATTCGCAGTAGGCATAAGACTCCTCTAGCAAGCTCTCGCTGTGCGGAACTGCCTGTGCGGAAGGGTGGCTGTCCAGCGCTTCGAGGGCGCGTGCCAGCAAGCGATATTCCCAGTTCGTTGTTGGTAGTTCTACCTGCATAGCCTTACCTTTCAAATGTTGCGTGAAACTAGGCGCCCACAGGCTTGGCAACAGCCTGCACACGCCGTGTACCAACTGGATCGCCGATCAGGTTCTCGACGATGATCGAGGACGACAGCACGCCCGGCAGCCCTGCGCCCGGATGTGTTCCCGCGCCAGCGAAATAGAGGTTGCCGAAGTCCTCTGAGCGGTTATGCGGGCGGAACCACGCCGATTGTAGCAGAATCGGCTGAATGGAAAACGCTGATCCCATGTAGCTGCCCAGCGTGTTCTGGAAGTGCAGCGGATCAATGTAGTGTTCAGCAACGATGTTCGCCTGCAAGTCGGGCAGGTATTCTGCCTCTAGGAACTGCATGATCGCGTCGCGGTAAGGCTTGGCGTATTGCGTCCAATCCGTGCCGCTGCCCAGATGCGGCACCGGCGAAAGCACGTAGAAGTTCTCGCCGCCTTCGGGTGCAATGCTTGAGTCAGTGACGGTTGGCATATGCAGGTAGAGCGAAAAATCGTCAGAGACGTGCTTCTTCTTGAAGATGTCTTGCAGCAAGCCCTTGTAGCGCTCGCCCAAGATGATGTTGTGGTGGCGCAAGCCGCTGTCAAGGTAGCGCTTCTTCGTCCCGAAATAGATCACGAACAGCGACATGCTGTATTTGTAGCTCTCGACGCGGCGGTTGGTATACTTGCGCCGATACTGCTCAGGGATCAGGCTGCGGTAGGTGGTTGCCACGTCCGCGTTGGAGACAATCGCATCCGCCTGAAAGATCGTCCCGTCCGCAAGGCGCACACCGGTGACCTTGCGCCCATCCACCAAGATTTCTTGCACTTCAGCATTCAAGGTGAGCGTGCCACCCAGCTCGCTGAACAAGCGTCCCATCGCTGCGACCAGCGCGCCTGTGCCGCCCATCGCATAGTGAACGCCCCACTCGCGCTCTAAGTAGTGGATCATGGCGTAGATGGAAGGCGAATCGAACGGATTGCCGCCGATGAGCAAGGGATGGAAAGAGAAGACGCGTCGCAAGAAGTCATCTTGGATGAACTGCTTGACGTAATGATAGACGCTGAGGTAGCTCTGCATCTTGATCAGGTCAGGCGCCACCTTGATCATGTCCCAAATGCTTAGGAAAGGCTTATCTGCCAGCTCGACAAAGCCTTTTTGGAAGATGGCTTTGGTCGTCTGCATGAAGCGCTGATAGCCTTCCCGATCCGCAGGATTCCAGCGCGCAATCTGATCGAGGATGAACGCCTCATCGCCGTTATAGTCGAAGTGGCGCTTGTTGTGGTCGTAAATGCGGTAGAACGGATCGAGCGGCACAAATTGGATGTAATCCTCACGCTTGCGCCCGGCTGCCGCAAAAAGATCATCGAACATGAACGGTGCAGTGATGACCGTCGGACCGCCATCAAACTTGAAGCCGTTCTGTTCATAGACGTATGCCCTGCCGCCGAGCTTATCGCGCTTTTCGAGGATGTGGACATCATGCCCGCGTGCGGCAAGGCGAATTGCGGCGCCTAGCCCACCAAATCCACTGCCAATGACGATGATACGTGCCATATGCGTTTCTGCAAACCTTGATAATTGATTGTATAACTTCAATTGTGAGCGTTATACAAAGTTTTGGCAAATCGGCAAAAGGCGTTTTGGATGAGGGAAAGGTGAGATTTTAGGCTGCCTGCCGAAAGCTAACCTAATTTTAGGCAGGTTTAGTGAAAATGCCCAACATGGTTTATGTGCCTTGCAGCGCGCGCGTATCCACGCTCCCTGCATCGCGGTGGTGTGGTGAAGAGCAAAGGGGTGCGCTGCCAACGTTGCGTAAAGCACGCTCTGATGCCCTTTTCCCGCGTGCAAGAAAAGGGCTAGGGATAGGGGTGTTAGGCTATCCCTAGCCCACGCCAAGCCGCCCAAAGTGGGAATGCGCTAACCGATAATATCCAGCGGGATAAAATCGCTGCTCTGGAGTTGAATCACGCTGATGCGGGCAGCCACATCGCGGGCAAAGCGGCGGAATGCCTGCGCCGTGGCGGACTCTGGCGCGCTGACCACGATTGGGCGCCCCAGATCGCCACCTTTGCGGATTTCGCCATCCAGCGGAATGCGCCCTAAGAATGGCACGCCGCGTTCTTGGGCAAGCTGTTCGCCGCCGCCTTCGCCGAACAATTCGCCCGCCATATTCTCGACAATGCCGATGATCGGCACGTTCAGCTGCTCAAACATGCTGATCGAGCGCAGCGCGTCACCAATGGCAACCTGCTGCGGCTGCGAGACGATCACCGCGCCCGTCAGCGGCACCGCTTGGGCAAGGCTGAGCGGCGCATCGCCTGTGCCGGGCGGCAAGTCCACAATCATATAGTCAATGTTATCGCCCCAGTTCACGTCGTTGAAGAACTGGCGAATGGCGCTGTTCAGCATGGGCCCGCGCCAGACCATCGCCTTATCAGGCTCGATCAGAAAGCCCATGCTGATCGCCTTCACGCCAAAGACCTCAAACGGCACAATCTTGCCGTCCTGCACAGCCGGGCGCCCTGCCGTCAGCCCAAGCATGATCGGCACGTTCGGCGTCAGGATGTCGGCATCCATCAAGCCGACCCGTGCGCCTTCCTTCGCCAGCGAGATGGCGAGGTTGACCGACATAGTCGTTTTGCCGACGCCGCCCTTGCCGCTGCCCACCGCGATCACATTGCGGATGGGCATGGTGATGCGCCCATGCACGCGCCGATCCGTCGGCACCTCGGCATCCCATTTCACCTGAATGCCGCGCATTCCTTCCACCTTCAACACCGCCACCTCTGCGGCTTTGTACATCACGTCTTTCAGTGGGCAGGCAGGCGTCGTCAGCATGATGGTGAAGTGTGCGATGCCATCTTCAACGCGCAGATCGCGCACCATGTTCAGCGTCACGATGTCCTTGTGCAGTTCAGGCTCGATGACCGTACTCAGCGCCTTCAGCACAGCGCTGTGAAGTTGCTCACTCATGTAAAAATCTCCTTTAACGTAGGTTCTCAGGCAAATTATAGCGCAAGGGGCATGGGCGCGGCATACGGATTGTCCTCAGCAATAAGGGCGCGGGACGCGCTTGCCCGCTCCCACGCGCTTCACCACGCCCGCCCAACCCTCCACCTTGACAAGCCGCCCACACCTGCTTACACTTGCCCCAAGTGAATATCCAACAACTCCGACGCGACCTAGTAGGCTTGTCGGTGCTTTTCAGAGAGCCGCCGTGCGCTGCGAGGCGGTAAGCGCCCTTGCCCAAGTCCACCGCTGATAGGTTGGCTGCCGAAAAGGTGTTTTTACCACACCGCTAAGGTTGCCCGTGTGCGCCCGTTACCGCGCCGAATGAGAGTGCAGCCCATGTGCTGCAAAGTCAGGTGGCACCGCGAGTCCCTCTCGCCCTGATGCGCCCAAAGCGTATCGTGGCGCGAGGGACTTTTTTCGTATGCCGAAGGAGGAACCATGCTCGACATTAACCTGATCCGTGAACAGCCTGACCTTGTGAAGGCGCGCCTTGCCACCCGCCAGGATGACACACTGGCTGCCCGTGTGGATGCCATCCTCAGCCTTGATCAGCGCCGCCGTGCCTTGTTGGTGCAGAGCGAGACGCTGCAAGCTGAGCGCAATAAAATCAATAAAGCGCTGGGACGCATGAAGGGCAACCGCACCCTGAGCCTTGCCGCCCAAGCGCACGCCCTGCAAGAGGCTGTGCGCGCCATTCATGCAGAAAATTATGCCCACGCCGCCGATCTACTCGCCAATCCGCCCGCTGATCCGCCCGACCCTGAGGCGCAGCCCGACCTTACCGCCCTGACCGACGCCCTGCGCGGCATTGGTGATAAAGTCGAGGCGATCACCAAAGAGGCGGAGGCTGCCGAGGCGGACATGCGTGAGCATATGCTGTGGCTGCCCAACCTGCTCCATGAGTCCGTGCCGCTAGGCGCCAGCAGCGAAGATAACCCGATTGCCGCGCCCGTCGGCACGCCGCGCACCTATAGCTTCACGCCCAAGCCACACTGGGAACTCGGCCCTGCCTTAGATGTGATTGACTTTGAACGCGGCACCAAGCTCAGCGGCACACGCTTCTATGTGCTGAAGGGCATGGGCGCACGCCTGCAACGCGCCTTGATCAACCTCTGCCTCGATCATCACACGGCAAACGGCTATACCGAGCTGTACCTGCCCTTCATCGTCAAAGAGGAAATGCTCTACGGCGCGGGGCAGTTTCCCAAGTTTCGCAATGATATGTATAACGACCCTGACGCAGCGCTCTTCCTGCTGCCGACCGCCGAAGTGGCGATCACCAACCTGCACCGTGATGAGATTCTGAGCGCTGAAGACCTGCCGCTGCGCTATGTGGCAAATACGCCCTGCTGGCGGCGCGAAGCAACCAGCGCCGGGCGCGACGTGCGCGGCATCAAGCGCGTCCATCAGTTCCAGAAGGTGGAACTCTACAAGTTCACGACGCCCGAACGCAGCTATGAGGAACATGAGGCAATGCGCGCCGACGTGGAAAGGCTGTGCGCTTTGCTCGATATTCCCTACCGCTTGGTGACGCTCTGCACGGGCGATGTCGGCTTTGGGATGGCAAAGACCTACGACATCGAGATGCACGCGCCGGGCTGCGATGAATGGTTGGAGGTCTCCTCTATCTCGAATGCGGAGGCTTTTCAAGCACGCCGCGCCATGATCCGCTACCGTCCAGAGGCGGGCAGCAAGGTCGAATACGTCCACACCTTGAACGGCTCCGGTCTCGCAATGCCGCGTGTGATCATCGCCATCCTAGAAAACTTCCAACAGGCGGATGGCAGCGTGCTTGTGCCGCCGGTGCTGCGTCCCTACATGGGCGGACTGGAAGTCATCACGCCGCGCTAGTGCGGCAAATCGGGATGGGCAAGCACGCCCATCCCAACTGTGTTTGATTTACGGCTTGCCGCCGCCGGGCTTGCCCGCGCCCTCTGGCTTGCCAACACCTTCTGGTTTACCCGCGCCCTCAGGTTTACCCACACCTTCCGGCTTGCCAACGCCTTCTGGCTTGCCAACGCCTGCCGGCTTGCCTACGCCTTCTGGCTTGCCAACGCCTGCCGGCTTGCCTGCGGCAACCATCTCAACCTTGCCGCCCGCCACGATGAACTTGCCGGGCGCCAGGTCAGCGGGGAAAACACCGCTTGCCTTGATGATTTGACCCCAACCTGCCCCGCTTTTCCGCATGGCAAACAATGCCTCAACGGTGAGTGGCGAAGTGCTATCAGCTGTGAGCGCTGCCAGCGCGTAGGCACGTGCGATCTCGCCAAAACCAAAGCCTTGGCAGTGCCACGCCATGATTTCCTCGTAGGAAACTTCAAACGCCTCTGCCAAGCGTGCGCCGACTGGATGCGGATCAGCGCCCACGCACGAGACGAACGGCGTGCCTGTTGCTTCCATCGTCGGCAGCATGGTCGGCAGCATGGTCGGCAGCATGGTCGGTTCGGGCGTCGCGGTGCCATCCAATACCAGTGTGATCAGCTTGGCGATCAAGCCCTCGTCGGTTACCTCAGCAAGCAGGGTGACCGTCACGCCGGGCGCTACGCCTGCTGCGATGAGCGTTTCGGGCGTGATGACCGCACTCACGCCACCTTCCAATGTGATCGCTTCCGCTGTAAGGCTAATCACAACGCCCGTGAAGGTGACTTCAACGGGCAGTTCGTCAGAGACAATGCCGCCTTGCGCCAAAGTTGGTGTACTGTGGGCAGGCATCACCGCAAGGGACAGTGCAACGACCGCCACAATCACCATGCCAACCTGCATAAGAGACTTAAGCATAAGTCCTCCTCACCTCAAACTTAAACGTATCGGTATATATCACTATACCAAATTTACAAAGCCAAAGAGTTATCTCAAAAATCTAACAAAATCTTCTAAATTCTAAATATTGTTATACGTTGTTGTGCTAGAACAGCAGCGATATAGCACCGCTGCGGCTTTAGCGCACAGCGACAGCAGCCGTTTTTGAGATGTGTTTCGCCCAATCTATAGTAAAATAATCATAGTATGGCACTGCCAGTCCATGCCTAAGGTTTTACTGAAATAGGAGGTTTAAGGATGGCTTTTATATCCATCAATGGGCAAGAATTGCATTACGAAGATAGTGGTGGAGACGGTCCTGCGCTGCTGCTGCTGCATGGCTTCCTGTTTGATCACACCATGTTCGCTGAGCAGATTGCCCAACTCGCACCGACCTACCGCTGCATCGCGGTGGATACACGTGGCTTTGGCAGCACGGTTTGGGATGGGCAACCCTTCACGCTATACGATGTCGTCTCGGATTGTATAGGGCTGCTGGATGCGCTTGGCATTTCCAAAGTGACGATCATCGGTATGTCGCAGGGCGCTTATGCGGCTGTGCGCTTGGCGATCCGCCATCCAGAGCGTTTGGTTGCCCTTGTGCTGATGAGTACGCGCAAAGACATCCTCTCGGAAGAATTCCAAGCCAACTACGCCACGCTACGCGATCAATGGGGCAGGACGGACAATCAGGCGTTCTTTGTCGATTCGCTGATGTCGCTGCTGATCGGACCGCGTGATCATTTCGAGGCGTATTGGCAGCAGTGGCGCGCCCGCTGGGAAGCCTTCGATCATCAGCATATGTTCCACACCATCAATGCCCTGCTCAGCAAGGAAATTCTGACCGATGAGCAGATCAGCAGCATTACCGTGCCAGTCTTTTCCATTCACGGCATGGATGATCACGGCACGCCAGTGGCGCTTGCCGATCAACTCTACGCCCTCTTCCCGAATGGCAAGGGCAAGGTGCGCGTGGCAGGCGCGGCACATGCCGTCAGCCTGACGCACCACGCCGAAATTTACCCGCCTTTGCGCGCTTTCCTCGATCAATACGTGCTGAACGCGCCTAAGGGTTAGCCCGCTGGCAAAGAAAAGGCTCATCGCTCGGCAAGCGGTGAGCCTTTCAGTTGCTGAAGTATCCAGCGCAGCCGCGCTTATTGGCTTGGGCGCGCCTCTAGGGTCACTTCCACCTCTAGGCGGCGGTCACCCCGATAGATGGTCAGAATCACTTTATCGCCCGGCGCCGTGTTGGTGACCAGATAGGCGATCATCGCCTCAAAATCACGGATGGGCGTGCCGTTGATCGCCACGATAATATCACCGCCAAGCTGCACCGCCACGCCGCGCACCGTGACGCGCCGTGTGCCGCCGCGCAAGCCCGCCACGTCCGCCGGTGAGCCTGCCACCACACGGCTGATGATCACACCATACTCCGTGGGCAAGTTAAACTGCTCAGCAAGGGCGGCAACGGTCAGGCTGCCAAATTCACCCGCTTGTGGGCTGATTGACTCAATGCCGAGCCAGGTGTATTCAGCCCGCCCGCTATTGATGAGCTGCGGCACAATGCGCTTGACGGTGTTGACAGGCACGGCAAAGCCAATGCCCTGAAAGCGCCCCGTCTCGCTGCGGATGGCAGTGTTCACGCCAATCACCGCGCCGTTAATATCCAGCAGCGGACCGCCCGAATTGCCGGGATTGATCTGGGCATCAACCTGAATGATTGACGGATTTTGGAAGGGCGTGCGCGTGCGCGGACTCAACATCCGTGCAGAGTTCAGGGTACGTCCGGTCGCGCTGATGATGCCCGTCGTCATCGAGCTGACCAAGCCAAACGGATTGCCGATGGCGATCACGCTTTGCCCAACCTTGAGGTCGGTCGAATCGCCCAGGGTGACGGGCAGCAGGCGCTTGGGATCGGTGTTCACCTTGATGACCGCCAGATCGCTAAAGTCATCCGTGCCGATGATCTCGGCATTTGCCTGATAGCCATCGCGGAAGGTGACGATGATCTCGCGTGCATCATAGACAACGTGCGCGTTGGTGACGATATGCCCTTCCCTATCCAGCACAAAGCCCGATCCGCTGCCGTCAAATTCATCGGTGCGTGTGCGCGTCACCACCTCGATATTGACCACCGAAGGATCAACCCGCGCATAGATGTTGACCATCAGCTGCTGGAATGCTTCTGCCGCCGAAAGCACCGCGGGCGAAACGGCCGTCGGTGTGCTGAGCAGCAGCGGCTGCCCGCCGCTGGCAGGCGAGAAAGCCTCTTCGCGCACCGCAAGCGGATCGGCATAGCGCACGGACTGCACCACGCCCCGCCCACTGCTGATGATGACGCCGAACAGCACCAAGGCCAGCGCTGCCAGCCCGCCCATAATCACCTTTGCCAACGCTGCACCGATTGATCGCCGTTGATCAGGCATAGCTTCTCACCTCTACCGCTAGAAAACGTTCGAAAATGCGCTTTAGGCGCGCTTGCCACGAAAACTGGCGAGCTTTTCAAAGAGCGCCAATTCTTCGCCGGTTAGGTCGGTTGGAATTTGGATTAGCACACGGGCATACAAGTTCCCAAACTCGCCCGCTTGCTTAATGCGCGGCATTCCACGCCCACTGACGCGGAACAGCTTGCCCGATTGCGTCCCCGGCGGAATCCGCAGCTTCACATCGCCGCTGAGCGTTGGCACGTTTGCCTCACCGCCCAAGACGGCTGTATAAACGGGCAATTTCAGGTCAACATACAGATCATCATCGCGCCATTCAAAGGTTGGGTGCGGCTTCACCGAAACAACCAAGTACAAATCGCCGTGCGCGCCGCCGGCAAAGCCCGCCTCGCCCTCACCTTCCACGCGCACGCGCATTCCGTCACGGGTGCCGGGCGGAATACGGACGGTGCGGCGTTTGCTGCCGCGCAGCACGGTGCGCTCGGTGCCGTTATAGGCTTCCTCAAGGCTCAGTTCAATGGGTTCTTCCACGTCTTGCCCACGAATGGGCTGCCGATAGCTGGAATCGCGCCCGCGCCCGCCGCCAAAAATGCTGGAGATAAAATCGGCAAAGCTGCCCTCACTACCCATATCGCGGTAGCTGCTGCTGCCGCCGCCGAAATCGCTCCAATTGACGCCGCTGCCTTGCCCACTGCGCCATTGGTGGTAGTGCCTGCCTAGTTGGTCATAGCGGGCGCGCTTCTCGGAATCACTCAGCACTTCGTATGCTTCGTTAATCTGCTTGAAGCGCGTTTCCGCCTCTTTGTTGTTCGGATTATGATCAGGGTGATACTGCCGCGCCAAGTTGCGGTAGGCTTTTTTAATGTCCTCCGTGCTGGCGCTGCGGCTCACGCCGAGAATCTTATAGTAATCCTGCTCCATGCTTACGCGCTCCCTAAAATTTTGAGGGTGTCTCTCGCCTAATTGTAGGAGCGCCTACAGGCTGCGTCAACTAAGAAAATCATCAGCGTGGCGGCAAAGGCAGCACTCCAAACGCCTATATCACCTTTTTACCACTCCCTAGCAGGTTTTACTGAGGCAGCCCAACAAAAATCGAGTAAAATAGACATACGCAAATTTTACAGGCAAGCGCAGGCAACCATGCAAAAGCCAACGACTCAAGCAGATTCGCCAACTTATTCTGTTGTAGCGCCCGTCTATAACGAGGGAGAAGGGCTGCCCGAATTTTATAAGCGCATCCGCGCTGTGATGGAAACGCTGGACGGCTCGTGGGAGCTGATCCTCGTCAACGATGGCAGCCGTGATAACTCGCTAGAGGTCATGCGCCAGATCAGCGCTGAGGATCAGCGCGTGCGCGTGATAGATTTCGCTCGCAACTTTGGGCATCAAATCGCAGTGACCGCCGGTATGGATTACGCACGCGGCGAGGCTGTTGTGATCATCGATTCCGACTTGCAAGACCCACCAGAGACAATCCGCGACCTTGCCGCCAAATGGCGCGAGGGCTTCGAGGTCGTCTACGCCGTGCGGAACAAACGCCCCGGCGAAACATGGTTCAAGCTGTTCACCGCCAAGCTGTTCTACCGCATCATCTACCGCATCACGGACGTGCAAATCCCGTTGGATACCGGCGATTTCCGCCTGATGGATCGGCGCGTGGTGAATGCCATGACCAATATGCGCGAACACAACCGCTTCATTCGCGGCATGACGAGTTGGGTAGGTTTTCGCCAAACCGGCGTTTATTATGATCGAGACTCGCGCAAGTATGGCAGCACCAACTATCCGCTGCGAAAGATGCTCAAGTTGGCGTGGGATGCCGTGACGGGCTTTTCATTCTTCCCACTGCGCTTAGCGATCTACGCGGCGTTTACGCTCTTTTTGCTCTCGGTGCTGGCGATTCCGTTGGTGGCGATCTTGCGGCTTGCCACCGGCGAACAGCTTTTTGAAGGGCAGGCAACGGCGATCAGCGTGGTGCTGCTGCTCGGTTCGGCACAGTTTTTCTTCTTCTTTGTGCTGGGGCAGTATGTAGCGCGCATCTACGACGAAGTGCGCGGGCGCCCGCTATACATCGTGGCGGATACCTTCGGCTACGAAGGCGAAGGCAAACCACAGCGTCACCGTATCGTTATGTCGGAGTCGGGAAAGCGTGAGGAAACTGTAACACAAGGTTAGTCTATAATAACTTTAGGTTTGGAACGTTCACGCGGTGTGTGGGTTGTATAGGGCAAACGCGCCGCATAGCGCTAGGGGAGTTGCAGCCATGACGCCAAACAGCCAGCCAGACAGCCAGAAATCCGCCGATGAATTGGCACAGGTACGCGAATATCAAGAATCGGTGCTGAATTATGAGTCGCTTGACGAGCAGATTGACGACTTGCTGCAATCGGCAGGCGGGCGCACGGAAGACCTCTCGGACGAGGCTTATGTGCGCTACCGCGAGTTGGCTGCCCTGCGCGATCTTGCCTATAACCGCATGATGCAGCTTGGCAGCGGCTTGCTGGACGAGAGTTAGCGCAGCGCGCTCATTCGCCGATTGCCCATGCTGGCAGGCGTTCGCGCCTAGCCCGCCATGCCTGCAGAATTACCTCCGCACCTGTGTAAAGCGCCACAAGGCCGCCCACGATGGCGGCGTTTGTGTTTATATCGCCGCCAATCCTCACCGTTTGCCAAAGCGCTTCCGCATAGCTGCTCAAAAGCCATAGCCGCGTTCGCCCTCAAAATGCGCCGCAAAGTGCAGCGCCAGCACGGCGTAGATCGAGAGCGCCATGTTGGTATCGTCCGTGTAACGCCAGTGTGGATCGGGCGGCAGTTCACGGCGGTGCGCCCGACGCAGATCGCCAAAGAATCGCTGCCCGAAGGCATCGCCCACTGAAAGCCCTTCCAAGCCTTCCCGCGCCCATACAACTCCTCGCTACTCGACCTGACCTGAGGGCGGGCGCTGCTCTGGCGGCACATAAGAGACGACCCGAAACGGCACTGCTGCCGATTCCTGTTGGCTGCCATCGGCGAAGGTGACCCGTGCCAACACTTCATACTTGCCCGGCTTAAGCGCCCACCATGCCCAATACGGTTCATTGTACACCCTTTCGAGCAAGGTCTCCGTCCCTTCGGAATCGCGCAGCCAATAGGCAACTTCACGGGTGCCGCTTGGCACCGCCACCGAGAGCTTGATCTGCTGTGCATCAAAGGGGATGACGGGCGTCAGTTGGAAGATTGTGTGCGGATCAGGGGTGAGCAAGCGCACCGCCGCCACCTGACGCGCCACCTCGTTCAGCGGGACAGGCGGCGGCTCAATGCCGTTGCGCGCTGCCCACACACGCGCCTCTTGCGGCAGCACGAGGTAAACGCGCTCGCGCTTGAACTGTTCGGGCGTGTTTTCATCTGCCAACATGCCCGTGCGCGTATCAATGGTGAAGGGCTGATACAGATCATCGTGTTCGGTCGGAATCGTGCCGCGAATGAACCAATCTACGCGCCGTTCAGGGCAGTAAATGGTTGGCAGCAAGCCGGAAAGGGCACAGACTTCCGCCTGTGCCAAGCCTTCGGGGCGCTCAAAGGTCAGTTCGGGTTGATTGTTCAGTACGGCGCGCATAAAATCGTGCCAGATCGGACCGGCACCGCTCACGCCGCTCACGTTGACCATCGGCTGATTATTCGGATTGCCCACCCACACACCCGCCACCACTTGCGGCGTGTAGCCAACCGTCCAGTTATCGCGGAAATCGGTGGTGGTGCCAGTCTTGACAGCCGCCGGGCGTCCGATGCTCAACGGACTCCGCACGCCGAACGAGGGAATGCGCGCCTCATTATCGCTCAGAATATCGGTGATGAGCCACGCCACACGCCGATCAATGACAGGATCGGCAGGCGGCGGCGGCTGCCACTCGTAAAGTACCTCGCCATCAGCCGCCTCAACTTTCAGCAGCAGGCTCGTTTGGATCGGTCTGCCTTCGTTGGCGAGCGCGGCATAGGCAGCTACCAACTCAGTCAGGCGCACATCGCCACCGCCAAGCGTGATCGAGAGGTCGTACTGTTCGGGATTGTTAAGGGTCGTCACGCCAAGTTTGGTCAGCAGGCGCGCCAATTCATCCACGCCGACGTGCTGTAAGGCGATCACCGCCGGGATGTTGTAGGAGGATGCCAACGCTTCACGCACCGAGACGGGACCATGTTCCACCAAGCCGTAGTTGTGCGGTGTGTAGCTCTCGCCGCGCCGCGTGACGAACGGCGTGGTCACATCCAGCACCATTGTGGCAGGCGTCCACACCTCCAGCCGATTGGGATCAAAGGTGAGGGCGTAGGTGAAGGGCTTGAGCGTGGAGCCGGGCTGGCGCGGCGCAACTGCCATATTGATGGCGCCATCAATGGCGGCGTTGAAGTAATCCACACTGCCCACCATGACCAGCATTTGCCCTGTGTGCGGATCAATGGCGACCACTGCCGCGCCGGCTGCCTCGCTGGAAGGCTTATCGCTACTATCGGTGTTCAGCGCCTCCAGGTGGCGTTTGGCAGCTTCTTCGGCGGCGCGTTGCCAGTCCAGATCAAGGGTGGTGGTGACGCGCACGCCGCCTTCGTAGATGCGCGTCGGGAAGTCGCGCTCCAACTGCCGCCAGACTGTCTGCACGAAATGCGGTGCGCGCATGGTGAACTTGCCTGAGCCGTATTGCAGCGGTTCCTCATAGGCAAGGTCTGCCTGCTCGTGTGTGAGGTAGCCTGCTTCAACCATCAGATCAAGGACGACGCGCTGACGCGCCTTTGCCGCTTGCGGATTCCGCAGCGGATCGTGCAAGGCAGGTGATTGCGGCAAGCCCGCCAACAACGCCGACTCTGCTAAGGTGAGCTGGCTAACATCCTTGCCAAAGTAGACTTCTGCCGCGCTCTGCACGCCATAGGCAAGGTTGCCGTAGTAGGTTTGGTTCAGGTAGAGCGCCAAAATCTCAGGTTTGCTGTAGCGTGCGCTAAGCTGCAAGGCAAGCGCCATCTCACGCAGTTTGCGGCGCAGGCTGCGTTCGGCACGCTGCTGCGGATCAAGCAGCAAGTTCCGCACCACCTGCTGGGTGATCGTGCTGCCGCCGGCGCGCACTTCGCCGCCTTGCAGGTTGATCCACACTGCGCGCAGCACACCTTCAAGGTCTATGCCGGGCGTGAGGTAGAAATTGCGATCTTCGGTGGCGATGGTTGCTTGCACCAGTGCTTCGGGAATTTGATCGAGCGGCACGATGCGGTTTCTGCCGCCTTGTGGATCGATCACCTCATAGAGCAGGCGTCCGTGCCGATCATAAATGCGCGTAGAAGGCAGCGCTAAGCCTGCTTGCAGGTTATCTAACGAGGGCAGATCGCCGAAAATCCAGAGTCCAAACGCACCAACGGCAAAGATGATGCACAGCAAGGCAATCAGGGCGATCTTTTGCCAACGGCGGCGGTTCTTCCAAAATAAACGCAGGCGGCGCATAGGCACTTTCCTTACACGCTTAAGGCTCATTGCGGAGTATACCATACGTGCCTAGCGTTGGAATGGGCGCTTGGGTGCGCCTTGCCATACGCTCACCCTACGCTGCGGTGCATTCGATGGTGGTGTGTGGCAGGCGGCGTTGGCGCTAAGCATCCTCACCGCGCAGATTCGGGCGGTAGCATAGCTCGCCTTCGCTGAGGGCATGATAGGCGCGGAATTCTTCGGTCAGGGCTGCCGCATCTGCCCAAAAGCTGATGATCTGCGACTCGTAGCAGGCGCTCGCCGCAATCTTACGGGCGAGCGCATCCTCATCAATGACCACCTTGTGCGGCACGGCGCGCAAGCCAAAATAGGCGGGATGAGCGCGCATCGCCTGTGCTAGTTCGCTCACAGCGCGCAGACGCACCGCCCTGCCATCGCGCGCGTAGGGATATTCCTCGTAGAAGTAGGTGTTCGGCAGGCAGAAGCGTGCGGCAAGCCGCAGCGCCATCGCCCGCACCAGTTGATGATCCACGTGATGCCCAACGCCGAGCGGCGCGTAGAGCGTCACGCTCGCATCAAGGTGCGGGAACTGCCCTAAGAAGGCGGCTTCCAACGCTTCCGGCGTCGCAGGGTCATCAGGGTGAATCGCGCCGAAAATTGCCTCAACGGTTGGGTAGAGTGCCGCGCCCGACTCAGCGCCGACGCGGTAAATGCCATCCGCAAAGCTGCCAAAGTGCAGGTTCGCGCCAAGCACCGCCGCTGCCGCCTGATCTTCGGCGCGCCGTGCGGCAAGTGCCTGTTCTGCCTGCATCCCGCGCTTCCAGCGTGCGTGCAGCTCGTCAGTGAAGGCGGTTGGCGTGAAGCCAGGCGGCGGATCGCCTGCCATCACAGTGTAAATGGTGACCGCCGCACCGCTGCGCGCCAATTGTGCAATCTGCCCGCCGCAACTGAAGGCGGCATCATCAAAGTGCGGCGAAAGGTATAGGTGCTGCATGGCTAGGCAACGGGCAGCGTGAAGGTGACCGTCGTGCCTTGCTGCGGGGCGCTCTGAATATCAAAGGTGCCGCCCATCAGCGCGATCAGGTTGCGCGTAATGGCAAAGCCTAGCCCAGTGCCGGGCTGCCCTAAGCCGTTATCGGCGCGCCAGAACTTCGTGCCAAGTTTGGCAACCTGCTCCGCAGACATGCCCACGCCGCTATCTGCCACCCCAAAGGCGATCTGCGCACCCTGCCGCTTGGCGGCAAGCCGTAAGGTGCCGCCGTTCGGCGTGTATTTGTAAGCGTTGCTGGCAAGGTTGAGCAGCACTTGAATCAGGCGGTCTCGATCGGCGCGCACGGCGGGCAGGTCAGGGTCTATGTCAATGGTCAGCGTGTGGTTACGCTGCGCGATCTCGGTGGCGATGCCTTCGCGCACTAGGCTGATTACCTCCGAAACGCTCACCTCTGCCAACACAACGCGCAAATTGCCCGTCTCAATGCGGCTGATGTCGTTCAGGTCGCTCACCAAGATTTTCATGCGCTGCACAGCATTCTTGATGGTGGCGAGGAAGCCGCTTTGCTTCTCGTTGATGCTGCCCGCCATCGGAATCAGGTCGGCATAGCCGCTGATGCTGGTCATCGGCACTTTTAGCTCGTGCGCCACCACGCCCACAAATTCAGATTTAGCGTTGTTGGCGGCGCGCACCGCGTCGTAAAGGCGTGCGTTTTCAATAGCGATGGCGGCGCGGTCTGCCATGCGGACGACCAGCGCCTGCTGATCGGCGCTGAAGGCGTTGGCACGCGCTGCCGTCATGGCGATGACGCCGATCACGCGCCCGCTGCGGCGAATTGGCACAAGGAAGATTGAATGATCGGCGTTATGATGCACAATCGGGGCTTGGCTGGTGATGACCTGCTGCATCAGCGGCGCATTGCTATCGGCGGTGAAGGTATCGGCGGCGCCAGAGTGCGCCAAGATGTGCAGCGCGCCGCCTTCGGCGTCCAGCAAGCCGAGGCTGGCACTCTGCGCCTGACAGACGCGGCTTGACCATTCCAGCGTGACGCGCAAGGCGTTGTTCAGATCAAGCGTCTCGTTCAGTTGGCGATCCATGCGTTGGAGCATGGTCAGTTCTTCAACACGCGCATTCAAGGCCTGATCGGTGGCGCTGAACAGCCGTGCGTTATCAATGGCGACGGCAGCTTGCGCGGCGAAGGTCTCCAGCAGCTCCAAATCTTGCTCGCTGAACAAGTTGGTTCGCACGCGGTTATCCACGTAGACGACGCCGATCACCTTGCCGCGCACGCGCAGCGGACTCGCCATGATGCTGCGTAGGGCGTGGGCAACAATGCTCGCCTGATTGGAAAAGCGTGGGTCTTCTTGGGCGTTGGTGGTGATGATCGCCTGACCGCTCTCCAAGACGCGGTTGGTGACGGTGCGGCTGATCGAGACGGCATCCACGCCGATTGTCTCTTGATCAAAGTTGCGGCGGACTGGGATCGCCAGGTTGCCGTCATCATCTTGGATGAGCAGGAAGCCGCGTTCTGCCTCAGTCAGGGCAATGATGGCATCCATCACCTGATTCAGCACCGTTTGCAGATCAAGCGATCCGCCGATGGCGCGGCTGACCTCATAGAGTTTGGCAACGCGCCCTTGCTGGCTGGTCTGTTGGCGTTCGTCGGCAAGCTGCGATAGTATGTCTTCAACGCTTTTCAGGCGTCCCTCAAAGAAAGCAGCATCTACGCGCCCGCTTTGGGCTTGGCTGCGTAAGATGGAGAGCGTTTGGCGCGCACTGGTGAGGGCGGCATCCAGTTCACGCCCACTAAGCGTTGGTGTGGTCATGGGGTAGCATCCTTTGGCGGTTTTTGGCGCTTCGGTTTCGGGTTTGTGGCGCTGGTCTGAAAGTAGGCACATTCGGCGGTCAGTGGGCAGCGTTCGCAGAGCGGCTTGCGCGCTTGGCAGATGGTGCGTCCAAGGGCGATGAGGTTGAGGTGCGCGGGATAGTATTCCTCAGGCGGGATGAGTGACTCTAGCAGGGGGTGGGCAGCCTCGGCGCTCACCTTCTCACCGATCAAGCCGAGCCGCTGGCTGACGCGGTGGACGTGCGTATCCACGGGGAAGGCGGGCTTGCCAAAGGCAAAGCACAACACAATGGCGGCGGTTTTGGGTCCGATGCCGTCAATGGCGGTCAGCCATGCTTTGGCGGCGTCGGTCTCCATCTCGGCGAGGAAGTCGAGCGTAATGCTGCCACGCTCACGGGTGATGTGGCGGAGTGCGTTCTGAATGCGCGGTGCTTTTTGGTTGGCTAAGCCAGCGGGGCGAATGGCTTCCACCACAGCCTCTGTGGGCGCATCGCGCACAGTTTCCCAAGCGGGAAAGCGCGCTTTGAGGGCGGCAAAGGCACGGTCGCGGTTGGCGTCGGTGGTGCTTTGGCTGAGGATGCAATCCACCAATTCATCAACGGGTGTGTAGCGTGGCTGCCAGCGGGGCGTGCCAAAGGTTGCCACCAGTTTAGCGCTGATCAGCCGATATTTTTTGCGGAGCGCCGCTTGTGCTGCCAAAGTCGCCTCGATTGAAGTGTCGTTTGTGCGTGTTGCTTCTCTTATACCGTCAATTCTAACGTTAAGTGGCGCGGCGGCAAACTTCACCCAATGCCCAGTGGCGTGCTTTTCAGCAGGTGGGCAAAGGCACGGCTGGCAGCACACTTAAAAGCGTTCCGACGCCACAACAGGGCTATGCTGCGGCGCGGCGTTGGCAGCACTAAACGGATCGCGCATAAATTTTGGGCTAGGGACTGAGCAAGCTGTGGCAGCACACTGGCAAGGCGGCTGTGCGAAACAAGGCTGAGCAAGCCCTGAACAGTGTTCAGTTCCACCATCACCTTAGGCGTCAGTGCAGCTTGCTGAGCGCAGGCTTCCCAAATGCGCCGCGTGCAAAAGGTGCGCGGCAAAAGCGCCAGCGGCACACCTTCCAACTGTCTGAGTTCAAGCTGTGTGCAGCCTGCTAACGGATGATCGGCTGCTACGTACAGCACCAATTCCTCATCAAAAAGCACCTCCGCCTCAATGGCAGGCTGCGAAGGCGGCGAAAATCCCAAGCCGATCTGAAGGGTGCCTTCCAGCAAACGTGCCTCAATCTCGGCGGCGGGCATTTCCTCAACGCTGAGAGCGATGTTCGGGTGCTGCGCCACAAAAGCGCTTAACAGGCGCGGCATCAGGTAAGCATTGACGGTTTGCACGCAGCCAATGGCAAGTGTGCCACGTTCAAGGTGCGCGAGTTCGGCAAGCGCAGTCTGAGCATCTTGCAGTTCGTTGAAGATGTGGCGGGCATGTTGGCAGAGCAATTCGCCTGCCGCAGTAAGCCGCACCAGACGGCTAGAGCGCTCAATAAGGGCTGTACCTAGTTCATCTTCTAAGTGCTTGATTTGCTGCGAGAGCGACGGCTGCGAAATGTAGAGGCGCTCCGCCGCCCGTGTGAAGTGTTTTTCTTCCGCCACAGTTAGCAGGTAACGCAGTTTCCGCAAATCCATAGTTAAACCCTATCGTTTTAATTGGTTTTATGTATTTGACCTATGATTAAGTGTACTCTATGCTGTTGGGTGTGAAAAGTGGTTGTTCTAAAGAGGTAAACCATATGACTGAGCTTACAGGCTATACCTACGGCAGCGCGCAAGTTGCCCAATCGCCGTTAAGTGCAGAGGAATTCGCGCTACTCAAGCAAAGCTTGCTCTTTGCTGAGGAAGATCAGCGCTACTTACAATTGGCGGGTGAAGTGCTTGCTGATCAGGTTGAGGCGGTGCTGGATGTGTGGTATGGTTTTGTTGGCGCACATTCGCACTTGCTGCACTACTTCACCAACCCACAAGGACAACCGATCACGCACTATCTAACGCAAGTGCGGCAGCGCTTTGGGCAGTGGATTTTGGACACCTGCCAGCGCCCGTATGATCAAGCGTGGCTAAACTATGCGATGGAAATTGCGCTGCGCCACCATAGCACTAAGAAGAACCAAACTGATCAGGTGCAGAGTGTAGCGCTTATTCCGCTGCGCTATATGATTGCCTTCATTTATCCGATCACAGCAACTATGCTGCCGTTTTTGAGCAAAAGGGGGCACAACCCTGAAACGGTTGAGAAGATGTATCAGGCATGGTTTAAGGCAGTGGTCTTGCAAGTTGCGTTATGGAGCTATCCCTACGCGCAGCCCGGCACATTTTAGCACCGGCTGCCGCCTATCTTAGCCCCATACCTGTAGACGGGCGGGAGTAAAGCCTGCCCGTTCGCCGTACCCTTCCCATCCACACCGCGATTCACCTCTGTTTGCGCCACTCCCTAGAAAAAATGCGCGTTTGTGCGTACAATCTAACTATCTCACGCGGAATTTACCCAAAGTCTCGTTTCGTTGTGCGCTCTTGGCGCTTCTTGCGCCGTCAAGTGCGCTCTCTAAGCATAGGAACAGGATTCGCCATATGACCCAAAAGTACGATAAGTTTGGCGCACGTGCCGCTTTTGAAACAGGCAGCGGCAGCGCCACCCTCTACCGCCTCAACCGCTTGGAAGAACTCGGCATCGCGCCCGTTTCGCAGTTGCCTTTTTCGATTAAGGTGCTGCTGGAGACGGCGCTGCGCTCTCTAGACGGCTACAACGTCACTGAGGACGACGTGACGGCCTGGGCAACCTATAACGCCGCATCGCCCGCCGCACGCGAAGTGCCGTTCATGCCCGCCCGCGTGCTGATGCAAGACTATACCGGCGTGCCGTGTATGGTAGACCTGGCCGCCATGCGTGACGCCATGCAGCGCTTAGGCAAAGACCCACGCAAGGTGAATCCCTTGGTGCCAACCGATTTGGTGATCGATCATTCCATTCAGATTGACGCCTTCGGCAGCCGCGATGCCCTCATGATCAACAGCAAGATTGAATTTGAGCGCAACTATGAGCGCTACGAATTCTTGCGCTGGGCGCAGACTGCTTTCCAAAACTACCGCGTCGTGCCGCCACGCTCAGGCATTGTCCATCAGGTGAACCTTGAATATTTGGCGAAGGGCGTCCAACGCCGCACCGAAAACGGCGAGAGCGTCGCCTTCCCGGATAGCTTGGTCGGCACTGATTCGCACAGCACCATGATCAACGGCTTGGGCGTGGTTGGCTGGGGCGTGGGCGGCATTGAGGCAGAGGCAGTCATGCTTGGGCAGCCTTACTACATGCTGCTGCCAGAGGTGATCGGCTTCAAGCTGACGGGCAAACTGCCCGAAGGCACTACCGCCACCGATCTTGTGCTGGTCGTCACCCAGATTTTGCGGAAGAAGGGCGTTGTAGATAAGTTCGTGGAGTTTTTCGGCGAAGGCTTAAGCCATATGTCGCTGCCTGACCGCGCTACGATTGCCAATATGGCGCCCGACTACGGCGCGACGCTGAGCTTCTTCCCGGTTGACCACATCACGCTGGACTATCTGCGGCGCACCGGGCGCACAGAGGCAGAAGTGCAGCTTGTGGAGCGCTACTGCAAAGAACAAGGGCTGTTCCGCACCGATGCCACGCCCGCGCCAACCTTCACCGACGTGATCGAGCTGGATTTGGGCAGCGTAGAGCCAAGCCTTGCCGGTCCCAAACGTCCACAGGATCGCGTGCGCGTCAGTGAACTGAAGCAAGCCTTCCACGATGCGCTCAGCGCGCCGCTCAGCGCCCGTGGCTACGCGCTCAGCGATGAAGAACGCGCTCAGCGCGCCGTCGTGCAGAATGGACACACCGTTGAGGTGACGCACGGCGCAGTTGTGATTGCCTCCATCACAAGCTGCACCAACACCAGCAATCCATCGGTGATGCTTGGCGCAGGCTTGCTCGCCAAAAAGGCAGTCGAGCGCGGCTTGCAGGTGAAGCCGTTCGTCAAGACCAGCCTTGCGCCCGGCTCGCGCGTGGTGACCGAATACCTGACCGAATCGGGCTTAATGCCCTACCTTGAACAGCTTGGCTTCCATGTCGTTGGCTATGGCTGCACCACCTGCATCGGCAATTCAGGCCCGCTGCCGAATGAAGTGGCGCAGGCGGTCAGCGATCATAACCTTGTGGCGGCTGCCGTGCTGAGTGGCAACCGCAACTTTGAAGGGCGCATCAATCCGTTGGTGAAGGCAAACTACCTTGCCTCGCCGCCGTTGGTGGTTGCCTACGCGCTGGCAGGCACGGTGGACATTAACCTGGAAAGTGACCCAATCGGCTACGATCAGGACGGGAAGCCCGTCTTCCTGCGCGAGATTTGGTACACACAGGCAGAGTTGGAAGACTACCTGCGCGTTGCCACCAAGCCGGAGGTTTACCAGCGCCTGTATAACGGCATCGAGACCGCCAACGAGGATTGGAACGCCATTCCGAACAAGGGCGATTTGCTCTACGCATGGACGGAAGACTCCACCTACATCCAAGAACCGCCCTACTTTGAGAATTTCACGGTAGACGTTGCGCCGCTGAGCGACATTCGCGGTGCGCGTGTGCTGGCACTGCTTGGCGACTCGATCACGACCGATCACATCTCGCCAGCGGGCAACATTGCCGTGAACAGCCCTGCTGGGCAATACCTGCTTGGGCGCGGCGTGAAGAAAGAAGATTTTAACCAGTACGGCACGCGGCGCGGCAATGATCGCGTCATGGTGCGCGGCACCTTTGCCAACATCCGCATCAAGAACCTGATGTTGAACGGCGTGGAAGGCGGCTATACGCGCTACCTGCCAACCAACGAGCAGATGAGCATCTACGAAGCTGCCATGCGCTATAAGCAGGATGGCACGCCGCTGATCGTGATTGCTGGCAAGGAATATGGCACGGGCAGCAGCCGTGATTGGGCGGCAAAAGGGACGGCACTCTTGGGCGTGCGCGCCGTGTTGGCAGAGAGCTTTGAGCGCATTCACCGCGGCAATCTGGTGGGTATGGGCGTGCTGCCGTTGCAATTCAAGGCCGGCGAGGATGCCGCAACCTACGGGTTGACCGGTGAAGAAGTGATCACTGTGGAAGGCATTCACGACGGCATGGCGCCGCGGGCTGAGGTGACGGTGCGCGTGGAGCGCCCGAGCGGCGAGTCGTTTGCCTTCAGCGTGATTGCCCGCCTCGACTCGCAGGTGGAAGTAGACAACTACCGCAACGGCGGGCTGCTGCCCTCCGTGCTGCGGAAGATGCTGGCAAGCTAAGGGCGCTGTTCGGCATAGGCAAGCGGGCGGGATACTCTCCCGCCCTTTGGTTTGCCCGCCTAAGAAAATCGTGAAGGGGCTGCCCACCGCCCGCAAGCTGTGCTAAAATGTTGCGTAAGCCACTATGTTAAGGAAGTACCCGCCTGTGCTGGAGCCTGAAAGCACCGAAACATCACGCCCTCACCTAAACCGCCGCCCGCTATGGCGCGACTTTGGCGAGATCGTCTTGCTGATCGCCATCATCTATACCTTTGTGAACCTGACCACGGCTCGCGCCGTTGTGGAAGGCAGCAGTATGCGCCCCAACTTCGAGACGGGGCAGCTTGTCATCGTGAACCGCTTCGCCTACTTTTTCGATAACCCACAGCGCGGCGACGTGATTGTGCTGCACAATCCGCGCAATGGCAAAGAGGATTTCATCAAGCGTGTGGTTGGGCTGCCCGGCGAATATGTGCAAATTTTGGAAGGGCGCGTCTATGTCAACGGTGTGCTGCTGGATGAACCCTACATTGAGCGCTTTTGCACCAGCAGTTGCGATGGCACGTGGCAAATTGGCGAAGATGAATATTTCGTGCTGGGCGATAACCGCCCCAGCAGCCACGATAGCCACTCGTTCGGGCCGATCAAGCGCAGTTTGATCGTTGGGCAAGCATGGGTGCGCTATTGGCCCCTGCCCGATGTGGCGATCATTGATCACCCCAATTATGCGCCCGTCCCGAAGGATTTCACACCGCCGCCCCCCACACCAACGCGCACACCCGCACCCTACACACCGCCGCCGCCCACAGATGAGCGTGAGTTTGACCCATTCAGCGGCATCTAAGCTGTTCGCAACCCATTTCAAGGAGTCTTTTTGGCTGTGCTTGATCAGAACGTAACACGCCTTTCCGCCCGCCCGCCCCTGCGCGGCAAACGCAGCCTGCTGCGCGATGTGTTGGAGATCGCCCTGCTGGTGCTGATCACCTTCACGCCCATCAACCTGATGACGGCACGCGCCATCGTGGATGGCCCCAGTATGCAGCCGACCTTCCACACCGGCAACTTGGTGATCGTGAACCGCTTGGCATACTTTTTTAGCCCGCCGCAGCGCGGCGATGTGATCGTGCTGCATAATCCGCGCTATGAGGGCGGCGACGACTTGATCAAGCGCGTGATTGGCTTGCCGAACGAGACCATTGAACTCAAAGATGGGCGCGTCTATGTCAACGGCGTGCGTTTGGAAGAACCTTACGTGCGTGATTTTTGCGGGCTGGGTTGCAACGGCACCTGGAGGCTCAGCGCGACGCAGTATTTTGTGCTAGGCGATAACCGCCCACAAAGCTATGATAGCCACAACTTCGGACCGATTGAGCGCCATTTGATCGTTGGGCAGGCGTGGGTGAAATATTGGCCCCTCTCAGAATTCTCAATTATTGAACATCCCAATTACCGCAACTTGCCCTAACGCGAAAAGCTGCCTCAACCCTTAGGGGGTGAAATCCTGTTTGCCAGCGGAGCGCGCAAAAGTGCTTCGCTGGCATACCATAGCGGGCTAGGCGCTGCTCTGAGATTTAATTGTAGGGACGCGCCTTAGCGCGTCCGCAATGCAAAACATTAAAACAAATCAAGGTGGTGGCTTCTGCCCACAGCCTATGGGCAAGGCTGTGGCGGACGCGCCAAGCCCGGCGCGGCGTTGAACGTCGCTGCGCTGAAGGCAAAGCGCCCTGCCACAATGCCAATATACTGCGCTGCCGCGCCTAAAGGCTGCGCGCTGAGCGTCAGTTTGCCATCAGCGCCGCGCACCGTATAGAGCGCTGTGCCGTTCGGCAGCCATTCCAGCGTGAACAGGTTATCCACCAACGGCAGATAGGGCGATTCGGTCGCGCCATCGGCGCCCAGATAGGCTGGTTTGCCCGCCTCACTCCGAAAGGCGACGCCCAACCCGTCAGGCGTCCAGCCGAAAATGGTGCTGCCTTCGGGCAAAGTTTGGCGCACTTGCCCGCTAAGCGTCTGAATGCGCCATGTTTCGTCGGCACGCACCAGCAGCAAATCGCCTTTTGGCGAAGGGATGACTTCCGCACCACGTGGGAGGTTGCTCAGCGCGCCCAAATCTTCCGCTTCGCCTTCCAACGGCACAAGGAACAGCCGTCCACCAAACGGATCATCAGGCGGCGCGTCCTCAGACTTTGGCACATAGGCGTAGAAGCCGCTGCTATCCGCCAACCACGTGATCGAGGCGGGAACGATGCTGCGCCCATCGCCTTCGCCACTGGCTGGCACAAACTCCAGCAGCGGCGGCGGCTCATCCACAAAGTTACGTGGGTAGCGCAAAATGTCGTTCGCGCTCAAGATGATCATCGCGCTGCGGTCGGGCGAGCGGCGCACGCTGAACGGCGGCTCTTTGCCAGTATCCACTTGGAAGGGTGCGCCTTGCCCTGTCAGCGAGATGTTCCAGACCGAGAAGGTGTAGATATTATCACGGGTATCCATCAGCTCAAGGGCAGCCGCATCGCCTTGCGGAGTCCACTGAGCGCGGGTGAACCATGCATCTTCAGCAAGGCTAAAGCGCGTTGGGTCGGCAAAGTAGACTACCTTGCCGCTCAAAATTTCCACCCAATAGACGCCGTTATAAGTCAGGACGAGTGCTACACTGCCATCTGGCGAGAGGTCTACGCTGATCGGCGGATAGTCAAACTGCGTGATCAGGCGTGGGAAGCCGCCCTGATCGGCGTATTGGAGTGTGCCGTCTTCGCCGCCGAACACTGCACGGAAATAAGGCGGCGCATCGGGTACGGCGGTCGGCGTGGGTGGCGGCGGATCAAGGTAGGGGCGCACACAGGTTAGCACGGTGTTGCGCCCGTCAGGGGCAGGTGTAGGCGGCACGCCTGTGTACGGCTCTAGCACATAGCGCTGCCCAACCGATTCGGTCACAAAGCCGCGCAACCCGTCTGCCTCAACTGCCCACCAACGGTCGCCGTCGAGGGTGCAAAACGGCTGGGCATCCTCTGCCACGCGCAGCAAGGCGCCCTCGGCAAGGTAGCGCAGCACCAAGCCGCCACGCGCCGCATTCGATTTTAAGTAGGCGCCGGGTGGTGCTTCTTCCTTAAAGCGGCTGTTGCCAACCACACGGGCAAAGCTGCCGCCGCGCAAACGCGAATCGGGCAAGCCAAGACAGGTATCTACCTGTGCTGCCCGCGCACTGGAGAGCATTGTTAGAAGGATCAGGCTGGCTAGGGCAACGCCTAGCACGCCTCGCCATACTCGGATCATGCCTGCCCACCTATCTGTAAACCACAGGAACACGCCGCGATTATACGCGCTTTGGGCAGTGCGCCGCAACCAGGGGCAGCACGTCACATTGACTCACACGCAATCCCACCCTGCACGCAAGGCAGGATTGCGGATGGGCTGCGGCTGAGGAAAATGCGACGTTTCCCTACAAGCGCACCACACGCGCACCGATCACGCGCCCATCAGTCAGGACGGCAGCCGTTGCATTGCGCGTATCAATGAGCAAGTGGCAATTTTCCACAACCCAACGGTAATCAAAGACCGAATGGTTGGTGACGATCACCACACAGTCGGCAGCGCGCAGCCATTCCGCCGTAAGTTCTACGCTCTGAAGCGGCTTGCCATGCTCCAAAGTCAGGCTTGGCACGTGCGGATCGTGGTAGGTGACCAGTGCGCCGCGCTCGTTCAGCAGTTGGATGATATCCAACGCCGGCGATTCACGCACATCATCCACATCGCGTTTGTAGGCAGCGCCCAGCACCGCGATCCGTGCGCCGCGCACCGCCTTCGAGTCATCATTGAGCGCCTCTGCAATCTTGTTGACCACATGCACCGGCATAGAGGTGTTCACTTCGCTTGCCAGCTCAATAAAGCGCGCCGTGTAGTTGAGCGTCTTGAGCTTCCAACTCAGGTAGAGCGGATCAATCGGGATGCAGTGTCCGCCCAGCCCGGGGCCGGGATAGAAGGGCATGAAGCCGAACGGCTTGGTTGCCGCCGCGCTGATCACCTCCCAAACATCCACCGCCAACTTATCGCACATGAGCGCCATCTCGTTCACCAAACCGATGTTCACAGCGCGGAAGGTGTTCTCCAGCAGCTTGACCATCTCGGCGGCGCGTGCGGTGCTAACCCTCACAACCTGATCAGCAACGGTGGCGTAGTAGGCATGGGTGACTTCGCTACACGCCTCTGTGAAGCCGCCCACGACCTTCGGCGTGTTCTTGACGCCATAGTGCTTGTTGCCCGGATCAATGCGTTCGGGCGAGAAGGCGATGAAAACATCTTCGCCGGGCTTCAAGCCGGCTTGGCGCATACGCGGCACGAGGATTTCTTCCGTCGTGCCGGGATAGGTGGTGCTTTCCAAGACGATCAACATACCCGCATGGCTGATCGCCGCCACCGATTCTGTGGCGCTGATCACGTAGGACATATCCGGGTCTTTGGTCTTACGCAATGGGGTAGGCACACAAATGCTGATAATATCTGCCTGGCGCAGATCGGCATAGTGCGTGGTGGCACTCAGGCTGCCGCCGGGCTTGCCTTCGCGCACAAGGGTTGCCAGTTCAGCACTTGGCACATCCGTAACGTAGCTTTGTCCGTTGCGGAGCATCTCAACTTTTTTGGCGTCCAGATCAAGCCCGATCACCTTGAAGCCAGCTTGGGCAAAGGCGACTGCCAGCGGCAACCCAACATAGCCTAGCCCAATAATGCCAATGGTGGCTGAGCGATTGCCAATACGCTCCAACAATTGTTGTTTATACATAGACTCTGCTTTCTCTTGACATCGGCTGTTGATTATAGCAGGTGCTGAAGCCGATTCAACGCCTGCATTTTGACGCTTTCACGTCGGTTTGACAACGATCTACTCCGTACCTATAATCCTAAACCTAGTGACCGTTTCTATTGTAAAAAGACATACAGCCCTATGGATAGAATGAACAGCACGTCGAACAGGAATTATACGCGGCGGCAGGCAGCCGCCAACGACTTGCACCGCCCGGAATTGACACCGCCACCGCCGCCGGACGAAAGCTATTGGGCAGCCTTGCTGCGTGAAGGGGAGCAGCTTTCCAGCCCGCCGCGCCACAGCCAAGAATGGGATCACGCCTTTGAGGGCTTGCTGGCAGAAAGCGGCGAACGGGATACCGATCAGAGCCGTGCTGATTGGCAAGTTGTGGAGCGCGCCTATCTTGAAGACCAAGCGGTGGCGCTGACCGTGATCGGCTATAACCGCGGCGGTTTGTTGGTGGAGTGGAACTCGCTGCGCGGCTTTGTGCCAGCCAGCCAGTTGGTAGATTTTCCCGCCGTTGGGGAAGGGGTAACTCGCCGTAATGAGCTTGCCCTGCGCGTTGGGCAAAGCCTGATGCTGCGCGTGATTGAGCTGGACTATGAGCAGAATCGCCTCATCTTGAGCGAACGGGCAGCGCAAGTACGGGCGGGCGCACGCGCCAACATCCTTGATACGCTGCGGCGCGGTGATACCTGCCAAGGGCGCGTGACCAACCTCTGCGATTTTGGCGCATTCGTTGATCTGGGCGGTGTGGAAGGGCTAATTCACATCAGCGAGCTAAGCTGGGGCAGGGTTGGGCATCCGCGTGACATCCTGGCGCGTGGCGAGACGGTTACTGTATATGTGATGGATGTTCACCGTGATCAGGGACGTGTCGCGCTCAGCCTAAAGCGCTTGTTGCCAGACCCATGGGCAACCGTCGCGCAGCGCTATCAGGTTGGGCAGATCATTGAGGGCGTCATTACCAACGTTGTGGATTTCGGCGCCTTTGCGCGGGTGGAAGAGGGCTTAGAAGGGCTGATTCACGTCTCGGAGCTGGCGGAGGGCAACTTTTTGCATCCGCGCAACGTGGTGCGCGAAGGTGAACGGGTGCGGGCGCGGGTGTTGAACATAGACGGACACTCACGGCGCTTGGGCTTAAGCCTGCGCCGCTTGGAAGGCGATCTGAGCGACCGCCTGCACCACGATCCCTACCTGGCTGAACATTGAGCCGTTTGCAACAGGGGCGGGAGACATCCCGCCCACGGGCGGTTTCATGGCAGATCACTTCTTGGGCGGTGGCTTGCGGGCGGCCATGTACAGAAACCAGAACTTCGGCTGTGGGTAAGCCGCCTGCACGTTTTCGCTCCAGCAGAAGGGCGCTTTTTCCACACAACGGCTGATGGCGTTATCAAGCGCAGTCAGCTTTCCCTTCAGTTCGTCGCTCAGCACGCCAAGATCAACGGCGGCATCCCGCAAATGCTCGACGATCACACGCTTTTCCATGGCAGAAGGGTAGTTATCCGCGCAGGCACGCAAATTTTCCATGCATTCATGGGCAAAGTGTTCGAGGGCAGTGATGCGCGCCTTCAGTTCGTGCAGCAGCTTGCCCTCGTAGTGAACTGCCCACGCCTGCTGCACCTCAGCCAATTTGCGGCCAATGCCACCTGCTGGGACGGCGAAAGTTGGTCGCTGAGCAGGCTCAGGCGTGCCAGGCGCATTAGCAAGCCGCCAACCGTCAGGCGGGGCAGGCTTGGGTCGCTCAACATACCGTAGAGTTCCGATTCGTAGACGTATGGCGTCAGGTTATCCGCCATCGCCACGATAGTGCGCATGTCTTGCGCTAAATCAACGTTGAAGATGCGCCTTGGCTGAGACATTGTGCTACTTCTTATAGGTCTTTAGGCGTGTGTAGCCCGGCTGCCCTTGCACTGCCTGATAGCGCTGCTGCCCTTCCTCGCCGCGCCACCATTCCACCACAAAGATGCCGTTTTCATCAACATAGCTGAACAAGGGCGGCATTTGCAGCATCTGTGAAAAGCCTGCGACCAACGTCTTATTTTCTTCAGAGGCAGTCAGGCGCAGGTAGCTGTTCGGAATCCATTCCATCGTGAGCGTGATGTCGTTCCACTTGCCTTCCATGCGGAAAGGCGGCTCAGCACTGGTGCAGTCCATATAAATGTTGCTGAAGCGCATCGTCCAAAGGGTATGGTTCACGCGCTCCTCAATGTAGTAGGGACGGCGCTCCGGCTCAGTGTAAAACCATGTGCGCGAATTGGTTGCCATGCGGTCGTTATCTCCTGCGAGTTCGTCTCAAAACTATCCTAACTATACCGTATTTTGCCGACGGTGTGTAGTTTAGGAACGTGAAGTACCCTGACCTCACCCTAAAGCCCGCCACCGCATTGCTCCCACCAATGCGCGCTGCTTGCAGTGCGGCGAGGCTCTGGCTAAACTCTGCCCATAGATGTTTATCGTGGGCATGACGATTGAGTGAACTATGAACGCAGCCGCACAGACGCCTGTCAATCTGAATGGGCAACGCAGCAATGTGATCGTTTCGACCAGCCCTGCCACAGGGCGCAAACTCGGCGAGGTGCCCGTCACGCCGCTGGACGCCTTGCCCGCTATCATGGCAACTGCCCGCAGCGCCCAAAAGGCGTGGTTTGAGGCAGGGCTTGCCTTCCGCCTAGAGGTGCTGCGCCGCTGGCAAGACAGCCTCCGCCGCAACTTTGATCGGATCGTGGGCATGGTGGTGGCAGAACAAGGCAGACCGCCTTTTGAGGCACTCAGCGAGTTCTTTTCCTGCATAGACCTCTTCGCCTACTATCGGCGGACAGCAGCACATACACTGGCAGCCAAGCGGCAGTTCGTGCTATTGGCGCCGCACCACCAGCATTGGACGGTGCGCCAGCCTTACGGTGTGGCGCTCATCATCACGCCTTGGAACTTCCCGCTGATCCTTTCCATCGCGCCGATTGCAGCGGCATTGGTCACCGGCAATGCAGTCATCTTCAAGCCTTCCGAATACAGCACACAGGTTGGCGAGCTATTAGCGCGCACCGTGCGCGAGTCGGGCATACCGGAAGGCGTTTTCCAGATTGTGCATGGCACGGGCGAAGTCGGCGCGGCGCTCATCGCGCAGCAGCCTGACAAAATCTGCTTCACGGGCAGCACGGCCACAGGACGTAAAATCGCGGCAACCGCCGGCGAACGGCTGATCCCAATCACCTTAGAGCTGGGCGCGAAAGACGCGGCGATTGTGCTGGAAGATGCCGATCTGGATCGGACGGCGCACGGCATTGTATGGGGATCGCTCTTTAACGCCGGGCAAGCCTGCCTCAGCATTGAGCGCATTTACGTCGCCCGCGCCATTGCCGAGCCGCTGATGCAGAGGATGGCGGCGGTCATCGAAAAGTTCATCAACGTGGGCGCGGGCGAATCACCTGAAATCACAATGGGCGTGCTGACGACTGAGGCACAGCTTAAGATTGTGGAAGATCAGGTGCGCGAAGCACTGGCAAGCGGTGCGCGCCTGATCTGCGGCGGGAAGGTGCTAGACGGTCTGAATGGGCGTGCCTACGCGCCAACCATCCTGACTGACCTGAGTCCAGAAATGCGCCTGATGCGCGAGGAGACCTTTGGTCCGGTGCTTGCCGTCGTGCCGATTGATAGCCCTGAGGAAGGCGTGCAGGCTGCTAACGCGCTTGGCTATGGGCTGACGGGTTCGGTCTGGACGCGCGATCGGGCGCGTGGCTTGGCGCTGATGGCGCAGCTTGAGGTGGGACATGCCAGCTTGAATGACCACATCATCACGGCAAGCGTGCCGCAGTTAGCCTGGGGCGGCGTGAAGAACAGCGGCTATGGGCGCAGCCGCGGCGCCGAAGGCTTGATAGATATGACCTACGCAAAGGTCTACAGCGCCGAACGCTTCTTTGCGCTGCCGCGTGAGTTGTTCTGGTATCCCTACCCATCGGGAAAGTACACCCTGCTGCGGCGCTTCATCAACGTCTACTACGCCACCACTTGGCGCGAACGGCTGGCGGCACTTTTTGGGCGTTAGGCTATCTTCTAACGCTTCAATTGGGTATAATGCGCGCCGTTTGGCATTCGGAACGCATAGCAACCCAGAAAGTGTAAACGACTCGTGCGTATTCGTATTGAAGGGCGGCAAGCGCTGCGCGGCACGTATGCTGCCAGCGGCAACAGTAACGCCGCCATCGCCCTGATTACTGCCGCGCTGCTTAGCGATGCACCCGTCACGCTTCGCAATGTGCCGAATACGGTCAGTGTGGGCGTGATGTTAGAGATTGGCGCGGCGCTTGGCGCAAGCGTGACGCAAGGCGACCCACAAGGCGTGGTGACGCTGCACGCGCCGCATGTGGTGGCGCGCACCATCAAGCGTGAATACAGCGCGGCGCTTGGCGGCACGCTGCTGTTCCTCGCGCCGATCTTGGCGCGGCGGCGGCAAGCGCGCCTTGAACTGGACTATGCCGTCAGCCGTCTGCACCCACACCTGACCGCCTTGCGCGATCTGGGCGTGGATGTGCGTGTTAACGGCAGCACCCTTGATTTTAGCGCCAACGCTTGGCAGGCACGCGAAATCGTCCTGACGCAGATGAGCGTGACTGCCACCGCAATCGTGGCGATGTTGGCGGCGGTGCTTGGTCAGCACACCGTGATTTACAACGCGGCAAGCGAGCCGCACATCGTGGATTTGCTGACGCTCTTAACCCAGTTCGGCGTGCAGATTGAAGGCATCGGCTCCAATCTGCTCACGATTCACGGTCACGGCGGCGCCGAATACACCTGTGCGCCTGCTTCCGTCACGCTCTCGCCCGATCATATCGAGATCGGCAGCATCGCTGCCATCGCCGCGCTGACGGGCAGCCGCCTGGCGATAGAAGGCACCCGCGCCCGCGACCTCCGCATGATCGCCAAGGTCTACGAACGGCTTGGCGTTCACCTTGAACTGGAAGAGGACGCCGTTTACGTGCCGCGCCACGAACGCTTTATGCCAAGCGCACGCGAGGAAGATGTAGATGTCTCGGTGGAGTCCGCGCCGTGGCACGGCTTCCCAAGCGACCTGATCGCTATGGCAACCGTCCTTGCGACGCAAGCGCATGGCACAACTTTGATCCACGAAAAACTGTTCCCAAACCGCCTGCTCTTTGTGGATAAGCTGAACAGCATGGGCGCGCAGATCGTCTTGTGCGATCCGCACCGCGCCATTGTGATCGGCAGCACGCCGCTGCAAGGCGATTACCTTGATAATCCGGATGCACGGGTTGGCTTGGCGCTGCTCGGCGCGGCGCTCTGCGCAGAGGGCGAGAGCGTCATTGACACGGCACAGGCATTCAACCGCACCTTTGACCATGTGCTGGATAAGCTGGCAGCGCTTGGCGCACACATTCGGCGCGGAGAGTGATGCATGCCTATCGAGACATTCACCTTAGACGGCTTGCAGTCCGCCCGTGAGGTCAGCGGCGATCCGAGCGCGCCAACAGTGCTTTTGCTGCACGGCTGGGGCGGCGCAATCGAGAGTATGCAGGGTGCCGCGGCGGCGCTGAACAAGCGCGGTTTCTGTACGCACACGCTTGATCTGCTCGGCTTTGGGCGCGCCGCCTTACCGCCCGAGATGTGGGGCGTCCCTGAGTACGCGCAGTGGGTGGTGCGCTATCTGGACGATGCTGCACTAGAGCGCGTTCACCTGATTGGGCATTCGTTCGGCGGCAGGCTGAGCCTTGTCATCGGTGCGGAGTTTCCGAGCCGCGTTGAGAAAATCGTGCTGACCAGCAGCGCCGGCGTGCTGAATCCGCCTGATGGGCGCGCCAAGCTGGTCAGTGTCGGCAAGGCTGCCCTCAAGCTGCCTGTGCTGCGTGCGCTGGAGAAGCCACTGCGAAACTTGGCACGCAGCGCCTTCGGATCGGACGACCTGAAAAGCGCCGGACCGCTTGAACCGATCTTCCGCCGCGTCGTGGCGCAAGACCTGTTGCCATACGCTGCGCGCATTGCCGCGCCAACCCTGCTGATCTGGGGCGATCAGGATGAGGCTACGCCGCTGTGGCAGGCACAAACGCTCGAAAAAACCATCCCGGATAGCGGCTTGGTCGTCTTTCAAGGTGCAGGGCATTTCGCCTACCAAGAACGCCTGCCCGATTTTATCCGCATCGTCGAAACTTTCTTCAAGGGCAGCTAAGAACCTATGAACTACGCAACCCTGATGCCGCTGCTGTGTTTGTTGAGCGTGCCGTTTTGGTTAGCGCTTATGGCGCGGCGCGTCTATTACCTTGCCCGTTATTTCCAGTTGGAAGGCTACGAGCGCCCGCGCTTTTGGCGTTGGTTTGCGCGCACAGGGCGCGAGCGCACCTTCACGGCGCTCAGCTTTGCCATCTTGGTGCTGATCAGCGCGCCCGCGGCGTTGCCTGCCAGTTTGTTCAGCGCGGATCGCGGTGAGGCAGCGCTCCTATTTTTCGGCATCGCCGCTTTTTTCATCCTTGCTTTGTGGTCAAACCTGCCACGTGATCCGCAGGTGAAGCAGCCCTTCAAGCGCACGCCACGCGCTATGCGCTTGTTGATCACGGCGTTGGTGCTGGGCGCGGCAATTCCCGTCTACTATCACCTCATGCTGATTCTGAACAGCTTAGATGGCTACGCCTATGATCTGCCTTCGCTGGTTGTCTTTAGCGCCAGCAGCGGCACCATTCCCCTGGTGATCGCGCCGCTGCTGCTGCCGCTGGCAAACGCGCTCCTGTTTCCCTATGAAGAAGCGCGCCGCCGCTATTTCATGCGGCAGGCAGCCCAGACCCTGCGCGGCTCTGGCGCCACCGTGATCGCCATCACTGGCAGCTATGGCAAGACCAGCACCAAGCACTATTTGCAGCACATCCTCAGTGGGCGCTTTCGGGCATATATGACGCCGAAAAGCTACAACACGCTCATGGGCATCAGCCGTGTGGTGAACGATGAATTTGCCCGCGATCCGCACTATGACTATTTCATCGCAGAGGCAGACGCTTACTTTGTGGGCGAAAATGCCGCGATCTGCCGCTTAGTGGCACCCACGCTCGGCATGGTCATGAGCGTCGGTCCGATGCACCTTGAACGGCTCGGCAGCATGGAGAACATCATCACCGCGCAATACGAGATTATCGAGGCATTGCCGCCGAATGGCGCTGGCTTCTTCAATGGCGATGATCCGCACGTTTTGGCAATGGCAGCGCGTGGCTACCCAGAGACGCGGATCATCGTCTCGCAAAAAGGCGCGCCAGGCGCACGCTTCGAGGCGCTCAATGTGCAGTTCCGCGCCGAAGGCACCACCTTCACCCTCCGCGATAATGCCAGCCGCGTAGCCTGCGAGATGTTCACGCCGCTCTATGGCGAGACGAACGTGACCAACGTCCTGATGGCGGTTGCAGTCGCAGTGCATTTGGGCATGGCGTTGGAGGAAATTGCGCCGCGCCTAGCAACTTTGCAGCCTGCTGATCATCGTTTGGTGCGCCGCCAAATGGCGGATGGCACCGTCATCATTGACGATGCTTATAGCGCTAACCCCGTCGGCACAAAGGCAGCCCTGGACGTGCTGGCGCTGCACAAAGAGAGTGCGCGGCGCATTGTGATCTCATCAGGTATGTTCGAGCTAGGCGAGCAGGCAGAAGTGGCAAACCGCGCACTGGGCGCGCACATGGCAGCCACCGCCACAGACATCATCTTGATAGGCGCACAGCAGGCTGCCGCCGTAAAAGAGGGTGCCTTAGCAGCAGGCTTCCCCGCAGAGCGTTTGCAGGTCGTTGCCAACCTTGAGGAAGCTATCGCCAGCTACCGCAGCCTTTTGCAAGCAGGTGACACGCTGCTGATGCTGACCGATCTGCCTGATACCTACGCGGCATAATCAATCATTAAAAGGAAGTCATTCCATGACAGGCATGTTAAACCGTAAACTGACCGTTGGCGTCATCTTTGGCAGCCGCTCGGTGGAACACGACGTTTCCATCGTGACGGCGCAGCAAGTGATGCGCGCCCTTGACCCTGCCAAATACGAAGTCATCCCGCTCTACATCACGCGGGCAGGCACTTGGCTCACCAGCCCTGCCCTCACGGATATAAAGACTTTCCAGATTGAGAAGATCGAGGAATTGATCGGCGTGCGCGAGACGCTCATCTCGCCTATGCCTTCCCAGCATGGCATGATCACGCCGCCAATAGCGGGCTATTTGGCGCGTAACGCACTCAAACGCCTTGATGTGGTCTTCCCGACGGTGCATGGCTCTCATGGCGAAGACGGTACGTTGCAAGGCTTGTTTGAGCTGGCGGATATTCCCTATGTTGGCTGCGGTGTGCTGGCATCGGCGCTTGCCAACGACAAAGCACTGACCAAAGCTGTGCTGAGCGCGCACGGCATCCCAACCGTAGAAGGCATCACGGTGCGCCGTGCCGAATGGCAAACAGGGCGCGCCGCCGTGCTGGAACGCCTTGAAGGGCTGGGCTATCCGCTTTTTGTGAAGCCGAACACGCTTGGCTCATCCATCGGCATTAGCCGTCCCGCCGATGCCAAAGCTGCCGCTGCTGCGCTGGATGTTGCCTTTGGGCTAGATCGCGCCGTGGTGGTGGAAAAAGCGCTGGAAGGCGCCTTGGAGATCAACTGTGCGCTGCTGGGCAACGCGCAAGTACGCGCCTCGCTGTTGGAGCAGCCGATCAGCTTTGAGGAATTCCTCACCTACGAAGAAAAGTACATGCGCGGCGGCGCGGCAAAGGGTATGAAAGGCGCAGAACGCAAGATTCCGGCGCCACTGCCGCAAGCGCTCACCGAACAAATTCGCGAATTGGCAGTGCGTGCCTTCCAAGCCATTGATGGGCGCGGCACAGCGCGCATAGATTTCCTGTTGAAGGATGGACAGCCTTTTGTGAATGAGATCAACACGTTGCCCGGCTCACTTGCCTTCTATCTGTGGCAAGCAGAAGGCATGACGCCTGCTCAGGTGGTGGATGAGCTGATCCGCCTTGCCCTAGAAGCATACAAAGAGAAGGCGCGCACGCTCTACGACTATAAGAGCGGCTTGGTTGCCTATGCCGCAGCCGGTGGACTGAAAGGCATGAAGGGCAGCAAAGGTAGCAAGAAATTCTAGCCATGCCCGATCTGACGCACCTCTTGTTAGAAGCAGGCGCCGCCTTGCCTGAGTGGGCGCTTTCCAAGCCGATGATCGGCGTGTGGTATGCGCTCTCGCGCTTGGGCGATCACGGCAGGCTGCCGCCTTTCCGCCGTTTGATGCGCCTTACCGATCAGCTATGGCTTGGCGGGCAGATCAACGCGGCGGGCTGGCAGCGCCTGCAAAAATGGCAGATCGGCGCCTTGGTCAATCTGCGTGTGGAGTGGGACGACAGGCAGAGCGGCATTCACACGCCGCACTACCTGTGGCTGCCAACTGTGGACGGCACGCCGCCTACGCAAGAGCAGTTACAGCGCGGTGTGGAGTTCATCCATGAGCAGATCAGCGCTGGGCGCGGCGTGTATGTGCATTGCGCCGGTGGGCTTGGGCGTGCGCCCACTCTAGCGATTTGCTATTTGGTGGCGCGTGGCTTGCCTGCCGATGAGGCAATCCGCTTTGTGAGCGTGCGTCGCCCATTTATTCACCTCTCGGCGCGCCAACAGGCAGCCATCCATACCTTCGCCGAGTCGCAGCAGAACCCTGCGCTGCCTAAGGCGCCCGAACCGTGATCTCGCCCAAGTAGACCAAACCATCTTGCGCGCCCAGCCCCTCGCCCTGCACAGAAAGGCGCACGCCGTCCACGTAGCGATACCAACCCACAAAGGCGCGATAGACGCCTTCAGGCAACCCGTTTAGGTGGGCGGCTTCTGCCCATTGCTGCCCAATTGCCCAGTCAGTGGTTGGGAAAGCACCACGGCTTGGCACAAAATCATCTTGGGCAACCAACTTGCCTGCCTGATCTAGGATGTGAACGAACAAGTGGTAATCGCCATCCAGCCGTTCGGACGCCTGCCACGCCGTGATAATTTCAAAGGGCGTGCCACTCGCCAATGCGCTTGGCAGCCTGAAGCCGCGCAAACGCATCCCGCTGCCAAGTTGAACATCGGCAGCCTGCCACAGCGTCTCGTATTCGGCGCGCAAACGGGTGAGCGCTGCGCTGATGCAAAGCGGTGTGTGCGGTGTTTCGGCGGCGCATGGCTCATCAGGCAGCAGGCACGGCGGCACGCGGACGCATTCTGCCGAAAGGCTCAGCTTGTGGAAGCCGCTTTCGCCTAAGTGCCAGAGGGGCAGCCGTTGTGGATCGCCGCTTGCGCGCAGATTGCCATTCAGCGCAGCGCGCAACAGACCCATGCGCGGCAATGCCTCAAGCATGATCGAGAAGCGCACAGCCTGCTCAGTTGGCGCATAAAAATAGAGATCGGCGCTCTCCGTAAGCCATGTGCGCGCCGCACGCCACCAGCCTTTGCCATAAGTGGCAGGGATAACGCTTTCTAGCGCACGCGGATCAGCCTGCGGCACCTCGAAAATGGCAAGGTGTTCGTCCACGTGGCGCGGTGCGCCAAACAGGCGCTCGCCGATCTGCACCGCTTCGGGATCGTTAATCGGCAGCAGGTGGTAGATGATCACATCTGCGCCGTGTGCGCGCAGCAAAGCATGAACCGCCGCCGCGCTGAGCGGATCGCCACTCACCAGATCGAACGCCTTGCCAAGCGCCGCGTCCGAGAGCAAGCCAAATTTCTCCAGCGGGATAGGCGGACGCCGCCACACATGCCCGCCAATCAGCGGTTTGTGGTGCGTCACCTGATGCCACAGCGCAATCTTTTGCGCCACGTAGTCATCATATGGCACATCCAACACAGCGCGCACATCTTCGCGTGCCGCAAGGGCGCTCAGGTAGCTTGGCAGGGCTGCCTGATGCCGCATGAATGGGAAAAAGAGTTGATAATCAAACAGGATGAGTGCGCTCAGCACGCCAACTGCCAGCGGCACGCCAACTTGCCGACGCGGCAGACGGCTGAACAGCCATGCCGCGCCGTAAGCGGCAAGCACACTGAGCGCAAGCCCTGTCGTGGCGTTGAAGCGTCCGGGCGTGCGCGCCGTGCGGACGAACGGCAAATCCTGCAAGAGCGCGTAGGGCAAGGGGATGTAGCTCTGCACACCGCTGATAGTCACAGTGGCAAGCGCGCCATTGACCTTGAGCAGCGCACCAAGCGAGAGGATGATGCAGCCAAGCGCGATCAGCAGCCATAAAGCTGCCCGCCGTTGGCGGCTGAAGAGCGCCACTGCGCTGAGGGCAAGCGTGATCACGCCGAGATAGGCTGTGCCTTCCATCGAGTTTGTGCCGATGGCGGCGCGGCTGAAGGCAGGCGCAAACGACCATGTGGTAAAGGGCGAGGGCGCGATCAGTGCCAGCAAGTCCGTGCTGAAATGCAGGCTGCCGCCGTCGAACAGCACCGTCGGATTCTGCTCGGTCAGGATTTCGACGGCAAGCGGGACGTAAAACGGCAGGCATAGGGCGCCGCCGATCAGCACAATGCCGACCAACGCCAAGAGCGTATAGCGCCTTAGGGCATAGCGTTCGCGCAGCAGGAAATAGGCGCCGCCGATCAGCGCGAGGGGCAGCAGGCTGTAAAGCACTGCTGTGAAGTTTGCCAACATCAGCAGCCAGAGCGCCACACCACCGCTCAGGATCAGATGCCGCGCCCGTTCGCCTTCCAGCAGGCGCAGAACGCACAGGATCAGGATCGGCAATGGATATAAACTCGGCGGATTAATCATGCCGATGCTGATGTTGCCCTGAAGGGTCGGATAGGCGGTGAAGATCAGCCCGCCGATCAGCGCGGCGGCTTGCCGCACCAAAGGCAGGTGATCGCGCAGTAGCCAGCGGCATAAGCTATGCATTGCCATGCCATTCAGCACCAACACGCACAGCAGCCACAGGTTATAAGCGGCGGCGGGCGTGAAGAGGAAGTTTAGGAAGGTAGTTGGTAAGTAGGTGAGCGGCTGCGACCACTGCGCGGCGCTGAAGAAGCCCTCAGGGTAGGCAAACAGGCTCTGGTAGAACGGATTGGCGCCATTTTGGAGCGCATAGGCAGCCCACCACCCGGAACGGGCATACTCAAAGGCATCGCCATAGCTGGCACCCGCCAGCCAGCCACCTAGATCGGTGATGAGTGGATAGGTGATGCAACAGACCGCCGCCACATAAATGAGCAGCGGCAGCCCGTAGCGCCAAGCGACTGTGCGCGCCGCAGCCATTCGCCTATTCGTCGTTGCTGGCGGCGGCAAGGCTGGAGTCTGCCTCAAGGCTGGCAGCGGCATCCTCAAAAGCGCCCACTGCTTCCGGGGCAGCCTCCGCTTCAGAATCGCCTTCATCGTCAGCCGCAAAGTCTTCGCCAGCCTCCATCATGGAAGCCTCGATAGACTCTGGGTCTTCGCCGCGCTCAAGGCGCTCAACAATTGTGTTGAATTCCTCGCCCAAATCTTCGCCGCTTTCATCTGCCATGCGGCGCATGAAATGCCCTAGCGTGGTCGGATCAGCCTCTGCCAAGTCGTCGAGGGCGGAATCATCCTCAAGGTTGGCAAAGCGCGCATTACCCTTAGCAACGGCAACTTTGGTCATCACACGGGTGATGTTCAGGCTGTTGCAGCGCAGGCAGCGCTTTTCAGCGGTCGCATACTCGGCGTAGGAGAAGGTTAGCACCATGCGGTGCTTGCACTCTAGGCAGCGGAAATCATAAGACGGCACGGTTAGCGCTCCTCAACTGTCCTTGTTGTATTGGGTATATGGGCGGACGGTAGCCCGCCCTGCATTGTATAGTGTTCGGTTGCTGAACGTTAGGCTTTGGCGGTTGGCTCCGTTGCCACCAACTGCACCTTTTGCCCCTGATCGCCCTGTGACCAGCGAATACGCGGCACAATGGCATCCATGATCACGCGGTCTTTATATTGCGTGATGCGCTTGATGACGCTCTCCACCAGTTCTTCGTTCAGGTAGTGCGGCTGCAAACCGAGATCGAGCAAGTGCGTATGCACCGCATTGTAGTAGTGTTCTTCCTTTTCCACCCGCGGATTTTCGTAATGCCCAACCTCAACGGTCATGCCCAGTTCGCGGGCGGCGCGCTGCACGGCATATGCCAACTCTAGCACGCTGAACTGTTCAGTGAATTGGTTAAAGACGCGGAACTCGCCGGGCGCCGCTGGGTTAAGCGCAGTCAGTTCCACACAGGCAAGCGTATCGCGGATGTTCAGGTAGCCGCGTGTTTGTCCGCCTGATCCGTAGACGGTCAGGGGCATTCCAATGACTGCCTGCACGCAGAAGCGGTTGAGCGCCGTGCCGAACGACTCGTCATAGTCGAAACGGTTGATCAGGCGCGGATCAAGCACCGATTCATCGGTATCAATGCCATAGACCACACCTTGATTGAGATCAGTCGCCCGTAAATTCCAAATGCGGCAGGCGAAATGGATGTTGTGGCTATCATGGACTTTGGTCAGGTGATACATTGAGCCGGGCAGTTTGGGAAACGGCAACCGATCTTTGCGCCCCTTGTGTTCGATCTCGATGTAGCCTTCTTCAATATCAATGTTGGGTTGCCCATACTCGCCCATCGTGCCGAGTTTGATCAGGTGCGCGTCGGGCGTGTATTCGCGCATGGCATACAGCACATGCAGGTTGCCGATCACGTTGTTGGTGTGCGTGAAGGTGGCAGTATGCACGCTGATCATGGAATAGGGCGCGCTGGGAATTTGCCCATAATGGACAACTGCCTCTGGGCGGAATTCGCGGAAGGTGTGCGCTGTGAATTCCCAATCGGTCAGGTCGCCAATGTAGAGCGCCATATGCTTACCGGTTAGCACACGCCATGCCTGCACGCGTTCATGCAGAGAGGTGATCGGCGTCAGGCTATCGGTGCCGCGCTCTAGGTGCAGGCGGCGGCGCAAAAAGTTATCCACAAGGGCAACTTCATGCCCGCGCTGCGAGAAATGCATTGCGGTTGCCCAACCGAGATAGCCATCACCGCCGAGGATGAGAATACGCATTGTGAGATTTACTCCGTGTTACGTTTCGGATTGGTTCTAAGAGCATTATAACACCGTGCGGCGCGGAAGGTTGCCTATTGGCGCACCTATTCACTCGGATTAAAGGTGTAGCCCACGCCGGGCACGGTTGTGATCAATTTCGGTTCGCGTGGTGATGGCTCTACCTTAGCGCGCAGGCGGCTGATTAGGCTCTTGAGCAGGTTGCGGTCGCCTTCACCGGTGTAGCCCCACACTTTCTCGATAAGCGTCTCGGTGCTGAGGATATGCCCACGGTTGACAACGAGGCAGTACATCAGGCGGAACTCGAGGTTGGTAAGCTGCCGCGCTTGCCCGTTGCTGAGCGTGACGGTGTGGCGCTCTGGGTCTAGGCTGACCGTTGGCGTGCTGAGGTTTGGCACCAACGCGCTTGGCACCACACGCGCACGGCGCAGTTGTGCGTTCACGTGCGCCAGGAGCATTTGGTAGCCATACGGTTTTGCCAGATAAGCATCAATACCCGCCTCATAGGCGCTGACGATGTCATCCTCAGAGGCGGGATTTGCCAAGAGCAGCATCGCCACCGAGGACGCGCCGCGAATGCCTTCAATGCGCCGAAAGAGGCTGGGATCAAGGTCTTCTTCATCAAGGATCAGCAAGTCGGTCAGCTGATCGTTCCAGGTGCGCTCCGCCTGGGCAGGGTCAATGATGCTGGTCACATCATAGCCTTCCTGCCGCAAGATGAAGCTCAAAATGTTGACCGACTTCACATCGTAGCCAAGCACCAAAATGTTCACGCGCCATACACCCTTTGCCATACAGAGAGTACAGCACAAAGGCGGGTTCGCTTCCCCGCCCCTGTAATGCCTTTCCCTAATTATAGCGCAACTTGCTGCAAATGACGGGGGCGTTTGAGCGTGGTGAAGGTCTAGGGGCGTGCGCTGCCTGCCAAGGCAGGTCGGCGCGCTTTCAGGGGCGGTGCCGAAAGCACTTCACACGCTGTTCAGTGCGTGTGTTTGCGCGCAATCTCGATCACCTGTGCCTCCGCAAAGATCGCCTGAAACGCCGTTAACAACGACCGCCGAACAACCACACAGGCAAGGCGGTAGCGCCCCTGTTTAAGCAGTGGCAAAGCCTGTTGCCACCCCTGATTGTGACGCAGCTCCAGTGGTCCGAGTTCGTCAATCACCAGCAGGTCACAGGCATCAATTGCCTTCAGCACCCTATCGCCCCAGGCAAGCGTCTCTGCATAAAATTTCCAGTTCGGCGTTGGCGAGGCAGCATCCATCACAGCCAAACGCTCCGCCAGCCGCCGCTGTTCATTGCTGGCAAGGTCGAGCAAATCAATGGCGACCTTGTGTCCGTCGGCGAAAACGCCCGGTGCGGATACGCCCGCAACGCGCAAGCCCAACTCGCGCACGTGCGCGATCAAGGCGCGGCACCAAGTTGTTTTGCCTGCCCCAATTTCGCCTGTAACGGCAAGCACCTGCGCCTGTGCGTGGCTGTGCGCTGCCCATACATGGGCGGGCGTTGGCAGCATCACAGCCGCCTTCTGGGCAGAATAGCGCGGGCAATGCGCGTTTCGTCCAGCGTTTCGTAAATGACCTCTGTCGCCATCTCGTAAGCATCCGAGAGCAAAGGCTCCGTCAGCGTGTGCGTCGGGTCGCCGTCGGATAGAACGCGCCCAGCTTTCATCAACAAAACACGGTGCGCGTAAAGCAGCGCATTGTTGGGAACGTGCGAAGTCACGATGAAAGATAGCCCTTCTGCTGCCAACTGCTGCACAATTTCCATCACCCGTTGTTGGTTGTTTAGGTCAAGGTGTGCGTCAGGTTCGTCCATCAGCAGAATGCGGCACTTTTGCGCCAGCCCACGTGCGATCAGCACCAACTGGCGCTCTCCGCCGCTGAGCTGCGTATACGGACGGTCACGGTAATGCGCCAGCCCAACGCTGGCGAGCGCATCGTTGGCAATCGCGTAATCTGCCTTGCTGGGCGTGCCGAACACTCCCAAATGTGGCGCACGTCCCATCAGGATCATCTCTCGGACGGTGTAGGCAAACGACGGAGCATGTAATTGCGGAATCAGCCCAATGCGCTGAGCGCGTTCTGTCGGCGTGTAAGCATGGATGGCTTTGCCCTCAAAGGTGATTTCGCCGCTCTCCGGTCTAAGCGTGCCACTCAAGCACTGCATCAGCGTGGTTTTGCCGCAGCCGTTCCGTCCCAGCAGGTAGAGAATCGTGCCACGCGCCAGCGTCAGCGAGATGCCTTTTAGCACAGGAACGCCCGCTGTATAGGCATGGCTGATATTTTTTGCCGCTAACATCATCATCACCAGCCCGTGCGGTTGCGGCGCAGCAACCCAATCAGCAACGGCACGCCTATCAGCCCAGTCAGGATTCCAAGCGGCACTTCGGTTGGAAACAGCGTGCGCGAGATGTTATCAATGACCAACAAAAAGGACGCGCCCAATGCCAGTGAAGCGGGAATCAGCCGCTTATGATCTGGACCGACGATGATGCGCCCCGCGTGCGGGATGACCAGCCCGATCCAGCCGATGACGCCACCCACCGCCACCGCCGCTGCTGTCATCAGCGTCGCGCATACGATGATGCCCAACTTGAGGTGGTTCGGATTCATGCCCAAGGTGGCAGCTTCGGCATCCCCTAAGGATAGGATGTTCAGCCGCCAGCGCACCAACCACAAAAAGGCGCCGCCCAACACGGTCAGCACCGCCAAGATGGGCAAGCTGTCCCAGGTGACGCCCGTCAGCCCACCCAGCAGCCAGAAGGTGATAGCTGGCAGCGTGTTCAGCGGATCGGCAACGTATTTCATCAGCGAGGTGAGCGAGCCAAAAAATGAGCCAATCAGGATGCCCATCAGCGTGAGGACGATCATCGGTGCGCTGCTGTATAGGCGGCTGCCAAGATACGCCAGCGACACCGCCAGCAACCCGAAACCGAAGGCGAAACCCTGCACCAGGAAGGTCGTACCGCCTAACAGCAATGCCAGTGCTGCGCCAAAGCCCGCGCCAGAGGTCACACCCAGCAGGTTCGAGTCCACCAACGGATTCTTGAAAATTCCCTGAAATGCCACACCCGTGCTTGCCAGCGTTGCGCCGATCAAGGCAGCCGATAGCACACGCGGCAAGCGTATGCGCTGCACAAGCGTGATTTCGGTCTGTGTCAAGCCCGCTGCCAGATCGGGAAACACGGGTGATAAAAGCGCCCGTGTCACGTTCTCTACGCTGATGGTGTACAAACCGATCATCAGTGAGGCGATTATCAAAACGAGCGGCAGGCTAAGCAGCCCAATGTAAATAGCATCACGCACATTCATCCGCACGCCTGCCGCCGCTCGGACGCGCCTGAGGATTATGACGCGCCACATACCGCAGTGATGTCATCCTGTGGAAGGTCGTAGCCGTAGAATGTTTTGAAGAAGGTCACTGCTTCTGCGCTGCATTGCAAATCAACCCGATCTGGGAACAATTTCTGCGCCAGCCAGATGATCCCTAGCGCCGAGTCTGGCACGGGCGCATCCCACGGCGCAACCCAACTGGGCATCTTGTAAACGCGCCCGTTCTGCACAGCGCTGATGACCTGCCATTCTGCGCTGCCGGTGATCGTCTCCGTTGTGACGCTGCCATACGGCACGATGACGATTACATCTGGATTCCACAGCACCACCTGTTCCAGATTCACATCATTCCAGAACCCTGTCAGTGCCGCGCTGACGGACTGCCCGCCAGCGGCGGCGATGATGTCGGTCTGGTACATATCACCGCTGATGACGCGCAGCGCATTCTCACCGACCAGCAGCACACGCGGACGTTCGCTATCCGTCAGGTCGTTCGTCTTCTCCACCACCCGCGAGAAAATGCCGTCGTAGTAATCCACCCAAGCAGCGGCGTGGACTGCGGCGTTAGGACCAAACACTTGCCCGACAAGCAGCATTGATTCTTTGAGCAGTTCCGGCGACTCACCCTGAAACAGCACCACAGGGATACCCAACTCGGCGATGGCATCCAGCCATGCCGAACGGGCGCTGGCGAAGATGACATCCGGCATGAGTTTAGCGACTTCCTCCACGTTGATCTCGCGCTGTGTCATCACATATTGGCTTAGTTCAGGGAAGCGCGGATCAATGGCTTCCATTCGCGCCGCGCCAATGGGATCGCGTGCGCCCAGATAGCCTCCGGCAACCAACCGATCCGCCGCCCCAACACCATAGACCAGATAGGTGGCGATGCTGTAAGGCGTGATCACACGGCGGACGGGTTGAGGAATTTCAACGGTCTTCCCTGTCTGATCAACAATCGTCACGCTGGCAGGCAGGAAGCCCGCATCAATCAATGCCTGCTGCCCATCTGGTGAGACGGCAAAATCAACGAACTTTTCTGCGTTCTCTGATCGCGTTACGAAGAAGGCATTCGGCAGAAAGTGCGGCGGCACACCGATAAAGCCACTCGGTAAGACGGTGCGGTCGTTGGTTGCCAGCAGATCGGCATCGGCATCAACAAAGGTCGGCGCTGTGCCGTACAGCGCTGTATGCAATGCCGTGATGGCAGGTCGCAGTTCCTCGGCAGCCTGCACCGTGAAGGGCGCATCCTGAGCGCTTGCCATACCGATAGTCAGGCTGAAGATCAGGGCAAACGCAAGGCTAAAACGCGGAATCCACTTCATAAAACAACTCCTTCATCAGGAATGACAATTGCTCTCAATAACGATTCAGCCAGAGGCAGGCGTTATTTCACAGCGCGCAATCCAGCGCAGCACCGCTTCGAGCTGGCTGATGTGCAAATCCAACGCCAGAAAATCAATGCCCATCTCGACCTGATCGCGCTCAGCGATGAGTTGTTGATATTTGGCGAGGCAGGCTTCACGCTGATGGCGCACCACAGAGTCCGCCGCGATGTTCAACTGCCGTGCAATATATAGACGGCTCAGAAATTCCACCCGAATGCGCCGAATGCTAGCAGACGGCTGCGGCTCGTTCAGCCACCTGTGAAGGCGTTCTGCACCCTTTCCCGTCAGCCTATATTCCGTCCGCGGCGGTGCATTCTCCGAGCCAACTTCACGCCCAACAATGGCGCCTTCGCGTTCTAGGCGCTTTAAGACGGCATAGAGTTGGCTGGTACTTAAGTCCCACACCCGTCCAAGCTGCTGCGTGCTGCGGAAGCATTCCAGCAATTCGTAGCCATGCCGCGCCTGAGCAGCCAGCAACCCTAGGATCGTTTCGTCGGGCGTCAGTGAACTCATGGTATCTATTCTATCGTGGAATAGGTGGTCTGCCAACCATACTCGTGCTGAGCGCGGCGCAGCCTGTGTTGCCAGACTCATGTGAGGTGCGCCAACCTACACGCACGCGCCCAAATAGGGTATAGTTGTGCGCGAAATGCTTCCCAGACAGCCAAAGGATGTAGCCTGATGTTGGTTGCGCTCGTCTCTATCCGCGTGAAGCCCGAGCATGTGCAGGCGTTCATTGCCGCCACACTGGACAATGCCCGCAACAGCGTTCAAGAAGCGGGCGTCGCACGCTTCGATTTCATCCAGCAGGCAGATGATCCCAATCACTTTATGTTGATTGAAGTCTTTCATTCGCCCGAAGCGCAGCAGGCGCACCGCGAAACGCCGCATTATTTGGCATGGCGCGCTGCCGTTGCCGATCTGCTGGCAGAGCCGCGAGTAGGGGTGCGTTATTTGCCCATTTTTCCCGATCAGGCGCTTTGGAAGTATCCCGATGCTTGACCGTTTCGAGTTCATAACGGCAGGGCGCATTCTCTTTGGCGCCAACACGCTGCGCGAAGTGCCGAACCATGCCAAAGCCTTCGGTGTACGTGCCTTAGTGGTCACAGGCAGCGATCCAAGCCGCGCCGCGCCACTGTACGAACTGCTGCACACGGCGCAGATCGCCTACGCGGTCTTTGCAGTTGCTGGCGAGCCAAAAATCGAGACCGCCTTTGACGGTGTGGCGCAGGCACGCGCCTTTGCCGCAGAGATGATCATTGGGATTGGTGGCGGCGGCGCGCTGGACGCTGCCAAAGCCATTGCCGCGCTCGCCACCAACGCGGGCGATCTGATGGATTACCTTGAAGTGGTTGGCAAGGGGCTGCCGCTGGCTCACGCACCGCTGCCCTATATCGCCATCCCAACAACGGCTGGCACAGGCTCGGAGGCAACCCGCAACGCCGTGCTGACGGCTGAGGCGCAGCGCGTAAAGGTTAGCCTGCGCTCACCGCTCATGCTGCCACGCCTTGCCCTGATCGATCCGACGCTGATGCACAGTTTGCCGCCTAGCGTGACTGCCAGCAGCGGGCTGGACGCGCTTACGCAGTTGATTGAGCCGTTTGTATGCCGCCGCGCCAACCCGATTACGGATGCGCTCTGCCGTGAGGGAATCACCAACGCGGCGTGGGCGCTGCCGCGTGCCTATGCTGATGGCAGCGATGCGGAAGCGCGTGAGGCAATGGCGTATGCCAGCTTGTTTGGCGGCATGGCACTTGCCAACGCGGGGCTGGGCGCGGTGCATGGCTTTGCCGCGCCGATTGGTGGGATGTTTGCGGCAGGGCATGGCGTTATTTGCGCCAGTTTGCTGCCGCATGTAATGGCAGCCAATGTGCGTGCCTTGCGCGCTCAGAACGACTCATATGCCTATGATCGGCTGATGCGCTTTGAAGAGATCGCCTTGCTGCTGGATGCCGAATCACCAGAGGCGGAGGCAGCCGTAGCGGCTGTTTCCGCGTTATGTGCGCGCCTGAACATCCCACGCCTGAGCGCGCTTGGCGTGCAGCGTGCGGCATTCGCGGAAATCGTCCAGAAGGCGCAAGCCTCTAACAGCATGAAGGCAAATCCCGTCACCCTGAGTGACGCCGATCTACACGCAATCTTAGAAGCGGCGTGGTAAAGCGCCGCACCAAACCACCAAACGGAGGTGATGTTTATGCCACGTTCTGCGCCAAACTCTGCGCCAGCGCGCCCTAAAGGGATGCGTCCGCTGAGCCTTTACAGCCTGCTGCTGACATTCTTTCTGCAAAACCGTGCGCGCCTGCGCGATGCTGAACTGCCGCCGGTTGCACTGCTGAACAGCCTGCTGCACCTGCTGCTCACACCGGCGGCACTCGGCTTGCCCATCGCCATTGTCTTGCGGCGCTGGCGAACCGTTGGCTGGCTGACGCCGCTGGCAGCCGAATTCCTGCGGCAGTACGGCGGGCAGGTGTGGCGGATGCTGCGCCCGCCGCCACCGATCAACTCGCCGCGCAGCTTTACGGCGCTCACCTATAACCTGCATGTCGAGTCAGTTCACCTTGCGCCGTTCTTGGCAACCCTCCGCGCTGCCAACGCCGATGTGGTCGCCCTGCAAGAGCTAAGCGCCGCCGCCGCCGCCTTTTTCGAGCGCGAACTTGCCGCCCAATATCCCTACCGCAGCCTGTGTCCGCATCCATCTTTTCCAAGTGCCGGACAAGGCATCCTCAGCCGCTTTCCGCTGGACGAAGTTGACTATTGGCAGCACGAGGGCATTCATAACGCACTAGGGCATCAGCGCGCAGTGGTCAGCCTGCATGGCGTCAGGCTTGCCCTCTATAACCTGCATCCTGTCCATCCGGGCATGGTGGGCAAGCTCTTTGATGCGCGCCCGCGCCAAAGCGAGATCGATCAGATCATGGCGCGCCTTGCCGCTGAAAAACAGTCCGTCCTGCTCTTGGGCGATTTCAACATGACCGATCAAGCCGACGCCTATCGGCAAATCACAGCGCGCTATTACGATGTCTACCGCAAGGTTGGCGTTGGGATGGGCTATACCTTTCCAGCATGGCAGTATCCACAAGCACGCCAGATCATCAACGGCTTGCCCATTGGCTGGCTGCCGCCGCTGTTCCGCATCGATTTCGCCTTTGCCAGCGAGGGCATTCAGGCGCTTGGCGCGCAAGTCTGGGGCGATTCGGGCGGCTCGGATCATTTGCCGCTCTGGGTGCAGTTGGCAGTTTAGAGGCTTAGCACAGGAACACCAAAACGCGATGAGCTACACAATTCTGGTCACGACAGCACTTACCAGCGAAGCGCTTGACTTTTTGCGGCGTGCCGAAGGCATTGAGGTGCGGATTTTGCCGCCTGAACGGGCTGAGGTCGCTAAGGCGCTCAGCGAGGCAGACGGGCTGATCATCCGCGACGATCTGACGGTAGACGCCGATTTGCTGGCGAATGCCAAGCGCCTGAAGGTCGTTGGGCGCGTTGGTGTTGGCTTGGCAGGCATTGATATGGAAGCGGCGACGGCACGCGGCGTCATGGTGATGCATACGCCGGGCGTGAATGCGATCTCGACGGCTGAGTATACCTTTGCGTTGATGCTGGCTTTGGCGCGGCAGGTCATCACGGCGCATCTGGAAGTTGGGCGCGGCTTGTGGCTGCGCCAAGCGCATATGGGGACGGAGTTGTATGGCAAGCTGCTGGGCATCATCGGCATTGGGCGCGTTGGAAGGCGCGTCGCAGAGCGTGCCGCCGCCTTTGGCATGGATGTGATCGCCTACGATCCATATGTGGCAGAGGCACACCTTGCCGATCTGCGCGTCAAGCTGGTCGGCTTTGAGGAACTGCTGCGCCGCAGCGATTTCATCAGCATTCACTGCGCCTACACACCGGAAACGGCGAATCTGTTGAATGCAGAGGCATTTAGCATCATCAAAGCCGGTGCGCGGCTTATCAACGCGGCGCATGGCAGCGTGATTGATGAGGCAGCCTTGATCGCGGCGCTGCGATCAGGGCGCATTGGCGGCGCTGCGCTCGATGTATTCGCTGTGGAGCCGCCGCAAGACTCGCCGCTGATTGGCTTGCCAAACGTCATCCACACGCCACACATGGGCGATGCAACCTTAGAGGCACAGCGCGATCTCAGTATGCAGATTGCGCGCCAAGTCTATGATGCGCTGCACGGCACCGATTACCGCAACATCGTGAACATGCCCTTCATGCCGGGGCGCGCCTTTGACGCCATGCAGCCCTATCTGCGCCTTGCCGAACGGATCGGCGCGCTGCACCACTACATGGCGCGTGGGCGGATTCGGCGTGTGGCGGTCGAATACAAGGGCGAGGAATTAGATGGACTGGTGAAACCGCTGACCGTCGCATTGCTGAAAGGCATGTTGGCGCCGGTGCTTGGCGAGAGCGTCAACTACATTAATGCGCCGTTGGTGGCGATGGAACGCGGCATTCACGTCACGCAGACCAAGGGCTTAGACGTGGTGGACTACACAAACCTCGTCTCTTGCCAGGTGCATTGGGAAGGCGGCGGCGGTCAGGTGATCAGCGGCGCGCTGTTCAATCGGCGTGAGCCGCGCATCGTCCAGATTGACGACTATCGCAGCGATTTTGTGCCAAGCGGCGTGCTGTTGGTCTTTGGCAGCTATGACGTGCCGGGCGTGATCGGCAGGGTCGGCACGCTTCTGGGCGAGAATGGGATCAACATCGCGGCATGGCGTACCGGGCGGGCTACCAAAGGCGGGCAGACGCTCACCGTGCTGACGCTTGACCAACCGCTGCCTGATCCGCTGCTGGAGCAGTTCCGCGCCCTCGATTTTGTGCGGCACGCCGCGCAAATCACCCTGCCCACGCTCTAGGGTGTGGTATGATCGCTTCAAAAGCAGAGGGAGATGTGCTGCTGGCAGAAATTCGGATCACAGGCGCTTTGGCGGAGCGCCTTCAGGCGATTGCAGCGCGTGATGGGCGCAGCGTCGAGGGGTCGTTCAGGCTTGGGTGGAGGCAGACGTACCAGCGCCAGCCGACAATTGGGCGACAGCATTTTTAGCGCGTGTTGAGGCTGAGGAACAAGATTGGGGAGAACACATAACCGATCTATCGCTTCGCAGCCGCAAAATCTTGGAGAAGGAATTTGCCGATCATCTGCGAAAAGAGATAGAAGACAGTGACACAAGTTCTGGTTGATACAAGTTCTCTCGTTGCGCTCTACAATCGGCATGATATGCGGCATCAGCCTGCCTCAGACTTGCTGAGATCGCCCGAAAGCCGAGCATTCCGCTATATCGTTCCTGAAGTAGCCCCCACAGAGGTGATGTATTTGTTGCGGCGTGAGGCAGGCATCACTGCCGAGGCACAGTTCATCCAATGGTTGGTAGAGACGGGTGCAGTGCCTCACCTTAGCTGATCTCAACCGTGCAGCACAGATCATGCGCCGCTCTGCCGAAGCGCGCTTCGACTTTGTGGATTGCTGCCTGATGGCGCTCTGTGGGCGCCTGACCATCACTCGCCTTTGCACCTTTGATCGGCGTGATTTCGGCATCTTCCGCCCGAACCACGCCGAGCTCACGCTGTTGCCCTAGCTCAGTCTTCCGCCGCTAGGCTTTCCGTGACCGTCCCTTCGTGAATGGCGCGCAGCCGCCGATAGGTTGCCTGCAAGGTGAGCGCATCTGCCACATGGAACGGCTCTGGCGCTTCCACGCCGACTGTGCCGCGCCCGTCCACCTCAATAAGCGCCTGAAGCAGATCGCGGTAGGCAAAATCTGCCTCGTTCAGCGGAATGTGCTGGCGCTCGCCCTTTGCGCCGTACTCAATGCCGCTCAGGTGCAGGTGCAGCGTTTCCAGCCCACGCCTGCCCAAGCCATCTTCAACTGCCTTGAGCATGGCGCGGAATTCCTCATAGGTGTTGTGCTTGCCGTCGCGTGCGTGCAGATGGGCAAAATCAATAGCAGGCAACACGCCTTCCACCTCACGGCTGAGTTGGATCACTTCCGCCAGCGTGCCGAACATCGCCGGCTTGCCCATCGTCTCCGGGCGCAGGGTGACGTTGACACCTTCGGCGCGCAAAATCGCGGTGAGTTCGAGCAACTTTTCGCGCACGCGCTCGTAAACTTTTTCAGGCGGTTGGTTGTGGTAAGAAGCAGGGTGGAAGATAATATCACGGGCGCCTGCCAAAAAGCCTTTGCGCGCTGCCGCCAGAAGGCGTTCATCGCTTTTCTGCATCAGTTCGGCGGTTTGGCTGTTCAGGTTGATGAAGTAGGGCGCGTGAACGCTCAGCGAAATGCCGTGCTGCTCAGCCGTCTGTTTGATTGCCACGCAGGAGTCATCGGTCACGCGCACACTCTGCACCCATGCGATCTCAAGGTGATCTAACCCTAAAGCGCGGCTGTGGGCGATGGCAAGCGGTGTGCCGCCGGGTTTGGGTGTGCTTTGCGGCGCGCCCACGGTGCCAAAGCGGAGTGGATCGGCAGGTGGAAGGGCATTTGGTTTGGGCATGGCGAAAATTCCTCTACGGCGGCAAGCCGTGTTAAAGTCAAGGGCAACTCACAGCAATTGTACGCACATTGGGCGAAAGACCGCAAAGGCAGAAACATTTGATGAGCAGCTACGAACGCCTCTATAATAACGCGGATAAAGACGCGGCAGCGCATGGCACAGAAGGGCGGACGCGCCGCCGCATTTTGTTCGTTTCGCTGGGTGCTTTCGCACTCGTCTTTTTGCTATGGCAAATTGCGCCGCGTAACGAGACGGTCAGCAGTTTGCTGTATCCCTTTCGGCTGCTGGTGACCTTCGTCCATGAGGCAGGGCATGGGCTTTCAGCGCTGCTCACCGGCGGGCGCTTCATTGAGTTTCGCGTGTTTCCAAACGGTGCTGGGTTAGCGACCACAGCCGGCGGCAACCGCATCATCATCACACAGATGGGCTACTTGGGCGCGGCGTTCTTCGGTGCGATCTTGCTCTTTGCGGCGAATCGGGTGCGGCGTGTGCATTTGGTTGCCGTGCTAACCGGACTGTTTTTCATCGGCTGCGCGCTGCTGTTCACGGGCGGCGAGGGGGCGCTGTTGATCGGCGGCATTGGCTTGACGATTGGCTTATGGTCAGCAGGCGGCGCGCTGCGCGAGAGCGAAAATCAGATGCAGGTCATCTTCCGCGGCGCAGCGGTTGGCGCTTTGGTGCTGACCTTCGTGTTGGTGCGCGACAATGTGGCGCTGCTGACGGGCATTGTCAGCGGCACGGCGCTGTTTGCCCTTGCCGCCTTTGGCTCGCGGATAGTGGTGACCTTCCTGTTGAACGCACTGGCGCTGATCGTCGGCTTTAACGCGCTTAACGACATCCTCTCGCTGTGGAACAGCCAATCCACCATGCTGGGCAACGTGCCAAATGATGCGTTGGCAGTGGCGCGCCTGACCAACTTGCCGGTGAACTTTTGGCTGTTGGTTTGGATTGCGATCACGCTTGGCGTGATGGGCGCCTCGATCTGGTTCGGGATCATTCGTCCGACGCGCCAACCACACTAGCCAATCTCTAAGGCGCGCCCGCCGCTGAGCGCGGTATAATGGGCAGCGTGAAGCGATGCTGCCGTTGGAGAAAGCTCGTGTACAGCGTTGATGAGGCACTTGCGCGTATTCTAGAGATATTTTCGCCGCTTCCCACTGAGCGCGTGCGCTTGGAAGATGCCTACGGGCGCATTCTGGCAGAGCCTGTGCAGGCAGCGCATGATCTGCCACCGTTCCCCAACAGCGCCTTAGATGGCTACGCCGTGCGCGCCGCTGAGGTTGCCGCTGCCAAGGCTGAAACGCCTGTGCGGCTGCCTGTCAGTGGTGATATTCCAGCGGGCAGCCTGCCAGCCATGCCGCTGCCCTCGCAAACTGCTATGCGGATCATGACGGGCGCGCCGCTGCCTGAAGGCGCTGACGCCGTTGTGCCAGTTGAGCAAACCGATGATGCACCCAGCCGCTTTGAAGTGAACAGCACATTGCCCGAAAGCGTGCTGATCCGTGCGGCAGTGGGCGTTGGGAACGGCGTGCGGCAGGGTGGGGAAGATGTGCGGCAGGGTGCGGTTGTGCTGAGGGCAGGGCGGCGTTTGCGCGCTGCGGATGTGGGCATTTTGGCGGGCTTGGGCGTGGCACAGGTGCCTGTTGTGCGCCGCCCTGTGGTGGCAGTCCTCTCGACGGGCGATGAACTGCTGCCGCCGCACATGCCGCTGATGGCGGGCAAAATCCATGATATGAATAGCGTGGCGCTGTGTGCTTTGGTGCAAGCCGTCGGTGGCGTGGCGCGCTTTATGGGCATTGCCGCCGACTCGGTCGAGGCAGTCTACAGCCGCCTTGAGGCAGCCGCCGACGCTGATATGATCGTGAGTACGGCGGGCGTTTCCGTCGGCACGTTGGACGTGGTGAAAGAGGCGGTCACGCGGCGCGGGACGCTCAGCTTGTGGCGCGTCAACATGCGTCCGGGCAAGCCACTTGCCTTCGGCGATTTTGGCGGCGTGCCGTTTTTTGGGCTGCCGGGCAATCCCGTTAGCGCACTGGTCACCTTTGATGTTTTCGTGCGCCCTGCCTTGCAAAAGTTGCTCGGCATTCCGACGGATGCCGCACCACAGCGAACGGCAGAAGTGGGTGAGGTGCTGCATAGCGACGGTCGGCGCACCTACGCACGGGTCAAACTCACGCGTCAGGCAGAGCGCCTGATCGCCTTCAGCACAGGCACGCAAAGTTCAGGCGCGATCAGTTCATTGGTCAACGCTGACGGCTTGTTGATCATCCCCGAAGGCATGACGGAAGTACCCATCGGCACACGCTTGCCCGTGCGCCTCTTTGATCAGGATATGTAAAGGACGTAATGCACAATGGCTACCAGCAATACCGCAGGGCAATATACCGCCCCAACCACGCAAGGCGCAGCTGCCGCAACCAAGCGCGACTCGCTGTGGCGGATCAGCTTCATCTTGGCGCTGATCGGCTTATTCATCGCGGGCTATCTTTCCTACACCAAGCTGACCAACACCGAGATCGCCTGTGTGGCAGCGATCAGTGATTGCAGCTATGTAGATAGCTCGCCGTATGGCTATATCGGTGGATATGGCGGCGTGCCAGTGGCGTATCTCGGCTTTGTCGGATATGCCGCCATCTTCCTAACCTTAGTTGCCGAACGGCGCAGCGCGCTGATTGCCAAATATAGCAAGCTGCTCATCTTCGGCATGGCGTTGATTGGCTTTTTGGTATCGGGCTACTTTGTCGCCATTCAGGCGCTCGTCCTGAACAGCTTTTGCCAATGGTGCATGGGCAGCGCCGTCACCATGACTGTGCTGTTCGGTGTGAGCTTTGCGCGACTATGGCGCACATTGAATGCCATCGCTGACGACGATGAGGCAGAGCAGGCGTAACCAAACGCCACGCGGAGTGCAAGAGGCGCAAAAAGCCAAACTGCCGCAACGCGGCGCACGGCTTAGTTAGCGTTCGGCTGTTCCCGACCGATGCCGCTATCCAGCGTGCGCGTCAGCAATTCTTCTTGCTGTTGGCGGCTGCCTGCGCGCTTATCACGTTTCTTGCCTCTGCGATTGTTTGCCTTATTCGTGCCGCGGCTTTCAAGGGCGCGCTCCAGCTCTGGGAAGTCTGCATCTTCAGAGTTCAGCAGCGCACGGCGCAGCGCCAGTTCGATGGCGTTTGGCACGTTCTCATCATCCTCATCATCGCTCTGGGCGGCGGCGCTTGGTGCTTCCAACGCCTTCACGCTTAGATCGATCTGCTTCTTGCGGCTGTTGACCTTGATGACCTTTGCCGTGAGTTCTTCATCTACCTTATAGACATCCTCCGGCGAGCCGACGTAGCCAAGCGAAAGCTCCGAGACATGCACCATGCCGGGACGCTCCGCGCCAATCTCCAGAAAGACGCCAAACTTCTCGACGCGCACAATTTTGCCCGTCACCACTTGCCCAACGCGGATTTCGCTCCACTGCACGCCGAGCGGCTTGATCATGGTCACATCAATCCGTTCGCGTTCGGCGTCCACTTGGCGCACCCAAACGGTGACGGGCTGCCCTGCCGTTAGCACATCGTTGACGTTCTTGACAGGCTCTTCGCTGATCTGCGAGATGTGGACGAGCGCATCTTTGCCCACGCCAATATCCACAAAGGCGCCAAAGAGTTCCACGCGCTTCACAACGCCGTTCAGCTCCATTTTAGGCTTCAGCGCTTGAAGGGAAAGGGAAGGCAGTTCGGCGGGTGCTTCTTCGGTTGCCTCAACTGCTTCAGTGGCTTGGCGGGCAAGGGCGGCTTCGGGAAGGGTTTCGGCGTCAAGAACGGCTTCGGGTGTGCTTACCACTTCAGGTCTCTGCGGCGCAGAGTCGGCTAGGTCTGCTGCCATCGGTTCGGTTGGGGCAGCATTTTCTTCAATCATGCTCAGTTGCTCCTTTGTCCCATTGAGAAATCGGGATAGCGATCAGGATTATCGCATTTTGTGGGCAATTCTACTACTTTGTTAAAGCATGGTCAACCGCAAGGTATGAGATCGTTTCGATTGGGTCGGTTTTTGGCGTGGCGGGAAGGGTGCGAGAGGGCTGCCCAAACGCGCCAAAATCATGCTTGCCTAAGCAAACCATTGATCGGATAATGTACCTATTAAGTGCGGCACGGCGGAGTAACGGCTTCTCTGCTAGGCTGACCCACCTAAAGTGTTTTCAACTAATCAGGAGTTTATGCGCTATGACCGACACAGCACAGCCCGTCGCCAACGCCTCAGAGCTTTACGCGCCCTCGCAAGATGTGATCCAACAGGCAATTGTCCAAGATTACGAGGCGATGTATCGCCGTGCGGCTGAAGACCCAGAGGCATTTTGGGCAGAGCAAGCAGAGGCACTGGAGTGGTACAAAAAGTGGGATAAAGTGCTAGAGACTTCCCGCGCACCGTTTTACCAATGGTTTGTGGGCGGCAAAACGAACATCGCCCACAATGCGCTGGATCGGCACGTGAAGACGTGGCGAAAGAATAAACTTGCCCTCATCTGGGAAGGCGAGGCAGGCGAAACGCACACCTACAGCTATTACCGCCTGTGGCAAGAGGTCAACAAGTTCGGCAACGTGCTGCGCTCGATGGGCGTTCGGAAAGGAGACCGCGTCACCATTTACATGGGGCGCGTGCCAGAACTCATGATCGCCATGCTCGCCTGTGCCAAGATCGGCGCGGTGCATAGCGTGGTTTACGGCGGCTTCTCGGAGCAGGCGCTTGCGGATCGTATTGAGGATGCCCAAAGCCGCGTGCTGGTGACGCAAGATGGCGCCTGGCTGCGCGGGCAGATTGTGGAGCTGAAGAAGATCGCGGATGAGGCAGTGCGCCGTTCGCCTGTGGTGGAACATGTCGTCGTGTTGAAGCGCACCGCGCAAGAGGTGCAGATGGAGCCAGATCGGGACTATTGGTGGCACGATCTGATGGCGCTGCCCATTGCCAGCACCAAATGCGAGACCGAAGTGATGGACGCCGAAGACCCGTTGTTCATCCTCTACACCAGCGGCACAACCGGCAAGCCCAAAGGCATTTTGCACACGCACGGCGGCTATTCCGTCTATACCAGCACGACGCTGCGCTATGTGTTCGACCTGAAAGATGAAGACCGTTGGTGGTGCGCCGCGGATCCGGGCTGGATCACAGGACACAGCTATATCGTCTACGGCCCGATGATCTTGGGTGCCACCAGCTTCATGTATGAAGGCGCACCAACCCACCCTTACCCGAATCGGTGGTGGAAATTGGTGGAATACTACGGCATCACGGTCATGTACACCGCACCAACTGCCATTCGCGGCTTGATGCGCTTTGGCGCGGCGTGGCCCAATCGGCATGACCTCTCCACGCTGCGCCTGCTCGGCTCGGTTGGCGAACCGATCAACCCTGAGGCGTGGAAGTGGTTCTATGAAGTCATCGGGAAGCGCCGCTGCCCAATCATGGATACTTGGTGGCAGACCGAGACCGGCGGCTTCATGATCGCGCCCATGCCGATCACGCCGTTGAAGCCGGGCAGCGCCACCCGTCCCTTCCCTGGCATCATTGCCGATGTGGTGGATGAAGACGGCAACAGCGTGCCTGTCGGTCAGGATGGTTTGTTGGTCATCAAGAAGCCGTGGCCGGGCATGTTACGCACCGTCTTTGGCGATCCTGACCGCTACATCCGCCAATATTGGAGCAAATTCGGCGAGAGGGGCTGGTATCTGACCGGTGATTCGGCCCGCAAAGATGAGGACGGCTATATCTGGATCATCGGGCGCATTGACGACGTGATCAAGGTCAGCGGCTATCGGCTTGGCACGGCAGAGGTTGAGTCAGGTCTGGTCAGCCATCCCGCCGTCGCAGAGTCAGCGGCCATTGGCTTGCCGGATGAGTTGAAAGGCAACATCATCTATGCCTATTGCATCTTGCGGCAGGGCTACGAGGCATCGCCCGCTCTTGAGGAAGCGCTCAAAAACCACATTCGGCATGAGGTCGGTCCGATTGCCGTCCCTGCCAAGATCGAGTTTGTGAGCGCCCTGCCCAAGACGCGCAGCGGCAAGATCATGCGGCGCGTGCTGAAGGCGCGGGCGCTTGGTCAGCCTGAGGGCGATCTCAGCACGCTTGAGGAATAGCCCATCTGCAACGCAGCCCTTGCCTACGCTCACCCAGCAGCGGCAAGGGCTGCCGGCTAGGCACAACCTTCCCAACATTCGCTATACTCTGGGCGTGTTGATCGGGTGCAGTGCTGCTGCATCCCTCGCCTAGAAAGGTGCCTATGGCTTACTTCTCACCGCGCACGGCGGCTGATCCTGCCGTATTCTTCAAACGTGGCGATCCCAACGATGTACGGTTGGGCGAAACAGTCTTCACCGCGCCTGAGCGCTACGCTGAAGCAGAGATCGTCTTGCTAGGGCTGCCGCAAGATGAAGGCGTGGCGCGCAACAAAGGGCGCCTTGGCGCTAAGGACGCACCGAACGCGATCCGCCGCTGCTTGTACAAATACGTCAGCATTGAAGGGCTGCGCCTCTTTGATGCGGGCGATACGCGCCTGCAAGGCACTTTAGAGGCAACGCACGCCCTGCACCGCGATCTTGTGCGGCAAATGCTGCGCGACGGCAAATGCCTGATCGTGTTGGGCGGCGGCAACGATACCAGCTATCCCGATTGTTCCGCCTTAGCGCTGGAGACAGAAGGCGCAGTGCTGGCGTTCAACGTGGATGCTCATTTTGACGTGCGCGCTGATGTCCCGCCGAACAGCGGCACGCCCTACCGCCAGCTTTTGGAAGAAGGCTTCTTACAGCCCTCCCATTTTTACGAGATTGCCTATCAGCCGTTTGCCAATGCGCCAACCTATCAGCGCTACTTGGCACACAAAGGCGTGCGTGCTTACGACTTGGCAGCGGTGCATGAGATCGGCGTAGCAGCGCTCCTGCGCGATCTGCTCAGCCGCAGCGCAGCGTCCGCCGTCTTCTGGGGACTGGATATGGACGTGGTGCGCGCCGCCGATGCACCCGCCGTCAGCGCGCCGAACCCAACCGGGCTGACGGGCGAGGAATTTTGCCAAATCGGGCAGCTGGCGGGCAGAGAAGGGCGCACGCGCCTTTTTGAGATCAGCGAAGTTAACCCACACTACGATATAGATGATCGCACGTGCCGCTTGGCTGCGGCGGCCATCTGGCATTTTTTGGCAGCCCATACACATTTTTTAAGAGGGAGAAAAACGCATGACGCCGCAGGGTCGGAAGATTAAAGCGCCTATTGGCAGCCAACTCACCTGCAAAAATTGGCTGATCGAAGCTGCCTACCGCATGATCCAAAACAACCTTGATGAGGACGTTGCCTTTGATCCGCAAAATTTGATCGTCTATGGCGGACGTGGCAAGGCGGCGCGTAATTGGGCAGCCTTTGACGCCATTCTGGAGGCGCTCAAAAGGCTAGAGCCTGATGAAACGCTCTTGGTGCAATCCGGCAAGCCGGTCGCTGTTTTCCGCACGCACCCAGACGCGCCGCGCGTCCTGATCGCCAATAGCAACATCGTCCCCGCTTGGGCAACGCAAGAAAACTTTGACAAATGGGAACGTGACGGGCTGATCATGTATGGGCAGATGACCGCCGGTAGTTGGATTTACATCGGCACGCAGGGCATCCTGCAAGGCACTTATGAGACGTTCGGCGCATTGGCACGCCAACACGGCTGGGGCAGCCTGAAAGGCAAATTCGTCCTGACGGCAGGGCTTGGCGAGATGGGCGGCGCGCAGCCTTTGGCAGTCACCATGAATGAGGGCGTTGGGCTGTTTGTGGAAGTTGACCGTTGGCGCGCTGAACGCCGCCTGAAGCTGCGCCAGCTCGACCGCATGACGGATGATCTCGAAGAAGCGATGACGTGGGTTGAGGAAGCGCTCGCCCACCAAACGCCGCAATCCATTGGCTTGATCGGCAATGCCAGCGAAGTGCTGCCGCAACTGCTGCTGCGCGGCGTTCAGCCGGACGTGGTGACCGACCAAACCAGCGCGCATGACGTGCTGTACGGCTACATTCCCGCCGGCTTGACGCTTGAGGCTGCCGCGCACCTGCGCGAACACGATCCGGATACCTACAAACAGCGCGCCATCGCCTCGATGGTGGCGCACGTTAAGGCGATGTTGGCTTGGCAGGCGAAGGGCGCTGTCGTCTTTGATTATGGCAACAATCTGCGGCAGCGCGCCTTTGATGCTGGCGTCGCCGATGCTTTCAATTATCCCGGCTTTGTGCCAGCCTATATCCGTCCGCTGTTTTGCGAAGGCAAGGGACCCTTTCGTTGGGTGGCGCTCTCCGGCGATGCCGAAGATATTTACGCCACCGACCGCGCCATCTTGGACTTGTTTCCAGAAGATGATCACCTGCGGCGTTGGCTGACCTTGGCGCGCCAGCATGTGGACTTTCAGGGTTTGCCAGCGCGCATTTGCTGGCTGGGCTACGGCGAACGCGCCAAAGCAGGGCTAAAATTCAACCAGATGGTGGCAAGCGGCGAACTGAAAGCGCCGATTGTGATCGGGCGCGATCACCTTGATAGCGGCTCGGTTGCCAGCCCAAACCGCGAGACCGAGCGCATGAAGGACGGCAGCGATGCCATTGCGGACTGGGCGCTGCTCAACGCGCTGATTAATGCGGTAGGCGGCGCAACGTGGGTCAGCATTCATCACGGTGGCGGCGTGGGCATTGGCTATAGCCAACACGCCGGACAAGTGATCGTGGCGGACGGCACGCCAGAGGCTGCCCGACGCCTAGAGCGCGTCCTGACCACGGATCCGGGCATGGGTGTGGTGCGCCACGCCGATGCCGGCTACTCGGAGGCAATTCGGTTTGCCCGCGCACACGGCATCCAGATTCCCATGCTGCCCAAGGAAGCTGATGATGCGCGCTGATGTGCTTATTGTTCACGCGGCGCAGTTAGTCACTTGCGCGGGCGGCGGGCAGCCCAAGCGCGGCGCTGCCATGCGCGATGTATGCCTGATCGAAGATGGCGCGCTGGCAATTCGGGATGGGCGCATCCTTGCGGTGGGCAAAACGGCGGCGATCCGCGCCGACTACGCGGCGGAGACCGTCATCAGCGTGGCGGGCAAGGTGGTCTGTCCCGGCTTGGTGGATTGCCACACGCACGCCGTCTATGGTGGCAACCGCTTAGACGAGTTTGAGCAGCGCCTGCAAGGTGTGCCGTATATGCAAATCATGGCGGATGGCGGCGGCATTGCCAGCACAGCACGCGCCACACGCGCCGCCGCTGAAGACGATCTATTGACGCAGGCACACGCACGGCTGGATCAGATGATGCAGCACGGCACCACCACCGCCGAGATCAAGACAGGCTACGGGCTAGATACCTCAACCGAGCTGAAGCTGCTAAACGTCATCGCCGCGCTGGATCGCCAGCATCCAATGACGATCCTTCCGACGTTTTTAGGCGCACATGCCGTCCCGTGGGACTACGCCAACGCCGAGCAATACCTCGCCGCCGTCATTGACGACATGCTGCCTGCTGTGGCGCGCAGCGAGGCATGGCGCGCTTTCCGGGCGCAGGGCATCAATGGCTTCATTGATGTTTTCTGTGAGCAAGGCGTGTTCGATCTTGAACAAGCGCGCCGTGTGCTGTTGGCAGGGCGCGATGGCTACGGGATGCAGGTGAAGGCACATGTGGATGAGTTCGTGTCCTTAGGCGGCGCAGCGATGGCTTGCGAGATCGGCGCTGTGTCGGTTGATCATCTGGACGTGACGCCGCCGCACGCGCTAGAGCGGTTGGCGCAATCCAACACGGTTGGCGTGATGCTGCCTGCGGTCAATTTCAACTTGGGCAGCACACACTTTGGAAATGCGCGCCACCTGATCGAGGCAGGCGGCAGCCTGGCGTTGGCAACCGATCTCAATCCCGGCTCTGCGCCAACGCCTTCCCTACCCTTGGTGATGGCGATTGCCTGCCGCTATCAGAAATTGCTGCCTTCAGAGGCGCTGAATGCCTGCACCATCAACGCGGCGGCTGCCCTGAACATGGCTGAGCGCGTCGGCTCGTTGGAGGTGGGCAAACAGGCTGACTTAATTATCCTGAACACGGACGACTACCGCGCCCTTGCCTACGAGTTCGGCAGCCAATTGGTCGAGATGGTCATCATCAAAGGGGATGCCGTATGGCGCAGATCAGCCTAGATGGCGCAAGCCTGACGATTGAACAGGTCATTGAGGTCGCCTATGGCACGCCTGAAGTTATCTTGAGTGAGGTAGCCAAGGGGCGCGTGCAGCGCGCTGCGGATGCTGTGCAGAAATTGCTGGCAGAGGGCGTGATTGCCTATGGCATTACCACAGGCTTTGGCGCGTTCAAGGATAAGGTCATTCCGCCTGATCAGGTGGAGCGCTTGCAATATAATATCATCGTCAGCCATGCCGTCGGTGTGGGCGCGCCGTTCGATATTCCGACCGTGCGCGCCATTATGCTCATCCGCGCCAACACATTGGCAAAAGGCTATTCCGGCATTCGCCTTGCCACATTGCAACTGCTGCTGGACATGCTCAATCGTGGCGTGCATCCGATCATCCCGGAAAAAGGCTCACTGGGTGCCAGTGGCGATCTCGCGCCGTTAGCACACATGACCCTGCCCATGATCGGGGAAGGTGAGGCGCTCTTTGAAGGCGAACGCCTTAGCGGCGCTGAGGCACTGCGGCGTGCAGGCTTGCGTCCGATCCAGTTGGCGGCAAAAGAAGGCTTGGCGCTGACCAACGGGACCAGCGTGATGTGCGCGATAGGCGTGTTGGAAACGCACCGTGCCGAGATGATCAACGCCACAGCAGATATTGCGGGCTGCCTGAGCCTTGAAGCGCTCAACGGCACGCCGCTTGCCTTTGATGCGCGCATTCATGCCTTGCGTCCGTTTCCGCGCCAAATTGACTGCGCTGCTGATCTGCGGCGCTTGCTGGCTGGCAGCCAGTTCACACGCGGCTACGATCCTGCCAACGTGCAGGATGCCTACACGCTGCGCTGTATGCCGCAAGTACATGGCGCTATCCGTGATGCGATTGCCTATACGCGCTGGGTGTTTGAGATTGAGCTGAATGCCGTTACCGATAATCCGCTGATCTTCATTGATGACGACACGGGCGCGATTGAGGTGATCTCCGGCGGCAATTTCCATGGCGAGCCATTGGCAATTGCGATGGACTATCTGGGCATCACCCTGAGCGAACTAGGCAACATCAGCGAGCGTCGCATCATGCGCCTGATTGACGAGGCGAGCAATACGCACACGCTGCCGCCTTTCCTGACGCAAGAAGGCGGCTTGAACAGCGGCTTCATGATCCTGCAATATACAGCCGCCGCCCTTGCCACCGAGAGCAAGGTGCTTTCACACCCTGCCAGCGTGGATACCATCCCAACCTCTGCCAATGTCGAGGATCATGTGAGCATGGGCGTTACGGCAGCGCTGAAAGGGCGGCGCATCAATGATAACGTCGAGCGCATTTTGGCGCTGGAACTGATGGCAGCCGCGCAAGGTGTGGATTTTCGCCGTGCGCAGATGGGCGCGGACGCCACCTTAGGCGCAGGCACGCAGCCCGTCTATGCCCTGATCCGCCAGCATGTGCCGTTCATCCAGCAAGATAGCGTTCTCTACACCTACATCAACGCCATGATAGGCTTGGTGCGTGAGGGCGCCATTGTGCGCGCCTCGCGCAGCGGCATAAGCGTTCAGGCATAAATCACACGCCCGATCCAGAGTGTTGGATCGGGCGTGTGTGGTGCAAGGGTGCTGTAAGGCTTACGGCTTTACGGTGAACAGGCTGCCTGCGCCGCGTCCGAACACCTCTGGGAAGTAGAACTCATTCCCGTTCGGCGGAATGACGCGATAGGTGCCGGCTGCCGTCGCCTGTATCTGATAGACGTAGCGGTAGCTGCCACGCGGCAGGTAGCTGGCGGAAAGCACCACCTTCTCTGTGCGGAGCTGCGTATCGCTGAAGTACCACCAGCCCCACATAAAGCGATAAGGCTTATCGGTTGGGATCAGCTCTGGGCGCTGCCCGATCTGCGCGCTGGTTTGCAGGGAGCGATCAATCGCCTCTGTGCCAGCCGGGATCGGATCGTTGATGACCACATAGTAGAGGTCGTTCGTCGCCGTGATCTCCAGCGCCACGGTGATCACATCGCCAACCTTTGCCTCTGTGATCGGCTTGCCATCAGTGTTGTAGTAGGTGCGGACAAGGCGAATGCCACGGTCTGTCGGCTGCACGGACTCCACAGGCTGATTGACGTGCAAAGTGGCTGTGTAGTAGAGCGCACCTTCACCGTCGCCGTGCTGGAACGCCAGACGGTTCACCTGTTCACGGAGCAGATCAGCAACATCAATGGTCAGCGTCTCGGTCTTCTTGAGCGTTTCGGCGTTGCCGACGCCTTCAAAAACCTGTTCGCCATTCAAACCAACGGTGTAGGTGTAGTTTGCCTTCAGCTCACCGCTGACCGTCATCCAACTGGTGAGCGCCATGACAGCCCACGCCGATTCTTGCGTGGTCTCCCAAGCATCGGCGCGGCGCGCCACCATCAGCCAACGGATCACGTTCGGGATCAACTCGCTCTCTGGTGTGAAGGCGACCAGTGTTTGGAGCAAGATCGCCGTCGTGCGCGTATCGCTGCCCCAGTTCCACCAGTCGCGGCGCCCTTCTTCCCAATGAATGCCCGTTGCGCTGACAATGGCAGCCGATTGAATATCGCTGAGCAGCGTATTAATCTTATCTTGGAAGCCAAGCGCATCCGGCGAGAGACCGTATGCCTGCGCCAAGAAGCCACGCGCATAGAGCGCCATCTTTTCGCGCCACACAAAGAGCGCTTCAAGTGCCTGCACGTTGGTGTTGCCCGAACGCGCCAGCACATAGAGGATGAAGGCGCCGCGGTTCAGTTCCCAGTCGGGTGTGTTTTGGGTGAAGGCGGGCAGGCGCGCTTGCAGGAAGGCAATCGCACGGTTGATCATCTCGGCGGGAACTTGCAGATCGGAATCGCGTGCTTCCACCAAGCCAAGCAGCGCGTAGGCAGTCACCAACGTGCTGGATTCCTCGTTGTAGTACCAGCCCCAGCCGCCATCAGGCTTCTGTTCGAGGCTCAGCTTGAGCAGTGCCTCGCGGAGGGCTTGCTCAAGGTCGGCGCGCAGTTTTTCATCCGCCAAGCCCAGCCGCTGCAAGGCGCGGAAGGTGACTGCATTCGGCAAGAAGCGCGAGACAGTCTGCTCTAGGCATTGGTAAGGGAAGTTTTCCAACGCACGCAGCGTATCCAACGTGGAGGCTGCCAGCGATGGGCTGAGCCGCACGCTGAGCGAGCCAGTGGGCGCCATTGCCACGCTTGGCACTAGGATGCCTTCGGTGCGCGTGCTTGGCTGGCGGAGCGCGCCGGCGGTGCTGGCATAGTCGGGCGTCAGATAGCGGTAGACGGGCAGCAGGCGTGCGTCGCCCAGCCCAACGGCAGGCTTGCTGGCATCGCCAAACTGACCACTGACTGCGCTAAAGGTCAGATCAACTGCCTCAACATCGCCCACCACAGCCAGCCATGTTACGCGCGTGCGTCCGTTGGCAGGCACCGTGACGACCTGCTGTGCCTCTGCGCGCAGCGTCACACCCTCTGCGATCAGGCTGACCGTCGTCTCCAGGTCAGAGTCGGTGTTGTTGTTGACCACTACAGCTAACTCTGCCTCATCGCCAACCACGAAGAAACGCGGCGTGGCAGGGCGCACCAACAGCGGCTTGGTCGAGATGATCTCTAGGGTGGTATCGCCGACGAAGGTTTGCGCCGAAACGCCGCGCACGTCCAAGCGCCAGGTGGTCAGGTTATCCGGTAGCGTGATGGTTGCGCTTGCGCTGCCGCTGGCATCCGTCACCACGCTTGGCAGCCACAGGGGCGTATCAATGAAGTTGGTGCGGACATCGGGCGCGGCACTCTGCGCCTTTTCATCATCTGCATCAGCAGCCTGTCCGGGCGGGGATGCCATTGGTGGCGCGGCACCACCGGCATCTTCCGCAGCCTCACTTCGCATCATGGCAAATTCTGCCACCACAATATCACCTTGCGGCGTAATGCCATCTAGCAGGCGGCTGAGCGTGGTAACCGTGCTGATTGAGAGTCCGCGCACGCGCCAGAAGGCATCAAAGATCGGGATGCTGTTAGGCGCGCCAACGCTTAGCGTAGCGAGATCGGTCAGCGCTAAGCCGAGTTCCGCCTGCACAGGCTCACCGCGCAGATCAGTCACCTTCAGGTCAAAGCTGATCGTCTTTTTCGGCTCTGCCAGCTTATCGGATGGTGTGGCAGCGATCTTCAACTGCTGTTCCACAGCAACGTTTAGGTTGATCAGACCGTAGCGCAGCTCTGGCACAAGGGCAGCCGTTGCACCGCCGGCACGCAGCAAGACGACCGAAACGTACACATTCGGCGCGTAGCTGCCTTCGATGGGCAGTTCGTAGGTATAGCTGCCTTCAAAGGTCACCAATTCGCGCTTGATGATGTCGGCACGTTCCACCGTGATGAGCGCCGTCACCGCTTCTGTGTAGGGCGAGGCGATCAGGATGCTGGCAGTCTCGCCGATTTGGTAGTCATCTTTGCGGTCTGCCACAAGCTGCAAGCGCAGATCATCCCGCCGCCACTGGATCGCGTTTTTGCCCTGCACCCAGAGCGTGAAACGGCTGGTTGCCACCCGCTCACGCGGATCGCGTGTTTCGGCGCTAATCTCGAACAAGCCGCCGCGCTCAGGCGTGAAGGTGAAGGTTGCTTTACCCTCAGCATCGGTGGTCAGGCGTTCCTCTTTGACGAGGGTGCGCTTTTGCGCCCATTCAAGGGTGCTTGGGTCTTGCAGCCATGCCACTTCAGTCACTTTAACGGTGACCGTTTGGTTGGGAACGGGCGCGGAGTCCCAATCCGTTGTGAACACGCCGACCGTCTGCGGCTGCGCTGCCATGCCAACGTACTTCTCAGGCTTGATGCCGACCAGCACTGTTGACGGGAAGACAGTAATGCGGGCGCGCCCGCTGATGCTCTGGTTGGAAATATCGGTGACGGTTGCCTCAAGGGTGAACTGCTGCGTAAACTTATCCGCACCCAGATCGGCAGGGAAGCTGATTTCGAGCCGCCCTAGCGGATCAAGCGTGCCGCTGCCGCTGGCAACCACGCGCTGATAGCCGCCATAGTAGCCGCCGAACTCATCGCCGAACAGGATGCGCGGATCACGCGGATTGCCGAAGAAACTGATGTTTGCGACAACCTGCCACTGCACGGCTGCCCCACCCACACCACCGCCGAACAAGAATTTGGACTCGATGGTTGCCTTGACCAGATCGCTATCGGCATAGCGCGCCGCCTCTGTGGTGACTGTGGTCAGGAATTCGGGCGGGCGGAATTCGGCGACGGTGAAGCCGAGATAGTCGTTCTGGGTGCGGAATTGCGTGCGAAGGCTGTACCCGCCAAGTGTGGCATCTTGTGGCAAGTCGTACTGACCACTGAAGGCGCCGTACTCGTTCAGCATCAACGTTTGGTTGTAAACTTCGCGTCCGTTCGGATCGTTGATGATGACCTGAACTGGCTCATTCTGCGGCACGGTGAAGGTCACATCGTCCTGATAGCGTATAACGCCGCGGAAGTAGACCGGACGTGCAGGACGGTAGATCGGCTGATCGGTGTAGAGGTATGCCACAGTTTTGACGGGCTGAAAATCGGCATTCAGCTCAAAACGATATGGCTCAAAGTCTTGGCTGCGCCAGTTGGTGTGCGTGATGCCAAAACGCCCGTCGCCTTCCAGCACCACCCAAAAGCCGTTGGTGCTGCTGTGTGTATATGGCACATCGAACTTTAGCCAACCTTCGGCGTCGGTGCGTGCTTCGGCGAGTTTGCGCCCGTTGGTGTAGAGGCTGATCGGCTGATCAGCGATTGATGCGCCTGTGGCGAGGTCGCTCGCCCACACATACAGTGCATTGGGCGCTTGTTTCACAGTCAGGTTGGCGGTTGCCACCACCACAATCTGTTGGCGCGGCTCGCGCAGATTGGGCATTAAGAAGCGGCGGAACTCTGGTGCAAAGAATTCAGTGAAGTAGATGCCGGGCGCCAGTTTGCCATCGCCTTCTGCCAAGTTGATGTTTGTTTGGACAAAGCGGTTGCGAACCGATTCGACGGGCTGCGACCATTCCCGCGTGATGCGCGGCGGCTTGTAGTCGCGCAGGTTCGGGTAGTAGCTGTTGCCGCTGAGCGCCATCAACTCATCTATGGTGAGGTTGCCCAGCTTCACTTCGACAGCACTCAGGTTCAGGCTGACTGTGGGTATGGTCGTCTGTGGACGGTACGCATTGGTGACGCTGATCCAATCACGGAAGGGCAGCGTAAGCTGTGGATCGGTCGGCGCGGTGCGGTAGCGCAGCACAAATGGCTCGTTCACCACGTTGCCATAAATATCCGCCACACCTGCTGCAACGGTGATGGTGTAGTCAGTCTCCGGCAGCGATGAGAAGTTGATGTAGAGCGTGCTGCCGCTAACGCCGATGCTCATGCGGTCTGGTTTTGGCTCAACCGTCACACGATCCTTGAAGCTGTCCTGATCCATGATCGTGCTGTAGGTGATGCTTGCGCCGCTGCCCACGGATACATCGCGTGCGCCATTGGCGGGATAGCTGCTCAGCACACGCGGATAGGGGACGGTGCGGAAGCTGAAGGTCTGCGGATTGGTGAGGACAGTCTGCCCGTTGGCACTGCGGGCAGCAGCGCTGATGCTTGCCTGATAAGGCGTTTCGAGCGCCAATTGTGAGGACGGCTTGAAGCGCAGCAGTGTGCCGCCTTCCAAAGTCAGCACGCCGGCAACATCCGCGCCATTGGCGGCATTCCGCAGTGTGAATGCCTCTCGCAGGCTTGCCTCATCCATCGGCTGGTTGAAGCGCACCGTGATCTCGCTCTCAAGGCGCACAGAATCGCCTTGTGGCGAAACGCTCAGGATTTGCGGCGGAATGGTGCGGAACTGCCAAGTATAAGGCGCACCCAGCGCACTGCCGTCAAGATCGGTTAGGTCAGCGCTGAGCGTAGCGGTATAGAGTGTGCCGCCATTGAGCGCCGTCTTGGGCGTGAACTGATAGATCGCCGTGCCGATCCATTCACCGCTGCCGTCTAGTGGTGGATCAAAGCTGAGCGGCTGCGGCAGATTTGCCTGATCGCCTGTGGTGGTGAGCGGCACAACAGGGCGATCAAAGACGACGGTGATCGTGGCGCCTGCCTCGATATTTTCAGCGTTAGGCGCGGGAATAACCTGGCTGACGCTCAGGTTGGGCGCAATCTGAAAATTCAAGCGGAAGCGCGTTTCGAGTGCCTGCCCTTGGGCAGATTGTGCCGTTGTGCCGATCTGGATGACATACTCGGTGCCGCGTGGCAGCGGCGCGGCGGGCGTAAAAGTGAACGTTTGGTCATCCGTCCAGCGCGGCGTGCCGTTCACAGGCGGATCAATGACGAATGCCGATTCAACGCTGGCGCGATCCATCGGCTGATCAAAGACGATCTGCACGATGCTGGTTGGCGCGGCGATCTCGCGTTGGGCGGGAGTGCTGGCAAGGATGCGCGGCGCGCTGAGATCGGTCTGTGCGTTTATAGGACTGCTCATGCTGGTTAGTATCAGGCTAAGTCCGAGTGCTGTCAACAACACGCGGCGGATCGGTTTGAAGATAGGCATATAAAACTCTCTCCTCATGCAGGCAACGCCTACTCACATTCTAATGCAGAGAGACGCGCAATGGGTCAGGAAAGTTCCCGTCGGCAAAAAAGCATGGCATACTTAAGGTGAGGGGAAGGCGAGATGCCTGCCAAAGATCGCTATCATGATGCAGTCAAGCGTGCGCTGATCAAAGATGGGTGGACGGTTGATGATGAGCAAATCACACTGACCTTTGGTGCGCGCTATCTGTGGATCGACCTGAAAGCCTCTAAAGTGGGTGCTGATACAAGCATTTTTATAAAGGTAAAAGCACTAGATTCTGTGCTATCACCTGTTGAGGCATGGGCAAATGCCATTGGGAAATACTTCTTGTATCGCCTTGCCCTGAAAGAGGCAGAAATAGATGTACCGTTGTATCTTGCGGTCTCTCGTGCCGCTTATCAAGGCTTTTTAAGCGAGTTGATGGGGCAAAGCGCTATTCAAGAAGGGCATATTTTGCTTGTAGTATTCGATCCTGAACGCGAGGAGATTATCCGATGGATTCTCTAAAACAAACGGTTAGAGAAGTCGTTGCAGGCTATGCACGCAAGGGCTTGAACAGTCAGGGCTATCTGACGCAGGGCGAAGATGGCACGCTTTTTACGGTGGTGGTCGTCTCTCAGATAAAAGATAAGCACTTTTCTGATACCAGCCTGATCGTGCGGATAGTGGGTGAGCATATCATCATAGAACGCGATCAGAACGACAAGCCACTTGTGGAGGCGCTGCTGCAAGCGGGCATTCCGCGCAAGCAGATCATCCTTGCCTACGCCGGTGAGCCTGTGCCTGAATCGGCGTGAGCGATGCCCGCCAAAGATCAGTATCATACTGCTGTGCGTCAGGCACTGCTCAAAGCGGGCTGGTCAATTAGCCATGATCCATATGCAATAGTGCTTCCTGAGCGCTTTTTGTATATTGATCTGCGTGCAACGCACTTTGAACAACAGCGTGTCATTACGGTGGAGATAAAGAGTTTTGAACTGCCTTCGCCCATTGAGGCTTTGGCACAGGCGATAGGAAAATACAGCTTGTATCGGGCAGCGCTCGATTTAATCCAAAACACCGACGCACTCTACCTTGCCATACCCAGCCGCGCTTTTTATGGCATAATGCAGGAAACGCTCAGCCAGCGGCTGCTGCAAAAACATGCTGTGCATCTGCTGGTGTTTGACCCTGATCAACAGGAGGTTGCGTTGTGGCATCCTTAGCGGAAATTGTACAACAAGCCGTTTCTGATTATGCAGGTGAAGCGGGTAATGGTCAGCTTTATATGACGGTTAGCCCTGATGGATCGCTATTCACGGTTATTGGGATTGGCGCGTTAGCAGGTCAGCGCTTTATCACCGTTGGTCTGGTGGCGCGCCTTGCAGGCGATCTGGTCGTCATAGAGCGCGATCAGAACGACAAGCCGCTCGTAGAGGCGCTGCTGCAAGCGGGCATTCCGCGCAAGCAGATCATCCTTGCCTACGCCGGTGAGCCGGTGCCTGAATCGGCGTGAGCGCGGCAACCCAGCCCAACACACACTCTTTACCTGCGCTTGGCTGAGCCTTAACAAATCAGGCTTTACAAGGCATCCCTGACGTGGTATAAAAACGATGTGCCTGCTGTGTGCGTGATGCCGCACCCTAAGTTTTGAGCCAACACCCATCTGACGGGCATTCACATCCAGCCCTAGCGCGGTAGACAATAGTCAAGGCGTGAAGGTTGGCGAGATGACCCACCTGCGAAAGCAGGTTCAAAACACCGCGTTCACACGGCATAGCGGGTACTTTTTGAAGCAACAAACAGGCGAGAATAACTTCTCGCCTGTTCGCGTTCCTTGCCTATTCGCCCCACAAGGCGCGCCGCTTGCGAAGTGCCATCGCGTGTGCTGGGAAGTCCTCATAGTCGGCGAGCGTGACTGTTGTGTTGTGCAGCCGCTCGTAGCCCTCACGGTTGCAGTAACCAATGCCGCTGCGCTTCAAAAAGTCCCAGACGCTGACCGATGAAAACGAACGCGCAAAGCCGCCCGTCGGCAGGATGGCGTTCAAGCCAAGCGTGTAGTTGCTGGTTGGGATCGGTGTGTAGCCGCCAAGCAAAATCTCGCCCGCGTTCTGGATGCGGTTGAGCGTGCTGAACGGATCGGCGGTCAGCACCTCAAGGTGTTCCGGCGCATAGGCGTTCACAAAGGCAATCGAGTCCTCAAGGCTATTGGTCAGCAGAATGCCGCCATAGCTGCTTAGGACGCTCTCGATAAATTTGCGCCGCCATTCGGGCAATTCAGCGATGTAGCTCGGCAGCAGGCGCAGTGCCTCGTCCGCAACGGCGCGGCTGTGGGTGACCAACAAAGCCGCGGACTCTGCGCCATGTTCAGCTTCCACCAACAGATCAAGGGCGGCAAGGCGCGGATCAGCCGTCTCGTCACACAAGATGATCGACTCGCTCGGTCCAGCGGGCAACCCAACATCCACCACGCCATAGAGCAGGCGCTTTGCCGCCGAAACGTAGCTGCTGCCGGGTCCGATGATCTTGCTGACCCGCGGCAAGGTTTGTGTGCCAAACGCCAAGCCCGCCACCGCCGCCATGCCGCCAACGGCGTACACTTCGCGCACGCCGGCAATATCAGCAGCAACTAAGGCGGCAGGGTCTGCTTTGCCCTGCGGATTCGGCGGTGTGATGACCACAATACGCGGCACGCCAGCAACCTTCGCCGGCACCGTCAGCATCAGCATCACAGAGGGAAAGGCGCCCTTGCCACGCGGCACATACAAGCCCGCGCTGGCAATTGGCGTAATTTTTTCACCTGCCATAATGCCCGGTTCCACTTCCATAAACCACATGGGTTCGGGCATTTGTTCGGCATGAAAGCGCTGTATGTTGGCGTGTGCGTGCCGAATCGCCGCCACAACCTCCGCGCCGACTTCCGCGTAGGCGCGCTCAAAATCCTCATCGCTGGCGCGCAGATCGGCGACGGTATAGTCTTTGGCGTCAAAGCGGCGCACATAGTCAACGAGGGCGGCATCGCCGTTGTGGCGCACTGACTCGACCACTTGCTGCGCCTGGGGCAGCAGCGAGGTGATGTCTTGCTCGGCGCGGCGCATAATCAGGGTCAGTTCATCGGGCGAAAGGGTCGCCAGTTCGCGTACTTGAATCATGATGGGGTGACTTACCTTTTGGGATAGCTTGGTTATCGTCAGCCTGATCTTAACACTGGCAGCGGCGCGAGACAACCTAAGGTCGGTTGCAGGGCGTGCCGCAGCGGGCGGGCTAGATGGACTGAGAGAATACAACAATGCTATACTTTTACAAATCGAATGCCAGTTGCTCACTTGCAGGATATTCGATCTTCGGCGGGTAGAAAACGCCCAAAACCATCCATGTGTTGTAAGGAAAGCGCGTCCCCATAAAAAAGCGGGTATCGTTTTGGGGCGCGCATAGTTGTCCAAAGAACTTGTTCTTCACACTTTCCGCTGCGCTCTGTTCACTGCCCAACCGATCAACTTCTTTGAGGAATAAAACACCCAATTCCCAATCTTCAATCATGGCGCTGTGTGATTGAGTGCTATCCTCACACTCAAATATATAGCTGAATTTGTAGGGAATCTTACGGAGTGGTTTTTGTGGGTCACCAAACAGTTTCAGTTGATCGAACAGCACTTGCCATTCAGGTTTCCATTCCTAGCTGGCGGGCGTGATTTTCAAATCAAGAATGCGTGTGGGGCGCACAATACCTAGTGAAACACGCTCTGTTTCGTAACGCCGCTTATATTGATTTAGCGTTAAGTGTGGTAACGGGTCAATGATGGCACGACGGGCTGCCCACCCATTTGCGGTAGGTAATGGATCACCCAATATGCGAAGCGACTCCAGCAAGGGGCGGCGACTCTCTTTTCGGTTATCGTTTCCAGCACCACGCAGCACAAGATCGAGTTCCACCCATTGATACTTACGAAACTGCTGATTACTAGGGCGATAGCGATAATCAATCGGATATAAGCGCACCCATTCACCTGACTCGCTTATTCCGGCGGTGCAAATCAGTTCCTGATACCCTCTCGACGGAAGCGGATACGTCATAACTGTGATCAATACTTTGGTGCGTTGATGGCTCTCGCTGGGAATGCTGACGCTCATAAAGCTCCTTAAATTCGTTTGCGACAACACTTTCTAGGCAAAAAGAAATCACCCATACTTCAACTGTCAAATCTGCCTGCGCGCCATGAATTGACCGCCATGCTTCAAAAAACGCCTTGCGCGAGGCAAAACCTTCCGCACGAGCATCCTTCCTGGAAATTTTTTCAAGCCGTTCACGGCGCAATCCTGTAATCCTAATGCGGGCAACTGCCTTTTTGCCACGTCCTGGCTGCACTGCATACGTCTTATTGACTTGATAGATATTGCGCTTGCCCGTTATATAGATACATTGTTGATCGGGCGTGATTGTTTCACCTGCTTTGACGAGGCGGCGTGTTTGCGATTTGCGTTCGCTCAAAACAAGGTTCAACGTGTGGGCAAAAATCATGGCAGTTTCACTTTTCTAGGCTAGGGATAGCATTATGATAACATAAGGTCTAAGCGCCTTCTACCTGCCTGTTCAGTGGATATTGGTGAAGATCAAAGCTATGTGAACACCCGCTGCTTCCCTTTCCCCACCCGCGGAGAAAGGGCTAGGTGGTGGCGCAGCCGACCCGCTCAAGGCTGGCGTGCGATGAGTTTGTAGCTCAGCCCCTTTAGCAAGCGCAGGCGCACTGCCAACCAATCGAAAGGCAACAAGACGCGCCCGATCAGCACGGCAAGCCACTCAGGCATTGCCAGATTGGCGATCACATAGCCAACAAAGGCGTTATGCACGTGCAAGGACTCAATCTGGAACAGTTCGCGGATGACCTCTAGCGGCTCTTGATGGCGACCGTAGCCTTCAAACGGACTCAAGCCGCGTGCCTCGATGCTCGCCTTCATGCGTTCCAGCGCTTGTCCGCGCAGGCGCAGCAGGTGGCGCACTTTGTCGCGGTAGCGCACATGCGTTGGCAAAATGAAGGTCAGCGCGCCGGCGATCAGCGCGTTGGGCGTGGGCGTGTCGAACGGATCGCCCACATAGAGCAAGCCGTTTGGTTTCAGCGCCGCACGGACTCGCTCTAGCACGGCGCGCACCTCTGCCAAATGGTGCAACACGCCGATCATCACGATCAGATCGTAGTGTGCTTCGGGCAGCGGCGCGTAGTTAATATCCAGCACGCGGTAGGTGACGCTCCCAGACGGCGGATGCTCAGCCGCGTATGCCTGTGCAAGGCTGATCGCCTCCGTTGCCACATCCACGCCTTCCACATGCGCGCCGCGCCGCGCCATCTCCAGCGAGAGCCAGCCGGACGAGCAGCCAATTTCCAGCACGCGCCAGCCCGGCTGCACCAGCGCCAAGAGCCGTTCGATGGTGCGTCCATCCACAACGGCATAGTGCCGCGTTCGGCGCATGTCCTGCCAGTCAGGGCGCCACTTTGCGGCCAGATCGCGTGCCGCAGCGCTCCAAACGGCGCCTTCCGCCGCGATCAAGGTCTGATAATCGCCCTGATCGCTCACTGACCCAACGCCTTGATCACAGTATCGAGGTCTTTATCGCCACGCCCACTGACGTTGACCAAGATCGCCGCTGACTTGGGCAAGGTTGGCGCAAGGCGCACTGCTTCATAGAGCGCGTGCGCCGACTCCAGGGCAGGAATAATGCCCTCATATTGGCAGAGCATTTGCAAGCCGTGCAGGGCTTCTTCATCGGTCGCAAGCGTGTATTCAGCGCGCCCGATCTCGCGCAGGTAGCTATGCTCAGGCCCGACGCTGGCATAATCCAGCCCGGCGCTGATGCTGTGCGTCTCGGCAATTTGCCCGTCGGCGTTTTGCAGCACATATGAGCGCGTGCCTTGCAAGACGCCCAGCCTGCCCAACTGCGGATCGGCAAAGCGTGCGGCGTGCTTGCCGCTGGCAACGCCTGTGCCGCCTGCCTCAACACCGATCAGGCGCACATCGGCATCCTCGCGGAAGGCGTGGAAAATGCCGATGGCATTGCTGCCGCCACCCACACACGCCACGATTGCATCAGGCAGTTTGCCAACCTGATCCAGCATTTGCTGGCGCGCCTCAACACCGATCACCGACTGAAAATCGCGCACCATCAGCGGATATGGGTGCGGACCAAGCGCGGAGCCGAGCAAATAGTAGGTATCGCGGACGTTAGTCACCCAGTCGCGGATTGCCTCGTTGATGGCGTCCTTTAGGGTGCGGCTACCTGACTCGACAGCGCGCACCTCAGTGCCAAGCAAGCGCATCCGAAAGACGTTCGGCTGCTGGCGCGCCATGTCTACGCTGCCCATGTAGACAATGCCCTGCAAACCGAGCAGCGCGCAAACGGTTGCAGTGGCAACGCCGTGTTGCCCTGCGCCTGTCTCGGCAATGATGCGCTGTTTGCCCATGCGCTTGGCAAGCAGCGCCTGCCCTAGCGCGTTGTTGATCTTATGCGCGCCGCTGTGCGCCAAATCCTCACGCTTCAGGTAAATTTGCGCGCCGCCGAGGTGGTCGCTCAGGCGTTGGGCATAGCTTAAGGGCGTCGGGCGTCCGACGTAGGTGCGCTGTAAATGTGCCAATTCCGCCTGAAAGGTCGGGTCATCGCGCAGGGTGAGGTAAGCGGCGGTTAGCTCGTCCAAGGCAGGGATGAGCGTCTCCGGCACGAAGCGTCCGCCAAACTTGCCGAAATAGCCGCGTGGGCTGGGATCATGCGGGTGCGTCTGAGCAGTCTGCGGTTCTGGGAGCGTCACAATACGTATCCTCTCATCGCGCTGGTTGGGAAGTGTGATAAGTATAGCGCGGCAGCGGCAAACGCCAAAGCGAGTCTGCCCACACCCTCCGATCCCCTTTCCCTGCCAGCAGGGAAAGGGTTAGGGATAGCCTATCCCCACACCCTTCACCAACACTCCTCAGGCGCCGCTCACAGCCCTACTGTGAAGTGTTATCGCCCAATTCGCGCTGCACTTGCAGCCACGTGCGGTAGCGATCCTGCTCATCGGGAATCAGCTCCGGGCGCACCGGCACATTGTAGGTGACCTGCCCGCCGTCGGCAGCGCGCATCCCAAAATAGTGGACGCTCTCACGCGGCACGCTGGAGAGAATGCCCGGCGAATGCGTGTTCACCAAAACTTGGCGCAGCGGCGGATTTTGCCCGCCCTCAGGGGCTTCGCGCTCAAGGTCAAGCGCAAGCGCATACAGCACATTGACCATATCCGCCAAGCGCAGCGGCTGAATGCCGTTCTCTGGCTCCTCAAAGCAGATCACGCCGCGCTGTTTGGCATCGTAGCGCAGTGCCGCCAACCCAAGCAGGCGCAGCGTGCCATCGCTCAGCACCCGCGAGCTGAAGCGCGTGCCGTCCTGCCCGATCAACTCGATCAGCAGCCGATCACCGCCGCTCAGCGTCTTGACTTCGACCGCCTTCACGTTGGGCAGCATAGTTTGCATCACCTGTGCAATGCTTGCCGCTGCCTCAGGCTGATCACGCAGCAGGCGCGCCAACACAATCGGCAAATTCGCGCCATCCGCGTGCAGCTTCGGCGCAGCGTCTGCCGCGCAAGGCTGCCGCAGTGCTTCCGCGTTAAAGCGCAGAAAGCGCCAATTCTGCATCGCTTGCCGCACCGCCTGAATGGTCGGATAGCGGACAGGATCAGCCGTGCCGAGCGCGCTCTTTTGCAAATCGCCAACCTTCATGCCTTCGCGCCCGCCGGCAACCGTATCCTGATTACGGTAGATGGTCGTCTGGGCTTCCTCGCCCACGGTGGCGATGTACGGCGGACGTTTCTCGCGCAGCAGCCACGCCTTGCGCGCTTTGCTCGGAATGTTGTCTTTGTACCAAGCATCTTTCCCTTCAGGCAGCGGCAGCAGCGATTCCGCCGTGATGTGCGCGCCTTCGCCGCGCCGTTCAATGGTTAGCTCATAGCGCAGGCGCGTATTGGTTGGCGCGAACGGCTTATCGTTGGCGCCCATCACTTCCCGATCCAATAAGAGTTCGGCGGCGAGCTGAATGCGCTCGGCACGGCTGCCATCAGCGCGCAAGGTGAATAGCTCTAGCGGCTCGCCGCGTGCGTGCAGCATGGCATCTTCCAACGAGTCACCTTCGGCAAGGCGCGCCAGCAGCGTGATGGCATCAAAAAGGTTTGTTTTGCCAACGCCGTTCGGTCCGATGAAGACCATGAACGGGCGAAAGTCCATCGCAAAGTTACGGAATGCTTTGAAACCGTCAAGTTCTAAGCGTGTGAGCATGTTCTCTACTTTTCCTGAGGTGCGTCGCGCTCAAGGATGAGCGTCACCGGTCCATCATTTGCTAATTCTACCAACATTTTCGCGCCGAAGATGCCTGTTTCAACGCGCTGCACGCCTGCTTGCCGCAAAAAGCCGACGAATTGATCGATCAGCGGCGCGGCAATGGCTGGCGGCGCCGCCTCGATAAAACTCGGTCGGCGCTGCCCAACCGCATTCCCATAGAGCGTGAACTGCGAGACGACCAAGGCGCCGCCGCCAATATCCAGCAGGGAACGGTTAAATTTATCCTCAGCATCGGCAAAGACGCGCAGCACGGCGATCTTTTCGGCAAGCCATTTCGCCTCTGCCGCCGTATCGCCGTTGCGAACGCCGATCAGGATCAGGAAGCCTTGCTCAATGGCGCCAACCACCTGATCCGCTACCCTTACACGGGCATATGTCACGCGCTGCAACACCGTTCGCATGGCTCACCCTCGTCTCAACCGCTGCAAAATGCCTGCTGGAAGGCTGCGCGCCTCTGGCACACCAAGCAGCACCGCCAAGCCCTGATAAAGCAGCGCACCAAGCGGCACGCATACCACCACAATCACCGAAGGCGATGTTTCGGCAAGCAGGCGCGCTGCCAGCCAAACGCCGACACCCATGCCCAGCGCTGCCAAGAAGGCACGCCCTGCCATGCCCAGCACCGCCCGATCTTCCAACGAGGCAATCTTGCGGCGCAGCCACAGCCACAAAATGACGCTCTCGACCAGCGTGGCGAGCGCGTTTGCCAGCGCCAAGCCGCCGTGCGCGCCCTGCCCTTCCAGATCGCCGCGCACGACCTGAATCAGCAGCAGGCTCAGCGCCACGTTCAGCGCCAAGCCACCTACCGCCACCGAAACCGGCGCCAGCGTGTTCCGCAAAGCGTAGAAGGCGCGCGCCAGCAACTCTTGCAAGGCAAAGGCTGCCAAGCCTGCGGCAAAGAACGCCAACGCCCAAGCGGTGGCAACCGTGTTGGTTGCCGTCCATGCGCCGCGCTCAAAGAGCAGGCTGATCAAGGGCTGCGCCAACACAATCAGCCCGAAGGTGGCAGGCAGCGCCACAAACAGCACACCGCGCAGCGCCGTTGCCAACGTGCTACGGAAGCGATCCAAGTCCCCGCGTGCGCCGTAGAGCGAGAGCGTCGGGAAAATGGCGGTGCCGGCGCTCTGGGCCACCACGCCCAGCACCACAAACATCAGCGTGAAGGCAACGCTGAGCGCGGCAAGGCTGCCCTCAGGCATGGCAGAGGCAAGAATGATGTTCACCACGAAGTTCAACTGCACGGCTGCCATGCCGATTAGGCGCGGCAGCATCAGGCGCGTGATCTCACCAATGCCATCTGTGATGATCACGCCATCAGGGCGCAGTTTTGCCGCGAAGGGACGCAACGAAGGCAGTTGAATCAGCAAATGCAGCGCAGCGCCGATCACCGCGCCCCACGCCAAGCCCTGCACACCCATGCGCGGCGAGAGCAGCAGCGCGCCGAAGATCAAGCCGACGTTGTTCATGCTGGGCGCAAGGGCAGGTGCTAAGAAGCGCTGATTGGCGTTCAGGATTGCCATGATCAAGCCGCTGGCGCTGAAAATGGCAACCGTGATCAGCATGATCTGCATCAGTTCGGCGGTGAGCTGCTTCTGGGCAAGGCTCGCCTGCGGCGTGAGGATGGAATCCACAATCGGGAAGGCGATCAGCGCCGCGCCAAGCGAGAGCAGCAGTGCAATCAGCGTGATGAGCGTGAGTGTGGCCCGCGCCAAGCGCCAGGCACCTTCGCTATCGCCCTGTGTCAGGTGGCGGCTGAAGACAGGGATAAAGGCAGAGCCAAGCGCGCCACCCGCCACAAGGGTAAAGAGCATTTCAGGCAGGCGGTAGGCGGCGTAGAAAGCGTCTAGCGCTGTGCCGGCACCGAAGACGGCGCCGATGATCACACCGCGCAGCAAGCCCAGCCCGCCGCTCCACACGAAAGAGAGCGCGATAATCGCCGAGACGACGCGCAACTGCGCTGCGCTCAGCGTTCTGCCTTCGGTTGTGCTTGTCTCTGCCATCGCTAGTTATGCCGTACCTGGTGTATACCTAAACGCCGCATAAGCATAGCACAGACAGTGGAGACATGCCTAGTGCTGCGCGCTGCGCTGCTGCAAGCGCTGATCAGCCGTTGGATCAACGCCTAAGTTGGCAGTGATCGCCACTTCTTCCGCGTCAAACGGACGGCTGAGCGCAGTCGTCAGCACCTTCACCTCAACGCCTTCCGCAATCTGCACATAGGCAATGCCTTGCGCTGCCTCCATGCGCGTGAGCGTGCCAACCAAGCCGCCCGCCGTGATCACTTCATCGCCCACGGTCAGGGTCTGCACGTATTTGTTGTGCTTGCGAAACATGCGTTGGCGCGGCAAGATCACAAATGACCAGTAGGCAGCCAGCACCAGCAGCATCACGAATGAAAAGCCGATAAACTCACCCATTTGGTGGTATCCTTTCCTAGAGTTACCTTAGAGGCAATTATAAGGGCGCGCCGCTAAATTCGCCCCTTGTATATTCTGAACAAGCGTTCTATAATATTACTAGAGAGTCTGTGGCAGAATTATCTTATTTCCCATAGACCAGCAGCACGCCGCAAAACGGCGAGAAGGACGGCAAGCCATGACCTTTCAACAGTTGATCATCGTGGGCAATGTCGGGCGCGATCCAGAGTTCAAGTACCTTGAAGGCAGTGGAATCGCGGTCTGTTCATTTTCAGTAGCAGTCAGCAAGGTGACGGGACGCGGCGAACAGCGTAAGGAAAAAACGACGTGGTTCCGCGTCACCATTTGGCGTGAGCGTGCCGAAACAGCCAGCCAACTCATCAAAAAAGGGCAGCGCGTGCTGCTCGTTGGTGAGGTTGAGGCGGAAGCCTATACCGATAAGGACGGCAAACCGGCTGCCTCGCTCAAGATGACTGCCAACGAATTCAAGCTGCTGAGCGCTAAGGGCGAAACAGAGGGCGATCCAGCGGCGGCTGCCTCAGGCAGGCGTCCGTCAGGCGGCGAAGAAGAGTACGGCGATGCACCGGACGATCTGCCGTTCTAGCGCCACCGCCTAAACACTCGGCAGCTTTTCCTGTCGCATTAACAAAACACGAGGAAAAGCAGCCTTATGAACGGTCATGACTTGCTGACGCTCGGCTATCCGTCGGGCAAGGCAATTGGTATTGGGCTTAAGGCGGCGGCTGAGGCTGCCGCGCAAGGCATGGCAGAAGCTGCCATCTTGGAAGCGCTTCAAGCGGTTCTGGCAGCGCCAGAAGCCTACAGCGACGATCCGCTTTACAAAGGGCTTGCCAAAGCGCTGATCCGCGTGCGCGAGCAGCCACAAGCCTATCACCTGGATACCTACGCGCCCTATCAAATCTGGGGACGCGAGAACATCGAACACGGCGCGCTTCAGCAAATGGAACGTGCGGTGCGCTTGCCGATCTCGGTGCGCGGCGCGCTGATGCCTGACGCGCATCAGGGCTATGGCTTGCCCATTGGCGGCGTGCTGGCAACCCACAACGCCGTGATTCCCTATGCGGTCGGTGTGGATATTGCCTGCCGTATGCGCTTGACGATCTTCGACACGCCGCCGCACATCTTGGAGCAGAAAAAAGAGCGCTTCCGCAAAGCGCTGGAAGAAAACACCTGCTTTGGCGCGGGCAACGCTTGGTCAACGCCGCGCCAACACGCCGTGCTGGACGATCCGACGTGGCAAACGCACCCGGTGGCGCGCCGCTTTAAGGATATTGCGCGCAAACAGCTCGGCAGCAGCGGATCAGGCAATCACTTTGTGGAGTTTGGCGCGCTCGTCGTCTCTGAACCCTTTGAGACGCCTAGCGGCAGCGTGCCGGTTGGCAAGTATCTTGCCCTGCTCAGCCACAGTGGCAGCCGCCGTTTCGGCTACGAGATTGCCAACCACTACACACAGATTGCCATGAACAGCCACAGCGGCTTGCCGAAAGAATTCCAACATCTGGCATGGCTCGATCTGGACTGGTCAGCCGGGGCCGAATATTGGGAAGCGATGCAGTTGGCAGGGCGCTATGCCAGCGCGAACCATGCCATCATCCACGCGCAGTTAGCAGAGGCGATCCGTTTGCCCGTGCTGGGTGGCGTGGAGAACCATCATAATTTTGCCTGGGTTGAGTCCATAGATGGTCAGGAACTGATCGTTCACCGCAAAGGCGCAACGCCTGCTGGCGAAGGCGTGCTGGGCGTGATTCCGGGCAGCATGAGCGCAGCGGGCTACGTGGTGCGCGGGCGTGGCGTGGCGGCAGCGCTGAACAGCGCAGCGCACGGTGCAGGGCGCCGCATGAGCCGCGCCGAAGCGTTCAAGCGCTTTGACTGGAACATCATCAACCGCAAACTTAAGGAGAAGGGCATTGAGGTGCTTTCCGCCGGCTTGGATGAGGTGCCAAACTGCTACAAGGACATTGACACAGTCATGGCAGCCCAAGCTGACCTTGTGGAGACGGTGGCGATCTTCCAACCAAAACTGGTGAAGATGGACGGCTCGCCGCGCCAAAGCTATCACCCTGAAGACTAGCGCATGGGGACGCACCTTGGTGCGTCCGCCTAATCCAAGACGCGCTCGAACTCTTGCGTCACGCGCAGACTCGCCTCCGTATCGCCTAGCACGTCGCGCACGTAGACCTCACGGATCAGCACGACGCCGATTGCCGCCAACGGCACAGAGAGCAGCAGCCCTAAAAAGCCGAAGAAGATGCCAAAGATGATCTGCGAGAGCAGGATGATCGCTGGCGGCAATTGAATTTCCTTGCCAAGCAGCAGCGGCGCAACGATCTGCCCAACCACAAACTGGATGCCAAAGTAGACCAGCAGCACCAACAGCACCTTCTCAGGACTGTTGAGGATCGTCACCGCCAAGACTGGCACCAACGCCACCAACGGACCGAAGTTCGGCACGAACGAGAACAAGCCGCCGATCACGCCTAGCACGCCTGCCAAGGGCAAGCCCAGCACCAGCATTGCAATCGTCGTCAGCGTGCCGGTCAGGATCATGAGGATGATCTGCGTTTGCAAGAATTGGCGCAGCGTGTAGTCCAAACTCAGCAGGATTTCCCGCGCACGCGGACGGTAGCCAATTGGCACAAGGCGCAGCAAGCCCCGCCAATGCGGATCAGGATCAGCCACGAAATAGATGCTCAGAAAGATGACGATCAGCAGGCTGAACAGCGCCGAAAACAAGTTGGTGACGAACGGGAAAACCTGCCCACTGACCGTTGCCAAGCCGCTGACGATCTGCTGCGAAAGTTGGTTGGTGAGATCGGCAAGGCTCATTTCCGTCATAAAGTCGCGCAGGAAGGGAAAGCGCAGCGTCAGGTTTTCCGGCGCCAGTTCGCGCTGAAGGACTTGCCCTGCCGAAGGCAGCGTTTGCACCACCAAGATGCGGAACTGCTCAAAGAGATCGGGCAGCGCTAACGCCGAAGTTGCCGCGATCACCAAACTGATCAAAAAAACAGTGAGCAGCACTGCCACAATGCGGTTAATGCCATGCCGCACGAAAAAACGGATCGGCGTGGTCAGCAAGATCGCAAAGATGACCGCTGTCAGGGAGAGCAGCAACACATCACGCACCAGCCAGATCGCCATCAGGACGATCACAAGGGTGAAGGCGATCAATAGCCAGCGAACGACGTTCGTATCGTTGCGGCGCGTTTCTCTTGGGAACATGCTTACGCTTTTAGTGGAACTTTCTCAGCCTCAGGCAGCATTGTAACACAGTTGGCACAAACGTGCTGCTTTATCGGGCAAATACGGGCAGAAGACGCTCCAGCAGCGGCGGCGCAAGGATGAAGGCGCCAATGATGACCGCCGCCACGGATGCTAACAAGACCGCCGCCGCGCCAACATCCTTGCAAACACGCGCCATTGGGTGAAGTTGCGGGCTTGCCAAGTTGACCACTGCTTCCAGCGCGGCGTTGATGAACTCTGCCATCCAATTGATGGTGATAATCAGCACGAGGACTGCCCAATCACGCGGCGGCAAGCCCAGCCACAGGGCAAGCGCCATCGTCGCCACCGAAAAAACTGCCTGAATGCGCGTATTCTTCTGATAACGCAGCATATACAGCCAGCCCGCTAAGGCGTAGCGCAGGCTGTTTAGGCGGCTGGTGCTAACAATCGGGCTGTAATCTTCAGGGCGGGCATTCAAGGTTTCTAGGGTATCGGGATGAAAGACAAAGCGCGGACGCCTTGCATCGGGCGATGCAGTGTCCGTCTCAGCCTGCGTCGGCGTCTTCATTGGAATCTCCAAACGTAAATAGGGGAACGTGAATGCTAGTAATGCCAAGCGCTGCCAGCAATTCTGCTTGTTTTTGCCACATGCGCGCCTGATTTTCGGCATTGTCGTGGTCATAGCCGAGCAAATGCAGCGCCCCATGCACCACCAACAGCACCAATTCATCTGCCAAAGGGTGACCTAAGGCGGCGGCATGGCGCTGCACATAGGGCAGCGCGATGATCAGATCGCCAAGGTAGGGCTTCTCGGCAAGCTCCGCTAGCTCTTGTTGCGCCTCCGCGCCGAGCAAGTCCGCCGCAGCGCGCATTCCCTCCAGCGTTTCGGCTGAAAACTGCTCGGCGGGAAACGAGAGGATGTCGGTCGGCGCGTCCACAGCGCGATGTTGTTTATTCAGCGCACGCACTTCCTCATCGGTGGTGATTTTGAGGCGTATACCTGCGCCGTCTGGCACATTATGCGCTCGCAGCACATGCTTAAGCGCTTTTGAAAGCTGCTTGCGCGGCACTTGCGGATAGAATTCTGTGTTGATGATCATGCCGATGTCATATCTGATCATGAGGTGGCTCCTTCTTCGGTGGGTGGCAGCGTGCCAGCGGGCAGCACTTTCAGCTCTTGTGTATCGCGTGGCGGCAAGGTTGGGTAGGCAATGCGCGGATGGAAAACGCCTTGCAGGCTGGAGACGAACACCTCTTGGATGATCTTCAGATCGTTGACGGTTAAGCCGCTCTCGTCAAGCTGGCCATCAGTCAGGCGTGTGCGGATGATCTCTTGAACAACATCGGCAATTTCTTGCTTATCGCGGGTGCGCTTGCTGCGGATGACGCTCTCGCTGGTATCGGCAAGCATCAGGATCGCGGACTCGCGGCTGCGCGGGCGCGGGCCGGGATAGGTGAAATAGGTGGGATTCACGGCGCTTTCGTCGCCGTTGGCAGCTTCGACAGCCTTGTTGTAGAAATACAGGGTACGCGTTGTGCCGTGATGCTCTCGGATGAAGTCAATAAAGACGGTGGGCAGGCGCTCGCGGCGACCCAATTTCTCGCCTTCCACCACATGGGCGATGATGATGCGTGCGCTATCCCGCGGGGAGAGCGTCTCGTGTGGGTTAACACCTTCCGCCTGATTTTCCACAAAAAACAGCGGCGCGTGCAGCTTGCCAATATCATGGTAAAGCGCGCCGACGCGCACCAGCTGGGCATCTGCGCCGATGCGTTCGGCGGCAAGTTCGGCAAGGTTCGCCACCTGCAAGCTGTGCTGATAGGTGCCGGGTGCCTCGCGCAGCAGGCGTTGCAGCAAGGGCTGGCTTGGCTGCGAAAGCGCCAACAGCTTGATGCTGCTGGGCATGTTCAGCAGGCTGCTGCCCAAATATAAGCCGACCAAGCCCAAGCCCGCCGCCAACATGCCGTTGAGCAAGCTGGCAGGGATAATCAGTAGCAGGCGCGTTGGATCAGCCGTGTTTTCCAGCAGCCCGAAGAGCAGCCCAACCACAATATTCACGCCGCCGATGACCACGCCTGCCATGAAATAGCTCTCCAGCCGTTCGGCACGCCGCAGCGAAAGAATCGCCGCCACGCTGCTGGCGCCTGCCAAGACCGTGATCTCTAGTGAGGCGTTCAACGTCAAGCCGATCAGCAGCGCCAGCGCCGAACTTGCCGCAAAGGCTGCCCGTGCTTCGGTCAGTGCCACCATGATCAGCGCGAAGGCTGCTACCGGATAGACCCGTGAGAGGAAGAAATCGGATAGGTTATATAGGCGTGCGCCGGCGAGGAAAATCAGGAACAGGCTGCTGAGGAAGATGAGCAACGGCACATTTTCCACAAGGGCTGGATGGTAGCGCCGTGCGTAGATCACGCCCAACATGGTGATCAGCAGGACTGCCATCAGGGCGCCGCCAAGAATGCGGAGGCGCTGATCCGGCGGCTGGATCAGCTTGAGTTTGGTCAGCGCTTCAAGGTCTGCTTCAGAAACGATGGTGCCGCCGCGCACCACGATCTGCCCTTGCAAAAAGTTGCGCGTCACGGGCTGCACAGCCTCAAAGGCGGCGCGCCGTGCGGCACGGGTGCGTTCCTCGTTCAGGAAGGCGTTCGGCTTGATCAGATTCCGCACTACGCCGACGATCACCGCCGCTTGAGTCTCGCTGACTGTGAAACTGACCAAATTAGGCAAGCGCGCCAAGACGTCCGGCAGCGTGTCTTCACGGATTTGGTCGCGCATGGTGCGCTCTAGCAAGGTGATGACCTGCGCGTCTACATCGCGCCATTCGCGCTCACCAAGCCTGAGCAGCGTCGTTGGCAGATCGTCGCTCAGGGTGAAGCCTTCAATGGCGCGCAAATCGGCAACGCGCTGCGCCAGCGTGCCATAGGGATCGTTCCGCACGTTTTCCATGTAGGTTAGCACGTCGCGGGCGTGCTGCACTTGCTGGCGCAGCACGCTTGGGTTGGGCGGATCGTAGACATCGCGCACGGCGTCGGCAGCCGCCTGGCGGGCAAGGCGAGTCAGCACGTCGCTTTCATAGGTCAGGCTGATCGGCGCGAGAATATCGTAGGGCGCCACCTGCCCAACGCCAAGCGTCACCGGCTCTGCCGGCGTAAGTGTGGTGAAGGCAACAATGGCGCTGGCTGCGCTCAGAAAGGCTGCGCCAAGCACAGCCCACTGCACCTGCCGCCAGGTGATCGCCAAACGGAAGTGCTTCAGGCTCATCCCGCCACCTCACTTTCACCGCTAGATGTGTGTTCGTTCAAGCTGCGTGTATCTCGGTCGGTCTAGTTGCCCAGCAGCGTCTTCACAACATCATTAACGAGTTTGCCTTCAGCACGCCCTTTGATGCGCGGCATCAGCACCTTCATGACGTTGCCCATCTCTTTCGCCGTCTTGGCGCCGGATTCTTCAATGGCGCGGCGGACTTCTGCCTCCAGTTCTTCGCGGCTAAGCTGCTGCGGCAGATAGGACTCGATGATGGCAAGCTCGAACTGTTCTTTTTCAACAGTTTCGGTGCGCCCAAGCCGCCCTGCTTCCTCGATGCTATCGCGGCGTTTCTTCGCCTCACGCATCAGCAACGCCACCACATCATCTTCTGTAAGCGCCTTGCGCCCGTCCACTTCTTCCTGCTTAATGGCGGATGTGATCAGGCGCAGCGCATCGCGGCGTGGTGCATCGCCGCTCTTCATCGCCGCCTTCAGGTCTTCTTGCAGCCGATCTTTCGGGTGCATAGGTAATCCTTCAAAAATGTATGCTCATCAGAATTTCTATTATACCAAAGTTCAGCGGGCGCGGCGTAAGAGGTGAACTGCAAGGGTATGGGCGTTCTGCCCGTGCGGTGAAGTGTGGTGTAGGGATGCGCTTTGGCGCCGCTGCTCAAGGCGTGAGACGCCGCTCGCCCGACGGGAAAAGGGATCGGAGGTGGGCGGGAAGTGTCCCGCCCACAGGCTTACTTGCCCGAACCGAGCGTTAAGCCCTGAATGAAGTAGCGCTGCAAGAAGGTGAATACAAAGACCGTTGGCAAAGTGGCGACCAGCGCACCTGCCACCAAAACGGGCCAATCCGTGTTGAACTGCCCTTTCAGCGCGGCAACACCTGCCGTCACAGGCTTCTTGTTGGCGCTGCTGATCAGCACAATTGCCCACAGATAGTCGTTAAAAATCCACGTGAACTCCAGCGTGGCAAGGGCTGCCAAAGCCGGCAGGCTCAGCGGCATCATGATCCGCCAATACAGGCGGAACTCGCCCGCGCCATCAATGCGCGCCGCCTCCAGAATCTCACCCGGCACCGTCCGCATGAAGTTCCGCAGCACAAAGGTGCAGAAGCCAAGCTGAAAGGCAGTGTGGATCAAGATCAAGCCGCCAAATTGGTTATACAGCCCAAGCCGCGTCGTCAGGTAAAAGACGGGCAGCAGCAAGATTTGGAAGGGCAGCATGGTGCCTGCCACAAACATAAAGTAGAGCAGCATATTGCCCTTGAACTTGTAGCGTGCTAGGGCATAGGCAGCCAGTGAGGAGAGGAACAGCATCCCGATCAGCGAAGGAATGGTGATGATGAAGCTGTTGCCCAGATAGGTGCCAACCATGCCGCGTTCCCATGCCGTGCCGAAGTTGCTTAAGGTGATCTCGCTGGGCAGCGACCAAAAGCCGTTGCGCGTCAGATCGCCCTGCACACGGATAGAGGTATACAGCGCGCTGAACATCGGGATGAGCCAAATGAGCGTGAAGAGCAGCATCACGCTGAAAAAGATGATCTGCTGAAAGCGCTTGCCGCGTTTCCGTCGTGCTGTTTCCGCCGCTTCCGAGACGAACAGCGCGGCACTTGAAGGTTGTGTCGTTGTCGTCATACCACTACTCCCACCCTTAGTATTCCAACTCAGTGCGCCGCACATGCAGCAGATATGGCACGATGAAGATCAACATCAGCAGCAGCAGCACCATCGCAATGGCAGCGCCATAGCCGATCTGATAGTTGTTGAAGGCTTGCATATACATGAAGTTCGCCAGCACTTCACTGGCGTTGGCAGGTCCGCCGCGTGTCATGATCGCCACAAGGTCAAAGGCGCGCAGCGAGTCGATCACCGAGATGACCGCCACCACGACAGTCACCGGTCCCAGCAGCGGGAAAATCACGCTCTTAAAGCGCTGCCAAGGGTTGGCGCCATCCACGATGGCAGCCTCTACCAACGAGGTATCAAGGCTCTTTAAGCCAGCCAGGTAGAGGATCATCACATAGCCAACTTGCCGCCACGCTGCTGCCACAATGATGCACCAAATCACAAGGCTTTGGTCTGCCAGCCAGCCGGGCAGGCGCGCCTCGCTGCCCAAGATGATCCGCAGCAGAGAGTTGATCAAGCCGTCCTGTGGGCGGTACATCGCCTCAAAGACCAAGCCGACCACCACAGGCGCAATCACCAACGGCGAATAGAAGGCAATCTTGAACCAACGCGCACCCAAGAACTTGCTGTTGAAGATCATCGCTAAGCCCAAGCCCATGCTGGACGGGATGAGCAGGAAGAACGCCAACCAGCGCACATTGTTCCAGAAGGCGATGCCAAAGTTGCGATCCCGAAAGAGCCGATCAAAGTTTGCGGTGCCTAAGAAGCGCACTTCGTTGAGCGGTCTGACGCCATCCCAGTTGGTCAGCGAGATATAGCCGGTGGTAACGGTGGGCAAGATAATCCAGATGAAGTAGAGCGTCAGCGGCAAGCCCAGGAAGAGGTATGGCACACTGGCAAGGTTGGTATAGAGTCCCGCCAATAAGGGAACGCCAAAGATGACCAGAATGCCCACATCGGTGGTGAAGCCCTGCATCAGCAGCACAGCGCGCGCTTCCACACCGAACAGCACGCCGCCAAGCAGGCTGCTTGCCCAAACGCCTAACAAGGTGCTGGCGGCAAGGCTCAGGGCGGCGATCAATGGGCTGGCAGCGACGCCCAACCGCCTTAAATTCCGCAGGTAAAGCCCACCCAAAAAGGCAATGATCAACGCAGTTGTCGCGGTCAGGAAGTGCAGCGGATGTGCTTCCAGCCACTGAAAGACCACACCAAACACCACATTCGCGGCAAAGGTACCGCCCATTGCCCATAAAAGAATAGTTGAGATACCCATAAGCAATTTTCCCATCAGATAAACGTAGGGGCGGGATTTTTTGCCCGCCCCTAACACCTGAACTTATGTGTGCCTCGCCCTTTGCCACAGGCGAAAGGGCGCGAGGGATACTGCGCTTACTCGTTTGCCTGCTCAGCAGCCAAGCGTGCGCGTGTCTCTTCCAGATCGGCGAGCAGCGCGTCAATGTTTGCCTCTGAGGGATCAGCAAAGAAGGACGCAAAGGCGTTCAAGCCGCGCTCTGCCATTTCGGGCGTGGTGTCGCGGTCATAGAACTGCACCACCATATCCGCGCTCTGGATCAAGCTAATGCCCTTCTTCTGAGCATCGGTGAAGCGCTCGGTGCTAACATCGGTACGCACAGGCAGGCGTCCCAGCTCATCCACGCCGCGCTGCGCCACTTCCTGCGAACCCATGTAGGCAAGGAACTTCTTCGCCATCTCTAGGTTGCCCGCCTTGGCGGCAAGGAACACACCATCGGTCGGTGCATCTTCGCCGACGGGCATCATGGGGTCAATGATTGGGAAGCGCGTGAAGTCGAGGTCTGCCATCAGTGCCTCATCGCCGGCGGCTGCCAACTGCCACGAGTCGGTAATGAAGCCGCCCATCAGGTACATGGCAGCCTTGCCCTGTGCCATAGGCGTCAGGGCGTCGCCCCACTCTAGCGCAGCACTGTCTGGGATGTAGCACTTGTTATCAAAGAGTTCCTTCCATTTCATGAAGGTTGCCTTGACGCGTGGGTCGGTGTAGCTTTCCTTGAGCAGCATCAGGTCCAGGTGGAACTGCGGGCCATTCAGGCGCATGTTGATGTAGTCGAACCAGGCGGCTGCCGGCCAAGGTGCCTTCGTGCCGATGGTGATCGGGATGATGCCTTTATCGTTCAGCACGCGGCAGGCGTTCAACAGATCGTCCCACGTTTGGGGTGCTTCCAAGCCGGCATCGGCAAGGATGGACGGGCGGAAGTAAAGCGCCCACCAGTAGTAGTTATTTGGCAAGAAATATTGTTTGTCATCCACGGTTGCCAGCGCTTTGAAGCCAGCGGGATAGACCTCATCCCAGCCTTCGGATTCCCACACATCGCTGAAGTCTGCGATCAGACCACGCGAAATGAAGAATTGGGCGCGGTTGCCGGCGAACCAATCCAAGACATCGGGTGCAGGCTCTGCCACCAAGTAGGTGCGGATCGCTTGCTTGAAGTCCTCATGGTTGATGATGTTCAATTCCACAGGCATATCAGGGTTGGCGGCGTTCCAATTGGCAACCAACTGCTCCGTGTAGGCACGCGGAATCGGATCGCTGGCGTAAGAGTTGTAAACGATCTTCATCTGAGCAACGGTGGGTTGAGAGGTAGCGCCGATGCCGATGGCGAGCAGCGCTAGAACAACAGCGAAAACGAGAAGTCTCTTATACATTGCGGCGAATCTCCTAAAAACTTCCTTTTGCATCGTGCGCGCTAAAAACGCATCACGATAGTGGGTGATTATGTGCCTGATCCAAAATCCTGTCAAGCGAAACGTTTAAGTGCGTGTAGAGCGCGCTTATGGCTAAGGGAAACGCATAGGCGAATAGCTTGGGCAAGCCAATCGCCGCCAAACGCGGTCACCGCCCAACCAATATTTGGGATTTTTGACGAATGAACAAGCGCTTACTGAAAAGTGTAAAATTTGTGCTTGGATTCAAAGGGAATTGCCGTTACAATGAAAAGCAAGCGCACCTTGCGATGGCGTATCCCTATCAATAAGCATTCATAGCCGCCGCCGCGCAGTTCGCAAAATATTGCGGCGCATTACACTAAGGAATGGCGAGAACATGGTAGACATAATCAAGGTTTCGGCTCGTTCACGGTCAACCGCTGTAGCAGGCGCAATCGCTGGTGTTGTGCGCGAACACAACCGTGCCGAGATTCAAGCGATTGGCGCGGGTGCGGTCAACCAAGCCATTAAGGCGGCAGCTATTGCACGCGGCTATCTTGCCGATGATGGCATTGATGTGATCTGCATCCCCTACTTCACCGAAGTGACCATTGAAGAACAGGAGCGCACCGCGCTGCGGCTGATCGTTGAGCCGCGCATCATTGCGAATTCATAAATGCGAGTTGATCTGCACCTGCACAGCACTGCCTCAGATGGTGCGCTAACGCCGGCTGAGGTGGTGCAGGCAGCCCTTACCCACCGCTTACATGCGATTGCCCTGACTGACCACGATACGGCAGAGGGTGTGTTGCCTGCCCAAAAGGCAGCGCACGGCAGCACCTTGCGCGTCCTTGCTGGCATTGAGCTAAGCGCCGAAGAAAATGGCGCAGAGCGCCACATGCTTGGCTACGCCTTCGATCCGACCCACACGACGCTGAACAGCCTGCTTGACCGCCTGAAAGCAGGGCGTATTGAGCGTGTTCACGCCATCATCCACAAGCTGGCACAGCTCGGTGTTCAGCTGGAGGCGGAGCGCGTCTTTGCTTTTGCACATGGCGGCTCGGTGGGCAGACCGCACGTAGCGCGTGCTTTGGTCGCGCAGGGCAGTGTTGGCAGCATCAGCGAGGCCTTTCAGCGCTACCTTGCCAACGGCGCGCCTGCTTTTGTGCCGCACGCACGGCTCAGCCTTGAGGAAGCCATTGAGTCGATTCACGGCGCGGGCGGCGTGGCAATTTTGGCGCACCCCGGCAGGCATCCCGATTACCGCGCCCTGCTAGAGCGCCTTGTGCCGCTGGGCTTGGATGGCGTTGAGGTCTACTATCCTGATCATTCGCAGCGCCTCATCCGTGAGCTGCGCGCCTTCGCCGCACGGCACAGCCTGCTGGTCAGCGGCGGCACGGATTTTCACCGCCGCGATGCCGATGGCAGCGCTCGCATTGGCGCGCTGCGCTTCCCCAAAGACCTTGATCCAATCAGCGAGATCGAAAGGCGCGCCGCCCGCTACCGCTAGTTGGGCAAACCGCCCGCCACAGCGCTAAAATTGCCCATAACGTCCCTTAGGGCAAGGCTTTAGCAAAACACGATGAAGGCAATCCCTACAGATATTCTGGATGCACATTTCAGTACCCTCTACGGGTCGAGCCTTTCGGCAACCGAACATTTCTGAGACTAATTCACCCTACATTTGACCGGAAAGAAATTTCAGATGCCTTGTAGAGCGGTTTTTGATTAAGTTTTTAAGGTGCAACTTGAAAAAAGGTGTGACACACTTCCAAAGGCTTTGTCAAGCCCTTTCAACCCGATCATTGCTGCAAAAAGCAGGGAGAGTGGCGAAAGGACATTTCGTCGGGAAGCCGATTGGTGATTCGCTGATGCTGTCGGGCGTTTTCTTGGTAGAAAACGGCATAATCACATGGCAGCACGCCTTTAAGCACGCCGCCGATCACCCGAACTGGCAAGCGCTGCCCGCCCTTGCCGCTCAGCACCGCTTACAGCCGACCACCACCTGATGAACGATGCACCGCTGACCCTGATCGCGCTGCACGGCAACGGCGGCGGTGCCTTTCGCTTTGCGCGTTGCGCGCCGCACCTGCCGCCTGAGGTGCGCTTTGTCGCGCTCACCCTGAATGGCTTTGCCGACCTGCCGCCTGATCCTGCCTTGCAGACCATGCGCGATTATGCTGAGCGGCTCGGACAGATGATCGCTGATCTGCCGCGCCCACGCCTGCTGCTTGGGCATGGCATTGGCGGCGCATTCGTCCTAGAGCTGATGCAGTACCATTCAGAGGCAGTTGAGGGCATAATTTTACATGCGCCAGTCGGTGCACGGCTGGAAACGCGCCGCTTTCCCAAGCTAATGCAGCCACCCTTCATGCGCTCGTTGGGCAAATGGCTGTTCTCGGCGCGCTTTATGCGCCCATTGTGGCGGCGCTTGCTCTTTCGGCAGCCTGTGCCAAGCGCCTATCTGGATCAGTTTTTCACCGAATATCGGCGCTGCGCCGTCTTTGGGCAGATGTTCGATCTGATCACGGCGAATTGGTTCAATGGACTGCGCCCGTGTGCGGTGCGGGCGGGCTTGTTATGGGGTGCGCGTGAGCGCGTGCTGAAGGTTGGGCAGGTGGCGGACTATCAAGCGCTGCTGCCGCGCCATGTGCTGCGGATTGTGCCTGACTGGGATCATTTCCCGATGATTGAGCACCCTTCTGAATATGCGGCGGAAGTTTCGGCGTTGGCGCGCCAAGTGTTGGCGCTGTAGGGCAGGCTTCGCGGCAGGCAGGCAACACGGCGGCACTTCCCAAATTCACAGATGGCGCAGCTTATGGTAGAATGCTTTTTAGCGTGCAGCATGGGCTGCACAGCCTTGTTTCAGGAAGGAGTTTTGCGCCGCGCCAAGGCATTGATCTGGCGTTGAAGGCAGTTGCCAAAGGGCTTTGGCTGCCACCTTGAACGCCAGCCGTGACTCCGCACGGCGCGCCAAACAACAGACTATGAGTGATACGCCCTTACAAGTGATTCCATTGGGTGGCTTGGGCGAGATCGGCAAGAACATGATGGCTTTTCAGTACGGCAAAGACGTGCTGATTGTGGATGCCGGCTTGATGTTCCCCGAAAACGACATGCTCGGTATTGACTACATCATCCCCGATTTTCGCTACCTGACCGAACAGCGCGGCTTGCGCGTGCGCGGCATCATCATTACGCATGGGCATGAAGATCATACCGGCGCCATTCAGCATGTCGTCAGCGCCTTGCCCGCGCCGATCTATGCCACACCGCTGACGGCGGGCTTGCTGGAGGTGAAACTGCGCCAGGCACGCCTGCTGGATCGCGTCGCGCTAAACGTCTTTGAGGCGGGCGATAAGATAGACCTTTCGCCCTTCGGCATCGAGACCTTTCACGTCTGTCATTCCATCCCCGATTGCGTCGGGCTAGGCATTAATACGCCGATGGGCTTGTTCGTCCACACCGGCGACTTCAAGTTCGACCCAACACCCGTGGATCGTTGGGTGACGGATTACGCCAAACTTGCCAGCTTTTCGGCGCGTGGCGTCGTGGCGCTCTTTTCGGATAGCACCAATGCCGATCGGCGCGGCTGGACGCCTTCCGAGAGCGTAATTGACGGCGCCTTTGATCGGGTGTTCCGCGCTGCCAAAGGGCGCGTCGTCGTCTCCAGCTTTGCCTCGCTCATCTCGCGGGTGCAGCAGGTGGCGTGGGTTTCCGAGCGCTACGGGCGCAAGATCGCCATTTTTGGCACATCCATGTCCGAAAATGTGAAGATGGCGACCAAACTCGGCTATCTTGACCTGCCCGATGATCTGATCATCAGCGCCGATGAGGCGCGCTATTTACCCGCTGACCAAGTCACGCTGATGGTGACAGGCTCTCAGGGCGAACCGAGCGCCGTGCTGAACCGCCTTGCCACCAACCGCCACAATCAGCTCAACATCGAGACGGGCGATACGGTCATCATCTCTGCCCATCCGATCCCCGGCAACGAGGAGACAGTCAGCCGCACCATTAACCGTCTCTTCCAACGCGGCGCGCAGGTCATCTATGATCCAATTGATTCAGTGCATGTCTCTGGTCACGCCAGCCAAGAAGAACAAAAGCTGATGCTGAACTTGGTGCGCCCGCGCAATTTTGTGCCTGTGCATGGCGAACTGCGCCATTTGAAGGCACACCGCGAGTTGGCGTTGCAAGTGGGCATTTCTGACGAAAACATCGCAGTGGTGGAAAACGGCACAAAACTGCTCTTTCACGGCGATGGGCGGATGACGATTGGTGAGCGTGTGCCGGGCGGCTATGTCTTTGTGGATGGCTCTAGCGTGGGCGATGTGCATCCGAGCGTCATCCGTGAGCGCGAGACGCTAGGACGCGATGGTGTGGTGGTGGTCACTGCCGTCATTGAGCGCGGCAGCGGGCGTGTGCTGTGCCAGCCGGAAGTGCGTGCCTATGGCTTTGTCACCTCCACGACGGGCAACAATTTGCTGGAAAGCGGCGTGCAGTCCGTTCGCCGTGTGTTGGAGCAGAACGGCGGCAACGCCAGCCGCAAGCGCGATCAGGTGGAAGATGCGCTGAGCAAGCTGTTCTATAACGAAACGCGCCGCCGTCCAAAACTGTTCGTGACCATCCACGAGGCGTGAGGGTGCGTATACAAAACGAGGCGTACTGTAGAATACGCCTCGTCGCCAGTGAGAGGTGCGCGCAAGCGCCTATTGAATGCGCTCTGGCAAGCCTAGCTCGGTGAGGGTTGGCGTTGTGGGCAGCACGTCAATCCACAGCGAGAAGGTCTGCGCGTTGCGTGCGGTACGCTGCTCCGTCAGCCATTGCGAGAAGGCGCGCAGCTGCACCTGCTCTGCCTCTTGCGGCGTTAGGGCGCGCATCTCACGTGCCTGCACCTGAATGATGTGAAAGCCGAAGTTCGGTCCGTTGCTGGAAGTGTCAATCGGTCCGATGATCTCGCCAATCTTGGCGTTGAAAACCGCTTCCTCAAACTGCGGCACGTATAGCCCGCGCCCTGCCCAGCCCAATTCGCCGCCTTGCGCGCCGCTGCCTGGGTCTTGGCTGAGCGCCGCCGCCAACGCCGCGAACGACTCGCCATTTTGCAAAGCGCGCAGCACTTCCTCTGCCTCTGCCTGCGTCTTGACGAGGATATGGCGTGCCTTCACCTGGAGTTCCTCTTTAGGCGGTTCGCCAACGGCTGCCACAATCACCTTTTGGCGCAGCGCAGCTTCTGTGAAGATGCGCGTCAGCAGTGCCTCATCGGCACCGATGGCGCGCTGCGCGGCTGCCACAAAATCGCGCTGGCTTTCTTCAAAGTTTTTTGCCTGTTCGGTCGCGTTTGGCGTCGCGGTTGGGATGCCCGTTGGCAGCGGCGTGGCAGACGGCGTCACGGTGATGGTCGGCGCTAGGGTTGGCGTTGGCGTGTTGGTCGGTGTTGGCGAGACGAACGGCGTCAGGGTCAGCGTTGGCTCTGCGGTTGGTGTTGGCGTGCTGAAGGTTGGGTCGTAGCCGTAGAAGGTAAAGCGCTGTTTCTCTATGTCCTCAGGGCTGACCGTGATGCCGTTTTCACGGGCATACTGCTGAATGATGAGCGTATCGAGCATCTGATCCAGCACTTTGCGTCCCATCTGGGTGGGAATTTGCAGATCGCGGTACATTTCGGCGTAGGGACCGAACTGCTCATTGGTAAGGAACTCACGGGCGAACTGGCTCTGTGCGACTGGGATCAGCTCCAAGCCGGTGCGCCAGCGCTCATAGCGCACGCGCTGCTGGAACTCACCGGCGCTCACGCTTTCGCCGCCCGCGCTGGCAACGGGCTGGGTTGGGACGACGACGCCCTCAATGAACAGCGCAACGCCCAAAATGCCAACAATCACGACGCCCAACACAATGGACACAATTAAGACCGCCCGATCAATCGCCCGTTCACGCTCGGAGCGTGAAGGGCGCACACGCCCGCTTTTCGGCGGCGTGGGAATGGCTGTCGTTTTGCTCTTACTTTTGGACATGCCCTTTAGCTCTTTCCGTATGCGGCTCAGTTAATCGCGTGGGATTTCGCCGACGAAGGGCAGCAGCGCCAAATGGCGAGCGCGCTTCACCGCAACGGCAAGGCGGCGCTGGTCGCGGGCGCACAAGCCGGTCTGGCGGCGTGGGCGAATCTTGCCGCGATCCGAGAGGAAACGGCGCAGCAGGTCAATATCCTTATAGAGTTCGACGGAGGTCTGCTCAAGGCGCATGTTAAAGACACGACGGCGCATCCCGCCGCGCCCGCGAGGCTCAGGCGAACCTGATCCCGACTCTTCGATTTCCTCAACGATGTGGTTATCCTGATCGCTCATGGTTGTTTTTCCTGTTTTTATATGGCTACGCGCTAAAAGGCGTAGTCCTCGTCATCCTGTTCAGAGTCATCTTGCGCGTATTCAATCGGCACACCGCGTCGGTCGCCCAATACAATCATCTCGTTGGCAACCAACTCGGTGCGATAATGGCGTTTGCCTTCTTCATCTTCCCAACCGCGTGTTTGCAGGCGCCCCTCGATGTAGACCTGCTGATCTTTGCGAAGGTGCGATTTGCAGATTTCCGCCAGCATTCCCCACGCCACCACATTGAACCATTCGTGTTCTTCGCGGCGCTCACCTTCGCTGTTCGTCCATGTGCGGCTGGTGACCACACTAAAGCTGGTGACAGGGCGTCCGCTGGGCGTGTAGCGCATTTCTGGGTCGCGCCCCAAGCTACCGATAATCATAACCTTGTTCAAGCCGCGAGCCATACCATCCTTCTTTCTTGACCACTGCTAAACTCGCTTCCCATCTTCAGATGTTGGTGCAGCAGGCAGCGCAGGCAACGCCTTTGGGCAGGCAATTCTTCGTTTATTCGTCGGCACGCACCAGCAAGTGGCGAATAACACGATCATAGAGGCGCAAATTGCGCTCTAGCGGGCTGGTGGTGTGCGGCTGCATCTCAAGCTGTTGGGTGACGTAATGCCCTTCGGTATATTCACCGATCTGGTAGGCAAGTTTGCGCCTGCCCCATTGGTAGGTGTCGGTGATTTTTCCCTCTAGTTCTTCTACCCACTGCTGCACTTGCGTGAGGACGCTGCGGAATTCTTCTTCGTCCACGTCAGACGCGACGACGTAGGTCAACTCATAGTGACGCATGTTTGAATCGTTTGATCCTTCCCTCGGAGTAGCCCTAACCTTTAGGGCGGAAAGCTGCCCAACGCCATGCTGGGCAAGTGAAACGCACAGAAGTTTACACCGTTCTGCTGCCTAAGGCAAGGGCAAGCCGCATGGACATGGAGAAAAATCAGGCGTATGGGCTAATCTGTAGGGCTGCCCTACGCCATCCTCCGCTTTCCTTGCAGCACTGCTAGGCTATCCCCACACACCCTTTAGCCCCTTTCCCGCCACGTCCCCATACGGTACACTTAACGCCTGTACCCAACCCTCCCATAACCCACTTCGGATGAGGACTGCCACATGAGCGCTGATGACCTAACGCCCATGCGCCAACAATACCTTGAGATCAAGGCGCGCTATCCCGATAAAATCGTGCTGTTTCGGCTGGGCGATTTCTTCGAGGCGTTCGATTCTGATGCCGAGATCGTGGCGCGTGAGCTGGAGATCGTGCTGACGGCGCGCCCAACCACCAAAGGGCAGCGGATGCCGATGGCAGGCGTGCCGCACCGCGCCGTAGAGAGCTATGTGGCGCGCTTGGTCGAGAAGGGCTACCACGTCGTGATCGCTGATCAGGTGGAGCCGCCCGGCAAGAAATTGGTGCGCCGTGAAGTGACTCGCGTCATCACGCCCGGCACCGTAATCGAGCCATCCATGCTGGATCAGCGCCAGAACAACTACCTGTTGGCACTTGTCCCGCTCAAAAATCAGACCGATGAAAGCTGGGCGCGCTGTGGCTTGGCATACGCCGATATTTCCACCGGCGAATTTGCCGCCACCGAACTGGGCGCGGAAAACAACGAGACTGCCCTTGCCGTGCTGGAAGAACTGGCGCGCTTGAAGCCGCGGGAAGTGCTGCTGCCCCAAACGTGGGCAGAGCGCGGCATGACCTTGCCCAACGGCGCGCACCAAACGCCCTTGCCCGATCACCGCTTTGAGCTGGGCGCCGCACAGAGCGCGCTGCGCGCCCATTTTGAGGTGCGCGCCTTAGAAGGCTTCGGCTTGGCGGATAAGCCGCTTGCCCTGCGCGCCGCCGGCGCATTGCTTGCCTACCTGCGCGAAACGCACGGCGGCGATTTGGCGCAGCTCACAACGCTTCGCAGCTACAGCACAGTCGGCTATATGGTGCTGGACGCCAACACACGCCGCAACCTTGAACTGACCGAAACTATGCGCGGCGGCAAAGTGCAGGGATCGCTGCTCGGCGTGCTGGACCGCACCGTTACGCCGATGGGCAGCCGCCTGCTGCGCCAATGGATCGGGCAGCCCCTGCTGGACTTGGCGCGCCTCAATGCACGTCTTGACGCCGTCGCCGCCCTTCATGCCGACGGCGTGCGCCGTGCTGAGGTCTTTGCCGCGCTCAAGCCTATTGCCGACCTTGAACGGCTGACCAACCGCGTGCTGAGCGGCGCTGCCTTGCCACGTGACCTGATCGCGCTGCGCTACAGCCTAGAGAGCGTGCCAGCCTTGCGCGCCGCACTCCATGATCTGCCTGCGTTGCACAGCGTGCGCGAACGGCTTGATCCGTGCCGCGCGGTGAGCGATCTGATCGCGGCTGCCATTGCCGATAATCCGCCCGCCCTGCTGCGCGATAAGGTCGGTGTGATTCGGGCAGGCTATAGCGCCGAACTCGATCAGGTGCATCAGGGCGTCAGCGGCGCACGGGCTTGGCTGGAGCACCTTGAGGAAGGCGAACGCGAACGGACGGGCATCAAATCGCTCAAGGTTGGCTATAACAAGGTGATGGGCTACTACATCGAGGTGAGCATCGGGCAGATTGCCAAAGTGCCGAACGATTACCTTGAGAAGGCGACGCTTGCCAACGCCAAGCGCTACATCACCTCTGAACTGAAAGCGTATGAGACGCTGCTGCTGAACGCTGATGAGCAAATGCTAGGCATTGAGGAGCGCCTGTTCCGCGATGTGTGCGCGCAGATCAGCGCCTTTGGCGATAGCCTGTTGCGGACGGCGCGTGCCGTTGCCCACGCCGATACCTTCGCTGCGCTGGCAGAAACTGCCGCACGCGAGGCGTATACGCGCCCGATGCTCAGCGAAGATGAGCGCTTGATCATCCGTGATGGACGCCATCCTGTGGTCGAGCGCCTGCTGCAAGGTGAGCGCTTCACACCGAACGACACCTATTTTGATGCGGACGAGCGCTTGCACATCCTGACAGGACCGAACATGAGCGGCAAATCTACCGCCATTCGGCAGGTGGCGCTCATCGCGCTGATGGCGCAGATCGGCAGCTTTGTGCCAGCCGCAGAGGCGCACATCGGCTTGGTGGATCGCATCTTCACGCGCATTGGCGCGCAAGATGAGATTCACGCCGCACAATCTACCTTCATGGTCGAGATGATCGAGACTGCCATGCTCTTGGCAAGCGCCACGCCGCGTTCACTGCTGATCCTGGATGAGATCGGGCGCGGCACCAGCACCTACGACGGGCTGGCAATTGCGCGTGCCGTGCTGGAATATATCCACAACCATCCGCGCCTGAACTGCCGCACGCTGTTCGCCACACACTACCACGAGCTGACCGAACTGGAGAAAATCCTGCCGCGTGTGCGGAACTATAACGTCAGCGTGCTGGAAGATGGCGAGCGCGTCGTGTTCTTGCATAAGCTGGTGCGCGGCGGCGCAGACCGCAGCTATGGCATTCATGTGGCGCAGTTGGCAGGGATGCCTAAGGCGTTGGTGGCGCGTGCGCGTGAAATTCTGAAAGACCTTGAGGCAAGCGGCGCTGATTTTTCCTTCAAGGACATTCCGAGCGAGCCAAGCCGATCACGGCGGCGCGCACCACAGGATCAGATGGCGCTCTTTCCAGAGGCAGCGCATCCGCTGGTGGCAGTGCTAAAGGCGCTGCGCGTTGAGGAGATGAGTCCGTTGGAGGCAATGACCAAACTCTACGAGTTACAGCGCATAGCGCGGGAGAGCAAACAGGGCTAGCCGTCCATACTTTCCCGCCTTGCCACTCACGCCGCAAAGTGTGGATAGGCGCGCCGCAGTTTTGGCAGCCCATCCCCGTGATCTTCACCGCATCCCGCGATCAAGCACCTTTTAGGCGTTTGCCCTACGCTCTTCAGCCAATGCTTGACGTGCTATGCCCTCTTTGCTATGCTGAATAGCCAAGCTATGCCAAGATGAAGGCGGTGAATTTGCCTGCGGAAACGCTGCAAAGTTGGCTCGGTTTTAATCAGGTGCGTGGCATCCGTTGGCTGCACATCAGCGCGCTGCTGGCGCATTTCGGCGCCATTGAGGCAGCTTGGCGTGCGCCGCGTGAGGTATTTCGCAGCGCGGGCATTCCAAGCCAAAGCGTGGAGGCACTGCTGCACATCCGCCAAACCTATAATGCGGAGGCTGATCTGCGTGCGCTTGACCAGTTGCATGTGCAATTGTTGCCGATCACCGCGCCTGACTATCCGCCCCTGCTGCGCCAAATTGCCGATCCGCCGCCGCTGCTCTACGTGCGCGGCAGCTTGCAGGCAGCCGATCAGAACGCTTTAGGTGTGGTTGGCACGCGCAATGCCACCGAGTATGGCAAACGCATGACGACTCATATTGTAGAGCCTTTGGCGGCGCGTGGTGTTATAATCATCAGCGGCTTAGCACACGGCATAGACACATTGGCGCATCAGTCCGCCTTGCGCGTTGGCGGGCGCACGATAGCTATTTTGCCGTGCGGCGTTGATCGCCTCTACCCTTCTGATAACGGCGCGCTTGCGGCGCAAATCGTGGCGCAAGGCTGCCTCATCAGCGAATTTCCGCTCGGCACAAAGGCAGATCGGCATAACTTTCCGCAGCGCAACCGCCTCATTAGCGGCATGGCGCACGGTGTGCTGATCGTGGAGGCGGGCGAGAAAAGCGGCGCGCTGATCACGGTGGATTGCGCGTTAGAGCAAGGGCGCGAGGTGTTCGCAGTGCCGGGCAACGCGCTCTCGCCCGCCAGCAATGGCACCAACGCCCTGATCCGCAACGGCGCAACGCTGACCACCACCGCCAGCGATATTCTAGAGGTGCTGGCGCAACAGGTGGCGCTCTCTGCGCCGCTGCCAACCGCACCCGCTGCGATGCGACCGAGTCCCGTCCAATATACGCCTGCGGACGCACAAGAGGCAGCCGTGCTGCGCTGCTTGGGCATAGAGCAGGCACTGCATATTGATGAAATTGTGCGGCACAGCGGCTTGGCTGCCAGCCATGTTGGCGCAGTGCTGACTGTGTTAGAAGTGAAAGGAATCGTCTGCCAGACGGGCGCGCAGTGTTACAGCCTAGCGCTGGCAGGCAGCTAAAACTGGAGTAGTGTATGTCCGATAATTTTTATGTTTTGATCATGGCAGGCGGTGGTGGCACGCGCTTGTGGCCCCTCAGCCGCCAAGATCGCCCTAAGCAAATGCTGCCGCTGACCGAAGAACGCACCATGTTCCAAGTGACGGTGGAGCGCCTGCACGACCTGATCCCGCCCCAGCGGATTTTCGTCGTGACGGGCGAAGAAATGGCAGCTGCTTTGCACGAAAGCACGCCCAACGTGCCGCTTGAAAACTTCATCATCGAACCATTCGGGCGCGATAGCGGACCCGCCGCCGGCTTAGGCGTCTTTCACATCGCACAGCGCGACCCAAAGGCTGTGATTGCCATCCTCTCCGCCGATCATCACATTGCCAATGAGGAGGCATTTGTGCAGTCCCTGCGCGCCGCGGCGGAGTATGCCGCGCAGGGCTACATCGTGACCTTAGGCATTCAGCCAAGCTATCCCGCCACGGGCTTTGGCTATATTGAGCGCGGCGAACAGCTTGGCACAGCGCACGGCTTCACTCTCTACCGCAGCGTGCGCTTTGCCGAAAAGCCCGACGAAGCGACCGCCGGCGTTTTTCTGAGCAAAGGCACCTATAGCTGGAACGCTGGTATGTTTATCATGACGGCGACGCGTGCCAAGCAAGAGTTTGCGCGCCAGCAGCCTGCCATGTATGCGCTGCTCGAACGCGCTGTGGCGCAGCCTGCGGAACTGCCTGCCGTGTGGGAGCAGATTCAGAAGATTTCGCTGGACTACGCCATCATGGAAGGCGCCCAGAACGTCGCCGTCATCCCGGTGCAGATCGGCTGGAGCGATGTTGGCACGTGGTCAACGCTCTTTGAGGTACTTTCACGCGATGAGGACGATAACGCGGTGCGCGGCGGTGAGCATATCCGCATTGATACGCGCAGCACGCTCATCGTCAGTGATCGCCTTGTGGTGACCATTGGCGTGAGCAACCTTGTGATCGTAGATACGGGCGATGTGCTGCTGGTCTGCGATAAAGAGCGCGCTCAGGACGTGCGTGAGGTGGTAAAACAGCTTAAGGCGCAAGGCAAGGACGATCATCTATAGTCCGCCGTGCTTTGCCCAACAGCCCTCAGTGGGTATCGCTGAGGGCTGTTCTTGTGTGTGATCAGCTAATTGCAGCCGTTGATGCAGATGGCGCCTTCGTAGCGCGCCAATTCGCTCAGGCTGCCATCAGCGGCGGCGCTGACAATGAAGATCGTGGCGCTAAGCTGCCCGTTGTTGTAGAGGGCAGGACGATATTCGCCCTGCACGCCGGCAAAGCGCGGAATCTGGTTGACGAACGGCTGCACGGCGGCTGGTCCGCCAACGCGGATAGCATTGGCGATCATATAGACGGCGTCGTAGTAGGCAACCGCATGGCTATCCGGCAGTTCGCCATAGGTGGCGCGGTAATTCCGCACAAATTCAGCACTGGCGGCATCTTGCGCGCCGCTGAACCAGCTCGTCACGCCCAGCAAGCCCGTGATTGCGTCCTCGCCCATAGCGCGCAAAAAGTCCGGGTTCTCCAACGCGCCGTAGGCAATTTCGCCCGTGTAGCCTTCTTGGCGCAGCGCTTTGATCAGCGCAGCGGCGGCATTGGGCGCGCTCCAAATCACCACCACCTCAGGGCTTGCCGCGCTGAGCGCCCTTGCCTCAGCCGTGAAATCCGTCGCGGTAACGGGATGGCTGGTGCTGGCAACGATCTGCGCGTCGGTCAGGTCGCGGAAGCGCGTCACGATGCTGGTGAAGGCTGCCACGCTATCCTGCCCATAAACTGTGGTGGCGGACGAGACGGCAAAGCGCGTATAGCCGCGAATATCCACCAGATAGCTGCCCAGTGCCGTTGCCCAGGTTGCATCGGCAGGGCGCACCTGAAAGATAAAGCGCGATGGATCGTTATTGCTCAGCACAGCGGCGGTGCCCGTCACAAACTGTGGCACACGCGCATTGGGCGCTAGGGTCAGGTTGGGCAGGGCAATGCCGGTCAGCGTCGGACCGAGAATAGCCGCCGGTGCAGCCGTTAGCACGTTACGCGCCGTCACGCCGAACTGTTCGGCGGTGGTGGTGTTGAAATCACGCAGATCAAGCGTCACACGGATGCCGTTCGGCGCTGCGATGCCGCCTTGCGAATTGATCTCGTTGACGGCAAGCTGTGCGCCGCGCAGCGCACGCCGCCCGATCTCGCCATCCAAGCCTGTTTGCGGCGCAAGGAAGGCAAGCGGCACGGTGCGCGTGGCGGTGCTGGTCGGTGCGTTGGGCGCGGTCAGGTTCTGAAAGCGCGTATCGGCACAGCGCCGCACACAAAAGCCGCCGCTGTAGCGCGATTCCTCAATGCTTTTGCCCTCAGCGGTCAGGCGGAACAGGATGGCGCCATCCATAGCGCGTAAGTTGGTTGTGCCTGTGCCGCTGAAAAAGGACGGGTTATAAACGCCTTGCAAGCCACCAATGGCGCTGCTGCTTGCCAGCGTGTCACGGATGCTCTGGGTGCCGGGTCCGCTGATCTCGACAGCCGCCGCCACTGCCGCCACACTATCAAAGCCGATGACAGATTCCGCCGTTGGCAATTCGCCAAAGCGCGCCAGATATGCCTCTGTGAAGCGGCGGCTGCCGCCATCTTGCGCGTCCGCCGTCCAGATCAGCGGCACGATGACATTGGCAACACTGCTGCCGCCGCGTGCTATGAACTCCGTCAGGTTGCCCTCCGCCGATCCATAGCTGATCACACCGCTGTAGCCGCGATTACGCAGCTCACGCACGAGCGCAGCAGCGGTCTGCGGCGTCCCAAAAATGGCGATTGCCTCTGGATTTTCGTCGTAGAGCGTCTTTGCCTGTGTGCTGAGGTCGGTCGCGTTCTGGTCATAGGTGACGGCAGGCGCAAGGCGGACGTTGGTCGTCGTTGTGCCGCTGCCACGTGCGGCGCGCTCAAAAGCGGCTAGATCAGCGCGCCCGCGTCCAGAGTTATCGGTTGCCGTGCCAATGCTGCGGAAAAAGCGTTGTGTGGTCAGGTAGTGACCGAGATCACGCGCCAAGTTCTCGCTGGTCGAGCGCATTCGCAGCACATAGGCGTTGCTGGCGCCGGCGGGATCGTTGGGCAGCCCGATCAGGTGTAAAATGCGGTTGGTGTTGGCAAGGTCAAGGTTGTTATCCAGCAAGTTTGGCACTTGCGGTCCAATCAGCGCGACGGGCTTTGCCTCAACAGAGGCTTGCAGGGCTGTCCGCATTTCGGTTTGGGTGGCGGCACTGCGCGTCTGCAAGCTGAAAGTGTAGGTTGTGGTGCGGCGCGCATTGGGCGTTGGCGTGGCGTTATCCGCTGTGCGGGCAGGCCCGCGCACGCCGCCTCCGCTGTTCACAATCTGGATGGCAAGCTGCGCGCCCTGCACAAAATGGCGGCTGCTCACGGCATCATTCTCCGCTGCGCTGCTCAAGAGCGCCAGCACCAACGTTTCGCGGTTTTGTGCGTGTGCAGGTGCGGCAAAGATAGCGCCGATCAGCATGGTGAGGATTAGCCCGACCATGATCAGTCGGGCGGATAGCTGTTTCATCGTCTCAAGACTCCTTTGTATGTGCGGCGTGCGTCTATTCGTAGCGAACTGCCTCAATTGGCTGCAAGCCAGCGGCACGGTTGGCGGGATAAATGCCAAAGAACAGACCAACTGCCAGTGAGAATGTGACCGCCAGCAGGATTGAATCGAGCGTCACGGTTGTGTTGATGATGCCCGTCGCACCGACCAGCAGCGCCACGCCAACACCCAGCAAAATACCTAAGGTGCCGCCGATCAGGCTGAGCGTGACCGTCTCGACCAAGAACTGCATCAGGATCGTTCGCCGCTTGGCGCCGACTGCCTTTCGCAAGCCGATCTCTTTGGTGCGCTCCGTCACAGAGACCAGCATGATGTTCATGATGCCGATGCCGCCGACCAGCAAACTGATGCCGGCAATGGCGCCCAGAAAGAGCGTCAGGATGCCTGTGATGCTGCCGGCGATGCTGAGGAATTGCTGCTGCGTCAGCACTGTAAAATCGTCCTCGGCGCCTTCGCGGATGCCGTGCTGCTGGCGCATGACCTCAGCCACAGCGCGCTCCACACGCGGAATGTCCTCAGTGCTGAGCGCCGAGATATAAATGACGCTGACGCGCCGCGCACCGGTTGACGTGCGCGCATTGGAGAGCGTGCGATAGGCAGTTTGCAGCGGAATGAACACAGAGGTATCAGGATTGCCGGCAAAGCCTGCGCCCACGCCAACCGTCACGCCGATCACGGTGAAGGGCGCGCTGCCAATACGGATGGTCTGCCCAATCGGATTCAAGCCGCCAAAGAGCGCATCCGCCGCATCAGGACCCAGTATGGCAACCCGTGCGGCACGCTCATCATCGGCAGGATCAAACCAACGCCCTTGTGCAATCTCCACATTCCGCACCGCTGCATAGTCCAATGTGACACCGCGTGCCGTGATCAGGATTTTCTCGCGCTGAAAGGCAACCGTTGTGCCGTTGGCGGTCAGTTCCGGCGCAACACCTAGCAGGTCGGGGACGCGGTCGCGGATGGCGTTGGAGTCAGCATCGGTCAGCGGCTTGGTCTGGGTTGGCGTGCGAATGCCCTGATTATTCGGCGGACCTGCCGTCAGGCGCACTTGCCCTTGCAGCACGGTCACCAAATTTGTGCCGATGCTTGTGATCTGCCCATTGATGCTCTCTTGCACGCCGTTGCCGATTGAGAGCAGCGCCACCACCGACCCTACGCCGATGATGATGCCGAGCATGGTCAGCCCGGAGCGCAGCTTGTTCGCCAGCAGTGCATCTAGGGCGATGCCGAAATTGCGGAAGAAGTTCATGCTGGCTGTGCCTCCTCAGCGTATTCGACCAAGCCATCTTTCAGGCGCACAATGCGCTCGGACTGGGCGGCAATGGCAGGATCATGGGTGACGATGATCAAGGTAATGCCGCGTTCGCGGTGCAGCGTGCGGAACAGGTTCATGATCTCTTTCCCCGTGGCAGAATCGAGGTTGCCGGTTGGCTCATCGGCAAGGATGATGGACGGCTGATTGACCAAGGCGCGTGCAATCGCAACACGCTGCTGCTGCCCGCCGCTAAGCTGATTCGGGCGATGATCGAGGCGATCGCCAAGCCCAACCAACGTTAGCATCTCGGCAGCACGCTGATTTGCCTGCCTGCCCGATAAGCCGCCGTAGGCAAGCGGCAGCGCCACATTTGCCAGCGCCGTGCTGCGCGCCAACAAGTTGAACTTCTGAAAGACGAAGCCAATGCCCTGGTTGCGTATCTCGGCAAGCTGATCGTCGTTCATGGCTGCCACTTCGCGCCCATCCAGCTTGTAGCTGCCAGAGGTCGGCACGTCCAGCGCGCCCAAAATGGCGAGCAGTGTGCTTTTGCCGGAGCCTGACTGCCCGATGATCGAGACCATCTCGCCTTTCCAAATGCGGAGGCTGACGCCGCGCAAGGCATGGACTTCCGTATCGCCCATCTTGTAGACTTTGGTCAGGTCAACCGCCTCAATAATTGGCGCGTCGCTGCGCTCCGGTTCGCGGCTGGTGGTTGGATAGGTGTTGGTAAACTCGCCCATAGGCTATTTGATCTCACTTTGGGTTCACATCTACGATCACACAGAAGGCGGCATAGTCGTTATCGGAAAGCGGCTGTGGCGTACCTTGTCCGCCGGCGGCGCCAATCAAGGCGCCAAAGCCACCCAGCGAACTGAGGCGGATGGCCAGGATGTTGATTGAATCGCCCACCAAAATGCCCTGCGCGCTGAGCTTGCTGCCGCTTGGCGAGACGACCTGTGCCAAGGGAATCAGCGGGAAGCGCTCGCGGCTGCCGCTTACGGTCTGCACCGTCACCTCGCGCTGGTTGAGCGCGACCAACTCGCCCTTCACAACGCGCAGCAGGCTTGGGTCAAGCGTGGGCGAAGGGCCGGGCGTGCGTGTTGGACGGTCGCCTCTGGCAAAGAGCGAGAAGAAGCTACGCACGCCGCTATCGTTGCTGGCAGCCGTGAAGCACGCCTGAAATTCCGTCCCAAGCTGTACAAAACTCTGCCCTGAGGCAATCAGGGTTGCCAGCGGCGGACCTTGCGTGTAGCCGATCAGCGCACCACAAGCAAACAGGCTGAAGGCGGCGATCAGCGTCAGCCCGATGCTCAGCCAACGGCGGCGTTTCGGGCGTGGTGGGTGTCTCTCCTGCACGCTGCGCGGTGGGCTATCGGCGTGCGCGCCGTTGGTTGGTGTTTTTTCAGCAGCCTTCGCGGGCGCGTTCGCCGATACGTCCATACACTCAGCCTCTCTTCACCGTTTCGGTTAACGTCCGCCGCCAAACAAGCCACCACCCGCCGTGCGCGTTGTTGTGCTGCCAATGAGCACCGTCTGCCCTTCGCGCAAGCCTTCGCCGCTGACTTCGGTCAGCTCACCAACCGAGAGTCCGCTCTGCACCTCAATTTGGGCAGGATCGCCTTCAGTGCGCTGCACCAGCACAAATTGGCGCCCATCAGCAGCGCGGCGGATGGCGCGTGTTGGCACGGTCAGCACGCCGTTGCGCGTGGCGATGATGATCTCGACATCGGCGGTCATGCCGAGCAGTTGCGGCACGCGGTCTGTCACTTTGATGCGAACGCCATAGGTCACGACGCCCTGCACCGCTTCACCTGCCACGTTCTTGCGCTCTACCACGCCCTTCAGCGCGTTTTCGGAAAGCACGCCAAGCAAGGTGAAGCGCACTTGCTGCCCAACCTGCACACGCGAAATGTCCACTTCGTCCACGCCGATTTCGACATAGAGCGCGCTTGTATCCGCCAGCACAAAGGCAGGCTGAGCGCCGCTGCCAACCACCTGCCCTTCGCTGATATTGACCGCGCTCAAAATACCGTTCACAGGTGCGCTGAGCGTTGCCTTGCTGAGGTTGCGCTCAGCTTGTGTCAGGTTCAGCTTTGCCTGAGCAAGCTGCGCGGCGGCAATCTCGCGCTGCTCTTTGGTGGCGCCTTCCAGCAAGGCATTGAGGGCAGCCTGTGCCTGTGCCACTTGTGCTTCGGCAGCCTTTAGGGCGGCATCGCTGCTTTGGGTGCGGCGTGCCGCGCTACAGCTTGCCGCTGCCGAATCGCGCTGATCGCGGGCTTGTTTAAGCGCCTTGCCGGCTTGCGAGTCCATATCCGGGCGGAAGTCCACATCAAATTGGTAGCCTTCCGCCACATAGCGGTCGTAGGCATCTTGCGCCAGCTTGAAGTTATCCTCGGTGGCGGCAACGTTGGCGCAGCTTTGCGTGATCACGTTTTGTTGGTTATCAAAGGTGGCTTGGGCATTTGCCAAAGTTGCCTCTGCTTGGGCAAGCGCAGCGCGTGCCTGCGTCACCTCGCGTTCGCTAGGCGGCTTGATGGCGTTGGCGTAGTTCGCCTCTTGGATGATGAGCGATTGGCGCGCTTGCTCAAGCTGGTGTTCAAGCTGCGTCGTATCCAGCGTGGCAAGCACATCGCCTGCTTTGACCGCATCACCAGGGCGCACGTTTACTGCACGCACGCTGCCGCTGACTTCAAAAACAAGGTTCACAGAGCGCTCTGGGCGCAGCGTGCCAGAGGCGATCAGCACGTCATCTAGATCGCGGCGTTCGACGGTTGCCGTCGCTGTTCCCTGTGAATTGGCAGCGCGTGCTTCGCGCAATTGCGGCAGAAAGACGAAAACTGTCAAGCCGCACAGGGCAAGGCAGGTGATGGGCAGTAGGATGAGCAGGGTTCGTAACCAACGTTTCATGGCTATGCGTGACTCCGAATCGGTTTTGCAGCGCGTGTTTGTCTAGTCTTATATAGGTTATAGCACAACATGCTTAGTAGACGTTGAGAATGCTCAACAATCACTAAGCATTTATGCGCCTATGGTAAGCATACACCAGAGATATGAAAAAGCTGTGAAGAATTTTTGCCTGAGCGTGTGGCGCAACCTTCACAAATGGCGTATACTGCCTTGCCAAACACTTGCTGGAGTTTTGCCACTTTTTTTGTAAGGACGAGGCGATTTGGAGCAAGAAAAAACTTTCCCACCGCACCGCGAACCACTGCGCGATGCACGCCTGCTACCGATGCACGCTCCTGCCCAGATCATTGGGCGTAACCGCGAACTTGCGGCGCTGAATACCCATTTGAAACAAGGCGGCAGTGCGCTCTTAGCAGGGGCTGCCGGGATCGGCAAAACTGCGCTCGCCGCGGTGTTGGCAACCGCTTATAGCCAAACGCAACCCGGCGGCGTGCTGTGGCTGGATGTTGTTGAAGACGATGCGCCCTACCTGATCGCACGCTTAGGGCGTGCCTATGGCGTGGATACCTATGCAATCCGCACTGATGGGCGCGCCGCCACCGCCGACCGCCTGCGCCGCCTGCTGGCTGCCAAGCCGCCGCTCATCGTCTTAGATGGTAGGCTGGATTTGGCGGCTGTTGCTGAGGTGCTGGCGCGCTGTGCGCCGAACATCCCAACGCTGCTCACCAACGCGGCGCGTGGCAGCGGCACCTGGCAGACCTTCAGCCTAGCGCCGCTCTCGCCCGACGATTCGCAAACCGTCTTTCGGCTGTATGCAGGCATCCGCGATCCCAACACACACAAAGCTGATGTTGAAGCGCTTTGCCGCCTGTTGGATGGCGCACCGCTAACGCTTGAATTAGCCGGGCGGCTGGCGGCTGCCGATAACCTAACGCCCGCCGATCTGCTCAAGGCGTTATCGCACACGACCAGCCGCGAATCGCAACAGGCGGTCTTGATGCTCACCTTTAAGCACCTCAGCGCGCCGCTGCAAGGCTTGCTCTTGGTGCTGGCAACCACCTTCACGGGCAGCGCCACGGTGCCGTTGCTCAGCGCTGCCAGCCGCGTGCCGCCGCCGCAGGTCATCAGCCTGATGCGGACTTTGGTTGTGCGTGGGCTGGTGCGCGAGGCACTTGCCTACGGTCAGCCTGTGTTTAGCGTGCATGAGGTGGTGCAGCGCTATGCCCTAACCTATCTGCGGAACAACAAACGCCTAGAGGCGCTTGAAGGGCGTGCGCTGATCGCCGCCGTGAACTATGCGACTGCCTCAGCAGAGCGGACGCACCTTGCCGTTGAGATTGATAACCTGCTTGGTGCGGCTGCTTATGCCACCGCTCAGGCGGATGCCGAGTCGCTGGCAACCTTGCAGCAAGCCCTTGCACCCTTGGCGCAGACAGGCTTCCGCCCAGAGCTGGATATGCTGCGCCAGCTTTCGGGGCGCTTGGACGGCACACACGCCCCTGAGGGCGAAACACAGGCGCAAGCGGCTGTGGTTTCCGAAACGCAGCGCGATGGCTTCACCACACAGCCGCGCCTTGAAGCGCCAGCCATTGAGGAGACAGGCGCAACGCCCATTATTCAGCCGCTGTGGGCATCCGTGCAGGCAGCCAAAGCCACCACACAGCCCAATGCCGCCACCGCGCCACAGCCAACCAGCCTGCCCGAAGTGCCGCCGACGGAGCCATCTTTGCCAACCGCCGCCAAAGCCACACCGCTCATCATTGATGAGGACGATTTAGATGAAAGCGATACGCTGCCGCTCTCGCCGGCGCAGCTTTCCGCACCCACCACGTCGGAGTCGGTGCGCGGGCGCGCCTTGTTGGCAGAGGCGGACGCGCAGCCAACCTTTGAAGGCAAGCTGGAGCGCCTTAGCCGTGCGACCGAGCAATTGCGTGCCGATGAAGATTGGATTGGTGCGGGGCAGGCGCTTGAAAAACTCGGAGCGCTCTATTTGGCGAACGGCAAAGCAGGCGAATCGGTGATGATGTTTGAGCAAGCGGCGGCTATTTTCCACCGCTACGATCAGTTGGCAGCCGAGCGCGGCGCCCTTGCCCAGATCGGGCGTGCCTACAGCGCACAGCAGCAGCCGCAGCGCGCCGCCGAATACTACAACCGCGCCTTGTTCTTGGCGCACGAAGGGCAAGATCGCAGCGCAGAGGCAACTGCGCTCATTCAGCTTGCCGAAACGCATTATCTGTTGAAAGACTATGCCGCCGCCGCGCTCTGCTATCGTAAGGCGCTCCACCTTGCCTATGTTGATGAGGATCAAGCGCTGCTGGCGCGCCTGACGTTGGCGCTGGGCAGTTTGCTTCTGGAAGAGGTGCGAACGTTGAATCAGGCGGTGCAGTTGTTGGAAGAAGCTGCCACCTACGCACCTGACAATCCCGAACCTAAGCGCTTGCTTAAACGTGCCAATGAGCGTGTGCGCCGCTGGCAAACGGCAAAGCTGCCGCTGGCAGAGGCAGCCAGCAACCGCGAGTTTGCCGCTGCCGCCTATGAATAGCCCACTGCGTTGGATATTCGGACAGGGCGCGCTATACTCTGTTAGGTAGGCGGCACGTGCCGCTTTCCGTGAAAACTCGTTGGACGGATTGTGATGAGAGCGACGCACGCTGTATGGCTAGAACAACTGAGACGAATCGCGTTGTGTGGGAGGGTTATGTAATGTTCGGAGGACGCAAACCATCTACGCCGCAACCAAGCAGCACCGGGACACCACCGAATGCACCGCCTGCACCTAACACGCCGCCAACAGCCGTCGCACCGCCTTCGCGTCAGGCTGTCGGCTTTGAGACGGTGCTAGGCGCCAACACCACCTTCAATGGCGAGATCAAAAGCCGTGCCAACGTCCGCATTGATGGGCAGTTTGACGGCGATGTGCAAGTGGATGGCAACCTGCTCATTGGCGAGACGGCGCGTGTCCATGCCAATCTGCAAGCAAAGAGCGAGATTCGCATCGCGGGCGCTGTGCGCGGCGATGTCAGCGGGCATAAAGTGCATCTGGCGCGCACCGGGCGCGTTTGGGGTGATATTACAGCCAACTTCCTCGTGACGGAAGAAGGCGCCTTCATCGAGGGCAAAATCAACATGATTAACCATCCCGCCCTTGCGCAAGGCTTTGCCGGCGCCGCGCTGCCCTCGCCCGAATTTAGCGTGGTTGCACCGCGTGAGGATGCCGCGCACGGCGATGCCGTCGAGGCGGAATTGATGGATGATGATCGCCCTAACCGTGATGATTAGGGCAATCTAGCTAGCGGTTAGGCGGCGCAGAAGGCGGCTTGCACCATTGTGCCGTGCAGCTTACATCAATGCTGCCATCATACTCCTGAAAGCCGATCAGGCTCTCAAAGTCTTCACGGGTGAGCGTGGTGAAGGCATAGTCCACAAATAGGCTGAAGCCTTGCCCACGCACGAACATCATTTGTGAGCCGGGCAAGGTGTTACGCGCTACGGCTGTGAAGGCAGTGCCGCTTGGCAGCACGCCCACAAAGCGCTGCGCGGCAAGGTCTAGGAAGGCGAAAGCATCCTTAGAGCGGCCAGCGATGCCATTCGCCACATCAATATCTTGAGCAAACACCACACGCTCAAGGTAGAGGTTCAGCTCTTGCTCCAGCGCTTGGCAGTAGTTGGTATCGGTTGGCTTGCTGGCAGGCTTGAAGGGATATTCAACGCGCACATAGTTGCTTTGCACTAGGCGCGTTAGGTTGGCAAGCGTGCGTCCGCATGCCTCAGCGGGATTAACGCCGCCTTGTGCAGCCGCCTGCACCACCACACCGAACAGGATCACACCACTGAGGGCGAGCGAAAGTGTGCGTAGCCATTGCTTCATAGGAAAACAGCCCTTGCTGATTAATGCTTGGAAGATACTGCCATTGTACAGGATCAACACGGGCGCGATAATCACAATCCTATTAGAGAACTGGCGGGGCAAGCGCGCATTAAAAAAGTGTTCCTGCCCTGCAAAAACTCTTTAACGCACTTCGGCGCGCTTTTATGCTATGCTTTTCGCTAGAGGCATACTACAAGAGGATTGGTGTATGGACGGCAATCTGGTTGGCACGCAGCTCGGCGAATTCACTGTCGGCGCTCTGGTGGGCGATGGCGGCATGGGATCGGTCTATTTGGCGACGCACCCAGCCCACCGCGAACCGCTTGCCATCAAAGTGCTGCTGCCGCAGTACGCCCAAGATGCCGAGTTTCGGGCGCGTTTTGTGCGGGAAGGGCAAGTCCTCAGCCAACTCTCGCATCCGCATATTATTCCCGTCTACCACTTCGGTGAAGATAGCGGCTTCCTCTATTTCGTGATGCGCTATGTCAACGGTAAATCGCTCTACGAGCTGCTGCTGAGCCGCCGCTTTTCGCCCATTGCCGCCTGGCAGATCATCAAGCCAATTGCCAGCGCGCTGGACTATGCCCACAGCCGCGACATCATCCACCGCGATATTAAGCCGGGCAACCTGCTGATCGAGGTGCAGATGGTCGAGGGCAAGCCGCAAAACAAAATCTTCCTGGCAGACTTCGGCTTGAGCAAGGTCTTAACGTGGTCAGCGCTGACGCAGACGGGCATCAGCGTTGGCACGCCGCAATATATGTCGCCAGAGCAGGTGATGGATTATCCGCTGACGCCTGCCTCAGATGTCTACTCGTTGGCAGTGGTGCTGTATGAAATGCTGCTTGGCAGGCTGCCCTTCTACGCCAAGCGCCCGGAACAACTCGCCTTCCGCCACCTCGATACGCCGCCGCCGCCGCCAAGCACACTCCATGCCGACTTTCCCAAACCCTTCGAGGCATTGCTGCTGCGCGCCTTAGACAAAGAGCCTGCGCGCCGCTACCAAACGGGTGGCGAATTTGCACAGGCATACACCGAAGCAGCCCGCAAAGTTGGGCGTGAGGGCTGCGCGGTGGAATATTACGTTGGCGAGCCGCGCAACATCCGTTAGCGTGTGATCAGGAAGGTGATCAGCAAAAGAATGGCGGCAAGGCCGGTCAGCAGCACGGCAATCACGGCGTTTTGCGTGCGGCGCGTTCGGCGGGCAGGGCTTGGCGGCGCGGCGCGATGCTCTGTTGTGCTTAGGGAAAGCTGATCAGGGCGGCGCATCAGGGTCGGTTGTTCGTTCAGCTCGCGCAGAATGCCGCTGCCACCTTTGACAGGCTTCAGCACGATGTGCGGACGTTCGATGTGCGGCGCATTCCAGCGCTGATCTTTATCGGGCAGTGTTGCCACGGCATTGCGGAAGTGCTGCGCCAGCTCGCCAGCGGATTGCGGGCGTTCGGCGGGCGCTTTGCTCAGCGCGCTCAGGATTGCCTTATCAAGGACGGCTGGCACGGCGTTCAGTTGGCTTGGCGCCGGTGGCAAGGCGCGGCGGTGCAGATAGAAATAATCAGTAGTGCGCTCTGCTTCAAACGGGCGGTGACCACTGAGTAGCTCACACAGCAGCACGCCCAGCGCGTAGACATCCGTGCGAATATCCGCCGCTGCGCCATCGGCAAGTTCGGGTGCCATGTAGGGCGGCGTGCCAAAGGCGAACTGCTCCGGGTTGCGCCTGCCAATGGACTTTGCCAAGCCAAAATCGGCAAGGTAGAGTTGCTCTTTGGCGTCCAGCATCAGGTTAGAAGGCTTCAAATCACAGTGGATGTAGCCTAGGCTGTGCGCGTAATCAAGGGCATGGGCAAGGTGCGTCAGTGTTTGGGCAGCCTCACGCGGTGAGTAGAGGCGCACCATCAGACGATCTGCTACGCTGCTTTCAAAAAAGGGCATCACAATATAGGCAAGCTGCGCCGAAAGGTGATAATCGCGCAGCGAGACAATATACGGGTGGCGGAGCTGCTGCATGGCGCGGATTTCGCGCTCAAAGAGGGTGAGCGTGTTCGGGTCGGCTTGTTCAGCCAGATACAGCACCTTCACCGCCGCGATCTCGCCCGTCTCGACGTGCTGGCAGCGGTAAACACGCGCCATGCCGCCTTTCCCGATCAAACTCAGCACACGGTAAGCACCTAGCTGCTTTGGTCTTGATTCATCCACCACAACACATGCCACCTTCCACAAACCTTACCTAGAGATTATACCGTTAATTTGGGCGCGGTGCTGCGGCGCGAAAGGCTGTGCCACTACCACAGGGCTTAGATAACTGCTACAATAGCCAGCAATCGAGCTAATCTGTTGACAATAAGAGGGATAAACCGCATGTCTGGGCATAGTAAGTGGTCTACCATTAAGCGTAAGAAAGGCGCCTTAGACGCCAAGCGCGGCAAGATTTTTACCCGTCTGGGGCGCGAACTCACCATCGCTGCACGCGAAGGCGGCGGCAACCCTGAGGCAAACACGCGCTTGCGGCTTGCCATTGCCAAGGCCAAGGCTGCCAACATGCCGAAGGATAACATTGACCGTGCCATTGCCCGCGGCGCCGGCGGTGGCGACGACGGCGTCGTGATGGAAGAAATCACCTATGAGGGCTACGGTCCGCACGGTGTTGCCATCCTGATTGATGTGCTGACCGATAACCGCAACCGTGCGCTCTCTGGCATTCGCACACTCTTTAACCGTGCCAACGGCAACCTTGCCGAAGCGAACGCAGTGGCATGGCAGTTTGACCGCAAAGGCTACATCGAGATCAACGCGGAAGGCGTGGACGCCGACGAACTGCTGCTGACCGCTGCCGACGCCGGCGCGGATGATGTCGTTGCCGGCGAGGAAACGCATATTGTCTACACCCCGCGTGAGGCACTGGCGGCTGTGGAGAACAAGCTCAGTGAAGCCGGCTACAACATCACCGATTCCAGCCTGAGCTGGGTTGCCAAAAACGAGATGGAACTGCCCGTTGAAGACGCTGTGCAGGTGGCCAATCTGCTGGAGAAGCTGGAAGAACTGGACGACGTGCAGAGCGTTGCCAGCAACCTGAACATCACCGATGAGATCGCCGCGGCAATGGCATAGCGGCGGCTGATGCCATTTCGGCGGATGCAAAAACGCTGCATCCGCCCAATGTGGCGCTAATCAAAAGATTTGGAACAGCACGGTTAGGAACGGCGCGCATGCCAAGCCGCCCAAGAAGAGCGCCAGCGAGATATTCTGCTCTGCGATGCACTCACGCTTGATCCAACCGTAGGCGCTTTCGCTTTCCTCAGGGATGAGCAGCCGATGCGCCACCACAAAGGCAAGCGCCGTGAAGGCAGAGGCAACCACAATGCCGCCTGCAATCCAGATGAAGGTTTCAAGCGGTGGCGCAATTTGCGGCAAGCCATCGCTGGCGAGCTTGGCTGCCCATAGCGAGGCGATCAGTGCAATCACAAAATAGAGCGCGCCAACAGCAGGATTTTGCACCTCCTCAATCTCGTGGCGGATGCGGCGCGGCGGCACACCCAATATCCACAAGGCAATCAGGCTGACCACTTGTGCGATCACCGTTGCGAAGATTGCCCACAGCAGCGCTGAGACAATCGCATCTACCGATAAGCCAGCGGGCGTTGTTTCAACAGGCATAACATAACTCTCTCTTAGGTGGTTGCCCAAATGGGCTGCTTTGCCAAATGCAGCCGCGAGAGGCTGCTAACCACGATCAGCCCTTCGGGCTGTGGGTAAAGGTGCTGCGTCTGCCACATCAGATGATCGCCAGCACCGCTAACCTGCCAGCCGATATGTGTGAAGGGCGTTTGCCCAAAAATGGGCGGAAATGCCAACCCTAGCCCACCTTTGGGAAAGCGGGATGGCTGCCGCGTGACCGCAAAACGTACCGCAATCTGATAGGCGCCTTGTGCAAGGTACACCTGCCGACCGCGCAACGCGCCGAAAGCGTGCTGATAGGCAGCCGCTGGCAACGGCAGCGCCACACAGGCCAGCACCTCTTGCAGCGGCGCAGAGTCAGCGTGTTGCGCGCTGATCCAGTGGCTCTCGCCAATAATGCGGAAGGTGACGCGCCACGCGCCGTAGTGCTGCGTTGTTTCGCGCAGCACGCTCAGCGTTTGCGGCGCAGAGCCTTGCCACACCAGCAGGCGCAGATCACGCGGATGCTGATAGATCGGCAGCAGTGGCTCAGGCAGATCAGTTCCATGCAAGGCATCGCGGTTCGTGTTCACAAGCGCAAGTATACCATGTTGTGCCGAGGGCTGCTCAGCGCACTTTTGGCACGGCGCGCAGCGCGATGAAGGCAGGGCGCGGATTGCCTTGTGAATCCAGCAGGGCAAAGCCTGCTTCTTCGCGGCTGTTATCCACCATGCCCGGAATTAGGGTGAAATTGAGATTCCAGAGCATCATCGGCGCCACGAATTCATTATAAGGTGCGCTCTGTGCCAGGCGGAAAGCGCGCACAATGTAGGCTGCCTGCTGTTCCTGATTGATGAGCGCTTGCCAGCCAACGCTAGCGTCGGCGCTGGCGGGTGTGCCATCGCTGCGCCGCAAGCCGTCGTAAGTTGCCCAGCCAAACTCGGTCACCCACAAGCGCGCCGCGCCGTGTCCGTTCCGCACCATGATTTGGCGGTAGGCGTCCAGCGTTTCGCGGAAATAGAATGAGGGATGTTCATACCAGCCGCTGACGCCGCTCGTCGCTTGGCAGCAGCGCGCCTCTGGCGGATTTGCCCAACCAAAGCTATGCGCGCCAACGCCAATATCGCCATCAGCGCTGAGCGTTGCCAAGCCGTTGTTGTAGAGTTCTTGCAGCCATTCACGGTCGCCCATGGTGCTGCCATCCGCCAGCGTAATGGTCGGCGCGGGACCGGCAGTGATCACCATAATGCGGTGATTCGGCTTAAGGGTGGACGGTTGGGCGCGCTGTTCGCGCAGGATCGCCTCATAAGCAGGGCGGAAGTAGCGCATGTAGTCAGCGCCGCTGATGGTGCTGCCGCGCCACTCGCGGATCAGGTTTGGCTCGTTCCAAATCTCGATAGCGTCAATGAATTCAGGTTTGGTATCGCGCACAAAGGCGGCGATAAAATCGGCAAGGTGCTGCGGATTGCTCGGCGGACCTGACTCGACATCGCGCACCTCTGGCGGGCGCGCCCAATTCGGCGCTTTGGCAACGCTGATCAACGTCTTGAAGCCGCGGATGCTGGCGCGCTGCACGTTCAGCACTTTGGCGCGGTAAAAGTCGTTGAACTGCCCTTGGGCAGGCTCGTAAAGTTCCCACGCCAGCTGGAATTTCACCCACCCGACGCCTAGCTCAGCCGCCCGATCCAACATGGCGGAAAACTCGTCATCGGTCAGGAAGCCATGAATCTGCACGCCCATCAGGTCAGCCCGCAGCGCCTCGCCCGTCCCAACAGGGACAAGCGTAGCAGGCGGCGGCAGCGTGCCGCTTGGAAAGGTTGGGCTGGGCATCGGTGTATAGGTTGGCGGCGGCGTGTAGTTAGGGTCTACCACCGCGCCAAAGGGTGAGGTTGCCGTTGGCGAACCTTGCACGGGCGTTGGTGGGAGTGGGCTTGGCGTTGCGGTTGGCGGCGGCGGTGAAGCATCTATGACTGCGCCGAAGGTGGCTGCACTGCTCGGCGTGCCGCCTTGGGCGATCAGCGTGGCGGGTGACGGCGAAAGCTGCGCGGCAAGCATGGGTGTGGCGCTGGCATCGTTCACGGCGCCCAGTTGCCCAACCAATGGCGTATTGATAATTTCAGGAGGCAGCGTGGCTGTGCTGCGCCCATAAATGGGTGCTTCAGTCGGCAGGCGCTCTGTCTGGCTGGGCGAACAGGCAGCCAGCAGGGCGAACAGGCTGATCAGGGCAAGGGATAAAAGGCGCGGTGCGCGTGAATAGGTCATCATGGCAGCCAATGATACCACAGATAGGCGCACTTGCGAGAATTGTGTAGGGCAAGCGGCGGTTAGAAGGTGGTTACCTGTTGCCAAGAAACGTGGCGCGCAATGCGGATCAGGCAGTCGCTGTGGGCATCACCGCCACCTGTAAACCTATAAGTTGCTTAGGCGGGCAGCGGCGCGCTACAATGCTTGCTAACTTGGGAAGGGGCATGATGAGCGATAGCAACCCTGAAGAGATCTTCCTCTATCTAACGACGGTTGGGCGCAAAAGCGGCTTGCCGCGCCAGATCGAGATTTGGTTTGTGGAAGACGGCGGCTGCCACTATATGCTTTCCGGTGGCTATGAGCGTGCCGATTGGGTGAAAAACCTGCGCCAAACGCCGCAGGTGCAGTTCAGCGTTGGCAGGCGCGCCGATCAGACGGCGGTGCTGCCGCTGACTCATGCCCTTGCCCGTGTGGTGCCTGCCGATGATCCAATTGCCGAGCGCATCCTCACCCTGATGGATGCGAAATATGGCTGGCGCGAAGGCTTGATTGTTGAAGTGCGCCCAAGCGCATCGCTATAGTGTGGAGTGATCATGCGCCGTTTTGCCCTGTTGATTGCCCTTGTGCTGCTGCTGGTCGGTTGCAACAGCGCGCCTGCCGTGTTGGTGGCAACGCCGCTGCCGCCCGATAGCGACTTCCGCACCTATCGGCATCCGAGCGGCGTCTTTACGCTGCGGCTGCCGTCGGAATGGTCGGTGCGCGACCTGAGCGATGGCACAGCCGCACGGGCGGAATTTTCAGCGCCGAACACCAACAGCCTACCCTTAAGCGTCTATGTGCTGAACATTGGCAGCCCGCTGAGTGCTACGGCGCTCATCGAGCAGATTGATCGCTACCTTGAGACCTTTCACGGCGCGGACTACAGCGAGAGCAGCCGCGCCGCACAAGGCGATGGCAGTTGGCGCGTGGTTGGTGTGCGGCAGACGGGCATTGGCGCACGCACCTTGAACACCTTTCTACAGGCGGATGGCACGTTCCTGAGCGTGCTAGAAGCAGATGTGACCGACTTGGATGAGGCAGCGCTCAACACGCTGCGCGCCGTGATCAACACACTGCGCGTTGATCCGCGTGCGGCGCTCAATGTGGGCGATCTGCGCGCCGCACCTGAAGTGCCTGTCGCTGAGGTTGGCGCGCTCATCTTTAGCGGCTTACACACTTGGACGGCGCCCAACGGCGATTTTGTGATCAACGGCTTGGTGACGAACGCCGCCGGCGCGCCGCTGGAAGCCATCCGCGTGACGGCGCTCTTTTTCGATGCCAACGATGCCCAACTGAGCGAACAGGCAAACGTGCTAAGCACTGAGGTGCTGGAAAACGGCTTTAGCGCGCCGTTCTCGATCCGCTTTCGCGGCGGCAAACCGACCCGCGCCGTCCGTTACGAACTGCGAAGTGCTGCCCGCCACGCCGAATTTGCCTTGCAAAACTACTTGGGCGAAGCTGCCTTCATACGCGGCAACGAGATCGCTCGCTATAACGCCAACGGCTTCCTGACCGTCAGCGGTGATATTGTCAACCAGACGCAGAACGCCGCTGCCTTTGTGAAGGTCATCATCGCCGTCTTGGATGATCAAGGGCGTGTGGTTGCCACCGATAGCGCCTTCCTAAACCGTCCCACGCTGCTGCCGGGCGAGGCAGCGCGCTTTGAGGTAGTTTTTCCGGAGCTGGGTGGCAACGCCATTCGCTACATCATCAGCGTGGAAGGTAAACGCGGCTAGGCATCACGCAGCCATGCGATCAGCAGTTCGTTCACACGCTCAGGCTGATCTTGCTGCACGAAATGCCCGCTGTTCGGAATGTAGTCTATCTGCAAGCCATCCCGCACATAGCGCCGCGACCATTCCGCCGTTTCTTTGGTCAGGGCGAAATCAGGCTCGCCCCAGATCAGGCGCGTTGGCACGCGAATGGTCAGGTCACGGCGCAGCAGGGCGCGGGCGTGCCGAAAGAACTGGCGGTAGTAGTTCAGGGCGGCGCTCAGGCTGCCTTCTTGCGCCCATGCCTCACGGAAAACGTTGAGTTCCGCCTTGCTGATTCCGTTGGGCGTGCCGCGCCTTAAGCCGCCTGCCAACGCACGGAAGTTGTTCCGCGCTAGGGCGCGCTCTGGCAGGCGCGGCAGTTGGAAGAAGAAGGCATACCAACTACGCCCAATTTGCTTGAGGAACAGGCGGCGCAGCACTTCGGATACCACAGACGGATGCGGTACGTTGAGGATGGTCAGTTTGTTCACCACCTCTGGGTAAAGGGCGCCCACCAACCACGCGATCAGCCCGCCCCAATCATGCCCAACGACGTGCGCCTGTTCATAGCCAAGCGCACGGATCAGATTGACGACGTCTTTCGTCAGCGTGAACGGATCATAGGGCGGACGGCGCTCCGTCAGGTTATAGCCGCGCAAGTCTGGCGCTGCCACGCGGAAGCCAGCGGCAGCCAACGCCTTGATCTGCCAGCGCCATGAATACCACAGCTCTGGAAAGCCATGCAGCAGCACGACCAACGGCGCGCCTTCTTCGCCCTCTTGCACCACATGCATCCGTAAACGCTCGGTCGTGATCATCTCACCCTGAAAGTCAGCAGGCAGCAGCAGTGGGCGCGGAATTGTTTCAGACATTCGTTAACTCCCAAACATCAGGCTGTATGGGCTGAATTTTAGCAGAAGCGCCACAGCCCTACCCACTTTCCCGTACCCTTACGCTGCCCGCTGATGGTGTGCCTCACACGCGCTCGATCAGCAGGGTGTGAGGCACCGTACAGGCAAAACGGCTAATTTCCACGTAGCGTGAGCGTCTCCACCGCTGCTGCCTCGACCGCTGCACGGCTAAAGCGCAGCGGCAGATTTTCAAAGCGCGCCCAACGTTCGACCAAAGTACGGTAGTGTGCGCTGGCAGGATGCCCGCTTTGCCCAGTGCTGTGAATGCCAACGCTGTTCTCCAGATCGGCAAAGTCTATGATCATCCGCATCATAGAGATGTTGGTGACGAGGAACGGATCATCTTCATAGCTGCTGGTGCGGTGAATGGTTGCTGCGCTGCCGCCAATTGGCACGCCCGTGATGTTCACGTAATCCTCAATCAGGCTGATGCCGCTTAGCCCAAGCGGATTGCTGATGAAGTTGACCTGATGCAGCGCGTCCCAACGCCACTTGGTGAAGTCTGCGCCTAAGCGCGCCGCCACAGTTTGGTAGCCCGCCGCCAGTGCTTGGCGCAAGATTTGGTCGCGCCCTTCGGCTGCATCGGTGGTCATGTCGTCCCACCACGCCGCCTTCGGCTGATCGAGCAGGTGTGTGGTTGCCCCTATCGAATGCCCATTGACGATAACCTGCCTGCCAAGCTCATCCGCCCACAGGCGCGCTATCAGCTCACGCTCAAAGGCGGCAACCCACGCCGCTTGCCCGCTTTCGGCGCGCATGTGGAAATCCCAACCGCGCAGCCAATCTAGGGCAGCCGCCGAGAGCGCCTCGCCGTGATCAAGGCGGAGCGCCACGGGCAGCACGGCGGCGGCAAAGCCGTTATAGGTGTCTTGCTGGATGTCGCTGAAGGTCTGCACAGTGTGATCGGTGCGCTCTAGCAGGCGTTCGTGAATGCGTTGGCTGCGGTAGCCGTAGTCGGCGTTGAAGTTGGTGAAGTAGGTTAGGTCTGTGCCAAAGCGCGCTTGCAGTTCGGCGGCGTAGGCATCCGGCGCAATGCGCTGATTGGCAGCCACGATGTAGCCGCGTTCAGGGTTGTAGAGGCGTGGCAGATGCTCATAGGGCAGGTAGCCTTGCCAGTCGTAGCGCAGTGTGCTGCCGTCCACCGGCGTTAAACCGTCGTGGTCAGCGGCGCGGATCGGCACTCTGCCGGGCAGCACGTAGCCAATGTTGCCATCCACATCCGCATAGAGGAAGTTCTGTGCGGGCATTTGCCAGCCGGCTAATGCCGCACGGAAATCTTCCCAGTTTTGGGCGCGGTTGAGCGCCAGCAGCGCGCCGATCAGGTCGTAAGGTTCGGGCTCGTTGCCTGCCCAACGCAGCGCCAACGGCTTGCCACCGCCATAGTTGGCATAGGCGGGCAAATCGGTGATGATCGGACCGAAGATCGTCTGCCGCACGCGCACATAGGCGCTGTTCGGATCATCGCCAAAGCGGATTTCCTCATTAGCAATGCCCATTCGCATTCGTTCGCCATCCACAATGTATTGATTCGAGTCAGTCGGATCGATCTGAATGGCGTAGAGGTCTTGCGTATCGGTGTGCGGCGTCGTCAATCCCCAGGCGATGCGCCCATTATGCCCGATCAGGACACCGGGCGCGCCGGGCATGCTGAAGCCAACCACATCATAGGGGCATTCGGCGCTGACGGGCGCGCAGTGCAACCCGATGCTGTAGAACAATGAGGGCATTTGTGCATCGAGGTGCGGATCGTTCGCCAAAAGCGGCTTGCCGCTGGCGGTGCGCGTCCCGTTCACGACCCAACTGTTGCTGGCAGCACTGCCAAAAGCGCGCTCGATTGCCGCCGCGTTAAAGCCGCTAGCGATCACCTGTTGCAAAATGCCCAGCCGCTGCGGCGTGATGCGCTGCGTGCTTGGGCGCGCAATGGCGGGCAGCACGGGCAAATCTGACTCTTGCAGGATGCTTTGCCGCGTCTCAAACGGGAAGTCGGGCAGCCAGTCAGTCAGGAAGGCTGCGGCACGTTCTTCGCCAAGCCGCGCCACCAGATCAAGGTAAGTTAGCTCAAAGCCGAAGTTGCCGGAAAGCTGCCATGCCAGCACCTTTCCCCATGCCACACTATGCAGCGGCTCCCACGGCGCAACGGTGATGTTGACGCCCGTCACGCCCAAGAGCGTATATTCCAACGCCAGATCGGACGGACTGCGCCCACCAATGTAGGCGTTTACGCCGCTGGCATAAGCATCCAGCACACCGCGTGAAGCGAGCGAGAGCGCCCGTAGATCGTTTTCAGCCGCCTGTTTCCAGCCCATGGTGCGGATGAAGGAATCGGTTTGCAGCACGCTCTCCACGCGCCCGGTCAGTTCGCCAATGCGTCCCTGACCAACATGCCGCTGAAACTCCATTTGCCACCAGCGCTCTTGGGCATGAACAACGCCTTGTGCAAAGAACAAATCGCGTGTGGTGCTGGCATAGATGTGGGCGACGCCTTGCGCGTCGCGGTAGATGGTGATCGGCGCGCTGACGCCGGGCAAGGTCAGGCTGCCTGCCACCTGCGGCAGCGGGCGCCGCAGCGTATGCAGCACAAAGCCGCCCGCCGCCACCACCACCAGCACGATGATTAGGAAAACTACAAGGAAAATGCGTCTTAAATGCTTCACAGGTGTCCCTTTCAGGCAAAATGTCTTTTAAGAAGTTCTTATTCTAGCGCGTGGCAAATCAAGGCGCGATTCGGTATGATCGGGGCGGTAGCTAGGGAACACACACAGAGCATGGCGAGTCCAGAGAAAACGGCACAGCAGGCAAAACGTGCTGCTGCACGGGAAGCAAAAGTGCGGCAAGGTCTAAGCGACCTTGCCCAATGGCTGCGCGATCTCATGCGCGGCGGGCTTGGCGTTGAAGAAGTTCGCCGTGCCGAAACGTGGCAAACCATCGCGGCGCGCCTCTGGGACTCTCAGGCGCAAGGCGTGGCGCGCCGCCTAACTGCCGTTGGCACGCTGATTCAGCGTGAGGCGGATTGGTCGCCCGCGCTGCTGGATGCCCTTGCCCGCCTGCACCTTTTGGTGGAAGGCTATGCGCGGATGGATGCCTTGCCGCCCGAACAACAAGCTGACTTGCGGATGGCGGTGGGTTTCACTGAAAAGCAGGCAGACCTGCTGACACAGCGCGGCACCGCTGACCTGTGGCTTGCGCTGGGCAGGCAGAGCGAAATCACAGAGGATAAGCTGATCGGTCAGCGCACTTGGCTGCTTGGCATGAACAGCGGAAAGATTGCCCTGCTGCTGGATTTTGCCCATCAGATGCTGCGCGACAAACTTGATCGCAGCTTCCCACCCGCCACATGGCTAGAGACCGCGTGCGTTTATTTCCCTAGTGCATACCCGCTGCGCGCTGTGGCAAAGCACCGCGAGTCTGTTCCAGCCACGCCCAAGGCGCTGCCGCACGCCTTCCCAACGCTGCGCGCTGCCTTCAGCGCCTATGCCGCCGCGCTCAGCGCGAACCTCTGGCTGGAACGCTTTCCGATGCTCTTGGCGAACCTTACGCCCGTTTATGAAGAGGGCGATACACTCTCCCTTGTGGATGCCCATGGCGACAGGCTGCCCGTTGCCGAACAGCCGCAGGCTTCCGTTAACCTGCGCCTTGTGCTGGCAATGAGCGGCGGCGCACCGATCACACTTTTTGGCGAATACGACGGGCGCGCCTTCCTGCCGCTCAGCGTCTTTGCCCATGAAAGGCTTGTTACCCTATGACCGATGCCTATACCCTTGAAGACACGCAGCCGCGCCGCATTCCGCTGCCCATCGAAGAAGAAGCAGCGCCAAGCGGCTGTGGCAACACCTTGCTGATTGGCACGGTGGCGCTCTTCTTGCTCTTTATGTTCGTGGCGGTGGTTGGCTTGGCAGGTGTTGCCGGCTGGCGCGATGGCACAACCGCCCGCAGCACACAGCGCGCACTCGCCCTGTCTGGCACCCTAGACGGGCAGAGGACGCTTGCCGCCAATGATCTTGCCAATGGGCAGTTCAGCCTTGCCCGCGGACGCTGCCAATATATCCTAGAGCAATTGCCCTTCAACCGTGAGGCAACCGACTGCCTCAGCACCGCCCAAGCAGGCTTGCTTGCCACCGCCACGCCAACGCCCGCGCCACCAACTGCCACGCCCACGCCGCAGCCCGAAACACCAACCGCCACACCGCAAAGCGGCGCCTTCACACCCGAAGAACTTTTCGCACGCGGGCAGGAAGCGCTCCGCCGCAGCGACTGGGAAAGCGCCATGAGCTGGCTGGAAGCACTGCGCGCCCTAGATGGCACTTTCCGCCGCCGCGAGGTTGAAGATATGCTGGTGAGCGCTTATCAGGCGCTTGGCAACCAATACCGCTTTGAAGGACGCCTGAGCGAGATGGTTGTTGTCATTGAGAAGGCGCTCAAAATCCGCGCCTTGCCCGATACCGACTGGCAATTCACCATCAACGCAACCAAGCTCTACCTCAGCGCACGCGGCTACCTGGACGCCGGCAACTTTGCCCTTGCCGCACAGGTCTTTGCCAATTTGATGGAGATCGCGCCCAGTTACCTCAACACCCGCGAACTTGCCTGCCGCGCCTTTGCTTCCGCAGGCGATTCGGCGAATTCGGCGCGCTTTTGCCGCTAGAAAGGCTGCCCGATGCGACAGAACGCCTTTTCCCGCCTGAGCCTTGCCTTTGCCGTGCTGATGGTTGCCCTGTTTAGCCTGAGCGCTGCCTCAGGGCAAGCGCAACCCGAAGCTGAGGCGATCCAGCGTGCGAACTTGCGCGCCGGCCCCGGCATTGATTATCCCATCGTCGGTGAAATCACCAACGGGACGCGCTACCCGATCATCGGGCAGAGTGCGCGCTTCCCTTGGCTGCTGCTGCAACTGTCTGATCGGCAGGGCTGGGTCTATAAAGACCTTGTGAATGTGACGGGCAGCCTTGTCAACGTGCCATACACTGAGCAACTTCTGAACGCCCGCCCAAGCGAGGCACCGCCTGATTCTTCCGCGCCAAGCGCCACGCCCTTCAGCGGCGGCGCGCCGATTATGGGGACGGCGCCCGTCCCAGTGCCGGATCCCACCCAGGAGGCACCCGCGCCAACGGTCGCTGCGGTTGCCTATGTGGAGGCGATTAGCTATGCCAATGTCCGCTTCGGACCCGGCACCGATTTTCCGCCCGTCGGCGAGATTCGGCAGGGCGAACTGTATGCCATACTGCGCCGCCATGCCACCTTCCCTTGGCTGGAGATCGTCTATCCGAACTATGTGACGGGGCGCGCTTGGGTCTACCGCGAGACGGTCACCATCACCGGCGACTTGAACAGCGTGCCGCTGACCGACGAGCGCAGCTTTGGCTCGCCCATCCTGACGGCAACGCCGCCAGTCATTGTGACGGGACAGCCGTTTTGGGCAGCCACGCCGCGCAGCACCACCAATCCAACGCTGGGCGCCTTGGCAGAGTCCATCTACGCCTTGCTGGTCAGCAATGGCTTTGTGCCGTTCAGCAATAAGCAGGCATCCGTCTTTCTGATGGACTTACAAACCGGCGAGAGCATCAACATCAATCCGAACGTGGCATATAGCGGCGTCAGCCTGACCAAAGTGCCGCTGTTGGTCGCCTTTTTCCGCAAAACGTCCTCAGCGCCAACGCTTCAGCAAGCGCGCCTGATGGCAGAGATGATCATCTGTAGCGAGAACCTGTCTTCAAACGCCTTGCTTCGGATCATCGGTGAGGGCGATGAGTACCGCGGCGCGCTCTACGTCACCGAGACGATGCAAACGCTTGGCTTGAAGAACACCTTCTTGGCAAACTCTTTCTTCACGGGCGCGGCAGTCGTCGGTGCAACACCAACGCCGCAACCCTTTGTGCCAGTCCCGATCCCTGCTGATCAATCGCGCACCAACCCTGATTTTTCCAACCAGACTACGCCGGAAGATTTAGGCTGGCTGCTGGCAAACCTCTACTACTGTGCGCGGGATGGCAGCGGCGCGCTGACGGCAGCCTTCCCACGCGAGATCAACGATGTAGAGTGCCGCCGTATGATCCGTCTGCTGCGCGCCAACCGCATCAACGGCTTGATCGAGATGGGCTTGCCGCCTGAGGCGCTCTTTGCCCGTAAGCATGGCTGGGCAGCCGAAACACACGGCGATATGGCGATTGTCTTCACGCCACAAGGCGATTTTGTGCTAACCATCATGCTGTTTAACCGCCAGTGGCTGCAATTTGATGAATCTTCGGCGCTTATGGCAGAGGTTGCCCGCCAAAGCTACAACACATTCAACCCAGAACAACCCGTCAGCACAACACGAGTCACCAGCATCCCGTTGTGTTCATTCGATGCCATCAATGCCCTAGACCCAACTTTGATCGCCGACTTACAATTGCCCGATGTGGCGTTTCCGCGCTAATTGGGTAAAAAAGGTGTGTAGTCCCTGCCTTTTTGGCTGGGAATGCACACCGACATATTGGCAATTTGGTCAGTTTTAAGAAAAATCGCTGCCTTAAGGCAAGCCTTAAAGATTGACTGTCTGTTTTTGCGTTACAATTGCGCGCAAGTTTATTGGCGCTGAAAGAAGCCTGAGTATTATGAGCCAAAACTTGATTGGCAAACAACTAGGACAATACGAAATCATCGCCCAGATCGGGCAGGGCGGCATGGCGGCTGTCTATCGGGCGCGCCAACTCAACATCCGCCGTGAAGTTGCCATCAAGGTGATTGCGCCGGAGGTGGCGCGAGAGCCTGAGTTCGCGCAGCGGTTCGTCCGCGAAGCCGAAACCATTGCCGATCTACGCCACGCACACATCTTGAAGCTGTTCGACTATGGGCAGGAAGGCGATCTGATCTACCTCGTCATGGAGCTAATGCTCGGCGGCACGCTCATGGATCGCATTCGCCGCGAAGTGATCTCCATGCGCGAAAGTGCGCGCATTCTCAGCCAGATTTCTTCTGCCTTGGATTACGCCCACAAGCGCAGCATCATCCACCGCGACCTGAAGCCGCAGAATGTGCTGTTCGATGACGGCGATAACGCCTTCCTGACCGATTTCGGCATCGCCAAAGTGATGACGGAAGCCACGTATACCCGTCCCGGCACCTCAATGGGAACGCCACTGTATATGTCGCCCGAGCAGTGGCGCGGTGTGCCTGTGGATGGGCGCGCTGATATTTATGGGCTTGGCGTCATGCTCTTTGAAATGCTATGCGGACGCCTGCCTTTCGTCAGCGAAACGCCCGTTGGCATGATGCACGCCCACGTTTACGAGCCGCCGCCGCCCATTCGCAGCCTGCGGCATGATATTCCCGAAAGCGTTGAGCGTGTGGTCAACAAGGCGCTTGCCAAAGACCCTGCCCAGCGTTGGCAGACTGCCGGCGATCTGTCCGAGGCGTTCAATATCGCCATCACGGGCGAGATGCCGCCTGCCTTGCTCGAAATGGAGGTTGAGCCGACCCCAACCGCAGCCTTTTTGATAGGCGAGCAAGACCCAGAAGCCACCAACGCCGCCTTGATGGCAGATATGCCCGCCGCTCGCGCCCGCCGCGTTTCGCCGCTGACGCCGCTTGGCACGCCCTCTTCGGCTGCCATGCCCACACCAGACAGGCGCTCGCCACTGGTCTTTGTGGTGGGTGGTGCAATCATTCTTGTGTTGTTCGCCTTCTTCTTTGTGCTGCTTTCGGGTGGTGGCGGCGAAGAAATCACCACCACACCGACTGAGGCAGCCTTGCTGCCCACAGAATCAGCTACGGCGGAAGGAACGGCTACCGAGCTGGCAAGCGCTGAACCGACTGAGACGCCTAGCCCAATGCCAACCGAGCCAATCATCATCATTGTAACGCCAACGCTGCCCACGGCGACGCCGACCGCAACGCTCACCCCTACCGCAACCCTGACACCCAGCGCAACACAGACGCCCAGCGCGACCGTAACGCCAACCGCTACGCCAACCGTCACCCCTGATATAGAGTCCACCAATCAGATCGCTACACGCGTTTCCCTGTTGCTGCAAACACGCACCGCAGAGATCATGGCATCTTTCACAAAGACGCCTACGCCCAGCCTGACGCCGACCATCACACCTAGCCCAACAGCCACCTTGACAGCGACTCTCACGCTTAGTCGGACGCCTACGCCTACCTTCACACGCACGATCACGCCTAGCCCGACCACAACGCCTAGCCCAACGCTGACGCCGAGCCTGACCAATACCCTTAGCCCAACACCTTCCGCCACGCTCGATGTGATCATGATGGTTTCGGTGACGCCTGAACCAACCGCCACGCCAACCCTGACGCCAACCGCCACCGCTACGCCGACGGCAACAGCAACCCTTACACACACCCCTACACCCACCTTCACGTTGACTGCCACCCACACACCAACGCTCACGCCAACGGCAACCGCCACGCGCACACTCACACCAACCTTGACGCCCACCCCCACGCCGACGGCAACCGCCCTTGCAACGCGCCCAACCGTTCAGCTGAATATCCCAACCGCCACACCGCCAACTGCCACGCCCGATCTGACGGCGACCGTTGTGGCTGCCCTTGAGCTTGGTCAGCATATTGAAGTGCCTGCCCGCGCTGTTGGCACCGGCAACCTGAACGTGCGCTTAGGTCCCTCAACTGCCTATAGCCGTGTGCTGGTCGTGACCAATAACACGCCGGTGACCGTCCTTGCCCAGAGCAGCAACTACATGAACACCAACAACAATCCCATGCAGGATTTGGTCAACTTTGAGTGGCTGAATGTGCGCCTTCAGGATGTGAACGGCGTCACCGTCTATGGCTGGATGACCGATGAGACGATCACAGCCGGCGCTACTGTACCGCTGCGCTACCCAAATCTGCGCTTGTGGATCGACTCAATTGGCGGCGGCGTGCTTGATCGGGAGGCGCGAGTTGTGATCGTTAGCCCGAACTTCAGCATCAACGGCTGGACGTTAGACGCAACCGGCGTGCGCCCGAACGAAGGTCCCGGCATTCAACGCATCACCGTTTACAATGGCGGCAGTTGTTATGCTGAGCCTGAAAAGCTGCTGGCAACCGCTGAGCCAAGCAGTGATCGTGTGGATGTTCGCAACTTCTTCAACAGCACGCAGCAGGTTAACCTTGATGATAGCTACATTCGCAACGGCTATACCGTCCGTGTGGAGAACCTGCCAATCGGGCAGCACCTGCTGGCAATCTGCGCGCAGAGCAGCATCACCGGACGGACGACTAGCGTCGTGCTGCCCGTCGAAGTGCGCTAGGTGGCGCCCTTCATGCAAGCACCCTCGCAGCCACGCACAACCAACGGCGGGCGGATGCTCACGCTCGCCGTTTTCACCAGCGGCATGACCACACTCGCCGTTGAGCTAACCGCCTCACGGTTGCTGGGCAACGTCTTTGGCACCAGCAACCTTGTCTGGGCAAACGTGATCGGTCTCATGCTCCTCTACCTAACCGTTGGCTACTTTGTGGGTGGCTGGCTGGCAGACCGTGCGCCGCGCCCAACACGCCTCTACCAGATCATCGCCTGGGGCGCGTTTCTGAGCGGCTTGGTGCCACTGGTGGCGCGCCCAGTCCTCAGCGCGGCGGCAAACGCAGTCAGCGGCTTTGAGGCAGGCGTTGCGCTTGGCTCGTTCGTGGCGGTCTTGGTCTTGTTCGCGCTGCCAGTGACGCTGCTCGGCTGTGTTTCGCCCTTTGCGGTGCGCCTTGCCGTGCGCGACGTGGGCGCGGCGGGCAAAATCTCAGGGCGGCTGTACGCCATCTCCACCTTGGGCAGCTTGGTCGGCACCTTCCTGCCAACGCTGTTCACCATTCCGCAGCTTGGCACGGCGGCAACGTTCTTTCTATTTGCAGCGCTGTTGCTTGGCGTTGGGTTGCTTGGCTTGCTCACACTCGGAGGTGACGGGCGCGCTATTGCGCTGCGCCTTGCCTGGATGCCGCCTGTGCTGATCATCCTCACGCTGGCTGCCCAAAGCGGCGTGTTGCGTCCGCCGCCGCAAGGCAGCCGCCTGCTGTGGGATCACGACTCTGCCTATAACTACATCCAAGTCTTGGAACTGGAAGTGCCTGTTGGTCAGATGGTTGACGGCACATTTGTGGTGGCGTGGGAAGCTGGCACGCGGGAACTGCGCCTGAACGAGGGACAAGGCATTCACTCGGTGTGGCACCCGCAGCGGCGCTATTTCGGCGGCACGTGGGATATGTTCCTTGCCGTGCCGTATTTCAACGCGCAGCCACAGATCGGGCGCGTGTGCATTGTCGGTTTGGCGGCTGGCACCATCAGCACGCAGTATACCGAGATTTTCGGCGAAGGCGTGCAGATTGATGGGATCGAGATTGATCCTGCCATTGTGGAAGCCGGACGCCGTTTTTTCGGCATGACTCAGCCCAATCTGCGCGTGATTGTCGAAGACGGACGGCTTGCCCTGAACCACCTGGCACGCGAGGGCGCACGCTACGACCTGATCGCTATGGATGCCTACCGTGTGCCGTATGTGCCGTGGCACCTGACCACCGTCGAGTTTTTTAGAGAGGCGCGCACTGCGCTGACCGAACATGGCATTGTGGCGATCAATGTTGGGCGCACCGTGCGCGCTGATGGCACACAGGATCGGCGCTTGATCGAGGCGATGACGCACACCATGCAGCAGGTGTTCTCCTCTGTGCATACGATAGACGTGCCTGACTCGTTCAACACGCTCTTGATCGGCACGCCGCACCCCACCAGCATCACGACCTTAGTGGCAAACCGTGATCGGCTGCCTGAGGATGCACCCGCGCCGCTGCGCCGCGCCATCGAGGCGGCGATCAGCGGTGCGCGCCCGTCCATCCCTTCCGATGTGCTGTTCACCGATGATCGCGCACCCGTCGAGACGATCATCAACCAAATGGTGATTGATTACCTGCTTGGCAGCGCTCGCTAGGCGTTAGGGTATGGGTTGCCCGCCCGCCCCAAAAACAAGTTGTGAATTTCCACACTCAGCGCTAGACTGTGCATGTACGCTCAGGCTGGGATTGCGATTGTGAGGCTATGAGGCTGATCTGGATCATCTTTCGGCGCGAATTGGCGCAGTATTTCAATTCGCCCATCGCCTATTTCGTGGCGTTTGCCGTGCTGTTGCTGATGGGCTTCACCTTCAACGACGATCTGGCAACCCGCAACGGGCGCGCCGCCACCGATGCCGCCTTGCCGCTGATCTACCTCGCGCAGTTCAGCGTCTTTTTTGTGCCACTGCTCACGATGCGCCTGCTGGCGGAAGAAAACCGCGAAGGCACCCTTGAGCTGCTGATGACCTTGCCGCTTCAAGACTATCAGATTGTGCTAGGTAAGTTTTTGGGCGCCTGGGCGTACTATACAATATTGATCAGCTTAACGGTGGTGCATCAGGCGCTCTTGGTATGGCTTAGCCCGCCGGATTTGGGCGTGGCGTTTGCCGCCTACATTGGCGTGTGGTTGTTTGGTGGCGCCTGCATCGGCGTGGGCATCTTTTTCTCTGCCCTGAACGAAAACCAGATCGTGGCGGCGTTCTTGGGCATGGCAGCGCTTTTGATCTTGTGGCAGGCAGACTTGGTCGGCAATGTGATCAGCAACCGCCCACTTGCCGAATTTGTGCGCGGCATCAGCTTCCAGAGCAACTATTCCTACTCGTTCGCCATTGGCATTGTGCGCCTTGATCACACGGTGTTCTTTTTGGGCGTGGCGGGCGTGCTGCTGCTTGCCACTGCCCAGATTGTACAATCGCGGCGGTGGCGCTAGTGGAGAAGGAATCTATGGCTTCTGAGGGCCAAGGGCGCGGCGCACTCATCCTCAACCGCGTGGCGGTGGCGCGCTACAGCAGCCTGATCGGCGGCGCGGCGCTGATCGTGGCGGTCGGCGCGCTGCTGGCAAGCGGCGAACTCTCGCCCGTTGTGGTCATCAGCGCCTTGATCGGCTTGGCAGGGCTTAGCCTGTGGATGACGCTAGCGCCTGACGATTTCCGCAGCACGCTCAGCGGCAGGCGCGCCGTCTATGGCAGCAACAGCGCCCTGATTGTGCTGCTGTTCGTCGGCATCGTGCTGACGCTCTATGCCATTGCGGCGCGCAGTGGACTCGCAACGGATCTGACGGCACAGGGTTACTACCGTCTGAAGCCGAATGTGCGTCCCATTGTGGAGCAACTTTCGCGCCCGATCCAGATCACCGCCTTCTACAGCCGCCGCTTGCTGACTCAGCAGGCGCTTGAATCGCCCGTGTTGCGGCTGTTTGCCGATGCCGCGCCTGATAAAATCCGTCTGGTCTACGTTGATCCCGATCAGCAGCCGATCATCGCTGGTCAGTTCGGCTTGCAGCGCGCCTATGGCATTTTCGTCTCGTATTTGGCAGCGGACGGCACGCCCGACCCGAACTTCACGGTGAAAGTGCTTTCAGCGCGAGACCGCTTGCCCGAACTGCCCGCCGAAGAAGACTACATCAATGAGCGGTGGATTGCAGAGGCGATCTTGCAGCTTGAGGTGCGCGGCAGGTTTAACGTCTTGTTCAGCGTTGGGAACGGTGAGCTGAACATTGACACAGAGGCGACCGGCATCCGCGACGGTTTGCGCGCCGTCGGCATTCAGGTTGGGACGCTTGACCTGAGCCGCGAAAGCGTGCCGCAAGGCACCACCGCGCTGATCATCCTTGCGCCAACCCGCGATTTTACGGCGGAAATGGCGGATCGGGTCGCAACCTACCTAAACAGTGGCGGCAAGGTGTTGATCATGGCGGAACCTGCCTTCCGCAGCGATATTCGCTTTATGCAGGCAGAGGATAGCCCGTTGGCTGCCTACCTGTGGCAGGCGTGGGGCATTCGCCCAAACCGTGATATTGTCTTTGATCCGCTGTCCTTCAACGACACACAGTACTACGTGCGGGCGGCGCAGTTTTTTGAAGGGCATCCGATTGTGCAGAAAGATCAGACGGGCAGCGCGGCGCGCCCGCTGTTCGCTATCGCGCAATCGTGGCAAGTAGCGTCCAATCCGCCGCTTGGCGTGGCGGTGCAGCGCATCTACACCACCACCGAGGCTGCCTTTGGCAAACTTGATCTGCGTGAGGTGGCAAGCAACCCAGATCGGGCAACGCGGGGCGCGGCTGATCTGCCGGGTCCGCTGACGCTGATGGCAGCCGCCGAAAATGAGATCACGGGCGGGCGCTTGGTGGTTGTGGGCGATGCGGACTGGGTGACCAACGATCTGATCGTCGCTTTTGATGGGCAAATCCTATGGACGAACACGGTTGATTGGCTGGTCGAATTCCTTGAGCGCGTGACGGTAGAGCCTGTCTTTGGGCAGTTGCCGCTCAGTGTGCCAAGCCGCGATCTGGAACTGACCGCCTTCATCACGTTGGCGGTGTTGCCGGGCGCGGTGCTGCTGGTTGGGCTGTTGGTGTGGTGGCGGCGGTCAAGGCGCTAGGCTATGGCAAACGCACAGCGCCGCACGGTGATCAGCTTGTTTGTGGTCTTTCTTGCCCTGCTTGGGCTGGCGGTTGGTGTTATCTTTCCGCGCCGCACGCCGCTGCCCAGCGCGCAAAGCACGCTCAGCGCCACACCAGTTCCGTATGTTTTTCCGCGTGTGTTGCCCGCGCAAATCACGCGGATGGTCTTAGAGGATCGGCGCGATTCGGCAAATGTTGCTACAATTACACTCATCAAGACGGCGGGTGATTGGCAAGCCTTCCGCACCGAAAATGACGCATTCTTACCCGATCTCACAAAAGTGGCACGCTTGCTGCACGGTTTGGCAAGTTTGCGATATAATCGTATCATAGAAGGCACGGCATTGGAGGCATTCGGCTTGGCAGACGGCGGACGGTTTGTCATTCGGTTTACAGCCGATAGCACATACACATTGCATATTGGCGGAAATAATCCCGATCAGACGCTTGCCTATGTGCAACGGGATGGTTTTGCCGCCATACTACTTGTCTCTGCGGAACAGATCGCGGCATTGACGGGCGCGTTGGAGGGCTTGGCGGCACCCTAAACGCTTCATTGCGGCTTACGAGCAGCACTTCCCTTGAGAACGTCGCCCCGCCACTTTTGGTGGGGTTTTTTTGTCGGAGGACATACACAAATCGGGATGTTAATGGTAGTAGACAAAGCCACACAACAACTTATCCAGCAGCAGTTAAGCGCCAAGGCGGAAGCACAAGGATTCGTGCTTTACGACGACATCCTCACGCTTATTCCCGATGCCGAACAGAACATCGAATTGATTGAGGATGTGATCGAAAGCCTCAGCCAGCTTGGCGTGCCGATCCTGACTGAGCCGCCTGCCGAGGCAGCCGAGACGCCTGATGCCGAAGCGACTGACTCGAACGAGTTGGCGCTTGAGGACGACCTTGACGAGCTGAGCGAACTGAGCGCGCTTGGGCTAGACCTGATGGCGGATGACGGCTATCAGCAGGCGATTGAAACGGATGATGTGGTCGGCTTGTATTTGAAAGAGGCAGGGCGCGTGCCGCTGCTGAGCGGCGAGGAAGAGGTGCGCCTTGCCAAGCGCATGGAGCAGGGACGCCTTGCCGAAGAACAACTTGCCGAATACGGCGATCAACTGCCGTTGGATGATCGCTATGACCTTGAGCGCCTGATCGAAGATGGCGAACTGGCACAAGAACACCTGATCCAAGCAAATTCGCGCCTTGTGATCAGCGTGGCGAAGAAGTACACCGGGCGCGGCGTGCCATTTCTCGATCTGATCCAAGAGGGCAACATTGGCTTGATCCGTGCAGCGCGCAAATTTGAATACCAGCGCGGGCATAAGTTCAGCACCTATGCCACGTGGTGGATTCGGCAAGCCGTCAGCCGTGCCGTTGCCGACCAAGGGCGCACCATTCGCGTGCCAGTCCATATGGGCGATCAGATCAACCGTCTGCGGCGCATTTCGCTAGGGCTGACGCAGGCGCTCGGACGTGAGCCGACGATGGACGAGATCGCAGAGGCGATGCAAACCACGCCGGATAAGATCAACGTGCTGCTCGAAATCTCGCGCCGTCCGATCAGCCTTGAAGCGCCTACCGATGAGGATGAAGAAACCGAGATCGGCGACTTTGTGGAAGACACACGCGGACTCTCGCCCTCAGAGGCAACCGATCAAGAGATGCTGCGCCACCATCTGACCGACGCACTCAACCGCCTGCCCGACCGCGAAGCGCACATCCTGCGCCTGCGCTACGGTTTGGAGGATGGCGAGATGCACACCCTTGAGGAAGTGGGCAAGGCGATTGGCGTCACCCGTGAGCGCGTGCGCCAACTGGAAGCGCAAGCGCTGAATCGGCTGCGCCGTTCGTCGTCGCACCACATCTTGAAAGATTTTCTGCTAGAGCAGGAGTAGGCAGCCATGCGTGTTGAGCGTCCGCCGTACATTTTGATCGCGTTGCTGTTGGGCAGCGGCGGCTATCTGCTGCTGCGGAACTTCCGCCTGCTGCCGGAGGTAGACCTGCTGCCTTACGCGCCCGTTCTGCTGATCCTGCTTGGCATTCAACTGCTGTTCCGCAGTGATTTGGGCATCAGTTGGGCAGCACAGACCTTTGGCATCACACGCGGGACGGTGCGCGCCGCCAGCTTAGAGGCATACAGCGGTGAGCTGGACGTGAAGCTGCGCGCCTTGCGCCGTGAGGGACGCCTGATCGCCGGCGCCTACACCTCACGTTCGCGCCCTGATCTGACCGTGCGCGGCGAGACGGCGCGCCTGACCATGCAGCGCGGACGGACGTGGCTGTTTTCGATTGCCGATTGGGAAGTGGGCTTAGCACGGGATCTGCCTTGGAACGTGCTGCTTAGCACGCACTTGGGCGAAATTGAGGTGGATTTGCGCGGCGTGCCGATCAACCGTGCCGAATTTGGTACAGGCATCGGTGATATTCGCCTTGTGCTGCCGGAATTGGTTGGGCAAGGCGTGCGCGCTTTTTCCACGCTTGGCAACGTAACGCTGGCAGTCCCAGAGGGTGTGGCAGCCGTTGTGCGCGTGCGGCGCAGCCCGTTGGCGCGGGTGCAGATTGATGAGCGCCACTATCTGCGCCTTGCCGATGACTTGTATGCCACGCTGAACTATGCAGAGGCTGAACGGGTGATGTATGCCGAGATGGGCAGCACCTTTGGCACGCTGCGCTTGGTGACCATTGGCGCTTCGCAGAGCTAAACATGCCTAAGCTGCGTCGTGCTGACCTGCACCCAACCGAACACACCGCGCCGCGCTGTCCACGCTGCGGCACGCCGAACCTCACCCTGCGCCGCTGCAAACGGCTGTGCGTCTACTGTGGCTATCAGGAGTGCTGCGCCGACGCCTGCCTGATTGAATACCCCGATGATGAGGCGGCAGCGCAGACGGCTAAACCAGTGGGAAATAGGGCGTCACGCGGATAATCTTGCTGTTGAAATTGCTTACATAGGCGCTCAGGCGCTCATAAAGCACCTTCCACTGTGGATGGTCGAGCAGCGCTTTGGCTGTCTTGTAGTCCTCCGCAATGCCGCCCAGCATGATTGACGGGCGCTTACCATACATGGTATACCAACTCTCGGTTGGCTCTAAGCCGAGTTTTGCCAAGCCGGGTGACAGTTCCCGTATAAGGAACTCGAAGTATTCCTGATCACGTCCCGGCAGGATGTCGTAAGTCAAGATCAGCTTCACTTGCATTTTAGTGGCTTTGCTCCATGACGATAATCTGAGTCTGTTCAGGCATTCCGCTGCCCGTCACCTTAAAGACCTGCTCTTGCTGCACGCGGCTCACGCCCATCTCGCGCAGAAAGCGCTCTAGTGGATCGAGCGCAACGGTGCTGTTGGGCAGTTGGTAGTGCATCGGGATGACGTAGTTCGGCTCCAACAGGCTGATCAGCTCCACCGCCTGAGTGGCGTTCAAGCCGCCGCCGCCGCCGACCGGAATCAGCGCTACATGCACCGTCTCCAGCACCTCGATCACGGATTGCGGCGGAATATGATCCAGATCGCCAAGGTGTGCCACGCGCAACCCATCAAAATCCAGCACATAGGCGATGTTTGGCTTGGGCGTTTTGTGGCTGGTGTTGTGCATTGCCACGCCGATGATGAACACGCCGCCGATCTCGTACTCGCCCGCGCCCGTGATCACGCGCTGCACACCTTTGACGGCGCCCGCATTGCTGTGACCATGCGCCTCATGGCTCACAGTGACGATCTCTGCCTTCAGTTTGGGCAGCGCCAAACCAAGCTGCTCACCAAACGGATCGGTGACAACAGCCGCCTTGCCGCGTTCGGCAAGCCGAAAGCAACTATGCCCATACCACGTAATTTCCATAGCGGAGAGACTTTCTCTAGGTGATTTTGCCCAGCGGAAAAAATCGAACTGATATTCTTATATTTTAGCGCAGCCTGCCCAACTAAACAAGCGTTGAAGCGGCTTTGGGCGTGGGGAAGGGGAACCCCTTTCCCGTCAGACGGGGAAAGGGGCGTTGGGACTAAGGGATGAGGCTGGCAGGGGAAGCCGATCAGCGGTGGGTTTCAAATGATCAGGCAGGCTGCGCCATCGCCTCGACGATCTCAGCCGCCATTTCATATTTGCCGAAGGGCGGGATGATATAAGCGCCCTGCACCATGCCGCGCAGATCGCGCAGCAGCTCAGCCGCGATCTGGACGCCGACCGACGGTGCGACATCGCCCGCTGCATTGATGCGCGCCATGATCGGCTCTGGAATGTTGATACCCGGCACCTCGTTATGCAAAAAGGCGGCGTGCCGTGCGCCGTAAAGCGGCAGCACACCGACCAAAATCGGCAAGGTGAGCGCGCCGTGCAGTTCTTCGTAGCGCTTCAAGAACTGCGCGACTTTGTGCGGCTCGTAGACGCTTTGCGTCAGGGCGAAATCCGCGCCTGCCTCGATCTTCTTCCGCAGCGTCTTGATCTCGGCGTCTATATCCTGTGGGCAGAGGTTCAGCGCACAGCCGACGGCAAAGGATGTCGGCTGTCCAATGCTGTTGCCCGCCTGATCTTGCCCGCTGTTCAAGTTCTGCTTGATGAGCTTGATCAAGCCGCTTGGCACGATGTCGTATTTATCGTTCGCCTCTGGATAATCGCCAATCGAGGTCGGATCACCCATCACCACAAAGATGTTCCGCACGTTCAGCGCGTGCGCCGCCAAAAGATCGCCCTGCACGCGCAGGATGTTGCGTCCGCGTGTGGGAAAATGCAGGATAGTCTCCATGCCCAGCCGATCTTGAATCAGGTGGCAAACTGCCCACGGACTCATCCGCATCCGTGCCATTGGGCTATCCGAAACATCAATGCAGTCTACGCCTGCTGATTGCAGCATTTGGGCGGCTGCCAGCACCTTTTGCGCGTTGAAACTGCGCGGCGGCGCCATCTCGACAGTGGTGAAGAACTTGCCAACCGCCAATTTTTGGGCAAGGCGCGTCGGCGATTCGTGCGCGTTTGCCGTGCTAACGCCGTTCGGCTCCACAGGTGCCAGGACGATGTGCGGCGTGCGGTTCGGTGCATCCAGCGCGGCGCGCATGGCACGGATGTGATCGGGCGTGGTGCCGCAGCAGCCACCAATGAGATTGACACCCATGCCGCGCAAGATCACAGCGTAATCGCCGAAATAATCCGGCGTGGCAGGGTACATCACGCGCCCGTTGACCGTCTCTGGAAAGCCGGCGTTGGGCATGACCAAGATTGGCAGATCAGGTTCAACGGCGCGCATGACCTGTGCAATGCGCGTCAGTTGGGAAGGTCCGCCACTACAGTTGACGCCGATCACATCCGCGCCTGTGGCGGCAAGCGCATTTGCCACCTCACGCGGCGGATCGCCATAGACCGTCGTGCCGTCACGGGTGAAAGTCATGCTGGCGATGACGGGAATGTTTGGGTTGGCGGCGCGGGCAGCGCGCACTGCTTCGGCAATCTCGGCAAGGTCGGTGAAGGTCTCTAAGATGATCAGATCAGCACCGCCAACGATCAGCGCTGCGATCTGTTCATAGAATGCCTCAAATGCCTGTTCGGTGCTAACGCGCCCATAGGGTGCCAGGCGCACACCAAGCGGACCGACGGAGCCTGCCACGTAGATCGGCTTGTTGCCGATGGCAGCGCGTGCCAACATCACACCGGCGTGATTGATGGCAGTCACTTCGGCGGCGCGGTTGTGATCTGCCAACTTGAAGCGATTCGCGCCAAAGGTGTTCGTCTCGATCAGTTCAGCACCCGCCTCGACAAAGGCGCGGTGAACAGCCTGCACACGCGAAGGCGCACTCAGGTTCAGGGCATCAAAGCAGGCATCCAGCGGTGCGCCGCCCTGATGCAAGGTAGTTCCCATGGCGCCATCGGCAAGGACGACGCCCTGCTTCAAGCGCTCTAGAAAAGGTTGTGGGTGTGGCATGGTAGATACATCCTCTAGCGATTGAACCAAAAAACCTGACCACGCACTGCCTCTGGTGTGTATTGCTCTGCAAAAGCGCTCAGGCAGCGCACCCTGCCGCCAAAGTTGCGGCTGTCTCCTCTCCCGCAAATTAGACCGACATGATCAAAAACCCTACGACCACGTCCTGTAAACGGGCGATCAAGGGTTACGCGGACGCGGTTGTGGTGTGGGCTAGGGGTATAGGGAGAGATGCTCAGTCCGATCAGCTTTACCCACTATACCAACCGCGACAGCCAATGCGACGGTAATCTCTAGCGCGTCTTTTGCGCCCGTCCCACAAAATCGTAGGGATAGACCAGCTCCGGCGTGCTGACGGCATCAAGGCGCGCCAGATGCTCTGCGCTGAGCGCCCAACCTGAGGCACCGATGTTATCCTCAAGCTGTGTGAGGTTGCGCGCACCGATGATCGGCGCAGTGACGCCCTTTTGCGCCAACAGCCAGTTAATGGCAACCTGCGCGGCGGATTTGTTCGCCTCAGCAGCCACAGCATGCAGTTCGTCAATGATCTGCCAGGTGCGCTCCGTCGCCAGGCTTGACCACGCCTCGCTCCAGCCGTGCTTTTCGGCATCGTCAACGCGAGTGTTGGCGATGGGCGCCGTCATGCCGCGCTTATACTTACCGCTCAGCCAGCCGCCGCGCAGCGGACTCCACGGGATGATGCCGATGCCTTCATTCAGGCAGACCGCCACCAGTTCCCATTCAAGGGTGCGGTGTAAGAGGTTATAAAGCGGCTGTAGGCAGGTGAACTGTTCCCAACCGTTCGCCTTGCAAAGGTCTACCGATTTTTGCAGTTGCCAACCCAGATAGTTGCTTGCGCCGATATAGCGCACCTTGCCCGCCTTCACAAGGCTATCCAGCGTGCTGAGCGTTTCTTCCAGCGGCGTGATCGGATCCCAGCAGTGAACTTGGTAGAGATCAATGTAATCCGTTTGTAGGCGGCGCAAGCTGGCATGAACGCCATCCAGGATGTGTTTGCGGCTCAGACCGACGTTGTTGGGCTGATCGCCCATCGGAAAGCGCACTTTGGTGGCGAGGATGACATCCTCACGCGGCTTGCCGCGCAGCCAACGCCCAACGATCTCTTCAGAGACACCGCGTGTATAGACATCGGCGGTGTCAATGAAGTTGCCGCCCGCCTCAAAGAAGCGATCCATAATGGCGAAGCTGGTTGGCTCGTCCGCCTCGCGCCCAAAGGTCATCGCGCCTAAGCATAGCTCGCTGACCTTCAAGCCTGTTTTGCCCATAAAGCGATAGTGCATGGTGGAAAATCCTTTTCGGGTGAAATTAATCCAACTTAGGCTGCGCGAAACACTGCGCGGCAGTGATTGCCAGCCCTTCAAGCGGCGCACAGGGAATGGTTGCCTCACCGCGATAGACACGGATTGTATCCATTGCATCGGCGCGGTATTGATAGACTTCTTCCGCCTCAGGGTAGACGATCCAAACCTCTGCCGTGCCAGCCTCAAGGTAAATCTTCAATTTCTGGTTAATCTTGAGGGCAGTCTCATCAGGCGAGATAACCTCAACGGCAAGGGTTGGCGCGCCGGGGAATGGTTTGTGCTGATCCCATTCGGCGGGCAGTGATGCCTTGCTGATATAGGAAACATCGGGTACGAGCGCGCCTCTGAGTCCGCTTGTCTTGTGCATCAGATAGAGCAAGCCATCCATCATGACATAGCCCAACCGATTGGCACGCACAAACTCATTCAATAACGTGAAAATATTGCCTGCAATTATATGATGCAAAAAACCAACAGGACTCATCTCGACCAACGCGCCATTGATAATCTCAACGCGCTGATCGGGATCGATGCCTTCTAGCAACGGCTCAGGTGCCACTGCTTCTTGTGCAGCGCTGATTGGGTGCGCTTCAGTAGACATGCCTACTCACTCCTGCTCACTTTTAGAGCGAGATTGCGCGTTGCCAGCACCTCACGCGCTGGCGTCCGATCACCGTTGGCGCTGATGCGGCGCGGTGCATCAAGATATATCAGGCTGAAGCCGTGCGCCGTGTAAAGGTCTACGATACGCTCAGTCGCCTGATTGCTCAGCACGGCGACGCCCTGATGTTGGCTCAGCCATTCTGCCAAGCGCACCTGATCATTCCACGTGAAGCCGCCGGCGGAATAACTGGTGAATTCCACGTCATAGGGCGGATCGGCGTAGATGAAGTCGTCAGGCTGCACTGCGATTGCCTCAAAGCTGCCCGTGGTGAACGTCCAGTGTGCCAAGCACGCCGCGAAAGGCGCAAAATCGGCGGTTTGCCAATAGTTGATCGTCGTATAGCGCCCGAACGGAACGTTGAAAAAGCCCTTGCTGTTAAAGCGGCACAAGCCGTTAAAGCCCGTCCGATTCAGGTAGTAGAAGAGCTGTGCCGCGGCGGCGCTCTGTGCCTGCCCTGCCGCGATCAGCGCGTTGAACCGCTCACGATGCGCGTAGTAGAGCGTTTTGTCGTTCGCCATCGGCAGATCAACCGTCAAGCCGCGCTGCACTTGCCGCCAAAAGGTGATCAGGTGCGGATTCAGATCGTTGAGCAAGGCACGCTCAGGGTGCAGCCCCAGCGCCACCGAAAGGCTGCCACAGAACGGCTCCACCAGCCGCCCGTTTGGCGTCACCGTTTGATAGGCATCCCAAAGGGGCAGCAGGTATGGCAGCAGCCAACGCTTGCCGCCTGCCCATTTCAGCGGCGTTTCAACGGCACGTTCAGCGATCACGCTCTGATCGAGACCTCAACTTGTGCGCCGAGTTTCTCTAGAAAAGCAGACAGACGCTCCCAAGTGAGCGGGAAGGACGGCGTGTCGGCTGCGCTGAGATAACCTAGCACTTCCATCAACACTTCTGTTTGCGGCACATCTGCCTCGCTTTCGGCAAGCGCAAAGAGGGAATCTTCTGCCCAATGGACGAGACTCTGGCGGCTGATGCGGTTGTTCAGATAGGCTAAGAGTTGTTCAATCACTGTTTGTGGCGTTGGTATGTTCATTCTTGATCACCACCTACTCGCTGATGCCCACTATCTATCGGATACTTATGATGTATTTCAATTAGAACGCCATCGTTATCATAAATTTCCTGATAGAAGGCAACAGTATCTTCGTCTTGATCCACTATTTTAACGTAGCGTGCATAGCCGAAATCTTCACCCAGTGAATCATACCAGTATCGCCGCCCACCCTCAGGCAGCGATACCCAGTTTGGAAATTTACGTTCATTCTGCGCTCGTTTACTCATTCCGCCATAAGCTGCTCAAGACGCCCGCTACCAACCGCATAATACTTCGCCGACGGATGGTGGGCGAAGATGGCGGCGGTGGATTGCTCTGGCACCCATTGATAGGCGCTGGTGAGCTGCATTCCGATCTTTTCTGCCGCCTCTGGCAGCAGGCGCAGCACCGTTTGATGATCGGCTAACTCTGGGCAAGCCGGATAGCCCCACGAGTAGCGTTTGCCGCGCTTTTCAGGAATGCCTAGCTCGCGCCGAATGTGGTTGTTCACATAGACGGCGGTTGCCTCCGCTGCCTGAACAGCCAGCCCGTGGAAGTAGTACGCCTCGCTATATTGATCGCTGCCTTGCAGCGCCTCAAAGTGCTGTGTGGCAACCTCACCAACCGTCACGACCTGCAAGGCGCACACATCAGCGCGATCTGCTTCTGTTGGCAAGTAATAATCGCTGATGCACAAGAACTCGCCGTCGTCTTGGCGCGGGAAGCTGAAGCGCGCAATCTCGATTCGCTCGCCCGTCTCGGCATAGCGCTGCGGATCGTAGATGAGCAGGTCATCACCGCTGCTGTTGGCAGGGAAATAACCATAGACTGCCTGCGGATGCAACCAGCGGTTGCGGATCGCCTCGCGTTTCATCTGGGCAAGGCGTGCCTCAAAGTCGGCGCTCAGTTTCGCCCATTCCTCACCTTGTGTATTCTTTGCGCCCCAGCTCAGGCGGAATAGCTCAGGCTTGTGGATGTATTCCAGCACAATCTCGGTAGACATGCGATCAATGGTGCGCGTTCCCCAGAAGGGCGGCGTGGGAATATCAGGCGCAGGCGTCAGCGTGCTGCGGCGCTTAGCGGCTGTTGGGCGGCTTGGCGCCGCTTTGCCCATCTCCGCATAAGCCTCTGTCACGATCTGATCAAGGAAGGCAGGGCGCACCCCTTCATCCACCAAGCGATCCATCACTTCCAAGCCTTCAAAGGCATCTTTGCAGTAAAAGACGCCGTGTGGGTACGGCTCACCGTTATCTTCCAAGAACAGAATGCGCCGCCCAAAGCGCCGATTGATGGCTGCACCACCGATTAGCACAGGGAATTTCAAGCCACGCCGCGCCAATTCGTTGACCACCACAGGCATTTGTTTGGACGTGCTGACCAAGAGCGCGCTCAAGCCGATGGCGGTGGCGTTGTGCTGCACTGCCGCCTCGATGATTACGTTCGCTGGCACTTGCTTGCCCAGATCATGCACGATGTAGCCGTTGTTGCTCAGGATGGTCTTGACCAAGTTCTTGCCGATGTCGTGAACATCGCCGTAGACGGTTGCCAACACCACCACGCCTTTTGCCGCGCCATCTTTGCGCTCTAGGAAGTTTTCAAGGTAGGCAACGGTCTTTTTCATGGTCTCGGCGCTTTGCAGCACAAAGGGCAGGATCAGCTCGCCCGCGCCGAACTTATCGCCCACTTCCTTCATGGCAGGCAGCAGCACGTTGTTCAGCACCTCTACGGCGCTCTGGTTTTGCAGGCAGGCATCTACCAATGCCTCAACGCCTTCCTTCTTGCGGTGGACGATCTGCCAGTGCAGCTTTTGTTCAGGCGTCATACCTTCGGTTGGGTCAACATCGTTGTTGCTCTCCAACTGGACGGCGTTTTGATCAAAGTAGGCGATGAAGCGCGGCAGCGCATCCTCACGGCGGTTGAAGATCAGATCGTTGGCAAGTTCGCGCTGTTCTTCGGGAATCTCTGCGTAAGGTTTGATGTGCGCGGGATTGACAATCGCCATATCCAAGCCCGCCTGCACGGCGTGATACAAAAAGACGCTGTTCAGCACGGCACGCGCACCCTCGCCCAAGCCAAAGCTCAGGTTGCTAACGCCCAGTGAGGTCAGCACGCCTTTCAATTCCGCCTTGATCAGCTTAATGCCTTCGATGGTCTCTATGGCGCTGTTGGCAAATTCAGGGTCGCCAGTGGCAAGCGTAAAGACCAGATCATCGAAGATCAAATCCTCAGGCTTCATGCCGTATTCATTGACGGCGATCTCATAAATGCGGCGGGCAACTTCCAGCTTGCGCTGTGCCGTTTTCGCCATACCGACTTCGTCAATGGTCATCGAGAGGACGGCAGCGCCGTGCTTCTTGGCAATCGGCAGGATGCGATCAATGCGTTCGCGCCCGTTCTCCAGATTGTTACCGTTGATGATGCCGCGCCCAGGGTAGACGCTGAGCGCTGCTTCCGCCACTTCGGGATCGGTTACGTCAATCATGAGCGGTGCTTCAATGCTCATCGCCAGCTTTTTGACGACTGTCCGCATTTGCTGCGCCTCATCGGCACGTTCGGTGAGCGCCACGCAAACATCTAGGATGTGTGCGCCGCTATCCACCTGCTCTTGCGCCACTTGCAGGATGCCCTCGTAGTCATCCGCCAGCAGCAGGCGTTTGATCTTGCGGCTGCCTTGCGAATTAACGCGCTCACCAACCATCGTCGGACCTGGGATGAAGCGCATTGGCACGGCGCGCATGGCAGAGGCAACCTTTGGCTCAGGCGGGCTGATCGCTACCTGACGCTTGCGGCGCGCATGGACTTGCGCCACCAATTCCTTGAGATGTTCGGGCGTGGTGCCGCAGCAGCCCCCCACGCAGCTAACGCCCCACTCGACGAAATCGCCAAGCATGTGCGCGAACGGCTGCGGCGCCATTGGGTAGACAGCCTCACCATCCACGTTGAGCGGCAAGCCCGCGTTGGGCAGCACGCTGATCGGTTTGGTGCTGTTCTCGACCAGATAGCGGATCGGCTCACGCATGTGTTCGGGTCCTGTCGAGCAGTTCAAGCCGATCACGTCAATGGGCAGTGCCTCTAGGATGGTCAGCGCGGCGGCAATATCCGTGCCGAGCAGCATTTTGCCGGAAACATCCAATGTCACCTGCACCTGCAAAGCAACACGCTTGCCGCTTTCATTGAAATAGCGCGTGATGCCGTACACTGCCGCACGCACTTCCAGAATATCTTGGCTGGTCTCGATCAACAGGACATCTACACCACCTTCGACCAAGCCACGCGCCTGCTCCGCGAAAATATCTGCCAATTCATCAAAGGTGATGTTGGAGAGATCAGGATCATCGGAAGACGGCAGTTTGCCGCTCGGGCCGATGCTGCCTGCCACATAGCGCGGAATGCCCGTCTCCGCCGCGAAACGATCAGCGACACGGCGCGCCAACTGCGCCGCAGTACGGTTAATCTCCAGCACCTGATCGCCCAAGCCATATTCGCCAAGCGTCAGGCGGTTCGAGCGAAAGGTGTTTGTCTCCAGCACTTCGCTGCCGACTGCTAGAAAGCTGGCGTGAATGGCTTCAATAACATCTGGGCGCGTGATGACGAGGTAATCGTTACAGCCGTTGAGATGTTCGCCGCCGAAATCCTCAGCCGTCAGCTTATAGCGCTGGATGCTCGTCCCCATCGCCCCATCGAAGATCAAGACGTGGTCGCGGATCGCCTCTAGGTAGCGTAAGTTATCAGCCATGCCTCAAAAACATCCCTTCTCGAATAGTTGCCAGCCACGCTTTGATGTGCGCGGCGTGTTCGCGGTAGTGTTGGTAGCGCCACACAATCAGCTTGCCGCCATGTACGTTTTGCAGCGCTTGCCCGTCATGATAGGTGATCGTCTGATTGATCTGTGCTTGGGTCAGCCCTTCGGCAGCCGCCAAAAGCGGCGGGAAGGACTCTGCAAAGGCGCGCAGCACGTCCTCAGGGCGATCATGGCGGTGTTGGGCGTAGGTAAGCGCATTGAGCGCATCTACATCTGCCCATGTGTAGCCTGCTTCGGGTATGGCGGGCTGCTCACCGCGCCCGTGCGCCTCGATCCAGCGCGTGCCGCGTCTATCCCACGCGGTGATATGCGCCACAATATCCTTAACCGACCACACGCCAAGCACACCATGCTGTTGGAATTGTTCAGGGCGCACCTGTTCAAGGGCAACCTCAAACATCAAGCGCTGCGCCTTCAGGGATTTGATCAAGCGCCCGTAATCATGCTCTGCAAGGATGTGACTCATTGTCCGTTCGTCCTACCTGTTGTGTTGTAAAGGGTTATGTGTAGTATGATCAAAATCCGCAATAACGCAAAGCGCCTCTCCAATGGGTGCGGAGAGGCGCGTATCTGACAGTAGTAGCCGCGTCGCCGTCTCTCGCCACGTCCATAAGGCACAGGCGGCTCCGTCCCGACGCTTCAGGGGTTGCCTAGATAGTATGTTGCGGATATTTTAGCGCAGTCCGCCGTAGAAGTCAACCACCTTAGGCAGTGCGGGCAACACACAAAGCCATCACAGTTGGGCTAGGCACGCCTGATTTGGTGTATAATGTGTGCCGAGATGCAGTTCAAGGATAAAACGCACTTGGAAAAACCTGCCACTTTTGCGCCCGCACCATTGATCGCCGCCTGGCGCTTGCTGCCTACCTGGCTGCGTGGGCTAATCCGCACCATGCGCCCAACCCAATGGACGAAAAACCTGTTTGTCTTCATCCCAATCCTCTTTGATCGGCAGCTTGGGCAGTTTGATTCATTGCTGCGCGTGATGGCAGCCTTTGCGCTCTACTGCCTGATGTCCAGCGCGGTCTACCTGCTGAACGATATTGTGGACGTAGAGCGCGATAAGTTGCATCCCAAGAAGAAACATCGCGCTATCCCTTCGGGGCAGTTGCCGATGAACCTCGCCATTTTCGCGGCGGTTAGCTTGCCCATCCTGACCGTTGTGAGCGCGCTGTTGGTGAATGTGCCGTTGGCGTTGGTGCTGATCGCCTATTACACGAAAGACCTTGCCTATTCCTTCTACCTGAAGAACGTGGTCATCATTGATGTGATAACCGTGGCAAGCGGCTTCATCATGCGTGTGGTGGCGGGCGTCGTCGTCATCAATATCACCAATTTCTCGCCATGGCTGTATGTGGTGGTTGGTGCGTTGGCGCTCTTTTTGGCGGTCGGCAAGCGCCGCCAAGAGCTGGTGCTGCTGGCAGAGGCGGCTCAGGACGTGCGCGCTACCTATAAGGACTACAATTTGCCGCTGTTGGATGATATGCTGCGTATGGTGACCAATGCCACCATTATCAGCTATACCTTTTACACCTTCGAGTCGCGTACCAATCTCGGCGGCAACCTGATGCTGCTGAGCGTGCCGTTTGCCGTCTATGGGTTGTTTCGCTACCTGTACCTAATCCATGTCAAAGGTGAGGGCAGCGCGCCGGATGAACTGCTGTTCAAAGACAAGCCGTTGTTGATCACAGCTGTGCTGTTTGTTTTGGTGGTAGGTGCGCTCATCTACTTGCCGTCATGGATAGATCGCTTGCGTTGAGCCATGAACACCTACAGCGCGCCTGCCAAAGTCATCTTGTTCGGCGAACATGCCGTTGTCTATGGTGAACCTGCCATTGCCGCGCCATTCAACACGCTGCAAGCACAGGTGATAGCCACGCCTGCGCCACCCGACAGCGGCTTGAGCATCATCAGCCCTGCCAGCAGCCTGCGCCTGCACGTGACGCTTGCCAACGACACTGCCGATAACGCCTTGATCTACGCCGCGCAGCTTGTGCTAAAGGCACTGACGAAACCACCGCCTGACCTCACCTTAGAATTACATTCCAACATTCCGATTGGTGGTGGCTTTGGCAGCGGCGCAGCCGTCAGCGCGGCATTAATGCGCGCCCTGAGCGCAGCGCTTGGCGAACCATTGGACGGTGAGGCGCTCAACGCCTTGGTCTATCAGGTTGAAAAGCTGCATCACGGCACGCCCAGCGGCATTGATAACACGGTCATCGTCTATAATCAGCCCGTCTATTTTGTGCGCGGCACAGCACCGCAGCGCTTTCAGGTTGGCACGCCGCTGACCTTCCTCGTTGCCGATTCAGGCGTAAGCGCTTCAACGCGGGAGACCGTTAGCGACGTGCGGCGGCTCTATACACGCGATCAGGCGCACTACAGCGCCATCATTGGCGAGATCGGCAACCTGACGCGGGCGGCGCGCACCTTGATTGAAAGCGGCGAGTCGCTGACGGAATTGGGCGAGCTGATGAACACTAACCACAGCTTGCTGCGGGCGCTCACCGTCTCCTCAGCGCATCTTGATCGGCTGTGCGCGGCGGCGCGGCGGCAGGGCGCTTATGGCGCAAAGCTAAGCGGCGGTGGGCGCGGCGGCAGCCTCATCGCGCTGATTGAGCCTGATCTTGCCCAGAGCATTTCGGCGGCGATGCGCGATGCAGGCGCGGCACAAACCTGGTTAATGCGCTTGGAGTGATGCGAAATGCTCACCTTCTTGAAGCTCGGCGGCTCGCTCATCACCGATAAGCGCGGTCAGCAGGCATACCGCCCTGAAATCATGGCGCGCACTGCCGCCGAAATTGCAGATGCCTACACGCCTGCACAACCGCTGCTGATCGGGCATGGCAGCGGATCGTTTGGGCATGTCACAGCTCAGAAATATGGCACAGCGCAAGGCGTTCACACAGCGGCGGACTGGGAAGGCTTTGCAGCGGTCAGCCTTGTGGCACGGCGGCTGAACGCCTTGGTGCTAGAGGCGCTCTGTGCGGCAGGCTTACCCGTGCTGGGCTTTCAGCCTTCCGCCTCAGCACGCTGTGAAGCTGGCAAGCTAATCAGCATGGAGAGCGCGTTGATCAGCCTTGCCCTGTCGCGCCGCCTTGTGCCGTTGGTGCATGGCGATGTGGCATTTGACAGCCTGCACGGTGGCACCATCCTCTCGACAGAGGCGATCTTCTTCTACCTTGCCGAGCGCTTACAACCAGCGCGCATCTTGCTCTTGGGCGAGACGGAAGGCGTTTACGATGCGAATGGGGAGGTCATTCCGCGCATTACACCGCATACCTTTGGTGAGGTGGCAGCCGCCTTAGGCGGCTCTGGCGGCACAGATGTGACAGGCGGAATGCTGGCAAAGGTGCAGGCGATGCTGGCATTGATAGTGCGTGTGGCGGGCTTGCAAGTGCAGATTATGAGCGGCACAGAAGCGGGACAAATCACGGCGGCGTTGCGCGGCGATCTGCATATTGGAACGCTAATCGCCGCGCAGTAGGGCTGCTTAGAAGAACGTCTCGTTACGGAAACTTTCCAACAGTATTTGGGCGCGGGAAGGCTGCTGCGCGAAATATTCAGCAGACGGTCTCGCTAAAAAGTCGCTATAGCCTTCCATGTCAAGGCGGTGTTGATCGCTGATCTGGTTGAAGCCCATCGTCCAGTTTGGGAAAGAACGCACCATGATGGGCGCTTTGTAGACGCGCAAGATGTCTTGGTGACGTGGGTCTTTGAGGATTTCAGCATAGAGTTTCTCAACAACTTCCTCATCACCTTCTAATGCCTGAATGAAAAAGCCATTTCGATAGAGCAACATGCCCGTCACGTTCAATTTTTCGTTGTTCGTGCGGCATTCTTCCAGCAGGGCGCGCAGTTCACTTTCGCTCATTGGATGTTTCGCAAAGCTGATGTACACAAGACTAATGAGTGTCATGACAACCTCCGAGTTCTCAATGGTTCAGCAATATCCATGATAATCTAAATAGAGTGCGTTAAGCAACTTATTAATATAAAGTGATGATCACAAAACTTTTCCAAAGCCTGCTAAGCGAGGTGCTGGGACGCCGTGAATTGCGTGGGAATGGTCTAGCGTGCAGCAGCATAGTTAACCCGATCCCTAGCTCTACGCACTGGGTGTTAGGACGCATTCACAAAAGGCGTTTTATGTGCTAAACTGCGGGTTAGCAAATGAGCGTGGTGTGTTAGTGGTGGTGAGGACGTAAATTCATGCAGGAAAAGTGGCAAAAACACCTTGGTGATTTCGGCATTGCGCTGATCACCGCTTTCTTCATCACACTGGTCATACGGGTGTTCTTTCAAGGCAGCCTTCAAGCGTTTTTGCAATCGGTCTTCGGTGGCACGCCTGAAAATGCACAAGACCTAGCCACGGTTCTGTTCGGTGTCCTGCTGACAGTGCTGCTTTTTATTGCCGCACATTTTGAAGAGAACACCTTGCCTCAGCACGACTCGTCGCGGGTGCGGGTGCGCTATGGCAAGGGTGAGCTGTATCTGGATGCTGCCTCAGTCTGCGATCAGGTCTTTATTGCGACCTCCAAAGTGATGCATGTGAAGTGTAGCGAGGTGGAAGTATTCGGCATCAATGGGGATGCATACATCATCCTTTACGCGCAGATTGACACCTCTGCCATGCTCAACGAAAAGCACGCCGAACTGCGCGCCGCCATTCAGGAAATGGCAGATCGGCTGCATATTCGGCTCAGCGGAGAACCAATTATCCACGCCAAGCTGCCACAACTGCGCGGCGCACGCACCGTGAAAGACATGCCCACGCGCTTGCCTACACCAAGCAGCAACGGCGGCATATTTGGCAGGCTGCGCTCAGAGCCTCCACGCTCATCAAGCATTTTTGGGCGTTCTGGTGGCAGCATCTTTGGAACATCTTCCAAACCGCCCAAGCCGCCTGAACGCCCTTCACCCTTTGCCAATTCGCCGTTGGATGGTGAGGCACCATCTCGCCCATCGGGCAGCCTGTTCGGTGGACGCTTCCGCGATGTGCCGCCAGAGCCACCCGACTCCGACGACCAAGACGACGACAAGTAGGCGTGTGTCTGCCTGTTTGCCGCAAGTTTGTGTATCACGACACACCCTAGAGAGTATTCACGATGCGAGAGAGACTGCAAAAGTTGATCGCGCAGGCAGGCATTGCCTCGCGGCGCGATTCTGAACTGCTTATTCAACAAGGGCGCGTCACCGTCAATGGCAAACGTGCCATCCTCGGCGACCGTGCCGATCTAAGCGTAGACGATGTGCGCGTTGATGGCGAACGCCTCAAAATCAGCACTGATCGCGTCTACATCATCCTCAACAAGCCGCTGCAAGTGGTGACTGCCGTCACGCCGCAGCACCAAGAAACGCGCCAAACCGTGCGCGACCTGATCCCGATTGAAGGGCATTTGTACCCTGCCGGCAGGCTGGACGCCGATAGCGAAGGCTTGGTGCTGATGACCAATGATGGTGATCTGGCAGAGCGCCTGACCCATCCGCGCTACCAGAAGGCGAAGGTCTATGAGGTGACGGTGCTTGGGCGCATCCCTGAGGAAGCGCTCGAAATCTGGGCGCGTGGCGTGATGCTGGATGACGGCATGACGCTGCCAGTTGAGATCAAGGTGCTAAGCCGTGATCCGCGCACCACCACTTTGCAAATCACCATGACTGAAGGGCGCAAACGCCAAATTCGGCGGATCGCCAGCACACTCGGCTATCCCGTGCAGCGCCTTATCCGTACGCATTTCGCCTCGCTGGCGCTTGGCAATTTGCGCCCCGGTGAGTGGCGCTACCTGACTGAGGCTGAAATCGCTGCCTTGCAGGCACTCGCCAACAGCCTGAATATGACGCCGCGCCCGCGTTTTGTGCGGCGTACGCCTACATCGGATGCCGTGCGTCGTGATGGGCGTCCGCTGCGCCGTCCGATTCGCTCTGGGGCAGGCACGCCACGCGACAGACGCGACGAGCGCGGTGAGCGTCCTGAACGGCGTGATGAGCGCGCACCACGCGACAGACGCGACGAGCGCGGTGAGCGTCCGTCTCGCCCAACCGGTCGGCGTCCCTTTGTGCCACGCAGCGGTGAGCGTCCCGAACGGCGTGATGAGCGCACGCCACGCGACAGACGCGACGAGCGCGGTGAGCGTCCATCTCGCCCAATCGGTCGGCGTCCTTTTGTGCCACGCAGCGGTGAGCGTCCCGAACGGCGTGATGAGCGCACGCCACGCGACGAGCGCGGTGAGCGTCCGTCTCGCCCAATCGGTCGGCGTCCCTTCAAGCCAACGGGTGGCAAGCCGCGCACGGATTATCCACGCGGCGGCAAACCAAGTGGCACTAAACGCCCGCCGCGCCGCCGTCCCTAGCTAGCCGCAGACGGCACTTCACCCACACGCCTATCCCGCCCCACACCTTTCGTCCCCCTTTCCCTGCCTGCGGGGAAAGGGCTAGGGATAGCGGTGAATGACACTTTGGGCGCATCCCTAGGGTAAGCGCAGGGTTGGCTCGGTGATCCCACACGCTTCACCACACCTCTTACCCAACCCTTGAAGGGCGCAGTCGGCTGTGTTATACTGCCCTGCTGGGACTAGAGCAGTCCTAATCCAACCTACCCCGACGTGGTGTGTGTGTTCCTGAGGGGATGAGCGCCGCGGATGACGGGTAAGGCGGTTCAACACAACACCTAGAGGAGTTTTACAAAGCGTATGTCAGTCGTTTCTATGAAAGCGCTTCTAGAGACGGGTGTTCACTTCGGGCATCGCGCCAAGAAGTGGGATCCGCGCATGAAGCCCTACATCTTCACCGAGCGTAACGGCATTCACATTCTCGACCTTCAACAGACGCTCACCAACCTTGAGGAAGCCTACGAGCTGGTCAAACAGACCGTTGCTGAGGGCAATAAGGTGCTGTTCGTTGGCACCAAGCGTCAGGCGCAAGAAACCATCCAACAAGAGGCCGAACGCTGCCAAATGCCCTACGTCAACCAACGTTGGCTGGGCGGCACGCTCACCAACTGGCGCACCATTAAGGCGCGCATTGAGCAGTTGAAGCGCTTTGAAGAAGAGATGGAAAGCGGTGAAGTTGGCTTTTACACCAAGAAAGAAATCCTAACCCGCCAGCGCATGGTCGAAAAGCTGCGCGTTCGGTTGGGTGGTCTGCGCCACATGACGCGCCTGCCGAGCATGTTGTTTGTGATTGATGTGCGCCGCGAGCATACCGCCATCAAAGAGGCAAACATCCTGAAAATTCCGACCATCGCCTTGGTGGATACCAACTGCGACCCTAATCAGATTGATTACGTCATTCCCGCCAACGATGATGCCATCCGTGCCATTAAGCTGCTGACCGGCAAAATTGCCGATGCAGCCTTAGAAGGTCACGCTATTCGCGGCAAGACGGATGACGATTCATTCGTGGATACTTATGGCGATAGAACCGCCGCGGGCGCAGCGCTGGATGGCGATGAGCCAGATGAGATGGAAGATACTGCCTATCTGGGTGAATCCATCCTAGCAAAACTTAACAACAGCAGCTTTGATGATGATGAAGATAGCGACTAAGGAGTGAGGACACCTGTGGCTGAAGTAAGCGCACAATTGGTTAAGCAGCTCCGTGACCTGACGGGCGCCGGCTTTAACGAATGCCGCAACGCACTGGCTGAAAGTGGTGGCGATCTGGAGAAAGCCGCCGAGTTTCTGCGTAAGAAGGGTGTTGCCACTGCGGCTAAGAAATCTGGGCGCGTTGCCAACGATGGCATTGTGCAGACCTATATGCACCACAACGGGCGCATGGGCGTGATTGTGGAAGTGAACAGCGAGACGGACTTTGTGGCGCGCAACGAGCAGTTTCGCCAATTTGCCAAAGATTTGGCGCTGCACATTGCCAATGCCTCGCCGCGCTACTTGCGCCGTGAGGACGTGCCGCAAGAGGCAGCTGAAAAAGAGCGCCAGCTTCAGATTGAGCGCACGGTTGCCGAAGGCAAGAGCGAGGCAGTCGCCGCGAAGATTGTGGACGGGCGCATGAACAAGTGGTACGAAGATATGGTGCTGATGGAACAGCCTTGGTTCTTCGATGACTCGAAGAAAGTTTCGGAAGTGGTGACCAACCTCATCGCCGAGATTAAGGAAAATATCGTCGTGCGTCGCTTTGTTCGCTTTGAGCTTGGCGAAGGCAGCTCGGATGACGCCGCCGAATAAGCGCGGCACAGCAAAGGCGCTTTGAGGAATGCTTGTAGGATCAGGTAAAACCACCTGATCCTTTTTTTACCTTTTGAAAATGCATAGAAAGTAGGGATAGTCATGGACACCTCTCCAACCAACACACCACGCTACAAGCGTATTTTGCTCAAGCTGAGCGGTGAAGCGCTCTCTGGCGAAGGCGGCGCCGGCATTGATCCCAATCAGGCTGCTTTTATGGCGCACCGCGTGAAAGCCATTCATGATCTGGGTGTGCAAGTTGGTATTGTGATTGGGGCAGGCAATTTATGGCGCGGCAAAATCGGCGTGGATCGCGGCATGGATCAATCCACTGCCGACTATATGGGCATGATCGCCACGGTGATGAACGCCCTTGCCCTGCGTGATGCCCTGGAGCGTGAAGGCATTACCACCCGCGTGCAGAGCGCCATCGAGATGAACAAAGTCGCAGAGCCATACATCCGCCTGCGTGCAATGCGCCATTTGGAGAAAAAGCGCGTGGTGATCATTAGCGGCGGCACCGGCAACCCATACTTTACAACGGATACGGCGGCGGCACTGCGCGCTATGGAGATTGGCGCGGAACTGCTCATCAAGGCGACGAAGGTAGACGGCATCTACGATAGCGACCCGAAGAAAAATCCGAATGCACGTCGCTATGATAGGCTGACCTACCAAGAGGCAATCGCCAACCGCCTGGAGGTGATGGACATGACCGCTTTCACGCTCTGTATGGACAACAACCTGCCCATCCTAGTCGTAGATTTTTGGCAGGAAGGCATGTTAGAGGCTGCCGTGATGGGCGAGAAGGTCGGTACGCTGGTCGTCGGCTAAGTTGAAGGCTTGGTAAGTGCGGGACGGTGAGCTGCCGTCCCGTGATTATCCGTCAAGCCAGAAAGCGAAACCCAACGGGCAGGCGCTTAGACCTCTTTTAGGCTGCGTTCACCACTCTTGAGCGTTCCACTCGGCACAAGTTCGATGTTATCAGCGCGCAAGCGCGCCAACTGCTTAAAGACCTCACCAAAGCGCACCTTGAAGGCAACAATATCCTCAACCGACTGCCCTTCGGCAAGCATGACCTGCACAAAGAGATGATCGCCATTGTTGCGCTGGACGCTGGCGGCGATAGCATCCACTTGCGGGAAGGCGTTCCCGATCAGGCGTAGTTGGTTCGGGTGCAGGAACATGCCGCGCACCTTAAGCGCCTCGCCCGAACGCCCAACCAACGCCCGCAAGAAGCGCTCACCGTTGGCATCCCGCTCTGCCACGCTCAAATCGCCCGTCCCGAACCGAATCAGTGGATAGGCGCGGTTGAAGGTCGTCACCACCACCTCACCCACTTCACCATCCGGCAGCACCTTGCCCGTCTCAGGGTCAGCAATCTCCACGATCAGTGTATCGGGCAGATAGAAGCCGGGCTTGCCGTCGCGCTCAAAGCCCACCATGCCCAGATCAGCCGTGCCGTATGCCTGCGAAGTCCGCAGCTTGTAGTCGCCCTCAAACTTCTCGCGCTGGGCGGGCAAATATGGCTCAGCGGTGAAGAACGCTTTCGTAAAGGTCGGCGTAATGCCCATCTGTGCGGCGCGTGTGTAGACCGTCTCTAGGAAGCTGGGCGTACCGACGTAAGCGTTTGGCTTCAAGGTCATCATGACCATGATCAGCAGGTCGGTATTGCCTGGTCCCAGCGGCACAACCGTGATGCCTGATAGCCTGAGTGCTTCATCCAGCCACAAGCCGGCTGGCACCATGTGATACAGGAAGGTGTTCAGTGCCACATCGCCCGCTTGGAAGCCGCCTGCCTGCAACGCCTGCACTGCGCCTTGCGCGCCATCCACATCGGCAAAGCCTTGTGGATCGTAGAGCGGACCGGGCGAGAAATAGATGCGCTGCAACTGGCTCATCGGCACTGCCAGCCAGCCGCCAAAGGGCGGATTTGCCTGTTGCAACTGCACCAGCTTATCCTTGCTGGTGATCGGGATTTTGGGAAGATCATCCACCCCTTGAATATCGGTTGGTGCAACGCCTACGCCATCCATAAGCTGTTTGAAGGCAGGCGCATTGGCGTAAGCGTGCTGCACTGCCTCACGGAGTTTGCTGTTTAGGTCGCTCATTTCGCTCTCGCTTGTTAAGTATCTTGCCCGAATCAGCCAAGCCAGCGCTTGCGCCGCTTGTAGTGTTTCACATCGCGGTAGCTTTTGCGCTCACCAAGCTGCGTCAGTCCTAAGTAGAACTCTTTGATGTCCTCGTTGGCGGCAAGCTGGTCTACCGAGCCATCCAACACAATTCTACCGTTTTCCATCACATAGCCATAGTGAACAATCGAGAGCGCAGCCCGTGCGTTTTGTTCCACCAGCAGGATCGAAACTGCCTCTTTGCGGTTGATCTCTTTGACGATCTCGAAAATTTCGGCAACCAGCAGCGGTGCCAGCCCAAGGCTTGGCTCATCAAGCATCAACAGGCGCGGATGTGCCATCAGCGCACGCCCGATCACCAACATCTGCCCTTCACCGCCGCTTAGGTAGCCGCTGGTGCGCTTACGCAGATCGCGCAGACGTGGAAAGTAGGTGTAGACGCGCTCCAGATCGTCACGGATATGCCGTCCATTCTCATAGACGATGCCGCCGAGGCTCAGGTTTTCCTCAACGCTCAGGTGGCGAAAGAGCGGACGCCCTTCGATGACCTGCACAATGCCTTTCCGAACCACTTCGTCGGCATCGCGGTTATGAATGGCGTGGTCTTCCCAAACGATCTGCCCGCGTGTCACCTCGCCGTTGTCGCCGCGCAGCAAGCCGCTGATCGCCTTAAGCGTGGTGGATTTGCCCGCGCCGTTCGGTCCCATGAGTGCCACAATCTGCCCCGGCTTCACCTCAAACGAGATGCCGCGCAGCACAAGGATCACGTTGCTATAAACAACTTCAATGTTTTGGACTTGTAACATAAGGAAGTTTCTCTAATTGACAGCCATCGTAGTAGTGGTCGGACTAATCCGACCACTACGCGCCTTGCTAGAGTAGGTTAGTTGACGACATCCGCGCCGCCCGGCTTCAAATCCGGGACGGTTTCAAACTCAGTGGTGACGGGCAGTACAACGGGCACCAGCAGCTTGTTGCCGCCGACCTCAACCACGATTGGCATTCCATCCGCACCGCGTGCGTAGGTCAGCCGTCCAATCCGCGCTGAGTTCTGGGCGCGCACATTCTCGGCGAAGTTGTACTTAAAGACGCCGCCGAGCGCGTCGTACTTGAAGGTCTCGAACGTTTTCTTGACCTCAGCACCGCTCAGGTTATCGTAGCCGACACGATTGACGGTCTGCGTGATCAGCTCGATGTAGGTATCAATGGCGCCGAAGCCTGCCAAGTACGAGATGCCGCGTGCCGTCAGCGGACGTTGGTTGGCGGTGAACTGCTCTTGCACCAGCTTGGTGCCGTCGGTTGGCTCATCCCACCAAATATAGGGCATGATGCCGTAGATGTTATCCGTGGAAGGGAGCCCGCTTGGCTTGAAGGTTGCCTGACCCAGCAGACCGACCGAGCTATCCAACGCCCAGTTGACGCCGCTCAGCAGCACTTCTTCTTCCAGTCCCAGCGTCACAAGGTCTTTGGCGATGAGCGCTGTGCCGCTGGCGAGCGAGGTTGTGAACAGCACATTGGCGCCTTTGCTGACCAAGTTGTTGATCTGTGCGGTCACGTCGGTTGCTGTGGGCAGGAAGTACTCACCGCCGACCACTTCTACGCCTTGCGCGGCGCAGTAGGCAGTCGTCTCCGCCGTCTCGCTGGAACGCCCAAAAGCGCCTTCCCAGCTCAGGTGACCGACTTTGGGCGACCCTTCGCGCCCTAGATCCGTTGTCCAAGCCTTGCCAAGCCAGCGGCAGAACGCACCGAACTGATCGGTGTAGAGCGGAATGCCTGCGAAAATCCAGCCGGGTGTATCTGCCTGTTCGCCATACAAGCCAATGGTCGAGCCGGCGAATAGGAACACGGGGATTTCGTCATCCGCCACCTGCTCACGCAGCAGTTCAGCGTCGGCGGAGGAGTACAGCAGCAGCATCAGCGGTTTGGGATCAAAGGCACGGTAGCGCTGATAGAGCGATTGCGTCTGCTCTTGGCGCCCTGCCGTATCGTCCTGCTGGAGCGTGATTGCTGCACCACAAATGCCGCCATTGGCATTGTAGTATTTCAAGGCGTCGGCAAAGCCGGCTGCCAGTGGCTGCGTGATCGGCGCAAACGGTCCGCTTAGGTCACCAAAGGTGTGCAGCGTGATGGTCTTGCCGGTCAGGTCTTCTTTACATTCGGTACGCATCATGCCGCCTTGCGCGAAGGCAGTCGGCGCGGGTTGCCCAAGGCTCAGGCTGACGAGCGCCAGCGCAAAAACGAGGGCGAAAGCGAGTAAACGGGTACGCATAGTCTGAAAATCTCCTTAAAACGATTGAAAAACGGTTTTACCACTGTGCGGCGGCAAATTTTCGGCTGCCTGCCGTCACCTAGACTGCTAGTAAGAAAATGGGCGCAATTTCCACGAGATTTTGAAAATTTCCCAACGGTATGCCAAGCCGCGTGGCTCGATGATCAGGAAGGCGATGATGACCACACCAAAGATCAGTGGCGCGATGGCGGCGTTGATATTGACCGAATCCACAAAGGGCAACAAGCGCGGCAGCCACTCTTGCAGGGTCGGCGTGATGCCTGGGATAAGCGTCTCGCGCAGGATGGCAAGCACGCTCACGCCGAAGATCGGCGCTTGCGAGAAGCCTGCACCGCCAATGATCAACATCGCCAGAAGCTCGATTGAGGTGCGTAGATCAAAGCGGTCGGGCGAGATGCTGCGCGCCTCGATTGCCAACAAGCCGCCTGCCAAGCCTGCAAACACAGCGCAAACGAAAAAGGCGCGCAATTTGTAGGCGAACACATTGATGCCAAGCAACTCCGCCGCCACGTCGTTATCACGGATCGAGACGAAGGCGCGCCCTGTGCGCGTGCGGATCAGATTGCGGGCGACGATCATCGCCAACAGGCAAGCAATAATCAGCACATAGTAAAGCGACAGTCCGCTGATCTCTTGCCCAAACAGATCGGCACGCGGCACCGGCAACGGGCTGGAGCCATTGGTCAGCGGCGCCAACGGATTCCGCAGCAGCCAAGGGATGATGAACTGCGCGGCAAGGGTTGCCATTGCTAAGTAAAAGCCTTTCACACGCAGCGAGGGCAGCCCAAAAATCAGCCCAACTACGCCGCTAAACAGGGAAGCAAGCGGCAGCGCAACCCAAAAGCTGACGCCACCACGCATCAGGATGGCAGTGCTATAGGCGCCAACAGCCATAAAGGCAGCCTGCCCAAGCGTGATCTGCCCGGTGTAGCCAACCAACAGGTTCAGCCCTTGCACCGCGATCATCAAAATGGCAATCCGTTCAACCGTGCCAATGAAGCCCGGCTGCACCAAATCTATGCCGAAAGGCCCGCTGCGCGAGAGCAGCGGCAGCAGCAAAATCACGCCCAGAAAGCCTGCTGAGAGGATTTGATCAAAGCGCGTGCGGTTAATCCGCATCTCTTGTGTATAAGTGGTATCAAAGACGCCGCTAGGGCGGATATTGGCAGACATGCTCACACTCTCTCTATGCGCTTCTCACCAAACAGACCGCTCGGACGCACCACCAACACAATCATCAGCACCACAAACGGGATCAGTTGTTCGCCGACATCGCTGCCAAAGTAGACCGTGCCGAGTTTTTCCGCCAAGCCGATCACCAAGCCGCCCACGAACGCGCCGCCGATGGACTCTAAGCCGCCCAGCAGCACGGCTGGAAAAACGCGCAGTGCCAAGCCTGGCAGCGTAATGGCGAGCGCCGTGCTGCTGCCATGCAGGGTGGCGGCTAAGGCTGCCAGCACGCCCGCGATTGCCCACGCCACCGCCAACACCGCCCGCACGCGCAAACCCACCGCTTGGGCAAGATCAGCGTTTTCGGCCGTGGCGCGCATGGAAAGCCCTAAGCGCGTGTAGCGGAAGAACAGCACAAAGCCCGTGAAGGCTGCCACCGCAATCCCGAAGGCGATCAGCAGTTCCGTTTTGATGACGACCGTCCCACCTAGCACGTCGCGTATGCGGATGGGCGGATATGCCTGCGGCAGCCCTAGCGCGTTGGTTGTGGCAAAAATCGGCAGCGAACGCTCCACACTGCCCCAAGTGAGCTGCGTAACGCCCAGCAGCACCTCACCGACGACTAGCGTCATCATGACTGTGGTGAACAGCGGCTGGCTGATCAGCGGACGAATGGTGAGGCGTTCGATCAGCAAGCCAAGCAGCGCTGTGCCAAGCGCCGTCCCAACAATGGCGCGCAGAAGCAGGTTATCGGTTTGCAACAAGATAAAGCCGCTGGCTGCCCACGCCACGCTGATAAACGCCACGCGCCCGCCGCGTGTCCATGTGGCAGGATAGCGCACCCCTGTCGAGAGGATCGCTAATAAGGCGCCGCTCAGCGCAAACGCCACAATGGGCGCCAACTGCTGGTTCTGGAAAAACGTCCAGAACAGCAGCCCACCCAAGAGCATCATATAGCCGTGTGCAAAGTTAAAGACGCCGGACGCCTTGTTGATGATGACAATGCCGAGCGCAATCAGGGCATAAATACCGCCAGTTAGCACACCGGTGATCAGCCCTTGCAGCACGGCAAAGCCGGGTTGCCCAAAAATGTCCATGAATAGCGTACCTTATCGTATTTTTTTCAAAAGTATTGCTTAAATATCCATAACGCGCACAGCTGTTTCCACAACGCCTGTGCGCCCATCTCGGTATTTCACCTCTGCGCGGACGTTCACACCTTCTGCGCCGCTGTAGATCGCCTCGATGATCTCACGGTAGCGTTCGGCAAGGAAGCCGCGCCGTAGTTTGCGTGTGCGCGTCAGCTCTGCTTCGTCGGCATCGAACGCCTTGTGCAGAATGCTAAAGCGTTTGATGCGCGCTGTTTCAGGCAGCACGGCATTCACGCGCTGTATATCTTTGCGGATCAGGTCGTAGACTTCCTGCTTTTGCGAAAGGTCTACAAAGGTCGTGAAGCTGATCCGATTTTTCTCTGCCCAGCGTGCCACATTATCGAATTGAATGATGATCAGCGCGCTTACAAAGTTGCGTTCGGCGCTGCCAAGTGCCATCGCGTCCTGAATGTAAGAACTAAAGCGCAAGCGCACCTCAAGGTACTGTGGACTGAAATACTCGCCGTTCGCCAATTGCACAAGGTCTTTCACGCGGTCAAGGTAGATCAGATGCCCTTCGGCGTTCAAATAGCCAGCATCGCCGCTGTGAAACCAGCCCTCAGCATCAATCGCCTTGGCGGACTCTTCGGGCGCGTTGTAGTAGCCCTGAAAGACGCTGCGGCTGCGGATGTGTATCTCGTTCTTCTCAGCGATCCGAATTTCGATGCCGGGCGGCGGCTTGCCCACGCTTTCGAAGCGCACTTCGCCGCCATAATGCAGGGTGTGCGTTTGGCACTCGGTAGAGCCGTAGAGGTTTTTGAGCGTGACGCCAATCGCACGGAACCAACGCAGCGCGTCCGGGCTGAGCGAGGCGCCAGAGGTATACGCCTCACGCATTTTGACCATGCCGAGCTTATCGCGCAGCGGGTTAAAGATCGCCATATCGCCAATGCGGTAGAGCGCACGCCACAGCAGCGGCACGCGCTTGCCCTGATCCTCAAAATCCACCACCTTATAGCCAACGGGCATAAAGAGCGCGTATAAAGCGCGGTTGATCAGGTTGGCGTCCGCCATCCGCACCTGCACCATGCTCAGCAGGCTTTCCCACAAGCGGCTTGGGAACAGCAGCGCAGAAGGCGCCACTTCACGAATATCTGCCTGAATGGTCTCGGCGCGTTCAGGGAAGTTGACGGCTGTGCCGTTGCAGACGTGGCAAGTCAAGCCGAGCGATTGCTCTGTGATCCACGCCAGCGGGCTGAAAGAAACGTAATTGTCGTCGGCGTAAATTGGCGCAACTGCGACCACATGGCGCATTCCATAGATCAGGTTGCTGTGCGAGATCATCGCGCCTTTGGGCAAGCTGGTTGTGCCGCTGGTGTAGCTGAAAATGGCGATCTCATCGCCCGTCCCTTGGGCAACCAATTCCTCAAAGGCGTTCGGATGCTGCGCCGCGTAGGCACGCCCTTTTTCCTGCACTTGCTCAAAGCTGAGCAGCCAGTCATCCGCATAGTGCCATAGCCCTTGCTCATCCCAATAGACCACAGCGCGGATGTTTGGCACCGCGGCGCGCAGTTCAAGCATCTTATCGCACTGCTCTTGATCGTGCGCGATGATGAAGACCGAATCGGAATCTTTCAGCACATAGGTCAGCTCTTGCGGATTGGCGTCCGTGAAAATGCCGATGCTGGTTGCCCCAGCCGCCTGCACTGCCAACTCTGCCCAGTAATATTCAGGGTCGTTATCGCCAATGATGCTGACCTTTTCGCCGCGCTTCAGCCCCAGGCTGACCAAGCCTAAGCAGAAATCGCGCACATGGGCAAGGCAGTCTGCCCAGGTGTATTCCTGCCACAAGCCATAGCGCTTTTTCCGCATGGCGATGCGGCTTGCGCCGTGCTGCTTCGCCGTTGCGACGAAGTTTTTGGGCAGTGTATCCAGCTTCGGATCAAGGGGCGCAAGGTGTGGCTGTTCACCGCTTGGCTGTGTGCGTGCGGCGGCTGCCGCCGTTGGGTTTTGTATCGCAACCATGCTTTTTACTCCGCCTGACCAAGATAAGCGTTGATGACGGCTTGGTTGTTACGGATTTCTTGTGGTGTGCCTTCGGCGATCTTGCGCCCAAAATCCAGCACCACAATGCGATGGGCAATATCCATCACCAAGCCCATATCATGTTCAATGAGGACAATCGTCACGCCGCGCCGCTCGTGAATATCGAGGATGAAGCGCGCCATATCTTCTTTTTCTTCAACGTTCATGCCTGCCATTGGTTCATCCAGCAGCAGCAGCGAAGGCTCTAGGGCAAGCGCACGCCCCAGTTCCACACGCTTCCGCAAGCCATAGCCAAGCCTGCCGACAATGCTCTTGCGGATGGATTGCATTTCCAGAAAATCAATGATTTCCTCCACAACGCGCCGATGCTTGATCTCCTCGCGCTGCGCCATGCCCCAGAAGATCGCCTCGCCAAGCAGGTTAGAGCGCATGTGGATATGGCGCGCCGCCATCAGGTTATCAAGCGTGGTCGCGTTCGTATAGAGGGCGATGTTCTGGAAGGTGCGGGATAGTCCAAGTTTGGCACGTTGGTAAGGGGCAAGGCGCGAAACATCCTTCTCATCAAGGAAGATGCGCCCTTCCTGAGGGCGGTAAAAGCCGCCAATGCTGTTGATACAGCTTGTTTTGCCTGCGCCGTTAGGTCCAATCAGGGCGAGAATCTCGCCTTGCTGTACCTCGAACGAAACATCGTTCAGTGCGACGATGCCGCCAAAGCGCAGCGTGATATTCTGCACACGCAGTTTTGTAGATGGTTGTTTCATAAAATGCAAGAATACTAGCTAAAAAGGCAATATAGGCTGATCAACAAAGACTATTTTCAGCCTGTGCAAAAGTATACCAGTAAATGCCCAGAAGCGGCAACGTTTACGCTCTTGTGGGTGTGGTGAAGATTGCAGGCTGCCAATGCCCGCATTGACCGCACGCTAGGCTCACCACCGTATGGCAACAAACCGATTTGTTATGTTTTCTGCATAGATCGCTTGCCTGCAAATGCGTTACGATACACGAAAAGCATCAACAGGAACGCTTTATGAAACATCTCAGGCAACGGCTGATAGGCATCCTGCTCGTGAGCAGCCTCTTTTGGTTGGTGCTGCTGCTCAACATCACCGCGCCAAATCCAACGGGCAGGCGCTACTCCAGCGAAATGCCCCTCACCACAGGGTAAGGGAACGCTGCGGCAATCGGGCTTTCGGGCGAGCAAATCCTTGCCAAAGATTTAGGCTTGCTGCGCAACGAGGCACCTGATCAGCGCGAGTGCATCTGCAACAATGGCAACCCGTCGCCTTCGGAATGTAATGCATGTATGGCATCTGTACAGATGGCAGCGCCCTACCGCCGCCCTGATTTCTTCGGGAAAGGCTTCATCGCCGAGGCGAAGAATACGCAAGGGCTGTTCTATGAAGGGCGCGAATTTGAGCAAATCCGCGATTATGCCATTGCCGCACGGGCGTTAGGCGTGCCTTTGTACGTCTACACGCGGGTGAACACAAGCGTTGATCGGCAATTTGAAGGCATTGTCGCTTCGACGGGCGGCGCTGTGGTGCGCTATTTCAGTGTGCCGAACTGGTCAGACCCGATGGATAGCTTGGCGCGCAACGGCTTGCTGCTTTCGGTTGGCGGTCTGCTGCTGCTGATTGGTGGAAGCGCCTTAACGAGACCCTCCGCGATCAGGTGGACTAGGCAAAAGCGTTGTGCTGGCTGTAAGATCAGCCTATTCAAGTCCCTCTAATCCATATATACGGAATACGGGAGTACAACCCTAACATGCAACGCGAAAAAGTCGTTATCATCGGCAGCGGGCCCGCCGGGCTGACTGCTGCGCTCTATACTGCCCGCGCCAATTTGAATCCCGTTGTGATCGCTGGTCCGCAGTTCGGCGGGCAAGTGGCGCTCACCCACGAGATCGAGAACTATCCCGGCTTTCCCGGCGGCAGCGGCACAGAGCTAATCGAGATCATGAAGGCGCAGGCGGAGCGCTTTGGCGCACGGATCGAGATGGACGTGGTGCTGAGCGTGGATTTTAGCAGTGGGTCGCCTTTCACAGTGCGGACGGGCAACGTTGAATACCTTGCCGATACGGTCATTGTGACGGCGGGTGCTTCACCGCGCTTGCTGGAGGTGCCGGGTGAGGTTGAATACACAGGGCGCGGCGTCAGCTACTGCGGCACGTGCGATGGCTTCTTCTTCCGCGGCAAGAAGATTGTGGTGGTGGGCGGCGGCGATAGCGCCATCAAGGAATCGCTGTTCCTGACCAAATTCGCCTCGCGCATTGACATAGTTCACCGCCGTGATACCTTGCGCGCAGAGGCAGAACTGCAAAAGCGCGCCTTTGCCCATGAGAAGATCAACTTCATTTGGAATACCGTCGTAGAGCGCATTGAGGGCGAAAACGGCAAGGTGAACCGTGTGCAATTGCGGAATGTGCAGAGCGGCGAAATCACCGAGTATCCGACCGAAGGCGTCTTCATCTTTGTTGGGCATGAGCCGAACAACGCGCTTTTTAAGGGCGTGCTGACCATGGATGAGCATGGTTACCTGATCACGGATCGGCATATGATGACCAACGTCGAAGGCATTTTCGCCGCCGGCGAAATTCAAGACCCGATCTGGAAGCAGGTGGCAACCTCTGTTGGGCAAGGGACGGCTGCCGCCATGGCGGCTGAAGAATGGCTTGCCAAGCGTGAAGCTGCCATCGCCGCCGCTACAGAGGCGGAAAAGCAAGCCTAGCCCTAGCTGCACCACAAAAAAAACGGGCGTGGGAAGATCACTTCTCACGCCCGTTTGTGATTTTAGAGAGGGCTAGAACAACTGACGCGCTGCATTCGCTGCCCAATCAAAGAGCGGCGTGGCGAAAAAGGTGCCAAGCAAGATCACGCCGGCAGTGGTTAGCCCAAGCGCCCACACCATCGGCTGACCGACTGGCATCGGCTGATCTTCTGTCTCGCTGCGATCCACAAACATGACCTTGATCACGATCAGGTAGTAGTAGAGTGCCACCATCGAGTTGGCAATGCCTGCGAAGGCAAGCCACACCAAGCCGGCATCCACCGCCGCACGGAACAGGAAGAACTTGCCAAAGAAGCCTGCCGCTGGCGGCACGCCCGCTAACGAGAGCAGCGCCAGGGTCATCACCAGTGCCAAGCCGAGATTGCGCCGCGAGAGCCCCGCCATATCCGAGATTTTCTCGCTACCTGTGGACGCCGCAAAGACGATCACCACACCGAAGGCGGCAAGGTTCGTCAGGATGTACATCGCCATGTAGAAGGTCACCGCTGCGATGCCCAAGCCCGGCTGCACGCCTGGCTGCGCGGCAATCGCTGCAATGCCGATCAACGCATAGCCCGCTTGCGAGATGGAGGAGTATGCCAGCAGGCGCTTGATGTTGTTCTGCACCAGCGCGAACAGGTTACCCACCGTCATGGTCACAACGGCAAGCATCGCCACTGCCTGCACCCAGAAGCGCGTTGGATCATCGCCCTGAAAGACCACAATCAGGAAGCGGGCAAACAGCGCAAAGCTGGCTGCTTTGCTCGCCACGCTGATATAGGCAGTCACAGGCGTTGGCGCGCCTTCGTAAACGTCCGGCGTCCAGAAGTGGAACGGCACAGCGCTCAGCTTGAAGCCGAAACCGACCAAAATCATGACCAACGCGATCAAGATCGGCACGAGCGTCTCAGGGGCAGGCGTACCTGCGGAAAGGGCGACCATGCGCTCACCGATGGCGTAGAAGTTGGTTGCGCCGGTGAAGCCGTACAGCAGGCTGAAGCCGTAGAGCATGATCGCCGATGTGAAGCCGCCGAACAGGAAGTACTTGATGCCTGCTTCCGCCGAACGCGGACTCTTGACTAAGAAGCCAGAGAGGATGTACAAGCTGATCGAGAGCGTCTCTAGGGCAAGGAATGCCATGATCAGGTCAGCCGCGCCTGCCATCAGGATGCCGCCAAGCGTGGCAACCACCAACACGGCGTAGAACTCGCCCATGCGCCCGATCTGCGGTGCATCGAGCGTGATCAGGCACACCAAGCCAGCAGCCAGCAGCGTGATCACGGTGAAGATTTGCGTCATGGCGTCGAAGCGGAACATGCCGCCCAGCACAAGCTGTTCAGCAGGCAGGCTTGGCGGCGGCACTACGAGCGCCACCAACGCAATCCCAAACAGGCTCAGCCCGACGATTAAACCGATCTCGCGGCGGCGGCTGGCAGGAAAGAAGGCATCCATTAAGCCGCCGGCAACCGCCAGGACGGTCAGCAGGATAGCGGGCAACGCTGCCAGCAGATTCGTGATCGGATCGCTGTTCAAAATGATAGATGTCGTGATGTTTTCCATAAAATCACCTCCCCGCCAGCGCCGTTAGGATCGGCTGCATACCGCCCTCAAGCATCCCTGTCATGAAGCGCGGGAAGACGCCGAGCAGGATCAGAAAAACGCCGAGCATCACCAACGCCGTTTTATCAATGATCGTCACATCCCGAATGTCTGGGAAGCGCTGCGCATTGAAATTGCCGAAGAAAACAAGCTGTGTCACCTTCAGCACGTAGCCCGCCGTCAGGATGATGCCCAACACGGTGATGATCGCTAGGATCGGGTAGTAGTCAAAGCTGGGGAAGTAGGCAAGTTGCAGCGGCGAGGCTGCGCCGTTCGCAAAGACGGGCCCTGCCCACAAGCCCTGCATGATCGGGAACTCTGCCACAAAGCCGCTTAAGCCGGGCATACCCATCGAGACCAAACCGCCGATAATGAAGGCAAACGCCACAAACGGCATTCGCTGCCCAAAGCCGCCCAACGACGGAATATCGCGTGTGTGCGCCTGATCGTAGACCATGCCCACGCACGAGAAGAACAACGCCGTCATCACGCCATGGCTGAACATCTGCAAGCCTGCGCCCGTCATGCCTTGCACGCTCATCGTGCTGATGCCCATCATCACCAAGCCCATGTGGCTGACCGACGAGAAGCCGATGACGTACTTAAAGTCCCGCTGGCGGTAGGCGATGAAGGCACCATAGACCACATTGACGGCTGTCAGCAAGATGATCCACGGCAGATGGACTTTCGCGCCTTCCGGCAGCAGTTGCACGCCGACGCGCAGCGCAGCATAGGCGCCCAGCTTCATCAGCACGCCCGCATGGATCATCGAGACGGCCGTTGGCGCCGCCACATGACCATCGGGCGACCAGTTGTGGAACGGGAACATGCCCGCCAAAACGCCAAAGCCGATGAAGATCATCGGGAACCACAGCTTGGCAACGCTCACCCCGCCGGAGGGCGTCAGGTCAAACGGACCGAGCCGCCCGGTGAGCGTACTCCACCGTGAGGCTGCCTCAAAGTGATAGAAATCGAAACTGTAGGCAGGTGCTTCGGGATTGTTCAGCACTTGGCGGAGCGTGGCAAGGTTCTGCGGATTGTCGGCAAAGAACGATCCCGCCGAGAAGTACATCACCAGCAAGCCGATCAGCGCCACAAACGAGCCGATCAGGATGTAGAGCGTCAGCTTCATCGCGGCATATTCGCGGATCGGCTTCCAGCCCCAGCCGGCGATCAGGAAGTACATTGGGAAGATGGCAAACTCGTACCAGAAGAACAGCAAGAACATATCCAGCGAGACGAACACGCCATACACACCTGCCACCAAGAGCAGGAAGAATGCCATGAACTCCCGTGTGCGATCTTCAATCTTCCACGAGATCAGCACGCCGCCGAAAGCTGCCAAGCCCGTCAGCAGCACCATGGGCGCTGTGGTGCCATCCGCGCCCACATGATAGTAAATGCCGAGTGCCGGCACCCATGGCAGGTTAATTTCCTGCACGAAGTATGAAAGCCCTTGCGCGCCTTTGGCAGCCGCTGCTGCCAGCACAGTCGGCGTGCTTGCCTCGATGTAGACGAGCGCCGAAAGCACAAGGCAGACGCCCGTCGAGAAGGCAGCCAGCAGGCGCACCTCTGTTTTTTGTTCGTCTTTGAGCGCCAGCAGCATAAAGAAGGCTGCTGCAATCGGGACGACTAGAACCGCTGTAAGTAACATGCTTTCCCTACCTGAATCAACTGCCTAGAAGCCGCGCTACTGCTTGGTTGATGATCTCGACGATCCAGTTCGGATACAAGCCGGTGATCAGGATCAGCACCACCAACGGCGAGATTGCCAGCACCTCGCGGAACTCAATCTCAAGGTGATGCCCGTGCCAGTGTGCATTGGTCGGTCCGTAAAGCACCGCCCGAATCCCTTTCAGGATATAAGCACCCGTCAGGAACAAGCCGATCATGGCGAGTGCGACCCACACTGGGAAAATCCACCAACTGCCCGCCACCACTTGGAATTCGCTGACGAAGCCCGCCAAGCCCGGCAAGCCCAAACTTGCCATGCTGGTGAAGATCAGCAAGCCGCCGTAGACTGGCGCAAGGGCAAACAAACCACCAAACTCGCGCAGATCACGGGTGTGCGCTTTGTGATAGAGCGCGCCGACCAACAAGAACATACCGGCAGAGCTAAGCCCGTGCGTGAACATTTGCAGCACGGCGCCGTTGGTTGCCATCGTCACAGAGCGCTGCACGATCTCGCTGTTTTCGAGCGTTGCGCCCGTCAGCAACGAATTATAGACCGCCGCAAAGGCTGCGATGCCAAGCACCACAAAGCCCATATGGTTCACCGAACTATAGGCGACCAAGCGCTTAAAGTCGTTCATGCCCCAGGCTGCCAACGCGCCAAAGATCACGCCGCCAACGGCAAGCGCTGCCAAGAACGGCGCAAACGCCTGCGCCTCGGCAGGGAACAACGGCACCACCAAGCGCAAGAAGCCATAGGCGCCCAGCTTCAGCAGAATGCCCGCCAGCAGCATAGAGCCTGCGGTTGGCGCTTCGGTGTGGGCATCGGGCAGCCATGTATGGAAGGGGAAGATCGGCACTTTGATGGCGAACGCCACAAAGAACGCCGCAAAGACCAAGCCCTTCACCAAGCCGAGATCAGCGCTGAAGGGGAAGGTCAGCGGCTGTCCCGCAGCGTTCAAGCCACGTGGGAAGGTTGCCAGCAAGGTTGGAATGTCCATCGTGCCGGCAATAATCCCGATCAACTGGATGGAGAGCAGCAGCCCAAGCGAGCCTGCCATCGTATACAAGAAGAACTTGAACGAGGCATACTGCCGATCTTTACCGCCCCAGTAGTTGATCAGGAAGTACATTGGCACCAAGCCAATCTCCCAAAAGATGAAGAACGTGATCAAGTCCAGCGAGACGAACAAGCCTAGCACGCCCATCTCTAGGAACAGGAACAGCGCCATATGCTCGTGAACACGATCCGTGACCTCAAAGCTGATCAGGATTGCCAGCGGCGTTAGGATTGCCGCCAACAAGATCATCGCCACGCTCAGTCCATCCACGCCAACATGCCACTTGGAGTTAAGCAGCGGGAAGAAATCCGCCACATGCTCACAGACGAAGGTGAAGGGCGCATTGGCGGCGGCTGCGCGCATCTCCTGTGGCAGGTTGCCCTCAGGGCAAGTGCCATTGGAATACGCCGCAAAGAGCGCAATTGCCATACCCAGCACCACAACGCTAAAGGCAAGCGCCACCATGCGCGCCAAATTCTTCTGGCGGCGCGGCAGCACAATCACCACACCTGCACCAATCATCGGCAGGAAGGTGAGCAGAGTCAGAAAGTCAAGCGTCATAGAATGAACTCCTAGTCACCGCTGCCAGTGGCTTGTTTGCCACCTGTGCCGAAGAACAAGACCAATAGGACGGCAATACCACCTTGCACAAGCAGCGCCGGGACGACGGCGCTCGGCGCAACTGCCAAGAGGATCAGGTTCGCGCCAACCACCAATGCTGCGATTAGCGTAAAGAGCAGATACTGCTGCACACGCCCCGTCTGCACCGGGCGCAAACCACGCGCGGCGTCGCCGATTGCCTCTGGAATGCCATCCCCTACACCGTCAATCACCACGCGGTTGAATTCCTTCACCACATCGCCAATGTAGCCGGCAATGGTCGCAAAGAAGTGCAGGATGCTATCAATAATGCCGCGATCCACCACACGGCTGTAGCCTTCGGCAATGCGCTGCATCGGCTTGATGAAGGTGCGTTCGTAGAACTCGTCAATGTAGTACTTGTTCACCAACAGGCGGTAAGCATCCGCACCGACGATTCCCTCAAGCGGGTCAGGCTGCCCAAGCGCGTATTCACGCCGCGCATAGAGCGTATAGCCTGCATAAACACCTACGCCGAAGATCGTGAACGAGAGCAGCACCGGCAAGATGTTGAAATCTGGCAGCGGCGGTGCTTCCAAGAGCGCGTTCTTGATGTAGAGGATCAATGGCTTCTCAATGCCTAGTCCATTCAGCAGCGGCCCGATGATCGGGAAGGATGGATTAACGCCGACAAAACCGGCGAAGATGGCAAAGAACGCCAACACGATCAGTGGGATGGTCATCGCAGCCGAATTAAACGCCTCATTGCGCCCTTCGCCACGGGATGGATTGTAGTGTTGCGCGTAAAGCGCCGCCTCTGTGCGCGCCTTGCCAAAGAAGGTTAGCCAGATTTGGCGGAAGGTATAGAGCGTCGTGAGGACAGCCGCCAGCGAAAGCAACACCAAGACCAGCAAGCCCACAGGATTTTTGCCCATGATGTGCCACGCTTCCAGCAGGATTTCATCTTTTGACCAGAAGCCTGCCGTAAAGAGCGGCGCACCTGCCAATGCCAAGCCACCGATGATGAACGTGACGCCCGTCACCGGCATGGTACGGATCAAGCCGCCCATGTTCCGCATATCTTGCGGATCGAACACCTCGCCATGCGATTCGCCGTGTGCTTCATGCCCGTGTTCGGCATGATCATCATGTCCGTGCGCCTCGTGTGCATGTGCGTCGTGCGCTTCTTCGTGTCCGTGTTCGCCATGATGACCGTGCGCCACGTGATGACCGTGTTCCATGCCGTGAATGACCGACCCACTGCCCAAGAACAAAAGCGCCTTAAAGAACGCATGGGTAATCAGGTGGAAGAAGGCGGGCGCAAAGCCACCAATGCCCAGCACTGCCACCATAAAACCAAGCTGGCTGATGGTGGAGTAGGCAAGCACCTTCTTGATGTCGTTCTGGGCAACGGCAATCGTTGCGGCAAAGATCGCCGTGACGGAGCCGATAACTGCCATGAACAACATCGGCGAGCTGAGCAAGCCTTCCTCAATGTTGGCACCGGCAGACAGCACCGGGAACATACGGATAATCAGGTAGACGCCGGCGGAGACCATCGCTGCCGCATGGATCATCGCGCTGACGGGCGTCGGACCTTTCATTGCGTCGGGCAGCCAGACGTGCAGCGGAAACTGCGCCGATTTGCCAACCGTGCCGATCACAATGCAAATGCCGATCAAGCCGGCGGCGCTCAAGCCCAAAAAGCCACCCAGTGCGGGCGTTGTGGCAAGCCCTTCCAGCGTTGCTTCATTGAAGAAAATCTCGCGGAAGTTCAGCGTGCCAGTGCTTGCCCACAGATAGGCAATGCCGATCAGCATGATCACGTCGGCAATGCGCGTGGTCATAAACGCCTTCATGGCTGCCTGATAAGGCGCAACGCCATCAATTTCTTCGTTCGGCGCACGGTCGTACCAGAAGCCGATGAGCAGGTAGGAACACAAGCCCATCACTTCCCAACCCACAAAGAGCAGCAGCAGGTTATCGGCTACGACGAGCGTCAGCATTGCGCCGGCGAACAGGCTGAGGTAGGCAAAAAAGCGCGTGTGGCGCTTGGCATTTGCCATGTAGCCCAGGGTGTAGATGAAGATCATCATCATGACCAGCGGCACCATAAAGAGCATGACTGCCGTCAGTGGGTCAACGGCAACGCCCATATTCAGCCCGCCGCTGCCTGATCCGTTGGCGAGCCAGCTTGTGCCGCCGAATATATCGGTCAGGCTGCTGCCGAAAATGCCCCGTGAGTATTTGCCCAAATCGCTAATGGCGAAGGCACGCAGCACCAGCGAAAAGCTGAGCAGCCACGTTAGCGCCATTGCGCCGAGCGCGATGATTTGTGTTGCCACGCGGCTGCGCCCCGCCACCAAGATGATCAACGCGAAGGCGATGAATGGTGGAATCGGGATCAGCCATGGCAGAAAATTTGCATTTAGCCAGTCCATAAGCCTATGTATTCCTTAAAGTTAGGCTTGCGCCTTCAGCTCATACATATGACGTGCGACGCCACTTGCCAACAGGTGCTGAATCTTGCCAACTTGCGCTTGATAGAAGCCATTGGTATCCCCGGCAACCATTGCCGCGTGGTTTTCCCACACCGTCAGAACCATCACTTGCTCGGCGTTGGCATCTACCAACAGATAGCTGCGCTGATGTCCGGGCTGCTGCTGGTTGGCAGGAATGACGACCTCGTTAAAGAGTTTCACCAACGCATCGAGTGTGCCGGGTTGATATTGAAAGGTTGAGACTCTGGCGAACATTTTTAGCCCCTTGTCGTTGTAGATTTTAATAGCGCAGCGCGTCTACATCTTCTGCGATCACAGTGCGGCGGTTGCGGTAGACGGAAATGACCAACGCCAGACCGACGGCAACTTCAGCGGCTGCCACCACAAAAACGAACGCTGCAAAGCTCTGCCCTGCCATGCCCACCTGCAAGCCCTCGGCAGTGGCTGCCGTGCCGGGCGTTAGGTAGCGCCAAAAGGCGACAAGGTTAATGTTCACAGCGTTGAGCATCAGCTCGATGCCCATCAGGATGGCAACCGCATTGCGGCGCGCCAAAACAGCATACATGCCGATGCAGAAAAGCAGCGCGGCAACGATTAGAAAGGCAGTCAACGGTAGCATGGTTTGCAGCGCTCCTTACTCATCTTCGCGGGCGATCACAATCGCACCGACCATTGCCGCTTCCAACAGCACCGACGCCACAATGAACGGCAGCACATATTGGTTCAGGTCAACCAGCGCCACGCCCAAATCGCGCAGGCTGTCGCCCGTAATATCGCTGAGCGGTTGGCTTGCCAGCAGCGGCGTGTTGCCAGAGCTTGCCAGCACCAAGCCAAGCGCGATCACGCCAAAGGTGATCAGTGCGCCGATCAGCCCGTAAAGCCACTGGCTATTGACTGCTTCACGCAGCCCCATCAGCCGCCGTGTGAGCATGATCGCAAAGATGATCAAGATCACGATGGCGCCAATGTAGACCAGCACTTGAATGGCGGCAAGAAACGGCGCTGCCAGCAACACGAAGAAGCCCGCCACGCCAAATAGGCTGATGATCAGCCACAAGGCGGAATGAAACAGGTTGCGGCTGGAGACCGTGCCAATGCCGCCGCCGATGATGAACACCGTGAACAAACCGAAGATTGCCCACTGCCCGAACTCAGGTTGCATAAGTGTATTCTCCCAATGTGGGTTGCTGTGCCGTTAATCGGATGCCATAGCGGTCGCACGCACCGGCTGCACATCTTTCACGCCCAGCTTGGCGCGTTGCGTTTCACCGTAGCGGTGCAGCAACTGCGTGGCAGCGGCAAACATGATCACGTTGGCAACCAGCAGCACAACCGCACGCGGCAGTTCCGCGATGAAGCCCGACCCAAAAATGCTGCCGAAAAGGCCCGCCAAACCGCCCGCGGCAACCGCTGCTTCAGCGGCGGCGTAATCTGGTACGAAGGGACGCGCCAAGAACATCACCACCAACAGGTTTACCAACGAAAGCGGCACTAGGAATTTCCAGTTGAATGCCATCATGTGGTCAATGCGAATACGCGGCAGCGTGTTGCGGATCAACATTACCAACGCATAGACCGCGACCGATTTCATCATGACCATCAGGAAGCCGAAAAGTTCGTAGCCCGGCTCGCCCGCGCCCAAGCCGCGCCAACCGCCCAAGAACAAGATGGCGGTCAGCACGCAGATCACAAAGGCGTGAATGAACTCTGCGGCGTAGAACATGGCAAACTTCATGCCTGAATATTCGATGTTGAAGCCGGCGATGATCTCGGATTCCGCCTCGATCAGGTCGAAGGGTGAGCGCCCAACTTCCGCCAATTGCGAGATGAAGAAGATCAGCGCGCTGACTGGCACCACAAAAATGTAGGCGATGCTCTGCCCTTTGACAATATCCTGCATACTCATTGAACCCGCCAGCAGCACTGGCACTGCCAACGAGAGCATCATCGGCACTTCATAGCTCACCAACGCTGCAATGGCGCGGAAGGCACCCAGCAGCGCATACTTGTTATTGCTGCTCCAGCCCGCCAGCAGGATGGCCAGCGTTGCCAACGAACCAACCGCCACAAAGTACAGCACGCCCACATTCAAATCGGCGCCAACCCAAACGTGATTGAAGGGGATGACGGCGAAAATGGCGATGATGCCCGCCACTGCCAAAATCGGCGCGAAGTTGTAGATATGCTTATCCGCGCCTTCGGGCGTGATGTCCTCTTTAATGAGCAGCTTGCCAACATCCGCAAAGGTTTGGAACAAGCCATACGGACCCGTCCGATTCGGACCCAAGCGATCTTGCACGCGCCCGGCGAACTTGCGCTCCAGCCAGATCGAGAAGATGATCCAAACCAAGCCGAAAGAGGCAAGCACCACCGCGCCCAACACCGAAGCGACAATTTGGGCAAGGTTGGCATTCCACCCTGAACTTACCAAGAATTCTGCCATGTTTCGCTACCCTCTTAGAGCCACTCTAGCGCGCCTTTGCGCCACGCATAAATCAGCGCAATGCCCAAAATGCCCACAAAGCCCGCCATCATCACCAACGCAAACAACCCAAGCTGGTTATAGGCAACCGCCCACGGGAACAAAAAGAGCATTTCAATATCGAAGATGAGAAAGACGAGGGCATATAAGTAGTATTGCACCTTAAACTGCACCCAGGCATCCCCAACGGTTTCGACACCGCATTCGTATGCTTCTTGCTTCATCTTGCTAGGGCGCTTGGGATTCAGCAGTTGCGCCAAGAAGATCGGCACAGCAGGCAGAATCAGCGCGACAATGAGAAATATCCCGATGAACAACCATTCGTTCGGCTGCATAAACGACTCCTTGCTAAGGCGCATCAGGCGCTATCGGCGGCGTCCGTGCGCTTGCTTCTCCGTAAATCTAACCCTCTGCTGCATGTATAACTTGTGACAAACTTCGCATATTGTAGCACTTCCTCAGCCAATGCGAAACTTTGGCGCAGACTGCCGACAAAGCGCGCCACAATCGTTTCTCAACCGCAAACCAACCACACTTACTATACCAATACAGAGGGTTCCCAAGCGAGGCACTTCACAATAATGCTTGGCATTGTAGCACAGTGCGCCACATTCGGAAAATGGTGGGTGTGGTGCCTGGTCGGGTTGGCACGGGACGGCGCTGCCAACCTCTATCCCTAACCCTTTCCCCGCTAGGGGCAAAGGGAAATCAGAGTTTGTGCGTGCCGAATTTAGGCTAGGATAAACGCTTTTAGGGAATACGGCTTGTTGTGGTGCGGCCTTGGCAAGCCATACCCACGCCCAAGAGCTGCCAGACGTTGCCGCAAACGGCTGAGTACGTTACAATCTGTGCATTGCATCACAAAACAAGTTCCCGTGATTTAGCACGGTAAAAGGTGTGGAATGGTTCAACCCTTAAGCTGGGAAAAAGCGCAGGCAGCCGAACACCTGCGGCGTGGTGCTTCGGTGCGCGCCAAGTTTGCCACCATCGGCGCAGTGATCATCGGCGTGATGGCGTTCATGCTGCTTGGCGCAACCATGACCAGCGGACGCTTCTTTATTAGCGTGAATGATGTGATCAGCCGCCCCGAGCTGGTTGGCAAAAGCGTTCGTATGACTGGCGCTGTGATTGGCAGCACCATTCACTTTGACGCTGAAACGCAGACGATCAGCTTCACAGTGGCGCATGTGACAGATAAATTTAGCGAATTGGAGCAGCTGGGCGGCTTGGCGCGTGCGCTCCATTTGGCAGTTAACGATCCGAATGCCAACCGTGTGCAGATTGTGGTCCGCAATCAGGCGATGCCCGATCTGCTCCAAGATGAGGCGCAGGCAATCATGAGCGGCAAGCTGGGCAGCGATGGCATTTTCTATGCCGACGAGCTGCAACTGAAATGCCCATCGAAGTATGAAAGCGCCGTGCCTGATCAAGCAATTCAAGAGTAACAACACATGCTGCGGCGTGCGCTGATTGCCCTCCTCATGGCTGCCGCTGCGCTGTGGCTGAGCTTGCCCGCCGCAGTCTTTCCGCCGCTGCACGCCGCGCAGCCAACTGGCACACCGTCCTTCAGCCGCCTCAGCATCCGTGGGCGCATCATCGCCGCCACGGATGGCTTGCAACTGCCCATCGGCGCGCCGATCACGCTGCATGTGCTGCGCGCTGCCAACCCAGAAGCACCACCAACGCTCATCCAACAGATTCAGGTGCCGCTGGCGGCTGAAGGCACCTTTAGCTTTGAAAAGCTCGCCTTTCAGCCCGATGATCTCCTCTTTGCCAGCCTGCGCTACGACGGCGCACAACAGGCGAGCGTTATCGTTAAACTGGCTGAGCCGCTGCGCGATTTTGAACTGCCTATCACGCTCTATGGGCGCACCACAGACTCGGCGCAGGTGCAGCTTGTGCGCGCACAGCACACCTTTGAATTTCCAACGGAAAACGTGGCACAAGTGCTTTCGGTGTATGTATTTCGCGTGGTGGGCGATAAATTCTTTGCAACGGATGCCCTTGCGCCGAACGGCAAGCCGATCTCAGTGCGCTTGCCACTGCCGATTGGCGCTGGTGCGATTGCCTTTGATATGACGATGGACGATGCGCTGCATATCGGCGGCACAGACATCGCGCCTGAGGTGCAAGACACGCGCCCGATCTTCCCTGCCCAAACCTACGAAGTGATCTTTAGCTACCAACTGCCCTTCAGCAGCGGCGCAACTATTGATCAGGATTACCTTTATCAGACCGAGCAAGTTGAAATTCGGGTAGCGCAAGGCAGCAATGCCACGCTTTCCAGCCAAACGCACGCCTTCCGCCAAAGCACACAGACAGTCCAAGGGCGCCCTTATCTCAGCTATACGCTTGAAAAACCGCTCAGTGCCGCTGAGCGCCTAATCTTTACGCTGAGCCGTCCGCTGCCAACGCTTGTGCCTGTCCCGCGCGCCACACCGACGGAAGATACCAGTTGGTTCGCCGTCTTGGTGATGGCGATCACGCTCATCGGCATCTTAGGCGGCGCCTTTTCGCTGCTGCGGAACATTTTCAGGCAGCGGCGCTAGGATGCTGAGTCCTGCGGCAGCACGTCCACTTGGATGTTATCCGCGCCAAAGCGTTCCACCAATTCATTTTCGACTTCGCCAGCATAGCAGGTTGTCTCCGGAAATTTGAGGCGCACGCGCTTGCCATTGGGATAGATCAGGCGTGCCTCAAAGCGATCATGCCCGTGATAGCTGCGGAGCGTCTCGCGCAGCCACGTTAAGCGGCGGCGCTCAAAGTCAGCATCGTGGCTAAGCTGGATGGTGATGGTGATGCGGCAAGGTGGTAGCTGCTGGCGGGCTGCCTTGCGCTCAGTGCTGTGCGCGCTTGCCGTGCTGGTGGTCAGCCAGGGCGATTCCGCCTGCACGGGCGCATGTCCTAGCGGTCGCGCGGCATTTTGGAAGGTGCGCGGCGTTGGCGGCTTGGGCAAATCGTCGTACAAATCACCATAGTCGGGCGCGTCATCCGGCGGCTCTAGCGAGGCCCAGTCCAGCGGCGGCAAGCCATCCTCACCGAAATCAGCCGCCTCGTAAATGCGGGTGGGCGTCTGAGCGAGTGCAGCAGCCGCCTGATTTGAGGTGGCGGGCAGATCGGCGGCAGCCGTTGGCGCGTCCGCTATGGCAACCGTTGTCTTGGCAGGCGGCGCGGCAGGGCGGCTGGGTGGCGGCGGTGTATCGAGGACAGGCACCGCGAATTCAAAGTTCTGCGTCACGCGCTCTACGATAATTTGTGGGTCGCCGCGAGACGTATCCGCCTTGCCCTGCACAATGATGACCTGCTCAGGCACCATCAGCGCGCTGAACTTTTTCCATGTGCGCGGGAAAAGCACACATTCAATGGCGCCGGTCATGTCCTCAAGGCGCACGATTGCCATGCTCTCGCCGCCTTTGGTGGTCAGCGTGCGGATGCTATCAATCATGCCTGCCATGGTGACAGCCTGCCCGTTGAAATCTTCCGCCTCACTTGCCATATCCTTCACATAAATGAAGTTGCCAAGCTGTTCGACTTGCGCGGCAACGGCATTCAGCGGATGGGAGGAAATGTACAGCCCGATTAGCTCTTTTTCCCAACGCAGATGATCGCGGGTGGTGGTGCGCTGTTCGGCAGGCACATTGGGCAGTTCAAAGCCGCTATCGGCTGCTTCGCCGCCGAACAAGCTGAACTGCCCACGTTCTTTGGCGCGGTGATAGTCATCGCTGTAGGCGTGCATTCGCTCCACAGCTGCCAGCGCTACATCTCGATCACCGTCCGTCAGTGTGTCGAAGGCGCCAACTTTGGCAAGGCATTCCAGCGGGCGCTTGCCAACAAGGCGCAAGTCCACACGGCGGCTGAAATCCACCAAGCTGGTGAACTTGCCACCTTCGTTGCGCGCTGCCAAAATCTGCTCGACGGCTTTCTCACCAACGTTCTTCACGGCGCTTAAACCAAAGCGGATGCCGCGCTCGCCGCTTGGCGCACGCTCGATCACAAAGTCAATGGCGCTGGCGTTCACGTCCGGCGGCAGAATCGGAATGCCATAGCGGCGGCAATCCGCCGTGAAAAGCGCTACGTCATCGCTGTTGTGGCGCTGGACGGTGAGCAGGGCTGTGTAGTACTCAACGGGATAGTGCGCTTTGAGGTAGGCAGTCTGGCAGGTCAGCACGGCATAGTCGGCAGCATGAGCCTTATTGAAGCCGTAAGCGGCAAAGTATTCAATATCTGCGAAAATTAACGCAGCAATTTCTGGTGAAATTTCGTTATTTTGACCACGATTTATAAATATCTCTTTGTGCTGATCAAGGTCTTTTTTCTTCTTTTTGGAAACTGCACGGCGCATTAGGTCAGCTTCGCCAAGTGTGTAACCAAATAATTCATAGGCAATTTGCTGGATTTGTTCTTGATAGACGCAATTATGAACAATAATATTGTTAGCAACGAAGTTGTGAAGTCCTTCTACTGTAATATCATAAACGCGTTCTTCACCGTCTGGCTCAATTGCAATAACTTCCTCCCATTGAATATTGATGGATTGCAGAGTCTCAGGCAAAGGGATGCTTTCTGCAACAGAACTTACGATATAAGCAGGCAGACGCACACTATTTCGGCGTGCAGGGGAAAAATGTTGGCGATCAACATCATATTTTGCTTGGATACCGCGTGCCGAAAGCCCTGTGATTTGTTTAATTTCACTGATGAATCTAGCTCGATCTACAGTCCGCGCATGACTAACACTTTTGCATTTCACCAAGCGTTTGCCTGAGATCAAATATGGGCTGATTAATTCCAAAAATTGCTTGGAATCATAAAGCGTGACCTGATATGCTGTTCGTTCACCACGTGTGGAAGTATAGTTTGCCTTGTAGATTACCGACGCAAAACCAAGCCTCAACAAAAGACGTTGCACATCGTGGGCAAGCTGACGAGAGATTGTTTTATAATGGCACAGCTTTTTGCCTACATACCCATCGCAATCCCATAGCGAAGCAATAAAATAGATTAGATCAGTATTGCTGAGCGAAAAAACGAACGATGGTATTGATTTTTCCCCACTACGAACACCGCCGGGATATTTTCTGTCTTTAAGGTTATATTTCATGCCCAATGCACGCATCCACTGCAATAGGCTGGTCTCGGCTTGGCGTGTGCGATTACTCCTTATGCCAACACGCACCACGCCACGAACCTGTTTAGTATAAACAGGTTCTAAATCATCGAATACCTTCAAGCAGTGCACATATTCTTCAATAAGGGCAGGTTCCTTATTCACAAAATCAACACTTGCACCACTGCCCAGTGATCCATCAGCAATTAGATAGGCAAGAATGCGTAATTTCTCACGAGAGAAAGATTGAGTGTTGGGTGGTTCTATTAGATATGACGGTGTTGCTATATAGCTTCCGACGGGAATATCGCCTAAACACTGCCAACCCGCTTCAGTTAGAAATTGATGATCCCATGTCGCTTTGATGGAAGCACCGTTGCGGAGTGTGATACGGTATACAGGTTTTGTGCCGTTATCAAACCAATGTGTGACACGCCCAATGGCAGGTTGTAGCGTTGCGTCCACACCTTGCACATAAAAATTCGGCACAAGGTCGGCAATAGCATCAATGCGTTGTGGTTGTCCAGAATAAGCATCCACAATGATGGAGTCACCGCTGACACAAATTCCATATGTTTCGTTTAATATCGGCGCTAATTTTGGATGATGATAACTCACTGGCTCTTGCCCGTGCATCCGCCGTATGTAGGTCGGGATCAAGTCCATCGGCCCTGGTCGGTAGAGCGAGATTGCCGCCACGATATGCTCGAACGTCTTCGGCTTCATGCTGATCAGCATCTTCTTCATGCCGCCGCTTTCCAATTGGAAGACGCCGGTCGTATCGCCGCTGCCGATCAACTCAAAGAGTTTTGCCACGCGCCGCGCCTGCTCAGGGTCGTTTGGATCAGGGCGGTAGGGAATGTTATCCATTGTGAAGTGAACGCCGTGATGCTGTTCGATCAGCTCGCAAGCGCGCCGCATAATGGTCAGTGTGGAAAGTCCCAGAAAGTCCACCTTCAATAAGCCAATGGACTCGCAGATTTCCATGCCAAACTGGGTGATATGCTCCACAGGCGATTCACCCATTGGGCGGTGCAGCGGCAGGTATTCAACCAACGGCTCCGGCGTGATGATGATGCCTGCCGCGTGTGTGCCAGCATTCCGCGAAACGCCTTCAACGGTCATCGCTGTATCCAAAAGCGTGCGAATTTGCGGATCAGCGTTGTAGCGCTCTTTTAGCTCTGGCACAGCCTTTTCGGGATCATCGCCCAAACAATCGGCAAGGCTGACGGGCTTGCTGGGAATGTTTGGCACAAGGGCAGTGAGCTGGCTGACGACGGGTAGTTCCACACCAAGCACGCGCCCAACGTCTTTGATGGCAGCACGTGCTTTAAGCGTCCCGAAAGTGATGATCGCCGCCACCTTATCCGAACCGTATTTGTTGCGCGCATAGGTGATCATCTCGGCACGCCGATCATCAGGGAAGTCCATATCAATATCGGGCATGGTGGTGCGCCCCGGATTTAGGAAGCGCTCGAAGATGAGCGCGTTGCTGAGCGGATCAATGTTGGTGATGCCCAGCGTATAGGCAACCACAGAGCCTGCCGCAGAGCCACGCACGTTCCACCAAATATCGGCATAGCGCGCAAATTGGCACAAATCCCACACGATCAGGAAGTAGGTATCAAAGCCGAGCCTGTGAATAACGCTCAGTTCGTAGGCAAGGCGCTCTTTGACCTCAGCGCGTTCGGCATCGGCGCCATAACGCCAGCGCAAGCCTTTTTCGGCAAGGTAACGCAGGTAGGACTCGGCGTCGTAGCCTTCTGGCACAGGGAAGATGGGCAGGTGATATTGGCTGCGCCCAAGGGCTGGGTCTTCGCACATCTCGGCAACCCAAAGCGTATTCAGCAGCGCCGTTTTGACGATGTCGTCCGTGCCGAAAAGCTGCCACATTTCCGCACCAGAGCGCAGGTGATAGCTTGGATCGGTCATCTTCATCCGCTTGGCATCCCGCTTGAGCGCGCCGGTCTGGATGCACAGCAGCGTATCGTGTGCATCGGCGTCGCCCTCCAGCACATAATGCACATCATTGGTGGCAAGCAGCGGCACATTGGCATAGCCGCGCTGCGCGACTAGCCAACGGTTTAAGTCGTGCAGTTCGGGAATATTATGGTGCTGAAGCTCTAGGAAGAAGTTTTCTTTCCCGAAAACATCCTGATACCAGCCAATGGTTTGAAGCGCTTCCTGATCGCGCCCTTCGCTGACCATGCGCGGAATTTCCGCCGCCAAACAGCCAGAGGTGCAGATCAGCCCTTCGGCGTGCGCGGCGAGGAAGTCTTTATCTATGCGCGGGCGGCTGTAAAAGCCTTCCAACTGAGCCGCAGAGGCAATTTTGAGCAGGTTCTGATAGCCCGTGCGGTTGCGCGCTAACAGCAGCAGGTGATAAGGCGATTTCTCACTCGGATCGTGAACACGCATACTCTGCTTGGCAAGGTAAGCCTCAACACCGATGATCGGCTTGATATCTGCCGCTTTGCAGGCGTTATAAAAGTTGATGACGCCGAACATCGTGCCGTGATCGGTGATCGCCAACGACTGCATGTTGAGCGCTTTGGCGCGTTTCACCAGCTTATCAATTTTGCTCAAGCCATCCAACAAGCTGTATTCGGTATGCACATGCAAATGCACAAAATCTTGGCGTGTTTCAGGCGTTTCTTGGGGCGCTTCAGGGGTGATGGTGGCTTCATCAATCGGCTGGCACATAGCAAAATTCCTGCACTCGCTGGCGCGCAATCGGTGTGTGGGTAAGTCTACCAAATTTTAGCACGAACGTGCGTTCAGATAGGCTAAAGGTTTTCTCGGTTGCCTGAATGGAATCTTATCGCGGGCTAAGTTGCGTAGGCAGCACGCAGAGAGGTCGTGCTGATGGCGGCTGTTGCACGCCGCACCTAAGTGCGCCATACTCTGTGAAATTTTCCGTAAAACGACGACTCAAAATGCTTACAAACCACACATGACGCACCCGATATACGCTATAATGCAAAGTAGAAGGTCTATTCGGCGCTACACCGATCAGCCGCTGCCCTCGGCGCTTGTGGCGCGCTTGTTAGAGGCAGCGCTCTGGGCGCCTTCCGCGCATAATCGGCAGCCGTGGCGCTTTGCGGCACTCAGCACGCCGGAGGCACGCCAAAGGCTTGCCGCGGCGATGGGCGAACGGCTGCGCGCTGACCTGACCGCTGATGGCGCCGCGGCGGACGCGATCGAGCGTGACGTGAGCCGTTCGTACAGCCGCATTAGCAGCGCACCGCTGGCAGTTGTGGTCTGCCTGAGCATGGTGGATATGGATCACTATTCGGATGAACGGCGTGGAGCAGCAGAATACGTGATGGCAGTTCAAAGTGTGGCAATGGCAGTTCAGAACCTGCTCTTGGCAGCACATGCCGAAGGCTTGGGCGCCTGCTGGATGTGTGCGCCGCTGTTCTGCCCTGCGGTCGTGCGTGCGGCACTTGATCTGCCCACCGATTGGCAGCCGCAAGCGCTCATCACGCTTGGCTACCCTGCCGTTGAACGCGAAGCGACGCGCCAGCCGCTTGAAACGCGGGTGCTATGGCGCTAAACCACACTTTTAGGCGCGTGGTGGCGCTTGCCGGCGGTGTTGGCGGCGCAAAGCTGGCAGCGGGCTTAGCGGCGCGCTTGCCACACGGCGCACTGACCATCATCGGCAACACGGGCGACGATTTTCGCCATTATGGGCTGCACGTCTCGCCTGATCTGGATACGGTCATGTACACCTTAGCAGGGCTAGCGCATCCGATCAATGGCTGGGGCATCGCCGATGATACGCGCCGAATGCTGGAAATGCTGGCGCGCTATGGTGAGGATACCTGGTTTGGGCTAGGCGATCTTGATCTGGCAACCAACCTGCTCCGCACGCATTGGCTGGCACAAGGTAAGCCACTCAGCCAGATCACGGCGCACCTCTGTGAAAGATTAGGCGTCACGGCGCGTCTGCTTCCCATGACGGATGATTCGCTGGCAACGGTCGTTTACACAGCCGAGCAGGGCAAGCTGTCCTTCCAAGAGTACTTTGTGCGCTACCGCTGGCAGCCAACGGTCACGCGCTTGGCATACGAAGGGGAGGAGACGGCGCAGCCAGCAGCAGGCGTGCTAGAAGCACTGGCACAAGCAGAGGCAATCATCCTGTGTCCCTCTAATCCGCTGCTGTCCATCGCGCCGATTTTGGCAGTGCGCGCCATTCGGGAGGCGCTGGCAGCGCGGCGCGTGCCGTGCGTTGCTATAAGCCCTATTATTGCGGGTGCTGCCTTGAAGGGACCTACGGTTAAAATAATGAATGAGCTAGGCTTGCGGGCGGATGTGGCAGGTGTGGCAAGCTATTATGATGGGCTGATAGATGGTTTCGTGGTGGACGAGGCAGATCGTGAGGTGGCGCTTAAACAACAGACGTTGATAACGAATATCCGTATGATGACGCCAACAGATCGGGGACGGTTGGCAGAAGACGTTTTACTTTGGATAGGAGACTTACATCAATGACCACTTGGGCAATTGTGCCGGTAAAGCCTTTCGTGCGTGCCAAGAGCCGCCTTGCCAGCGTGCTGACGCCTGAACAGCGTGAAGCACTGGCAGAGCGCATGTTTCGGCATGGCTTGGCAACCTTGAGCAGCGTGCGCGACATAGCAGGAGTCATGGTGATTAGCCGCGATACGAAGGTGCTGGCGATTGCGCGTGAGTATGGCGCGCATACCGTCCAGGAGAGCGGCACGCCAGAACTGAACGCCGCCTTGCTACGTGCGACCGAAGTCGCACGGCTGCGCGGCGCGACAAGCGTCTTGGTGCTGCCGGCAGACTTGCCACTTTACACAGCGCAAGACGTGGAAGACGTGCTGCATCTAGGGCGCTTTCGCCACACTGTTGTGCTGGTGCCGGATCGGAATGAGGACGGCACAAATGCCATGCTGATTAATCCGCCCGGCTTCATTCCCTATGCCTTTGGGGCAGGCAGCTTTCAGCGCCACTGTGAGCTGGCAGAACAGCACGGCGCAACGCTCAAAATTCACAACTCTGAGCGCCTGAGCATTGATATTGATACACCAAACGATCTCGCCTTTTACGAAGAACAGCTTGGTGGCGTGCCGCACGCCTCCTAGCCTTTGGGCAAGCTATACAACAAAATAATTAAAGGTAGGGACGCTCAAGCCTGGGCGTCCCTGATTGTTTAGCCGCCTAACGTCCGAAGGTGAAAGGCGTGACCGTGCCGATCAGGAAGAAAAGAACGATGGTGGCGTAGCCAATCAGCTTTCGGCGGTTGTCCAACGGCGTGATGTCGTCGCCCGGCGGCGGATGCCGCAGCCCAGTCAGGAAGGCGAGGAAGGCGAAAAAGAGCAGGCTTGGGAAGATCGTCAGCCCTAAGAAGATCATGACGGCAAAGGTGGCGAGGGCGATTGTCCAGGCGGCTTCACCAAAGAGCGTATACATCACATGCCCGCCATCCAACTGACCAATTGGCAGCAAATTCAGCACCGTCAGCAGCATTCCGAACCATGCCGCAAAGGCGATGGGTTGGCGCGCCACAAAGACGGCAAGCGAGGAAATATTGCGCCCACCATAGGCTTGCAGCAAGTCTGGACGCAGCACGTCGCCCAGCCCTTGTAACAGGATAGGCATTCCGATGCGTTCGTTGCCAATGCCCAGCAAGAGCAGGTTGTTGGCACCCGCCGGCGGTAGAAATAAACCAATGATGTAGGCGATCAGCGCAACGACGAACCCTGCTAATGGTCCGCTGATGCCGACATCAAAAAGCGCTTTGCGGTTGTTCAGCGGACTCTTGATGAAGATGACCGCGCCAAGCGTGCCAAGCAGAAAGAACGGGAATGGGATGAAATAGGGCAGCGTCACATCCACCCTGTGGCGGCGCGCTGCGAAATAATGTCCCATCTCATGCACGCCCAAGATAAAGAGCAGCGTGAGGGCAAACGGCGCACCTGCCTGAACCACATCGCCCACGCTGACAAGATTGCCACGCTGAATGGCGCGCATGTTCAGCACTGCGCCCTGAAATTGCGCGCCGCTGATGGTGGCAGTGATGATGGTGAGCAGCAACAGCAGCAGATGCAACCAGCGCGGCGAATTGATGCGGCGCGGCTGCAAGATGCCCTCCATCAGCACGACCATATCTATGCCATGTTTGCGGCGCAGCAGCGGCGTATAGCCAAGGTCCTTGTAACGCTTCAACAGCAGCGGATAGGTCGGCTCGGAGTCTGCCAGCAGCTTGCCTTGAAAGACAATGGCATGGGCGGCTGTGCCACTGCGGGTTGGTTGGTCAAGGTATTCCACATTGTAGACGAGGAAAACATCCTCAAGGGCAGCCGCTAGGCGGTGCAGGGTGTCTTCTGCCGCTTGCAGGGCAGAACGGGCGGGCTGTGGCGCGTGCGAGAAATCTGCATCGCCCATCAATTCAGGTAACGCCATACAATTCACCATCACACTAAAATCCGCCGCGCTCTGTGCAGCGGATTGTGAACATAGCTCGGTTGTAACATGCCTTGCCCGAACCTGCAAACTGCGCCCTTCGGCAGCACCCTTGCAACAGCGGCACTTCACGGGCGAGGGCTAGGCTATCCGCACGCCATTCACCACACCTCAACCGAAAGTGTGTTGACTCTTACCCTATCCAGTGAGACAATTCGGCAAGCTAAGGAAGTAGGACTCATGGCGAAAACAGCCAAAGCGCCCAAGACGGCGGGCGATTTTATTGTGATAGCAACCAACAGCAAGGCAAGCCATAACTATACGTTGGGTGAGCGTTTTGAAGCAGGCTTGGTGCTGATCGGCTCGGAGATTAAATCCATCCGTGCGCGCAAGGTGAACTTGGGCGATGGCTATGTGGAAGAACGCGGCGGCGAACTGTGGCTGCTCAGTGTGCATATTGCCGAATATGCCCAAGCTAACCGTTTTGGGCATGAGCCGCTGCGCGCCCGCAAGCTGCTGCTGCACCGCAAAGAGATCGCCTACCTGATCGGCAAAATCCGCGAGCGCGGCTATGCGCTGGTGCCAACGCGCCTTTACCTGAAGAAAGGGCGTGCCAAAGTGGAAATTGCCGTTGCAAAGGGCAAGAAAGACTACGACAAGCGTGATGCCATCGCCACGCGAGAGGCAAACCTTGATATTCGCCGCCGCCTTAAAGAACAGCGCTTTGACTAGTCAGCCTCCCAAGCAGTTCTGCGTTATACCACACTGCGCTGATGTAATCCTTCAGCCAGCCCTTGCCATGCAGCCATGTGAAGGTGCCAGCCAGCGCAAAGCGCGCATGTTCGCCAACCTGCTTGGCACGGGCAGCTTCGCCGTTTTCGGCAAGCACACGCATCGTAAAGAGCGCCGCCATGATCGGACGATACAAGCCACGTATGTGTTGGCGGCTGAGGCGGATTGCCATGCCGTTCACGCGCTCCAGCGCCGTCATGTAGCGTCCCATACCCAGATCAACAACTGCCAAGGCTGCATCAATCTCTAAGGGCAGAACATGCGGCTTTTGGCGCGGATTTGCAGCAAAGATTGCCCGTGCCGCCATCAGTTCAGCCTCGGCGGCTTGCCATGCCCCCTGCCGCAGATAGATGCAGCCAATGTGAAAGCGCGTCAGTGCCATCTCCATCGGCAGATTGATCGCCTCCTGAATGCTGCGGGCGCGCTGCATGTGGCTAAGCGCTTCATCATAGACGCCTAAGTATTCCGAGACGATGCCCGTCAGCAGCTGCGCGTTTGCCGCCCCGCCGCGCTCACCCACTTGGCTGAGCATTTGGAAGGCATCTATCACCAACTGATGCCCTGCGTTCACCTGCCCAAGGTTGATCATCAGCTCGCCAACGCGGTTTAAGGTCAGCCCCTCGCGGCGGCGATCACCAATTTGGCGCAGGCGCTCCAGTTGAAGCTGGGCTGCCTCCAAAGCGGCGGGTAGGTTATATTCGCGCATATATAAATCTACCAATGCCGAAAGGCATTCCGCTTCCAGCACAGGGTCTTGCAGTTCGCGGGCGCCTTTGAGCGTGGTTTGCGCCGCCTGAATAGCGCTCTCCGGCGATTCGGCGTACATTTCATCGAACCACGTCAGCAGCAGCTCAATCACATAGCGCTGATCGCCTAGACGGTTAGCAAGCGTCTGCATTTTGCGGTCAAGGTCAGCCCGTTGTGCGCCGCTGGTCTGGCTCAGGCGCAGCAGCGCGCCGCGCAGCAACAAATAGCCGTGCCAAGCAAGGCGATCCTCACCGAGTGACTCTGCCAGCAGCACGGCGTGCTGCGCCTCTTTCAGTGCCTCTGCCCAAGCGCTGGTTTGCGTGAAATAATCAGCGCGCAGCAAGTGTACAATCGCCTGCCAGTCATCACGAGCAGCGTTTTCCGCCAAGTATGAGCCGTGCGGCAGCTTTTCGGCGACGGCGCTTGTTTCGCCCAAGCGCAGCAGCACGCGCACTTGGCGTCGCCAAATCTCAAAGCGATCTGCCTGTGTTTGCGCCAACGTCTCCGCTTGGGCAAAGTATTCCAACGCCGCGAAGTTCGCGTATTCGGCGAAGGCCTTGCGCCCTGCTTCCAGAGTGTAGCGCAGGGCTTCCTCGCGGCTGTTGCTCTGGGCAAAGTGATAGGCCAAGAGCGCGATGGCATCCGGCGTTTGGCGCTGAAGGGTGAGCGCGACGCTGTGGTGAATCTCGGCGCGCTGCTCTGCCAACATGCCCTGATAAATCACCTCTTGCAAAATGGCATGTTTGAAGGTGTAGGCGCGGTCTGCCTTGCTTGGGTAGATGTAGGCGGCAATCCGCAGCGCGTTTAGGCGCTCGCGCAAGCGTTCCAGCGTATAGCTGCCGCTGGGCAGGCTCTCCGCCAGCAGGTTCACCGAAAACTCGCGCCCAATCACCGCCGCGTATTTCAACAACTGCCGATCCGCCTCATTGAGGCTATCAAGGCGCGCTTGCACCACACCTTGCACCGTTTGCGGCACATTAAAGCCGCGTGCGCCGTTGGTGATCGCTAGTCCGTGCGGCGTTGGTTGCAGTTGTGCCGCCTCTTGCAGGGCTTCTGCCAGCTCTAGGGCGAAGAAGGGATTGCCTTGCACGCGCTCACAGATGAAATCGAGCAGGGCGGGGCTGATGGGCGCGTTCAGGTGCTTTTCAAGCAGGTGAAGCACCTCAGCGCGGCTGAGTTCCTGCACCGCGATGTAGTGATGCAGCCGCTTGGTGCGGAGTTCATTCACCAAATGTTCGGCGGTGGGTTCGCCTTGCAAGGCGCGCTGCACCAACAGCAAAAGGATCGGGGCAGGCGTCACGGAGAGCTGCTGCACAAGGTCTATGGCAAGGTTGGCAGAGCTTTCATCAATCCACTGAATATCTTCCAACACCAACAAGATCGGCTGGCGGCGTGCCAAGCGTCGGATCAATTCTGTGATGAGTGCAAAGGTTGCTTGTCGGCGCGTCTGCCCTTCAAGGCTGGCCGTCACGGGCGTCTCAGGGATGGGCAGATTCAGCACATCCCCCAGCAGCGGCAAGCGCGCCTCATCATTGGGCAGCAGGTTATTCAGCATAATCTGCAATTGCTGGATGGTTTCCCCTGGCATATCGCTGCCTAGGCTGAGCAAGGTGCTGAGGATGTTCTGCCAAGGTAGATAGGCACTGAGCTGCCCCGTGCTGAAACTTTCGCCTTGCCCAACGCGGAAGCCACGCGCCACCGCCCGCCGCACCAATTCTGAGACGAGGCGGCTTTTGCCAATGCCCGCTTCCCCTTCAAGGCGCACCACACGCGGATGCCCTGCCTGCACTGCCTTCAGATGGCGCTCAAGGCGCTCTAACTCGGCAGTGCGCCCAACTAACGCCTCTAATTTCAATTGGCGCACGCTGCTGGCGCGGAAACTGACCGGTTCGGCGACTGGGATTGGCTGGGCGCGCCCTTTGATCATCACTTCGGGCAGATATTCAAAGATGACGCGCTTATCGGCAGCCTTATAGACCGCCGACGAGGCGAGGATGCGCCCACCGCTTGCCGCACCCATCAAACGGGCAGCCACGTTCGTTTCATCACCAATGGTGCTGTATTCGTGGCGCACCTCACCGCCGACCGTGCCCGCATAGACCAAGCCGCGGCTGATGCCGATGGCGTGTGTGGAGACTGTGCTGCCCTGCGGCGTGCTTTGCCGCAAGGCAAGCGCAGCACGCAAGGCGCGCTCTGCCTCGTCGCCATAGGTGATCGGCGCGCCAAAGACGGCGAAGACCACACAGCCTTTATCGCTCACCTCCACAGACATCAACTGACCGCCAAAATCGGCAAGGGTGCGCTGTGCGCTGCATACATAGGCATCTAGGGCATTGTGAAACATTTCCGCCTCGTAGCGGCGGTAATTGGGACGGCTGGTGCCGCCAAAATTCAGCTTCACAAACATAGGGATGGCGTAGCGCAGATCGCCCACATAATCGCCCAAGCCTTGTTCAAGGCGCTCACGGATAAAGGCGCTGACGTGCGGGCGCACTTCATCAAGCACTTCGGCGGCATCGCCCTGTGCTTGCCAGGCTGCCCAACGCGCCGCCCGTGCCTGATCCGCCAGGGAAGGCGGCACGCTGACCACCAAAGCATTGCCCGTCTCGTTCAGTTGCAGTGCCACGCCTGCTTCACGCAAGGTTGGCACGCACTCAGCATGGACGACGACCTGTTCGGGCTGCGTTTCCACGGCAAGGCTTAGCGCGGCGCGCACCGCTGCACCCGATAGCACGTCGGCACAGCCATAGTGTGGCAAGCCCACTAACCAGCGGTCTGCGCTGCCCATGCCAATGCAAATCCGCAAGCGCAGCCCGCGAAACAGACGCATGATGCCCATAATTTCTTGCATCTGCATGGCAGCCGCCACCGCACGCAGCACGCCGGGCAGCACGGCGCCGTTCGCGCCGATGGGCTGGTCATCAAACCAGGCGCTGAAGCCATCACCCAAGAAACGGATGACGCTGCCGCCATGATGAAAGACCGAGCCAGCAACTGCCTCGAACATTGGGTTAATGCGGCGCTTCAACTCGTCGCTGGCGCGCTGCGCGCCAAATTCCGCCACAAGCTGCGTGGTTAGTGGCGTAAAGCCCGAAATATCCACCATGAGCGCCGCGCCTTGTGATGTTGCAGGCAGATCGGTGCGCTGAAGCAGCGCACGGAAGCGATCCGTCGCTAGGTATGGGGCTAAGAGATGCAAAAGTGCTTCAGGCTTCATTGATGCTCACACGGCTTCTTCCAGTTACTTAATGATACTACAGATAAGTGTGAATGTCTGCTAACGGAGAAATAGAGACGATCAGGGGTCTGGTGTTGCCAAAGGTGTGGGAATCGCTTCTGCCTGCCCGATAGGGCAGCATCGCCTTTCTGCCCGCCACGCGCTATAATGCCGTGCATGAAAGCACTGAGCGATACTCACATTTGCATCATTGGCACGGGCTTAATGGGTGCTTCGCTGGCGTTGGCGCTGCGCGGCAAGGTGCGCCACCTACACGGCATTGATCCTGACCCTAGCGCGGCGCCCTGCTTTGATACGTTCTCCAGCCAGTTGCACAGCCTCTACAATGCGGATGTGATTGTGTTGGCAGCGCCGATTCATGTCATCCTCGATCTGCTGCCGCAAGTGGGCGCCTTCGCAGCCGCCGGCGCGCTCATCACAGATTTGGGAAGCGTCAAAGCGCCGATCATAGCGGCGATGGAAGGGCTGCCACCGCGTGTGCAGGCAGTTGGCGGGCATCCCATGTGTGGCAAGGAACTGAGCGGCGCTGCGGCGGCGGAGGCAACGCTCTATCAGGGCTGCACCTTTGCGCTGTGCAAGGCAGAGCGCACCTCGCAAACGGCGCTCGCCTTTATGGAAAGCCTCATCTATGCGGTAGGCGGGCAGCCGCTGCACCTTGCCGCCGCTGTGCATGATCAAGCGGTCGCACACATTAGCCACCTGCCCTACCTGCTCAGCGTTGCCCTCATGCTGGACGCAGCAGCGGCAGCCGATGAAACGTTTTGGCAGTTAGCCTCCTCAGGCTTTCGAGATACCTCGCGGCTTGCCTCCAGCGATGTAACCATGATGGGCGACGTAGTGACGGGCAACCGTGCCGCCTTACTCCAAGCATTGGCGGATTACAGGGCGCAGATTGAGCGCCTGCAAACACTTTTGGCTGCTGAAGATGATTCCGCGCTGCGCGCTGCCTTAGAGACAGCACGCCAAGCGCGGCAAGCATGGCTGCTTTACCGAGAAAGGCGAAAAGCGTGACGGCACAAGTTGGGCATATTGACGGACAAACACAACTGGTTGGCATTTTGGGCTATCCGGTGGCACATTCGCTCTCGCCAGAGATGCATAACGCCGCCTTTGCCGAGCTGGGCATGAATTGGCGCTATGTGCCGCTGCTGGTGCGCCCGGAGCAATTGGCGGCGGCGCTGCGCGGCGTCCTTGCGCTTGGCTTTCGCGGCGTTAACCTGACGGTGCCGCATAAAGTGACCTGCATTCCACTTCTGGATAGCGTCACAGAGGCTGTGACCATTGCCGGCGCGGTCAATACTATCCGCATTGATGGCAGCAGCGGGCGCATGGAAGGCTTGAACACCGATATGAGCGGATTCCTGACCGACCTTGCCGCCAATCGGATCAGCATTGGCGAAACTTCGCGGGTGGTCATTTTAGGTGCGGGTGGCGCAGCGCGTGCGGTGGGCGCCGGGCTGGCGCGCAGCGGCGCACACATCACCTTTGTGAACCGCACTGCCGAACGCGGCGCACAAATCGCCGACTTTTTGCGCTCTAGCTGGGCCAGCAGCAAGATCGAATCGGCAGGCATGGACCAATTGGCAGAGGTTAGCCGTGAGGCAAGCCTAGTCGTCAATACCACACCGGTGGGTATGTACCCAAGCGTGGATGCTTCACCCTGGCCGAACGGTGTTCCGTTCCCGAAAGACGCCGTTTTGTATGATACGGTCTACCGTCCATTGCAGACCAAACTGATGCGCGATGCAGAGCGCAGCGGCTTGCGCGCTGTTGGCGGCGTGGGCATGTTGGTCTATCAGGGCGCTTCTGCCTTCGAGATGTGGACGGGCAAAAAGCCGCCTATCGAGGTGATGCGCGCTATTTGCCAGAAGCGCCTGATGGAAGCCTGAGTGTGCCTTACGGGAACAGGTATGGGCGTTCGGGCATGGCAGTCGGCTCGACCGATTCCGCGATTAGGATGGGTGTGCGCTGCCCTGCAAAATCACGCACCTCAAACTTGCCCTGCACACGCACCCAGCTATCAGGCGTCAGGCTGGCAGCCTGTTCGCTGCGGACGATCACACCAATGGCGACGGCATCCGCCACACAACAGCTTACGGTGAAGCGCGTCACCATGAATTCAGTGTCATCTTCAAAGCGCACGTCACGGTAGACAAAGCCGATCAGATCGGCAGGTTGACCGCCAAACTCATCCACGCTGGTGGCAGCGCTAAAGGCACGCACCCAATCCAGCACGTTGCGCTGAGTCGGCGTGATGCTGAACGCCTGATCGCCTGCGCCAGAGACGTTCAGCGAGAACGCCACGCCACTGTTATTGATGGCAGCTGCGCCGAGCGGCTGCGCGGGCAGAAAAACGCCAAAGATCAGCGGTACGCTCAGGATTGCCAGCACATACCAACGCGCCGAGACGCCGTGCGCCACGCTTGGTGCATTCGGCAGCAGGTTTGGCGCGCCTTTAGGTGCTTCTTTGCCTTGCTCAGGCTCGGAGAGCAAGGCGATCACGTTGATGACGCCAAGCGCGATCAGCGTGAAGCCTGCCACACCTGCCAGCCAATTAAAGCGCTCATTGATGTAGTAGGCGATCTCGCCGGTGAGCAGTGTTTCCAGCAGATATAAGCCTAAGAGCAGCATCAGCGCTGCCTGAAACCATTGTCGTGTTCGCATAGCGCTAGAACCTCACATTCAGGTTGATGAAAATGCCGAACAAGAGCGACATCAGCAGCGGCAAAATCACCATGTAGAATACCACACGCCGCTTAAAGACGCTGAGGTACATTAAGGTCGCTTTAATGTCTACCATCGGACCAAAAGTCAGGAAGGTGAGCAGGGAGCCTGACGGAAAGCCGAAATTGGCGAAGGAGAGGGCAAGGATTGCGTCAGTGGTGCTGCAAATGGAGAGGACGAACGCCATAATCGCCATCGCCACGGCGGACATGGACGGATCGCTGGCTAGGGCGCGGATTTGCTCTTGGGAGAGGAAGGTCTGCATGCCTGCCGCCAAGGCTGTACCCATCACCAAATAGCGCCCCATATCGAAGAATTCATCGGTAGCAACCCGTGCCGCACGCACAATGCCTTGCCCAACGCTAAGGCGTGGTGCGCTTGGCTGCGGTGCTGCTGCGCCGGAGCCGCCTGCCATCGCCATCAGCGCACGTGGGTGCAGCATTTTGATCGGGTTGCGTTGCAAGCTGAAGATCAGCCCGATGGCAACCGCCATAATGCAGGTGATGACGAAGCGCCCGATCAGGATCGGACCGAAGCCAAAGGCAGCGTAAGTGCTGGCAAACACAATCGGATTCATGACCGGCGCCGCCAACAAGAACGCCACGCCAACCGCGACGGGCAGTCCTTTTTGATAAAGTTTACGAGTGACCGGCACCACGCCACACTCACAGACAGGGAACAGAAAGCCAAGAAAGCTGCCCGCCACAATTGCCGCGAACGGATTACGCGGCAGCAGGCGTGCAATATCTTCCTTCCGCACAAAGACTTCGATCAAGCCTGAGACGATGGTGCCAAGCAGCAGGAACGAGACCGCCTCAATGAAGATGCCTAAAAAGCGCGTGCTAAAGAGCGATAACTGTGTGCTGAACTCCATCACCAATGCCTTCTTGGATAACCGTGCTAGGGCAGCCAGCGCGGTAAGGTTGCGTTATTTGCCAGCAAGCGCAGATCGCCTGTGGTCAAGTCATATAGCCAGATTTCAGCGCGGGCGCCGGGCTTGGCAAGGGCAAAGCGTTGGAAGGCAAGCTGTTCACCATTGGGGCTGACGGCAACTTGACCGCTGCTGTAATCGCCGTCCGTGACCAGCGGCGTTGTCTCGTTCGTCTCCAGATCGATCAGGTGCAGTTGGGCGCCTTGCATGGTCGTGATGGTTGGCGGACGGCGCGTGATGATCAGGCGGCGGCTATCCGGCAGCCATGCCAGTTCGACATCATTGTTTGGGTCGCTCTCTGGCACGAGATCGCGCTGAACCATCAGTTCAGACTCCAAATCTACCAACACGAAATGCGCCACATAGCGCGTTGTGCCTGCCAATTGGATGATCTTGGGGAAGAACAGCCAGCGCCCATCAGCGGAAAACTGACCAACCTCACCTTGCGGCGTGCGGATCAGGCGTTCGGCGTTCGCCGCAAAGTCGAACAGCACAATGCCGCCGACATTGGCATCATAACTGGCGAGAAATCTGCCATCAGGCGACCAGCGCGGCGAGTAGCCAAGCCGCTGGCTATCGGCAAAGAGTGGGCGTGGAATGCCCGTCGTCGTATCCACCAACCAAATGCGCGGCGCGCCGGGACCTGCGCCTGTATCAAGGTTCAGGTCGGAGCGCTCGAAGGCAACCACGCCGCCATCAGGGCGCCAAGCGGGCGTGGTGCAGGCGGCTGTTGGGCATTCCAGCAAGGTGAGCGTGCTGTTAGCGCGTAGATCGTAAAGGCGCAAATGGGCGGTGCGCTGATCGCCCAACTCGCTGTAGACAATACGGCTGCCATCAGGTGTTATGTCGTAGCTCAGCACGCCAAATTCGCTAAAAGTGATCTGCTGTGGCTGAGCATCGGGCTGGTTCGGATCAACCATGAACAGGTTTTGGATCGGATTATCCACCGGCGCCATGAAGACGACCTGCGGCGCACGCACGCGGAATTCCCATTCATGCGCTTCCAAGAGCAGGCGTCCGTTGTGGGCGCGGACGCCTTCGGCAAGGCGCACGGTGTAGGTTTGCCCTTGCTGGAGCGCCTGTGCAGGCTGCCACTGAAGCTGATTGCCAGTCACGCTGATCTCGCCCTCCGCAGCGGGCGAAAGGCTCAGTTTATCTGCCACACTTTCGGGATCAAGCGCCTCGTCAAAGGTGATCTGCACGACGCTTTGGCTGGAGGCAAGCCCTTGCGGCACGAAGCGCCGCACGCTGATGCCGACGCGGTCGCCGCTGAGCAGGACAAGCGCAATTGCGAGGATGAGCGCGGCAACAGCCACCGCGACGCCCATATCAAGCCGATCAAAACGTTGGGTAGGCAGCAGGCTTACATTAGAGAGAGGCTTTTCCGCCATTGGCTCACTTTAGCATACTCGTTGAGGTATTGCCCTCAACAATAACCAAAGGTGCGCCGTCTGGCAACCTGCATTTCCTTCATGTAAGCATATGAGACCTAGTCTCACATTATGCTAAATTGAGCATTTCAGAACCACCTAAGGTCGCCAAAAGTGCGCTACAATTGTTTCAAACTTGTGTCCGCAGTGAGGTTGCTAAAGTCATGCCAGAGGATTCAACGCTGCGCCTTACGGATTTGGCGCATCAAAACGCTATTTTGCAGCGCTTGCTGGAGATAAGCCTTGCCTTGAACGGCACGCTTGCCCTTAAGCCGCTGCTCAATGAAATTCTGACCGCCGCCTGCGAGATCGTCAATTCCGAAGCTGCCTCACTGCTGCTGTATATCACCAACACCGACGAACTGCGTTTTGTGGCCAGCAATACGCCGGGCGAGAATCATGAAACGCTCATGCGAACACCCGTGCCAGCCGAAGGCAGCGTTGCCGGACAAATTGCCCGCGAAAATCGCCCGATCATCATCCAAAACGCTGCCCAGGACACGCGCATTTACCGCCCGGTGGATATTACGATAGGCTTTCATACGCGCTCGCTGCTCGGCGTGCCAATGCACATCAAGGGCAACGTGATTGGTGTGTTGGAAGCGCTGAACAAACGCGATGGCTTGTGGACAGAAGACGATGCGCGTTACGCGACAATCCTAGCTTCCCATGCAGCGGTTGCCATTCAGAATGCCCGCCAAACAGAGGCACTCCGCAAGGCATATAGCGAACTGGATAAGCTGGATAAACTCAAGACGGATTTCATCGCCATTGCCTCGCACGAACTTCGCACACCACTAGGCGTCATCTTAGGCTATGCCAGCTTTCTAAAAGAAGATGCACAAGGTGAGGCAAGCGAACACGCCGCCGCCGTGCTGAACAGCGCCTTGCAGCTTCGCAGCCTGATTGAGGACATGACCAACCTGCGCTTTTTGCATCAGGGCAGTGTGGAGCTGAGCTGCGAGAACTTGACCGCTGCTCAGCTGGTGCGCGCTGCCTTGAACGACTTGCAAGCACTCTCGCTTGCCAAGGGGCAGCGCATCCACCTGAACCTTGAGCAAGACGCGCCGATCTTCGTAGACCGTACCAAGCTAGGCATGGCGCTTGTGAACCTGATGAACAACGCCATCAAATTTACGCCGCAAGGTGGCGAGATTCGCATCCTGCTGGAGAAGCGCCCGCGTGAAGTGTGGATACGCATTGCCGATAGCGGCGTGGGCATTCCGCCCGATCTGATTGAGAAGATTTTCGATGAGTTCTTCCAAGTTGAAGATCACATGACGCGCCGCCACAACGGTATGGGCATTGGGCTATCCATCGCACGTGGGATGATTGAAGCGCACAAAGGGCGCGTGTGGGCAGAGAGCAGCGGCAAAGGGCAGGGCAGCCTTTTTACTGTGGCGCTGCCTATCGCTTAACCTTCCGCAGCACATTGGGCATGTGCAGCGCGCTACCCTAAAATAGGCGTGTGCGTATAGCGCTACGCATACGAAAGGCATCAAAGTATTTATGACGAACGCGATCAAGAAAAAATCAGTTGCGCCCGCCTTGCTGCTTGGCACGCTTGGCATTAGCGCCGCTGCGGCACTCGGTTGGATCACTTACAGCCGCTTGTTCATCAATCACAAGCACCCTTTGCCGCTGGCGCTGAACGCGGAGCGCCGCACCTTTGCCAACCGCGCCGCCGGCGTGCTGAGCTACTACCGTTCGCGCCCAGAGGATGCTGCCCACAAGCGCCCGCTGGTCTTGATCCATAGCATTAATGCGGCTGCCTCTGCCTATGAAATGCGCCCGATCTTTGACCACTACCGCGGCACGCGCCCAATCTACGCGCTTGACCTGCCCGGCTTCGGCTTTTCCGAACGCTCAGATCGCCGCTATACGCCAAACACTTTTAGCGAGGCGATTGCCGACCTGCTCCGCACACAGGTGAAGGAAGATCAGGCTGTCGATATGGTCGCGCTCTCGCTTGGTGCGGAGTTTGCGGCAAGTGTTGCGCTTGCCATGCCAGAGCGCTTGCGCTCGCTAACACTTATCTCGCCCACGGGACTATCCGAGCGGCAAGCGCAAGTGCGCGGCGTTTCTGAGCTGCTTTACCGCACTTTTGCCTTCCCATTATGGAGTCAAGCACTCTACGACCTGCTGGCGACGCGCACTAGCATTCGCTACTTCCTGAAGCAAAGTTTTGAAGGGCTGCCGGATGAAGGCTTGATCGCCTATGCCTACGCCACAGCCCATCGGCAGGGCGCACGCTACGCGCCCTTACATTTCATCAGCGGCAAACTCTTCTCGCCCGATATTCTAGAGCGCGTTTACAGCCAACTGCGCGTGCCGACGTTGGTCATTTACGATCAGGATGCCTTCAGCGCCTTCAGCGCCCTGCCCGATCTGATGGCGAACAACGCTTGCTGGCAAGCAGAGCAGATCGCGCCAACACGCGGCTTGCCACACTTTGAGCGCATGGCTGAGGTCGCCGCTGTGTTGGATCGTTTCTGGCAACGTGCCTGAGGTGTGGTCGGGCGGCTACGGTGCGGCGCAGTGCTGGACTCGCTGTGTGAATACCTGCAAGCCTCGCCCTCTCAGTCCCGCCACCGCTCCCCTTTCCCTGCCCGCGGGGAAAGGGCTAGGGGTTGGCTTGATCGCACACCCTTCACCAACGCCCAGAGATTTTTAGAGTGTCCGCCGCTGCCCATTTCCGCTATAATTAAAGATCAGTCTGTTTGTAGCGTATCCTTGGGGATGAAAAAGTATGAGTGCAACAGTACGCAGTCCAGCGGTGCGCGCCGTTCTGCTCTATGAGGGCAAGTTCCTGCTAGTGCAGCACCACAACAGATTACCCGGCACCATTGGCAAATGGGGCTTGCCCGGCGGTCGCGTGGAGGCGAGCGATCCAAACCTGATGGCCGCCCTGCACCGTGAATTGCACGAAGAATTCGCCATGACCGCGGATGTGGTCGGCTTTGTGGCAATGTATACCTACCGCGAGCGCGCGCATCATATCTATTTTGCACGTCCGCGCAATATTAACTTCATTATTGATAGTAACGAAATTCTAAACATCACGTGGTGGACGCTTGCCGAAGTGATGCAGTGCCATGCCAATGGCAACCTGCACACAGGCTTTGAGCTGGCAGCCATTCGCGCCAGCCTTTCGCGCTATGGCGATCAAATTCGCAGCGGCACTGCCTAGCAGGCTTGCCGTACCGCGGCCTAACCCATTTTGCCCAACCGCACTTGTGGAGAGACCATGACCTTAAACGACTTTCTGTTCCGCGGCGATCTTGCCGACCTTGACCCCGATCTTGCCGATCTGATCAACCTTGAGGCGGAACGTCAGCGCCGCCGCCTGATCATGATCGCATCCGAGTCCACCGTGCCGTATGCTGTGCGGCAAGCGCTTACCTCACACTATCACAACCTGTACACGGAAGGCTATCCGCCGGACGAGATGCGGACGATGGCGGAAGCCGCCCTGCTGGACTTTGATCAGCACCTTGCCGACTTCCGCCGCTACAGCGATCCGCGCTACTACAAAGGCACCGAGTTCGCCAACTTGGTTGAATCTTTGGCGCGGCGGCGTGCCGCAGAACTCTTTGCCACCGAGCGCCTGAACGCCGATAAACTCTTTGTGAATGTGCAACCCTTAAGCGGCGCACCTGCCAACAGTGCCGTCTACACCGCTTTGATCGCGCCCGGCGATACGATCATGGGCATGGATTTGTTGCACGGCGGTCACCTGACGCACGGCAGCCCGGCCGCCCGCAGCGGCAAGCAGTATAACGCTGTTTTCTACGGCGTTCACCCGGAGACGGAGCTGATTGACTACGAAGGCGCATACAGCACTGCCATGCAGCACCGCCCGAAGATCATCATCGGCGGCTATTCTTCTTACCCGCTGGCGCCCGATTGGCAAAAGCTGCGCGAGATTGCCGATGCCTGTGGTGCGCTGTTGATGGCGGACGTGGCGCATGTTGCCGGCTTGATTGCCGCTGGCGTCTATCCTTCACCAATCGGCATTGCGGACATTGTGACCTTTACCACGCATAAAACGCTCGGCGGACCGCGTGGCGCAGTCATCATCACGCACCGCGCTGACCTCGCCAAAAAGCTTGATCGCGGCGTCTTCCCTGGTGAGCAGGGCGGACCGCACATGAACAGCATTGCAGCGCTTGCCGTTGCCCTGAAGCTGGCAAAGACCGATCAGTTTAAGGCGCTGCAAGCCCAAACCGTCAAGAATGCGGCGCGCCTTGCCGAAAAGCTGACCGAACACGGCTTGCGTCTGGTCTATGGCGGCACGAATACGCATTTGCTGGTCGTCAATGTTCGCACAGTGCGCGGCGCGGATGGCACCCCACTCAGCGGCGATATGGCGGCGCGCATCCTCGATTTGGTCGGCATCACCTGCAACCGCAACACCATTCCCGGCGATACCACTGCGGCGCGCCCAAGCGGCATTCGGCTTGGCACACCGTGGATCACGCAGCGCGGCTTCCGTGAGCCTGAAATTGACCGCCTCGCCTCGATCATCGCACACACCTTACAGGCGGCGCAGCCATTCAGCTATGCTGGCAAAGGTGGCAAAGATGATCCGCGTGCCAAGCTGCCCTTCAAGGCGCTTAGTGAGGCGCGGCACGCCGTGGCGCAGCTCTGCTTGGAGGCGGGCATTGACTATGCTGCGCCTGTTGTTGGCACGCGCATGACCGAGAAAGGCAAGCAGCACCTGACGCTTTGGGTAGATGAGATGGCAGACCGCGGTGCGTGTTCTATTGCGGTGCGTGGCGCTGCCGCCGCCGACTTTTTGCGCGTGGCGCTTACCAGCCGCGTTTATGGCTTGGCAGTGGGCGATTCCGAGCCAACCAGCGTGCTAGAGAGCGATGGCTCGCTGATTGCCAGCGGCAGCCTTGAGCGCATTGCTGCGGATGTCTATCATCTGCACCTGAATGCCGAAGGCGGGCGGGCGGCGGCGTGGCTGCAAGCGCTCTCGGATGGTTTCACGATCTACGATCCGCTGGATGTCTACGGCAAATTGGCGGGCGCCGTGGTGATCAGCGTGCTGGGTGCGCCTGCTCAGCCGATCAGCGTGCCGATTGGCAGCTTGGCGGGCTTTTCCGCGCACAAAGATTACTTCGTGGGTGCGCGTGGCGAGTGCTTGAAGGCGGAAGGCGGCGCACCGCTGCCGATTTTCACCTGGCAAGAACCAACCGATCAACCAATCAAGCGCACACCACTCTATGAGGTACACAAGCAGCTTGGCGCGAAGATGGCGCCGTTCGCCGGCTACGAAATGCCGTTGTGGTATAAGAGCGTGAGCGTTGAACATGCCGCCGTCCGCAGCGCGGTAGGCATTTTCGATGTGACGCACATGGGTGTTTGGGATGTGCGCGGACGCGCTGCGGCACACTTCCTTGATCGGCTGACGACCAACGACGTGCGCGCTTTGAAGGTTGGCGAGGCGCACTACACCTACCTGTTAGCAATTGACGGCGTGCCGTTGGATGATATTTACATCTACCGCCTTGCCGAAGATCACTTTATGGTGGTGGTGAATGCCAGCAACAACGATAAAAACTGGGCGTGGGTGAACGGCGTGCTGCGCGGTGAGGTGCAAATTGATCCGTCGCGTCCGTCGGCGCGCCTGCTGGATGATCCGTCAGACGTGATCCTGCGCGATTTGCGCGATCCGCAGTATGGCGCGGATTGCCGCGTAGACATCGCCTTACAAGGGCAGGGCAGTCTTGCCTTGTTGCAGAACATGGCAAACAACGATGCCGACAAGAAGCGCTTGGCAGGCATGGCGTGGTCTACGGTTGGGCGCTTTACCTTAGGCGCGTTCGACCTCATCATCTCGCGGACGGGCTACACCGGTGAGCGCGTTGCCTTTGAATTGTTCGTACAGCCAACGCAGGCAGCCGCGCTTTTCACAGCGTTGGTAGAGGCAGGCGCGCAGCCTTGCGGACTTGCCAGCCGTGATAGCACGCGCATCGAGGCGGGCTTGCCACTCTACGGGCATGAGCTAGGCGGCGATCACGCCTTCACGGCGGGCGATGCAGGCTTTGGCAGCTATGTGAAGCTCTGGAAGCCGTTCTTCGTGGGCAAGCTGGCATACCTTGCCCGTGAGCAGAAGCGTGAAGCTGTCATTGTGCGCTTCCGCATGGCGAACAAAGGTGTGCGTCCACCGCAGCCGGGCGCGGCGGTGCTGGATCGGCGCGGCAGTGTGATCGGCGTGGTGACCTCATGCAGCATTGATTCAGAAGGCTATCAGTGTGGGCAGGCCTATCTGAAAGAGGAATTTGCCGCGCCTGAAACGCCGTTGATGATCCTGAATGTGGGCAAGGAGACGCGCCTGCCGGCTGCCGTGGCGCTGGGCGACCGTCTGCCTATCCCGGATGCGGCGGCTGTGCTGCCGCGCTTCCCCGTCAAGAAGAAGTAGGGGCGCACCTTCTCTGGAAGGCAGGGCGTGTCTGCCCTACGCACGCCCTGCTTTCAATGCTACCTATTCCCCATGCTGCATAATAGAATCTATGGCGTGTCTGGCTTCTTGTCTGATGGCGCCCCAGTTGGCTAACACGCCATCATCGTCCGAAGCAAGCTGCCGCAACTTCGGCAACGCCTGCGGATCGCCAAGTTCACCCAGTGCATAAGTTGCCCAAAAACGCACTTCCACCTCAGGATCATCCAGGCTTGTGATAAGGGCTTCTACAACGCTTGGGTGGGCAAAATTGGAAAGCGTCTCGGCAACCATTCCACGCACAGTGGGTGCTTGTGCGCTATCTTGAAGCACAGTGATAAGTATGAGCAGGGCGTTTTCCGTGCCAACCGCAGCCAGCGCATAAGCCGCCGCTCGGCGCGCTTCCTGAGATGCATCGTACAGCAAAACGTCTATGGCGATGGCGGAAAGTTGTTCATCAGGCGAATAGTCCCTGAGCGCCTGTAGCGCAGCCACTTTGACTGTCAGGGTTGGGCTTTGGCAAGCGCGCATCAACGTTGGCAGGCTCTCCGAACGTTTCGTTTTACCAAGCAACCAACAGGCAAGCGCACGGATGTTAGGGTCAGCCTGCGAATCGTCGGCGATCTGCAAGAGTGTTTCATAAGAATTCATGCCTGCCGCTTGAAGTGCGGCGATATCATGCTGCAGAGAGGCGTTGTCGTTCTGGGTTGCAACAAATGGGTCTAGCCAAGCGGTGAAGTCTTGCAAAATCCTATTTCCAATCGAGCGATCAAAGGTAAACCCGAAGTGTATCCCAACGCACGGCAGACCGCCTTCCTCACCCTCATGCGGATCGCACGATGCCGTGCTTATTGTAACCCACAATTTCCCGCCCTTTTCCTACACGCCTATCCACTCACCCTGTGATACAATCCAGCGCGCCCCTAGTGCAAGGCAGCTTTGCAAAAATTGCTTTGAGGAACAGTGTATGCACCCAACCCTTGAAAGGCTGCGCGGCGGACTGATCGTCTCGTGCCAAGCACAGCCACACAGCCCTGTTTATGGCGGCAAGTTCATGGCAGCCTTTGCGCGCTGTGCCGAACTCGGTGGCGCTGCCGCAATCCGCGCCAATGGCGCACGAGATGTGCGCGCCGTGCGCGGCGCCGTCAGCTTGCCGATCATCGGTATTAACAAGCGGCGTGGCACACGCTATCCCGTCTACATCACGCCGACGCTTGCCTCAGCGCGGCAAGTGGTGCGGGCGGGCGCGGAGATTGTGGCGTTGGATGCCACGCGCCGTCCGCGGCAAGGCGGACTTGCACCAGAGGTCTTGATCCAGCGCATTCGTCAGGAATTGGGCGTGCTGGTTATGGCAGATATTGACACAGTGGAGGCTGCCCTTGCGGCTGAGGCAGCCGGCGCAGCGCTGATCGCCACCACCTTAGCAGGCTACACCGAAGATCGTCCACGCACCACAGGCGCAGATTTGGCGTTGGTGCGTGAACTGGCGGCACGCTTACGGGTGCCAGTGATTTGTGAAGGACGGCTTGCCACACCTGACGACGTGCGCGCTGCCTTTGATGTCGGCGCGTATGCCGTTGTGGTTGGCACCGCCATCACCAACCCAACGGCAATCACGCGGGCGTTCGCGGCGGCACTGCCGAAGGGTTAGGGCAATTTGGATTGAGCGCGGCGGCATTCGGCATACGCAGCGCGCCGAAAATGCGGTACACTACTCCCATTACCCTGCTGTGTGAGGTTGTGCGCCGTGACCACCTTAACCCGTGATGCGATTCCGGTTGGACTGATTGAAGAGATCGCCTTTGCGCTGAACAAAAAGGCGGCAATGGCAATCCCTGCTGATGTGATGAACCGCTTTGATCAGCTCATCGCGCTGGAGACTGAGCCACTCAGCCTCTTGGTGTTGGAACAGATCAAGGCAAACGCCGAACTTGCCATCGAGAGTGGGCGCCCCATGTGTGGTGATACCGGCTTGCCGCGCTATTATGTGAAGATCGGCAACGAGGCACCCCGCATTGAAGGCGGCATGGTCGGCTTTGAGAATGCCCTGCGCCGCGCTGTGGCAAACATCACCCAAAAGATGCCGTTGCGCCCAAACCGTGTGCATCCACTCACCCGCGTGGATCACGATAACAACGTGGGAATGCACGCGCCCGAAGTCACCTATACCTATGAGCCAGAGGCAGACTGGATAGACATTATCGCGGTGCATAAAGGCGGCTTGTTCGGCAGCGATTACCGCATGTTGTTCCCCAGCGATGGTGTGAAGGGCATCAAACGCTTCTTCCTTGACGTGGTGGCAGAGTTCAATCGGCGCGGTTTGGCGTGTCCGCCTTCGGTGGTGGGCATTGGGCTAGGCGGCACCAAAGATACCTGCTTCCGCTTGGGCAAAGAGGCTGCCTGCCTGCGCTACGTGCCAGATCGCAACCCTGATCCGTTGGTAGCGGAGCTGGAAGCAGAACTCACTGAACTGGGCAATCGTGCCGGGTTCGGTCCGATGGGCTTCCCAGGCGGCACGGCGATTGCGGCTGTGAAGATTGAGTGTGCCTACGCGCACACCGGCGGCATGCCGATGTCGGTGCATCACTTCTGCCATGCCACGCGCCGCGCCGCCGTGCGGATTTTCCCTGACGGCACGCATGAGTACCGCGATGATCCGCAGTGGTTCACGCCCTACTATCGGCGCGCTACCGTGGAGTGGTAGCTTTCATGCCAACCTTCCTAGAGCGTTTGCGCACTGCACAGGCGCGCAGCGGCGGCAGTTTGGCAATCGGCATTGCACCTGCCCTAGACAAGCTGCCAGCCGTCGTCGCCAAGATTGATGATCCGTTTTTGCCGCTGGGCAAGCTGATCATCAACACGACGGCTGACTTCGTGTGCGCCTATGTCTTTCACCTGAGCGCCTACTTTGCCATTGGCGCAGCCGGCATTGTGGCATTAGAGCGCACGCTTGCCTATGTGCCAAAGGGCATTTTGAAGGTGCTGCACGCACCGTTCGCCAGCACGGACTATGTGCGCGCCGTCTTTGAAGATGCACTTGGCGCAGATGCCGTGACGCTCAGCAGTGCCGATTACGCCGCGCCTTATCTGGCACAGGCGCAGTACGCTGCCTTTGTGCCACACGGGACGCCTATGCCGCCACACTTTGCAGCACAGCTTGGCACCTACGCTGATCTGGACGCGGAAAGGCGCACATTGGCGCTTGCCGAACTGCGCCTAACATGGCACTTTGGGGCTGCGCTGTATGGCGTGCGCACCCTCGCCTTTGAGGACGCGCTGCGCGCCGCGGCAGCCGAACTGCGCGATCAGACGGTGCGCGCATGAGCCTGATCGCACACCTGGCGCACATCGGCGTTGTGCAGTTTGGTCAGTTTGCCACACCAAAGGGCAGTTTTGTACCCTTCCGCCTCGACTGGCGCTTGCTGCCGTCTTATCCGCCGCTGCTGGCTGCGCTCACCGCCGAACTGCTGCCTCTAGCAAAACAGGCAAGCATGAGCCACCTGCTGCCAATGCCCGCTGCGTTGCCGCTTGGCACTGCCCTTAGTTTGCAAGCTGAGATGCCGCTTGTGTTCGTTGCACCTGACGATCCTGAGCATGTGGAAGGCGCTTATGATTACAATGTGCCAACGCTGCTGCTGACCGATAACCTGACGGATGGCGCGGCAGAGTCGGCGTTGATTCGGCGCGTGCGGCGGCACGGCTTGCATGTGGAGGCAGTGCTTGCCGTGTTGGATTGGCAGATCGGCGCGCTGCTGCCTGAAGGCGTTACGCTGTGCGCGTGGCAGCCGCTTGAGGCGTTCATCACAGCGTCCGCTGCCGTGAATGGCACGCCAGCGATCCACGCTGCGGCGCAAGCATGGATCGCTGAACAGCACCGCGCAGCCTTAGCGCGGGAAGATTGAGCCGAACACCTCGACGGCAACGCTGCTAAAGCCTGCCGTGAAGCGGTTGGCGGGCGCGGCATACCACACCGCCCGCGATTGCCCACCAAAGCCGAACGTGATCAGCGCGCCGATGTACACTTCCTGATCGGTGCTGAAGCTGTACTGCGCGATGGTAACGCCAAGCTGTGCGACGGTCGCTTGCTCAGAGAGGTTGCGATACCTACCGCTGATCGACTCGAAGGCTACCTTTTGCAGCGGTGCGCCACCGGCAACGTCATAGAGCGCCACACCAAGTATATCAGGCGCGCCTTCGCCTTCCGTGCTGCTGAAAAAGAGCATTCCGCCGCTAGTGCCATCGGTTTGCCAGCCTTTTGGCACGCGCACCGAAAACGCCTCGCCGACGAACGTCTCGTAGTCAAAGCGCAGCGTGCCGACGAAGGCGATGGCGGCATCGCGGGCGGTGCAAGCCGTCTCGCGCACGCTTGGATCAGCGTAGAAGGCGCTTACAAGACGCTGCGCGCATAGGTTATTGGGCAGGATGGTATGCCCTTGATTCGGAAAGCGTGCCACACTGCTGTTGGGAAAACGGGCTTGGGTTGCCTGTGTGAAAGTGGGCGGTGTGATTGGATCAAAATCGCCGGTGAGGAACAGCGTTGGCACTTCTGAGCTGACGGGCGCAACATCCGCCGCATCCAGCTCCGCGCTGCGCCAAATTTGGCAAATATCTGTGTACGTATCGGTTGGCAGACCGCTGAACATGGCGCTTTCTGGAATGCTCTTTAGGAGTGCCTCAGTATAGAAAGCGGCATCTTCGGCACACACCACGCTCAGATTCATGCCATAGCTGATCGGCTGCTCTGCGGCGGCGATCAGGATGGTGGCAGGCAACGTATAAATGCCGCTTGCCGCTTGGCTGACGGCTTGCGGCAGCGAGCCAATGAGGCTGGCTTGGTAGGGCATCGTCCGCAGCGCAGTCAGCAAGCGCGGTGCATTAAGGAAGACGGGATAGCTTTTGCCCGTCAGGGAACTGGTGCCGTTGATGCGGACAGGCGTCTTTAGGCGTGCCAGGGCTTGGGCAAGTTTAGCGTTCAGATCGGGGTAGGCACGGTTGCAAGCGGCATCGGCAGCGCACAAGTCAAAGACGCGCTGAATAGCCGCCTCCGCGTGCGTATTCGCCAGCAAAAACGGGTTATCCCACGGTCCGACGGTGCCTTCTAAGACGGCAGCGTTCACATGATTGCCGAACTGCCGCAGGTAAAACTGCCCTAGCCACGTGCCGTAGGATGAGCCGAACAAATTGATCTTCTCATAGCCCAGCGCGGCGCGCACAGCGTCCGTATCACGGGCAAGGTTCGCCGTGATGTAATGCTGCGGATCGTTGGTGGCGGCAAGGCGCCTCAGGCAGGCAGCTAGGCGCTGAAGGCTCTCTTCCAGCTCATCTTCAAGCGAAAGATCGCGGGCGAGATCATCAAAGGCAGCATCGGTGATTTCGGTGCATTGCAGCGAGGCAGATTTGCCCGTGCCGCGCTGATCAATCAGCACAATGTCATGCTGTTCGTTCAAATCCATATAAGCGGGATACCACGCCAAGCCGTAGTATTCAATGGCGCTGGCGCCGGGGCCGCCTTCAAAGTGGAAGATCGGTGGGCGGCGCGTTTCAGCGTTGCGGGCAGGCACCACAGCCACGTGAATTTCAATTTGGCGTCCGTCGGGCGCGCTATAATCTTCAGGCACGCTCAGCACACCGCACTTGGCAGCCTGTTTTTGGGTGCCTTGTGCGCCGATGGGCAGTTCACAATCGGTCAGGGTGAGGGTAGCGGTTTGGGCATGGGTCTGTGGCAAGGGCGCGGCAAAGAGCGCGATAACTGCCACGATGAGCGCAAGACGGCGGAGCATAAGCAATCCTTAATCACACATTGGGTAGGTTTTTCTATTTTAGCAGGGTGTGTGGTGTATGGGCGAGAGGTGCATGACAGCTTGGCAGACCGCCGCTTAAAAGACTACAGATTCCAGAACAACAAACGGCTCATGCTAGGCTGCATGGCGCGGCTTGCGATATTTCGCTTTTTGACGGTGTTCTTTCAACCCATTTTGATTGCGGTAAACCGTAATAATTTCTGCACCATTTGCGCTAACTAGCACAACAGTGCCAACTAACTGCTGAATGCGTTGATTACGACGGTCAGCTTTGGGAACGTTTTTCCTGCCTAAAAAGTACGCAATCGCACCGGCGTTGTGGAGTCTCTCGCCATGTGCAAGCACATACTCAATTTCAGCAGAGGTCAGGTTCCGCTGCGCGCAGCGCTCGGTTGCATGTGGGCAAATGTTCAAAGTGAAACACCTTTCCAACAACTCAAACTGGCTGCGTAGGTCTGCCAAACTGTTATGCTCATGTAAAAGAGCGAACTCTGCGAACTGTAGCATACCTTAGTGTTACAAGTCAATTACGGAATACTTTTGAGATATTGGAAATGGCGAATCGATTCAGGCGGTGTTGCGACGCAGCATTCCCTACTGAATGAATTATTATTCCTATCTTAGCCCCGCCAACAGTTCTGCCACCACTGCAGAGGGCGTGTAGTGCGCCGCCACATGCGCGGCAGCCGCGCTGCCCAAGCGCTCGCGCAGCGCGGAATCGGTGGCAAGGGTGCGGAGGGCAGCCGCCAGTGCTTCAGGATCATTGGGCGGGATGCTGATCAGGTGTTCATCAGGGCGAAAATAGGCAGTCAGCGCCGTGCTGCGCGCCGTGATGAGCGGCTTGCCCAGCGCCAAGCACTGAAAGACCTTGTTCGGCACCACGTAATCTGTCTTGGCGCGCTCGCCAAAGACGCCCAAGCAAATATCGGCGCGGGCAACTGCCGCAGGCAACTCCGACGATGGAATAGGCGGCGTGAAGGTTAGGTTGGGCAGGGCAAGCTGCTCAGCGTGGCGCTGGATTGCCGCAAAGGTCTGCCCACGCCCGATCAGTTCAAAGTGCAGGTGCGGCATATCCGCCAACTGTTTGGCAGCCGCCAAGATGACTTCCACACCGTGAAAAGGGATATAGCTGCCAAAGAACTGCACCAAGCATTGATCAGCAACCTTGCCCACGGGCTGCACCCGCGGCGACCACCACGCATCATAGACGCCAACCGGCACGACTGCCAAGCGCTGCGCCGCCGCGCCGAAGTGCTGCGCGAAAAATGCCTTGTGCGCCTCCGTATCGGTGAAAATGCGCCGCGCATAGCGCAGATTGAAAGCATCCACAGCGCGGTAGGTGCGTCCGCGCCAGCCGTGCGCGCCCGCCGCTTCCCGATCCAAAATCTGCGCGTCGTACAAGCCGACCATGTAATCTACCCACACAGGACGGCGCAGCAGGCTGCCCATGATCAGAGCGAAGGGCGCGAGGAGCTGGTTGAACTCTGCCAGCAGGTAAACATCGGCGTGTGTGCGGCGCATGGTCTGCCACAGGCGTGGCACGTTTCGCAGCGTGCTGCCTTGCTTGCTGAGTGGCGCGCTGATCACCTCGCAGCCGTGTGCTGCCAAGCCTGCCCGCAGCACCTGATTGCGCGGATAGTCCATCCTGAAAGCGCCAATATAGGCAAGGCGCGGCGGCACAGGCATGGGCTAGGAAAGGCTCGGCGGACGGAAACGCCCTGTCCGAATTTCTTCAAGGCGGTCGGCAGCCGGCGTATAGCGCGGATTGATGCTCAGCACGCGGCGGAAGGCGCGCTGTGCCTCTTCCATATTGCCTTGCGCCGCCAGCGCCATGCCGCGCCAATAGTGCGATTCCTCCAGATCGCTGGACGTGCCAAGCGTGGCATCGGCAAGCGCGATCACCTCGCTATACTGCCCGGCAAAGTAATACGCCTCATACATAGTGAACTGGTACCACAACATGCGCCACGGCAAGCCTGCGCCAACGCTGCGCGCACGGTCGAAGGCGCGCACGGCGCTGCGGTAATCGCGCAGCAGCACGTAACTGCTGCCCATGTTAAACCACGCAAACGGGTTATCAGGCTGAATGGAGGCTTCTTCTTTGGAACGGCTGAGGGCGTGCTGAATGCTGTAGGTCACATCCTGATGGGCGCCAAGCAGCACGGCAAGTTCGCGTTCGCGCTCTTGTGGATAGACAACGATATAAAGGCGGTTGAACTGCTGCCAGCGCTCATCAATCTCGTTGTAGCGTTCCCAGCGCGCACCGCGATAGGTATCCAGTACGTGGAATTCGCCGCGTGAATCGTTGTAGCCCTGAATGGTCAGGTAATGTCCCATCCAGCCTTCGCCTGCCACAAAATAGCCTTTCTCCAAAATGACGCCAAAGCCATTGGCAGCCAAGCGCTTGATCAGGTTAAGATCGCCACCCACGCGCATGAGCGCCTTGAGCGGGATGTTGCGCTCAGTATTCAGATGTTCATTGACGTAGTTGACCATCTCCCATGGGCTAACGTTGCGGTCTTCGGTGCTGGGCTTCAGGTATTGGATCAGGTCGTCTTTGGTGCCACGCCAGCCCATGTAATACAGCACTTGGGTCAGGTTGGCAGGCCCGCAGGTGTTCCAAGTCTGCTGCACAAAGCGGAAGCCTTCGCCTTGCCACGCCACCGGCACCGGAATTTCGGTTGGCACGGGCGAGGGCGGTAAGGTCGGCGTGGCGGTCGCGGTTGGCAGTGCGTCCAGCGAAAAAGTTGGGAAGGGCGTTGGTGTGGCGCCAATGGCAGCGATGACCGGTGTGTTGGTCATCAGCACAGAAGTTGGGCCCGGTCGGGAAGGCGTGTTTGGCAAGCCGCGGGTTGGGTTCGCCGCGGCGATATTCTCGCCATCGCCGCCTGCCTGCAAGGTGCCGCCCTCAAAGGCGGCGGTTGGGCTTGCTTCGGCGGTTGCCAACAGTGCAAGCGCATCTTCATCGCTGCTGGCGGCAGTTGGCAAAACGTCCGCGCTGTAGACGCGGGTCGGTTTGAAGGCTTCCAGCAGCGGCACGCGTCCCATCCAAATCACCTGCTCACTGGTGGGCAGGCTGCGAAACCACATCGGCGTGATAATCAGCACCAGAAAGGCAAGGCTGGTGAATAAAATCATGCTGACGCCAACACAGCCCAAACCGAGCTTTAGCAGGGTGAGGCGCTGTTCAGCGGCATACTCAGCGCGTGGATAGTGCGCTTGTTCGATCATCATCGGTTCAGGCATAGCAATACTTCACATAGAGGCATCCAAAGGGCTTTTAGCTATCGGTGCGCTCACTTTCGGGTTAAAATGCCCTATCATCATAGCGCAAATGGCGGCAAACTGCCGAATGATTAAAAATTTCTTATGTTAGGGCTGCTGGAGCAAGTGCGGGCGTTTTGCCGCACGGAGGGGCTGTTCGCGGGTGGTGAGCGCGTCCTTGTGGCGGTCTCTGGCGGCGCGGATTCATTAGCGCTGCTGCATATTTTGAACGCCCTGCGTGCCGATTTAGGCATTGCAATCCATGCCGCGACGTTGGATCACGGCTTGCGCGGCGCGCACGGTGCTGAGGATGCTGCCTTTGTGGCACAGCTTGCAGCGGCATGGCAGATTCCGTGTGTGGTGGGCAGCGCCGATGTGCCACGTTTGGCAGCGGCTTGGCGGCTTGGCGCAGAGGCAGCCGCACGCCGTGCGCGGTATGCCTTTCTGCGCCAGACAGCGGCGCAAGTTGGGGCGCTGTGCGTTGCTACAGGGCATCACCTTGATGATCAGGTAGAGACAGTGCTGCTGCACTTGATCCGCGGCAGCGGCTTGGCAGGCTTGCGCGGAATCCTGCCGCTGAGCGAGCGTGAAGGCGTACGCTTGGTGCGTCCATTGTTGGCGGTGACGCACGCCGATTTAGCAGCGTATGTGGCAGCGCTTGGCATCACGCCGCGTGATGATCCAACCAACGCCGATCAGCACTATGCGCGCAACAAGGTGCGCCATGCCGTGTTGCCGCTGCTGCGCGAGATTAATCCGTCTGTGGCGGCGCATGTAGGGCGCATGGCTGCCATGCTCCGAGAGGATTATGCGGCGCTCTTGGCAAGTTTGCCGCCTGTTGTGCCGCCAAGCATCCGTCGTGAGGACTTTCTGGGCTTGCCGCTGGCACTGCGCCGCCTGTGGCTGCGGGCGGCTGTGGCGCACCTTGCGCCCGATCACGAGTTGAGTTTTGAGCGTGTGGAGGCGGCAATCCGCTTTGTGGAACGCCTGCGAAAGGTGGGCGGTGTGCAGCTTGGCGGCGGGCTGTGGCTGCGTGCTAATCCAACGCGGCTGCGCGTGCTGGCGGAGGGATAGCGTCAGGATTGCGTATTTGCCGCAGCGGGCTGTTCAGGGTACAATGCATGTAGACCTACCAACAAGTTTTTGCGAATTTTTTATGCCTTTCTGATGAAATTGTGAGGCACACGAACGTTCTTTGATGTAACAATAGAAGTGTGAGTGAAATACAGTTTGGGCAACCAGTGTTTTACAAGATCGTCCATTAAGTTGCACAAGATGGTAGCCTAGCCTATGCTCACCTTTCTTTCTGGCTGGAGAAGCGTTGACCGTGACGAGGCACTGCTCAAGCACCGCGATCCGTCACGGCAAGCGGTCTTCTTCATTGATAATATGTCCAGCTTGCCGCATTTGCTCGTTGATCTACCGGTCATTGATGTGTGGCGAAACGGCACGATGGACTTTGAAATAGATAGCCACACGGATACGCTTATCCGCGTGAATCATGATACTGATCACGATCTGATCGTTCGCTCAGTGGCGCACCTGTTGCTGAGTGGCAGTCAGGCGCAGCCGATCATCGCCTATGATGCAACCGCACATCTCTACCGCTTGTTCCCGGCGCTGCGCGCAGCCGGCGCTTTGATTGCCGCGGATGAACGCCTGGACGCACCAACGGGCGACCGTGTGCTGTTCACACGCGGCGGCTCGTTCGCGTGGCGCGATTACACGCTCGAATCGCAGACGGCGCAGCTTTTCAACTCGGAAGTGTTGGATGGCGGTGTGGTGCCAGACCCAGAAGAAATCCCTGAGTAACCTCAAGCAATGCGCCGAGTGCTTCACTCGGCGCACTATTTGTTTTGCCAGTATTGTGTGCCGTTATTGTGTGACGATGCGGCGCACTTCGGAGACGGGCGGCGTGCCTTCCGTCGCGCTGTGAACGCTGCCATTTGCCATCGTGCCAACGACCTTTTGCATGATCGTGGTTAGTTCCATCGGCAGCACGAACTTGGTTGCCTCGCTGGCACCGAGCGCCTTGAGCGCTTCCATATATTGCAACGCCATCGTGTTGGAATCGACATCTTTTGCCTGTTCGTAAATGGCTTGCAGGGCAAGGGCAAAGCCTTGTGCGCGTAAGACTTGGGCTTGGCGCTCACCTTCTGCCTTCAGAATTTCAGATTGCTTCTGTCCTTCTGCCTTCAAAATTTCGGACTGCTTCTGCCCTTCTGCCACCATAATCGCGGACTCGCGCTCGCCGCTTGCTTGCGTCACCATAGCGCGGCGCGTGCGCTCTGCCGTCATTTGGCGGTTCATGGCGTCTTGCACGTCACGCGGCGGCTCAATCTCACGGATTTCAACGCTGGTCACTTTCAAGCCCCAGCGCTCAGTGATCTCGTCGAGTTTCACGCGCAGCTTGTCGTTGATTTCCTCACGCTTTGCCAGCACATCGTCTAAGGTAATATCACCGATGACGGCGCGGAGCGTCGTTGTGGCAATATTCAGCGATGCGCTGACCACATTATCTACCTGCAAGATGGAACGTTTGGGATCAATGACGCGGTAGTAAACGAGGAAGTCAATGGAGATGGGTGCATTGTCCTTTGTGATGGCAGTTTGGCGCGGAATCTCAAGGAAACGCTCGCGCAAGTCCACCTTCGCAGCATTTTCCCAAGGCAGCACCAACACAATGCCCGGCCCGCGCACGCCCGCAAAACGCCCAAGGGCAAGGATCACCAGGCGCTCGAACTCTGGCACAATGCGGACGGAACGCAGCACAATCATCAGCAGCAACAGCGCCAGCACCACAATAACAATGGTCGGTAGTTGCTCAACTGTCAAATTGGTTTGTCCTGACATAGATACTTCCCTCCAAATCGTTTCTCAACGCAGCGAGTCGTCGTCTTCTCGCAGTGCTTTTGCCTGAAGCGGCAAATCAGGCGGCATAGCCTCTTCCATTTCAGCAAGCTGTGGCGAGTGCTTGTGCTTGGCACGCACTACATAGAGCCGTAAGCCTTCTTTAGCAGATACCTGCACATACTCGCCGCTGGGTAGATGCTCGTTGCTATAGGCTGTCCAAAGTTCACTGTTCACGTTCACCGTGCCAACGGGGTCTAGCGGCTTGACGACATAGCCAAAAGCGCCGCTGAGCAGCTCATTATCACCAACCACTGGCTCGCTGGTTTGCTTGCGGTGAAAGGGCAGCAGCACCAATTGATAGATGCCGAACGAAATTGCCACTGTGACGCCAATCAGCACAGGCGAGACAAGCATCTCCGTGAACAGGAACAACCCACCAATTGCCTGCAAGACCAAGCCAAACAGCGCAAAGCGCGCCCATTCGCGCCGATAAAGTGGCAGCAGCAGATAGCTTAGCACACCCACACCCAGCATAACGGCAAAGAGCCAGTTGGTGGCAGGGTTTGCCGCCAATGCCAAAAGCGCAGCACCCATCGCAATCGCCGCCAAGATTTCCACGACGCCAGTGCCGGGAATATACAGCCCGAAAACACTTGCCCATAGCCCAACAATCAGCAGTAGGTAAGTAATGTTTGGATTATCCAAAGCATATTTTGCCTTTTCTCACTCGCTCGCCTTCAAAGCACGCCAAGCGCCCTTTTATACATCTTACCTTTAATTAGGGTCTGAGGGCAAGCAAAAAGGCGTGTTGAAGATCAAGCGCATGCCTGCCCAATGGGGATGAATTACCCTGCAACGCCCCAGATATTTCCCTCCAATTTCACCGCTTCCAGCACCCGCAAAAATTTCGATTTGCATTCCTGAAAAAGGCTGTATAAAATCTTTCACAGCGGATGGAAACGTTTCCACCCCAAAGAGTTTTTGAAAGGCATTTTGGAAAGGCACGCTATGCCACCTGTTACCATTCACGATGTGGCAAAACACGCGGGCGTTGGGATTGGCACTGTCTCTCGCGTCTTGAACGGCAGCACCAACGTCAGCCCGCGCACTCGTGAGCGCGTGATGGATGCCATCCGCCATCTAAACTACCAGCCCAACAGCGCAGCGCGCACGCTTTCCCGCCGCCTGCGCCGCCGAACGCTTGGCGTGCTGCTGCCTTTCTTTGCTTATCAACCATTTGTGGAGCGTTTGCGCGGTGTGCAAACTGCGCTCAGCGCCCTTGCCCCTGAAGATACACTGCTGCTCTATCATGTGGGCAGTCCCGAGCAGATTGAGTCGCAAATAGATCTCATCCTTGATCAGCGCTTGATCGCTGCCTTGCTCGTGATGACCATCAACCTCAGCGCTGAGCAATATGCCCGCCTGACGGATGCTGGCATTGCCTTAGCAGGTATTTATGACCGCCCCACCGACCAAATGCCTTGCCTTGCGCCGCAAAACGCCTATGGCGCACAACTTGCCGTACAACACCTGATCGCGCTTGGGCATCGGCGAATTGCCTACATTGGTGATGCCTTCCCTGATCGCTATGGCTTTCCAACCAGCCAAGAGCGTTACAACGGCTATTGCAGCGCGCTGCGTGCCGCTGATGTTCCACTGCGCCCTGACTATGTGCGCTTTGGCGAACACGGGCAAGAAGTGGCGCGCCAGCTTGGCGGTGAGCTGCTGAACCTGCCCGAGCCGCCCACCGCCATTTTTGCCATGTCTGACATGCAGGCGCTTGGTGTGCTGGCGGCTGCCCGCGAACGGCATATCGCTGTGCCACAGCAGCTTTCGGTAATCGGCTTTGATGATTTGGAAATTGCCCAGTACGTCGGCTTGACAACCATTCGCCAGCACATGCACCAAAGCGGCACGCTCGCCATTGAGATGCTTCTAAAGCTGCTGGCTGGCGACCCAACATGGCAGGCAATTCACTTGCCCTTGCCCGAACTGATTGTCCGTTCGACAACATACAGCCCGACACAGGAGTAACGATGCTGCACGCCCCTGAAAGTCCGCTGCACGGTTTATGGGATACGTGGCTTTTTCCCGCTGAGGATGGCTACCACCTCTATTACCTCAAGCGTGATCTGCGCGATATGTTTGCTAAGACAATTGCACACGCCACCTCGCCTGATTTGGTGCATTGGACGGCAGTGCGCGATGCACTGCACGCGAACAGCAGCACTGCCTGGGACAGCGGCTGGTTTATGACTGGCATGGTCGTCCGTCACCATGACGGACGCTACTATATGTTCTACGGCTCAATGGTTGATCAGGTGCAGCGGATCGGCGTTGCCATTTCAGAGGATCTCTACCATTGGCAAAAACATCCTTATCCCGTCATGGAAGCACGTGCGCCCTTTTACGAAACCGATCCGCGCCGTTCACCTAATCATGAGGTTGCTTGGCGCGATCCATGCGTTATTTATGATGCTGAGACAGCCTGTTACTACGCTTTCATCTGTGCGCGTGTGCCAAATGGCAGCTATAGCGGCGGTGGGTGTATTGCGGTCTGCCGTTCAAAAGACTTGCTGGCGTGGGAAACGCTGCCACCTGCTTTCATCTCGGATGAATATGTGTGCATGGAAGTGCCAGACGTTTTCAAGCTGAATGGGCGCTACTACCTGATGTTCTCCACAGCGCGCTGGTTCGACTCCTACTACACAACTGCCGATCCGAACTGCGTGAACGGCACTTTTTACCTCGTCTCGGATAACTTGCTGCATGGTTGGCAGCGCCCTGCCGATAACATTGTGATTGCCAGCCGCGAGTCGCGCTTGGATAGCTATGTCGGGCGCAGTGTGGCGCATCCCAAAGATGGCACGCGCTTATTTTATCAACATATGGTGCGCCGTAAGCATCCTAATGATATTGCCTCATTTGGTGCAGTCAAGCAGCTCAGCACAGCGCCGAATGGCGCGTTGCGTGTGGTTGCGCGGCGCGATGTTGATCCATTTACGCAGCTGCTCGCGTCCTATACGCCCTATAGCCTGGGCGGGGCGTGGCGCGCTGAAGGTGAACGGCTGTGTGCAGAGGCAGAGTCGGCGGCGCTCTATCTACCTTACCAAGCAGAGGCAGCTCTGATCGAGGTACGGCTGACCTTTGGCAGCACAGGCGGCATTGGCGGGCTAATTGTTGGTTATGGCAGCGCCGCCGCACAGGGCTTGTGCATTGCCCTGAACCGCCCAGCAGCGCAGCTTGAAGTTGGGCTGTGCGGCGCAGAGTTTGGCACGCTGCGCCGCTTTCCGCCCATTCAGGCACGCCGCACCGACCTGAGCGCCGAGGCGTACACGCTGCGCGTTTTGGTGCGCGATCACTATGTGGAGATATACCTTGATGATGTGCTGATGATTGCGCTCTCGTGGGCGCATTTACCCTACGGCGGCGCGGGCTTTTATGTGGAAGGCACGGCTGTGGCGTTCGGCGAGGCGCGCTTTGCTGCGCTCAACTTTTAGCCGCTAAAGGAGGTGATGTGGAACAGTTCAAAGGTAGCATCGGTTTTTCGGCGTCTTTTCACTTAATTTCGTTAAGCATCGAGAGGATCAGTTGACTATGAATCGCAAATTTTGGGTAGCACTCAGCGCTTTAGCGCTCATCTTTGGTGCGTTCGGTACGGGCATCGTTGCCGCGCAATCGCCAACGGTCGTAACGGTTTGGTTTCACTCTGGGCAGGGCGCAGAACGCGACGCCCTAACCGCCATTCTGGATCGCTACAACGCCTCGCAGTCGGTTTACCGCGCCGAGGCAACCCAACTGCCCGAAGGCTCTTACAACGATCAGGTTAATGCAGCGGCAGTTGCCAATGCCCTGCCCTGCTTGCTGGACTTTGACGGACCCAACGTCTATAACTACGCATGGGCAGGCTACCTCATCCCCTTGGATGACTACCTTGCCCAAGTGCCTGATCTGGCTGCCGACATTATCCCGTCCATCATCCAACAAGGCACCTATCAGGATAAGCTGTGGAGCATCGGCACCTTCGATAGCGGTCTGGCAATCTGGGGCAACAAGAAGATGTTGGAAGCTGCCAACGTCCGCATTCCAACCAGCATTGAAGATGCCTGGACGCTCGATGAATTCAACGCTGCCTTAGAGGCACTAAGGGCAGTGGTGCCAGCCGACGGCTATCCGCTTGACCTGAAGATGAACTACGGCGCGGGCGAGTGGTTCACCTACGGCTTCAGCCCCATCTTGCAGAGTTTTGGTGGCGATCTGATTGACCGTACCGACTTCCAGTCCGCCGATGGCACCATCAACGGTGAGGCAGCCGTCGCTGCGATGACGTGGTTTCAAGGGCTGTTCAAGAATGGACTGACCAGCGCCACGCCGGAAGACGATAACGTCTTTAAGGATGGCAAGGCGGCGCTCAGCTTTGTTGGTCACTGGGTCTATCCCGAATACTCGGCTGCGCTGGGTGAAGATTTGGTGCTGCTGCCCATGCCCAAATTCGGCGAGAAAGCCGCTACGGGGATGGGATCGTGGAACTGGGGCATCACCTCGACCTGTGCGGCTAAGGATGGCGCCTGGGACTTGTTGAAATTCCTGCTGGCGGCTGACAATGTAAAGGCATTCGCGGATGCCAGCGGTGCAGTGCCTGCCCTCACAAGCGTGCTAGAAGCAGATGCACGCTACGCGGAGGGCGGTGCGCTGAACATCTACTTCCAGCAGTTGGTGGGTGGTGTGGCAGTGCCGCGCCCACAGACGCCTGCCTATCCGGTCATCACGCGGGCATTTGCCCAAGCGGTGGATGAGATCGCCAAAGGTGGCGACGTGCAGACAGCCTTGGACAAAGCCGCCGACACCATTGATAGAGACATTGCCAACAATAACGGCTATGCACCGCGCAACTAAGGTATTCTAGCGTCGGGCGCGCCCACGCATCAACACCGTTCGGCAAAACGGCACAGATGGCGGGCGCGCACAACACATAAACTGCCCTTCTCTTGGCTTTGGGTATGCTGCTGAGAAGGGCAGCCGCAAATATAGCACATTTTCACACTTTTTGAGGTGCTTTATGGCAGTCACCACGCCTCCGCGTCGCAAGCCGTCGCTTTACGATGGCGAACGGCGGCTTGCCTTGCTGATGCTCTCACCAGCGGCGCTTTTGCTCTTGTGCTTCTTGCTAATCCCATTTTTCATGGCGTTTGGGCTAAGCCTGACCAATCAACGCCTTATCTCACCCAACCCAACCGAAATAATCGGCTTGGGCAACTACCGCGAGCTGCTCGATGTACGCTTTTTTCCGCTTGCGCCGCGCCTTGATCCCGACACGAATGCGCCGCTGCGCGATGCAGAAGGCAACTTGGTATATCCCGCCGTGCGCGAGATATTGCGCGCTGACCCGGAAACGCGCTTTTTCCGCGAGCTGGCGCAGATTGACTTGTTCGGCACACGCTACCTGATCGCTGCCAGCGATGCCACCTTTTGGCGTGCGCTTGCCAATACCTTCATGTTTGCCCTGATTGTGGTGCCGTTGCAAACTGCCTTCGCCCTGATGTTGGCAATGTTGGTGAACCAGAAACTGCGCGGCATGAACTTCTTCCGCACTGTTTACTTCAGCCCGGTGGTCACCACCATGGCGATTGTCTCGGTGCTGTGGTTCTTCATGTACAACCCAGATTTTGGGTTGATCAACAGCTTGCTTGGCGTGGTTGGTTTGGGCCCGTTCCGCTGGCTGGAAGACCCACGTTCGGCGCTTTTCTCGATCATCATTCTTTCCATCTGGCAAGGCGTCGGCTTCCAAATGGTGATCTTTTTAGCAGGCTTGCAGGAAATTCCACAAGAACTTTACGAGGCAGCCCAAATCGATGGCGCAGGGCGCTGGCGGCAATTCACTAATGTGACGCTGCCCAGTTTGCGGAACACTACAATTTTTGTGGTGATCAGCACGACCATTCTCGCCTTCAAGCTCTTTGTGCAAGTGGATGTGATGACCTTCGGCACAGGCGGTCCTTTTGATAGCACAGCCACAACCATCCTGCATTTGGTTAATCAGGGCTATCGGCAGCAGCGCGTGGGCTATGCCTCTGCGATCTCGGTCATCTTCGTGCTGATTGTGTTGGTGATCTCTGTGCTTCAGCGGCGTGTGCTAACGAATCGGGAGGTTTAAGGCATGTCTAGCATATCACAAACGGTTGGTGCGGAAGAACGCCGCGCTGCACAAGCACGCGCACGTGGTTATCGCCTGCGGCGGACACTCTTCTTAACGCTCAATTATGGCTTCATGCTCTTTTTAGTTGGCTTTTTCGTCTTTCCCGTCGTGATTATGGTGGTTTCGTCGCTCAAGCCTGAGCGCCTTGTCTCATCCGACATGCGGACGATCTACGCCTTCATCCCGCGTGAGGCGACTCTTGAAAACTACACTTGCCCGGACTATCAAAGCCCGGAGACGAAGTGTGTAGACGGCGCAGGCGGCGTCTTTGAGCGCTTGCCAATGCCGCGCCTGTTCTTTAACTCGGTCTTCGTCACATCTAGCATTGTGCTGCTTGGGTTGTTCGTGAACAGCATGGCAGCCTACGCTTTGGCGCGCTTGCGCCTGCCGGGGCGCGGCATTGTGCTGACGTTGGTTATTTTGCTGATCATTGTGCCTTTCGAGTCAGTGGCGGTGCCGCTGCTGCTCTTGGTGAACGAATTACCATGGATAGATGGCACAATCAGCTGGCTGAACAGCTACCATGTGCAGATTTTCCCCTTCGCAGCGGATGCCTTCTCGATCTTCTTGTTCTACCAATTCTTCCTGAACATCCCGCGTGACTTTGACGAGGCAGCGCGTGTGGATGGCGCTGGCGGCTTCTTGATCTATCGTCGCATCATTGTGCCGTTGGCACGCCCCGTCTTTGCCACGGTAGCGATCTTGCAGTTTTTGGCGCACTGGGGCAGCTTCTTGTGGCCACTCATGACCACACGCGGCTTTGAGTTCACGACGCTGCCTGTGGCGATGAATGTGTTCTTTGGGCAAGCGCCGCGCCAGTGGGGTGATGTGATGGCGTTTGCCTCGTTGGCAACAGTGCCGGTGTTGGTTGTGTTCTTGCTGTTCCAGCGTTGGTTCGTGCAGAGCGTTTCGGCAAGCGGTGTGAAAGGCTAAACGCTCCGCGTGTGGTGTGTAGGGCGGCTACGCACCGCCCACTGCCGCGCTGCACTCAGCCCAAGCCGAGCAAGCGTTGAATCAGGCGCAGGACGCCGCCATTCGGCGCACTTTCTGCGGAATCATCAGCAGGTCTGCCCAGCAAGGTGAGCGCTTGGCTCAGCTCGCGAGCATCCAGCCAAACGCCGCTACAAGTTGGGCAGTAATCCAATTTGAGGTGTGCATAGTTCGGGAACTCGATCTGTTGCAGCGGCGTGTGGTCACGCGGACACAAGCGGCTGCTCTCGTGGATGAGCCGTTCTACCAGAGTGCCTGCTTGCAGAATGGCGTCCACGGCTGTGGTTGGGCGCTTGGCAAGCTGCGCCAGCTCACCGCCGTCCAGCCAATGCCCACCGCTGCGCGGGCAGTGATCTACATGCACGCCTTCAATCATCATGCCAACCATCTCGGTCTCAGGGTAAATGGGTGAACGCATGGGCAAACCTTCCTTTTGCCCTAATTGTGGCGCATTTGGCAGAAGTGGGCAAGCCGAATACTTGACAAACACCTAAAGTTCAGTGTAAGGTGTATGCGGTTCATCCATGTGAAGGAGTTTCCCTCAATGACAGTCACCTTGCTACTGTTTACTCTACAGCGCGTGCTGGTGGTGTAAGTAGCGCCTATCGGTTAGTCAACCGCTTCGCTTGAACTGAATGCCTACCTCTCCACAGCGCGCCTGATGATCAGGCGTTGGTTTGGCGTACCTTGCGCCTGCCCTAACGCACCTCCCCGCTCTTACATTCTGAATAACCGAATTCACCTGTGATAAAGGTAGGTATGCCTTGCGTTCTTCGCGTGCATATAACGTCTTCTTGGTATCGGAAGGTGTCATCGCGCTCGGCTTGGCGATGGTTAACCTTGCCACTTCAATCTACTTGATTCAAACGGCGCAGCTCACGCCTTTTCAACTGGTGCTGCTTGGCACTGCCCTAGAGGTTGGCATCTTCTTTCTCGAAGTGCCGACAGGCGTGGTGGCTGATACCTACAGCCGCCGCCTCTCAGTTATCTTGGGCTTTGGCGCGCTTGGGCTGGGCGCGTTTCTAGTCGGTCTGACAACACTCTTTGTGCCGCTGCTGCTGCTGCAAGTGGTAAAGGCGCTTGGCTATACGCTGCTGAGCGGCGCACAGCAAGCATGGCTCTCTGATGAGATTGGCGAGGTTGCCGCGAACCGTGCCTTTCTGCGCGGCGCGCAAGTAAGCGCCCTCGCGGGTGTGGTGGGCGTCATCGGCGCGATCTTAATCGGCTCAGCGCAAGTGGCGCTGCCTATCTTGGTAGGCGGCGGCTTGCTGATGGGCATGGCGGTTGTGTTGGTGGCGGTCATGCCCGAACAGGGCTTTAAGCCCAAACACCACGAAATGACAAATCCTGTGGCTTCAATGGTTAGCACCTTCCGCGAGGGTGTGCAGACCGTGCGCGGCAGCAGACTGCTGTTCACAATCATTGCGGTTGGCTTTGTCTTCGGTGCTTTCTCGGAGGGCTATGATCGGCTGAATGAATTTCACTGGCTGCAAAACATCGGCATTCCAGAAGGCTTCACGCCGATAGTGTGGCTAGGCGGCATCAGCGTCCTGACGACGCCGCTCTACCTGCTGCTGACCGAATGGGCGCGCCGCAGCGTCACTGTGGCAGATCAGGCGGCGGTGGCGCGTACCCTGCGCGGGCTGATGGCTGCGCTCATCGTAGCGGTGGCCGTCTTTGCCCTTGCGCGCAATGCCGTCCTGGCGCTTGCCGCTTACGTGATGATTGGGCAGTTGCGCGGTGTGATCGCTCCACTTTATACGGCGTGGGTGAACCAAAATCTTGCGCCGCAAACACGGGCGACGATCATCTCGATGAGCGCGCAAGCCGATGCACTTGGCGAAATGGCGGGCGGTCCGATGGTCGGTTTGTTGGGCAATCTCTCGGTGCGCGCTGCACTGATCGTGAGCGCTGCCTTGCTCAGCCCGTCGCTGTGGCTGTTCCGCCGTGCCTTGCGGCGTGGGGCACTGCCCGAAAGTCAGGCGGTCGTTGGCACAGAAGCCTTCGAGCCTGCCGATTAATCGTTAAGCGCGGGCTGCCAGCATGGGTTGGCAGCCCGATTGACTGCGCGCCTTGCTTTAGGCATCCCTTTGCGCCATAATCAACCTATTCCGAACCTACCAGAAAGTGAATTTTTACAATGACCGATCATGCCGCGACCCTGAAGGCGCTGCGCGCTCAGCTTGCCGAAGTGAGCCTCATCAATGGCATCAACGCCGTCCTCTATTGGGATCAATCCACCTACATGCCCAATGGTGGCGCAGCCGCACGCGGGCAGCAACTGAGCTACATCGCCCAGCTTTCGCACCAACGCTTTACCGATCCTGCACTCGGCAAATTGCTAGAGGCGTTGCTGCCCTATGCCGAGAGCCTACCCGCAGACTCGGACGAGGCCGCCCTGATCCGCGTCACCCACCGCGAATACACACGCGCCACGCAAGTGCCGCTGGACTTGGTGGCGGAGCTTTCGCAGCACACCGCCGAAACGTACCATGTGTGGGTTGGCGCACGCCCTGAAAATGCCTTTGACCGCGTGCAGCCCTACTTAGAGAAGACGCTTGAACTGAGCCGCCGTTATGCAGAGTGCTTCGCGCCCTTCGACCACCTTGCCGATCCACTGATCGACTCGTCGGATTACGGCATGAAGGCTGCCGATATTCGGACGCTCTTTGCCGAACTGCGTGCTGAACTTGTGCCGATTGCACGCGCCATCACCGAACAAGCGCCCGCTGATGATGCCTTCCTGCACCAGCACTACGAGCCGCAGGATATCGAGAAATTCAGCCTTGAAGTCATCAAGCGCTATGGCTACGACTTTGAGCGCGGACGCCTTGATCGCACGGCGCATCCGTTCGCCATTCGTCTGAATCACGGCGATGTGCGGATCACGACGCGCTATCCGAAGAACAGGCTGGGCGATCCGCTCTTCAGCACGCTGCACGAGTCCGGACATGCTATGTATGAGCAAGGCGTCAACGCCGCTTATGAAGGCACGCCGCTGGCGGGTGGCGCCTCGTCCGGCGTGCATGAAAGTCAATCGCGCCTGTGGGAAAACGTCGTTGGGCGCAGTTTAGGCTTTTGGCAGCACTTCTACCCAAGCCTGCAAAGCATCTTCCCGCAACAGTTGGGCAACGTCTCGCTCGATCAGTTCTATCGCGCTGTGAACAAGGTAGAGCGCTCACTCATCCGCACTGATGCAGACGAAGTGACCTACAACCTGCACGTGATGATCCGCTTTGACCTTGAGCTGCAACTCTTGGAAGGCACGCTCAGCATCGCCGATTTGCCTGAGGCATGGCACGCACGCTATCAGGCTGATCTGGGCGTGCGCGCCCCTGATAACCGCGATGGCGTGCTGCAAGATGTGCATTGGTACGGCGGCTTGATCGGCGGCGCCTTCCAAGGCTACACACTTGGCAATATCTTAGGTGCGCAGTTCTATGCGAAGGCGCTTGAGGCGCACCCTGAGATCACGGAGCAGATTGGGCGCGGTGAGTTCAGCACACTGCACGGCTGGATGCGCGAGAACATCTATCAGCATGGCAGCAAATACAGCGCCCCAGAGCTGATTGCGCGCACCGTTGGCAAGATTGATATTGCACCCTACATCACCTATCTACGCAACAAATACGGCGCGCTCTATCGCCTCTAGGCACAAGAGAGCCTAGCCCATTCGCCGCTTTACGGGTAAGATCAGGGCATGAAACGACCCATGCGCCTGATCTTGCCCGTTGTGTTATTGGCACTCTTGCTAAGCGCTGCAAACCTGACCGCAGCGCAGCCCGACGCCACGCCTACGCCTTCCCCTACGCCCAACCGCACCCTGCTGCCCATCCTAACCCGTGCCGAGACCGAGATGCTGTTCCCTGTAGCGATCCGCTTCAGCGTGACGCTGAACGTGCCGCTTGAGGACGTTATCTCGCTCTACCTCCGCATCTATCAGGCAGATGGCAGCCTGAATGTTACACCGCTGCTAGACACACGGCGCGATGGCATCGCTCTAGACCCACGCACTGCCCTGATCACCTACCTTTGGGAATTCAGCCCAGAAGAAGCGCCCGCGCCGTTCACGCCGCTGCGCTACGAGTGGCAAATACAGACCGCCTTTGAAGGCATCAGCGCAGCATCGGGCGAATTCCTCTTTCAAGATACGCTCCGCAATGCGCCGCAGCCCGTCCTACGCTGGCAGATTAGCGAGACGCCGCTCCAACTCTACAGCCACAATGCCGATCTCGCCCTGAACCTGCTGCACCAAAACGCTATGCGCGTCTATGGGTTGGTCAGCCAGCAGACCAACATCGCACCCAGCCAAAAGATCGTGATTTACGACCCTGAGGCAACCTTTTGCCAGCGCGACCTCACCGACGCCGAAGGCGAACCGTTCATCGAATCGCGCACCATTGGCGGCACGCGCCGCGCTTGCGATCCGAACGCAGCACGCGCCATTTACGAGCGCTACGGCTTCAATCTGATCCGCCGCCAAACCCTTGCCTTCAACGAGCTGCAAGATCGCCTCACCGAGCAGATCGTCAGCCGCGCCTATGCCGTGCTGTGGGAAAATGCGCCGTCCATTCCGTCATGGTTCAGCGAAGGCTTAACGCGCCTCTATAACATCACGCCAAACAGCGCCGCCCTCAGCATTTTGCTAGAGCGTTTACGTGGCAACCGCCCGATTTTCACCTTGCGCGAACTGATAGAACAACCTGAGGCGCTCAGCGGCGCTGATTTGCGCGTGTGGCAAGCCCAGAGCTACCTCTTAACGCTCTATCTGGCAGATCGGGCAGGCGCGGAAGCACCCTTTGCCCTTGCCCGCGATCTGGCAGCCGCAAGCGATTTCGAGCAGGCGCTCCGTGCGCGCTTTGGTGTGGGCAGTGCGGCGCTCTATAACGAATGGCAAGCCTGGCTGCGCTCAGAGCGTGCGGCGCGTGCCGTCCGCTGGACGCCCTACCTCGAAACGACGCCAACGCCCACCGTCACCCGCACCGCCACACCAACGCGCACTGCCGCGCCGCCACGCCGCTCACCAACGCCCATCCCAACCATCACAGCAGCCTTCTTCCCAAGCATCACGCCCGTCGTGACTGCCACCTTCACCGCGCTGCCGCCGGGCAGCATTCAGCGCCCAACGCCTGTGCCGCCGCCTGCCAGCGGCAATCCATGCGGTGGCGCGCCGCTCATCAGCCTGATGCCTATTGGGATGGCGCTTGCCCTGCGCCTTAGCCGCCGAATGCGAGAGACGCTATGACAAACCTCTACGACCTGAGCGATGACGACCTAAAAGCGCTCTTTGCCCGCTGGGAAATGCCCGCTTTCCGCGCCAAACAAGTCAGCGAGTGGCTCTATAAGCACAAGGTGACCACCTTTGAGGCGATGACCAACCTGCCCAAAGCACTGCGCGAACGGCTTGCCGCCGAGACGCGCCTTGGTGTGTTGGCACAGGCAGCCGAACAGCACAGCGCCGAAAGCGCCACCACCAAGCGCCTTTACCGCCTGCCCGATAATCAGCTTATCGAAAGCGTGCTGATGGAATACGAGGACGGTCGGCGCACCGCCTGCATCTCGACTCAGGCAGGCTGCGCGATGGGCTGTGTGTTCTGCGCCACAGGGCAGATGGGCTTTGCGCGCCACCTGACCGATGGCGAGATCGTGGAGCAGGCACTGCACTTTGCGCGGCTGCTGGAAAGTGAGGGAGATCGGCTCTCGAACATTGTGCTGATGGGCATGGGCGAGCCGCTGCACAACTACGAGAACACGCTGCGCGCCATTCGCCGCCTGAACGATCCGAACGGCTTGAATATTGGTCAGCGGCACATCACGCTTAGCACGGTTGGCTTGGTGCCAGAAATTCGGCGCTTTGCGGAGGAAGCGTTGCAGGTCGGTTTGGCGATCAGCCTGCACGCCGCCACCGATTCCGAGCGAAGTGCGCTGCTGCCCATCAACCGCCGCTACCCAATCCGAGCGGTGATAGAGGCAGCCGCCTACTATGTGCAGCGCACGGGACGGCGCGTCACCTTTGAGTGGGCGCTTATTCGCGGCGAAAACGATACGGTGGAGCAGGCAGAAAAACTCGGTGCGCTGCTGCAAGGCTTGCTGTGCCACGTCAACCTGATTCCCTTGAACCCAACCAACGGCTATAATGGCGCGCCGTCCGATCCGCTGCGTGTGGATGCCTTCCAAGCAACCTTGTCGCGCTATGGCGTCAGCAGCACCGTGCGCGTGCGGCGCGGCATTGATATTCAAGCCGGCTGTGGGCAGCTGAAGACCGAAGTGCTGCGCCGTGAACGGCGTCGGCTGAGCATTAATTAACCTCACCCAAAGGATGTTTACACACTATGCCTGTACTTGACGTGAACGGACAAGTCATCTACTACGACCTGATCGGCAGCGGCGTGCCAGCCCTGATCCTGCACGGCTGGCTGGAGGTCGGGCAAGATCATCTGCCGCTTGCCGAACAGCTTGTTGCTAACGGTTACAGCGTCATCCTGCCCGATCTGCCCGGCTATGGCAAAAGCGTGCCGCCCAAGCGCACCTATCCCACCGATTTTTACAAGCGCGATGCGGCAATCATGGGCGAATTTTTGGCGGCGCTCTTGGCGATTTTTGGCGCACGCAACGCGCACATCTTCGGCTTTAGCGACGGCGGCGAGGTGGCGCTGCTGTTGGGCGTGGAATACGCGCATTTGTGCCGTTCCGTCACGGCGTGGGGCGCGCTTGGCGCCTTTGATCAATCTGCCTGTGAGCATTCGCAGCGCGCCAGCTTTCCGACCACATGGGTGACTGACGAGATGATCGCCAAGCATCCTGATCAAGACGTGGTGGGATGGGTGCAGCAGTGGGTGGATGCCTTCTGCGCCATGATCGCGGAAGGCGGCGACCTCACGCTCAGCCGCGCTGACCAACTCAGCGCACCATTGCTCTTGATGCTTGGCGAGGAAGATCGCCTGAATCCGCCCGCGCTTGGGCGCCGCTTTGTGGAGAAAGCGGCTGAACGGCGCGGCGTGCTGCGCCAATTCCGCACCTTTCCCAATGTTGGACATGCTATTCACGAGCAGGCACCCAACGCCTTCTACAGCGCTGTGCTGGAATTCTTGGCAAAGGTAGATAGCGCACAGCCATGAGCAGCACCTTGGCATATCAAGATGGTAGGCTGCATTGGCACAGGCACGACTTAGCGGGTATAGCCGCACAGGTTGGCACCCCTTGCTACCTCTACGATTTTGAGGGCATTCGCGCTAACTTTCGGCGTTTGCAAGCAGCCTTTCCGAGCGCGGAGATTCACTATAGCCTGAAGGCGAACGCCAACCTTGCCGTGATCCGTGCGCTGCACGCCATCGGCGCGCACTTTGATGCCGTCAGCGGCGGCGAGATTTTCCGCGCCGTGCAGGCGGGCGTGCCGCCGAGCCAGATCGTCTTTGCTGGCGTTGGCAAAACGCACCGTGAACTCGATTACGCGCTGCGGCTTGGCGTCGGCTGGATCAATGCCGAGAGCAGCGGTGAACTGGCGCGCATTGATCAGCTTGCCCGCAGCCTAAGGGCGACGCCGCGCCTTGCCCTGCGCCTGAATCCTGATGTGCGCGCCGATACGCATCCGCACATTGCGACCGGACACGCCGCCGCCAAATTCGGCATTCCTTTGGCAGAGGCTGCCGATCTGCTCAGCGCGCATGACCCAAGCCGCGATGCCTACCGCATCGAAGGCTTGCACGTCCACATTGGCAGCCAGCTTGGCAGCGTGGATCATACCCTTGAGGCGCTGGACGCGGCACTGGCGCTCATGGATGGCTTTCCGTTCCTCACAACGCTTGATCTGGGCGGCGGCTTTCCCGTCAGCTACACGGGCGAGCCTGTGCCGACTCTTGAAGCCTTTGCCGAGCCGATCACGGCGGCGTTGCAAGGTCGCCCTGTGCGCCTGATCCTAGAGCCGGGACGCTACATCGTGGCGGAAAATGGCATCTTGCTGGTTGAAGTGCAGTATGTGAAGCCGACGAGCGATGGCGTGATCTATGTGACCGATGGCGGCATGACGGAGTTAATCCGCCCGGCGCTGTATGCAGCGACGCATGGCGTGTTGCCGTTGCGCCACATGCCAGAGGCAGCCGTCATTTCGCATGTAGTTGGTCCTGTATGCGAGAGCGCGGATGTGCTGCGCGCTGTGGTGGCGCTGCCGCTGCTGCGTGAGGGCGACCTGCTGGCGGTGCTGCACGCTGGTGCCTACGGCGCGGTGATGGCGTCTAACTACAATGCGCGCCCGCTTGCGCCTGAAATTGCGCTAGAATCTGACGATTGGCGTGTGGTGCGCCGCCGCCAAAGGTGGGAGGATTTGATCGCGGAGGAAGTTTAGGTTATGCAGGTTGTACCAATTACCCTAGAAGGCGCGCATATGCGCCTTGCGCCGATAGCGCCCGAACATGCCGATGGGCTATGGGTAGCCGCACAAGATGAGACGATCTGGCGGTGGATGCTGACGCGCATCACCAGCCGCGCAGAGGCAGATCGCTACGTGGCGCAGGCGCTTGAACGCCAGACGAAAGGCGATCAACTGCCATTTGTGACCATTGCCAAAGCATCGGGTGAGATCGTCGGCAGCACGCGCTTTGACGAGATCACGCCTGAACATCGGCGCGTCGAGATCGGTTGGACGTGGATCAATCCGCGATGGCAGCGCACTGCCATCAACACAGAGGCGAAATACCTCATGCTGCGGCACGCCTTTGAGGTGTGGCAGTGCTTGCGCGTGCAACTCAAGACCGACCTGCTCAACGAGAAATCGCAGCGGGCGATTGCGCGGTTGGGCGCGCAGCGCGAAGGCGTCTTACGCAGCCATTACCTCATGCCGGATGGCAGACGGCGCGACACGGTCTATTTCAGCCTGATCGATTCCGAGTGGGCAACTGCTAAGGCGCACTTGGAAACACTGCTGCGCGCCGCGCCTTAAGCGGATGGTTCGAAGGCATGGCAGCCTGAAACGCGCTGCCATGCGCCTGCAAACCCTACATCACCAAAACGGGCTTCAACACCTCACCTGATTCAGAAGCGTGAATCGCCTCGTTGATCTGCTCGAAGGGGAATTGGCGGATCAGCTTATCAAACGGGAAGCGCCCTTGCTTGTAGAGTTCAATAAGGATGGGGATGAAAACATCTGGCACGCTTTCCCCTTCGATGATGCCGCGCACCGTGCGCCCAAACAACAGATGGTTAGGGTCTAACGGCAGCTCGGTTTGCGGCGGCGGTGAACCAACCACGCCGCAAACACCACGCGGCAGCAGCACATCCACGGCTTGGCGCATCACCTTGATGATGCCAGTTGCCTCTAGGCTGTAGCGCACGCCGCCACCTGTCAGCTCACGAATCGCCTCAACAGGATCACCGTCCGCCGCGTTGATCACATGCGTAGCGCCTAGCTCAAGTGCCAGCGCCAAGCGATTCGGCTTCACATCTACACCGATGATCATGCCGCAACCAACAGCACGCGCTGCCATGATGGCAGCCATGCCGACCGCACCCGTGCCAAAAACTGCCAGTGTGCTGCCGATCTCAGGGCGCAGCGCGTTCATGATGCTACCCGCGCCCGTCTGAATGCCGCAGCCGAGCGGACCGAGCAGCTCAATCGGCACATCTTTCGGCACTTTGACGACGTTTCGCTCATTGGCAATGGCGTATGTGCCAAACGAGGATTGCCCGAAGAAGCTGCCATGAAGGGGCGTGCCGTTCTGCTGCATGGTGGTGGAGCCATCAGCGCGCACGCCCGCCAAATTCAGCGCACCGAAGTTGTTGCAATAGGTGGGCGCACCATCTTGGCAGTTCAGGCATTGCCCACAGGAAGCAAAGGTCAGCACCACATGATCGCCGACCGCCACTTTGGTAACGCCGGCACCCACCTTCGCCACCACACCGGCGCCTTCATGCCCAAGCACAATCGGCGCAGGGAAGCCCAAGCCCGCCAAACCCTGTGCGAACATATCCGTGTGGCAAACGCCAACCGCGCTGACCTTGACCAGCACCTCGCCCGTGCGTGGATCGTCCATTTGCACGGATTCAATCTGGAAGGGCGCGCCTGCTCCGCGAACAACGGCTACTTTAACATCTTGCATTTGAAGTTCCTTTCATCAAGAATTTATAACGCTCTAAAGCACAGGCTATCCCGCTGTCCTCAGACAACGGGACGCAAGCTCTATATGGGAAAGGTGGCTTATTGCCTTACTCAGCGCGCAGGCGGATGTAGTTCAACTGCGAGAGCGCCCGCACCTGCTGTTCGGCGCGATAGGAACTCCGCACCAAAGGACCACTCTCTACCCACTTGAAGCCGAGTTCCAAGCCGATCTGCTTCAGTGCCTCAAATTCGGCTGGCGCGTAGTAGCGTTCAATGGGCAGATGTTTCTTGCTGGGCTGCAAATACTGCCCTAACGTCAGGATGTCCACCTTGAGGGCTGCTAAATCACGCATGACGGCGACTACCTCATCAAAGGTTTCGCCCAAGCCAAGCATGATGCCACTTTTGGTCAGCACTAATGGATCAAGCGTTTTGGCGTTGCCAAGCGTTGCCATCGCCCACTCGTATTTATCCTGCGGCTGCACACGCTTGAACAGACGCGGCACAGTCTCCACATTGTGGTTGAGGATTTCTGGCTGCGCTTCCATCACGATCCTGAGCGCGTCAATTTTGCCTTTGAAATCCGGAATTAGCACTTCAATCGAGCAGCCGGGCTGCACTTGGCGAATGCGCTTGATGACCATTGCAAAGATTGGCGCGCCGCCATCGGGACGTTCGTCGCGGTTCACGCTGGTGATGACCACATGGCGCAAGTTCATAGCGCGGACTGCCTCTGCCACACGGATTGGTTCCGTCCAGTCCAGTGGCGAAGGGCGCCCCGTCTTAATATCGCAAAAGCCGCATGAGCGCGTGCAAGTATCGCCCATCATCAGGAAGGTGGCAGTGCCGTTGCCCCAGCACTCACCAATGTTTGGGCAGTGGGCTTCCTCACAGACGGTGTTCAGCGCCTTGCCGCGCATCAGGCTGCGGACTGCCTCATAGGTTTCGCCGCTGGGCGCACGCACCTTGATCCAGGGTGGGCGGCGCTGTGGACGCTCAGGCTGCGGTGCATCCTCTAGGCGGGCGCGGGTGGGCGTTTCGCCGCCGGGGATGTGATCGAGGGGAATAATTGTGTCGGTCACAAGGGACTCCTTACCAATACGCACTTGTGCAAATTATAGCACAAGCCCGCATTCTAAAGTGGTTGCCAAGTTTGGGCATGTTGGATAGACTCTGTCATGTCGGCGTGCAGCAATGGTTGTCTGTGCGCCCAAGCCGCGTAACAACCATGAGGAGTTACTAAATGCCTAAAATGCTTAAGTTTCTTACCATCCTGCTGATTGCAGCCTTTGTGTTCAGCGGCGTTTTCAACGGCGCCGTCTCGGCACAGGAAAAACCAACCCTGCGCGTGTTCTACGGCAGCGTGGGTGATATTGCTCAGGATGAGGCAATTCTGAAGCGCTGGGCAGATGAGAACAACGTGAATGTTGAGATCGTCTATGCCTCGCAAAGCGCGACGGAATACCTCGCGCAGTTGCAGCAGCTTTTGGCTGCCCGCTCCACTGATATTGACCTGATTCAGTTCGACGTGATTTGGCCGGGCATCCTAGCGCCCAACATGCTCGATCTGGGTCCTGCCCTTGAAGCCAGCGGCATGAAGGATATGTTCTACCCGCGCATCCTCGCCAACAACACCGTTGATGGCAAGGTCGTCGGTCTGCCGTGGTTCACGGATGCCGGTCTGCTCTACTACCGCACCGACCTGCTTGAGAAGTACGGCTTCAGCGCACCACCTGCCACATGGGCAGAGTTGGAGAGCATGGCAAAGACCATCCAGGACGGCGAGCGCGCTGCTGGCAACGCCGAATTCTGGGGCTTTGTGTGGCAGGGCAACGCCTACGAAGGCTTGACCTGTGACGCGCTAGAATGGGTCTTCAGCAATGGCGGTGGTTCCATCGTTGAGGTGGATAAGACCATCAGCATCAATAACGAAGCCGCCATTCGGGCAATTGAGCGTGCCGCCGCTTGGGTTGGCACCATCTCGCCCGAAGGCGTGACGACCTACCAAGAAGAAGATGCACGCCGCGTTTTCCAAGCAGGCAATGCTGCCTTCATGCGTAACTGGCCGTATGCCTATGTGCTGGGTCAGGGTGGCGCGGATGGCACCCAAGAGACTGCTATCAAGGGGCTGTTCGGCGTGACGAACCTGCCCGCGGGCGACTCCGGCAAGGCAGCCGCCGCGTTGGGTGGCTGGCAGCTCGGTGTGAGCGCCTACAGCGCCAACCCTGATCTCGCCACGCAGCTTGCCCTGTGGCTAACCGCGCCAGAGCAGCAGAAAGAGCGTTGGCTCAAACTGAACAACCTGCCCACCATGCCCGCCATCTACACCGATCCTGATGTGTTGGCAGCCACGCCCTGGGTGGCAGACCTTGTGCCAGTCTTCGAGAATGCCTCGCCGCGTCCCTCGACGGTGACCGCCGCGCTCTACAACGATGTGTCGGTCGCTTTCTTCACGGCAGTCCATGACGTGCTGACCAAGAAGAAGGATGCAGCCACCGCCTTTGAAGACCTCGAACTAGAGCTGGAAAACCTGCTCGGTAGCGAGTTCAGCGTTGGCGCACCGCCGCCCATCGAGTAAGGCATAACGCCACAATCCACACGAGGGCAGGTCTGTTGCAGACCTGCCCTTTTGCTTTGCCGAATAGCTTTATGCGCGGTATAGTTTCAGGCTTAATGCGGTCTGTTTTTGCCGCGAAAGTTTTTTGAGAGGCTTTTTTATATGGCAGTCGCAACCACCTCATCGAACGCCGCTGTGCGCGGCGGCAGCACGCTCACTAAACGGCAAGCGCGCCTTGCCATGATCATGCTGGCACCCACCTTTTTTGTGCTGATCCTCGTCGCTTTCTACCCATTGGTGCGTACCTTTTTGTCCAGTTTCACCAACGAACCCTTTGCCAACCCAACCGCTGAGGTTGCCAACGTTGGCTTGGAGAACTATCAGAAACTGCTCGGCATCCAGATCGCGCCGTTCCCAGAAGGTGCTTCGCTACGCGACACAATGATCACGGGCTATCGCCGTGTAAACACCTTTGAATTGTTTGGCGAGCGCTACCTGTTCGCCGCTGGCGATCCGATGTGGATTCAGGCAATTGTGAACACAATCCTGTTCACCATCATCTCGGTGGCGCTTGAATTCAGCATCGGCTTGTTGGTGGCGCTGGTCGTCAATACGCGCTTCCGCGGGCGCGGCATTATGCGCGCCGTGATGCTCATCCCGTGGGCAATTCCAACCGCCATCTCAACCGTGTTGTGGCGCTACATGCTGAACGATAACACCACCGGCGCCATGAATGCGCTCCTTAGCGCCTTCGGGCTGATTGAGCCAAGCGCCAGCATTGCCTGGCGTTCGCAATATCCGCTGCTCTCGGTGATTTTGGTGGATGTTTGGAAGACGGTGCCATTTGTGGCGCTGCTGCTCTTGGCGGGCTTGCAGACCATCCCAACCGATTTGTATGAGGCGGGCGCTGTAGACGGTGCGACGGTGCCGCAGCGCTTTTTCCGCATTACACTGCCGCTGCTGTTCCCAACCGTGCTGATTGCGTTGGTCTTCCGCACGTTGGATGCCCTGCGCGTCTTTGATGTGTTCGCCATTCTGCTGCCGAACACCACACGCTCTATGGCAACCCACAACTACGAAATGATGGTCACCAGTTATCAATATGGCTATGCCTCTGCCACCGGCGTGCTGATTTTCATCATCATCTTTGCCTTCACTATTCTGTACATGAGCCTATTCCGCGTGGAGGTGGACTAATGGCAGGCAACCGTAACTTCAGCTATTGGGCAGGGCGCATTGGCTTTAGCGCGCTGATTGTGTTGATCTTCCTCTACACGGCGTTTCCGTTCTATTGGGCGCTCATTTCAGCGCTGAAGCCTGAAAGCGAGCTGATCCAAACGCCCGCGACATTCTTTCCACAAACGATCACGCTTCAGAACTTTGAAGCAGTTTTCCGCAACGATGCCTTCTTGCGCGGCTTGCTGAACAGCACCGTTGTCTCGATTGTGGTGGTCATTGCGGCGCTGTGCATCGGCTCGTTTGCCGCTTACGCACTCGGACGCCTGAAGTTCGGCGGCAAGCGCTGGATTCTATATGTGATCCTTTCCATGACGCTCTTTCCGCAAATCTCGATCTTGCCCGGCTTGTTTACGCTTGTGAATCAGCTTGGCATGTATGGCAGCATCACATCGCTGATGACGACCTACCTGATCTTTACGCTACCCTTCACGGTGTGGGTGCTAACCTCGTTTTTCCGTGCGCTGCCGGCTGAATTGGAGCAGGCGGCGTTGGTGGATGGCTGCACGCCCTTCCAAACGTTCTATAAGATTCTGCTGCCGCTGACGGCGCCTGCACTGGTCACAACAGGCTTGCTCGCCTTCATTGCGGCGTGGAACGAATACCTATTCTCGCTGACCTTCACGCTGACTCAGCCTGCCGCGCAGACGGTGACAGTCGCCATCACCAAATTCACTGGCGTGATCGCCCGTAACGAGCCGTTCGGTGAGATTATGGCGGCGTCCGTCGTGGTGACTGTCCCGCTGATCGTGTTGGTGTTGGTCTTCCAACGGCGCATTGTGCAAGGCTTGACAGCGGGCGCCGTCAAGGGCTGATGGCGCGCCTGTGGCAGGTGCTGCGGCTTGCCTTTTTTGCAATCTTGGGCGGCGGCTTGGCACTCAGCGCCGCCCTTGCGCTTGGCTTGGCTGATCCGCCACGCTATGGCAGGCTGTATGCCGAAGTGCAGGACGCAGCTACCGTACCACTGCCAGAGGGCAACTTTACGCTGATTGCGCTGGGTAAGTGGTCGGAAACTGCCTCGCCGCTTGATGCGTGGCATGTGGTGTTTGAGGCAGCCGACGGCACCGCCGTGTTCATGCTGAGCTTGCATGGCGATGCCTCATTCTCAGTAGCGCCGCTTCAGCCCGATGCGGTTGGCTTCATCCATTTGCGCCGTCCGCCTGAGGCGAATGAGGTCTACCTACACCTGACCGCCGACGGCGCGGAAGTGCGCCTGAACCGCGAGATCGCATGGCGCGGTGCGCTGCCAGCGGCGGAGAGGGTGCGGATCAGCGGCGGTGCGGTGCTGCGTGCCGCTGATCTGCGCGTATTCGTGCCGTAAGATCAGGCGTTCAGTTCGGGACCTGCAACCGCCAGCGCATAGGCGTTTGGCGAAAGGTATTTCTGCGCCGCGCTCAGCACGTCTTCCCGCGTGATGGCGTTGATCATCTCCGTGTAGTTCCGCAGATAGTCCAAGCCCAGCCCGTAGGTCTCCATGTTCAGGATGGCAGCTGCAACGCCTTCGTTCGTCTCTAACGTCAGCGGCAGGCGTCCGGTGAAGTTCGCTTTGTTGTCCTCCAGATCATCTTCACTGACCAGTTCTGTGGTCAGGCGCTTCACCTCATGCAGCATACTCTCGATGGCGCGCTGCACGTTTTTCGGGTTCACGCCGGCGGCTGCCGTCCACGGCGTGGGACCCTGCCCACCGCGCACCGAACTGTAGGCGTAGTATGCCAAGCCCTGATCTTCGCGCACCGTCTTGCCAAGCCTGCCCATCATGCCGAAAACGCCCAAGATGTTGTTGGCAAGGTTTGCCGCCTGAAAGTCCGTCGCGTAGCGTGAGGGTCCTGCCCAGCCCAACACAATATCTGACTGCGTTTTGCCGGGGACAACCTTGAACGTTTGGCGTGCTTCGGGCAGCGGCGGCACATTTGCCACGCTTGGCATGGCGGGCTGATCGGCATTCTGCCAATCGCCGAGATGCTCTGCCACCAGCTTGACGGCATCTTCCGCCTTCACGGCGCCAACAATGGTGATGATCATGCCTTGTGCGCCATAATTTTGGGCGTGGAAGGCGTGCAGATCATCAAGGGTGAGGCGCGGCAGGCTCTCGCTGACGGCGAACATGCTGCGGCTGTAGGGATGCTCCGCAGGGTATGCCAAGCTGCGGAAGCTCTCAAAGGCAACGCTGCGCGTATCCTGAGCGCGAATCTTAAGGGCAGTCAGGATTTCGCCGCGCAGCCGTTCGGTTTGGTCAGCGGGAAAGGCGGGCTTCCGCAGCACATCCGAGAGGATGCCCAACAGCACCGATAAATCCTCAGCGAGTGCCTTACCACCAAAGGAGGTGCTGTGTGTGCCGCCGCTGACGTTCAGGTTGGCGCCAAGGCTCTCCAACGCCTCATGCAGGGCGTCAAAATCGCGGGTGCGTGTACCGCGCATTAGGGCAGCGGCGGCAAAATCGGCAAGTCCCTGTTTGTCGTCAGGCTCCAGCAAGCTGCCAACTGCCAGCGTGCCACCGATCACGACCGATTTGTTCGAGAAGTTCTCCCGCGCCAGCACAGTGATGCCGTTGGGCAGCACAACGCGCAGGATGTCATCGCTGCCGGGCAGCGCACGGTTGCTATTCGTCATCGTCGGCTTCTTCCTGTATATCGCCCAGCAAGTCGTCGGTGAGTTCGTCTTCATAGTCGCCGCCGCCACTGATTTCGGTTGGCACAAACCAGCCAACGGTGCGCGCTTGTGGGCGGAAATATTTACGCGCCACGGCGTGAACATCCTCAAGAGTCACCGCTTGCAGGCGTTCTTCAAAGGTCAGGAAAAATTCGTAGTTACCTGCCACATGCTCAAAGTATGCCAGCCAAAACGCCTGATTGGTGACGGTCTCGGTGCTGTAGGCAAAGAGCGCACGCGCCTGTTTGCGCGCCTTATCCAGCTCTGCCTGTGTGATTTCGCCATTCACCGCTTTCTCGATCTCGGCGTTCAGGGCAGCCTCCACTTCCTCAAGCGTGCGCCCATCACGCAGCGTCAGATCGAAGGAGTAGAGGAACGGATCAAAGGACGGATAGACGCCTGAACTCAGGCCGGCGACCAGTTCTTTTTTGACCAACGCCTGATACAAGCGCGAGGTTTTGTTGCCAACACCGCCGCCGCCAAAGCCGCTGGCGCCGCCTAAGATGCTATCCAGCACAAAGAGCTTGATCCAATCAGGATCGGTAACGCCCGGCACCTTGTAGACCATCGAAAGGATCGGCGTCGGACCGGGACGCTCTACGCGCACGCGGCGCTCGCCTTGCTGCGGTGGCTCAGGGCGCACAAATGGCTTGGGCAGTTCGGCGGGCGGAATGCTGCCGTAAAGTTCTTCGATGCGGCGCAGCATGGCGGCGCTTTCAAAATCGCCCACCACCGAGATGATCGCATTGTTCGGCGCGTAGTAGGTGCGGTAGTGCGTGTAGAGATCATCGCGTGTCATCGTCTCAAGGTCGGTCATATCGCCGATGATCTCGTGATGATAGCCATGCACGCGGAAGGCAGCTGCCTGCACTTCTTCGCCCAACCAAAAAGACGGGCTGTTTTCCGAGCCTTGCCGTTCGCTGATGATCACGGTGCGCTCGCTCTCCACTTCTTCGGGATCGAACTGCGCGTTGATCATGCGGTCTGCCTCTGCGCGCAATGCCAGATCGATCCGATCAGAGGGCATCGTCTCGTAGTAGGCAGTGTAATCGAGCGATGTTTGCGCGTTCCAGGCGCCGCCTTCGCGGTCAATCGCCTTATCCAGCACGCCGGCGGGAAAATTGGGCGTGCCTTTGAACATCATGTGTTCGACCCAGTGCGAAATGCCGGTTTTGCCGCTGGGTTCGTTGCGGCTGCCAACGCGGTACAACACCCAAAAGCTGATGACGGGCGCCTTGTGCGACTCTTTGAGCAGCACCACCAAGCCGTTGGGCAGCACGTGGCGCGAAACGCTGTGTGTCTCACTGTTTGTCATGTGGATTTACTCATCATGCTAAATTGAAATGCATGGGCGAGGGGAAAACCTCGCCCATAGCCATAGTATAAACGGAAGACACGCTGCTGCGTAATCTTACCGCTGTCGGGTGGGCTTAGGCGTCTTTATCCAGGGCGCCGTTATAGCCGCGCCCAACGCCGCGATAGGTGAAGCCGAGCGCCTTCATGCGGTCGCCATCGTAGAGGTTGCGCCCATCCACCATGACCTTTTGGCGCATCGCCGCGCCTACTCGCGCCATATCCAGCCCTTTGAACTCGTTCCAAGGCGTGGCGACGACAATCGCATCGCAGCCCTCTGCCAATTCATAAGGGTCTTCGGCAAGCTGGAGGAATGGATAGGCACGCGCCACATGCTCCATCGCCGCCGGGTCATAGCCGCGCACAGCCGCACCTAGATCGTGAAGCATCTCGGCAATTTCAAGGGCGGGCGAAACGCGGATGTCGTCGGTGTTTTCTTTGAACGCCAAGCCGAGCAGGGCAACCGTCTTGCCATTCAGATCGCCGAGCAAGTCTTGCAGTTTGATGATGATCTGCTTGCGCTGAATCTGGTTGATGCCCATCACGGCGTGCAGCAATTCAGGGTTGGTGCCATGCACCTGCGCCATGTAGGCAAGCGCCTTCACGTCTTTCGGGAAACAATTGTGCGCTACGATATTATCAGAGACAACAACCGTATGTGTGGATGTCTCCAAGCTGTAGACGTAGGTAGAGGCTGCGCGCTGATCAATGTGCGTTACAGTCAGTGTTTGGTAGGCTTGTACACTGCTCTGAGGTTGTGGCGAGATAGATGCATCACCGATAGCTACTGTTTCGATGTAAACTTCCATTTGCGGCACAGCTTCCAATGCGATTAAAGCATCACCAGTCCTGATCTCGCCAGCAAGTGCGATTTCCAGCCCTTGCGACGTTTGCCGCAGCATGGGATGATCAGCCGTAGTAGTGATTGTTTGCCCTGTCTGTGTCGTCAGCGTGATTAATGTGCCGTCAAACACGCGGCGCGTATAGGCGTAGACTTCCGCCAACGTTGGCGTATTTGCCGCAAGGTCAAAAGCGAGGATAATCTCGCCTTTTGGTACGACCATCTCAACAACATCGCCAGTGAAGGCACCACCTGCTGCTGTGAACAGTGCTTCAAGAGGTTGTGGTACAAAGCCGTTATCACGCAGCACATGAATCATCTCGCTACCTAGAAAGCAACTGCCCCCGTACCCGACGCCCGGCTCTAGGAAGTGATGCCCGATGCGCTTATCATAGCCCATCCCCTGCGCCACTTCTTTCACGTCCGCGCCAAGTGCCTCACAGATATTGGCAATCTCGTTGATGAAGCTGATGCGCGTGGCGAGGAAGGCGTTGGAGGCATATTTGATCATCTCTGCTGTGCGTAAGTCGGTGATGACGATGGGCGCACGCAACGGTAGGTGCAATTGAGCAACCTTACTGGCTGCCTCTTTATCCGTTGAGCCGAGCACGGTGCGGTCGGGGCTGAAAAAGTCGCGCACGGCAGAGCCTTCGCGCAGAAATTCTGGGCAGCTAACCACCGCAAAGGGAATCGGGCGCGGCTGGTGTTCCCGAATAATATTCGCCACCCAATCGCCCGTGCCAACCGGCACCGTGGACTTGTTAATCACGATCAGCTCGTGATCCATCGTCTTGGCAATGGATTCGGCAGCCATCCGCACGTATTGCAGGTCTGCCTCGCCATCCACGCCTTCGGGCGTGCCAACGCAAATAAAGACAAATTCCGCCTCGCGGAGTGCTTCGGCGTAGTCTGTTGTAAAGCGCAGCCGATCCGCCTTCACATTGCGATCTACCACTTCTTTCAAGCCCGGCTCATAGATAGGCATGATGCCTTGCTTCAGGTTTTCAATGCGCTTTTCGCTGATGTCCAGCGCGATGACGCGATTGCCAAGATCGGCAAAGCAGGTGCCGGTAACCAAACCGACATAGCCAACGCCGATCACTGTGATGTTTTTCATGAGGTGAACTGACTCCTGAACGGTGTTATAGATAACACTGAAACCTTGACTGATTGTAGCCGATTTATACTTCGGACAAGCGATCTTTATAGAAAATTCACGCGCCGAGCGCTGCTTGGGCTTGCGCTGCCACGTCGCGCCCTAGCATCACGGCGTAATTCGTGCCGCGATCCCATGGGTAAACCTGACTCATGTTCGCCATAAAGACGCCTTTCAGCGGCGTTTGCAGCGCTGGGATGTTCTGCGAGTGGTTGACCAACGGAATCGGTTGCGCGTAAGGCGAACGGAACACCCACCGTTTCCGCACCCAGTTCGGCGAGAAGCGCGGATTAAAGGTCTTGAGCGTCCCCATGAACAAATCAGCCAAATCATCCTCAGCCATGCTCAGGTAAGCGTGATCAGGCTGCACATACTCGCCGCAGTAGACCAGATGATCGCCGTTGTAGTGTTCGCTGCTCACAAAGTTGGTATGCTCGCAAAGCGCCACAAACGGAAACTCGCTCTGCGCTTTGTCAGGGCTGCTGGCAGGCAGATTCAGCCAGTAGGTGCCATCCGTCAGCAGTTGCTCTTTCAGGGCAAAGATCACGACGGCAGCGCCCATATGCCGCAAGGCGCGCATCTTTTGCGCGTAGGCAGCGTCCGCCGTTTCAATTTGTGGGATAATTTTCAGGGTGAGCGCGGGCGATGCCGTGCTGATCAGCCCGTCGTAGCGCGTTGTTGCGCCGTTCGCTCTGACCTGAACACCATCCGCCGTATGCTCAACCGCCTGAATCGGCGTGCCAAGCGCGAGTGTGACGCCGCGTTCGCGCAGTTTTTCGGCGAAGGCATCCAAGAACGCCTGAAAGCCGCCGATGTACGTGCCAAGCCGCACGCTGCGCGTATGAATGCGTGCCCAAAACCACGCCATCGTCACATCGCTATAGAGCGCGCCAAACTTGCCGATCAGCATCGGACGCCACAGATCATTATAGGCGTGCTTGCCCATCCTCCGAATCAACCATTCTTCGGCGGTGTAGCGCTCCATCGCCTGCCAATTCTTGCTCAGGCGCAGGTACAAGCCAACCAAACCAAAGCGCAGTTTCGGGATGAGCGGCAGGTGTGGAAAGGTGAGCATGGAGATGGGATTATCGAACAGGTGTGGTTTCCCGTGCGACCACATCGAGGTTTTTGGGCGCGGGAAGATGACCTGATCGCGCACGCCGAGTTCTTCCATCAGCCCTAAGATGGCTGTGTCCGACTCGAACCAGTGGTGGTAGAACTTCTCAAGCTGCCACGCCCAGCCTTCATCACGGAAGCCACCTGCCAAGCCACCGACGCGGTCGGCTGCCTCGTAGACCGTAACGGCATAGCCTGCCTTTGCCAAATCCCAAGCGGCTGCCAGCCCGGCTGCACCTGCGCCTAAAATTGCGATCTGTTTCATGCGCGCACCTCACCGCCATCCAGCCCGTCAGCTGCTTCAGGGCTGCCTTTCGCCGCTTGCACCGCTTTGGTCGCCTCATCAAACGAACGCCACGACAAGCCCTCGCGGACGAGATAGACGAAGCCCAGCAGCGTGATCGGCAGCCAGAGCGCTGCGTGCAGCACAATGGTATAGCTGGCGGCAACTTCGCTGTTCACGCGGAAGGTTTCCAGCACCAAGATGCCCGGCGTGTGGAAGGTGCCAATATAGCCCGGCGCGGCGGGTAAAGTCGTCGCCAAGTTCACTACAGCAGTCATGATCATTAGCACAAAAAAGCTGACCTCAAAGTTGAAGGCGTGCATCACAAACCAGTATTTGGTCGTCTCGGTCAGCCAAATAAAGACCGAAGTGACCAACGTCATCAGCAAATCACGCGGACTGCGAAGGCTTTTCAAGCCGTCTAGGAAGTGATCGATCAGGCTGAGCAGCGGCGCCTGTGCCTTGGCAGGCAGCCAGCGCGTAATGACCTTGCGCGCTAAGCGCTGTGTGAACTCTGGGCGCGCCGCCAACGCCAAAAAGACTGCCAGCGCGCCGAAGAAAAAGAGCGTGCCGAAGATGACCACCGTCCGCAGCCAGTCTTGCTCAATCGGCGCGAAGGGCAGCGCCGCGAAGACGAAGATGAGCATCACCAAGCCGTCGAAAATGCGCTCGACGACGATTGTGGCAAGGCTGCCAGTAATGCTGACCTGCTCGTTGCGCTTCAGCACATAGGCACGAATGACCTCACCTGCCCGAAAGGGATAAACATTGTTGCCCATGTAGCCAATCACGACGACTGGAAACAAGGCACGCAGCGAAACGCGCTTCATGGGGCGCAGCAGGTAGTGCCAGCGCCACGTTCTGCCCCACACTGCTAAAAAGTAGACCGCCACACCGGGCAGCAGCCAAATCAGGTTTGCGTCGGCGATGCGCTCGGCAACTTCGCCAAGCTGCACGCCCTGCAAGCCAAAATACAAAAAGACTGCGCTCACCAAAATTCCAAGCGCAAGCACGATCCAACGCCGCATGAAAGCTCCGCATCTTGATTGTTGGCAACCTGACCAGTATACCCGCGAGTCGCCTCTCACTTCAAGATACACCTTCTGCCGCCAAAAGGCTTAGCATTTGCGGGAAGGGTGCGGTTGCACCCATTGCCGTTCAAGGCTGCCCACAGCGCAAGGGATACCCAAGCGAACGCGGGCAGTGAATGTTTGATCTACATCAAAGACGCCTTGCACCAGATCGGTTACCTTAACTACCAAAGGCGGTTATGGGCATCCAAACCGCGAATTTTGGCGAAAAACTGACCATGCAAGGCGTTTTTTCCTCAAAAAAGCTGCTTCATGTGACAAAAAGCAGTTGAGATATGGCAAATGTCACTTCACGGCAGCCTAAGATAAGGCTATGTTTGGAGAGAGCATCAATTTTGCTTATGGAGATCAGTTTATCGAAACCAACTGCTTTAAGACCCTTTCCGCACCCGCCCTTGGGCAATGTATTCTAGGGAGAGTTCTATGAATGGAGCGCTACCTGCATCAGAACAGACGGCGGCACGGCGCAAGCGAGGCATACCCTTTCCGATCCTGCTGATCATTGTTGGGTTAGTGGGATGCATTGTTGGATTGGGCAGTTTTACCTTTATCTATGCAAAAGGCTATTCCTACCTAACCGACGATCCGAATGCCTGCGCCAATTGCCACGTCATGCGTGATGTATTCACCGCATGGACACGCGGCAGCCATCGGAATGTGGCAACCTGCAACGACTGCCACACCCCGCACGATAGCTTGGTGAGCAAATATGCCTCCAAAGCGCTGAACGGCTTTAATCACAGCCTTGCCTTCACACTGGGCGGCTTTCACGAGCCTATCCGTGCCACAACGCTGAACCGCGATATCGCACGCGAGAACTGCATGTATTGCCATGCAGCCGTGACCAGCCAAATGAGCCATGTTGGGGGTGAGGCAACCGATTGTCTTGCCTGCCACGCACGGGTTGGTCATGATGAGTAACTAGATCAGGGGGACAATGAAAGTATGACGACGCAACAACCTAAGCGCAGCACACAATTTCTGTTGTTGGCAGGGTCTTTCTTGCTCGGCGGCGTTGTGATGATCCTGCTTGCTGCTTTGCTGCTGAACATCAACACGCGGCAGGTTGAGGGTGCTATCTCGCCGGCGCGCATTGTTGAAATTGCCGATAATGAAATGGATCCATCGGTTTGGGGGCAAAATTTCCCAAGCCAATACGATTCCTTCATGAAGACTCAGCTTGATAACATGCCGACCAAGTATGGCGGCAGTGAGCCGATCAACAAGCTGGAAAAATATCCCGTCCTGAAGCGCCTGTGGGGCGGCATGCCCTTCAGCGTGGATTTTAACGAAGAACGCGGGCATTACTACGCGCTGATCGATCAGAAAGAGACTGCCCGTAACCGCGTTGAAAATGCGGATGGCTCCATCACCTATAAGCAGCCGGGCGCCTGCGCCAACTGCCACGCCGGCGAAGCGCCGATCTTGATCGCCGAGATGGGCTGGGAAAAGTTCAACGGCACACCCTACGCCGAGATCAATGAGCGGTTGGAACACGGCGGCACCTGCAACGATTGCCACGATCCAAAGACCATGCAGCTACGCATTTCGCGCCCTGCCTTTGCCAACGCGATGGCAGCCCGCGGCATTGATATTAGCAACGCCACCCGCCAAGAGATGCGGACTTACGTCTGCGCGCAGTGCCACGTAGAATACTACTTCGCTGGCGAGAACAAAGTCCTCACCTTCCCATGGCTGAACGGCACCAACATTGATGAAATTGACCAATACTACACCGATATTGGCTTCAGTGATTGGAAGCACGCCGAAACAGGCGCGCCGATGATCAAGATTCAGCACCCGGAATTTGAGCTTTACACCACCAGCATTCACTACAAATCCGGCGTGAGCTGTGCCGATTGCCACATGCCCTATGTGCGCGAAGGCGCACTGAAAGTCACCGATCACTGGATTCGCTCGCCCATTCACAACATCAACAATGCCTGCCAAACCTGCCACAAGCAGGATGAGAAGGCGCTCTTGGAGCGCGTGAGCATTATTCAGGATCGCACGGCGCTGCTGTTGCGAAGTGCTGAGGAAGCGCTGACGGATGCCATTGACGCGATCAAGGTCGCTAAAGAGGCAGGCGTTACTGATGAAGAACTCAAGGACGCGCTGTGGCTGCATCGGCGCGCCCAAATGCGTTGGGACTTCATCTTCAGCGAGAACAGCACAGGCTTCCACAGTTCACAAGAATCGGCGCGCATCTTGGCAGATGCGGCAAATCTCGCCCGTCAGGCGCAGATTGCTGCCCTCAAGCTGACGCCGCCCGAAAAGGTTGAGGCACGCGCCGAATAGCAAGGCACGCCCAACGCACAACAGATCAGGGACGGCAACACGCCGTCCCTTTTGCTAAAAGCATTGCTTATAGTATGCGCGCCCTAATGCCTTATACCGCTTATAAGAGGTGACGCTTGTCAGGCTTGCGTGTGATAAACGTCACTACGCCGAATCGGTGCGGTATTCTACCATACAGACATACGCCTAGATGGAGGATTGAAAATGACCCAGGTTGCTTGGGAAAAGCCCGAAAGCGCGCCAGAAGAAGCGGCGCGCAGCGGTGTGCAGTGGAAATATCTGGTGGGTTTTGTCGCTCTCTTTGTTGGCATTGGCTACCTGATTCTGCAAGGGACAATCAGCGGCGCCCGCTATTTCATCACCATTGACGAACTGCTGGCGGGTGATTACGTTGGGCAGACCGTCCGCATCAGCGGTGCGGTGATCGGCGATACCATTCAATATGATCCACAAAATCTGATTATTGATTTTACGATTGCCAACATCCCAAACGAGACCAAAGACCTTGCCCGCACCCTGTATGAGGCAGCCCACGATCCGAACGCCGCCAAACTTGCCATTCATATCCGCGATCAGGTGAAACCGGATTTGCTTCAGAATGAGGCACAGGCAATTTTAACGGGCAAACTCGGCACGGACGGCATTTTTTATGCCACCGAAGTGCTGCTGAAATGCCCAAGCCGCTACGAAGAGGCTGCACCCAATCAAGCAATTGCTGACCCACTGGCAGGAAAGTGAGCCATACCTCATGTTGGCTGAACTTGGCTTTATTGCAACGTTTCTCGCTTTCCTTGCCGCGCTCTATGCGGCGGGCATGGCGTTTTATGGCGTGCGCCGCCGTGATGACCGCCTGCTGCTGAGTGCGCGCAACGCGGCACTCGCCACCTTCCCACTAATGAGTGTCAGTTTGGGCGCCTTGCTGATCGCCCTCGTCACACAGCAATACCAAATTGCCTACGTCTGGAATGTGACCGATCCCAACACGCCAACCTTCTTCCGCATCACAGCGTTGTGGGGCGCGCAAGCGGGATCACTGCTCTTTTGGTCGGGCATTATGAGCGCGTTTGCCTTTGGCACTATCGCCCTGAATTGGCATGGGCAGCGCCGCCTGATGCCCTACGTCATCACCTACATCATGCTCACGCTTGCCTTCTTCTTAGGGCTTTCCCTGTTTCTGGAAAATCCCTTTGAGCGCTACTGGATCATGCCCGATAACAGCGTGGTCAAGAGCGTGTTCGCCTTGAGCGGCGCTGTGCCGCCCGCTGCAGCGCGCCTTGCCGAAACCTCGCACGGGCTGAACCCACTCCTGCGGCACTTCGGCATGATTGTGCATCCGCCACTGCTTTACATGGGCTTCGTCGGCTTCATCATCCCATTCGCCTTTGCGATGGCAGCCCTTGCCAGCGGCGACCTCAGCACGGGCTGGATCAAGGCAACACGGCGCTGGACGCTCTTGGCGTGGGTGAGCCTGAGCCTTGGGCTGGTGCTTGGCGGGCGCTGGGCATACGACGTGCTGGGCTGGGGCGGCTGGTGGGGCTGGGATCCGGTCGAGAACGCCGCCTTTCTGCCTTGGCTGCTTGGCACTGCCTTCCTGCACAGCGTGATGATCCAAGAGAAACGCGGCATGTTGAAGGTCTGGAATATGTTCCTAATGCTAGGCACCTTCAGCGCCGTGATCTTCGGCACCTTTGCCACACGCAGCGGCTTGGTGGATAGCGTCCACAGCTTTGCGCGCAGCGGCATAGGCTTTCCGTTGTTCTTCTTCTGGTTCAGCGTAACCGCAGTGAGTGTCGGCATGTTGCTGTGGCGTTGGCGGCGCGGCGAACTGCGCGATGATCGGCGCTTTAACGGCTTGCTCAGCCGCGAGTCGCTCTTTGTGCTGAACAACATCGTGTTTGTGATGCTGTTCATCGCCATTTTCTGGGGCAGCTTTGGCGCGCCAATCGTCAGCGAACTGTTCTTGGGGACGAACATCACGCTTGGCAAGGATTACTTCCTGCAAGTGACGCCGCCGCTGTTCCTTGCCCTGTTCATTCTGATGGGCGTTGCGCCGCTTTCGGCATGGGGCGTTACCTCGCTGCTGCGCTTGGGCAAGGCGCTGATAGTGCCAGCACTGCTCGCCGCTGCGATGGTTGCCCTGCTTGCCCTGATGCAGCCCGCCGAGCCGTTGGTGCTGCTCATCTACGGCGTGATCGCCCTTAGCGGCACAGTGGCGCTCTGGGAGACCTATCGCGGTGCAGCGGCACGCCATAAAACACTTGGCGAGAACTGGGCTACGGCAGTCACGGCGTTGGTGGCGCGCAATCGGCGGCGCTACGGCGGCTACCTCATCCATTTGAGCATCGCCATTGTGGGCATTGGCGCGCTGGGCAGCGAACTCTACCAACAAGAGACACAGCGCACGCTTGCCGTTGGGCAGAGTTTGGCGTTAGGTGGCTACACCATGCGCTATGACGGCTTTCTTGGTGGGCAGATCGCAGATGATGGGCGCGTGATGGATATTGCCCAAGTGACGGTGATCCGCGACGGACGCGAGATTGCCCATCTGCGCCCGCGCCGCGATTTTTATCCGAACGCTGAGGGCATGAACACGATGACCATCCCTGCCGCGCACAGCACCGCCGAAAACGATTTCTACGTGCTGTTGGTGGACTGGGAAGCAATCAGCGCCAGCAGCGCCACCTTTAAGGTGTTCATCAATCCGCTGATTAACTTGATATGGTGGGGCAGCTTGCTGCTGGTCTTCGGCACGCTGGTTGGCATGTATCCGGATGAGAAACACGCCTTAGCAACCGCCGTTGCCGCGCAGCCAAGCCGCTTGGCAGGAGTAAAAGCATGAAAACGCTAGTAAAAGTGACCCTTGTTCTGGTGCTGATCGTGATGGCGTTTGCCGCCGTTACGCTCAGCGTTTCCGCGCAGGATGATCCGCGCCGCCCGGTGAGCGATGATGAAGTGAACGCAGTCTCCAAAAAACTGTATTGCCCTGTCTGCGAGAACATCACCTTAGACACCTGCGGTACGCTTGCCTGCGCCCAATGGCGCGATGAGGTGCGTATCCTGCTGAGCGAAGGCAACACACCAGAGCAAGTGATCGAGAACTTTGTGGTGCGCTTTGGTGACCGCGTGGTTGGCACACCCGTAGACCCACTGCTGCGCGCAATCGCGCTCATCACACCTTGGGTATTCAGCGCAGCAGTCTTGGTGGGTGTGGCAGTCGTCTTTTTCCGCTGGCGCAGCGAAGGCACGCACACCGCGCCAATGGCTGCCAAACGCAGCACGGAGAAGACGCCTAATGCAACGCACAGCCTTGAAGACTACCGTGCGCGCCTAGAGTCAGACCTTGCGGCGCGCCGCTGAGTGAGGAATAAGGGATGACGCACTTACATGCAACGGAACAAGACGTATTGACTGAAGCGGCAGTGGTTGCTGAGCCAACACCCGCCAAGCACGGCGCAAATTTCATCGTCTTTTTGGTGGGCGGCATTTTGGTGGTGTTGGCAGTTATCTTTGGGCTTGGCTTGCGCCACCAACAGCAAACGCAGCCTACCGAAGGCTTTGCGCCGCTCTTTACGCTGCAAACGCTCAGCGGCGAGGCAATCAGCCTCGAATCGCTGCGCGGGCAGGTGGTGGTCATCAACTTTTGGGCAAGTTGGTGCGGTCCGTGCCGCAGCGAGGCAGCCGAACTAGAGGCAGCTTGGCAACGCTACAAAGATCAGGGCGTGGTCTTTCTGGGCATCGCCTATACCGATACAGAGCGTAACGCACAGGCATACCTGCAAGAGTTCGGCATTACCTATCCCAACGGGCTGGACTACCAAACCAAAATTTCAGCACAGTACCGCATCACCGGCGTGCCAGAGACGTTCATCATTGACCGTGAAGGGCATATCAACGAGTTTGTGATGGTGCCGCTTAATCAGGGGCAGATCAGCGCCATGATCGAGCGCGCCTTGACGAAAGGACAAAATCAGCCATGACCTTTGAAGCACTTGGGCTGAGCCTTGCCCTCATCGCCGTCGTGTTGTTGTGGATTGCCGCGCCGCTGCTGCGCCATAAGCCACGCTTTGCCGATCACGGCGAGGTGATCTCTATTGAGCGCCTGAGCGTCCACTATGAGCGTGTGCTAACTGCCCTGCGCGATCTTGAAGAAGATTACAGCGTGGGCAAGCTGAGCGAAGCGCGCTACACCAGTGAGCGCGAGTATTGGGTTGCACAAGGCATTGAGATTTTGGCGGAGCTGGACCGCGTCGGTGCGCTCAGCGTCGCTGATCAGACCGTTGGTGAACTGGATGCAGCCGTTGATCATCAAATTGAGAAGGCAGTGGCTGCCTACCGCAAAACGCACAAGATGGCTTAGGCGCACAGAGGAACTTTTCATGAAACGCCTATTCGTACTGGCAACCTTCATCAGTGCTGCGCTGTTTTTGAGCGCGTGCAGCGGGCTGGGTGGTGAGCCGCCTGTGGTGGCAACCATTGGCATGAGCGCCACACAACCGACCTTTGACGCAACCATGCTGGCGCAAATTCATGCCCAGGTGACGCCCAGCGGCAGCACCGCTATGCCCGAAGGCACGCCTGCCGCCGCCGCGCCGATTGAGGCACTCGGCACAGTCAGTGGGCAAGTGACCAATGCAACCTTTAACGCTAAACTGCCCGAAGCCCTTGCCATTGAACTGCACAGCGTAGACCGCGCCTTTAACGACACAGTGCTGACGACCCAACCCGACGCTGAAGGCAAATTCACCTTTAGCAATGTGCCGATCCGCGCGGATCGCTCTTACTTCACCGCGGCTGTGGTTGATGGGCGCTATTTTGCCAGCGAGCCTGTCGTTGGCAATCCCGCGCTGCCCACCCTTGATCTGTCCCTTAAAATCTATGAGCGCACCGATGATCCTGCCGTGCTGAATGTTGCCAATGTCATGACGCAAGTCAGCCCGAATGAGAGCGGCTTGTACGTCGTTCAGATCATCCGCTTTGAAAACACCTCAGATCGCATCTACAGCACCGCTGAGCAAATCGATGAGGATCGGTATGCCTCTGTGCGCGTGGCGCTGCCCGAAGGCGCTGTGTTGCTTGGCTTTGCCACAGATGAGGCGCGCTATCACGTTGCGGATGGCATCATCACCGATACACAGCCCGTCTATCCCGCCACACGGCACATTGTCCATTTCCGCTACGTGCTGCCCTATCAGCAAAGCGGCACGCGCATCACCCTGCCCTTAGCCTATCGTACGGAAGGCGCTGTGCTGCTTTTGGTGAACCCAGCCAGCCTCAGCGTCTCGGCAAAGGCGGGCGATCAGACTCTACCCGCCCAAAGCACACGCGATATGGACGGTTCGCCTTACCTCGCTTACGGCAGCAGCGTCCAACTGCCCGCCGATACCACACTGACCTACACCATCAGCGGCGAGATGGTGCTGCCGCGCACTGTGGAAGTGCTGAGCGTCGGCATCTCAATGCAGCCCTTTGCCATCGGGCTGATCGTTGGCGGTCTGCTGATGATCGGTGTTGGTGTTATGCTGATGGTGCGCGGCAGAAAAACGGCTGTGCCTGCGGCAAACGCTGCGGCTGAGCAAGAGCGCCTGATCGCGGCATTGGCAGCCCTGGATGAACAGCATAAGCAGGGCAAGGTCGGCAAGGCAGCCTATGCACGCCAGCGCGACAGCCTGAAAGCGCAGCTTGCCAAACTGATGGGCGAGAAGTAAGGCTGAGATCGCTATGTTCGCACCACTGCGCGCTGCTGCACCTGTCCTCACACCTGCCGCCGCGCCAATCATTGCGGCGGAAGGGCTGACCAAAACCTTTGATGTGCTGCCGGTGCTGCGCGGCTTGACGTTACACATCGCGCATGGCGAGTTCCTTGCGCTGTTGGGCGCCAATGGCAGCGGCAAAAGCACCCTTTTGCGGATGTTGGCAGGGCTAAGCCAACCGAACAGCGGTGTGATTCGCGTAGGCGGGTGGCAGCTCCCGCGTGAGGCTGCACAAGTGCGCGCTCAGATTGGGCTGGTCAGCCACAAGTTGCTGCTCTACGAAAGCCTAACCGCACGCGAGAATCTGCGCTTTTTCGGCAGGCTGTATAACCTGAGCGCAGCGCGCCTGAACGCACAAATTGACACATTGCTGAAGCGCGTTGGCTTGGCGCGGCGTGCCGATGACGTGGTGCGGACGTTCTCACGCGGCATGGCGCAGCGCCTGAGCATTGCCCGCGCCTTGCTGCATGATCCGTCTATCTTGCTTTTGGATGAACCTTACACCGGCTTGGATCAAGAGGCAGCCGCCATGCTAGACGCGCTCTTAGGCGAGGCGCACGCCGAAGGGCGCACCATTTTGATGATCACGCACGAGATTGAGCGTGCAGCGCGCTTGCCAAGCCGTGTGGCAATCCTTGCGCGTGGCGTGCTTGCCTTTGATTGCGCGGCTGCCGAAATTCCTGATGCAGCATGGTTGGCAGCGCGCTATACCGAAGTGACAAGCCTGATCGCAGCACGCTAGAAGGACAAGGCTGATGCAAACACCGTTTTTCCGCGTCGTTTATGGCATTGTGGCGAAGGATTTGCAGGCGGAATTCCGCAGCCGTGAGTTGCTTAGCCTGATGCTCATCTTTGCCTTGCTCAGTTTGCTCATCTTCAGTTTTGCCCTAGAGCTGGATCGGCTTGCCCGTGAAGAAGCGATTAGTGGCGTGCTGTGGGTGACGGTTGCCTTTGCCAGCATCATCGGCTTAAACCGCAGCCTGACGCTGGAACGCGAACAGGGCAACCTCGATGCCATGCTGATTGCACCAATTAATCGGGCGGCAATTTTCGTTGGCAAGCTGATTGGCAACTACTTGTTTGCGCTGCTGGTTGGTGTGCTGCTCATCCCGATTGCAGCGCTACTCTACAACTTGCCGCTGATCAATGTGTGGCTGTTCATTGTGCTGGTGTTCGGCACGCTCGGCTTAAGCGGCATCGGCACGCTGCTGGCAACCATGACGGCGCAAACGCGCACCCGTGAAAGCCTGCTGCCGGTTGTGATGCTGCCTTTGGCGCTGCCCGTCGTGCTGACGGCTGTGCGCGCCACGACGGGCATTTTAAGCGGTCAGCCTGCCGAAAATTGGCTGGGTTGGCTGCATCTGCTCGCCGTTATCAACGTGGTCTATTTTGCCGCGTGTTTCATCATGTTCGAGTTCGTGGTCGAAGAATAATTCACCCTGAAGGAAATTTAACCATGCGTGCTAATCTCTCGCTCTCGGATGTTTCGCTGGAACAGCCTGCCCTTGTGCGCGCTATTCCGCGTGCGCTCCTAGCGCTGACCGCCCTGACGCTGATCGGCGTGGGCTTTGGGCTGTATATGGCGCTTGGCTTTGCCAAAGCCGATGCCACACAAGGCGAAGTGCAGCGCATTTTCTACATCCACATGCCCGCCTTCATCGGCGCTTTTGTGGCGTTTGCCGCCACCACGCTCGGCGGCTTCATGTACCTCCGCACGCGCCAAGTCAAGTGGGATACGCTTGCCCTCGCAGGTGTTGAGGTTGGCTTGGTGTTGGCTGCCATCAATCTGGTGACGGGCATGATCTGGGCAAAACCAACGTGGAATGCGTGGTGGACGTGGGATCCGCGCCTGACGCTTGAAGCGATCATGATGCTGACCTACGCTGCCTATTTGGTGCTGCGTGCCAGCATCACCAATGCCGAAACGCGCCGCCGCTTTGCTGCCGTCTATGGGATGTTGGCAATCATCCTCGTGATCATGGTCGTCATGATCTCGCGCATTCGCCCGGATACCATTCATCCAACCGTCTTTGGTCCGAGTTCGCAGCAAGCACGCGGCACCTTTGAACTTGATGCTTCGGCGGGCATGAGCGCCGCGCTTGGCGTGAACATGCTGGTCTGGGCAGTCCTTGTGCCAATCACATTGATGTGGTTCCGCATTTGCCTGAATAACCTGACCGAACGCCTAAGCCTGCTCAAGGCACGTTTGGCAGACCGCTAACTTAAGCGAGCCTCAAGAAAGCAAGAAAGGACGTTTAACCATGCCACAAAATGCTGAATACCTCATGCTGGGTTTGGCTGCCATCGGGACGATTATGGGTGTTTACCTGCTGAGCCTGACGGTGCGCTTTGCCAATGTGCGCCGCGCCCTTGCCCGCACCAAACGGTACAGCGCGGATTAGCTGGCTGGCTGCCCGTCGTCGAAGTCTATCAGGGCGCGATCTGCCTCATCGTAGCGGACGCGCATGTAGATCAGATCGCGGCGGGCAGTTTCTCCGAACAGGCGCGGCAGAAGGTGCGGCAGATCGTCCACCAATGGCAAGCCGCTAACCATTGGCAGCGGAATCCAATGCAGATCGCCCTCGTCGTTAGCTTGTGTTGCCCGCGTCAGCGCCTCACCGGTGAACACAAAGACCAGAATGCCACCCTCTGCGCCGCTATCCACGTGCGAGATAGCGCGCAAGCGCAAAGCGCGCACCTGCTCAGGGCGAATGCCGCTTTCTTCCTGCACTTCGCGGAGCGCTGCCGCCGCAATCGTCTCACCACGCTCCACATGACCGCCCAAGCCGTTATAGCGGTTTGGGAAAACGCGCCGATGTGCGCCGCGCTTCATCAGCAGCAGATCGCCGCCGTTGGTGAGGAAAATCAAGGTGCGCGGAATGACCATCCAACGCGCTGCGTCAAAGCCTTGTTGTGTAGCGTTCATGCGTCTGTCTGTGTACCGATCCACTTTACCCAGATCAAATGATCGTGTAATGTGCTGTAAAGGCGCTCATCGGCTGTCCAGAAATCGCACGCCAGACGTTCCGCCACAGCGACATACTGCATATCGTATGTGTTAGGGCGATTGAACTGCGCTGCCAGTGTATAGGAGCGCCGAAGCAGGTCATGATCAATAAAAAATTTAATTGGATATGAGAAGAGCGCATTGCAGCCTACAATGCCTTCATCTGAGGATATGTTACCCCGATAGACTTGCTTTCTGAGCGCTGCAACTATTTCATAGTGCAAGAGCGCAGGTGCGGCAACTGTTATGTTGTTTTGAATACACTGGGCTAAAAAGTTTCGTGCGCTTTGGCTGTGCAGCTCGTTAAGGTATGTTGCAAGAAGCAGACTCGCATCAATTACCACCCAAGAGGTCATCCAGGCGCTCCTCTCGGCTCTCATCTAAACTGCTCAGCGAGTCAAAGGAATGTGTTTCCCCATATTTAGCGCGCAGTTCAGCAGCACAAGCCTCGACGAAATTCAACCACGCCTGCGAAGATTGCTGCGCCGTTAGTGCTTGCAGGTAGCGCAAAACCTGCGCTTGCCGAAGTGTATCTAGCTGGCGCACTTGCTCAAGGATAGCGCTTTCCAATGTCTTAGCCATTGCGAATGTTTTCTTTTCTCTTGAATATCCTGATCAAATTATAACATTAAAGGTATGCCTAAAGGCTGCTTCAAGACTTGTCTAGGATAAAAATCCTTTTTGCCTGTGGCGTAAGGTGGGCGATCCACACACGACAGTAGTTGCCAGTAGATTGCGGTTCGCTATCTCTTGCCTCTTAGAGGCTGCACCATCCCCCTAAAAACCAGTGTTTGTTAGGCTACCCATTCTAGTGTATGCTAATCTCAATGCACTATCCATGAGTCTAAAAAAGGATTGATGCCCATGACCGACCTATATCAAAAGATCGTCTCCCAGCGCAGCGGCTTAGAGCGCATTGTTGCACGCATTCCCGGCTTTCGCGGCTATAAAGAGATGACGGCACGCCGCGAGGCAGACCGTATGATCCGCGAACACATCGTCGGCTTGCTCAAAGAGCAAATGCAGCGCTTCATTGCCGCTGAAAAGCAGATGCTTAGCAAGGGTGGGCTTTCGGCAGCCACCAAAACACGCGAGGCAAAAACGCAGTTCCAAATCTTCATTGACCGCGTGAACACCGCCGCGCCGGGCTATGCGGGCTTCTATGCCGCTCAGAAAGTCGGTTCGGAGGAACTAGAGAAGCTCTACGCCTTTGACGCCGCCTTAGTGGAGTATGTTGACCATTTCCGCGTGGCGATTGAGGCGTTCGACGCCGCAGCACGCAGCGGTGATGGGATGGATACTGCCATCAGCAACCTTGAGATGATCGCCACCGAGGCCAATGCTGCCTTCAACATGCGCGATAATGTTGTGACTGAGATTAGCTAACCGCGTTCAACGTTTCTAAAGGAAGGGATAGATCATGCCGCGTATTATTGACGTAGTTTCTCACCCAAACGTGATGGAAGATGAGTTGGTGTGGCGTGAGCCGCAGCAGGGCAACGGCGATTTTCGCTTTGGTTCACAGGTCATCGTGCAGGAAAGCCAAGTGGCGGTTTTTGTGCGGCAAGGGCAAGTGCTGGATGCACTCGGTCCGGGCGCGCACACGCTGAACACGGGCAATATTCCGCTGCTTTCGGGCGCGCTGAATTTCCTGATCTCCAGCGGCAAAACGCCTTTCACGGCGGAAGTCTACTTTGTGAACCTGCGCGATCTGCCACAGGTGACTTGGGGGACAAATCCACCTATCTACATGGAGACGCCCGGCCGTGGCGCAGGCTTTATGTTGCTGCGGAATCGCGGTGTGATTGACATTGGCATTGATGATCCTATCCGCTTCCTGAAGCAGTATGGCGTTGGGCGGGCTTCGTTGCGCTTGGGCGATATTCGGGATCGCATTCAAACGCTGCTGCTGGGCGAGATCACCGAACTGATCTCCAAAGAGAACATCAGCAACGTGCAAGAGGCAAACCGCCTCATCAGCAGCCTTGAGTCCGCCTCGTTAACGCTGCTCAATACCGAGTTCCAAGCGCTCGGAATGCGGATCAAGAGCTTCCAAGCCGGCACCTTTGACGTGAAGGACTTGACTCAAGAGGATATCGTCAAGTATGGCGGTGACGCCAAAACCTTCGCCGAACTGCGCCGCCTCGACATCGCAGAGTCTGCCGCGCAAAATCCCGGCATGGGTGGCGCAGCGGCTGGTGCGGGCATGGGCATCGGGCTTGGGCAGGCACTTGGCGCAACCATGAACCCTGATCAGGCTGCCATGCAGCAGCAAATGCAGCAGCAGCAGATGATGATGCAGCAGATGATGATGCAGATGATGGCAAATCAGGCGAACCAGCAGCAGCAACCACAGCAGCAGCAACAACAGCAGCCGCCCGCTGCACAGCCGCCCGCCAACCCACAGACCAAAGAGGAAATTGAGGCGCTGATCGCCAATCTTGATATGCGCCTTGCCAGCGGTGAGATCACCGAAGCGACCTACAACCGCCTCGTCGAGCGCTGGGAAAAGCGCCTGAAGGAACTCGGCGGCTAAACCACTACGCCAACTCCCTGAAGTCTTTTCTCAAACAGGATAAGGACTTCAGGGTTATCTCAGCCGCAAAGGATGCCTATGCCCATTCTGATTCTGCTTGCGCTTGTCGCGCTACTGCTTTTCGCCGCACCCAGCCCGCCCGCCTATGGGCAACTTGCCACACCCACGCCCACACCTTTCATGCGCGCTCAGCCCAATGCCGACTTTCAGCCGCTTCAGCGCGGTGTGCCGATCCTCAGCACCTTAGACGCCACCAACAGCGTTGATCGGTTTGCCATCTTTGCGGCAGCAGGCGAACAGATTAGCTTGGGCATGTTCCCAGAAGAAGGCAGCACCTTAGCGCCGCGCTTTGAACTCTTCGCGCCCAATGGTGAGCGCGTCGCGCAGGCAAGCGGTCAGTTTGCCGCCGTGATCGGCTATCAAGTGCCTGCCACGGGCGCTTATATCGTCTTCGCGCGCCCTGAAAGCGGCAGCGGCACCTATAGCTTTTGGGTGAACAGCGGCGAGACGCTGCGCGATGTTGCGCGTGGCAGCCTCACGCCCGATCAGGCAGTGCAGGGCGAGCTTTTGCGCCGCGCCGACCGCGACCTGTGGCGCGTCACGCTGCGCGGCGGTACACCGATTGAGATCGCCCTCACTCCTGACGATCCAACGCTCAATCTGATGTTAGAGATCATCGCACCGGACGGCACGCTGCTCACAGCCATCCTCGGCGGTGATGTGCCGCTGCTGTACGTGCCAAGCGATGGTGAGTACACGCTGCGCCTCTACGTGCCACAGGCAGCCGCACGCGGCACGTATACGCTCAGGCTGGGGCTGCTTGGCGCGTTGCCCACACCGACCTTTGGCTCAGTCACGGGCTGAGGCGCAAAGGCTACGGCATTTGGCGCACAAGGATGGCAGCCAGCGTGCCTTTGCCGCTGCTGCTCAGGTGGACGCCATCGCCGATCAGCACGCCGCCCGGATTGCTGCTCCAGAAGGCGTTCAACATGCCGCCCTGATCAGGCGAAGGCGGCACAACAAGCTGCACTTCCACCTCCGATTGCGACATATTGCCAATCAGGTGCGCCGTCCCCATGCTGCCCAACGCGCCGCTAATATCCACACAGCGCACCTGGGGCAGCGCCAAAGCACCGCCGCCACACGCCGCCGCGATGGCAGCGTTGAAGGCAGCCACCCGATCATTGCTGAAGCCGCCTGCAAAGTTCAGGGCGAAGGGCGCCGGTGCGCCGGGATAGAAGTTTGCCACCAATATCCTGCCATTGGGGTTGCGCCCTGCCACCTGGCTTGCCAAATTGCCAAGCGCGGCGGCATAACTGCCTGCCTCGCCGCCGCTGAGATCGTTGATGAACGGCACAATGACGGTATACGCGCAGTTATCTGCCAGCAGTTGGGCAAAGGCAGCGGTGTTAAAGTAGCTTGGATGATTCGGCGCGCTGATGGCAGTTGCCGCCTCTGTGCGGTTGAAAACGCGCATTCCCGTATCGCCACGCGCACGGAACTGCGCCGCCAGGTAAGCGCCCAACGGCGCAAAGCGCACCGAAACGAAGCCTGTGCCAGGCACCTCAAAGACGGCATCGCCCTGCGCCACAGAGTCGCCAACGACGCTGGTGCAGCGTTCGGCGGTGCTGCCTTGCGGCGGCGCGGCGGCTGCCTGGGGCGGGCTGGTTGGCGTGGCGGTTGGGATAGGCGTCTCGGTCGGTGTTTGGGTGGCGGTTGGCGTATGGGTCGGTGTTGGCGTATCCGTCGGCGTGGCGGTTGCGGTTGATGTCGCTGTTTCGGTGGCGGGCGGTGCCGCCAGCGGAATTTGTGTGCTGGTTGGGCGCGGAGTCTGGGTTTCGGTCGGTGCGAGCGCGGCGGCGGTCGGCTGTGGTAAGAGCGTCTGCGCGGCGATTGCCACCACCAAGAAAGCGCCAGCAGCGGCGATGGTTAACAGGCTGAGCGCAGTCAGGATGAGCAACGGGCGCGGGATGGTACGGTCAGTCGGCTGCATGTGCCGAAAAATCCTCACAGATGGGCAGATAGCTGCCCAGTTTAAGCGTTTTTCGGCACAAATTCAAGGTTGGGCAGGCGCTTTAGGCGCAGCGCGTCCAAAGCAGCCCGTCAAAGTCAATCGGCGGCAGGCGCACTTCACGCAGCAGCGTGCCGCTTGTATCCATAATGCGAAGGGCAGCGTGCTGATTCGGGAATAGTTCCCAATGGGCAAGCTGTGTGAAATCAGGCGTCCAGATGAGCATTTCAGTGCGGCGCACGCGCACGGCAACCGACTCATCAAAAATTTTCGGGTGAATCTCTCCCGTGATGACTTGGTTTGTGCTGAAACGCGCCAATGCCACTATGCGCTTTGCGTCGGCTTCAAAGGCGCTCATATGGTAGGTGTGTGCATCTTCTCGCTGTAGGAACACCAGCCGCCTGCGCTGAGCGTCCCATTCAGAGGAAACAATTGGCAGCTGCGGCTGAACGCTGAAGATGTTCCACGTCTCCAGATCGGCAAAGCTGAACGACTCGGAGGCAGTGGTTGAAGCGCGATAGAGATAGCGGCGATCGGCTGACCAACGCCACCGAACATCAAAGACGCTGGCAATTTCGGCAAGCGCCTGCACCGCCCCACCGTCTGCATTGGCAAGGTAAGCCTGTTGGCGATTGGCAGAGTCCTGAACGGTGAATAACAGGACTGTGCTAGGTGGCTGATAGGCAGGGTCTATGAAGAAAATGCCCACGCGCTCACGAATTAGTGCATAGTCGCCGCTGACCAGCTCAAGCGTCTGCCAGTTATAGGCTTTGGTGGTTGTGAAATCGCTGCGTTCTGTAAAGACAGCAAGCCTTTGTGAATCGGCTGACCAGGCGCCAAAGTAATGCTTTTGCAAGGCTTGCATGGCGTGGATTTGCCCATCTAGGGTGATGACGGCACGTAAGCCGTGCTTGTATTCAACTAAGGCTACCGCCTGTCCGTTGGGTGACCAATGCGCCGTCCAAGTGCCTGCTGGGCGCGGCGAGGGAAAGGCTGCCACAAGGTCGCCCGCCGCCGAACGAACAACCACGGCATCGTTTTCTTGCGCCACATAAAGATGCCCTAACGGTGACCACCCAAAGAAACCGTAAAAATCGTGCGGCAGCCTTCCCGAAAGCTGTTGGCGCTGCACATCCCATATATGGACATCTTCGCGTCCGCCAAAATGAAGCCAGAGGTACTGTCCATCGGCTGACCACTCGCCAAACTGTGCGATGGCTGGTTCAGGCGATTCGTTCACAAATTTTCCCTCAAGGCTGATGGACTGGACATTTCGCCCATCTGAATCACCAAGGAGCAGGTAGTTTTGCACACCCTCAGGCGTCCTCACTTGGTAGATCACGGCAAAATGCTGCGAATCGGGCGAAAACGCGCCACCGCTAATCAGGGAAAAATCGGTTAAGAGGGTCTGGGAAGCGGCATTCAACTGAGTAGAAAGCTGTAAGTGCGGCGGCATCTGATCATAAGATCGCCACCAGTGGAGCGCTTTTTGCCCATCTGGCGAATAGCGCACGGATGGATAGAAATAGTATTGATCGGAGTAGCGCGGCGCGTGCCGCTGCTCATCATAGGTAGTTTGCCCAGTGTGCGTGTTAACCACATAGGCATAGGCAATGCCGGCGTTCAGGTTGCCATAGCCGCGCAGGCAAGCGTAGCCCTCCGCAGCGCGTGCGATGCTTACGCTCAGCAACCCTGCCCACAACAGGCTGCATACAGACAGCCCAACCAACAGACGCCGCATTGGCAGTCCTTTCTCAGAATGGCTAGAAGTGTAGCGCAAACAGCGGGCTGAATAAAGCGCGGCGGGCAGTTCACAAGGATTGCCCACCGCGCCGAAAAATGCTGAGGCGTTCTTTAGACGCTCCGATCAACTGCCTCAGCCACACGGCGCAGATCGCGCACCAACTGCGCGAATTTCTCCGGGCGCAGCGATTGCGCGCCGTCCGAGAGCGCCTGCTCAGGGCAGTTATGCACTTCCACAATCAAGCCATCGGCGCCGGCGGCAACCGCAGCGCGTGAGGCAGCGTGAACAAATTCCCATTTGCCGGTGGCGTGGCTTGGATCAGCGATGATGGGCAGGTGGGTGCGCGCCTTCAGGACAGGGATCGCGTTAATATCGAAGGTGTTGCGCGTGTAGGTCTCGAAGGTGCGGATGCCGCGTTCGCAGAGGATGACACGGTTGTTGCCGTGCGAGAGGATGTATTCCGCCGCCATGAGCAGCTCTTCCATCGTACTCATCATGCCGCGCTTGAGCAGCACCGTGTGCTGTGAGGCGCCTGCCGCGTGCAGCAGCGCATAGTTCTGCATATTGCGCGCACCAATTTGCAGCACATCGGCATAGCGGGCAACCAACGGCACCAAGCCCGGCTCCATCACTTCAGTCACGATTGGCAACCCGGTTTGGGCGCGTGCCTCTGCCAGCAGTTCCAAGCCTTTTTCGCCCAGCCCTTGGAAGGCATAGGGCGAGGTGCGCGGCTTGAAGGCGCCGCCGCGCAGCGCCGTAGCGCCGGCTTCCTTCACGGCGTGGGCGATCTCTAGGATTTGCTCACGGCTTTCCACAGAGCAAGGGCCGGCGATCAACACTACTTTGTTACCACCAACTTTCGAGCCGTTGAGCGCCACAAGCGTATCTTGCGGGTGGAATTCACGGCTTGCCAACTTATAGGGATGGGATACACGCATCACGCGCTCAACTCCTTGCATCAGGGTGAATTGCTCCGGGTCATCTACTTTACGGTCTTCGCCAATCACGCCGATGATGGCACGTTCTTCGCCTTCGCTCAGGTGCGCCTGAAAGCCCATCTCTTTGACACGCGCAATGACGGCGGATGTTTCGGCGGCGGTGGCGCCCACTTGCATAATGATGATCATGGTTTACGACTCCTGCTGGCTCGGCTGTACTTGGATTTGTTTGATGGCTTCGGGCAGTTCAATGCTGCGCTCTGGGCGCAAACTGACTGCACCACGGATATAGACATGCTGAATTTCGGTGAGGCTGCGGGTGGTGTTCCAGTGAATTAGGATGCGGATGCACTGGCGTAGTCCGCTTGGGATGTTTAGTTCTTGCATACACATCAAGGCGGCGTCGTGCCAACCGAGCTGCCGCGCCGCCACTGCCGGGTATTCGGCGGTGAGGTCGGGCGTAGTGGTAAAGAGTACGCTGGCAACATCTTCTTGGCGCACGCCGTTGCGTTGAATAAGCTCGATCAGCAATTCGCGGGTTGCGCTTAGAATGGCTTCGGCGGTGTTTGCTTCGGCAGTTGTTGCGCCGCGTATCCCTCGACACACTGGCGGCTGCCAAGCAGGTTGGCTGTCGTTCACGTCAGTTTCCTTTCCCTCATTCTCCAAACCATTGCGATCAGTGCAAGCACTTTGCCCACAACACAAAAAAGGCGCTGAGCGTAACACTCAGCGCCTTTGGGATTTGCCTTTGTTGGGTTCAGGCTATCCGCGTGCAGGCACGAGCCGCTCTACAGGTGTATTGCCCGTAAAGTAGCCAAACCAATAGCCAAAATAACCAACACAAGCCGGTTGTTTATGAAGTTGGCTGCACGCGAACGGTTGCATGAAACAAAATGCCTTCAGCTTTTAGATTGCCTTCACACTGAACACGAAAGAGCGTAACACGGAAAGGGAGCAATCGTCAACAGCCATTTCTTAACATGGGCTTGTGTGAAATGCACAAGGCGCGTTTTAGGCGCGCCCTGTGCCAAATTTTGCCTGAAGGGCAGTTAATCCGTCACGAAGCGCGGCGGTGCAAGGTCTGCAATGCAGGCGCCATCAGGTTCGCTGTCAGGATCGTCTAGGAAGGCGGCAATGATGCTATCCGCGCAAGGGCTGGTGGCGGCAGCGCCATGCCCAACGCCGGGGAAGGTGAAGCTGTAGCCGCTGCTGAGCGTCTCGGCTGCCAGATCGCCCCATGCAGGCGGCGTGATCGGGTCATACTCACCGTTCAGCACCAGCACCGGTACGCCAGAACGGACTGCCTCTTTGAAAGAAGCAGGCAGCGCAGGCACATTCCAGATTTTGCACTGCTCCGTAATGCGCTCAACATCGCTGATCAGCTTGCCAACAATTGCCTCCGGCGCGCCGCGCAAGGCTGCCGTCACGCGCTCCATATTGATAAACGCGCCTTCTTCAGCGCAATCCACCGAAAGATTCATGCCTTCGCTATCGCTAAGGTCTTCTTCCACGTCGTCAGCGCGGCGCTGGCGGCGATTGTTGCCTTCGTCCTCATCTTCTTCATCACCGCCGGTGATGAGCGCCACAGCCTCTGCATAATCACCATTGATCGCCAGCCAGAGCGCCTTTGGCAAGCTGGGAATCCGTTCGGTATCGTACATCGCCTGAAAGAGAATATCCACCAACTGACCGCCGTCCAGCGTATTCTCAATGTCCTCGCCCGATTCAGGATCGGTCACCGTGTATTCGGCAGGCTCGGCATCTAATTCGGCAACTAGTGTATAGAAAGCCTGCTCTAGGTTTGGAAAGGCGGCGTTACAGGCAGCATCTTTGGCGCAGCCATCAAACAACACCTTGAACTGTTTCACCGTGTTCGGACCCTGTTCCTCATAGGCGAACACATTGGGCGGATAAACGGCATCAATCACCACACTCCGCAGCGCTTCAGGCGTTTGGCGCAGCGCTTCAAGGGCAAGGCGCGTGCCGTAAGAAATGCCGTAGAGCGTCCATTGTTCAATGCCGAGCGCAACGCGCAGATCGTCCAGATCGGCAGCGTTTTCGACGGTGTTGTAGGCAGCCAGATCAATGCCTTCGCTTGCCAAGCGGTCACGGCACGCCTGCGTTGCCTCTAACTCGTCTTTATCGCCTAGTTCCAGCTCAATGCAGTTCAGGGAAGGCTCCGAATAGCCAGTGCCGCGCTGATCAAGCAGGATCAAGTCCGTATAGGCGAGGATGACACCTGCCCAGTCAGGGAATTCGACGCCATTCCCGCCGGGACCGCCGCTCAGGTAGATGACGGGATAGGAGGAGGGATCATCGCCCGTGCTGGCAATCCGCGCAAAGTAGAGGCGAATGGTTGCATTGCTGCGCCCACTGCGGCTTTCTGGCACAGACAGGTAGCCACATTCCGCCGTGATGCCTTCAGGCACTTCAAACAGACATTCGGCATCTTCAATGGGTGATTCTTGCGCCTGTGAACTCAGGGCAGCAGGAAAAGCGAGGGCGAACACAAGGATCAGGATGGTGAGGCGAAGGAAGCGCATCAAAGAAACTCCTTTTTAAGAAGTGGCACACCTCACTATAGCATAAGATGGTGGCGCTGAACAGCACCCACCGTTGGCGACGGATTGACAACCTATCTGTGTTGCGCCACAATCTATGCACACTGCCTAAGACGTGGCATTACTTAAACAACTATGATAGGAACTGACCTGCCATGATCAACGATATTCTGAAAGATGCCGAAGGGCGGATGAAAAGTGCTATCGTTGCCCTTGAGGAAGACCTGAATGGCATCCGCACCGGGCGCGCCAGTCCTGCCCTTGTCGAAAAACTTCAGGTGGAATACTACGGCACGCCAACGCCACTCTACCAAATGGCGAATATCAGCGTGCCGGAAGCGCTGCTCATCGTCATCAAGCCGTTCGATAAAAGCACCATCAAGGACATTGAGAAGGCAATCCGCACAAGCGAACTCGGCTTAAATCCATCCAACGACGGCACAATTATTCGCCTGCCGCTGCCGCCGCTGACCACCGAACGCCGCAAGGAATTGGTGAAGGTGGTGCATCATCGCCTTGAAGAAGCGCGTGTTGCCGTGCGGAACGTCCGCCGCCATGCCATTGAAGAACTGCGCGAATATGAGAAAGAAAGCCTCATCTCGCAAGATGAATCGCATGGCGGACAAGAGAGCGTCCAAAAGCTGACGGACCGCTATGTTGGTCAGATTGACGAGATCGGCAAGCGTAAAGAACAAGAGATCATGGCAGTCTGAAGGCTGCCATGCCGATCCCGCGCCATTCGCTACGCAGATGCATACAGAAGTAGGTAAGGCTGCCTTATGAGCGAGAGTCCGCTGCCTTTGCCGGAGCGCATTCCATACCATGTCGCCATCATCATGGATGGCAACGGACGCTGGGCAAAGGCTCGCGGCTTACCGCGCCATGCCGGGCATCGCGCTGGTGTGGAAAACTTGCGCCGCATTTTGCGCGCTAGCGCCGAGTTTGGCATTCGTGTCCTGACGGTTTATGCGTTCTCCACCGAAAACTGGGGCAGACCAGCTGATGAGGTGCGCGGCTTGCTGAACATCCTTCGCACCGTGATTGACCGCGAATTTGATACGCTCAACGCGAACGGTGTGCAACTGCGGCACATCGGCAACCTTGAAGGGCTTTCGCCCGAACTGCAAGCCAAAGTGCGAAATGCCATCGAAAAGACGCGCAACAACGATCAGTTGACGCTAAACCTTGCCTTCAACTATGGCGGACGCGATGAGATCATCCGTGCCATGCGCCGCATTGTGCAAGATGGCATTCCTCCTGATCAGATTGATGAGGTGCTTTTCGACTTTTATCTGGATACCGCCGGCGTGCCTGACCCTGATCTGATCGTGCGGACGGGCGGCGAAATGCGGATTAGCAACTTCCTCGTCTGGCAGAGCGTCTATGCGGAATACTACACCACACCCAAGTTTTGGCCCGATTTTGACAAAGCAGAACTGCTCCAAGCCATTCTGCACTTTAACAAACGTGAACGGCGTTTTGGGCTGGTGGTGAATCCGTAAACAATGCTTCGCACACGGCTTTTGAGTGCCGCTGTTTTCGTCCCGATTGCCATTGGGCTGATGTGGCTTGGTGGCACGCTTTACACAGCCGCGCTGATGCTTGCGCTTGCCATCTGCGGCGGTGAATTTGCAGCGCACACCTTACGCGGTGAGGTTCGCCTGAACGCACCGTTGGTGATCAGCGGCATTTTAGCACTGCTCAGCCTACAGGTTTTTCGGCTCACACACTTGCTCTTGCCATTGCTCAGCCTGCTGCTGCTGCTCAACTTGGTGGTGATGGTCTTCCGCTACGGCGCGGATGGCAATGCTGCGTTGCGCTTCAGCCTGAATGTGGCGGCTGCCTTGTACATCGGCGGCTTGGGAATGCACTTGCTGGCGCTGCGCCAATTGGAAAACGGCGAACAATGGGTCACTTTGGTAGTGGTCAGCATTGGCATTGGCGATGTTGGCGCTTATTTTGTGGGCAGCTTGCTCGGTAAACACAAACTTGCGCCAAGCCTTTCGCCGAACAAGACGTGGGAAGGCTACTTTGGCGGCGTGCTGTTCGCCGTGGTCAGCGGTGCGCTTTTGGCGCTGCTCTTTGCGCCGACTGTGCGCCTTGCCGATGGCGTGATCATCGGCGCCTTGGTCGGTGTGTTTTCGCCGCTCGGTGATCTGGGCATGTCCGCTTTCAAGCGCACTGCCCAGATCAAGGATTTTAGCGGCATCCTGCCGGGTCACGGCGGCGCGCTTGACCGCTTCGATACGCTGCTGATCGGCGGCGTGATCGGCTATTACTACATTCTGTGGATTGTGCTGGGCATTTTTTAGCGCGGCTGCACAGTGAAGGTGTTGCCGCTGCCGAACGCGCCGCTTGCCAGGCTGCCGCGCACTGCCATCACGCGGGAAGGCACAAAATATTCAAAGGTGAAGTCCGTTGGATCGCCCACTTGCTTATTGGGCAGCGGCATCAGGCGCGCCGTGAGCGGCTTATCAAGGCGCAGCGCAAGGCTTGCCACATCCAGCAAAATGGCGGCTAACGTCTCGGTTGGCACATCGCCCGCTAACGGGATGCAATCTAAGCCCGTGCCGCACACCGCGCTGTAGAGCAGCAGATCGTTCACGCTGAGCGCACCTTCCGCTGCACGCTCACCCAGCCGTGTATCTTCCAGAACGGGCAACATCAAGCCGCTGAAACCACAGCGCGGAAAATCTGCCGCCTCAACCGCGTTCATGATGAGCGCCGCGGCTGCCAACGCGCCTGCACCGCCCACCTGCACACCGAGATGCTCCATCGCAGCGGCAAGGCTGCTCTGCTCGCCCGGATAAGGTGCAAACGAGAAATCCAGCCCGCCAAAGGCGACGCCATGCGCGGCGGCAAGTTGTTCTGCGATTGGCACAAGCTGCGCCGCTGCACGCTCCACAAACGCGATCAAGCGTCGCCGCGCCTGATCAGGCGTCCCCGCGCCGCGAAAAGCCATATAAGCCAAATCGGCAGCCTCGATGGCGAGTGCAAAACGCTCTGCGCCACCATCGTGATAGGCAGCCGGGAAGAAGGGTGTGCCGCTTGGCACATTGGCACTGCCGCAGAAGTAAAGGTTTGTTCCGCCGTCAGGCGCTAGGCGGCTGAAGCGTACCTTTGCCGCTGCCACCTCGCCCAGCCATGCCAGATTAATGCCGTGCGCGTAGCTGGCGATCTCTGCGCTGGCAAAAATACCCTGCCCGCCGAAAACATCCACCAGAGCGCTCAGGTAAGCAGGATCATCGCCAGCCGAAAGCACGCCAAGCGCCGCATAGCGGATGCCTACTGCATCGCAGCTTTGGCGCAAGCGTGCGGCAAACAACGGCAAATCGGCAGGGGTGACGCCAAGCGTATTGAGCGCGCCACCAGCAACGCGGCGTGACTGCACGCGCACATCCGCTGCTTGAAAAGCACGGTCAGCTTCGGCAAGGAAGGCGCCTACACGCGGCAGCGTTGTTTCAGGTGTGTTCAGGGTGCAAAAATAGGTGATGGCGCGGATTTCCATGCGGTGTTTTCTCCGAGTATGTGGGCAAGCGTTTAGGCAGAGTATAGCGCACGTTGGCGGCGCGCCTCAAAGAGGATTACCGCAGCGGCGGCAGCGGCATTTAGCGACTCAAAATTGTTTGCCATTGGGATAGCGACTCGCTGTGTGGCGTGTTGGTGTGCGGCAGGTGTTGCGCCGTGTGCCTCACCACCAATGATCAGCGCGGCAGGCTGCCGCCAATCTACGGCGTAGTAGGGCGAACTGCCATCCGCCGCCGCAAGGTAGAAGGGCAAGTTAGGGAAAGCTTGCCCAACCTGCTGCCATGTGCTGCTGTGAAGCGGCACGCGGAAATGGGCGCCCATGCCTGCGCGCAGCGCCTTCGGGTTAAATGGATCAACGCAGTTGGGCAGCAGCAGCACGCCATCCACACCAACGGCGGCGGCACTGCGTAGCAGCGTGCCAAGATTGCCCGCATCGGCAACGCCGTCCAGGGCGAGCAGTAAGGTTGGGTGGCTTGGAAAAGGCAGCGCAGGCAGCGGTAGGACGGCAAGGATGCCTTGTGGAGTCTGCGTTTCGGCGGCGTGCGCCATCACCTCTGGCGCGATGGGCAAACAAGGCACGTGCAAGGCGCGCAAACGCGCAAGGAGGTCTGCGGCGGTTGGGCTTTGGGCAAACGTCTCGGTATAGAGGGTAAAGTCGGGCTGTGCGCCAGCCGCCAGCGCATCCGAGAGCAAGCGCACACCTTCAAGGACGAGACGTCCTTCGGTGCGGCGTGCTTTGCTGTGCGCTTGTAAGGCGCGCACCAGCTTCACACGCGGATTCTGCGTACTCGTGATCAGCGGCGGAACAGACACCAGCCCAACTTTGCGCCCTGGCTCGCCAAATTAGGCGCTCTGGACTGCGCCGACAATGGCGCTGAAGGTGGCAGCATCGCGGGCAGCAATATCAGCCAAAATCTTGCGATCTAGCTCCACATTCGCCTGTTTTAGGGCGTGGATGAAGCGGCTGTACTTGATGCCGTTGGCACGTGCGGCAGCGTTAATGCGCGTGATCCACAGTTGGCGCAGTTGGCGGCGGCGCTGGCGGCGGTCACGGTAGGAATACCACAGGCTTTTCATCATCGCCTCGTTAGCGCGGCGGAAAAGCAGGTGCTTGCTGCCACGCTGCCCTTTGGTCAGCTTGAGAATTTTCTTGTGGCTGCGGCGGGTCACATAGCCGCCTTTAGTACGGGACATACAAAAACTCCTCGTGAAATTAGCCGCGTGGCGGGTTCGCCTTGTGGCGGCTTAGGTAAGGCGCAAGGCGATGCACTTTACGCTGATCGGCTTTGGCAACGGTAATCATGCGTTTGAAGAGGCGCTTGGTGCGCTTGGCAGTGCGGCGGCGCAAATGGCTTTTGCCACCTTTGGTACGCACCAGTAAACCAGAGCCAGTCACGCGGAAGCGCTTGGCAGTGGCTTTGTGCGTCCTGATCTTATATTTTTTTGCCACGTTCGTTACTCCCTGAACAGCATAGCACCGCACGCAGGTGCGGTGCAAAGGTCATCCTCACAAGTTGGCAGTGCGCGGGCAGGTGTGCCTTACTGCTTCTTTTTCTCTTTGGTGGTCAGCGGTGCAAGCACCATCAACATCGCACGCCCTTCCATGCTGGGCGGTTGTTCGATCTGTGCCACATCTTGCAGCGATTCAATCACGGTGTCCATCATCTTACGCCCTAGCTCAGGGTAGGTGATCTCGCGCCCGATGAATTTGACGCGCACTTTCACTTTCATCCCTTCGCCAAGCCAGCGGCGCGCATCTTTCACCTTGAAGCCCAAGTGGTATTCATTCGTCTTCAACTGAAGCTGAATTTCCTTGACTTCAATGGTCTTTTGCGCCTTGCGTGCCTCGCGTTCTTTCTTGGAGCGCTCGTATAAAAACTTGCTGTAATCCATAACGCGGCACACCGGCGGATCTTCGTTCGGTGCCACTTCCACCAAATCCAAACCGCGCTCTTGGGCGATCTCCATCGCCTCGCGGAAGGTTTTGACACCCACATTCTCGCTTTTGCCGCCTTCACCTTGCACCACAAGGCGCACACGGCTTACACCGCGGATCTGATCATTAACGCGATACTCTTCGCTGCTGATACTGACTACCTTAGCCTTTCCTAACGACCACCAACACACAAACACGGCGTTTTTATGCGCCATTGAGTGCATGAATATTAGCATATGTTAAGGGCAAAGTCAACGGCATTGCGGCAAGGGAAAACGGTGAATTTGATGGGAATAGCCTAGCGCGCAGCAGCGCAGCCCTGCCCGCAGGGAAAAGCGGATTTAGGACGCCACCCACTTACGCGAATTGGCAAAAACTGCTATAGTTTCTGTGTAGCCACATATTTGTGACGGCGCACCCTCACTCGCGCCGCAATATTTTGATATTTGGGGTGAAAACGGAAATGGTCAAAGGGCAACGAACACTGCTACCGCCCGAAGATGAAGAACGTTTGAAAACAATTGCCGACTCGGCAACGCCAGCGCTCAAACAACGCGCTGTGGCAATTCTTGCCTGGCATGAAGGCGCCACCGCCAATGAAACTGCCAAGCGCACGCAGCTCAGCGTGAACCAAGTGCAGTACTTGTGGCGGCAATACCGCCTTAAAGGGCTTGATCTGTTCATGGTGGAGGAAGATTCACCCGCTGAACGCGCCGAACCAAGCTACGCTGAACCAATTGTAGATAATCGCGTCGGGCTAGAAGCGCTCTGCCAACAATATCAGGTAGATGTTGCCCATGCGCGGCATGTTGGTGCGCTTGCCATGCAGATTTTCGATGCAACGGTCAATCTGCACCGCCTGCCGCAAAATATGCGCCCACTGCTAGAGGCTGCCGCACTCGTCCACAACATTGCCTACGAAATTGACCCGCCCAACCACCATTTGCGCGGGCGCGATATTCTAATGAACACGCCCTTACGTGGCTTTTCTGAGGATGAGCAGCGCATCCTCGCCTGCACCACCTCTTTCCACCGCAAAAAGGTGCGCCCAGAAGCAGAGCCAGTCTATTTGGAACTGGCAGAAGATTTGCGGCGCGATGCGCTGGCGCTCTCTGCCATTTTGCGCGTCGCCGATGGCTTAGATCACTCCCAGACGCAAAGCACCACCATCAGCGAACTGCACCTGAACGCCAACGAAGTCGAGATTATGGTCACCGGCGTTCATGCCGCCGAAGATGCTGCCCAAGCCCAGAAAAAAGCCGACCTGTGGGGACAAGTTTTCCCAGTGACGGTGCGTGTTTTTGAGCCACCAGAAGAAAGCACCGCCACGCCAACCGCTTCCCCGCGGGAGGTCTTTCTGCGCCAAGTTTTGGCGCACACCGTCGGCTTGGACGAGACAACGAGCATCGTGCGGGCGGGCAGATTGTTCGCCAGCCAGACGCTGGATCGCGTTGAGGCATTGCTGCGCTATGTGCAGCGTGGCGATCTGAACGTGCTGCCAAGCCTTGCCCGCGAAACTTTCCGCCTGACGGATGCCGTTGTGCTGGCGGACGTGAAAGAACACCGCAAAGAGGCAAAGTGGTTTGCGGACGCTGTGAACGAGGCACGCTTGCTGCTGGCGCTTGCCGAGCGCGCCTCGATGCTTGGCGAGGATGTTCTGGAGCAGGTTGCCATCAGTGATCGGCTTAAGGTATGGCAAGCTGAGGCACGCGCCGCCTGTGATGCGCTGGATGTTTCCCGTTTTAAGCGCCTTGCCGAAGGCTTGCGCCTTGCCCTTGCCGAAGATGTTGATCCGAACGAGAAGGCACTTGCCATTTATCACGTCGGCACGCTGCTTTGGGAGCAACTGACCGCCCTTCGCACCATCATGGAGCAAGGCACCAGCGTGGAGGATGCTCTGGCAGCCGTGCGCCGCTTGCAAGACTATTTGATCGCCTTCCGTGAGCTGCTTGGCACAGAAGTTGCCCAAGTGTTGGACATGCTCTCGCCGTTGGAGAACTATCTCGCCGCCATTCAGGTGGCGCAGGCACTGCTGGCACGCCTTGAAACTATTCCCGCCGCACCGCCTAAAAAAGGGCGCCGCCCTAAAAACGCGCCGCCACCCAAGCCCGATGCTGCCGTAGAAGCACTGCGCGCCTCGCAAGGTGAGCTAATCGAAATGCTTGCCGATTCGCTCTCCAGCGTTTGGTCAAGCGTGAACAGTCCGATCTTTCGGCGTGCCTTTGCCCTCGCCGTTGCCGCACCGTGATTATGGATGGAGTGAGCCAAGCCCATGAGCAGCTATAACTACTACGCGCCGCCCGTGCGTGAACCAAACCGTCGTAATCCGTTGGATTACCGCATGACTTTGACGGCAAGCATCCTCACCAACCTAAATCGTGGTGAGTGCTGCGCGCTGGTTGGCGTGGGAAGCTGTGGTAAATCGCGCTTTATGCTCCACCTCACCCGTACCGACACTATCCAATACCACCTCAACGATAACGCTTTTTCGCATTTCTTCGTCTTGGTGGAATGCAACGGCTGGCTTGCCCAAGAGACATGGGCAGCCTACGAGAGCATCGCCTATAACCTCGCAAGTTTCGTTGGCAATGCTGAGCATCCGCTGCTGCAAAATATGCGCCCGCGCCTAGAGGCAACCTATGACGCGATTGTGCAAAATCGCGACCTTGCCTTTCGGCACCTCACCGTTGCGCTTGACGAACTCATGCGCGGCACACGCCTGAAGATCACTTTCTGCTTCGACGAGTTCGACTACGTCTTCGAGCGTTTTGACGCGCAGCTTTTCCGTAACCTGCGCGCCCTGCGGAATCGCTTTAAGTATCAGCTCACTTACCTCGTCACCACGCGCTATCCAATGCCCTACCAACGCCCGCCTGAACACCATGCCGAAGTCGAAGAATTCTACGAACTGTTTGCCGATAACAGCTTTGCCATCGGACCCTATGACCAAAAAGACTCTGAGGCGATGGTGAAAGACCTTGAAACGCGCATGAACTATCCGCTGCGGCGCGAAACACGCGATATGCTGATTAACATCAGCGGCGGGCATCCCGGCTTGCTCCGATCCGCCTTTAACCTGCTCGAAACGCTTAAAGAGCAGCCGACGCAGCCAAAGCGCATGGGCGAGTTGCTGCTCAATGAGCAGATGACGTGGAAGGAATGTAAGCGCATCTGGGATTCGCTGACGCTTGGAGAGCGCAGCACGCTCAAGCGCCTTGCCACAGGGCGCAGCACACCGCAAGATACCGTTGTACTCTCACAGTTGAAGACAAAAGGCTTGGTGGTGGAAGTGCAAGGGCATGGCTTGCGCGTCTTCAGCTTGATTGTGCAGGAATTTGCCAAACAGCAATCCGACGTTTAGCTTTACCGCATCAACACAAGAGGAGTTTTTAAGGATGGCAGTCTCTATTCAAGGGCAAACCGCCGTTATCACGGGTGCTTCACGCGGCATTGGGCGGGCTGCTGCGCTGGTCTTGGCAAAGGCAGGCTGCAACATCGCTGCCACTGCCCGCAACGCTGAGGAATTGGCTGCACTTGTGGCGGAATGCGCTGCGCTTGGCGTGCGCGCCAAAGCCTATCCCGCTGATGCCACAGAGGCGCCCGCCGTCTATGCCGTGCGCGATCAGGTCTTGGCAGACTTTGGGCAGGTGGATATTTTGGTGAACAATGCCGGCGTGGCGCGCTATGCCACACTGGTTGAGCATACCATTGAAGACTACGACTGGATGATGAACACCAATATGCGCTCCACCTTCCTCTTTAGCCATGCCTTCGTGCCAAGCATGATTGCGCGCAAAAGCGGGAATGTGGTGGTTGTTTCTTCACAAGCGGGCGTGAATGGCTTCCCGAACGAGGCAGTCTACTGCGCCACCAAACATGCCCAAGTTGGCTTTGCCACCGCCCTGGACGGCGAACTGCGCCCGCACGGCATTAAGGTGAGCATTATTGCACCCGGCGGCGTCCGCACCACCTTTGCCTTTGGCACAGGGCGCACCGAAGCGATGCCCGCCCTGCAAGAGATGATCGAGGCGGAAGATGTGGCAGAGGCGATTTTGTTCGCCGTGCAGATGCCGCCTAAGAGCCGCGTTTTACTGATCGGAATGCGCCCCATGAGCGAAAAACTCTACGGCGGCGCCTAGCCAAGCACAAGGCAGGCGGGCTGGCATGCTGCTCGTCTGCCCACAAGGAGCGCTTTTGCTGTGTTCAATGAAGAATCCTTGCAGGTGGTGGATGCTTCGCGCTTTAACGCCGCTTTTGCCAAACCTATCTACGACACCTACAGTTTCGCACAGATTCCGCACACAGTGCGCCGCGCCCTGACGGGCATTGAAGGTGGCTTGCCGCCTAAGGCACTGGCGCACCTGCCCGAACGCTATCAGAAGGTGGTGCTGCTGTTTGTGGATAGCTTTGGCTGGCGCTTCCTCGAACAGCACTACAAAGCCTACCCATTCCTCAAACGCTTTGCCGATAACGGCGTGATCTCCAAGATCAGCGTGCAGTTCCCTTCCACCACCTCAGCGCACGTCACCACCATAAATACCGCGCAAAACGTTGGCGAGACCGGCGTCTACGAGTGGTTTTACTACGAGCCAATGTTAGATGCGATCATCGCACCCTTGCCCTTCAGCTATGCAGGCGATCACACTGCGGAGACGCTGCGGAATGTGGTGGCGCCACAGGCAATCTTGCCGCGCCAAATTTTCTACGAAGAACTTGCCGCGCACGGTGTGAAAAGCTACATCTTTCAGGATAAATCAATTGCCCACTCGCTCTATGGGCAGGCAATGTTCAGCGGCGCACGCATTGTGCCATACCGCACCCTTTCGGAAGGCTTGCTTAACCTTTCCGTTGCGGTGAACGCCAGCCGAGAGCGCAGCTATTTCATGTTCTACTACGCGCCGATTGATACCATCGCGCATGTTTACGGTCCCGATACGCCGCACCAACGCGCCGAAATAGATACTTTCTTCACAGCGCTGGAGCGCCTTTTCTATGCCAATCTGGACGCGAACGGCGATACGCTCATCTTGCTGACGGCTGATCACGGGCAGGTCGAGGTTGATCCAGGGACGACGATCTATCTCAATCACGCCTTGCCCGAACTCAAAGCACTGCTCAAGACCAATCGGCATGGTGTGCCGTTGGTGCCAGCCGGCTCAGCGCGTGATATGTTCCTCTACGTGAAGGAACAGCACCTGCAGGCCGCCTATGAAATGCTCTTGGCGCATTTAAGCGGCTTGGCGGAAGTCTACCGCACGGCGGATTTAGTCGAACAGGGCTTCTTTGGCGCGAACTGCTCGCCTGTCTTTCGTTCGCGCTTGGGCAATCTGGTCGTCCTGCCTTACGCACATGAATCGGTGTGGTGGTATGAAAAAGATAAGTATGAGCAAATCTTTCTGGGGCATCATGGCGGTCTGACGCCAAGCGAACTCCATAGCGTTTTTATGGCACTGGTGCGCTAAAGGTGGGCTTATGTGGCATTTTTCGAGCGGGAATGTGGTATAATAAGGTGTGGTAGGTTGGCGTGAAGCGCAGTTTAGGCTGCGATAGGAGATCGCCATGCGCCGAGTGGTACTTTTTGCGTTGGGGCTGCTTTTCGGTGCAACGCTGGGCGCAACGTTAGCTTTTCTGCTAACGCCTTCTTCAGGCAAGACCTTACGTAAGCGGGCAGAACGCCATGTGCAGCACGCGCTGAAAGAAGCACGGGCTGCCTCAGAGGCAAAACGTAAAGCGCTTGAAGCAGAGTTAGCAGCGTTTAGTAAACGTGAACGCACAGCGCGCAAATAAGCAGCACCACACCTGCAAGGGCAGGCTTATGCCTGCCTTTGTTGCGTAATGCACTGTTGGCGCAAGCAGTCAGGGAAGGCATAAGCATGAGTTACAATGCAGGCGCTTTGGTTGGGCGCACCGTTAGCAAATACGAGATCGTCTCGGTGGTTGGCGGCGGCGGCATGGGTACCGTCTACCGTGCGCGGCAAGTTGGCGTGCAGCGCGATGTCGCTGTAAAAGTCCTCAACATCGAGCTATCGGACACGGAGCAGTTCGTCACCCGTTTTCAGCGCGAGGCAGAAAATATCGCCGCGTTGGAACATCCTCATATTATTCCCGTCATTGACTTTGGGCGCGAAGGCGATTACGTCTTTTTGGTGATGGCGCTCAAGACGGGCGGCAACTTAAGCCAGATCATTCGCGGCACAGAAACGCCGCTGAGCGATGTGCAGCGCTATATTGAGCAGATCGCTTCTGCGCTGGACTATGCCCATCTGCGCGGCATCATTCACCGTGATTTGAAGCCTGCCAACATCCTGCTGGATGAAGATGGCAACACCTTCCTCACCGATTTTGGCATTGCACGACGCTTGGGCGAGACGAAACTGACCGCGCCAGGCACTGTCGTCGGCAGCCCGACCTATATGGCGCCGGAGGCGTGGCGCGGCGAAGACCCTAGCGCGGAGACGGATGTCTACTCGCTAGGCATTATCCTTTTCCAATTGCTAACCGGTAAAGCGCCTTTTGAGGAGACCAAAACGGCGCGCCTGATGAACATGCATCTCTTTGATCAGCCGCCGCTGCTGCGCGGGCTGCGCCCTGATCTGGGCGAACACTTTGAGATGATTATGAACCTCTCGCTCGCTAAGGATCGGGCGCAGCGCTTCCACACCGCCGGCGAGATGGCGAAGGCAGTCCGCACGGCAGTCAGCGCTCACAAAGCACCTGCCCCAAGCGCAATGCCTGCCGATAGCGACAAGACCATGATCTTGCAGCGCACCGAACCCAAGCCACCCGTTGGCCGTGATCAGCGCGTGCAGGAAGCCCTTCAGGCGGACGCCTTGCGCGTGCCGATGCCCTCTAGGCCGGAAATTCCCGCCGCGCCGCGTGGTACAGGGCGTTCCCAGCCGACACCGCTCGGCAGGGCGGAGCCAGAGCTTGCCGCCGCGCCACGTGATAACACGCGCCTGCTGGTTATCGGCATGGGCGTGATCATCTTGATTTTATTGGTCGCCATTATTGTCTTGCTGCTCTCACGTTGAGTTATGCCCACACCGTTCATGCACATTGCCCTTGCAGATCGGTTACTTGCCGATCCTGCCTTCCCTGAGCCAGTTCACCAAGCGCTGGCTCAGGCATGGGGCGCTTTTTTGCTAGGCAGCATTGCGCCAGATGCGCGTGTTTCTTCAGGCTTGGCGCGTGGTTTCACACACTTCTTTGAATACAACGCGCCCTTGGACGTGCCGCCTGCCGTAAAGCTGCTGCGGATGTTCCCTGCTTTGCGCTGTGGCAGCCTCAGTGATGCAGCACAGCGCGCCTTTGTGGCAGGCTATGCCGCGCATTTGGCGATGGACGCTGCGTGGTTTACGGAGATGTTGCTGCCCAACTTCAACCGAGAATGGGCAACGCCTGTCATGCGGAATATCTTCCTGCACATGCTGCTTTGCCACCTTGATGCGCGTGATCGGCTGTGCCTTGCCGAAGGGGACTACGCCGCGCTGAAAAGCGCTGCGCCGCAGGCTTGGCTGCCCTTCATACCAGATGCCGATCTGTGCGCGTGGCGTGACCTTGTTGCCGATCAGCTTGCGCCGAATGCTCACAGCCGCAGCCTAGAGATACTCGGCAGCCGCATTCGGCTGTCCGCTGCACAGATGCAGGCATTTTTAGAAAATGAGGCAGACATGCAGCCGCTGTGGGAAAATATTCCGCCAAGCACGCTTAGCGCGGTGGAACTTGCCATGTACGAAAGCGTGCGTGCCACAGTCGGCGCCTACTTTGCCGACCAGTTGGACTAGAAGGCACTTCACACAGAAAAGAGACCACTTATGCACATTCTTGTTACGGGCGGCGCCGGCTACATCGGCTCGACAACAGCCGCCGCCTTCATCCGCGCCGGACATCGCGTCACGGTGTTCGATAACCTCTCGCGTGGCTATCGCGCTGCCGTGCCGCTGGAGGCTGCCTTTGTGCAGGGCGACCTGCGCGACCGCGCCGCACTGGATACGCTTTTCCAAATGGGCGGCTTCGACGCCGTGGCGCACTTTGCCGCGCTCATTGAGGCGGGCGAGAGTATGCAGAAGCCCGGCTTGTATTTCCGCAACAACGTTACCTACAGCCAAACCCTGCTCGATGCGATGATCGCGCATAACGTGAAGCGCCTCGTCTTTTCGTCAACAGCGGCAGTCTATGCCAGCAAGAACGCCGCGCTCAACGAAGATGATCCCTACGCGCCCGCTAACGTTTACGGCGAGACAAAGCTCATGATCGAGCAGATGATCCGTTGGTATCACCAGCGGGAAGGCTTGCGCTACTGCGTGCTGCGCTACTTTAATGCGTGCGGCGCATCGCTGGATGAGCATGAGCGTGCCGTGCGCGGCGAAGCACACCAACCTGAGACGCACCTGATTCCGCTTACGCTGCAAGTGCCGCTTGGTCAGCGCCAACACATCGGCATTTTCGGCACGGATTACCCAACGCACGATGGCACTTGCATCCGCGATTATGTGCATGTGGAAGACCTTGCCAGCGCGCACGTTTTGGCAGTGGCTGCCATTGATGATCGCCTCGCCATGACCTATAACATCGGTAACGGGCAGGGCTACAGTGTGCGCGAGGTGATTCAGGCGGCGCGTGAAGTGACGGGTCACCCGATTCCCGCCGTTGAGTCGGCGCGGCGCCCCGGCGATAGCCCAACCTTAGTTGCCTCTGCGGAGAAAATCAACGACGAACTCGGCTGGCAGCCGCGCTACCCAGCGCTGCACGACATTATCGCCTCAGCGTGGGCGTGGCACCGCACCCATCCGCACGGCTATTTGGAGCAAGACGCATGAGCCAGCCGCTCGGACATTCCGCCGCCTTCTACAACACCATCGCACGCTATTACGACGCCGAGAATGAGCAGATGCTCGACGATCTGCCTTTCTACAGCACTCTGGCGGAAGATCACGGCGATCCGATCCTTGATATTGGCTGCGGCACAGGGCGCGTTACCTTTCACCTGGCGGCGGAAGGCTATACGGTGCATGGACTCGATCACTCGCGTGCCATGCTGGAGCGCGCTGAGCGCAAACTGCGCGGACGCGCTGATCTGCGCGGCTTTGCGACCTTCTTTCAAGGCGATGCGCTTGATTATGCCTTCACAACGCGCTACAAGCTGATCTTGCTGCCCTACAATGCCTTTATGCACTTCCATACGCCGCAAACGCAACGCCAAGTGCTGGCGCGGCTTGCCGCCTGCCTTGCGCCTGACGGCGTGATCGCCTTCGATTTGCCCAACGCGGCTGAGGCATTCGCCACACAAGACGATAGCGCCGTAACGCTGGAGCGTGCGTTTGTAGAGCCTGAGAGCGGCAATTATGTGATGCAGCAATCCGTCAGCACCTTGCACCGCGCTGCACAAATTCAGCACATCACATGGATTTACGATGAAATCGGCGCGGATAGCCTGCTGCGCCGCACCGTGGCGCCGCTCACGCTGCGCTATGTTTTCCCGTCGGAGCTAGACCTGCTCTTAGAGCTATGCGGATTGGCGCGCCTTGAGCAATTTGGTGACTATGATGGCGCGCCGTTTGGCGAGGGCAGCCCGCGCCTGATTGCGTTGGCAGGGCATAAGGTAACGTGAGCAAACGCTGTGATCCTGCTGGAAAAATGCGTTTTTGCAGCGCCTCGCCATCCTGTTCGGCGCGGCAATTACGCGCCCTTGACGTTGCTCCTGACAGCAGTGGTGATGCTGCTCTACATCCTGATCGGCTATATGTTCATTTCAGCATTCAGCGCACAGAGTTTGACGAAGTCTACGATCAATTCGTAGCACTGGGCGTCCCTGTGAAGCCTGACCGTGATCAAGCATGGCGAGATTTTGTCGGTTGGCGCGTGAACTACGATGCGGTGCTGTTAGCGTTGGCGGCGCTCACCCAGTCAGTGGCGCTTGCCCAACCAGCGGTAGATACACACAAAAGGTCGTGCCTTGATCAGGCTGGCTAGCTACCGTGATGCGCCCACGATGCGCTTCTACGATCTTTTTGGTGATCGCCAAGCCCAGCCCTGCACCGCCTGTATGTGTGGAGCGCGCCTTATCGGTGCGGTAGAAACGCTCGAAGATGTGCGGTAGTTCGTCCACGGCGATGCCGATTCCACTGTCGCGCACTTCAAAAACTGCCTCTTGGTTAGCAACATAAGTACGCATGGTCACTGTGCCGCCGTTCGGCGTGTATTGCAGGGCGTTTTCAACCAAGTTTTGCAGCACACGGCTAAATTCCATCTCGTTCAAAAAGGCGTGCGGATTGTCGTTGCTTAGGGTGAGCGTTAGCGTGCAGCCAAGCTGTGTTGCGTCGGCAAGATATGGCTCTAAGGTGCGCTTCACCACGCTGTTCAAATCCAGGCGCGTTAGCGTAAACGCGGTCAGCCCATCAAGGCGTGCCATATCAAACATGCCTTCCACAATGCGCGCAAGGCGCTGTACCGTGCTGCGTAGGCTCTGAGCGCGCTCACGGAGCTGCTGCAAAGAGCGTTCCAATGCCTGTTGATCGGGCGCGTTGTGGTGGTGTGCCTGCTCGCTGATCTTATCGCTCAGCTTCTCAAAAAGATAGGCAACCGTGCTTAAGGTGCTGATCGGTGTGCGAAGATCGTGTGAGGTATCGCTGATGAACTGTTCCAAGAGGCGGATTTTTTCACGCTCTAGGGTCAGTTCCATCGCCTGTTGGTGCGCCCTTTGGCGCTCGGTAATATCGCGGATGACGGATTGCCGTGCGCGCTTGCCTTCATAGAGGATGGCAGAACCAATGACCTCAACGGCGCGTGCCACGCCATCTAAACGGGTGATGCGCTGCTCCAACGGGCGATCATCGCGTGGGCGCAGCAGGCTTTCCGAAACATCGCGCCGATAGGCAGGGTCAATAAACTCAATGGCATATTTGCCAAGCAGATCATCTGCGCTGTGTGCGCCAAAGAGCGTTATGGCAGACGGATTCACATACACAAACTTGCCCTCTGCCACGACGACAATCGCATCCGGGCAGACTTCCACTAGGCTGCGGTAGCGTTCTTCGCTCTCGATCAGGTTGCTTTGGCGAATTTGCTCAACATTGTTGCGATAATAGATCATCAGCAGCGTGATCATGCCCACAATGCCCACTATCATCGCGATGTGCGGTGTGAGCGATTGCTCTCCCAATGTTGAGAGCAGCAGCCCACAAAAACCTGCCATAATAAGCGCGTAGACAATGACAGCCTGAGCAAAACTGACCAAAACGCTGCTTAGCAAAATGGGGATGAGCAAATAAATCAGGAACAGCGACTGCATCTCATACCCACCAATGATCGCAGCAAGGAAGGTGTTCAGGCTGAAGTTTAGCAGTGTGACGTTGGTGGCAACGCTATAGTAGCCGTGGCGATTCAAGGCGTAAGCAACCAAAAAGCCGCACATGCTGAGCGCCAAGCACAACGTGTAATTTTCACCAAAGGGCTTGAATGATTCACTCAAAGGCAGCAAAAGCGCATAGATGCTGAACGTGATGGCAAAGAGCAGGCTAGCTGCCAAAAAGCGCCCCTGCCATATGCGCTGCGGCACTTGGTAAGGTGTGTGCAGCAACCAAGCCCACAGACGCGCCACTTCCTGGAAGCCATTTAAGCGTTTGGTGCTAGGAATCTCGCTCATAGGTCGGTATTGTCTCTTGCTATCCACGAACGGCTGTAGGGAAGAGCGGCACACACTGCCACCATGCTTAGAGTGTACCAGCGAATTTTGCGATTGTTTATCGCAAAGTGGTATCTGATTGGAAGATAATTTGTGGAAAGCTGTGGCACGTTTGTTCTGTGGTATACTTAAAACATGTCACAGGCAACCGATTTACCTAGCCTCTATGCGGAACTTGCTGTTTATCAGGCAAATGTGCGGCGCACCTTTCACTACGCCGTGCCAGATGATTTGCCTGTGCAGGTTGGGCAATTGGTACAAGTCAGCTTCCGCACGGGCTTATCACAAGGCATTGTCTTAGCCCTTGAAGATCAAAGCCCTGTGCAGCGCCCAAAGCCGATTCAGGAGATCATCAGCGCTGAGCCTGTCGTTACGCCAACCCAGATCGCTTTTGCGCGCTGGCTGTCCGAGCATACCCTCAGCCCGCTTGCCAACTGCCTGTGGCTGATGCTGCCGCCCGGCATTGCCAAGCGCGGCGGCGTGCGTTACCGCCTTGCCGACCCTGAAAGTGAATGCCCGCCCGAAGGCGAGACGCTCAGCGCGCAAGTGATCGCCCTGCTCTGCAAACGCGGCGCGCTGACCGCCAAACAGCTTGACCGCGCTTTGCCAAACCGTTCGTGGCGAGAGGCAATTCGCCCGCTGCTTGCCAACGGGCGCTTGCTCAGCGAGCCGATCCTGCCCGAGCCGGACGCAGAAGCGCGCACGGTGCGCGTGGCACGCCTGCTGATCAGCCCTGAGCGCGCCCCTGAGATAGCACAAGGCATGGCGCGCAGCCCCAAGCAGGCAGCAGCGCTCTTGGTGCTGGCGGAGCAAGGCGGCGAACTTGACCTGAGCGATCTCGCCCGCGACTCAGGGGCAAGCCTGCACGCGCTGCGCCAACTTGCCGCCAAAGAATTGATCGAGATCAGCGAGGAAGCGCGCTACCGCGATCCGTTGGCAGCCCGCCACTATCCACCACAGCCAATACCAACGCTCACCGCCGAACAAGCCGCCTGCTGGCAAACGATCCGCGCCGCGCAAGATGCCGAAGGTGGCACGTTCCTGCTGCATGGCGTGACCGGTGCGGGCAAAACCGAGATATACCTGTGCGCCATTGAACACGCACTGGCGCAAGGCAGGCAAGCACTGGTGTTGGTGCCGGAAATCTCGCTGGTGGCACAGACTGTTAGCCGTTTTGCCGCACGCTTTCAAGGGCAGGTTGCCGTTGTTCACAGCGCCCTGACTGACGGCGAACAGTACGACACATGGCGGCGTGCGCGCAACGGCGAAATCCGCATTGTGATCGGTGCGCGCTCAGCGCTGTTCACACCGCTGCCCGATTTAGGTGTGATCGTGCTGGACGAAGAACACGACGATAGCTACAAACAATCGCCGCCGTTGCCGCCGCCTTACTATCATGCGCGTGAGGCAGCCATCGCCCTGATGCGCCTGCACAAAGGCGTTGTGATTCTCGGCTCTGCCACGCCGGATGTGGTGACGACTTTCCGCGCCCGACGCGGCGATCTCACCTACCTGCACCTGCCGAGCCGCGTGATCGTGCCGCGCAGCGACTCCGAGACGGCAATCGCCGCGCCGCTGCCGCCCGTCAGCCTTGTGGATATGCGCGAGGAACTGCGCGTTGGCAACCGCAGCATGTTCAGCACAGCGCTGCGCCTTGCCCTGCGCGAAACGCTTGAGCGCGGCGAACAAGCGCTCTTGTTCCTCAATCGGCGTGGCGCGGCAACCTTTGTGCTGTGCCGTGCGTGCGGCTATGTGGCGCGCTGCCCTGAGTGCGATATTCCGCTCACCTTCCACAAGCGCGGCGAGAGCGGGCAGCTCATCTGCCACTATTGCGGGCATCACGCTGAGCCGCCCAAACGCTGCCCACACTGTAATAGCAACCGTATTCGCTTCTTTGGCGCAGGCACCGCCAGCGTGGTCGAGGCGGTTGAGGGCGAATTTGCGGGAGCGCGTGTGTTGCGTTGGGATCGGGATACGGCGCATAAGCGCGGCGCGCATGAGGCAATCTGGGCGCGCTTTGCCGCTGGCGAGGCAGATGTGCTGGTCGGCACACAGATGATCGTGAAGGGACTCGATCTGCCGCGTGTGACGCTGGTCGGTGTGATGTTGGCGGAGACAGCGCTCAGCTTGCCTGATTACCGCGCCGCTGAGCGCACCTTCCAACTGCTGACGCAAGCTGCCGGGCGCGCCGGACGTGGTTGGCGCGGCGGCAAAGTCATCTTGCAGACCTATCAGCCCGATCATTACGCCATTCAGGCGGCAGCGCACCACGACTACGAGACGTTCTACGCCCGCGAGCTAGACTACCGCCGCCTGCTGGATTATCCACCCTATAAGCGTTTAGTGCGCTTGTTATTCAGCGCGCCTAGCCATGCTCAGGCGCAGCGCGAGGCAGAAGCGGCAGCGGCAGCCCTGCGCGCCCACATTGCAGCAGAGGATTTGAGCGCCACACGCCTGATCGGACCGACCACAGCGCACTTTGGCAAGCTGGACGGCATCTACTATTGGCACATCCTGGCGCGCACCACCGAACCAGCGCGCTTGGTCGGCGACCCTGCCACGCATTGGGTCGTGGATGTTGACCCAACCGATACGCTCTAGCAGCGGGAAAAAACAAGGGTCGCCAAGCGACCCTTGTGTGTGGTGCGTTATTCGCTTTTCTTGCCGCCGCCGAGCAGGTTCTTCATGGTGACGGCGATCTTCTGGATCGGGCTTGGCTTCTGCTTGGGCAGCTTGACCGTCAAGATACCATCTTCAAGCGTTGCGTTTGCCTTATCAGTGGCAACTTCTTCCGGCAACGCCACAGTGCGCGCAAACTTGCCATAGCGCATTTCGCGAATGTGCCAATTCGCCTGCTTATCCTCGCGCTCTGCTTTGGTCTCGGCGGTGATGGTGAGCAGATTGCCTTGCACATTTACGTCAATCTCATCCAGCTTGAAGCCGGGCAATGCCGTTCGGACGGTGATGGTGTGTTCATCACTGGAGACATCCACGGCAAGCGGGCTAGCATCATTGGTGCGCGGCGTCTCCCACGTGATGGGCATCAGCGCGTTCATCATGGAGCGCATCCGATCCATCATCCGATCCATCTCCTCAAAAGGATTGTAATCACGACGCATCAGAGACATGGTGATGTACCTCCACTCCTTAACGATTTAGTGTAAGGCTGAGGCAAGTGGGCATATCTTATCTAGTGGGCGCTGTTTGTGTGCCTGCACCGACAAGCCTCAGCGCTTTGACCTAACTATAGGTATACGCGATTTGTGTAGGAAACAGACAAGAACAGCGCTAACGTTTCGTAAGAAAGCTAGGGGTGCGGCTGGCGGTGCGTTTCGCCAAAGACGACTTTGCCCGATTGATCGTTGACCAGCGCTAGGCGCACGTCGCCATCCACTTCGGTGAGCGTGGCAATCCACACGGGCAACAGCACCAATGAAAAAATCATGCTGGCAATGCGCGTGGTGGTGCGTGTGGTTTCAGGGCGTTCCACGCCGCGTTCATCGCGTGTTTGGATAGTCACCTCACGCTGATGTTTGCGGCGCATCATCTCTGCCACAACAGTGCGTGCATCCAGCGAGGCTTTATCAAACTCCAACGTATAAAGTTCCGCTGGATGTTTTGCTAACCATTCCGGCGCATAGGCGACCACATCACGCATGGCAAAGGGCGGCAAGGCTGCCAAAAAGCGCGGCGGCGGCGATTTTACAGCCGGAATAGCCACATTGCTGGCGATGTCTTGCCAAGTCATGTTATCGGTGAAGGCATGCCCACCGCGAAACCCACTGCGTGTTTGAGTCACGTCCACCACCACATCAAAGAGCCAGTAGGGAATGTAGACGCCTTCCAGTGCCGCGCTGGTAATGCGGTTGGTGTTGAACAGATTGGCAAGGCGCTGCGCGGGACGTTTCAACGCCTGCTCCACAGCGGTGCGGGCTGCCTCTGGCGTGCTGCGAAAGGGCAGAATAGCGTCCGGCTGCACAAAAGAGCGCAAAGCATCGCCAAGCAGCACATTTGCCGAGCCGCAAAAACGGCAGCGTGCCGAAAGTTTGGTGGCGGGTAAGGTATGCTCCGCGCCGCACTGCTGGCAAACAACCAAGCGTGCGCCAACATTCCAACGGCGCGGCTGCGCCTTGCGCTCGATGAGCGCCATGCTGAGCAAATCGCCACTGCTGCGCTTCTGTTCGTCATAAGGCGCGCTGTGACCGCAAAAACGGCATTCCACACGCGCTAGATGCTCATTCAGCGTTAGATGTCCGCCGCAGATGGGACACAACAAGGCGCGAATGCGCGCTGCCGCCTCTGGTGCGTGTTGCACGCTTGGTTGCTGATCGCCGCGTGCCTGCTCTGCTTGCTGCGGCGTTAGGCGTTGGTTCAACACCATCATCAGGCGGATAGCCTCACCGTGCGTTGGGTCGTGTGCAAGGACATGCTCAAGGTGTTCGCGTTGGTCGGCAGGCGCTGAGGCAGTCTTGGCTGCCCAAAAGTGCGCGTCGGTGAAATCGGGCTGATATTCGCTGGCGCGCACAAAAGCACGGAAAGCGCCTTGCGAATCGCCCTGATGCAGCAAGTCGTGACCGGTGCGAAAGGCGGCATAGGCGCTCGGCATCACCTCGCCTTTGTAGGTGAGCGGCACATGTTGGCGCTTGCCGCGTGAGGCGATCTGTTGGCGTGTGGCATCCAGTTGGCTGATCTCGTCCGGGCGCACATAGCCGCAGGCTTGGCAGTACACTTTGCCCGTCGCAAAGTCCAGCGTCAGGCGTTTGCCACACGCAGGGCAAGTGAAGTTCCGCATCGGATCAGCCTCCTAACGTTGTTTAGCGCATCTGTGCCACTTCAATCAGAGCGCGCAGTTCCTCCAAAGATGACATGCCAGCTAGCCCACCAGCGCGCTGCGGGAAGATTTGTACATCGTTCAGGAAGACGCTGGGCGTCGCATTAATACGGCGCGCTTCTGCCTCACGGGCTGCGGCAGCCAACACAGCATCCGGCAGATTGCTGGCAAGGCAGGCTGTGAAGGTATCTTTGTCGAGGTTGAGCAAATCGGCAGCGCCAAGCAGCGTCGTATCGTCGTTGAGGCGCTCCTGAAGCTCTGCCGCCCAACTAAACAGAACATCTGCCATATCGAAGAAGCGGGCTTGCTCACCAGCACAGATTGCGCCGCGTGCTGCGCCAGTGCTATTGAACGATCCATACTGTGGCAGCGGCATAAACACGACGCGCACCTTGTCCTCACGCATCAAATCGGTGATTTGGTGGATGTAATTGCGCGTGTACGTCCAGCAGGGCGGGCAGCTCAGGCTGCTAAACTGTACAAGCGTTGCAGGTGCATCCGCAGCACCGATGAAATACATGCCGTCTTCGGTCTTGCCCTCAGAGAGGTCTGCATAAAGGGTGAGCAAGGCAGGATCAACGCTTGGCAACTGCGTTTCTTCGGATATTTCTGGCAGAATATCTTCAAATGTCATCGGTTGCGGCACAAGCCATAGCCCAAGGGCAAGCACGCCGGCAATGAGCACGCCAACAATCCCTGAACACATCAGCGCACGCTCCTTATCGTGTTTAGCGCAGTGTTCATTCTAACGCATCCCTGATAGCATCCGCAAAGCGCTCAGGCGCATAGGCATCTGCCTCTAAGAACAGATATGGCTCAAAGATTTCCAGTTCCATCAGGATCAATTCGTCGAAGGTATCAAGCGCATCCACACGCGCATATAGGAAGGGCTGGCGTGCGCCTGTGCAGCGCGCTGCCGCGCGCATGATCGCAGTGGCATGGCTGATGAGGCTGGGTGGCGGTTCGCGCCGTTCAAAGCTGCCGCCCAAATGTGACTGCACATAGATGCTCTCTGCGGCAGGGCGCTTTAGCACGGCGTGGCTGTAAATGCCGTTGAAGAAGATAAACGACCACTCGCCGTAGCTTTGCACCAATGGCATAAACTGCTGCACCATAATGCCGCTTGGCAAGCTGGCTAGGTTTGTTTGGAAACGCTCCATGTGTGCGGCTGCCTCTGCGCGCCCAACCAACCATGTATTATCGGCGCCGCCACTGATGTTCGGTTTCACGACTGCGTGCTGCCAGCCTTGTTCGTCAAGGAGAGTGGCGAGGTCTGCCACCGCGCCCTGTGCCAGCCAAAGCGTCGGCACGATGTTCACACCTTCGCCTGCCAGATCGCGCAGATAGTGCTTATCCATGTTCCAAGCGATGATCGGCGCAGGGTTGAACACACGGACGCTTTGCGCCTCCAGGCGCGCCAGCCATGCCCGAAAGGCAGCGCTTTTGTGGTGATAGTCCCAAGTGCCGCGCAAGATCACAGCATCGAAAGCCTGCCAATCCACAGCAGGATCATCCCACACGCAGATCGAGACGCGCACGCCGCGCCGAAACAACGGCTCAATCACACGCCGTTCGCTCTCCACCAACAGCGGACGCTTTACAAAAGTGACAAGGGCAACCTGCTTCAACTTAGCCTCCGATATAGTACATTTCGATCTTGCGGCTGTGGCTGCCTTCCGCGCTGCGTAGCTCCGAGTAGCGATCTGCGCGGTGTTCCCACGTGCCGCGTATAATCGCCGCGATCTCGTCATCGCTTGCGCCGCCGCGCAAAGGCGTTTTAAGGTCAGTGCCTTCTACCGCGAATAGGCATGTGTAAATGTGTCCATCTGTCGAGAGGCGAAGGCGCGAACAATCGCCGCAGAAGGGCAGCGTTACAGAGGCGATGATGCCGATCTCGCCGCCGCCATCGCTATAGCGAAAGCGCAGCGCCGTCTCGCTATCATAGTTGCGTGCCACCTTTTCCAGCGGCAGCGCGGCGTGAATGCGCGCAGCAATCTCTTTGGCAGGCACGACATGATCCATGCGCCAACCGTTGCGCGTGCCGACGTCCATATACTCAATGAAGCGCACAATATAGCCGCGATCCTTGCACCAGCGCGCCAAATCCACAAGGGTGTGATCGTTGACGCCGCGCTGCACCACGCAGTTGATCTTGATAGGCGTTAAGCCTGCCGCTTCGGCTGCCTGAATGCCTGCTATGACCTCAGAGACATTTGCCTTGCCGCCGTTCATCTGCCGAAAGACGGTGTTATCAAGGCTATCAAGGCTGATCGTCACACGCGCCAGCCCTGCTTCTTTAAGTGCCTGTGCATAGCGCGGCAGCAAAACGCCGTTGGTGGTTAGGGCAAGGTCGTGCGCGCCTTCAATGGCAGCCAGTTGGCGCACCAATTCATCAAGGTTTTGGCGCACCAACGGCTCACCGCCGGTCAGGCGCACCTTCAGCGCGCCCAACCTAACCATAATGCGCGTTAGGCGCGCAATTTCCTCAAAGGTGAGCATCTGCGCCTTAGGCAAAAACTGGTAGCTCTCACCAAACACTTCGGCGGGCATACAATAGGTGCAGCGGAAATTGCAGCGGTCGGTGATGGAAATCCGCAAGTCGCGCAGTGGGCGGCGGCGTGTATCTAGCAGGGCAGGCTCAGGCATGGGCAAGCATCCCAAAATTACAATACAGCACGGATTAGGTAAGGTGGTATTGTAGCGTTTCTGGTGGCTATGCCACAAATGAATGGTAGGGCAGGCGTGAGATGTGCCTGCCCGTGTGCGGTGGTTAGTCTTGTGAGGCTTCTTGCTGCGCCTGACGTTCGCGGCGAGCGGCAAGCTGCGCCGCAATTTTGCCAAGCCGTGTGTGCTGCTTGACGATCTGCTGCTGCGCTTCGCGTGCTTCGGCGTAGGTTGGGTGCAGTTCTGCCACACGCCAATATTTCAGCACCACATCAATCACCTGTGAATAGAACTGCTCTGGTCCGTAGATGTTGGCAAGGCGCACCAGATCGGCACGTTCTTGGTAGCCGGGCGAACCACGTCCGGGCATCTCGAATTTGAGCAGCACATCTGCCACCGGATAGACGCAATTGGGATCCGCCTCAAGGTGCAGTTTCACCGCGTCGCGGTAGAAGGTGTAATGGAGCGTCTCGTCTTTTGCCAAGCGGCGCAGCAGGCGCGCCAAATGTGGGTCTTCTTTTTCGGCTGCCTGTGCCACATTCAGGTAGTAAATCTGGGTAGCGCGCTCTTGGATCGAGGTATAGACCAGGGCTTGGAGTGGATCGTAGAGCAAATCGGCGGACATCAGCCCGGTGCGGATAACCTGCTTACGCAGCGCGGCACGTGCGCGTGGATCGCCGTTGCGCCCAACGAACAAATAGGTCTCCAGCAGCACGGAGTGGGCGTCTTCTTCACTTGTCCATGTATGCACAAAATCCAGCAGCACGCTCCACGAGCCTTTGAAGATGGCGTGCAGTGCCGTCGTGAACCATGGTAAGTTCACCTCTGTGAAAACTGCCAACTCAATGGCGCTCAGAATGGTCGGCGAAAGGCGTGGAATGGACTGTGGATCGCGCTGGAATTCATCCAGCGGCACATAGTCGCTATATGCCCAGTCAATGTTTGCCGCACGTTCGTTGTGCTGGTCAAACAGTTCGCGCAGGCGCGGTTCAAGTGAAGGGATCAGTTGTGCGATAGCCACGTGACGTTAATCCTTGTTCCTAGTCTTTGGTGTGCTTTAGCCAAACTTTAGCAGATAGGCTGCCGAATATGCTTTGAGTTTTACCGCATTAGTTCCACTGCTGCCAAGCACGGCTGTAGTAGCGTGGCAGGACAGGATTATCGAGCGTATTGACCGCTGTTGGCACTTCTGCCATATCAGGATCAAAAATGCGCCCGCCTTCCAGCACTGCCGGCGTTAAATAGCGCAGCGGCATCCCTTCGGGCAGGCGCAGCACAGGCGGAACACGCGGCGTTCCCAAGATAAAACCCCATTCTCCAAAAGAAGGTACGTGGGCGCGCAGCGGCAGCACCTGAAAGCCCGCCGATTGGATTGTGTTGGCGATGCACCAAAACGCTTCACGCGCAAAGTAGGGCGAGGTTGCCTGTGTGATGAAGGCGCCGTCCGGCGAGAGCCGCCGCAGCAATAGACGGTAGAACTGTTGGCTGTAAAGTTTACTCAAATTCTCATTATTCGGATCGGGCAGATCAATAATCACGACAGGGTAAACATCGCTGCTGCGCTCAATGAATTCGTAGGCATCTGTATTGATGATCTCAATACGCGGATCGGCAAAGGCATCGCCATTCATGGCGCGCAAAACGGGAAACGTCTGGGCAAGGTTGGTGATAGCGGGATCAAGATCAACCACGATCACGCGCTGCACGTCAGCATGTTTCAGCACTTCACGGGCAACCAAGCCATCGCCGCCGCCCAAGATCACAACCGTCTCGCGGCTGCGCGCAGCCATCAGGGCAGGATGCACCAACATCTCGTGATAGCGGTGTTCATCACGGCTGCTGAACTGCAAATTTCCATCGAGGAACAGGCGCACATCTTCGCCGCTGCGCGTGATCACAATGCGCTGATAAGTGGATTGCTCGCGGTAGATGATCACATCCTCATAAAGCTGGCTCTCGAACAGACGCACAATATCCACCGAGAGGATGCCGCCTGCCAACATCAGCCCACCGATGCCCGCCGTGCTAAGCCACAACCGCAACCGCCACCCGCGCTTGATGCGCGCCCTGAAAATGTGCAAACAGACCGCCGCCACGCCGATATTGAACAAGCCCATCCAGAAGGCAGTTTGCGTAACGCCAAAAAGCGGCAACAAGATCAGCGGAAAGGAGAGTGAGGCAATCAGCGCGCCGATGTAGTCTACCGAAAGCACATCGGCAAGCGCTTTGCTCAGATCAGCACGGCTTGCCACAATTCGCATCAGCAGCGGAATTTCCAGCCCGATGCAGATGCCAACGGCAAGGATCAAGCCGATCATGATCGGATAGTAGTAGGCGTTGAGCGTCGTATACGCGCCATAAAGCAGTGCCGCCGAAATGCCGCCGAACAACCCCGTCAGCAGTTCCACCACCACAAACCAACGTGGCTCATGCCCGCGGATTTGCCGCGAGAGCAGCGCGCCCAAGCCCATCGCAAACAGAAAGAAACCAATGGTGATCGAAAATTGCGTAACGCTATCGCCCAGCAGGTAGCTGCTGAGCGTTGCCACAATCAGTTCGTAGGTAAGCGCACAAATGGAGATGATCAGGACGGCAGCCAACAAGGTGGCGCGCTGGCTTGGCGTTACGCTGGCGGCTGCCTCTGGCTCAGATGTTATTGGAGCGGCTTCGTAAGCCTCACTTGCCACTGCCGGGACCGCCGCCAATCACACCGACACCGCCGACGCTGCCTGAGCGCACCGAGATCGCGCCGGCACGTGCCACGCCAAAACCGCTATAGGCAGCATAGACGGTTAAACCAAGCGTAGCTGCCAAGACGACCACAGCAATGACCACAGTGAATGTTCTCATCAGTCCTCTTCTCCTATTTGCTCTTTTGGGCTGCGCCTATGATGACCAATAGAAAGCCGCCAGTGCCTGCAATTGCCGCATAGATCAAGAACGGCACGGGTAGAATCACGTTGCGATAGAGGCTGACTTCAACGGTGATGTTCGATACAGAAGGTGATGCCTCGCCTAGCATCAGCTCAATATTATGTTCGCCGCTCAGCGCGACTGTGAAGGCAGCATCGCCAAAGTAATCACGCTCTGTCCATGGTCCGTCCTCATCGCGCCCTGTTTCGTAGTAAAACTCTTTTTCAAAGATGAACGTCTCAATCTCGTTGGGCGCGGTGACATTGACTTCCACTTCGGCATAAGTATTCACCGGAATGCCGCTTTGCAGCCACAGCTTCACCTGAATGGGTCTGCCGTTCGCTTCCAAGTTGATTGGAAAACGCGCCTCACGCTGCGCGGTGCTTAGGTTCAACACTTGCTTGGTAAGCAGGTCGCCGCTGCTATTGGTGACCACAAACATCACCAGCGCAATCGCGGCGAAGACGAAGGCAAACAGTCCAATCGAAGAAAAGAGCGCGGCGCGCCCTTCCTGTGCCTCAAGGCGTTTTGCCCACGTTGCATCGCCGAGTGCTTCGGCAATCGCCTTGCCGCTGATGGGTGTGCCTTCGTATGCCTCAATTTCGGACGACGTTTGCTGCACGCTGTATTTCTTGCCGTGCGCCGCGCCCTCGACCATAGCCAGCTTATCGCCGGCTTTGGCGCGGAAGGTCAGTTCGCCCTCTGCACCGATAATATTTGCCGGATAGCGTTCGTTGATCGGCGCTTTTTGCCCATCCCCTAACGGGATGAAGCGCTGCTGAACAGGTTCGCGCAGGCGCATTTTGCGAAACAGCACAAAGCCCGCTTCTTTATCGTAAGACAGCCAGAATAAGCGCCCATCGGCTGAGCCAAGCAGCCATTCCGTCCAGCGCCAAGTGTCTTCATCGTCGCGCCCTTCGTAAAGCACGCGCCCTAGCACAAAAAACGTGCCGTCAGGCAGTTTGAGGCGCTGCCCAAGCTGGATTGGTGCGGGTGGTGGCGGCAATTGGCGTCCCGCGCCAAGAATGCTGAGTTCTTCCGCGCCAAGCGCCACATGGCTGCGGCAGCTAGGGCAGACCAACGTTTGTGCGGTCGGCATAAATTGCGAGAGCGATGCGCCACACTTTGGACAGGTGATCGCCTTTAGGACAGGTAGCTTGGCAGGTGCCGCGCCGCCGCTGCCTACAGACGTTTGGAGTGGTTGAACGCTCATGGCATTTATCCGATTCTGATTTCGCTGTGATCCAGCTCATCGCCTATGGATAGCTCGATCTCATCTTGCCAATAATTTACGCTGACGGTGTGGTTATCCGCACCGCCCTGAAAATAACCGAAAGTGCCTGTCAGTGGGAAGACGGAGGAAAACTGCCCTTCGCTGCCTGCCACCCGTGCAGTGCGTTTCTCAGTCACATAGACGCGATAATTGTTGACGGGAAGGGTGCTGCCAACACGCACTTGCTCAAAGGCGGGCAGTGCACTTTTCACACGCTCACGCCGATAGAGCGTCCAGTAGCCTTCATCTTCTTCCAGCCAGTCCGGCGGTGCGCCATCTTCCCACGCGATCTGCCATTCTTCCCAGAAGCCGGCGTCGTAAGCGTAGCGAATGCGCCCTAGCACCGTGAAGGCGCGCCCACGGATCACGCCGCGCATCCCAACTTGCAAGCGTGATGGGTAATCGGCAAGGCGTGCGGATTGCCCGCTCGGATCGAGCGTGTCATCACCACGCACAAGGTAGCCTGCGCCGCAAAAGCGGCAGGTGACGGCACGGATAAACTGATTTTCTACCTGAATGCTGCCGCCGCAGTTGGCGCAGGTCAGTTCGCGCATGGGAATGCCTCTTTTGCAGGTTGATATGGCACAAGCACCTTGCTCATAGGCGCTATCATAGCGCAGTACGCCTTTCAGGGCAAGAGGTATAGCCCTTTTAAGGGCTTGGCAAGGGCGCGCCTGTGCGAAGGCAAACATCGTGCTAAATTTATTATGTGCCTGCTGATCCGCTTCATGCTGAAGTAAGGTATACTTGCATCAGGCGGCACACCTGTGTTGTGAAGTTTGTAAAGGGATTTCGATGGAGGACAAGCAGACGGTTGCGCCAGACCGTAAAATCGCGCTACTGGTTGTAGATGACCATCCCCTTATGCGCGGCGGTTTGCGGAAACTGCTTGAGTTGGAAGCCGATATGATCGTTCTGGCGGAAGCCGGCAACGGTGAGGATGCGCTGCGCCTTGCCCATGACTTGCAGCCCGATGTGGTACTGCTGGATATTAACTTGCCGACCTTGAACGGCTTGGAAGTCACTTCCCGCTTGAAAACAGCGCACCGCCATATGGCGGTCGTGCTGCTGACCGCGCA